>JADJVZ010000001.1 GCA_016716635.1 Micropruina sp.
GGTGTCGGACACCTTCACCACGGTAAGGGGACCCGCCGGCCTCTCGCCGATCGCGTGCATGGGGCTCGCGCAGCCGGCTGGTTGCTCCGGATCGATGGTGGCCACGTTGGCGATCGGGCAATCCGGCCACCTTCAAGGCCACCTACCTCGCCGTGGCCGCCGACCTCACCAACAAGTCCGTGGTGAACGAGGCGACGTACCGGTACCCCGGAGGACGACCACTCCGTGACCACTTCGCCGACGACGGCCACGAGGTCAACGTCCGCACAGCCATCACCCTGGTCAAGTCGGCGATGCCGGCGACCTTCAACCAGGCCCCACGGTACTCACCTACTCGTTTCCTGGTGACAAACACCGGCTCGGTGACCTTGAATCGGTGGTGGTAGAGTGATCCGCTCCCCAATCTCTCGCCGATCGACTGCGCGGGTATTTCCTCGCTGGCGCAGGTCGTCCATGGCGTGCTCGGCCACCTACTCTGCAACGGCGGCGGATCTGCTGGCCGGTTCAATCAACAACACCGCCACCGTGACGGGCACCCCCCTCAGGTCCTGCGGTGACGGCGGCCTCGACGGCCAGCGTTCCGGTGTCGCCCCAGTTCCAGCCATCTCCTTGGTCAAGTCAGCCTCCCCCGCGACCTTCTCGGCACCCCAACACGGTCATCCACGTACTCTCGTATGTGGTGAGCAATATCAGAACATTCGGCTCGACCCCATTGCAGTCACTGATTCGATGGAGGGCCTCTCGGCCCTCAGTTGCCAACGACCGCGCTGTCGCCGACGGATCCGCCGATGACCTGCACGGCGACGTACACCACCACCCAAGGTGACGTCGATACCGGTCGGCTGTACAACCAGGGCATCGCAACGGGAAGACCCTGGCCGGCGGCATGGTTGCAAGACACGTCCGAGGTCATCGTGCCCGCGACCCAGACCCCGGACATCTCGGTGGTGAAGACCGCCTCGGTGGGGTCGTTCGTGGTCGTAGGCGCGGAGATCACCTACTCGTACCTCGTCAAGAACACCGGAAACGTGAAGTTGAAGGACATCGTGGTGACGGACCCGATGCCGGGCCTGTCGCCCGTGCCGATACCCCATCACCGACATCGCGGACGGCGCCACGGACATCCTGGTGGGCGGCGAGATCACCTGACCGCCACCTACATCACGACAGCGGACGATGTAGCCAACGGGTCGATCAATAACACGGCTACCACGCGACCGGCACGTCGGGGACAGGGGCGGTCGTGACTGACACCTCGGCCGTATCGATTCCTGTGGCGTCCTACACGGTGTCGAAGGCGGCGTCGGCGGCGTCCGCTGTGCCGGGGTCGACGGTGACTTACACGGTGACGGTGACGAACACGGGCGGCATCGCGTTCACGGGCGCGACGTTTGATGATGATCTGGGCGCGGTGTTGGACGATGCGTCGTACAACAACGATGCCGTGGCGTCAGTGGGTTCGGTGTCGCTGGCGGGTTCGACGCTGTCGTGGTCGGGTGACCTGGTGTACCCGTCGGTGCCGGTGACGGTGACGTATTCGGTGACGGTCAACTCGCCGGATGAGGGCGACCATAAGCTCACCAATGCGGCGAATCCGACGGTGCCGGGTGGGTTCTGCGCCGGTGGGTCCGCGCCGGTCGCCGGTGCCTGCCCGGCGCTGGTGGTGCCGGTGGTGTCGTACACGGTGTCGAAGGCCGCGTCGGTGGCGTCTGCGGTGCCAGGGTCGACGGTGACTTACACGGTGACGGTGACGAACACGGGTGGCGCGGTCTTTACGGGCGCGACGTTTGATGATGATCTGAGCGCGGTGTTGGACGATGCGTCGTACAGCAACGATGCCGTAACGTCAGTGGGCTCGGTGTCGCTGGCGGGTTCGACGCTGTCGTGGTCAGGTGACCTGGTGTACCCGTCGGTGCCGGTGACGGTGACGTATTCGGTGACGGTCAACTCTCCGGATGAGGGCGACCATAAGCTCACCAACGCCGCCTCGCCGACGACCCCGGGTGGTTCTGCTCGGACGGATCGGCGCCCGTGGAAAACCTTTGTGCCGCTGTCATCGTCCCGGTGACGTCGTTCGCGGTAGCGAAGACAGCCTCGGCGACCTCTGCGGTGCCAGGGGCCAAGGTGACCTACACCGTGACCGTCACCAACACCGGTGGCGCGGCCTTCACCGGGGCGAGTTTCTCCGATGCGCTGGCGGGCGTGTTGGACGATGCGACCTACAACGCGGATGCGGTGGCCTCGGCAGGTTCGGTGTCGCTGGCGGGTTCGACGCTGTCGTGGTCCGGTGACTTGGTTTATCCGTCGGTGCCGGTGACGATCACCTATTCGGTGACGGTGAACTCCCCCGGATACCGGGGATCATGTGCTGACTAACGCGGCCGTTCCCACGGAGCTCGGTGGGTTCTGTTCGGACGGCTCCGCTCCAGTCGATGAGCTCTGTGCTGCCGTTGTGGTGCCGGTGACGACCTATGCGGTGTCGAAGTCGGCGTCAGCGTCGTCGGCGGTGCCAGGGGCGAAGGTGACCTACACGGTGGCGGTCACGAACACCGGTGGCAGCGCCTACACGGGTGCGACTTTCTCCGATGCGCTGGCGGGCGTGTTGGACGATGCGACCTACAACAACGATGCGGTGGCCTCCTCGGGTTCAGTGTCGCTGTCGGGTTCGACATTGTCGTGGACGGGTGACTTGGTCTATCCGGCGGTGCCGGTGACGATCACTTACTCGGTGACGGTGAACTCCCCGGATACCGGGGATCATGTGCTGACTAACGCGGCCGTCCCCACGGGGCCCGGTGGGTTCTGTTCGGACGGCTCCGCTCCGGTTGACGGCCTCTGTGCTGCCGTGCTGGTGCCGGTGACGACCTATGCGGTGTCGAAGGCGGCGTCGGCGTCGTCCGTGGTGCCAGGCGGCACGGTCACCTACACCATCACGGTCACGAATACCGGTGGGGTGCGTTCACGGGCGCGACGTTCACCGACAACCTGGCGGGCGTGCTGGATGACGCGGTCTACAACGCGGATGCAGTGGCCTCCGCGGGTTCGGTTTCGGTGTCGGGTTCGACCCTGTCGTGGACGGGTGACTTGGTCCATCCCTCGGTGCCGGTGACGATCACCTACTCGGTGACGGTCAACTCCCCGGATACCGGCGATCACTCGCTGACCAACGCTGCGGTTCCGACGGCTCCGGGAGGGTATTGCGCCGACGGTTCAGCGCCGGTGGCCGATCTGTGTCCGGCCGTGGTGGTCCCCGTGCTCACTTACACGGTGTCGAAAGCCGCCTCGGCAACGTCGGCGGTGCCGGGAGACACGGTGACCTACACAGTGACGGTGACGAACACGGGTGGTGCGGCGTTGACGGGTGCGACGTTCAGCGACGATCTGTCGGGCGTGCTCGATGACGCCACGTACAACAGCGACGCGGTGGCCTCGTCAGGCAGTGTGTCGCTGACGGGCTCGACCTTGTCGTGGTCGGGTGACCTGGTGCATCCGTCCGTACCGGTGACGATCACCTACTCGGTGACCGTGAGTTCCCCTGATGCGGGCGATCATGCGTTGACGAATGCGGCGGCCCCGACGGTGCCGGGTGGGTTGTGTTCGGACGGTTCGGCTCCGGTGGACGATCTGTGTCCAGCTGTGATCGTGCCCGTGCGGTCGTTCATGGTGGCGAAGGCGGCTTCGGTGTCGACCACTGTGCCGGGCGCCACGGTGACGTACACGTTGACGGTGACGAACACAGGTGGTGCGGCGTTTACGGGTGCGACGTTCAGCGACGAGCTGTCGGGCGTGCTCGATGACGCCACGTACAACAGCGACGCGGTGGCCTCGTCAGGCAGTGTGACGCTCACGGGCTCGACCCTGACGTGGTCCGGTGACCTGGCGTATCCGTCGGTTCCGGTGACCGTGACCTACTCCGTGACGGTGAACACCCCGGACGTGGGCGATCATGCCTTGATCAATGCGGCGGTGCCCACGATCCCGGGCGGGTTCTGCTCGGATGGTTCCGAACCGGTGGATGACCTGTGCCCACCTGGCAACGTGCCGGTGACCTCCTACACGGTGTCGAAGTCCGCGTCGGCGACGTCCGCGGTGCCGGGGGACACGGTGACCTACACGGTCACGGTGACGAACACTGGCGGTGCGGCGTTGACGGGTGCGACGTTCAGCGACGACCTGTCGGGCGTGCTCGATGACGGCACGTACAACAGCGACGCGGTGGCCTCGTCAGGCAGTGTGTCGATGTCGGGTTCGATCTTGTCGTGGTCGGGGGATCTGTCGTATCCGTCGGTGCCGGCCATGATCACCTATTCAGTGACCGTGAGCACCCCCGATACGGGCGATCATGCGCTGATCAATGCAGCGGTCCCGACGACAGCGGGTGGGCTCTGCTTCGATGGCACTGCTCCGGTCGACGGCTTGTGTCCGGCCGTGATCGTGCCGGTGGCGTCATTCACGGTGTCGAAGGCGGCGTCGGTGGCGTCTGCGGTGCCGGGGTCGACGGTGACTTACACGGTGACGGTGACGAACACGGGTGGCGCGGTCTTTACGGGCGCGACGTTTGATGATGATCTGAGCGCGGTGTTGGACGATGCGTCGTACAACAACGATGCGGTGGCGTCGGTGGGGTCGGTGTCGCTGGCGGGTTCGACGCTGTCGTGGTCGGGTGACCTGGTGTACCCGTCGGTGCCGGTGACGGTGACGTATTCGGTGACGGTCAACTCTCCGGATGAGGGCGACCATAAGCTCACCAATGCGGCGAATCCGACGGTCCCGGGTGGTTTCTGCGCGGATGGGTCCGCGCCGGTCGCCGGTGCCTGTCCCGCTGCGGTGGTGCCGGTGGTGTCGTACACAGTCGCGAAGGCGGCGTCGGTGTCGTCCGCGGTGCCGGGAGCCAAGGTGACTTACACGGTGACCGTCACCAACACGGGTGGCAGCACCTTCACGGGTGCCACTTTCTCCGATGCGCTGGCGGGCGTCCTGGACGATGCGACCTACAACGCGGATGCGGTGACCTCCTCGGGTTCGGTGTCGGTGACCGGCTCGGACCTGTCGTGGACGGGTGACTTGGTTTATCCGTCGGTGCCGGTGACGATCACTTACTCGGTGACGGTCAGCTCCCCGGATACCGGGGATCATGTGCTGACTAACGCGGCCGTTCCCACAGGCCCCGGTGGGTTCTGTTCGGACGGCTCCGCTCCGGTCGACGGCCTCTGTGCTGCCGTGCTGGTGCCGGTGACGACCTACACGGTGTCGAAGTCGGCGTCAGCGTCGTCGGCGGTGCCAGGGGCGAAGGTGACCTACACGGTGACGGTCACGAACACCGGTGGCAGCGCCTACACGGGTGCGACATTCTCCGATGCGCTGGCGGGCGTGTTGGACGATGCGACCTACAACAACGATGCGGTGGCCTCGGCGGGCAGTGTGTCGGTGACCGGCTCGGACCTGTCGTGGTCCGGTGACTTGGTCTATCCGTCGGTGCCGGTGACGATCACTTACTCGGTGACGGTCAACTCCCCGGATTCCGGCGATCACGTGCTGACTAACGCGGCCGTCCCCACGGGGCCCGGTGGACTCTGTTCGGACGGCTCCGCCCTGGTCGACGGCCTCTGCGCTGCCGTTGTGGTGCCGGTGACGACCTACACGGTGTCGAAGTCGGCTTCGGTGGCGTCTGCAGTGCCGGGGTCCAAGGTGACTTACACGGTGACGGTGACGAATACGGGTGGTGCTCCTTCACGGGCGCCACATTCACCGATGACTTGGCCGGAGTGCTCGACGATGCGGCGTACAACAGTGACGCGGTGGCCTCGTCGGGCAGTGTGTCGGTGACCGGCTCGACCTTGTCGTGGTCGGGTGACCTCGCGTTCCCGACGGTGCCGGTGACAATCACGTATTCGGTCACGGTGAACACCCCTGACTCGGGCGATCATGCGCTGACGAATGCGGCGGTCCCGACGGTGCCGGGTGGGTTGTGTTCGGACGGCACTGCTCCGGTGGGCGGTCTGTGTCCTGCCGTGATCGTGCCCGTGAGGTCGTTCACGGTGTCGAAGGCGGCTTCGGTGTCGTCTGCGGTGCCGGGTTCCAAGGTGACTTACACGGTGACGGTGACGAATACGGGTGGTGCGGCGTTTGCGGGCGCGGCGTTCACGGACGATCTGTCGGGCGTTCTGGATGATGCGACGTACAACGCCGATGCGGTGGCCTCTGCGGGCAGTGTGTCGGTGACCGGCTCGGACCTGTCGTGGTCCGGTGACCTGGTCTATCCGTCGGTGCCCGTGACGATCACTTACTCGGTGACGGTCAACTCCCCGGATACTGGCGATCACGTGCTGACTAACGCGGCCGTCCCCACAGGCCCCGGTGGACTCTGTTCGGACGGCACTGCCCCGGTCGATGAGCTCTGTGCTGCCGTGCTGGTGCCGGTGACGACCTACACGGTGTCGAAGGCGGCTTCGGCGACGTCGGCGGTGCCAGGGGCGAAGGTGACCTACACGGTGACGGTCACCAATACCGGTGGCAGCGCCTACACGGGTGCCACTTTCTCCGATGCGCTGGCGGGCGTGTTGGACGATGCGACCTACAACAACGATGCGGTGGCCTCCTCGGGTTCGGTGTCGCTGTCGGGTTCGACATTGTCGTGGTCGGGTGACTTGGTCTATCCGGCGGTGCCGGTGACGATCACCTATTCGGTGACGGTCAACTCCCCGGATACCGGGGATCATGTGCTGACTAACGCGGCCGTCCCCACAGGCCCCGGTGGGTTCTGTTCGGACGGCACTGCCCCGGTCGACGGCCTCTGTGCTGCCGTGATCGTGCCCGTGAGGTCGTTCACGGTGTCGAAGGCGGCTTCGGTGTCGTCTGCGGTGCCGGGTTCCAAGCTGACGTACACGGTGACGGTGACGAATACGGGTGGTGCGGCATTTACCGGTGCCACGCTCACCGATGACCTTGCCGGTGTGCTCGATGACGCGACCTACAACGCGGATGCGGTGGCCTCCTCGGGTTCGGTTTCGGTGACCGGATCGACGTTGTCGTGGTCGGGTGACCTGGCGTACCCGTCCGTGCCGGTGACGATCACGTATTCGGTGACCGCCAACTCGCCGATCACTGGCGACCACGTGCTCACCAACGCCGCGGTGCCCACCGCGCCTGGAGGGCTCTGCTCGGACGGTTCGGCTCCATTGGACGACACCTGCCCGGCCGTCCTGGTGCCGGTGACCGCCTACACAGTCTCGAAAGCGGCCTCCCTGACGTCGGCCGTGACCGGTTCGACGGTGACCTACACGGTGACCGTGGCCAACACCGGGCGTGCAGCGTTTGCGGGCGCGTCCTTCACCGATGACCTCTCAGGCGTGCTCGACGATGCGACCTACAACACGGACGCGATGGCCTCGGCGGGCAGCGTGGCACTGATCGGTTCGACGCTGTCGTGGTCGGGTGACCTTGCGTATCCGTCGGTGCCGGTGACGATCACCTACTCGGTGACCGTGAACGCGCCGGATCAGGGGGACCACCAGCTCATCAACGCTGCCGTGCCCACGACCGCGGGCGGGTTCTGCGGGGACGGGTCCGCCACGCAGGACGGACTGTGCCCCGCGGTGGTCGTCCCGGTGCAGTCGTTCACCGTGGCGAAGGCCGCGTCCACTCCGTCGGCCGTGACAGGGTCCACGGTGACCTACACGGTCACGGTGACCAACACAGGTGGCACCGGCTTTGTAGGTGCCATGGTCACCGACGATCTGTCCGGCGTGCTCGATGACGCGGTGTACAACACCGACGCCGTGGCCTCGTCGGGCAGCGTGTCCGTCACAGGCTCGACGTTGTCGTGGTCGGGTGACCTGGCCTACCCGTCGGTGCCCGTCACGATCAACTACTCGGTGACGGTGAAGGCGCCGGACACGGCTGATCTGCTGCTGTCCAACGCTGCGGTACCAACCGTGCCGGGCGGGAGTTGTGCCAACGCCACGCTTATCGCCCCGGACGCTTGTCCTCCGATCGTTGTTCCCGTCACGTCTTTCACGGTGTCGAAGGCCGCGTCGGCGAGCACCGCCGTGCTCGGTTCCAGGGTGACCTACACGGTGACGGTGACGAACACCGGAAAGGCAGCCTTCACCGGTGCCGCGTTCAGCGACGACCTCACGTCCGTGCTGGACGACGCGACTTACAACGATGACGCCGTCGCTTCCTCGGGCACCGTGTCGCGGTCGGGTTCCGCCCTTTCGTGGACGGGTGACCTCGCGTATCCGTCCGTGCCGGTCACGGTGACCTATTCGGTGACGGTGAAGAATCCGGATCCGGGCGATTCGCGGCTCACGAACGCCGCGGTCCCGAGCGTCCCAGGCGGATTCTGTTCTGACGGGTCTGCCCCGGTGGCGGGCGCCTGTCCGGCGGTGGTGGTGCCGGTGACGTCCTTCACAGTGTCGAAGGCGGCCTCGACCGCGTCCGTGGTGCCAGCCGGCGCGGTGACCTACACAATCACGGTCACGAACACCGGGCGGGCGGCGTTCCCCGGGGCTGCGTTCATCGATGACCTGTCCGGCGTTCTCGATGATGCGACGTACAACACGGATGCGATGGCCTCCTCGGGCAGTGTCTCGGTGTCGGGCTCGATCTTGTCGTGGTCGGGTGACTTGGCGTTCCCGTCGGTGCCGGTGACGATCACGTATTCGGTGACGGTCAACTCCCCGGATACCGGGGATCACTCGCTGAGCAATGCCGCGGTGCCGACGGTGCCGGGTGGGTTGTGTTCGGACGGCTATCCGCCGGTGGGCGATACCTGCGTGGCTGTCGTGGTGCCGGTGATGGCGTATGCGGTGTCGAAGACGGCCTCGGAGTCGTCCACTGTTCCGGGGGCTACGGTGACCTACACGGTCACGGTAACGAACACCGGGGGTGCGGCCTTCACCAGTGCCAGTCTCAGGGACGACCTGTCGGGCGTGTTGGATGACGCGACCTACAACACGGATGCCGTCGCTTCCTCGGGCACGGTCTCGCTCATAGGCTCAACCCTGAGCTGGTCCGGCGACTTGGCGTACCCGGCGGTTCCCGTGACGATCACCTACTCGGTGACCGTGAAGGCGCCCCCCTCGGGAGACCTCACGATGACCAACGTGGCGATTCCGACCGCTCCAGGTGGCAGCTGCACCCAAACCACGCTGTTCTGGTCACTGCAGGCGCCGGACGCCTGCCCGCCGGTCATCATTCCGGTGCAGTCGTTGACCGTGGTCAAGTCGGCCTCGCCGACGACCATCACGCACGTGGGGGAGCAAGTCACGTACACGTTCCTCGTGACAAACGTCGGCACGGAGCCCATGACGAACGTCTCGGTCTCGGACGCCTTCACGTTGGTGGGCAACCCGACCGGATTGTCGTCCATCACGTGCGGGGCGCTCACCTCGCCGGACGCTCCCTGCTCGGGGACGACGCTCGCCACCTTGGACGCTGGTCAGTCGGCCACCTTCCAGGCGACCTACACTGCCGTGGCAGCCGACATCAGCAACGGAATGGTCACCAATGCGGCCACCGCGACCGGCACACCCCTTGGCCTGACGTCTTCGGTGACGTCGCCGATCTCCGAGGCGGCGGTCTCGGTCGCCCAGATCACCCTGATCAAGTCGGCCTCACCGACGACCTTCAGCGCAGTAGGGGCGCGGGTCACCTACTCGTTCCTGGTATCCAACACCGGCACCGTGCCCCTGACGTCGATCACGGTCACGGACCCGCTGGCGAATCTGTCCGCCATCGACTGCTCCGGCGTCACGCAGCTGGGCGTCGGTGGGTCCATCACCTGCACGGCGACCTACACCACCACGCAAACCGATCTGGATGCCGGGCACGTCTACAACAAGGGGACAGTCACAGGGTCGACGTCGACGGGCGCCACCGTTTCGGACACATCCGAGGTGACGGTGTCGGCGACGCAGAATCCCAACATTACGGTCGAGAAGTCGACGACGACAGGGGCCTTCGCCGGTCCGGGCAGTGTGGTGACGTTCTCCTACCTGGTGAGGAACACCGGCAACGTGTCGCTTCAGGGCGTCTCCGTGGTTGACCCCATGCCGGGACTCTCGCCGCTGTCGTGCCCCACGACCCAGCTCGCGGTGGGGGAATCGATGACCTGTACTGCGACCTACACCACGACCCAGAACGACGTGAAGAACGGTCTGATCGACAGCGAAGCGATCGCCAGCGGGACACCGCCGACGGGGCCACCGGTGACGGCCAGAGACAACGAGCCGGTCCCAGCCGAGCTGTTCACTGTGTCGAAGGCTGCCTCGGTGAGCTCGGCGCTGCCGGGAACCCAGGTCACCTACACCATTAAGGTCGCGAACACCGGTCGCGTGGGCTTCGAGGGTGCGAGCTTCACCGATGATTTGTCGGCGGTCCTCGATGACGCCAGCTACAACGCCGATGCCGTGGCCTCGGCTGGCACTGTGTCGGTGTCCGGGTCGATCTTGTCGTGGTCCGGTGACCTGGCCTATCCGCCCCTGCCGGTCACCATCACCTACTCCGTGACCGTCAAGGATCCAGCCACGGGGGACCGGCGGATGACGAACGCGGCCGTTCCGACAGTGCCGGGAGGGCTATGTGCCGACGGCACGCCGCCGGTCGCGAACCAGTGCGCGCCGGTGCTCGTGACGGTGCCGCAGGCGCCGGTTCCTATCCCCTCGTTGTCGAGGACGGGTATTGAGGTGGCGACGTGGGTTGGCTTCGCCCTCGCCCTGTTGGCCCTCGGAAGCGCCGGCTTGTGGCTCTCAGCTCGCCGTCGGCAAGGAGGCGCACGGTGAAAAGAAGCGTGGCGGTGGGCGTGCTCCTGTCAGGAGTGGCGCTGCTCGGCGTGGGTTGTTCGGGAGGGCCCACTCCGAGCCCTGCCTCGCCGGGGGGCATCCCGACCCACGTTGCGAACGTGCCGGAGGACCGCAAGTCGGTCTCCCTGACCGAATGCGCCGCGGCTAGCGGGGGGTGGCGCGCGGCCGGGACGGTGAAGAACCCCGGGTCGGCCTCGCGCACCTACACGGTGACGGTGTTCTTCACCTCGAAGGCGGCCACGGTGTTGGCGAGTGCCAGCACGACGGCCACCGTCGATCCGGGGAAGGAAGCGGAGTGGTCCGTCAACGCCACGTTTGCCGCCCCCGAGGGCACCCGATGTGTCCTTCGGGGCGTGGCGGCGGGGTAGGTGAGTCAGGCAGCGAAGGTGTGCACGACGGCCTCGACGTTGTTCCCGTCGGGATCGCGAACGAACACCCCGTCGTAACCGGGGTGGTATTCCGGCCAGTGCCGGGGATCGTGCAGGATCTCCGCCCTACGGCGGGCCTCCGACAGGCCGGGGGTCAGGCGGCGGTGACCGTAGTCAGCATGCGATCAACGGGGGTGGCAACCGTGCGCCACTGCTCGAAGTAGCCAAGGGCCCAGGGGCGGTAGTCCTGGCCGGCCTCCCAGTAGGGAACCAAGTCGTCGCCGAGGGGCACCATGCGGATGTTTGGGCGAGCCCCAGCGGTGATGCGGGTGGCGTCCGCGGCACAGGCGGGAACGGCGAACTCGTTCCCATGAGCATCCGTCCAACGGACGGTGGCCGTTGAGGGGCCGTGGGCGGGGTTGAAGAAGCAAGGGGCGGAGGCGCGAGGTGCGGGGCGTCCGGCCAACCAAGCCTGGACGCGCGACATGGCGTAGCGACCTTCTCCGAGGGCGGCGGTCGCTTTCCGGATCGCCTCAGGGACCCGATTGCCGTCCATCGCGGTCTGGGCCGTGGCGAGGCACTCGTGCGCCTTCAGGAGGTCCTTGAAAACATTGTCAGGGGTGGTTTCCTCGTTGATGATCTGGTCGACCAACTGGAGTTCTTCGGCGAAGCGCGTGGTGTCCTCGGAAGCCGCGGAACCCGACGCTTCCAGGCGCGCGGCCTCGGCCGCGCGGCGAGCATGCCGACGCAGCACCCACGCTCGTCCCAACACCACCGCTACCGCGGCGACGGCGCTGAGCACTAATAACGTCCCAGACTGCACGGGGGTAAGCATGCCCCCCCTACGAGCGTTATGGCAGGGGGATCGGTAGATTCTCAGGAAATTAGTAGACGCGCCCCGTGCCAGAAGGGTGGTACGGGGCGCGTCGTCGAGCAGTTTCTAGGTGGGATCGACGATCTCGCAGAGGGTTTCCCCGTTCCCCACCGGGGAACCGGCGACGGCCTTCAGGCGGGCCACCACGCCGGCCCGGTGGGCCGTGATCGGCTGCTCCATCTTCATGGCCTCGAGCACGACGATGAGGTCACCTTCGGAGACGGGGTCGCCGTCGTGGACGGCCACCTTCACGATCGTGCCCTGCATCGGCGCGGTGAGGGAGTTGCTCGAAGGTGCCTTCGCTTTGTGGTCGCCGCGGTCGCGCCTGATCGGCTTCTTGGCGGTGGCGACCCGTGCGGAGGGGGCGGCCAGCGCGCTGGGCAGCTTCACCTCGATGCGCCGGCCGTTCACCTCGACGACAAACGTTTCCTTCTCCTCTGCCTCGGCGGTGCCGAGAGTGCCGGTGTAGGCCGGGATGCCTCCGGAGAACTCCGTCTCGATCCAGCGGGTGTGGACGCCGAACGTGCCGTCCGGGGCCGTGAAGGCGGGGTCGTCAAGGACGCGTTGATGGAACGGGATGACCGTTGGCATGCCGTCCAGGACGGTCTCGGACAGCGCGCGTCGCGAGCGTCCGATGGCCTGCTCGCGGTCGGCGCCCGTGACGATGATCTTCGCGACGAGGCTGTCGAAGGAACCGGGTACGGCCATTCCCGCGAGGTACCCGGTGTCCACACGGACGCCAGGCCCCGTGGGTGGCTGCCAGGCCGTCAGCGCGCCGGGTGCGGGCATGAAGTTCCGGCCGGGATCCTCGGCGTTGATCCGGAATTCGATCGAGTGGCCGCGAACCGCCGGATCGTCGTAGCCCAGTTCCTCGCCGTCGGCGATGCGGAACATTTCGCGGACGAGGTCGATGCCCGTGACCTCTTCGGAGACCGGATGCTCGACCTGGAGGCGGGTATTCACCTCGAGGAACGAGATGGTGCCGTCCTGACCCACGAGGAACTCGCAGGTGCCCGCACCCACGTAGCCGGCCTCACGCAGGATGGCCTTGGAGGAGGCGTACAGCTTGCTGATCTGGTCATCGGTGAGGAACGGCGCGGGAGCCTCTTCGACGAGCTTCTGGTGGCGACGCTGTAACGAGCAGTCGCGCGTCGAGATCACCACGACGTTGCCGTGGCTGTCGGCCAGGCACTGGGTTTCGACGTGCCGCGGACGATCGAGGTAGCGCTCGACGAAGCACTCACCGCGGCCGAACGCCGTGACCGCCTCGCGTGTTGCGGACTCGAACAGTTCGGGGATCTCGTCGCGGGTGCGGGCCACTTTCAGGCCTCGTCCGCCGCCGCCAAAAGCGGCCTTGATGGCGACCGGCAACCCGAACTCGTCGGCGAACGCGACAACTTCGTCGGCGTTCGCGACGGGATCGGACGTGCCTGGAACCAAGGGAGCCCCAGCCCGCTGCGCAATGTGGCGTGCCTTGACCTTGTCACCCAGCGCATCAATCGCCGCGGGTGGAGGGCCGATCCAGATCAGGCCCGCGTCGAGGACGGCCTGCGCGAAGCTCGCGTTCTCCGCCAAGAAGCCGTAGCCCGGATGAACGGCGTCGGCGCCGGACCGCGCTGCGATGTCCAGGACCTTGGCAACATCCAGATACGTCTGGGCGGGTGTTGCCCCATTGAGAGCGAAGGACTCATCGGCAAGCTTGACGAAAAGAGAATCGGCATCGGGGTCGGCGTAGATCGCGACGCTGGCCAAACCGGCGTCTTTGGCGGCTCTGATGACCCGGACGGCGATCTCGCCACGGTTGGCCACGAGGACCTTGGTGATCGGCATGCGCGCAGTCTAGAACTACTCGTCGGGCGCGGGTGAGGTGGACGTCCCGCGAGTCTCAAACTCCGTTGTCCCAGGCGCTCATGGACGCCCGTGCGATGCTTGGCGCGTGACGATGCAGAGCCGGGCCTGGCGCGACGGGGCGCAGGTGGCCCAAGACTTCCCGCTGGAAGAACTGGACGTCTGGTTGGCTACCCCCGAAGCGTTGGTGTGGTTGGACCTTTGTCAGCCCGAGCCAGATCTGCTGGCCAAGCTCGCAGAGGAACTCGGGTTCGATCCGCATGCGGTCGAAGACGCGCTGGCCCCGCGGGAGCGCCCCAAAGCCACCCGGCACGCCTCCCACTTGTTCTTCACCTGTTACACCACCGACCTGGTCCAGGACGACGCAGGATTGTGGGAACTGGCAACCTCACGGGTCTCTGCGTTCGTGGTGCGGCAGGGGCTCATCACCGTCCGCGACGGCGCCGGGCTCAACATGGCCGAGGTGTTGGATCGCTGGACGGCCGACGGGCTTTGGAGGCTGGGTGTTGGCGGCCTCGTCCACGGCCTGTTAGACACGATCGTGGACGGCCACTTCGACACCATCCAAACGATGGATGACGCCCTGGAGGGGCTTGAGGACCTGCTTTTCGACGAGAAGATCCAATCGGCGGCGGTCCAGCAGCGGGTGTTCGGGATGCGCAAAGCGCTGGTGCAGCTGCGGAGGATCGTGCTCCCCATGCGCGAGGTGGTGGCGAGTATCCAACGTATGCCGTTGGAGGGAATGCCGCGGGCGCTGGAGGGCTACTACACCGATCTTTATGACCACGTGATCCGTGCGTCGGAATGGACGGAGTCGCTGCGCGACATGGTCACCAGCGTTTTCGAAACCAATCTGTCGCTGCAGGATTCACGCCTCAACACGATCATGAAGAAGCTGGCGGGGTGGGGTGCGATTATCGCGATCCCGACCGCGGTGACGGGTTGGTTTGGCCAAAACGTGCCCTACCCGGGGTACAGCGAGGCGTTCGGCCTCTACCAGTCCGCCGCGTTGATCACCGTGGGCACCGTCGGGTTGTTCTTCCTCTTCCGGAAGTTCGACTGGCTCTGAGTCGCGGCGTCCGGCTCAGTGAAGAAAGAGGGCCACGCTCAGCGTCACGACCCATAGCAAGCCCAGCGCTTGGAGCATGCGGTCGTGGATGACGACCTCTTCTGGGGCGCCCGCCTCTCCCGCATCGATGCGCATCGCGTACCGCAGGATGGCGAGAGTGAAAGGGGCGATGGAAATGGCCGTCCAGGCGATGCCGAACGGACGGTTCGCGCGCAGGTCGAAGGCCCATAGGCCGTAGGCGACAATGACGACCGCCGCGCAGATAGTCCAGATCGACCTCAGGTAGCTGACCGTATACATCGTCAACGAGCGCCGCGTTCCGGCCCCGGCGCCCAGCTCAACGATCTCCGAGTAGCGCTTGCCAGAAACCATGAACAAGGAACCGAAGCCCGCCACCAGCAAGAACCATTGGGAGAGCGGGATGTCGGAGGCGACGCCGCCCGCCACGGCCCGCAGCAAGAACCCCATGGCCACGATCGCGATGTCGATCAGTGGCACGTGTTTCCAGCCCAACACGTAGCCGACTTGCAGCACGGAGTAGACCGCAAGGGTCACGAGAAGCATGGGGTGGCCGATCGCGGCAACAACCAGCCCTGCCGCTCCGAGGATCGCGGCGAGGCTGATCGCGATTCCGGGTTTGAGTTCGCCTGACGCGACCGGACGCAGGCGCTTCTGCGGGTGGAGGCGATCCGCCTCGGCGTCGCGGACGTCATTGATGAGGTAGATCGAGGAACTCACCAAAATGAAGGCCGTGAGCGCGAACAAGGTGCCTCGTACGATGTGCCAGGTGAACGGCGGGCCCGCCGCCAAGGGCGCGGCGAAAACGAGCGCGTTCTTCAGCCACTGCTTCGGGCGAAGAGCTCGAACGATGGCAGGAACGCGGCTAGTGCGTACGGTCTCCTCAGTCATGGCGGTCCTCACCCTACCGGGAGGCCGCGTTAGCTCCGGCTGTCATTGTGCCTCCCTGGTAGCGTGAGGCCCCAGAAGCTGTCGACGCAGGGGGGACTGTGAGCCAGGACACAACTTCGGCACCTCGACGTGTCGCCACACATCGCAAGATAGGGCTCGGCACCCATCTCATAGGCCTTCTCTCCGAGCTCTTGATTTCTGCGGGCATCTTCGTGCTGCTTTTTGTGGTGTGGCAGTTGTTCTGGACGGATGTCGTTGCTGGCGCCGAGATGCGCGATGAGGTCGCACGGTTCGAGAGTTCCACTGTCACGACCATCACGCCCGGCACCACGACCGCCACGACCAGCGACGTCGTGCCGGACCAGGCTGTCGCCTTGGTGCGGATCCCTCGCTTTGGGCGCGATTTCGTGGCGCCCGTGTACGAGGGCACAGGGCTGCCGGTGCTGTCGAAGGGGGTCGGACACTACGTCGGCACGGCTCAACCGGGGGCGATCGGAAACTTTGCGATGGCCGGGCACCGGACGACGTACGGCAAGCCGTTCAACCGGATCGCCGAACTGGCCGTGGGTGACGTCATCGTGGTGGAGACGAAGGCGTCGTACTTCGTGTACCGCGTCACCGGTTCGGACATTGTGGACCCCGACCATTCGGAGGTTGTGCTCCCCGTGCCCGAGAAGGTCGGCATGGTCGCCACCAAAGCTGTGCTCACCATGACCAGTTGCCATCCGGAGTTCAGCGCGCGGCAGCGGTACGTCGCCTACGGGGAGTTGGCGGCGACCTATTCCCGGGCCGAGGGCTTACCGGCCACCGTTCTCGCCCCACCGGCGAAGTAAGGCGAGGTATGTACGGTTTTCTCTGGCGTCACCTTCCGGGGCCAACCCCGGTGAAGGTCCTGCTCTGCCTGGCGCTGTTCGCGGCTGTCGTGGCGGCACTGTTCACGTGGGTCTTCCCGGCCCTGGCGCCGTTCATGCCGTTCAACAACGCCGACGTCGGTCCCTGATCGCGCCGTTTCAGGCGCGTTCCACCAGGTCGTGCCACCGGATACCGAGGTCGCGTAGCATGACCCGTAACAGGGGCAGGCTGATCCCGACCACGTTGTGCGGGTCGCCGTCGATGCGGGTGACGTAAGGCCCTCCGAGACCGTCCAAAGTGAAGGCTCCTGCTACCCACAGAGGTTCACCGGTCGCCACGTAGGCATCGATTTCGGCGTCGTCGAGGTCAGCGAAGGTAACCGTGGTGGACGCCACCCGTGCCGCGACCCGATCCCGGCCGTGCTGGCGGATGACCACCCAGTGTCCGGTGTGGAGAATGCCGTCGCGACCGCGCATGGTCCGCCACCGGGCCACCGCCTCGGCGGCGTCGTCGGGTTTGCCGAAGCTTTGACCGTCCAGTTCCAGCATCGAATCGCAGGCGACCACGATGACGTCGTCGGTGGGGGAGAGGAGGTCTAGAACGGCCTGCCCCTTCAACTCGGCGAGCGCCAAGACGAGATCAGCTGAGGTCTCGCGGGACACGAGGGACTCATCGACCCCTGAAACGACGACCTCGGGACGCACCCCGGCCCGCCGCAATGTCTGCAGGCGGGCCGGGGACGCGGAGGCGAGGATCAGTCGCACCGTCACCGACCGAGGATTGAACCCAGGATGCTGCCGAGCACATCAGAGGAGCCTGAGCTCTGCTGTTGCGTCGCGCCGGGGTCATCAGCCTGGATCTGGATCTTGCCGGTCGAGGCGGTGTTGCCCTGGCCGAAGGACGGCTGCTGGTACTGCTGGGTCTGCGGGGCCTGCTGGACCTGGGGCGCGCCGCCGGACCCGAGGATCGACCCAAGGATGCTGCCAAGTCCGCCCGCGCCTCCGGCGCCGCCCAAGACCGAGCCCAGGATGTCGCCAAGTCCACCTCCGGAACCCTGCTGCGTCTGGCGGGTCGACTGCGTCTGCTGGCCCCCACCGAGTACGGAACCGAGCACGTCGCCCAGGATGTCTCCGAGGCCACCGCTGGAGGCGTTGGAGGTCTGGGCCTGGTTCTGCGTCTTTTGGACGGTCGGGTGGTTGAGTAACTGGTTGGCCAGCCAACTCATCACCATCGGTGCCAGAATCGGCAGGAGCTTCTTCACCAAGGTGCCGCCGAGGCCCCCGAGCAGCGCATTGGCGTTGGTGGTTGCCTGCGGTTGGTTACCGAAGATGTGCGCCACGATCTTGGTGCCGTCTTCGGTGTCGATTTGGTGGGGATCCACCGGCTCCCCCGAGCCCACTAAGCCGTTGTTGTGCGCGGCCAACGCATTGGTAAGGCCGGTCGCGGCTTCCGGATCTGCCGCCTCGCCTTCGAGGCCGTGGAGGAGGGCCGGAACGGCCTGTTGCACGGCGGCCTCGGCGGTGGCCTCATCGACCCCCAGGTAGGTGGCCATCTGATTCAGATCGATGGCGTTGAGAATGTCGTCGGTGGCGCTCATAGCGTTGCCCTTTCTTGCGCTGTGGCTGCTCACAAAGGGTACTGTCCGGCCGAAAGCCCGCCCGGACGATTCCCCAAGTCACAATCGGAAACTGCTGCGCCAAGCCTCCCGGCCGGGCACAAGGGGATTGCGGACCGTGTGCCAATAGGACCTCCAGCCTCCCGACAGGGTGCTGGTGGCCGGGGCATGCGGATTACCACGTTCCCGCCGGGCTGCCACCAAGACGGCGGCCAGCGCGGCCAACTCGACGTCGGTGGGATCCCCACGGACGACAGAGAACTTCGGGGTCAGGTCCTCGCTCACAGCGGGATGTTCCCGTGCTTCTTGGGCGGCAACTGCTGACGTTTGGTGCGCAACAGGCGCAACACCTGGATGATGCGGGCTCGGGTCTCGTGCGGGTACACGACCTGATCGATGTAGCCCCGTTCGGCGGCGAGGTAGGGGTTCGCCAGCTCGTCGTTGTACTTATCGATGAGTTCGGCCCGGCGCTCGGCAGGCTCGTCCGATTCGGCCAGCTCCTTGCGGTACAGCAGGTTCACGGCCCCCTCGGCGCCCATCACGGCGATCTGGGCGGTCGGCCAGGCCAGGTTGACGTCCGCGCCCAGGCTCTTGGAGCCCATGACGCAATAGGCGCCGCCGTAGGCCTTGCGCGTGATGACGGTGACCAGTGGCACGGTGGCCTCGCCGTAGGCGTAAATGAGTTTGGCGCCGCGCCGGATGATCCCGTCCCATTCCTGGTCCGTGCCCGGCAGGAAGCCCGGCACGTCCACGAATGTCAGCACCGGCACGTTGAACGCGTCGCAGGTGCGGACGAAACGGGCCGCCTTCTCGGAAGCCTTGATGTCGAGGCAGCCCGCGAACACCATCGGCTGGTTGGCCACGATGCCCACCGCACGGCCCTCGATGCGACCAAAACCGGTGAGGATGTTCTGCGCGTAAAGGCTGCTCACCTCGAGGAACTCGTCGTCGTCGAGGACGGTCTTGATGACCTCGTGCATGTCGTACGGCTGATTCGGCGAATCCGGGATCAACGTGTCGAGCTTGCGGTCGTGGTCGGTGATCGTGAGGTCGGCCTCGCCTTCCTCGAACACCGGCGGATCTTCGAGGTTGTTCTGCGGCAGGTAGGTCAGCAACTCGCGGACGTATTCGAGCGCATCGGCCTCGTCGGCGGCCAAGTAGCAGGAGTTGCCGGACTTGGTGTTGTGCGTGCGGGCGCCACCGAGTTCTTCCATCGTGACGTCAGCCCCTGTGACGGTCTTGATGACGGCAGGGCCGGTGATGAACATCTGGGAGGTCTGGTCGACCATGATCACGAAGTCAGTCAGGGCGGGGGAGTAGACGTGCCCGCCCGCCGCGGCGCCCATGATCAGCGAGATCTGAGGGATCACACCCGAAGCCAGCACGTTGCGGCGGAAGATCTCCGAGTAAAGGCCCAGGGACACCACGCCCTCTTGGATGCGCGCGCCGCCGCCCTCGTTGATGCCGATCAGGGGGCAGCCGGTCTTGGTGGCGAAGTCGATGATCTTCACGATCTTTTGGCCATAGACCTCGCCCAGTGCGCCTCCGAAGATGGTGACGTCTTGGCTGAAGATGCACACAGGACGACCGTTGATGGCGCCGACACCGGTGATGACACCGTCGGTGTAGGGACGCTTGTGATCTAAGCCGAACGAGGTCGACCGGTGCCGGGTGAACTCGTCAAACTCGGCGAAGGTGCCTTCGTCCAGCAGCCGCAAGACGCGCTCGCGCGCGGTCATCTTGCCCTTGGCGTGATGCTTTTCGACGGCAGCAGCGGGGACCGGATTCAGAGCGGCTTCACTGCGGCGTCCGAAGTCGGCCAACTTGTCTGCGGTGGTGTGCTGGGAACCCATGGCGGAAGGGTACCGGCCATGCGCGCCGGTGGCGACATCCCTCGTGCCTCATCGATACGCGTGTTGCGGGTAACGTGACGCCGTGCCGATGCTGTTCACCGCCGCCGATCTCGCGAGCCGCCTCCCGTCGGGCCTTGGCCCCGTGCAGGTGGTGGCGTCGACAGGCTCCACCAACGCCGATCTCGCGGTCGCAGCCCGCGAGGGAGCGGCTCCCGGCTCGGTCAAGGTCGCGTTTCATCAAAGCGCAGGACGCGGACGCTTCACGCGTCGCTGGGAGGCTCCTCCCGGATCTTCGTTGGCCATGTCGGTGCTGGTGCGCCCCGTCTTGCCGGTCACGTCCTGGGGGTGGCTTTCGCTGCTCACGGGGCTCGCGGTGGCGGATGGGATCCAGGCTGCGACCGGGCTGGTACCCGAACTCAAGTGGCCGAATGACGTGCTGTTGGACGGGCGCAAGGTGTGCGGGATCCTCGCCGAGCGCGCGGCGCCGGACCTGGTGATCATCGGCATGGGTATCAATCTGACCCTGACCGCGGACCAACTACCCGTCCCCACCGCCACCTCTCTGGCGTTGGCGGGATCGTCGGCCTCCGCGCTTGACGTCGCTGCGGGTGTGTTGGGGGCTGTGGCGGCACACCTCGCCGAACAGCGTGACCTCGACGCCCTCAAGCAGGCTTACGATCGGCGCTGCGCCACGATCGGGCGCAGGGTGCGGGTCGTCGAATCCGAAACCAGCGCGGTCGAAGGCTTGGCGTTGGGGGTGGATGCCGAGGGACGCCTCTTGGTCCGGGTGGGCGATCGGGTCGTGCCGTTTGCCGCGGGCGACGTCTGGCACCTGCGCTGACCGTCCGGGGTGGGGCTACCAGTACACCTTGACGTAGCCGTCGCCGCCCTGGCCCGCCAGGTTGGCGGTGGCGGCCGCCCCGTTCGTGGCCACACCGGCGTTGGCGGCGGTGCTGATGGTGCCTGTGGTGATGGTGTTGGCGACCGCGGCCGCGGTGTCGACCCAACTCGACCCGGCCCCGCCGCCCGCGCTGTTAATACGAGCGATCGTTTGGGCGGTCGTCTGGGAGGCGCCGCCACCGCCACCGGCGTACCCGCCACCTCCGCCGCCACCGACGCCATACGCCGCCGACCCCTGGCCGCCGCCTCCTCCTCCGTTGGTCAGCCCGCCGCTCGCGCCGCCACCGACGACACCGTGGTTTCCACCGGCGGCCCCCGAGTTGCCCGTAGTAGGGCTGGTCAGGCCCAATCCCCAGGTGCCGCCCGTGGCTCCCGAGGCGCCGCCGCCCCCATCGACTACGTAGCTTTGGTACGTCCCCGTACCGGTCACGATGACGTTGTGGCCGTCCTGGGCGACGGCGCCCGCATCGCCGCCCCCGCCACCGGTGAAGGTTCCGTACGTCGTCGTGAGGGCGAAGGTCCCGGCGCCGCCACCACCGCCCGCGACGGCGAACGGCGGCGCCGTCTTCACGGTGCCGGAGGACACCAGGGCGCTGGCGCCACCCCCCGCGCCGGGGTACCAGTTGCTGCCACTATTGAAGCAGCGTCCGCCTCCGCCGTAGCCGTTGGGGCCGCGCGCAGCGTAGAAGGCGCCACCTGCCTTCACCGCGCCGCCCCCGCCGCCGCCGAAGATCATGCCGATGGCCTTGCTCGCCCCCGCGGCGAAGGTGACGTACCCCGTCACAAATGCGCCGTTGCCCCCGTTGCCGGTCGTTCCGCCGCCGTTCGTGATCGCCGCCGCGGTGAAGCCGCCGCCGCCGCCCCCGCCGAGAACCTCGTAACAAATCGACGTGACGTTTGCCGGCACTGTGATGGCGTAGAGGGTCCCGGCCGCGTTGCGGGTGGCATCGGTGGTCGTGGCCGTGTATTGCAGGGTCATACCGGAGGCCGAGCACGCGACGTTGCCCGTCCCCGTGGACCCCGAGACGGCGAACGCAGGCGCCGCGCTTGAGGTCAGGATGATGGGCACGCTCCAGGCCACCCCGTTCACAAGGGCGCGGCGGGTAATGCCGGTCGATGCTGTGGACATGATCACTCCCCCGAGATAGATCTGTGCGGTCACACTAATGGATTCATTCAACTTAATGAACTAATGAGGCGAGGGGGGTGCGGGTCAGGGCACCAGGTGCAGGCGCCGCGGCGACGCTTCCAGGTGGATGAGCTGTCCCCAGCGGGCCAGGAGCCGGTCGCCCTCAATGCCGTCCCCGAAGGTCACGAGGGTGTCCGATTGCGTCAGGATGTCCAGGCTGTCACCCATCGGGAGGGCGCCGGAGGTCAGGCTCGTCCCGGTCAGCGGCGAAGGCCACGCCTCGCGGACGAACCAAGCAAGCTCGTCGGAGGTTGCGGACGGAAGGCGAGGTGAGCGCCCGCGTTCGCCGACGATCGAAGCCGCCCACCCCGTCGCGCCGGTGCCGGTGCTCACGATCAACCCGGACGACGATTGCGCTTCCCGCTTCCCGTCGCTCCGGCGCAACTCGTAGCGCGCGGACTGGTGGCCGGCCTGGCCCACGTAAATGTCGTTGAGGGCGTCGAGGGTGGTGCCATCGTCGAGCGAGGCGCGCACCATGGTGCGCGCCTCCACTGTGACCCGCCCGCGGTGCACCTCACCCAGCAACCCTCCGATGGCTGTTGCCGGGTGGCGCGCCAAGGCGCCCAGCCCTCGCCCCGGCTCGGGATCCACGCCGATGACCGGCTGCCCCTCGAGGTACTTGGCCGTGTTGGCCACGAGGCCGTCGGGACCGACCACGACCACCACGTCCCCGAGGTCGAAGTCGAAGCGCGGGAGATCCTCGCGCTCGGCCCAGCCGCGCCTCCAGTCCGTGGGGATCGCCGCGGATGCGCACCGCAGAGCGGCGCCCAGTGCGTCGTGCCGCGCTTGAAGATCGGCCAGAGAGCGTCCCCGCGTCCGCAGGAAGAACTCGACCTGCCCCCGTGTGCCGTGGCGGTCAATGAGTTCGTCGAGTTCGCTCCTGCGGTGGACCACGACGACCCGGGGTAGGAGTGTCATGGTCAGGCCCCCCGGTGCCCGGTGAGCTGCGCCAAGGCGTCGGTGAGCAGGTCGGGCGTGATGGTCAACTGGCCGACGGAGGGGAGTTGGCTCGCGAACTCGCGAAGCGCCAGCGCGTGCAGCACGTCGGTGGAGACGGTGGCGAAAGCCGCCAGTCGGGCCTGCTCGGCGGCCCCCTCCGCCTCGCCCTGGGTGCGTGTTGCTTCGGCCAAAGATTCCGTTTCCAGGTGCTGACGCTCGGTCTTGGCGCGTTCCTCGATGAGGGCCGCGGCCGCGGCCTCCTCGGCCCGGGCCCGCGCGTTCGCCCCCTCTTCTGCTACGAGTTGCTTCTCGCGCGTGGCGAGCTCAATGCGGTTGGCCAGCTCATTTTCGGCGATCGCGCGTTCCCGCTCGACGGCCAGCGCCCGACGCTCGTACGTGGAGCGATCGGCCTCGCTCTGCGCTGCCTCCCGGGCCGGCGTCTGCAGGGCGCGCTCCAAGTCGGCGTCGGCGCGGACGGAGCGAATGCGCACGCCTAACACGGCCAGCCCGGTGTCCGACACCCGTGGGTCGTCTCGGAGCGCTACCCCGACGCGATCCCCCAGGGGGCCAGTGGCGGTGCCGACGGCCTCGCGGAGCGTCAGGCCGGCAAGTGCATCCGTCACGTGACCGCTGGCCAGTTCCCCGAGCAGGTGGGCCACCTGCTCAAGGGGGAGGCGGTCCAGGAACCGGTGCGCGGGTCGATGCCGAAATCGAGGCGGACGGCGGCCAGTTCCGGCTGGGTGAACCGGAAGCTCACCGTCACCTGGGCCGTGACCTCCTGCAGGTCCGCCGTCCGCGCATGGGCCACCAACGGGAGTTCGCGGTCGTCGACCGGAACCTCGGACAAGACCGCGGCCAGGGGGCGGAACCAGAACGCCAGCCCGGTGCCGGAGCGCTTGGTCCGGCCTTGGCGGAGCTGGATCACGTGAGCCGTGGGGGTAGCCCGCAGGTGCCGAACAAAGGGGTAGGTGGTGATGGTTGCCATGATGTTTCTCCTCTGGAGGATTGTCGTCAATAAGACGATAATCCTCCAGGTGTTTATCGTCAACTCGACGCGATAGCCTGGGCGCATGGTCGAACCGGAACTCGATGCCCTGTCGCGCTACAGCCATCTGGCGGTTGCCGTCGACATCGTGGTCTTCACCCTCATCGAAGGTCAGCTGCACGTCCTCCTGGTGACCCGCGGCATCGAACCTTTCGTCGGCAAGCTCGCGCTCCCAGGAGGGTTCGTGTTGGCAGGGGAGGGCCTCGATGCCGCCGCGATCCGCGAACTCCAGGAGGAGACAGGGCTGGTCCCGGGCATCGCTCATGTCGAGCAATTGCGGGCCTACGGCGCACCGGGCCGCGATCCCCGCGGACACGTGCTTTCCGTGGCCTACCTCGCCTTGGCTCCGGAACTCCCGCACCCCACCGCTGGCAGCGACGCCCGGGAGGCGCGCTGGGTGCCGGTGGCCGACGCCCTCGGGTTGGCCCTCGCGTTCGATCATGGGCAGATACTCCGGGACGGGCTCGAGCGGGCAAGGGCCAAGTTGGAATACACCTCGCTCGCTACGGCCTTCTGCGCTGACGAGTTCACCGTCAGCGACCTGCGCGCGGTCTACGAGGCGGTGTGGGGCTACCCGCTGGACCCTCGCAACTTCCACCGCAAGCTCACCGGTACTCCCGGTCTGCTCGTCGATACCGGGCGCACCCGCCGGAACGGGCAGGGTCGTCCGGCGTCGCTCTTCAGGGCCGGAACGATCGCGGTCCTCAATCCGCCTCTCACGCGGGACGAGGGCTTCGCTCGCCCCTAGTTTGCCGCAGGCCTTGCCGCTGGCTTGATTCACTAAGGGGAAGCTGCGGTGCCGGCCTTGCTTGACGTCGTCGCCAAGCGTCAACCGGGAGAACCGGTGGCGGCCTTGTACGGTGTCCCCGAGGCATATGAGCCCTGGGGCACTGTGCGTCAGGCGCTCGCGGGGTCGACACAGCTACTACTGCTTGGGTGCACCGAGGATTTCGCCGAACTCGTCACCGGCTGACACAGGGGGACACATGCCACAGTCACGGAGATACCTCACCTTGGGCGACCTGCAGGACGACGAGACGCTCCAAGCTGTTTTCGAGGCCGCTGCGGAGAGCGTGCGGAGTGGGACTGCCCAGGCGCGACGAGGCGAGCCGACCGGTGCCACCTGCCTTGTGGGTGGAGACCGGCTGGTGTTGGCATCGGGTGTCCTTGAGTTCGTGCTTCTTCGGGTTCCGGCCGACGAGTTCGACGCGGAGGCGGCCAAAGCCTTCGTCGAGCAGGCCCGGCAGCTGCTGGGCTGGAACCAGATCAGCTACACCCTTCGCTGCTGGGTGGAGACCCGTCTATGTGAGGGGTGGTTTCACAACGCTGGGACTCGGTGGCAGAAGGAGTGGGTGCGCAACACGGAGATGGATCCGAGTTCCCTCCCGCCAGCGTTCTTTGATTTCGCCTGCTACGTCGCTCTTGGTGAGCTGAAGTATGGCCCCAGCTACGCCTTTGTGTCTGCGAACGAGATCTTCGGATGGGTGTCGGCCCTGGGGTCTGATCTCCCGGCTCGGCTCAAGCGGCACGGCTCAGGGGCGCTGCCGCCAGAACTAGCGAGGTTCCGCACCGACAGTGTCACGGCCACGGCCAATGACGCCTTGGCCGTGATCCGGCTGCGCGTGCTGGAGGAGTCGAAGGAGGCCTACGGGACCGCCCTCGGGTACCTCATCGAGCTCCTGACCACCACCGAGTTCCCTCGCACGTACGCCATCGAGTTCCGTGGGCCGACGAAGACCTACCTGCCTATCAAGGGCCTCCCCAAGAAGGGCGTCCACCAGTTCTTCGCGGCGGCCGCGGCGTACCGGGTCTTCGTCCGGCCCTCGAACAGTACGCTCGGGCCGCCATGGGTGAGTTCGAGTGGTACCGCAATCTTGAAAACGAGCACTGCGCCATGCCGGGCACCTTCGCGGTCTTCGCCCTCGGCCTGGCTGACCCAGCATTCTCACCGCTGGTCCTGGAGTACTTGCGCCTCGTGGACGGCGAGCATCAATCGGTCCACGGGAAGTTCGTCGAGATCTATGTGGCCGAGCATGGCTTCACGCCCGAGGCGATCGCCTACCTGGTTGCTTGTGTGAGCAATATTCAGCATCTTCGCCTACCGGCTACCTCCCGGCCGCAGGTGGCAAACCAAGCAAGCTTGGAGGCGCTCCTTGCCGCGAAGTTGGAGCTGGGTGATGACGGCCTCTTCTCCTACACCCTCTATGCGATCTGGGGGGAGCCAGCTACCCGCGACGGGGGCCACGAGGTGACCCGCAAGGCACCTGCGGAGTTGCGACCCTTGTACGAAGCGATTTTCGCCGAGTCGGCAACACCTTGAGAGAAAGAGAGAAGGCCATGGATGCCACGCAGTTTTGGCACGTGATCGGCACGTTCGATTGGTCGCAGGAGGGCGACGATGAGGCGGTCATTGCTCCCGCTGTGGCCGCCTTAGCCGACCGTTCTGAAGAGGAGATCCAGGCGTTCAGTGACCTTCTGGCGGGGTTCCTGTATGCCCTCGACACCCGTGAGCATGCCCGCTACGGCTACTTGGGTGAGGCCGATCCCGACAACGGCGACGACTACATCTCCGCGGACGCCTTCCTGTACCTGCGCTGCGTCGTGGTCGCGAATGGACGCGAGTTCTACGAGGCCGTCCTGGCCGATCCGACCCGGATGCCCAAAGGTGATCTGGAATTCGAGTCCCTGCTGTCGGTTGACAGGGAGGCCTACCTCGCCAAAACAGGTGAGGACTACGACTACCTCGCCGAGCCGAGTTACGAGAGTTTTAGCAATGCCGAGGGTTGGGCGCCTGCTGGTGGTCGCGCGGGCCGATTCACCGGGGATGACGTTCCGCCGATGAACCGGCGGCCCCTGTGACCGAGGTGGCACGATAGGGGCGTGATCTCAACGCCCGCGTCCGCGCATCCCGACGAGCGAGTCCTTCTGCACTTGCGCCAACACGGCATCGTGTTGGTCGTCCCGGGCCTCGCCCTCCTAGGGGTCGGAATTCTGGCCGGTCTTGTCGCCGGGATATTGCCACCGGCCACGCAACCGTGGTCGGGCTGGATCCTCGCGATCGCCTCCCTGGTGGCAATCCTCGGCTGGAGCGTTGTCCCGTTCTTGAACTGGCTCACCACCACCTACACGATCACCGAGCATCGAGTGATGTCGCGGACGGGTATTTTGACCCGCTCCGGTCATGACCTGCCGCTGGCGCGGATCAGCGACGTGGCTTATCGCTCGAGCATCATCGATCGCATGTTCGGCAGCGGTGTCCTGATGTTGACCACTGCCGCTGAGGATCCCGTGGTGGTGCGCCACGTCCCGCAAATCGAGGGTGTCTACATGACCATCAACGGCCTGTTGTTCCCGCAGCAACCGCCCGGTCGGGCAGCGTCCTCCCCACCTCCACCCACCCCGTGAGTTCGCTGCGCACGCAACTCACGCGCTTCATCGGGGTCGGAGTCGTCTCGGCCGGGGTCGATTTCGCTCTTTTGGCGCTGCTCATGCGGCTGGGGTTGGGGTACATGCAGGCGAAGGCGCTGTCGTTCGTGGCCGGCACGACGACGGCGTACCTGTTGAATCGGCGCTGGACCTTCACCGCCGCTGGTTCGCGCAAGAAATTCGCCTCCGTGCTGCTGTTGTACGGGCTCACCTTCGTGCTTCAGGTGGGCCTGTTCAGCCTGCTCTACCCGCGCCTGGTGGAGGCGGGGCTCGGCGCCCCCCTGGCTTCGTTCGTCAACGGGGCGCAGATCGTTGGTTTCGTCATCGCCCAGGGCACCGCGACCGCGGTGAACTTTGTGGTCCAGCGCCGGTGGATCTTCGCCGACGCGGCGTGAGAGGCCCGTCCTAAAGGACGGTCATCTGCTGCGGCTCGACCAGCACGCCGGAGGCGGTCGGCAGGTCGGACGGCATCACCCGGTACACCAACTGCCCCGGGTGTTCGGCCACGAAGTTCCGGGGAACGCCGTCGACGTAGTGCACGCCGGCGCCATCATCGCAGCCGTACCCACCGGTCAGGGCGCCCGTGGCAACCGCGTCGGTGTAGGCCGGAGCGCGCCCCTCGCGATCCATGTGCGCACAGAACGATCCGGGCACTAAGCCAAGGCCACCACGCCAGGGACGGTAGTCGCCGAAGGAGTCGGTGATGCAGCCGTGGTACCAAGCGCCCGCACCGGCGGAGATGCCGCACAGCACGACGTCCCCCGGCCTCATATCGGCGCTTGATGGCCTTGCCGACCTTGTGGGCGTCCCAGAGGGCCAGCAGGTTCACGGTGTGACCCGCGCCGACGAGGATCACATCGGCGTCTGCGAGGCGGGCGACCGCCCGGGTGGTGTCACCTTCCCACAGGGTCAGCACCGAGGCGCGGACACCCAGAGTGCCGTAGGCCGTCAGGAAGGACTTGATGTAGGCGGGATCGTCCGCCGAGGCCGTCGGCGCGAACGCCACCTGCGGGCTCGACTTGCCCGAAAGCTCGAGCAGGTAGCGATCCAGATTGGTGGGGGCCTTGAACTCGGACATCGAGAAGCCGCCGCCACCCATGGCGACGATGTGCTTGGTCATGGCGCCATCTTGGCACGACCTGGGGGCCTCGGCTGCCCATGCGTCCTGTGGCGGATTGGTAGGGTCTGCGTGTCCTCACAATCGGCGCCCCTCCGGGCTGCCACCACGCACGACAGGAGCGGCGATGGCCGAGCAGGTACAGGTCGGGATCATCATGGGATCCGATTCGGATTGGCCCATCATGGAGGCTGCCGCGATCGCGCTGAAAGAGTTCGGCATCGGCTACGAAGCGGACGTGTTGTCGGCGCATCGCATGCCCGACGACACCTTGGCCTGGGGGAAGGCCGCCCACACCCGTGGGATCAACGTCATCATCGCCGGCGCCGGCGGCGCGGCCCACCTGCCCGGGGTCCTGGCGGCGGTGACCCCGCTGCCGGTCATCGGCGTGCCCGTGCCCCTGAAATACCTCGACGGCATGGATTCGTTGTTGTCGATCGTCCAAATGCCAGCCGGCATCCCGGTGGCGACGGTCGGCATCGGGAATGCCCGCAACGCGGGGCTGCTCGCCGTACGCATCCTGGCGGCCAGAGATGAGGCCCTGCAGGCTCGGATCATCGAGTTCCAGGCCGCGATGCGCGAGACCGTCCTGGCCAAGGGGGCGGCTGTCCGCGGTCGTTGATCGCATGATGGGCCTGCTACCGCGGTCTCCATTGCCCCTCATCGGCGTGCCGTGAGCCGGACGCCCTGATGTGCTCGCTCATACTGTGAAGGACCGACGCCTCAAACCGTAAGGACTCCGCCGCCGTGGCAGCGCCAACGCCCCCACCTGCAGACATCGCCCAAGTGCGCGGTGACAGGATCTCGCTGCGGCGTGCCTTGACTCTACTGGGGATGACCCTGCTTGTGCCCGGCTCCGCGCAAGTAGCCGCGGGCAACCGTGGCCTCGGACGTTTCGCGATGCGGGTCTGGCTCGGGGTCATTGCGCTAGTGCTGGTCGTCGCCGCGGTATTCCTGATCAACCGCAACTGGGCGATCGGGCTGTACGCCAACGCGGTCACCCCGTGGATCGTCGCCCTGGCCTTCTTGATGTTGGGAATCGGCTGGATCTTCCTCCTCGTCGACGCGTGGCGCCTGGGCCAACCACGTGCCCTCGCGACCGGGCACCGGGTGTTCGTCTCCGGGCTGGCACTTCTCCTGGCCGTGGTGATGGGCTTCACGTCCTGGCAAGCCTTCGGGATCTTCCGTAGCCAAGCCGACCTCTTTGGCCACGTCTTCGCGGGCGGTGGGAACACCACCGTCACCGGCGGACGGATCAACATCTTGCTGCTGGGCGGTGACGCGGGCGCCGGACGCGACGGCTTGCGGCCCGACTCCATGACGGTGGCCAGCGTCGACGCCACCACCGGTCGTACCGTGCTCATTAGCTTGGAACGCAACCTGCAGGGTGCACCGATCCCGGAGGGCAACCCGCTGCGAGCCAAATACCCCAACGGGTTCCGGTGCGCGGAGCAGGCCTGCATGCTCAATGGCCTCTACACCGAGGCCAACGACAACAAGAAACTGTTCCCCGGCGACCCCAATCCGGGCCTGACCACGACCCGGGCCGTCATCCAGAACATCACCGGCCTGCAGATCAACTACTACGCCTTGGTCGACATGGAGGGCTTCCGCGAGCTCATCGACGCCCTGGGTGGGATCTACCTCGACATTCCCTACAACGTGCCCCTTGGGGACGAAAACACCCCGCTCTCCGAAGATGCCGTACTTGGACGCAGGCCAGCACGTGCACCTGGACGGTGACCTGACGTTGCGGTTCGTTCGCACCCGCGTGCAATCGACGGACTACAGCCGGATGATCCGCCAGAAGTGCGTGATGAGCGCCATGCTCAAGCAACTCAGCCCCACCAACGTGCTGAGCAAGTTCCAGGAGATCGTCCAGGCCGGCAAGGACATCGTCGAGACCGACGTTCCGTCCAGCCAGATTGGCACGCTCATCGACCTGGCGAGCAAGGCCAAGAATCTGCCGATCGCCAGCACCGCCATCAGCCCGCCGCTGGTGCCCGACACCGTGAACCCAGACTGGGCGAAGATCAAGGTGATCGTGGCCGACTCGATCACCGCGTCGCAGAAGCTCGATCAGGCGGACGCCAGCTCAGCAGCGGCCACCCCGACCACCTCCGCCACGCCGAGCAAGGCCAGCACTGCGAAGCCAAGCACCGCCAAGGCGAGTGCGTCGGCTTCGACCAAGACGACCAAGGCCACGGCCACGGCCACCAGCTCGGCCTATCAGGCGGGCCAGACCGACAACCTCGATCAGGTCTGCGGCGTCTCCTGACCGGAGTCTCGCGGGTTCAGGCCAGTTGGCCGGAACCCATGATGTCCCACACCGACTGCCCGATGGCGCTGGTGAGGTCGCGGCCGGTCGCGAAGTCGGGCACTCGGCTCATGATCGTCAAGACGTAGTCGCGGGTGCGTCCCTGAACGTGCCCTATGGAGTTCACCGCCCACTGCTTATCGCTGGAGCTGAACAGCACCCACCCGTTCTTCATCTCCACGTTGACGTCGGGGGGCGCTGGGAACGCCGACGCCCCATCGCTGGTCAGCCTGGACGGCGTCCATCAGCCCCAGAGCCAGCCGCGGTCGTCGTTGTCGATGGCGGGGAGCCCGACACGATCTTCTCGAGCAGCAGCCGCTGGTCGAGGGGGGTCCACGTCCAGGACCAGAAATCCTTGCTTGGGTCCCGCTTGGTGTTGGCCATGCCGAGATCTTTGGCGAGCTTCGCGTAGGCATCCGGGCCGCCGGCGTAGGCCCACAGCGCGTCAGCGGCGTCGTTGTTGCTGTTCTCGATCGCCTTGGTGGCCAGCGCCCGATTCTCGATCGACAGCGTGCCACCGTCCTGGCGAGCCTTGCGCAGCGCCATCAACACGATCGTGACCTTGGCCATCGACGCGCTTTGCGAGCTGCAGCTGCCGTTGAAGTCGTACGTCGTGTTCGAGCGGCGATCCCGGAGGGCCATCCCCAACTGGGGACGATCCCCCGGAATAGGTCGCCATCACCGCGTCGAGCTGGGCCCGTACGGCGCCACTCGGCGAGGGGGCGAGCGGGACGTTGGTCTTCGAGCACGCGGACAACAGGGTGCCTGCACCCAGCGTGGCCGCCCCGAGTAGTAGCCCGCGACGCGTGAGATCCGACATGTCCCTCCTGAACATTTGCTCGACTCGAAACTACCGCAGCGACCCAGCGGCCCCGGGAGCACGGCCCGTTCTGAGGCGGCGATCCGCGCGGAGTTCGTCCGCGTCGGCAGGCCCTTCGACCAGGACGGTCGAGCCGCCGCCCAGTAACGGACCGGCGAGGGGCGGTAGCGAAAGGTCGTCCACGGGTCCGACGGACGCACAAGCACCCGCCAGGCTTCGGGGGTGTAGCGGCGATCTCCGCGTGGTGAGTCTCCGGTCGGCGTCGCTCCAGGCGAGGGCTCGGGGATCAGGTTGGACGCTCTGGCAGGCGTCGGGTTCGGCCAGTGCCAACTGGGTGAAATCGTCCACCCCGGGCGGCAGCCCGCGCAGCGATAGCCCCAGCGGATGCAGGGAGCAGGCGATCGTTGGAAGCCCGGCTACCGGCGCGGAGGAGCCGGGTCCGATCACCACGAGAGCGGCCTCGCCGACCTCCGTCCGAGGCGCCACCAGCACCTGACACCCGCGCTGCCAGGCGGCGATCGGCCAGATCAGCCCCATCCAGTGGCCGGGGCGCTCGTCCAACACGGGCAGCGCGATCGTCGTGCCCGGGTCGACGTCGAGGCTCTCCAGCAGGTTGGTGGTCTTGTCGACCCAGTTAGCGAACGTGATCGCCGACAGTTCGGTACGGGCCCCCGTGGCCAGGTCGTAGTGCGTCACCAAGGGCGCGGAACCGCGGCGTGTCATTGCCGAAGATGCGGCCGTTGATCCCCAGGCGTGGGCGTCATTTGTCCCGTTGAGTTGGACGTCGATGGTCGCGTCCACGGTGTCTTCGAGAGCAAGGTGGCGGACGCGCGACCGGAGCTGGCGGGAATCAGCGGGTTGTCGGTTCAGACACCAGGACCCCGGGGTGGGCGCCGTACCCGGAACCCGTGCGGATTAATGCCCACGCGGTACCGTTCTTGCCACTCCAGGCGGGCCACCAGCAGGAACGCACCATCGGCCAGGGTCACCCGTCGTCGGCGTACCGCTCGCCGCTGGCGATGTAGAACGACCGCGCCTGCGTTGGCACAGTGGGTAGCCGTCGGCGTGCGTGATGAATCATCCGTGTGACCGCCACCCGAAAGATGGTGTCGAGCCGGCGTTGATGAAGCGGATTCGAATCCTCTGCCCGGGCTTTCCGGTGAAGGTCGTCGGCGCGGCGGGGATCACGTCCGTTGATGAGGTAGTGCGGAGCAGTCGATGTCGCCCGCATCGCCGAGCGGCGATCCCATCGGAGCCGTGCCCCATGCCGCCC
>JADJVZ010000002.1 GCA_016716635.1 Micropruina sp.
AGGCGATGACCTTCGTGCACCACAGCGCCTCGGCGATCTGCTTGATGAACGTGGCCTGTTTGACCTCGATGCTGCCCATGGGGCTGGGATCCTCGATATACAGTCTTTCGAGCAGCCTGGAGTTCAGCCACGACAAGTCTTTCGCTCGGAGATCCCTCGACTTCGGCGATCACCGAGTGTCGGGACGCCCAGGTTCATCAATTCCTGGACGGTCCACGCCTGTGTTCTTCATGCCCGAAGCGTCAACGATGAGGCCGACGAGCGTTTGTTGCCTTTTTCGGCGGTCCACTCGGCGGAGCGCACTTGAGATCTCGATGAGGTAGTTGTCGAGGCCGCCGGGTGTTCCATTCGGCGTAGATGCCAGCCGCCTCCGTAGGTCACCCCCACGCCCTTGAGCAGTTCGTACGCCGCGCCGATGAACCCGCATGTCGGCGCAATGGATGCTGTTGTGGACGATCTTCACGTTTGGGCGTTTGCCATCGGCCCGGATCCAGGCGCAGCAGGGCTCGCCGCCGAACCAGGTGAACTTTTCCAGCACTGCCGGACGCAGCTGTCCTTCGCCGCCGGGCACCATGGCTGGCCTTTCAGGGCGCCTTCGCCGCCCATACGCCGCAGCCGATGAAGTTGAGGCCCAGGTCGGCCAGCTTTCTCGCGACACGTCGCGGAACAGTGCTGCCGCCGTCGATGACGATGTCGCCTTTGCTCCGGCAGGCGATGAGGGGTATCGATCGCATTGAGGCGCCCGCCTGACCACTTCATGATGACCCGGCGCGACGCCCAGGAGTTCACGAACTCTTCGACCGTCTCGGGAGGCGATGAAACCAGCCTCGATAGCTCCGCCAGCACCTCTGCGGTCTTGGCGTAGGTGCGGTTGTAAAATCATGGGTTCCGAAGCCCTTGCTCGCGAAGTTCGCGCAGAGATTCGGGACCATCACTGCTGTGCCGACGACCGCTGGAATCTGCGCGTTCCCGTCAACTCACCTCCATCTGGGTTCCCGGTCGTTGGCCACCTAGTCCTATCCGATCAAATCAGAGGGTCCTGAAATTGCTGGTGCCAACAGCCAGATGAACGACAAGTTCCCGCGTTGGTAGGAGACCGCGACCGGCCCACACCGTCGCGATGACGGGGTCGGGCAGGAACTTGCGCCCGTGGTAGGGTTGTTCCTTTACATAATGGAGCGCACTTCGCCGCGTTTGATCGACCACCCCGCGGCGCCTGGGATCAGCGAGGACGAGGTTGGCCGGCTCACCCCACCGCGATCGGAGCGCCAATTGGCACGCTCCGTGTGCCACGGCGCCATCGGCGTACGCTGGACGACCCAGCGTCGCAATCCATCCGGCCCGGTGGCGGTGACCGGGACGTCCGTGACCACACCGAGTGCCTGCCTCCAGCCCCAGCATCCCGGGCAGAGCAACGTCGAACGGATGGTCCTGTCCTGGGGGGCGTGCGGGGCGTGGTCGGTGCCGACCATGTCGATCGTCCCATCGGCCAGCGCCTCGCGGACAGCCTCGATTGCTCGTTGGTGCGCAGCAGCGGGTTCACCGAACGCGGTGTCGTAGTGCTCCCAGCAGCGAGGTGTCGAGCAGCCAGTGGTGCGGTGGCCTCGGCGGTGACCCGGATACTCCGCTTTTGGCCCAACGAATAACCTCCACGCTCTCGGCCGTGGAGACGTGACGAACGTGCAGGCGGCTCTTCAAAGTTCAGCCACCTGAACGTCGCGCGCAACGATGATGCTCTCTCGGCGACAGCCGGCCAGCCGCCGAGACCCAGGCGGCCGGAAAGTTCCGACTCGTGGGCGCAGGCGCCGGGGGCCTGCCAGCCGGGCATCTTGGCTGTGGCGGGGCGATGACCCCGTCGAAGGGCAGGACGAGGTCAGGGGCTCGGCGCATGAGCAGCGGATCGGACACGCAACGGCCGTCGTCGAGAAGACCCTCACGCCCGCCGACGACTTGGCCATCAGCCCGAGCTCAGCCAGTTCCTCGCCGGCCAGCCCCTTGGTGATGGCGCCCACGGCGCACCTCGCAGTGGCCTTGCCGGCGCCCAAGGTCGGCGACGAACTCGGCGGCCTCGGCGGTATCGGTGACTGGATCGGTGTTCGCCATGGCGTGCACGCATGTGCGTAACCGCCCCGCGCCCGCGGAGAGGCTGGCGCTGGCGATTCTCTCGGCGTCCTCGCGCCCCGGCTCGCGCAGGTGGGTGTGGCTGTCCACGAGCAGGCAGGGCCAGCAGGCCGTCCGCATCGATCCGGGTAGCGCCCCAGAGGGGCCTCGGCGGGTCATGAAGAGCTTCGTCCACCACGGCGAGATCGGTGCGGTGCCGTCGGCCAGCGTGGCCCCGGTGATCGGTAGCGAGCTCACGGCTGGCCCTCCTCGTCAGCGCCGCCCAGCAGGTGGTACAGCACGCTCATTCGTACCGGCGACCCCGGCGAGCACCTGGTCGAGCACGAGGAGTTGATGGCGTCGGCGGCCGCCTTGGCTGATCTCGACGCCCCGGTTCATGGGGCCGGGGTGGCAGATGCCGACAAGTGGGGACAGGCGGGCGCGGCGTGAGCCGTTCGAGCGGAAGCTGGCGGCATACTCCCCGTGCCGTGGGAAAGAAGCCCCGGACATCCGCGCTCGCGTTGGACGCGCAGCATCAAGGACGGAGCGTCCGCCTCGTCGAGCACCGCATCAAAGTCGGAGCCTGACTTCGCAGCCCCAGGTGTCGACGCCCATCGGCAGTAACGTCGGCCGGGCTACCAGCGTGAATTTGCCGCCGAGCGTGCGCTGCGGCAGCACATTCGAGGCGGACCACGCGGCTGTGCAGCAGGTCGCCGACGATGGCGATGCGTTTGCCGGCGAAGGAGCCGCCCTCGCCGAGGGTGCGGAAGTGTTGGCGCATGGCGGAAGGCGTCCAAGAGGGCCTGCGTCGGATGCTCGTTGCTGCCGTCGCCGGCGTTGATGCACTGCGCCTTCACCCAACTGGCCGCCTGTGCGACCGCGCCGGACGATGAATGCCGGATCACGAACGCGTCGACGCCCATCGAATCCGGGGTCATCATCGTGTCCCGCATGGATTCGCCCTTGGAAGACCGAACTGCCTGGCGGAGACGTTGATGGTGTCGGCGCTCAGCCACTGCCCGCGATCTCAAGCTGGTGCGGTGCGGGTGGAATCTTCGAAGAACAGGTTGACGATCGTGCGTCCGCGGAGGGCCGGGAGCTTCTTCACCGGCCGCTGCTGGATGGTGCATCTCTTCCGCTACATCGAGTATCGATTCGATCTCGTGGCGTTGAGGTCCGCGGCGCTGAGCAGTCCTTCATCGGGCTTCCTCCTTTGGACGGCGTGACTTCGTCGCCGTCCAACTCGGTCAAGCGGACACGTACCTTCTCAGACGTCGAGGTCGGCAGGTCCTTGCCCACATAGTCGGCCCGGATCGGCAGTTCGCGATGGCCCCTATCGACCAACACGGCCAGCCGCACGGCCTTGGGGCGACCGAGATCGCGGAGGGCGTCGAACGCGGCGGCGATGGTCCGCCCGGAGTAGAGCACGTCGTCGACCAGGACGACCGTCCGACCGTCGATGGGCGTGGGACCACCGTCCGTCCGACCCGGCGCGTGGGGTTGTTGCGCAGGTCATCGCGGTACATCGTGATGTCGAGTTCCCCCACTGGGACGGCGCCGCCCTCGGTGTCGGCCATGATCCGCGCGAGGCGCCGCGCCAGCGGGACCCCCGCGAGTGGGGATGCCGAGCAGCAACAGGCCGCTCGTGCCCGCCGTTGGATTCCAGGATCTCGTGAGCCATCCGCGTGACCGCCCAGGAGATCTCCGCGGGCCCCAGATGGTGTGGGTACGGGATCGGTCACGCGGCTCCTCCAGTCTCGGCGCCCTATCTTAACCCTGGCAATGCGGGCCCGCAGGGCGTCGTCGCGGCATTCGCCGATCACCCGCGCCACCGACTCCGACAGCGGCGCCGCCGCGGCCCACGCGTCGAGCCGCGCGAGGAAGGCCGCGTCGGCCAGTGGCCGCGGGAAGAGCAGGCGGACGACATGCTGCCGCAGGACGCTCGGAAGCTCCCGCCCAATGGTCGCGCTGATCCGAGACGGCCCGCACCTGTTCGGTACTGCTCTTTGTACGGTGTCAGGACGTCGTCTTGATCGAACTGCCAGAACGCCGCGCCACTTTCGGTAATGCGTCTCGTTGGGGGCCAGGTCGGGCCCGGTGGCCAGGTGCCAGGCGTCTGCCTTGGCGTTCTGGGTCGGACGGGCGGCGCGTGCCCCAGCGGCCTTTTCGGCGCCGCTGGACGTGTTATCGCGTTCGAGTTCGGCGGCGATGACGGCCTCGTCGGCCAGGCCGAGACGGGCCAGCTCGCTCACGAACTGCCATCGAGCGTCCGTGTCGATTTCCAGACCCTCGGGCACCTCGTGGCCGTCGAGCCACGCCTGGAGCAGGGTGGCGCCCACGTCATCGGTGACCGCGCTCGCGAGGGCTCGCGAGAAGGCGAGTCCGCGTTCTTGAGCAGCCGCGCCAGGCCGCCGGAGCAGGTGATCGTTGAGCGCGGCGCGCTGGGCCCGCGGCGCGTAGTAGTCCACGGCGGTGCGGGGCCTGCGCCAGCACGCTGCGGACGGCCGTCTGGTCGGTCTCGGTTCCGACACCGCTCAGGACGAGATCGACGTAGTCGCTGGCGGGCAGTTCGCCGTCGCGGCACATGTCCCAGGCGGCACCCCAGCACAGGGCGCGCGCCAGCGGGTCGTCCAGGGTCGCGATACCCGCCGTGACCGCCGCCAGCGAGGCGGCGTCCAGTCGGATCTTCGCGTAGGTGAGGTCGCCGTCGTTGAGCAAGATCACGGCCGGACGCTGCACGCCGACGAGCTCGCCCACCGCGGTGGCGGGTCCGGAGATGTCGATCTCCACGTGGCCGACGCGCGACAGGCGCCCGTCCACGAGGTCGTAAAGCCCGACCGCGAGCCGGTGGTTGCGCAGGGTCCGGTACGCCATTGCTGCGGTCTGCTGGATGGTGAAGCTGGTGAATCGTCCCGCTTCGTCGCACGCGAAGGCTGCCCGCAGGTGTTCACGCCCGCCGACTGCAGCCACTGGTCGGAGAAGTGCGAGAGGTCACGCCCGGAGGCTTCCTCGAGGGCCGAAAGCAGGTCGCTGAGCTGGGTGTTGCCCCAGGCATGGGCCGGAAGTAGGCCCGCACGCCCGCCAAGAAGGGCTCGCGTCCGACGTAGGCGACCAACTGCTTCAGGACCGAGGCGCCCTTGGCGTAGGTGATGCCGTCAAAGTTCAACTCGACGGCTTCCAGGTCGACCATGTCGGCAGCCACCGGGTGCGTCGAGGGCAGTTGATCGGCCCGGTAGGCCCAGGTCTTGCGCTGATTGCAGAAGGTCGCCCACGGGTCGGGACCTTCTCCGGTCTTCTCGACGATGAGCTCCTGCGCGAAGTGAGAGGCCCACTCGGCGAAGGATTCGTTGAGCCACAGGTCGTCCCACCAGGTCATCGTGACGAGGTCGCCGAACCACATGTGCGCCAGTTCGTGCAGGATCGTATTGTCGCGGGACTCATAGGAGGCCTGCGTCACCCGCGAGCGGTACAGGTACTCGTCGCGGATTGTCACGCAGCCCGCGTTCTCCATAGCGCCAGCATTGAACTCGGGGACGAAGATCTGGGCGTAATCCCCGAACGGGTAGGGGATGCCGAAGTGCTCTTCGAAGACCTCGAACCCCGCTTGGTGGTGGTGAGAGGATCCGCTCGGAGTCGAGGTATTGCTTGATCGACTGGCGGCAACTCACCGACAAGGTCAGCGGACGATCCGCCTGCTGGTACACGTCATAAACCGTGTGGAACGGACCCGCCACGATCGCGGTGATGTAGCTGGCGATGGGGGGAGTCGGGGCGAACTCCCAGCGCCCGATCCCGTCCGCGATCGCCGTCGGACGCACGGCTGGCGCGTTCGAGATGACCGTCCAATCGTCGGGGGCGTCGACCGTGAGCTGGAAGGTGGCCTTGAGGTCAGGCTGCTCGAACACGGCGAAGGCGCGCCGAGAATCCGCGGCCTCGAACTGGGTGTAGCAGTAGACGTTCCCGTCCACGGGATCCACGAAGCGATGGAGGCCCTCACCGGTGCGGCTGTAGCGGCACAGCGCTTCCACCGTCAGGACGTGCTCGCCCTCGGCTAGGGACAACTCCAGGTGCTCGCCGTCGTAGTCGGTGAAGTCGACGAACTCGTGGTCCAGCACCGCGCTCAGGACGGTGTCGGCGATGAGGTTGATCGTCGTGCGTCCGGCGGAGGAGGAGAACCGAACCTCGGTCTCCGATAGGAACACCACGGTCGGATCGGCGAGCGCCAAACCGCCGGCACCGCGACCGGAGAGGTCGAGCCGGATGCGATAGGCCGACGTCTGCAGCAGCGCCGAGCGAGCCTGCGCTTCGTCCCGCGTGATGTTGGCTGGATACATGGAAGGTCCCTTCGACAAGCCCCGACGCGGCCCAGCGTAGACGGTTTTCGGCTGCGATCTTGGCTCCCAGCGCCTATAGTCGCGCCATGACACAAGCCGTAGATCTTTGGTTCGACCCTGTGTGCCCCTGGGCGTGGATGACCTCGCGTTGGCTGCTCGAAGTCGAGCGTGTTCGGGACGTGAAGGTGACCTTCCATGTGATGAGCCTGTCGGTGCTCAACGAGGGTCGCGATTTGCCGGAGAAGTACCAAGAGCTCATGGACTTCGGCTGGCAGCCCGTCCGCGTCGCGATGGCCGTCGAGCGCGACCACGGTCAGCAGGCGCTGCGCGACCACTACACCGCGATCGGCACCCGCTTCCATCCCAAGGATGAGCCCAGCACCCTGGCCACCATTTCCGCGGCCCTCGCGGACGTCGGACTGCCCGCCAGCCTCATTGACGCCGCCACCACGGACGCCGCAGATGCGGACCTCCGCCGCAGCCACCACGAGGGCATGGACCCGGTCGGCTTCGACGTGGGCACGCCCGTGATCCACGTCAACGGCATGGGGGGGGCCGTGGTCGCGTCCGACCTCAACTCGACGCTCGGGGTGATGATCGTCCCGCTGGCGCCCCTGGCAACCCTGGCGTCCTTGGTGTTCATGCTGCGGGTGTGCGGCGAGTCGCTTCCGGCGTTTCGGACGACCTTTGAGGCGATGGCCGCGCCCGAGCGGAGGCGCTCGCACATCATGATCGCGGCGATCGTCCTGGTCCCGTTCCTCACCGTGTATGCCTCCCAGGGGCTGCTCAAAGAGGACACCGTCTCTTTCATCAGGGACGTGACGTTGGACGAAACCGTCAGTCACTTCTTCCGGGCCCACTACGACCGGACGCTTATCGCCGAGGGCTGGACGCTGTTTGCGATCGTGGCGATCGCCCTCGTCATCCGCAAGGTGATCGCGGGCTACGGCCTGGCCTCCAAGACCGCGGGGTGGGGTCTCGTGGCTGGTTATGTGGAGGCGTTGTGGATGGTCACCCTGGGGCCACCATGACGAACAAGCTCAACGAGGGCCGCGATTGGATTACGTCGCGCGTGTTCATGCAGCCCTTCACGAACGCCTGGGAAGGGCTGGTCGCGGCCAAGGACCAAGCATCCGTGTGGATCAAGGTCCCCGTCGACTTCGTGGGGTCGGTGTTGTCGCAAATGGGCGACCTCATCGTCATCCCGGTCGCCTGGATGGCTATCGGCGCCATGATCTACGGGTCACGCCTGCAGGCCGCCGAGATTCCCCTCGGACACGAGGCGATGGTGAAGCGGATCAACACCTTGCCCAATCCGGTGCGGCGCACCGCCGCCCACGTGGTGGAGCCCATCGCCACCCCGGTCAAGGACACATGGGAGGCCATCAAGCAGGTGGCGGCCGCAGGCATCGTGCCCATGGTGTTGTTCTGCATTCTTTTCGCCACGACCAACCAGGTGCGCGTCGGCATCGCCTGGATAGCGCGCTTGAGCATGGGGCCCACGGACCCCTGGCAACAAGTTGCGCTGCTGCCGTACGTCACCCTGGCTGAGCGGGTCGCCTACCTGGTGGTCACGGTCGCTCTCCTAGCCGCCGCGGTGAATCGGGTGGTGCTCTCCCCAAACCGCGTCCGCGACGGCGGAGCAGGTCAGCGTCAGTTGATCCGCAGGTCTATGTAGTCAGGTTCCTGATACGCCAGGATCACGTGGGTCGGCGTGACCCCTTCGGGAACTGCCACCAGCGCGACGGCCGTCCACGTCGGGGGACGAGGAGCATCGCTCTGCACGACTTGCTCCCTGAACGATGTCGTACCTGGGGCCTTCCGCGCCCTTGGGGACGCAATCCGGCAGCCAGGTCGGATCGAACATGTCGCCGACCTTGCCGGCCTGGGTTCCGTACTGCCGCCCCGCGTCGTCGGCGAGCCACATGGTGCAGACGTCCAGCATCGCCTTGGGATCGGCGGCCAGCGTGAGCGTGACCTGCCAGAGGACGCTGCCTGGTGCCGCACGGACCTTGCCGATCTGGGTGACCTGCGTGGCGGACTCGACGCGCGCGGTGACCTCGATCGCGGTGGAGAGCTCGGACCAATATCGATAGGTCTGCGCCAGCCGCACCGTGCCCGACGCGTCGGTGTGGGCGACGTGATACGTCCACGGCAGGTACACGTTGATGAGCCGGAAGGAGGCTGACAGAAGAGCCAAGGGTCCGATGAGCAGCAGGCTCAGGAGCGCCAAGCGGTTGCGCTGCCACCAGGTGGGTGTGGTCACGGCGTCGTCCCAGCTTTCGGCCCTGGAAGGTCGATGGGGTCCGTGCGGGCAGTCCATGCTTTGACCGACTCGTCGGTAGCGCCGAGGGCGATGTGGGCTTCGAGGTCGCCGCCGGTGACCCCGCTCAGTTCAGATGGCACGAGGAGCGTGGCTCCGGGCACCTCGCTGGGGGGCATCTCGAAGACGAGTTGGCAGGTCAAGGGGATGCCCGTTTGAGCTGGGTTGCAGCGCGATTGGACCGCCTGTTCGTCCCCGTAGAGCCGTCCGCTCGCGGACATGACCTCGACGACATCGAGACCCTGCGGTTTGAGGGAGGGTGTCCACCGCACGCGGATCACCACGAACACACCGTTCTTGGAGATCGCCCTGTCGAGGGGGCTGGTGACCACGGTGGAGCCATCGACCCCGAGAACCACGAGTTCGCCCGTGCGCAGTTTCACCGGTTTGCCGACCGCCCCTTGGACGATGAACGGCGCGTGGGTGACGTCGTCGGCCTTCGGCAGATGCGTGCTGACCGCCGTCCCCACGCCCAGGGCCCCCAGGACAATCACGGAGGTCAGCGCTGCCGTCCGATCCCACTTCATCACGTGTACTCCGTCAGGGGGAGGGTGATGGTGAGCGCGGGGGTGCTGTCCGCCCAGAAATCATGCCCGTCCAGCGAGGAGGCCCGCCAGACGTGGGAGTTGATGGTGATCGTCACGCTCTTCGGCAATTCGGCGGCTTTGGCGTCCTGCTTCCACGCCAGCGCCAGCGGCATGGTGAGCCCCGGTTGCATGGCGGCGCCGGATACGGAGTCGGAGATCCGGACGACTACCGGGTCGGCCTTGGCCGCGGTGGCCGGGGACCCCAGGCTGTCGAGCAGGTTGGTGGCGTCGATCCGGAAGGATTCCTTCAGCACGGGGGCACCCACGGGCAGGCGGAACTGATTGGTCACCTCCACGCTCACGATCAGATAGCGCTCGCCGGGTTTCAGCGACAGCAGCGGGATCAGCGTTTTGTCGGTCCACTTGGCCGATTTGAACCAGACGGCGAGGGGGCCTGCCGTTGCTGTCACGGACGGCTGGGCTGTCGGAAGGTCCTTTTCTGCCGTGTCGACCTGTTTCAAGCCACCTGTCAGTGCGACCATGCCCACGACCAGGAGGCCGGCGATCACGAACAGGTTGGTCGGCTTCGCCAGGTCTTTGAACAGCATCACGAAGCGAAGCAGGGGGGCACAGGGGTCTCTTCGACCGTGTCCGTGCCGGTAGTGTCCGGCTTCGTCTCTTCCCCCGACATAGTCGGGAGTATAGGGGGGAGTTACGGTCGCTTCCGGCCTTCGATCCGAGCTAAGAGATCCGCGAGGACCTGCTCGGCGAACCGGTGATCTTCCTCCGTCGGACGTGAGACGTCCCGGGCGCGCATGGCGCGGTTCGGCGTCAGCAGGCCGGAGGTGCCATCGCGTCCTGCGGGACGTTCGCCGTCACCCGGACGCTCACTCGGACCCATGACGGCCACCCCTACGCTCTGCCCTCAGTGGTGAGACCCGATCTGGATAGGGTGCCATCACAAATCGCATCGACGGAGGGGCAGGGGTGGCTGGTTCCTACGCGCCCGAGCTGTGGCAGCGGGACACCCTCGATTTCCCGCCTGCTTCGACGCTGGTCGTCCGAGAGGATGACGGTCGCCTGCGTTCCGTCCGCTGGCGCCCGGGCGACGACGTGCGTCCGGGAGAGGTGCTGAGTGTGGTTCCCCGGTTGGCAGTCAGGTGGCATGGGTGGTGGCTTGTTGCGGCCCCCGTGGGGCCGGGGCACTACGCGGTGGTTCCCTGGCAGGACTGGTCGGGCCCGGTGCGCCCGCTGCCGGAGGACGCCGCCTCCGAACTTGGGTTCGGCCCGACCGGGTTCTTTCGTCCGCCGACCTTGACCCTGCGTCGTGCGGAAGCCGAGGGAGTGCGGGTGCGGCTCGTGGGGGGAGACCCGCGGTCCGCGGACGACCCGGCCCTCGAACTGGCCGTGGGGGAGGATCTGGAGACTTTGACGGCCTACACCGAGCAGTTGGCAAGGCTGGTGGGCATGGCCACGCCGCCGCCGGAGCCGTGGCCAACGGGCGGCCCGGAATCGCCCTCCACCTGGCCCACCAAGCGGGCAGAGTTTCTTCTCGGGCCGACCGCTGATTGGCGTCCGCTTGGCTCGGTCACCTGGGGACTGAACCGCGCCGGGGACCTGTTTCCGAACCCCGACCTCACCGATGACTCGCTGGTCGCCGCGTTTATGCCCCGGCTTGCCGTGCGGCGGACCCGATGGTCTGACCGGTGGCTGGTGGCGGTGGCCGAAGCCCCCGATCGTTACACGCTCTTGCCGTTGGAAGACGCGCCGCTCCAAGCGGTGGTGGTTCCCACCGGGGAGGCCAGTGAACTCGGGGTCTGGTTCGACGCTCGTGAGGGGTGGGTGTTGTCGGGCGGACCTCGGCGGGTCGACTGCCCGCACGTGCGGGTGAGGTTGGTCCCGGCGCTGCCTTGGATGGAGTCGGTCACTCTTGATTTGGAGTCGGGGCAGGATCTCGGGGATGTCTTTGCCGACCCAGATCGGATCCGCCACGCCCTGAAGGGCTCCGCCGAAGCTAAATCCTGGTGGCGGGCCCCCCGTCCGCGGCAACCAGTGTTCTCCCCGCCGGTGCTCGGTCCCGGCGCCGTCCGGCTTCGCCAGGTTCTCACCCACGCGGTCGTCCGGCGCATGCTCGACGACCAGGACCTTGAAAACTTCAGCGCCCACACCATCCAGGGTTTCGTGACCCGGAGCGACGACTCGGCCCACGTCACGCAGGTCGATGTGCTTCGGCGGATGCTCGGACCCCGGCATCAGAGCGCGGACGGGAACGTCCATGAGGAGGCGGGGGATGATCCGCTGTGGTTGCTCGATGGGGAGATTCCGGCGGCTTTCCAAGATCGGGTGATCTCCTCTGAGTCGTCCCGGGTCGGTGCGGCCGCCGATGGGGGACCTCGGTTCGCCGCGCCCTGGACGGGCACGGGCTGGACCGCCGGGGAGCCGCCCTTGCGCGAGTTCGTGGTGGAGCCCTCGCCGCTCCTCGCCGGTGCGACCCTGACCCGCCTGGACGTCGACGAGGGGGTCCAACTGCTGGGGGTGTTGGAGCTCAACGAAACCGGGGCGTTGGGGTGGCGGTCGCCGAAAGAGCCGCACCCTCCGCGTCAGCACTCCCTGGTCGCGGCGAAGACGCCCTGGGTCTACCTCGACGCCCGTGGGTGGTGGGCGGCCGTCCCGGTGGCGCACGGCGTCGTCGGCGTGCGGGCCTGCGACCAGCGAGCCCTGCGGCTGAGACTCCCTGGCGTTGAGGCGAGGGTGACCTCCCGAGGTGGGGCTTGGGCCCTGGTGGGGCTCGCGCAATGGCTTCATCGATGGCAGCGCACGTGGCAGCAGGCCCGCGACCTTCCATGGGTCCAGTTTCGGGCGGCGCCGGAGCTCGACGGAACCATTGGCTTGGGCTTGGTTCGTGTGGGTCGGGTCGTGCAGTCCGGGTGCGGCTGGGGGGTCGCCGATGGGTCGCAACAACTCGGCCTTTGGGGGTGGACGAACCACCCCCAAAGCACCTCGCCGACGGTGGAGATACTGCCCCGTTCCTCACAGGAGGATGTCCAGGACCTATCGACCTTCCCGCTGCCGCGTCCGGACGGGGCGCCGCTTCTGTGGCACACCCATTTCCGGCGGCTGGCGTCGGGAGCGATCGTCGCCGTGACAGCCGATGGTGGTGGGCTCTGGGCCGATGTGCCCGACGCCAGTGCCGCCGACATCATGTATCCCGGCCACGGTGGGCTGCGGGCGGCTGACGGCCGGGTCGAGGTTGACGTGGCCCGCCTGGTGGGGCAGGACGTCCGGGTCGAGACGCTCGCGGAGCGGGACGGCGTTCCGGGGCGCGTGATCGGGGAGCATGGGAAGCGGTTGCGATGGCACCCGGAGGGCGATCCGAGCCAGGAGGCGCTGGTGTCGGCGGTTAACCTGCGGGGATTGCGCGACGTGGTGATGAACGGTGGTGCCGCATGACGAACCCCTGGGGACTCCCCGTCCCCGAATCTGACGAGACTCCCGACCACGAACCGCCCAAGCCGGATCGCGTGCCGTGGTGGTACTGGGTCGGCATGGGCCTGGCGGTGGTGGCTGGGGTTGCCGTCTTGGGTGGGTCCATCTTTGGTGACATCGGGCGAACCACGGCGAGGTCGAAGTTGGTCTTTGCCGCGATCGTCACGGTGGTGGTGGCCGGCATCGTTCACGCGGTGTACAGCTGGGCCGGGCGGCGTCGCCGCTAGACTCGCCGCACTCGCAGCAAGGGGAGGCAACTATGCCCGAGGGCCACGTGACGCACCGCATCGCGCGCGATGTGACGGCGGCGTTCGGCGGACGACCGGTGCGCGTGGCCAGCCCGCAAGGACGCTTCGCCGACTCGGCCGCGTTGCTCAACGGCACTGTGTTGCTGCAGGGTGAGGCCGCCGGAAAGCATCTGTTCTTCGACTTTGACAACGCCTTGTTCATCAACATCCACCTGGGCCTGATCGGCAAGGTGCGGTTCTTCGATCCGTCCGACCCCATCGCCTCCCCGGAGACCCTGCGGCTGCGGGTCTGGGACGACACGACGGCCCTCGAACTACGCGGGGCCACGTTGTGTCGGCTCATCGGCGCCGAGGAACGCGACGGCATTCTCGCCCGGTTGGGGCCTGATCCGCTGCGCGCGGACGCCGATCCGGAGAAGGCGTGGGCGCGCATCCACAAGAGCGATCGGACCATCGCCTCCTTGCTGATGGATCAGGCCGTCCTCGCGGGGGTCGGGAACATCTATCGGGCCGAGGTGCTGTACCGGCACCGGTTGTCGCCGTTCACGCCCGGTTCGAAGCTGAAACACAGCACGTGGCTGGCGATGTGGCGTGACCTCGTCGAGCTGATGCCCGTCGCCGTCGATACCTTGCGCATCGACACCGTCCGTGACGAGCACTCGCCGGAGGCCACCGGACGCGAGCCTCGCGTCGACCGACATGGCGGCGAGGTGTACGTCTATCGGCGGGCCGGCGCCCCCTGCCACGTGTGCGGGCGCGAGGTGCGCACCCAGGAGTATGAGGGACGCAACCTCTATTGGTGCCCCACCTGCCAAAGGCGTCGCTCGTGATCGACTGGCAGGATTTTCAGCTCAGTTGGTCCCCGGACGGGGAGATCCTCACCATCGCTCGGTTCGGCGTCCGCTGGGCCACCCTGACGCTGGGGGACGTGACACCGACCGCGCCTGCCGAATTGGACGCCGACGAGGCGCGTCACCAGTTGACCCGCGGCGCCGTGACCGTCGAAACCCGCTCGACCTTCGGACGCGCGTGGGACTTGCGGATCATGGCGGCGCACGCCGAACCCGAGCCCGTGGCACTGCCGCCCCTGTCGTGGGCCATCGACTGCGCCGCTGGCCACGTCGCGTGGGCTTGGGGTACGGGCGCCCACGGGTTGTTCACCCTGGCGCCCGCTGATCGCGCCGGACCGGTGCTGGCGTTCACGCTCCGCGCGGGCTACCTCGGATTCGTCGGTGGCGACGCGCACCCGGCGCTCCCGGGGCTGGGAGATGCGCCTCCGGAGCCGACGCTGATGTTCGCGCCTCCGGGCTTCCAGCTGGCTCCCGGTCGTCGCTGGGTGTCGCGGGTCGAGGCGTCCGTCCATCCGCACGTGGACGCCGTTCGCGCTCTCACGCCGGGCTGGCTCGTCCCGTTGCACGCCGAGGCGGGCGAGACGCTCTCGCTCACCCTGCCCGATGTGGGTTTCGTGCCGGGACCGGGCGTGCGGTTGTACACCGAAGAATCCGAGACGCTGATCGACGGCGATGCCGGGTTGCGGCAGCTGGACCTGAACGAGGCGCGCGGTGTCACGCACCTTGAGGTGTCGTGGGCGCCGCGTGCGCAGGATGTGCTGGCCACGCTCGCCGGGTACGCGGTGGCGTCGGGGCGGCCGCCGTCGGCCGCGGCCGCGTTCGTGGTGGCGGAGGCGATGGCCGCGCAGGTGGTCGCGGATCCGCAGGCGGCCGATGACTATCTGGAGGCCTTCGACGGGGATCCCGAGCGGGCGATCTTCAGTGCCGCCGCGTTGGCCTCGGAGGCCGTGCGCACCGGACGTCCGTCCCGGCTGCACCACGCCCGGGCGCTGCTGCGCCAGGCGCCCGCCGGGCTTGGCTTTGGTCGCGCGGCGATGCGGACGTGGCTGGCCGGGATCTCCCTCGGTGAGGACTGGGAGGGACTCGTGGACGCCTTCGCCCGCCAGGGCGAGAATCCGCTGGCCCAGCTCGAGCTGTCGCTGGTGGGCTACCGCAGCGCCGAATCGGGCATTCCGGCGCTGTCGGGAGTCATCAATCGCCTGGGCGGCACCCTGCCCGGTCTTCCCGTGGGCCTCGACGATGTGGCCGCCGCCTCCCTCGTCGGGCTACTCGATCTGTGCCCCGACGAATGGTCAGTCTCCCAGCGCGCTGGCGCCTGCGCGGACAAGACCCGGCGGCGCCTACGAGCGTCCGTCGTCAATCGTCCGGAGCTCGGCCTGGACGTGATGGCCTGGCTACTGCTCGGCGTCCGATAGAATCACCGAGGTCGCGGGGCGTAGCGTAGTGGCTAGCGCGCCTGCTTTGGGAGCAGGAGACCGCAGGTTCGAGTCCTGTCGCCCCGACTGATTGCGCACTGTGGCCCGACTGGATTCCTACGGTGGACGATGGAGACGACTTCGATGACCAGTCGTTGGTCGACAATGCGGTAAATCACGCGGTATTCCCCTCGCCGGGCGGCGTACAGCGGTGCCAGCGGCTCGCGTAGCGGCTTCCCGACCCGTCTGGGGTCTTCCCGCAGCGGTCCCACGATGAACTCGAAGGCGGCCGCGGCGACCTTCTCTGGCAGTTCCACCTCCAGAGCGCGTCGCGCCGAGCGAGTGAAGACGACCTCGTACGGACCGGGCATCGAGGGACTACCGGCCGCGCGCAGCCAAGGCTTCCCGGACCTCGTCAGCAGTACTGGTCTCTCCCGCCTCCAGCTCAGCCAGGCCGACCCGTACCGCTTCCACCTCATCAGGGTTGCTCAGGATGTCGAGGGTCTCCAGTAGCGAGTCGTAGTCATCCGCCCCCAGGAGTACCGCCACCCGATCACCGTTACGGGTCACGTCGAACCGCTCGTGTGTGGTGACGGCCGACTCCACCAGCTTCGAAAGGTTCGCCCGAGCTTCAGCCAACGACAGAGTGGCCATGTACAGAATTCTAGCGTGCTCGCGATTGTTGTCGATCAGAGGTGCCCTCTTAGGGTCTGGTTACGGCTCGCTGGAACTGGTTGTCTGGACCTGAATGAGGAGGCTTCCAATGACTGACGGACCCAAGAAGAATGTCTGGTTCATCACTGGCGCTGGCCGCGGGCTGGGCATCGACATCGCACAGGCTGCGCTGGCGGCGGGCCATTTCGTTGTCGCAACCGGACGCAACGCCGATCGGGTGCTCACCGCGATCGGGGCCCACCACAACCTAAGCGCGGTCGCCCTGGACATCACCGATCCTGGAGCGGCAGAGGCGGCCGCGAGCGCGGCGGTGGCGAGGTTCGGCAGGATCGACGTCCTCGTCAACAACGCGGGCAACTTCTACGCCGGCTCGTTCGAGACCCTCAGCCCCGACCAGTTCCGCGCCCAGATGGAGACCAACTTCTTCGGCCCCCTCAACGTGACCCGCGCGATCCTGCCGATCATGCGCAAGCAGCGGAGCGGGCAGGTCATCACGGTCACGTCCACCGCGGGCCTTGTGGCAGGTGCGTTCGTGTCGGCGTATGCGGCCTCCAAGTTCGCCCTCGAGGGCTGGATGGAATCGCTTCGATTCGATCTGGAGCCCTTCGGGATCCGCACCATGGCCGTCGAGCCTGGCTTCTTCCGGACGGAACTCCTCGTTGAAGGTTCCTCGACGATCTGGCCCGAGCAGCAGATCGACGACTACGCCGAGCGCACCGCGCAGACCATCGCGGCCTGGCGAAGCATGAATGGTTTGCAGGACGGCGATCCGCGCAAGCTCGCCGCTGCCCTCGTCGCCCTTTCCGATTCGGGTGAGCTCCCGCTGCGGTTCATCGCGGGTGCGGACGCCATTGCTGGAATCGAGCAGAACCTCGCCACCATCCAGGCCCAAATCGACGCCACGAGGGGGATGTCCGCTTCCTTGTCGTTCGACGTCTCAGCCGAGAGGTAGTCGAGCCGCGGGATCGTCGGAATGATGATGCGGTGCTCGCTGGCGGCAACCGCGTCAAACCTACATAGCAGTAGGTTTGCGAAGAATTCGGGAGCGTGAAATCTACAATGATGTAGATTTGGCATCATGGTTGATCAGATGATCGGGATCGGTGAGGCGAGCCGCATGCTCGGCTTGTCGCCGAGCCGCGTGCGGCAGCTGGTCGACCAGGGGCTGCTGAGCGCCACGTCGACTGCAGGTGGTCACCGCCGATTCGATCGCGAGCTGTTGCGGCGAGAGTCGCTGCAAATGCGTCGAGGTTCAGACGCGGCGCCCGAGTGGACCATGGAGTTCCTGTTGGCCGACCTGACCGAGGACGTGGTGTGGGCTCAGGGGCGATCCGTTCTGGGCGAGGTGCCAGAACTGGCACGTCGGATTCTGGGCTATTCGGTCACCGAGATTGCAAACAACGCGATCGACCACTCCCGTGGCACCACGCTGCGCGCAGCCCTTTCGTTGCGAGGCCGCACCGCCCGGGTCGCCTTGGCCGATGATGGCATCGGCGCATTCCGCAGCATGGCCGATTCCTTTGGCTACTCCGACGTCGCCGATGCTGTCGTTGACCTGACCAAGGGAAAACGCACGACGGACCCGCAGCGGCACTCTGGAGAGGGCATCTTCTTCACCTCCAAAGCAGTAGACACGTTCACCCTGGATGCCAACGGCTATCGCTTCGTCGTGGACAACCCCAACACCGACGTGGCCCTGGGCCTTGGCCGCGCCCTGGGCACCACGGTCACGATGACTCTGGACCTCGACACGACCAAGAAGCTGGTGGACATTTTCGCCGCCTACACCGAGGACGGCGAGTTCGTGCGCACAACGCCCCGCATCCAACTCGTGCAGTACGGATCGGAGTTCCTGAGCAGGTCTCAGGCGAAGCGGTTCGCGGCTGGCTTGGAGCAGTTCGAGCACGTGATCCTGGACTTCGATGGCGTCGACATGGTCGGCCAAGGATTCGCCGACGAACTATTTCGGGTCTGGCAGGCGGAGCATCCGAGGGTGCGACTCGACATGACCGGGGCTAACCCGGGGGTCGCGTTGATGATCGGCCGGGTCGCCAAGCAGTGACGCGTGGCGGACATGCCAACAAGTCGCGGACGCGCCAGATGGGTCACCGCTGCGTATCGAGCAGCGACAAACATCTCACGGTAACCGGGTCGATGAGCCGGGCGAGGAGCAGCGCGGTACCGGCGGTCCCAACGAACAGCCCCAACGCGTCGCCTTTCCGTAGGCCGGACGGCCATTCCATCGGGTCGTCAGGGGCCAGGGTGATCAGATCGGACGCGATCCGGCGGGCCGCGTCGAGGTGCTGGGGGAGCTCCCAGACCTCGGCGGCCAGGACGAGGACGTCGAGTGGACCGCCCATGCCGTGGCAGAGCGTCAGTCCGCCGGGGACGGACTCGAAGCCGTACTCGCGGGCCGTCCGGACCGCCCCGGTGAGGGATTTGCCGCAGGCCAACACCCCTGCGTGCGCTTCGGCGGCGATCGCCTCGACAGGGTAGTCGAGGACCAGCCCCGCTCGCACCGCCTGGAGCAGCCTGAGCCGGACGGCTGCGATGCCGGCCGCGCCGTGGCACCACATGACGGGGTGTCCGCCCGCCTCCGAATCGCGCAGGTCGGGCCAGCCGCCCGCGACCGGGTTGAACCAGGCCGCCTCCCAGCGCAGCGCGCCTGCGACGAGGCGGGTGGCTGGCTCGGCGACGCTCGGGTAAGCCAGGGCCGCCTCGGCTAACGCGAGCGCGATACCGGAGGCGCCGTGCGCCAGGCCGCAGAGCGGCCGTGCGATCGAGGCCTCCCGAGGATCCGGCCAGCAGGCGCCACCCGCGTCCCAGCGGGCGGCGGCGTCGAGACGGGCGACGATCCCGCGGACCGCGTCCTCGTCGGGAGAGTGGGTTCGGACGAGAGCGAGCAGGTCCCCAGCCAGCCCGTCCCCGAGGTCGAAGCCGCGGCCCTCCAGAGAGACCCGCCCGAGGGATCCGGCAGCGAAGCCTAGGCCGACGGGGCCGCCCAGCAGCCCGCCCTGAGTGGGGAGGGCGCCCGCTGGCACCACCGCCTCGCCGAGCCGCGACATCGCCCAGGCGATCCCGGCGTTCCCGTCGTACAGGCTCATCCGGTCGGCCCGGAGGACGGTCGGATTGCCCACCGCGTCGGTCTCCCACGTGCCCCACCCGGTGGTGGGGCCGTCGACGATGGCGCACTCCTTGAGGGCGCGGAGGTTGCGCTCGTAGGCGTCGGTCAGGACGTCGACCGTGGGGGTCGCGGGTTCGGCGCTCATCGCGGGGCTCCTCGGAGGTGTGGTGCGGACGGAGTGAGCCCGGCAGCGCGGAAGGCCTCGCCCGCAGCGGACACAGGGTCGGTGGGTGAGGTGAGGAAGGCTTCGGCGAGCGCGGCGCACCGGGTCTCGCCGAAGCTCCGATCCCCACCCGGGTCTTCGGCCCACGAGATGCCGGGTTCAACGGGGGCGGTGAACGGCACCCGGCCGTCCAGAACCCGTCCGTGCGCCGCCTCGCGGACAATCGAGAGCGCCTGGGCGCGGTCCTCGTCCTTCACGTAGAGCAGGCAGGGATCCGGACGCACCAGGAACTCGGCCTGGGAGGCGACCTTGAGGCTCCACCCGAACGGCACGTCGGCCAAGGCCGCCGTGAGTCGGGCGACGATCTCCAGGATCCGCCCTGGGTCGGCCCCAACGTAGAAGCGCGTGACATCGGGGGCCGGAGCGGTGGGATCCCAGTCGCCGCCCCACGTGCGCCACCAGCCCTCCACCTCGTAGCCGCCCGCCCGGTCCACGACGGTCACGAGATCGCCCTCGCGGGCCGGTAGCCCCGGTCGGGCGCCGACGAAGTCCCCACGTGAGAGGGCCCGGTTTCCGCCGCCGGGCAAGCGGACGACCACCGTCCCAGCGAGACCCAGCGCGACCACGGGCGCCTCGGCCACCCAGCGTCGCCTCCCGGCGTGCGCCAACCGCAACTGACCGACGAGCGGGGGCTCGGCCGGGGCTCGCGAAGGGACGTTTGCCGAGGGTCGAGCGGTCGCGTACCAGCCGCCATACAAGGCTTGGCGGCCCGATTCGACGTCGCTCACGCCGAAGGTGCGCCACGACGCGTAGGCGGCTCGGACGGCGTCTTGGTGCTCAGGGGAGAACATGGTGACTCCGGTGGGTGTCCGCGAGCAGCGCCGCGTCTTTCAGCAGCTTCGTGACGCTGCCGTCGTAGTCCGGCTGCCGATCGACGGTGAAGGCGCCGACGGCCACTTGATAGGCCGCGCACAGGGTCCGTACGCAGCGCAGGGCCCGGCTCGGTTCGGCCGCGGGTCCGCCAGCCGCCCGGTAGGCGTGCCGCAGCCGCGCCATGGCGATCTCGACCTGGCCGGGCAGGAGGGCGGCCGCCAGCATCTGCGCGCCCGCGAGATCCCAGGACGGATCCCCGGCGCCAGCCGACTCCCAATCGATCAGGCGCGCCGAACCGTCCGAGGCGAGGATCACGTTCATGGCGCTGACGTCACCGTGCGTCCACGCGGTGGCCCGCCAGGCCTGGGCGGCCGCCGCCATCACGTCGGGCCAGGATCGGGCCGTCTCAATGACGAGGGTGGGCACGGCGTGGTGCTTTGCCGAGTCCATGTGGGGCGGCAGGTGATCCAGCAGGGGCCAGGGGAGTCGCAGGCGGGGCGCCTGCGCGGGAAGGGGCGTCCGATGGAGCTGCGCGAGGGTGGTTCCCAACGCCGCGAAGCCAGCCGTGATCCCGCTGGCGTCTCCGGCGAACGACAGGTCGGCAAGGCTCGCTCCGGCGACCGGTGCGAGCCACAACTCCGACTCCGTGGACAGCGACAGTGGCGTGGGGACGATCGACGTCCCGGCCAGCAACCCCACGACAAGACGCTCCCGGGCGACGCTGTCGTCGCCGTCGAGCCCCGCCGCCATGCCCGTCGCCTTGACGTACGCGACAGCCCGATCGGCCTTGTCGACCCGGTGGACGATATTCGACGCCCCGATCGCCGCAACGGAAACCTGACCGGTGAGTGTCGAGCGGGTGTCGACCAGGCCACCGCGGACGGCCTGCGCCAGCGACTGTGCCGCCGTGGTCATGGGAGTCCCCCCTGTAACTCGGGTGTCAGCTCGTGAACGTCCACTGGAACCCCGTCGAGGGAGCGGGGGAGCGCCCGAACGGGGTGGGAGGTTTTCTTGGTGACGTACACCAATATCGCTGCCCGGCCCATCGGTTTACCGCCCGTGACTTGCTCGCCGACGTCGATGCCCGTCACGTCGGGGTAGGCCAGCAACGCGTCCTCATGGGATCGCTTCACTGCTCGAGCCCGGTCCAGGTCCTGCTCCGAAATCGCCATCGTCTACCCTCTTTCCGCTCGCTGTCTCTGTGCTGTTCGAGCCCCGGTTCGGGCTCCTGATACATCCGCTTGTCGGGACGCGGGTGCGGCCGGGGTGGTGACATATCCACCACCCCGGCCGCAGTTTCGATCACTGCTGGGCTTCGCCTCCAAACTGCTCCAGCGCGGCGAGATAGCCAGCCCAGAACGCCGAATCGGTGCCGGACTGCACCGCTCCGCCCCCATCGCGGCGGGTCTCGACGGGGCCGCCCGGATCGAATGGCCCACAGAAGGCAGCCGACGGGCAGTATCGGGTCGGGCAGAAGGCGACCGACGGGCATCGGAGTCGCGTGGGGCAGCCCAACCGGGTCGGGCAGACGAACTGACTCGGGCAAATCTGCAGTGAGGGGCAGATCTGGAGGGTGACCGGTGGGCACACGGTGAGGCTCACCTGGATTCGCTCCTGAGCCCCCTCGGGACCCTCGGACTGCCCTGCCTGACCTTCGGCATAACCCGCCTGGTAGCCATCTGCGTAGCCGCTCTCGTAGGAGCCGCCAGCCTCGTAGGTCGGATCAGGCTCGCCGTAGCCGTATTCGTCCTCCATGCCACCGTGGATGCCACCGGGAATGCGGGGTTCGAAGCCGCAGGCGAGCGATGGGCAGCCGCCGAACGAGGGGGCAGGCACGGGTGGGGCAGCCGCTGATCGTCGGGCACACCCTGGTGGGGCAGGCCCTGGTGGGGCAGATCAGGTTGGTCGCGGGGCAGCCGAGGCTGGGGCAGGTGATGCGCGACGGACAAGAGGCGAGCGTCGGGACGCAGGCGATGCCACGGGTCGGACAGATGAGCTGGCTTGGCGGACAGGTGAGCGACGGACGACACACGATGGTCCGGGTGGGCGGGAGGGTCAAGCCCTCGGTGAGCATCGTCACGTTCAGCTCAGACAACACGTCCGCGATCGGGTTGGCGAAGGTCATCGAGCCGTCGGTGGCGCCGCCGAACAGCAGTCCGATGACCTCCCGGTTGTCGTTCATGATGACCGAGCCGGAGTCCCCGCGATCCGAGAAGCGCAGGGCCGCATTCGCGGGGTCGATGCGGATCTGGTTGCGCAGGGTCCGCAGCCCCAGTCCGTCGCCATAGTCGATGGTCACGGTGAAATCGAGTGACTGAACTGTCCCTTCCCTGAGTTCGGTGGTGCGGCCCGCTTGCGCACGTGTTCGTTGAGGACGGCAGCCGCTGTTCCAGCAACGCCCCCGATCCCCTGGACGGAGGCCTGCCACGCACGTCCGACGTCGAGCGTGACCACAGCCCCGTCGACGTGTTCGCTCAGCACAGCGCGCGTCAACGCACCGAACTCCTGCGTGTTCGGATTGCCACCGTCCGGACGTCCGGGTTGGGTCATCCGCTGGCCGGCGGCCCAGGAGGTGTCGACCGCCGCGACGTGGAAGTTGGTGAGCGCCATCGTGGCACCCGTGCCGTTATCGCGGACCAATGCCCCGAGGGTCCCCACCATCGTGTAGTTGCCGGCGACCTCGACGGCCGGTGGCTCCAGGAAGAACGTGCGGGACGGGCCCATCGAGATGCCGCCGACCAGGGTGGGGTAGGCGCCGGTGTCGATCTGGGCGATGGCGTCCAAAGGTTCCCAGGCGGGCGTTTGCAGTTCGAAGATGACCTCTTGGACGTCCGTCACGACGCCGTCGATCTCCTTGGGGATGAGATCCGCCTTGGATAGGCGGCTCAGGGGCACCTTCTTGTCGACGAAGACGACGATCGACAGTTCGCCCGTGGGTAAGCCGCCGCTGATTTTCTGCGCAATGTCGACCCCCGTGACGCCCGGGCGGGCGAGGAGGTCGTCTTCAACCCGGTTCTTCACCGGACGAATGGCTGCCCTGGTCTCGTTGGACATGGCACTTTCCTTCCTACCCCGATCGGTTGAAGGGGTACGAAGACGTGAGCCCCGCTCAGTCAGGCAGATACGTGTCGCAGATCAGGTATCAGGGCGAGGATGTGGGCCTCGACAGATGGGGTGTGCTGCGCTCAGGGAAAGAAACCAGGCCGGGGATGTATCACCGCGCAGGCTGAGCCCTCTATTCCTTCAAGAGCCTCAGCTCTAGGCTGACACCACCCCAGGAGGAACACATGGTCGCGTTCGAAACTCCCGATTTCCGATCTCGTACGCTCGACCCGTCGGCGTCCCTGCTTGGCTTTGCTGGTCAACAGCCGTTGCGCACGGCGTACGCGGCGGATCGGCTGCTGATTTCGGACGCGGGGATGCCATCCGTAGCTAGCGTCCGCGGGCGCGCTTCTGACTCCACGCCCGGGGGCGCCGCCACCCAAGCGCTCGCAGCTCTGGGTTGGGAGTTGGCTCCCCTCCCGGACACGACGGAGCACGCCCCCGCTCCGGCAGGGCGCGCGGCGTCCCTTGTGGCCGCCGTACCGGCGCCGGAAGACGCGTCCGTCCAGATCACCACCCACGTGCTTCGGCCGATCAAGGGCCGCGTCGCAAACGCGCCCGACGCCTGGGTAGCGATGCAGAACCTCCTCGCGGCCGACCCTTCCCTGCAGGGACGCATCCAGCTTGACCACGTGGTCGCCGCGACGCCGTACTGGGACGGGATCTCCTACTGGGACGGAATCTCCTATTGGGACGGCATTTCCTACTGGGATGGGATCTCCTACTGGGACGGCATCGCCGCGCGTCAGGCATCGTCGGAGTTCTCCCGGCCCGGCTCAGGCGGCAAAATGCCGGTGTCGGTCGTCCTCGCAGACCCAGCCCTGAGCGCCCCGCACCTGGTGCGGCGACCCGTCGTGGTGATGCCCGACACCGGCATTGGACGCCACCCGTGGTTCGACAGCCTGCCGAGTTCCGCCCCCGCGACCCCGGAAGAGGTCACGGGCGTTTCGACGTCCTTACCGGCGGCCTCGACCGGCTCGCGGGCCACGGCACCTTCATCGCGGGCATCGTGCGGCAAACCTGCCCCGCAGCGCGGCTCGTGCCCTACACGGTGATGACCTCCGCGGGCGTCTTGCTGGAGAGCGACCTGCTGCGGCTCCTGCAGGACATCCTCGACCGCCAACTCGCGGCGCTGAGTGCTGGCGACGCGGGGCGATCATCGACGTCTTGACGCTCTCGATCGGCTACTACCACGAACAGCCCACCGATCAGATCACCGACATCGCCATGGCTCGCCTGATGCGGGAGCTTGGCCGCGCCGGCGTGCTCGTCGTCGCCGCCGCCGGCAACGATGCCACGAATCGGCCGTTGCTGCCGGCCGGCTTCGCCGGGCAGGTCGTCGGCCTCGAGCGGGATGCCTTGCCGCTCGTCAGCGTGGGCTCGTTAAACCCCGGGCAGGCCAGCGTCTCTCTGTTCAGCAACGCCGGGGAGTGGGTCACCACCTACCGTCCCGGTGCCTCGATCGTCTCGACGCTCCCGGTCACACAGGACGCCTCCGCCCAGCCCTCGCGCCACGCCGCCGCAGCGCCTGGCGACCAGCGGACACGCGCCACCATCGACCCCGATGACTACTCAGGCGGCTTCGGGGTCTGGAGCGGCACTTCGTTCGCCGCCCCGGTGCTCGCGGGGGAGTTGGCGCAGCAGCTGGTCCAGCAAGGGCCCGAGGACGTCCACCTCGACGCGCTGATCGAGCGGGGGTGGAAGGCGCTCTCCAGCGTGCTGCGGCCTTGCAGCGCCCTCCGACATGACCACCGCGGCGACGGGACCAGGGCCGAGGGCCGCCGAGGCCTTCGCCGACTATCGCCTGGACGTCCTGAGCGTCTCGCGGATCTGGTGCGCCTCCTGACCCCTGCTGTGGCACACGGCACGCTCGCAGAACGCACCGGCTGCCATCGCCGAGGACGCCGTGCAGACCGCATGGCTGCGGCTCATCGACACGGCGGGTTCGATCGCCGATCCGCGGGGCGGTCACGAGCTGGCTCGTGGTCACGGTCAAGCGCGGACCTGGCGCCTCATGCGCTTGGAGGGCGGGAGGCCGAAGTCAGCCATCGGGCTGCCCGACGTCCCGACGGAACTGACGCCCGAGGCCACCGCGGTTCTCAGCGAGCGGCAGCGCACCTTGTGGCGGCACATTACGGCGTTGTCGCCTCGCTGCCAGGCGCTGCTACGCGTCATCGCTCTGGCGGCGCAGGCCGACTATGCAGAAAAGTCCTCAGGTGCCCTAGGGATGCCAATGGGGAGCATCGGTCCCACCCGGGGCCGTTGTCTGGCAAAGCTGCGACACGCTGATGGCCGATCCAACCTGGGGGAAAGACAATGAATGACGATCTGCTTGACGGCGTCGATGCCGCGATTCTCGACGACGTGCGAGGCGTGGGACGCCTAGACCCCGTCCCCGCGGGACTCGAGGAACAGATTCGTTTCGCCTTGAACATCGCCGCGATGGAGGCCGAGTTGGCCGAACTGATGACGATGTCGCTGGCGGGCGTCCGAGGGGACGGACGAGACCGATACCGTCACGTTCACGGTCGGCTCCTTCCCGTCTCGCGATCGACGTTGACCATGACGCGCGGCGTCCGGATCGACGGCTGGGTGACCGGTGACCAGGCGACCGTGGACGTCGTCGCCAGGGGCATGACACTGACCGCCCGACCCG
>JADJVZ010000003.1 GCA_016716635.1 Micropruina sp.
GCTGGTCGGCAGTCCCGACGCCGACTTTCGCGACGGGCAGGCCGAGGCGATCCATGCGCTCGCCGATGAACGCCGCCGGGCGCTGGTGGTGCAGCGCACCGGCTGGGGCAAGTCGGCGGTCTACTTCGTGACGACCATGCTGCGGCGGGCGCAGGGGGCCGGTCCGACGTTGATCGTGTCGCCCTTACTGGCGCTGATGCGTGACCAGATCGGGGCCGCCGAACGGGCGGGCATCCGAGCGGTGACCATGAACTCGTCCAACGCCACCGAGTGGGAGGACGTCCGCGAGGCGCTGCGCACCGACTCGGTCGACCTGCTGCTGGTGAGCCTGAGCGGCTCAACAATCCGAGCTTTCGTGAGAACCAACTGCCTGCGTTGGCCGAGCGGTGCGGGCTGCTGGTGATCGATGAGGCCCACTGCATCAGCGACTGGGGGCACGACTTTCGTCCGGACTATCGACGCATCCGCGACCTGCTGGCCGAGCTTCCGTCCGGCACTCCGGTGCTGGCGACCACGGCCACGGCGAACGCGCGGGTGGTGGCCGACGTGGCCGAGCAACTCAGCGTTGGGGCGGACGGGGTGCCGCACGAGGTCTTGACCCTGCGCGGCGGCCTCGCCCGAGATTCGCTGCGGCTCGGGGTGCTGCCGATGGCGAGCCCGGTGCAGCGGTTGGGGTGGCTGCACGCATCTGGCCGAGCTGCCGGGCAGCGGCATCATCTACACGCTCACGGTCGCGGGGGCCGAAGACCTGGCGGGGTCCTTGCGCGCGGCGGGGCACGAGGTGGCGGCCTATACGGGGCGCACCGACACCGCTGAGCGCGAGGTGTTGGAGGGTCGCCTGCGTGCCAACGACGTGAAGGCGCTCATCGCCACGAGCGCGCTGGGCATGGGGTTCGACAAGCCCGACCTCGGGTTCGTGCTGCACTTGGGCGCCCCCTCGTCGCCGGTCGCGTACTACCAGCAGGTCGGCCGCGCCGGGCGTGCCACCGATCGCGCTGATGTGGTGCTGCTGCCCGGGCGGGAAGATGCCGACATCTGGCATTACTTCGCCACCAGTTCGATGCCGCCAGCATCTCGCCGAGGCGGTGATCGCGGCGCTGGCGGAGGCCGGGCGTCCGCTGTCGACGGGGGCGCTGGAGGCGCTGGTGGATCTGCGTCGCAACCGGCTCGAACTGCTCCTCAAGGTGCTGGACGTCGAGGGTGCTGTCCGCCGAGTGCAGGGCGGCTGGCTGGCCACGGGGCAACCGTGGGTCTATGACGCCGAGCGCTACGAGCGCGTGGCGGCGGCACGGTCACGTGAGCAGCAGTTGATGGTCGCCTACAAGACCACCACCGAGTGCCGCATGCGCTTCCTGCAGGAGTCACTCGACGACCCGACGGCGGCCGATTGCGGACGCTGTGACAGTTGTCTGGCTTCGGCGGGGAGCCGTCGTGGTTCGACGCCTACGTCGATCCTGCGCACCTGCGTCTTGCCGAGAAGCAGTTGGAGCAGGTCGGGGTCTCGATCGAACCACGCACCCTCTGGCCGACGGGCATGGAGAAGTTGGGGGTGTCGGCCAAGGGCAAGATCGGACCCGCCGCCGCAGCCGAGCCCGGGCGCGCCTTGGCCCGCCTCACGGACCTCGGCTGGGGCACCACGCTGCGAGAGTTGCTGGCGGGTTCCGACGGTCCGGTGCCCGCCGCCGTGGCGTCGGCCTGCGTCGACGTGCTCAAGGCCTGGCCGTGGGCTACCCGTCCCGTCGCGGTCGTGGCGATGCCGTCGGTCCACCACCCGCAACTCATCCAGAGCCTGGCGCAAGGCTTGGCCTCCGTCGGACGCCTGCGCTACCTCGGCACGCTCGATCTCGTGCGTCCGGAGTCGGCCGGGCCGGGCGGCAACAGCGCCTTCCGTCTCGCGGACGTATGGTCGCGGTTTACCGTTGGTCCCGAACTGGCTGCTGCCCTCACTGAGGTCAAGGGCCCAGTGCTGCTCGTGGATGACCTCTGCGACTCCCGCTGGACCCTCACCGTCGCGGCGAAACTGCTCCGTGCGGCAGGTGCGCCCGAAGTGCTTCCCTTCGCTCTGGCCGTGGTGGCCTGACGAGCGAGGACATCGACCTTCCCTGCTGTCTTGCTGCGATCTGCATTGGCGGGAGCTTCGTCGCCCCGAGGCTTAGGTGCCTTGGTTGAGAAGCCGCAGCCGGGGTCCCTACGATGCGGACGCATGGGACTCATTCGTAAGGCTGCCTCACTTTCGACGTTAGGGATCATCAGCTATCGCACCGATGCTGAGAGTGCTAGGAGGATGGCCAAGCAGACACGCAACGCAGCACGCGCCAACGTTGTGCAGAACATGCAGCTGATTGAATTGCAGCGCCAGGCGTTGGCTACCCAGCAGCAAGGAGTGGCCATGCAGGCCGCGACGGTGGCAGCGCTGACGCCAGCTCAGACAGTCTCGCCCTCCACGGCAGCCGGGTGGTTTCCCGATCCCTCCGACCCCAAGCGATTTGCTACTGGACGGGCTCGGCTTGGGCGCCAGAGACCAAGAGGTATCCCGGCTAGCGGCCTCGCGTCAGCCCGGAGGGATTGCCCACCTGGCGAGGGCGATCGTCCTGGTTATGACCTCGACATCGGGCTCATGGGGTAGTGGGGCGCCGCCCCTGATAGCCGGCGCGCATGGCGGGATGGATGCCTGGAGTGAGGTCGAGGAGTGCTCCCAGCTTGGTGAGGAGAGCCAGCAGGGTCTGCCGCTCCGGGGTGGTGAGGCCCGCGACGACGTCCTCATCCATCAACGGGATCAGGGCCGCGGCGCGGGCGACCAGGGCCGAGCCGGTGGGCGTGATCTGCACGTTGAAGGCCCGGCGGTCGGTTCGGCTGCGCGCGCGGAGAACCCAGCCGGCAGCCTCCACCTCGTCAATCAGCCCCACCATGTTGTTGCGATGGATGCCCAACGCGTCGGCCAGTTGTTGTTGGGTCTGGCCGGGGTTGGCCGCGACGTGGGTGAGCACCCCGAACTCTCGCGGTGACATGCCCTCGCCCCGGAGGCGTTCGGCGAACACCTGGGCCGACCGGGCACCGATCTGGGAGAGCAGGAACGAAGGCGACTCGGCGTAGTTTGGCAGCTGGTCGTGGCTCACAGTCCCGAGCATAGACACTGGGGGTGATTGTCACCTAAGGTGACAATCACTTATTGGTGCTTACAGGGAGAACCATGAAGATTGCCGTCGTCGGGGCCTCGGGTCGCACCGGATCGCTCGTGGTTGAGCAGGCTCTCGCTCGGGGCCACGATGCCATCGCCCTCGCGCGCCGACCGGAGACCGTGACCGCGCAGGATCCGCGGCTCGTTGCCCGCGCCTGCGACGTACTCGATCCAGCGTCCGTCGCCCGGGGGTTGGAGGGTGCGACGCCGTGGTGTCGGCCCTGGGAATCGGGGCCTCGCGCGCCCCGACCACCGTGTACTCCGAGGGAGTCGCGAACATCGTGTCCGCCATGGCGTCGCACTCGATTCGCCGCATCGCCGTGGTTTCGGCGGCCCCGGTGGGGCCGCGCGAGGAGCAAGCGTTCTTCGAGCGGCGGGTGCTGATGCCGATCCTGGAGCAGTGCTTCGGTGCCACCTACGACGACATGCGCCGCATGGAAGAGGTGCTCCAGCGAAGCGAGAACGACTGGATCTCGGTGCGTCCGCCACGGTTGCTCGACAACCCGGCGACGGGTTCCTACCGCATCGGGATCGCCCCACAGCCGCAGTCGAGGAGCATCACCTACGGCGACCTCGCGACGGCGCTCCTCGATTCGCTCGACCGTCCCGAGTTCTACGCAAAGGCCGCCTTCGTCGCCAACTGAGGGCGTTAGCCTGAAGCGATGGTGAGGGGGTGTTGGTAATGCCCAGTCCTCTGCTGGGCGCTGCGGGCTGGGATGCGACGCGCGCCTCCCTTACCGCCCGCGGGCACGACGTGGAGTTGGTCCGGCCACTCTGCTGGCGTCCGTGCGCACTCTGCTGGCGTTCTGCGCACTCTGCTGGCGTTGGGCTTCTTTGCTGACGAAATAGAGCCTGTTGCTTTTTCGGGGTTGTGTCGGGCCGGGTTTCTGGGCGTGTGGGTGGAACAATTGTCTTGTGGCTAAGGGTTTCAAGGCGGTGGATCGGGACCAGGGGTTCTTGTTGCCGGTGGATATGCGGGATTGGCTCCCGGCTGATCATCTGGTCTGGTTCGTGATCGAGGTCATCGAGTCGTTAGACCTGTCGGCGTTCCGTGGCCGGTACCGGTTGGGTCGGGCGGGTCGGGAAGCGTTCGACCCGGTGATGATGGTGACTTTGTTGGCGTATGCCTACTGTCGGGCGTTGCGTTCCTCGCGTGGGATCGAGCGGGCGTGTTTGACTGATGTGGCGTTCCGGATCGTGTGTGGTCAGCGACGGCCAGACCATACGGTGATCGCCCGGTTCCGGGCCGGTCATGAGGGAGCCTTGTCTGACTTGTTCGCTCAGGTGCTGGTGGTGTGTGGCCGGGCTGGGATGGGTCAGGTTGATCTGGTCGCGATCGATGGCACGAAGATCGCTGCGAATGCCGCGTTGGATCGCAGCCGGGATCTGGCCTGGTACCGCAAACACGCTGCGGCGTTCCTCAAGGAAGCCAGCCAGGTTGACGAGGCTGAGGATGCCGCTGAGGCAGCCGCCGGGGAACCAGCCGATCCACTGTTACGGGACCCGTCGGGTCGTCGGGAACGGATCAGACAGGTCCTCGAAGAGTTCAACAACCGGCAAGCCAACCAAACCCAGCCAGTGGTCGAGGCCGAAGCCCGGGCCCGGCAGGCCCGAGCCGATTATGAGGCGTTGGTCGCTGCCCGGCAGGCAGGTATCCAGGCCCAACGTCAGGGAAACCACATCGGCCGATCGTTCGATCCGGACCTGGTCCCGAAACGACACCAGGCAGCCTTACGACGAGCCGAACGAGCCGAAAAGTTCGTTACCACGCTGCGGGAACGCCTCACCCGACAGTCCCCGGTCCGGGTGAACCAGACCGATCCCCAGTCCAAGATCATGAAGACCCGTCAGGGTTGGGTCCAGGGCTACAACTGTCAGATCGCGGTCAGCGCCGACGGGCTGATCCTGGTAGCCCAGGCCACTACCCAGGCCACCGATAACGCCCAGTTCATCCCGATCATGACCAAAGCCGTTGAGGCCGTGGACCTGATCAACACCACCACCGGACAATCCCGCCAGATCCGCACGGTGCTCGCCGATGCCGGCTACTACAGCGAAGCCAACCTCGCCGCCCCAGGCCCTGACCGGATCATCGCCGCCGGGAAAGCCCACAACATCACCGCGAACAACCCCGGCACCGGGAAACCCCGCCCGATCAACGAACGCAACACTGCCAGCACCGCCATGATCAACCGGCTCAGCGACCCCGACACCGCCACCCTGTACAAACGCCGAAGCGCCCTGATCGAGCCCATCAACGCCCACCTCAAAGACCGCCGAGGGCTCCGCGTCTTCGCCCGACGAGGCCAACCCGCCGCCCACAGCGAACTCAGATTCGCCGCCGCGATCACGAACCTGATGCGCCTCCGCAACACCGGCTACCAACCCCAACCCGCCTAACAAAAGGCCCCACCACAGCCCTCCACGCACCCCACCCCGGGGTGGTCCCGCCCAACCCCACGGGCCGACCCGCCCACCCCACCAACCCCCGCCACGAAAAAACGACAGGCTCAATAGCGCCAGCTAAGACGGCTAACGCCAGCAAAGATGCGGGTGCTGGCAGGCGGACGGGGTATCCAGGCTTCGGTCACTCGGCCTGACGTTGGAGGACCTTGTCAATGAGGAAGCCGTCAAGGTCGTCCAAGGTGTCGATGACGGCGGCGCATTGGGCCAGCAGGGCGGGGGCCGGGGCTCGAAGTGCGGTGGGATGGCAATGACCGGCATTCCCGCGTTGAGCCCCGCCTGGATTCCGTTGGTCGAATCCTCGATAACGACGCAGCGGCCCGGAGAGACGCCGAGGGCGTCCGCCGCAGAAGAAGGCATCGGGGTCGGGTTTGCCCACTCCGTTGCCTTCTTCGGTTGAGCGGATCGCGCTGAACAGGTCGGTGATGCCCATCACGTCCAAAGCTGCGTCGATAAGGCGACGGGGGGACGAACTGGCCAACCCGATGGGTCCGCGATCGGCCATCCGTTGGACGGACGCCACCGCCCCCGGCAGCACCTCGACTCCTTGGCGGTAGTGGACGAGCATCCCCTTTATCACCTCGTTGGCCGCGGCCGACGGTGGGCCGGGGAAGCCCACGACGTTCACCAGATAGCCCGACCATTCCGGAGTGGACATGCCCATCATCGCTCGGGTCGCCGCCTCCGGCCACGGTATGCCGTGATCCTTCGCGAGGCCTCGGCGCACGACATCCCACACGTATTCGGTGTCGATCAGAGTGCCGTCCATGTCAAAGATGACCGCGCTTTTCATGGCGCCATCCTCCCGCACTCCGCGCGAAGGTGGTTGCGCGCTTGCAGGCGACCCCAACGTCCAAAGACGGGGCGGCGCGCGTCCGGTGGTGCGCGACGAAGAGGGTCGAGCGCGGTGTTAACCTTGCGACCAGACAGGGGAGCGTCCCAGGGGCGCTGAGAGTGCGGGCATCCGCAGACCCTCGAACCTGATCCGGTTCATACCGGCGTAGGGAGTCGGGATCTCCTCGGCATGGCCGAGCCCTCCGATGATTTTGGAGGAAACATATGTCCATCATTCGCCGCGCCTGGCTTGGTCTAGGCGCGATTATCGCGGTCACCGCGCTCACGGCCTGCGCCAGCGCACCGTCCGCCAGTCCGTCCGCCGCCTCACCTACCCCGAGCCCGCTGACATCGGCCACGGAACTCACGGTCGTCACCCACGATTCGTTCGCGGTGACGCAATCGCTCCTCGATGCCTTCGCCAAGAAGACCGGCTTCACGGTGAAGTTCGTCAAGCCGGGCGATGCCGGGACGGTCGTCAATCAGCTCGTCCTCACCAAGGATTCGCCTCTGGGTGACGTGGTGTTCGGCATCGATAACACCTTCTCCGGACGCGCCATCAGCGCCGGGATCCTGGCGCCGTACGCCTCGCCGGCCGTGCCCGCCGGGTCGGACGATCTCCTCGCCGACACCCAGCACATGCTGACTCCCATCGACTACGGGGACGTCTGCCTCAACGCCGACCTGGCCTGGTTCAAGGCCAAGAACCTCGCCGTCCCCGCGACGTTGGACGACCTGCTCAAGCCCGAGTACGCCAAGCTCCTGGTCGTCGAGAACCCGGCGTCCTCGTCGCCAGGGATGGCCTTCCTGGCCGCCACCATCGGCGCCAAGAGCGAGTCGGGCTACCTCGACTACTGGAAGGCCCTCAAGGCCAACGGAGTCAAGGTCGACCCGGGTTGGACGGAGGCCTACTCCACCGACTTCTCAGGCTCGACCGGCAAGGGCGCCTACCCGCTGGTGGTGTCCTACAACACGTCCCCGGCCTACGAAGCCAAGGACGGGGTTGCCCCCACGGTGGCGCTCACCCAGACCTGCTTCCGCCAGGTCGAATACGCGGGCGTCATCGCCGGGGCTAAGAACGCCGTCGGCGCGCGAGCCTTCATCGACTTCCTGCTGAGCCCCGAGGTTCAGGCCGACATCCCGGGTCAGATGTACGTCTACCCGGCGAACCGCGCCACCGCGTTGCCTGCCGACTGGACGCAGTTCGCCGCCAAGGTGGAGTCACCGTTCACAGTTCCCGCCACCACTTTGTCCGCGAACCGCGACGCGTGGATCAAGGCGTGGACGGCCGCAGTTCTCGGCTGAGCCACGTGACCCTCGTCCAGCGCCGTTCGCCGGCGGGCGTCCCTCGGGGCGTTCCGCTGGCGGCGGGCTGGGTTGTGGCAGCGGTCATCCCCATAGCCTTCTTGGGCGTCTTCTTCGCATGGCCGGTGATCACCCTGATCGGGCGCGGCTTCGTGGACGAGAACGGCTTCACCCTGGCCGGGTTCGCCGAGGCGTTTGGCGCGGCGCGCACCTTGCGGATCATCGGCCAAACCCTGGCGTTGGCGGTCACCGGGACGCTGGCGAGCGTGGCCCTCGGTGTGCCTGGCGCCTATGTTCTCTACCGCTGCCGCTTCCCGGGACGGACGTGGCTGAGGGCGCTTGTCAGCGTCCCGTTCGTGCTGCCCACGGTGGTTGTCGGGGTAGCGTTCAAGACCCTCTTCAATGGTCCGCTGGCCTTTCTGGGCATCGGCGAATCCTTCGGCGCGATCGTCCTGGCGCTGGTGTTCTTCAACTACTCGGTCATCGTCCGGACGGTCGGCGCCATGTGGGCGCGCCTCGATCCCCGGGTCGTGGAGGCCGCCCGCGCGCTCGGAGCCACACCTGCCAGGGCCCTGTGGACGGTGACGCTGCCCGCGCTGGCCCCGGCCATCGCCTCCGGTGCCGCGCTGGTCTTCCTCTTCTGTGCGAGCGCCTTCGGCATCGTGATGATCATGGGCGGCGTCACCTGGGGGACCCTCGAAACCGAGATCTATTACCAAACCGCCCAACTGCTCAACCTGCCGGTGGCGGCCGCGCTGTCGATCGTCCAACTGACGGTGGTGAGTGCCTCCTTGGGGCTGGCCAACGCTACGCGGACCCGGCGGGAGCGGGCCCTGCGGCTGCGAACGGATGGCGTGGCGGCGCCCGCATTGCGCTGGTCGGACTGGCCCGCGGTCGTGCCCACGCTGGCCGTGGTGGTCGGGGTGATCGGACTGCCGCTGGCGGCACTCGTGACCCGCTCGTTAGCGACCCCCGAAGGCTGGGGGCTCCACAACTACCAACTGCTCGGCATCGCGGGCTCCGCCGGAGTGTCGGTGTGGGCCGCGGCGGCGACGTCGTTGGCGACCGCAACCCAGGCCGCTCTCTTGGCGGTCACCCTAGGGCTGATGGTCAGTTTCGTACTCTCGCGTCGCCCGCGGACGGCGCTGGGGCAGCGCGCCCAACAGGTGCTGGATTCCCTGTTCATGCTCCCGTTGGGGGTCTCGGCGGTCACGGTCGGATTCGGCTTCCTCGTCGCCCTCAATCGGCCCCCACTGGACCTTCGTTCGTCCACGATCTTGATCCCCATCGCCCAAGCCGTCGTGGCGCTGCCGCTGGTCGTCCGTACGTTGCTGCCGGTGCTGCGGGCGCTGGATCCACGCCAACTGGAGGCGGCAGCCACCCTGGGTGCTGGTCCGTGGCGGGTCGCGGCGACCATTGAGGGCCCCTATGCCCTGCGCGGATTGGGTTTAGCCCTCGGCTTCGCCTTCGCCACGTCGTTGGGGGAGTTTGGAGCGACGTCGTTCTTGGCGCGTCCGGACACCCCCACACTGCCCGTCCTCATCTTCCATCTCATCGGACGACCGGGCGCCGACAACCAGGGCATGGCGCTGGCGGCCTGCGTGATGCTGGCGCTCGTGACCGGTACCGTCATGGCGGCGGCCGAAACCCTCGGCCACGGGGAGGCGCGAGGATGGTGACCGGCCTGCAGGTGCGCGGGGCGAGCGTCCACTACGGGGGCACCGTCGCGGTCGACCGGGTGAGTCTGACGGTGGCGCCCGGCGAGATGGTGGCCCTGTTGGGGGCGTCCGGGTCGGGGAAGTCGTCGTTGTTGAGGGCCGTCGCCGGGCTCGAACCACTCGCGTCCGGGACGATCGCCTGGGAGGCGGACGACCTCGCCGGTGTGCCGGTTCACCGTCGCGGGTTCGGGATGATGTTCCAAGATGGTCAGCTTTTTCCCCACCTCAATGTCGCCGGCAATGTCGGCTACGGCCTGTTCGACTGGGACAAGGCGGAGCGAGCGGCTCGCGTCGCCGAACTCCTCGACATCGTCGGACTCTCGGGGCTTGGTCCCCGGCAGGTCACCGAGCTGTCGGGCGGGCAGGCGCAACGCGTCGCGCTGGCGCGGTCGCTGGCCCCCAAGCCTCGGATGTTGCTGTTGGACGAACCACTGTCCGCGCTGGATCGGGGCCTGCGGGAACGACTCGTCGTCATGTTGGGGGAGGTACTCCGCCGAACCAACACCCCGGCGCTCTACGTGACCCACGATCAGGACGAGGCCTTCGCCTTGGCTGATCGGGTGGCCGTGCTGGACCAGGGACACCTTCTCCAACTCGATGCCCCCGAAACCGTCTGGCGTTCCCCGGCTTCGCGTGCGGTGGCGGAGTTCCTCGGCTACGGGCCGTTCCTCACGGGTGACGTCGCGGGAACACTGGGCGTGTCAGTTGAGCCGGGCGACCTCGTGGCTATCGGTCCACTGGGCTTGATCCCGGCGAGTGAGGGCGTCGAGTTGTCCGTGGTCAGTCACCATGTCGATCGGGGCCAGGTGGAGATCACCGTGCGACTTCCCGGTGGGCAGGAGGCGATCGTGCGGGCGCCGCGTCCGCCGGAGCAGGCCCTCATAGCCGTCCGCGTGGCTGTGGAGGGATGCGCCATGGTTCCTGCGGGGGCGTGACTTTGAGGTGGTCACCACGAAACCACGGAGTCGCCGTCCTTCGGCAAAGTGTGGTGCCTGACGCTCCCGGTGAGGGCCTCGCGGAAGGCTCGGAAGACGAAGGGCACCGCGTAAGCGGTCTGCCAGTTCGCGGAGTCGGTCGCTTGGAGATGGACATGCGGCTGTGTGCTATTTCCTGAGTTCCCGCAGGCGCCCAACCGCTGACCGACAGCGACCTGCTCGCCGATGCGGACTGCGAGCGAGCCCTGGCGTAAGTGCGCTACCAGGACGAAGGGCCCTTCCGCAGTGCCGATCACGACGTGGTTGCCCGCGACCGCGGCCAGGCCTGCCCGAATGCGTTCCGGCTGGCCCTTGGCGAACGCGAGATAGGCCAAAGGTGAACGTCGCGCGGGGCCGTCGGGCTCAGCGTCATGCGCCTGGATCACCCGTCCGGCCACGGGGGCATTGATGTCGATCCCAAACCCGACAAACCGGGCCGGATCTTCGGTGGCCAAGAGCGTCCGCCACGTGGGTGGTGCGCTGCGCCCCCGGAGGTCCACAGGCACGAGGTCGAGGGCGTGGGCCGTACCGAAGTCCCAGGTGCCGTGACTGGGAACCCGTGTTGCCGGGCTGTTGCGAGCCTGGAAGGGGCCTCGTCCCGGAAGCTCTAACACGAGAAGCGCGGGGCTCATCGGACGATCACCCAGACGAGAGTGCTCAGGTGGATGAGGGCCGCCAAGGCGGGCGCCAGGACCATGCCCAGGCGACGCCGCTCCGCACCGATCAGGGCGTCGAACACTTGGACGATCCCCGCCAGTAGTAGCCACGGGATGCACTCCGCCGGATCGGAGGCGCCCAAGGCGACGACGACCCCACCGACGACACCGAGAGGTACGGCACGGGCGGCATACATGCGCGGGTAGAAGGGTGCCGCAGGGGAGGTCGGCGTGGTGGCGGTCGCGCCAGCCAGCCGCGCGGGGCTCACGAGCGCGGCAATCCCGAAGGCGGCGCTGGCCCAAAGCAGGGCCGCATTGAGGAACATCAGGGTCGTCAGCATGGGGAGCCGGTCGGCCGGGTGAGATTCGCTCTGAGTCGCTCCAGAAACGCGAACAGTTGCACCTGTTCGGTCGAGGTGAATCCCCGCAGCGCTTGGTCGTTGACGTCTCGAGCGTCGCTGCTGGCCGTCCGGGGCGTGGGCCGTGGACCCGGCCTGACCAGCTTGCGGCGGCGATCGTGGGGGTCCTCGGTGCGCTCCACGAAACCCTGGGCTTCGAGGCGCGCCAAGACTCCGGCGAGCGTGGCTGCATCGCTGCCAAGGTCACGGGCAATCAGTTCTTGGTGCGTGGCTGGTTGCTGGTTCACGTACTCCAGGACGAGCCACTGCGCGGGGGTCAAGCCGAGCGGTGCCAGTCGTTCGGCGAGGGCTGCCCCAAGGAGCCTCCCGACGTGATTGACCGCGAAGCCAAGGCTCTGGTTCAGTTCCATCGTCCCAATTCGTTCGTGTGCAAACGAAATCTACCTGACCAGGGGGCCACCGGCGGACGTAAGCCGTGTCGAGTCCGACTCTCGTGTTGAGGGCGCCGCTTACCGGGCTGGACGCAGCCGCCACCACGTTGTGAGCGTCCGAGGCTCGCCGCGCCGCCTCAAGATCCGCTGTGGGGCGATCGTGTCGACGGTGGTCGAGTCAGGCAACCGCAGTCGCTCGCGGCGGGAGCCCCAGGGGGCCGACGTGCGGTAAGGGCCCACCGTGTTCACCACGACACTGGGCCGAGTCGCCCGGATTGCCTCGGCCATGGCCGGCACCGTTCCCAGGGTGCGGATGGCCGCCGTGCCGAGGTCGGGGGTGATGATCTTGAGGCGTTCCAGTGCCTCCGATCGGCGTCCGACCAGGCAAAGGTCAGCGTCAGGAGGTGGGTCGGTGGCGACAAGGGCAGCGATCCGGGATCCAGTCTTACCAGTTGCTCCGAGGATCCAGATCTCGGTCATGGCTTCACCGTAGGCGGCGGGTGGGTGGTGGTGTTTTCGTGAGGCTGCAGTGGGACTGCCCACGACATCCGTCCGCCAGGTGGAGACTCGCGAAAAGGCCCGGCGCTAGACGTCTCGGACGAGCCAGTCGCCCTCGTGGGTGAAGCCCACGCTGCGCAGGTAGTCGGCATGAGAGGGGGTGCGTGCGTTGGCGCGCACCCGGCGGATGCCGGCTTGGTGCAGCAGCTTGGCGCCCGGGCCGTAGAGCCACTGGCCGAGCCGGCTGTCGCGGAACGGCGCAAGCACGTAGTCGAGGCGCAGCTCCAGCGTGCCGTCCTTCAGCTGCCCCACGTAGGCACCAGCGGGCAGGCCGTCCCGGTTGAGGAGCAAGGCGAAGTCGCCCGGACGCACGCCGTCGAAGCCTGGCTGTTGCTTGTGGATGTCGGCCTCGTGGGAGCGGAGGAAGTCGGCAAAGAAGGGGGCCTCCGGGTTCACAGGCACCGCGTTGAGGTCGCGCTCGCCGCTGAACTCCTTGCGCAGGAACCAGATATTCAGCAGGGCCACGCAGGCGTTCGTGATGATGATCGGGATGGACGGCAGCAGCAATCCGTAGACCACGAAGGTGATCGATCCTGCCAGCGAGATGAGCCGCAGCCGCACCACCGACGTCATGGCCAGGCTGGCGACCACCAGCGCCGAGGCGAGGTACCCGATGAGCTCAACGACCGAGAAGGACATGCGCTCATCGTAGGTGGCGCAGCAGGACGTCCAAGTCAAGCTATCTGCACATTAGTTCAGACTGGGGTGGGAAATAGTGCAAAAGCGGCGAGAATGTCGTATCGTCGGGCCATGGTTGAAACACCCACCGCTGCGGAGGGGCTGGCGATTCTGCGCACGATGTGGCGCATCCGGCTCTTTGAAGAGGCCGTTGAAGATCTCTATGGACGCGGCATGATGCACGGCACCATGCACCTGTCGATTGGCGAGGAGGCCGTCCCGACGGGCGCTTGCCTGGCGCTGAAGGACGGCGACCAGATCACGTCCACCCACCGTGGCCACGGGCACTGCATCGCGAAGGGTGCCGACCTCGGACGCTCGATGGCCGAGTTGCTCGCCAAGGACAACGGCTACTGCCGGGGTCGCGGCGGTTCGATGCACATCGCGGACGTCGCCACCGGCAACCTCGGCGCCAACGGCATCGTGGGCGGTGGTCTTCCCATTGCTGCGGGGGCCGGGCTGTCCAACAAGCTGCGCGGCGTCGACAACGTGTGCCTTTGCTTCCATGGCGACGGCTCGGTGGGCGAGGGCGCCTGGCACGAGGCCCTCACGTTGGCCTCGATGTGGGACCTGCCCGTGGTGTTCGTGTGCGAGAACAACCAGTACGGCATGAGCATGCCCTCAAAGAAGGCGTTCAAGGTCGAGAACATCTCCGACAAGGCCGCCGGCTTCGGCATCCCCGGCGAGACCGTGGACGGCAACGACGTCCTGGCGGTTCGGGAAGCCGTCCAGCGCGCCGTCGACCGCGCCCGGCGCGGCGAGGGGCCGTCCTTCATCGAGGCGCTTACCTATCGCTGGCGGGGGGCACTCGAAGTCGGACAAGAACCTCTACCGCACCAAGGAAGAGATCCAGGCCTGGCGCGACCGCGACCCCATCGCGCGATGGGCCGCCGAGATGCTCGACATCGAGCTTGTCACCCATGAGCAGTTGGACGCCGAGCAGGCCGCCGCCCGCCAGGACATCCGCGAGGCCGTCGTGTTCGGCACGAAGGGCGAGGACCCCACGGTCGAGGCCATGATGGCCGGCATCTACGCCCCCTCACCCGTGGACGCCTTCGATATCGCAAAGGGGATCGTGGCATGACCGCGACGCGCACCATGACCTACGCGGAGGCGATCCGCGAGGCGATGTTCCAGGCGATGACGGCCGACCCCCGGGTGTTCCTGATGGGCGAGGACGTCGGCATCTACGGCGGCGCCTTCGGCGTCACCAACGACCTCTACGAAAAGCTCGGCACCGACCGGATCCGCGACACCACCATCTCCGAGCTGGGGATCATGGGCGCGGGCGTGGGGGCGGCGCTGACCGGCATGCGTCCGATCGTCGAGATCCAGTTCTCCGACTTCCTCTGCCAGGCCATGGATCAGGTCGTCAACCAGGCCGCCAAGCTGCACTTCATGGTGGGCGGGCAGGCCAGTGTGCCGCTGGTGATCCGGGCTCCCGGAGGCTCCGGCACCGGCGCCGCCGCCCAACACAGCCAGTCGCTGGAGGCGTGGTTCGCCCATGTGCCCGGCCTCAAGGTCGTCATGCCGTCGGACGCCACGGACGCCGCCTCGTTGCTGCTGGCGGCGCTGGAGGATCCGAACCCCGTCCTGATCCTGGAGCACAAGCTGCTCTATAAGCAGAGCTTCGAGGTGCCGGAGGTGTTCCCGAAGGCGCTGCTCGGCCAAGGGCGGATCGTCCGCGAGGGCACCGATCTGACCATCGTGGCAACGTCCATTGAGGTGCAGCGCGCGTCCGAGGCGGCCGAACTGTTGGCCGCGGACGGCATCAGCGCCGAGGTCATCGATCCCCGCACCATCAAGCCGCTTGACCTGCCGCTGATTTTGGCGTCAGTCTCCAAGACCGGAAGGGTGTTGCTCGTCCAAGAGGCCGTGAAGTTCAACGGCTTCATGAGCGAGGTCGCCGCGGGCATCGCCGAGTCGCCGGCCTTCGGCGACCTGCAGGCTCCGATCCGCCGCCTGTGTGGCCTCGACACGCCGATTCCCTACAGCCCGCAGCTCGAGCGCGCGAGCGTGCCGCAGGTGGCGGACATCGTCCGCGAGGCCACCGCGCTCGTTAAGGAGTGGTGAGCCATGCCCCGCATCCCGCTGACCATGCCCAAGATGAGCATGACGATGGAGTTCGGCACGGTCGTGGAGTGGCTGATCCAGCCCGGTGACACGATCCGCGACGGTGACGCCATTGTCGTGGTGACGACCGACAAGGTCGACATGGACGTCGAGGCCACCGGTGCCGGCACGCTGGCCGAGATCATCGCCGAGGCGGGCGTCCAGGTGCCCGTGGGACAGCCCATTGCCTGGATCGAATCCGCGACGGACGACCTCTTGGTCGATCTGTTCGATGCGCCGGCCCCCCGCAGGCGTCGATACCAAGACCTCCGCCCCGGTTCCGGACGCCACGGCACCGGCTCCCGATGAGGCGCCGCTCGCCACCCTGGGTACCGTTCGGGCCGTCCCGCTGGCCCGCAAGCTCGCCGCCGCGGCCGGCTTGTCGTTGGCGGGGATCGCCCCCTCCGGGCCCTCGAACACCATCCGGGCCCGCGACGTGCGGGCGGCGTTGGCGAACCGTTCTCAGGCCTCGGCCGTCCCCCCTGCTCCCGGCGTCCCCACGCCGACCGCGGCGGTGACTGCGAGCCCACGGACAACACCGTCGACCGTCGCACCGGTGGCCGTCGTCGCGGGCACCGGGGGGGCCTCGGCCCCACGTGTTTCCGCAGAGGGCGCCGACCTGCTCGGGGACGCCAAGACCCGCCGGATGCGCGTCGCCACGGCTCGCGTGCTGGAATCCAGCGCGCTGATCCCGCAATTCACCGCGTGGCGCACCTTCGACCTCAGCCGGTTGGCCAAGGCCCGCAAGGTGTCGCTCAAGGGCGTCAGTTGGACGACCCTGCTGCTGCGCGCCTACGCCCCTCACCCTGCGCGAATACCCGCAGCTCAACGGCTTCTGGGCCGGGGAGGGCACCCGTCCGAACGCCCATGTCGGTATCGCGCTGGCCGTCGACACCCCGACCGGCCTGGTCGCCCCGGTGCTGCTCGACCCCGACAAGATGTCGATGACCAGCCTGGATGCGGCCATCAAAACCATCGCGGGCAACGCCAAAGCGGGCACGATCGATCCGGACAGCCTCAGCGGCGGTACCGGCACCCTGTCGAACCTGGGCTCGCTCGGCGTGGACCGCTTCAACGCCATGCTGACCCCTCCCCAAGCCACGGCGCTCTCCTTGGGCACGGTGGGGACGCGCGCGGTGTTTGACGCCGACTGCGCGATCCGCGCCCAGACCGTGTGAGGGCGGCCTGACGCTGGATCACCGAGCCGCCGATGGTGCCGACGGTGCCCGCGCGATGCAGACCATTCAGGACTTCTTGGACGATCCCTTGGCCCTGCTCGCCTGACCGCGAGGTTCCCCCATGGGTGGGAGTCGGACGTGGGCGCTTAGCTGGCACCTCCCTTGGACTTGGGTGGCACGCCCCGATGTTTGGCACGCCCATCCTTGGTGAACAACCCAGAGGAGCCGCGGCGGTGCGAACCGACCAGGTGGGTGTCAATGATCCCGATCGCCTCCATGAGGGCCAGCATGTTCACCGGCCCGACGTAGTTGAAGCCCTTGCTCTTCAACGCCTTGGCCAGGGCGGAGGATTCAGGCGTGTCTTTGGGCAACTCTGAAAAGGTCGTCGGCATGAGGGTGTACTCGGGCTGGAAGGACCACACAAAGTTCGCCAGCCCGCCCTCGGGCCGCAAGGCAATCGTTGACTTCGCCCCTTGGATGGTGGCCTCGATCTTGCCCCGATTGCGGATGATGCGCTCGTCGCCCATCAGGCGCTCGACATCGTCGGGGCCATACGCCGCCACGACATCGGGATCGAAGTGGTGGAAGGCCTCGCGAAAGGCCGGACGCTTGCGCAAGATCGTCGCCCAGGACAACCCCACCTCGAAGCTCTCGAGAACGATGCGTTCGAAGACGTCCGCCTCGCCGGTGACCGGAACGCCCCACTCGGTGTCGTAGTACTCCCGCATCAAGGTGTTGGTGGTGGCCCAGGTTGGCCGGACGAGCCCATCTGGCCCGGAATTGAGGTCGCTCATACCCCTACTGTCGGCGGGTAACCCCCAGAACCGTCCGTTATCCACAGGGCAAATGCCGAGACGTGGCAGATACGGCGCTCGGGCCTCGCCCGCGGCACGCTCAACAACGCGTTCTTGCCCGAGCACACGTTGGCTGGGCCGTAGCATTCAGGCGTGAACTCAACGCCAAATTACGTTCCACCAGGTGCTGAAGGCGCCGAGCCGACCAGCCCGGAGCTGCCAGCCGAGAAGCCTGCGGCGGCCGGCGCGTACGTTCCCCCTGGCGCCAGCGAACCCCAGACGATGCCCGTCGCCCCTGCCGCGAGTGGCTACACGCCACCGGGAGCAGCACCCGCCAATCACACCCCCGGCGTCTACCGGCTACACGCCCCCTGGCGCCTCTGGGGTCACTGCTGCGCAGCCCGGAGCGGCGAGCTATACGCCGCCTGGCGCCTCGCCTTCGGCCCTTCCCCCTGCATCCGCCGGGTATACCCCGCCCGGTGGTGTGTCCGGTCAGCACGCTTCCGGTGGCTATGCGCCGCCGGCCGCGGGGCCGGGTGTGCCCGCCGCGCCCCAGCCTCGCCGTGCGATCGTTCCAGAGCCGAAGGCCGCGCCCGCGCCCCAGGCCCCGATTGCCCCCGCCGCCCCCGCGAAAACCGGGCCGAACATGGTCGTGATGGTTGTCGTGGGCCTTGTGGTGGTGGTGCTGATCGGATTGTTCGCGGCCTGGAAGCTCGGCGCCTTCGAGCCGAAGATGTCGCACCTGCCCACCACCGTCGGCACGTACTCGTTGGACACCACCGGACGCACATCGTCGGCCACGATCTACGACAGCGGCACCTACCGCGCGGGTTCGGGAGACCTTTACCAAGCGAGCATCGTGAAGAAAGCCACCGATCCGGCAGTCGCGTTCGCGAGCGCGGCGGCCACCACGCGCTTCCAGCTGGGCTCGGTGTACTGCATTGGGGTGAGCACGACAGGCAAGGGCGGCACCTGCTCGATCCTGCTCGAAACGGGATCCGCCGTGAAGGTCGACGGCAGCACTCGCCACACAGCGCAAGACCTCGCGGCCTTCACCCAACAGCTGGCGAGCGCCATCAAGTAGTCGCCCGCCCAGTCCGTTGGGTTCAGCGAGAGGTTCGCTCCAGCGGACGCTCGTCCTCAAGATCTCCAGGTTCAAGGTCGATCGGTGATTTGATCCCGGACGGACGTGCTTCCTCCAGGCGACGCTGGAACTCGGCGATCTGGTCGGCCATCTCGGGGTCGCGGGCCTCGGGCGGCTCGTGGTTGGAGTGGGCCGTGGCGACCATGAGCTTGATCCGGTTGAGCTGGTTGACCTCGGACGCCCCGGGGTCGTAGTCGATGCTCACGATGTTCGACTGGGGTAGAGCCGCCGCAGTTCGGCGAACATCCCCCCTGCCCACTACGTGATTGGGCAGGCAGGCAAACGGCTGTGCGCAGATGATGTTGGGCGTGCCCGACTCGATGAGGTCCATCATCTCGGCGGTCAGCAACCAGCCTTCCCCGGCCCGCGTCCCCATGGAGATCACCTCGGACGCCTTGTCGGCCAACTCGTAGACGTCCCGGTGAACGTGGAACTTGCCCTTGGTCTTGCGCAGCGCCGCGTTGGCGGGCTCCTGGTATTGCCGCATCATCCACATCACGGCCTTCTTGACGTGGTGGGATTTGCGTCCGATACCGAGGGTGTCCCACTGATATTGAGACGAGTACAGGGGCATCATGAAGAACTCCATGATCCCGGGCAGGACGGCCTCGCAGCCCTCGGCCTCGATGACGCCGACGGCGTTGTTGTTGGCGTCCGGGTGGAACTTGACCAAGATCTCGCCGACCAGCCCGACGCGCGGCTTGCGCGGGATGTCCCGCAACGGCAACGCGTCGAACTCTTTGACGATGTTGGTGATCAGCCAGCCGTAGCCGATGCGCCGGTTGAGGCTGGGGAGTGGCCGCCGTGGAAGAAGAACTCCTGGCACAGGGCGTCCCAGCGGCGATAGAGCTCGTCCGCCGCCCCGGGCACGGCCTCGTACGGACGCACCCGCAGCAGCACGTTTTGCAGCAGGTCACCCAGGACGAACGCCTGGAACGCCCGATGCGCCATCGCGGGCGTCATCTTGAAGCCCGGTGACGGTTCGAGGCCCTGCACCGAGATCGCCAACACAGGCACCTGGGGGTAGCCCGCATCCAACAACGCCTTGCGCAGCAACCCTGCATAGTTCGTGGCTCGGCACATGCCGCCGGTTTGGGTGATGCCCACGGTCGAGTGGTCGGGGTCGGCCTCGCCGCGCTCGAACTTGCCGAGCAACTGTCCGATCACCATCAGCGCCGGGAAGCAGGCGTCGTTGTGGACGTACTTCAACCCGAGCTCAATGTCGTCCCGGCTGGCCCGCTCCAGCAGTTCCATCTTGTAGCCGGCCCGCCGCAGCACCGGCATCAACAGCCGGAAGTGGATGGGCGCCATCTGCGGGGCATAGATGGTGTGGGTGGCCTTGTGCTCCTCGGTGAACACCACCCGCTCTGGGGCCTTGGCGTGGTCTTCGGAGTAGGTGACGATCTCGGAGGAGCCCCGCCTCTCGGCAGCAGCCGCCTTCAGCGACCGCAGCCGGATCGTCGCAGCCCCGAGGTTGGACACCTCGTCGATCTTCAGCAGCGTGTACACGTCGTCCGCGCGCTCGAGAATCTCCTGCACCTGGTCGGCGGTGATGGCGTCCACGCCGCACCCGAACGAGGTCAGCTGGACGAGCTGCAAGCGTCCATCCCGAGCCACGCGAGCGGCGGCCTCGTAGAGCCGCGAGTGGTAGGCCCACTGATCGCGGACCCGCAGTGGACGCTCGAGCAGCGGCTGGTCGATTACCGAATCCTCGGTGAAGACGACCATGCCGAGGCTGGTGATGATCTCGGGAATGCCGTGGTGGATCTCGGGATCGACGTGATACGGACGCCCGGCCAGCACGATGCCCTTGAGGTCGTGCTCTTCCATGTATTCCAGGGCGCGGAGGCCCTCGGCGCGGATGTCGGCCTTCGCCTTGGCGTCCTCCTCATAGCCCGCGGCGACGGCGGCCTTGGCCTCGGCGAGGCTCACGTTCCAGTCGGTGAACACCTCGACCAGCCGCTCGGCCAACTTGTCGGGTTCGTTCAGGTTCAGGAACGGATCGAGGGAAGCGCACGCCTTCGGCCCGCAGCCCTTCGACGTTCTTGCTCAGCACCTGGGGGTAGAACGCCACGACTGGGCAGTTGAAGTGGTTGTCGGCGACCTCTAGCGACTTCTGCTCCAGGGGCACGCAGGGGTAGAAGATGGTCCGCACGCCCTTGTCGAGCAGCTGCTCGATGTGGCCGTGGGCGAGTTTCGCGGGGTAGCAGATGTTCTCCGAGACGATCGACTCCATGCCTCGTTCGAAAAGCTCGTGCGAGGAGCGTCCCGAGATCATCACCCGGAAGCCGAGCTGGGTCAGGATCGTGAACCACAGCGGGTAGTTCTCGTACATGTTGAGCACCCGCGGGATGCCGATATCGCCGCGGAACGCCTTGGCCTCGGTGAGCCGCCGGTAGCCGAACATCCGCAACCACTTGTAGTCGAACAGGTTGGGGATCTCGGACTTCTTGGGGGTCTTCTCCAGCGACGCGCCTCGGTCGCAGCGGTTCCCCGACACGTGCCGGGTGCCGTCCTTAAACGTCGAGATGGTGAGTGAGCAGTGGTTTTGGCAGTGGCGGCAGGTGTCCTGGGTCGAATCGATACCGAAGGTAGTCAATTCGTCCAGGCCCATGAGCTGCGAACGCTCGCCGGGTTGCCAGTTGCGATGCGCGGTGAGGGCCGCCCCGTAGGCGCCCATGAGGCCGGCGATGTTGGGACGGACGACCTGCGTCTTGGTCAGCAGCTCGAAGGCGCGAAGGACGGCGTCGTTGAGGAAGGTGCCGCCTTGGACAACAACCTTGTCGCCCAATTGGGAAGCGTCCTTGAGCTTGATGACCTTGTAGAGGGCGTTGCGGACGACCGAGTACGAGAGCCCCGCGGAGATATCGCCGACGTCGGCGCCCTCCTTTTGCGCCTGCTTCACCGACGAGTTCATGAACACCGTGCAGCGGCTGCCGAGGTCAACCGGCTTGTCGGAGGCCATGGCCGACTGCGCGAACTCGGTCACGGTGGAGTTCATGGTTTCGGCGAACGTCTGCAGGAATGATCCGCAGCCGGACGAACACGCCTCGTTCACGGCGATCGAATCCACGACCCCGTTGCGGATTCGGAGGAACTTCATGTCCTGGCCGCCGATATCGATGACGCTGGTGACGCCCGGAGCCACGTAGTCCGCAGCCCGGTAGTGGGCCATGGTTTCGATCTCGCCGTCGTCCATGCGCAGGGCGGCCTGGAGAAGCTTCTCGCCGTAGCCGGTGACGCAGGAGCGGGCGAGGAACGCACCCTCGGGGATCGCGCGGTGCACGCGACCGATGATCTCGACGGCCGCGGTGACCGGGTCGCCCTGGTTGCCCGCGTAGTGGCTGAACATGATCTCGCGCTCGGCGTTCATCACGACGGCCTTGATCGTCGTGGAACCGGCGTCGACGCCGAGGAACAGCGGACCGGCGGCGGTCGCCATCGTCCCTTGTGGGACGGTCGTGGCTGCATGCCGGGCGAGGAAGTCGGCGCGCTCGGCTTCGTCGGCGAACAGCGGACGCATCCTGTGGGTGACGAGCGGGATGAGCACTTTCGGGGAGAGCCCGGCCAGCAGTTCGTGGGCCGAGCGTTCCGGCCCTTTGGCGAGCAGGGCGGCGCCGATGGCGACGTAGAGCTGGGCGTTCGCAGGGGTCGCGAAGGTATCGACCTGGTGGGCCAGGGCGCGCTCGTAGGCCCTGCGCAGTTCGGGAGGAAGTGGAGGGGGCCGCCGAGGAAGATCAGGTTGCCTCGGATCGGATGCCCGCAGGCCAGCCCCGCGATGGTCTGGGTGGCCACGGCCTGGAACACCGAGGCGGCCAGGTCGGTGTGAGCGGCGCCCTGGTTGAGCAGTGGTTGCAAATCGGATTTGGCGAACACGCCGCAGCGCGAGGCGATGGGGTAGAGGTGGCTGTACTGCGCCGCGAGCGCGTTCAGGCCGGTCGCGTCCGTCTGCAGCAGCGAGGCCATCTGGTCGATGAAGGCTCCGGTGCCACCCGCGCAGGTGCCGTTCATCCGCTGCTCGGGCACGGGGTGCAGGTAGGTGATCTTGGCGTCTTCGCCGCCCAGCTCGATGACGACGTCCGCCTCGGGGTTGAACTTCTCGATCGCCTTCGTCGACGCGATGACCTCTTGGACGAACTCGACGCCCATGAGTTGGGCGACGTTGAGCCCGCCCGAGCCGGTGACGGCGGTCTTGAAGGTGGTGTCGGGGAAGCGGGCGGCGATCTCGGTCACGAGTTGCTTGAGCTCGCCCCGGACGTCGGCGTTGTGGCGGCGATAGTCGGTGAACACCGCCTCCGAACCGCGCAGCACGGCGGCCTTCACGGTGGTCGAACCCACGTCTAAACCGAGCAGCAAGTGATCAGCCATCGGACTACCCTCTGGTAGAACAATCGTTCTAGAACAACCACTCTACTCCGACTACTACGGAATGTAAGAGATGAGTTCCTCGGCCGTCCACCCGGCATAGAATCCGACCATGACGGAGCGGGCGGCAAAGCCAGGAAGCAAAGAGGCGATCCTCGATGCGGCCACGGCGCTGATCCGTAAAGAAGGGCGTTGCAGGGTTGGCGATCGCCGATGTTATTGCCGCCTCGGGCACCTCCGCGGGCTCGATCTACCACCACTTCAAGTCCCGCCACGAACTGGTCTTGGCGGTGGCGAAAGGGCGCTGGTCAGTCCGCTGGAATCGGCACTGAGGGAGCCGCAGCCCGAGCTCGTGGCGCCCGCGGAGTTGTTCGACGCGGCCGTGCAGCAGGTGTTGCGCGACGAGGGTACCGCCGAGTTGCTGATCCAAATCTGGGCCGGAATGGCTGGCGATGCAGCCCTGCGCCAACTGATCAATGACGAGGTGAGCGGCCTGCATTGGGCCGTGGCCGCGCAGCTGCGCGCGTGGTGCGTTGCCCAGGATCGGCTCCAGGACGCCCACACGATCGCGCAACTGGTGGTTGGTCTGGTGGCAGGGGTTGGTGGTCCAAAAGAGCCTCTTGGCCGACTCCTTCGACCCCCCGACCTATCTGGCGATGGGACGCCGCGTCCTGTCCGACGTGTGAGGGTCGGACGACCTACGCTCCCGACGAGCTTGAAAGCTATGGCTCGCGGATCCGCGACGCGCTCGCGCGCGGCATCACCGACGACTCGGCCACGCCGGTCACAGCCGCGCCCTTTAGGGTGGCCTCCGTGATGACGCAGTTCCGCGCGGAATCCCCGGGGATGTACCAGCACCTCATGGGAACCAACGTTGAGATCGTCGTGGCGGCCGAGGCCGCATCGGACGACGAGGCTTACGCACAGGCATCAGCCTGCGAAGACGTGGCGGTGGCCGAGCTCGAACGCCTCCAGCAGGTGTTCACCGTCTTCGATCCGACCAGCGAACTCGTGCGCTGGCGGACGAGGAAGCTCGACGTAGTCTCGCCTGATTTGGCCGCGGTGCTCAGCGCGGCTGCCCACCGGTGGCGAGTCTCGGGGGCGCTTTCACCCGTGCACGGGGCTCGTCCGGCCCGCTGGCTGCGTGCCGCGGCCGAGGTGTCGAGCCCGCCGCGGCCGAGCTGCACGCCTTGGCCGGGCGGCTCGCCACGCTGCCGTTCGACGTCGTGGCTGGGACGATCGTCCGCACGGGCGACTGCACCGGCGTGGATCTCAACGCGATCGCCGGGGGCTACCTCGTCGATCGCGCGGTCGCGGCGGCCGTCGCCGCCGGTGCGGTGGACGTGCTCGCTTCAACGCGGGCGGCGACCTGCGCCATCACCGGGGCTCGCGTGCTGCGCGTCGGCATCGAGGATCCGGCAGCGGTGGGTGGCCCACCAAAATCGACCGTCGACTTGCACGAAGGCGCGATCGCGACCTCCGGGCAGTGCATCGCGGGTTTCAGGTGGAAACCTGGTTTCAGGCGTCCTGGATCCTCGGACCGCGTCCCCCGTCGTCCGGGACGCCCGTCGACCACCGTCCGTGCCCCGGACGCGCTGACCGCGGACGCTTGCGCGACCGTAGCGGGCGTTTGTGGACTGGGAGAAACCCGTGCGCTGGTGGCATCCTGCCCCGGGCATCAGGGTGCTGGCGATCACCGCGGACGGCGACCAGCTGACCTGCGGGAGTGGTGAGGGACGGTCATCCGCCCCTCACCCTCTCCGACCTAAGGCGCGGACAACAGCAACAGCGCGATCGCGGCGGCCAGGCCGCCGAAGGCCAGCAGCATGTCCTGGACCAATGCCGCGACCGGTTGAGGATGCCGATGACCAGGCACGTCAACGAGATCACAATGAGGAGCGATCGCGGTGGCGTCCACCACCCAACCCCATTGCTTGCCGACGGAGTTTCCCCGGGTGCAGGTGTGAGGAAAGGCCACGAAACCATTCATCGTCTTGGTTGGCCGTGAAGGCGCCGTGGAAGTCATCATGACCGACAAAGTGGCGCCCGGAGCCGACCCGTGGCGATGGTCAGCGAGGTACCCGGGTGCTGTTCGACACCACTTCGCCGAAAGATGTCCTGCTGTCCCCTCAGGTAGGTGGCGATGGTGTTCACGTCGCCGGGTTGGTAGGCGGCGGCGGGCGTTAAATGACCGTTGGTGGTCACCGGGGTCCCCAGCTCCACTCGGTGTGGTTCGACACGGGAAACCGAGGTCGCGCCGAAGAACAGCATCAACATGAGGCTGAACATCGAGATCCAGATGTGCAGCTTGCGCCAGCTGCTGGGGGTGGCCCGGCGGGGGCGGCTTCATCAGGTTGCTGCCGGGCGTCCGCGTTCCAGGGTGGGGTCGGACGGGCCTGCCCTGAGGCGGCGGCAAGGCGCGGCGCTCGCGGGTGCAGAAGGCGCGGCGCCGCGGGGGCGTCCGTCGTGGTGGCGGTGGCGGGGGCTGCCGTGGAGCGCCGCGGACTCCGGCAGCGACTGCGGGTTCCTTGGGAGTTTCGCCTCCGTCGC
>JADJVZ010000004.1 GCA_016716635.1 Micropruina sp.
GTATTCCCCGAGCCACCTCGGGCGTGGCTGCATCCAGGTGCCCCCATCTCCCCGGGTCGCGACTGCGACACGACTCCGGCCATGGCCGCCAGCCGCCACCCACATCAAACCGTGCGCACCCGCGTCCGCCGGCGCAACCAAGGCGCCGATTCTGCATGATTTGGGTGCGCCAGCAGGGGATCAGGCCCGCCGCGAGCAAGGCAGACCCTCGGGTCATTTCAGCAGGACGACGCGACGGACGGGGGACCGGGCACAGACACAGGCTGCGGGCGGCCTGGCTGAGGAGTTGCTGACGCCGCCGTGCGGCGTCCGCTGGTGGCGGGTAGGAACAGGCTGTCCACGGCGAGCCTCAGCGTCGGCGGGGGGTGACCACCTCAAGGCCGTGGCGCTTGCGCGCGTCCTCCATCGGACGCAGCCCGCCGCCCCTCAAGGTCAGCCTGATAGCCGGCCAGCTCCGACATGCCGGGGAAGACCGGCAGCGTGCCGAGTTGGAGCCCCAGCTGCCCCAGCAGGGCGACGTCCTGAAACCGAATCGGACGCACGGTCGGCAGTCAAGAACGCGAACGCGCCCCCCGGCGCTAGGACGCGCGCCACCTCGCGGAAGAACTCGCCGCTGAGGGGGCCGCCGATGCCGGTGGCGGAAACCACGGCCCCGACCGCGCCATCGTCAAGATCCAGGCGGGGAGGTTCGCCGACGGCCGTGCGGGCTGCTGTGCGGACGACCTCGCGTCCGGGACGCGCCAGGGCCTCGGCCACCGCGTTCGTACCAATGGAAATGTCGGCCACCCTGGCCACCCGGGCTGGGACGGCCCTCGCCAACCACCGAGCCGGGCCATGCACGCCCGAGCGAGCCCTCTCCAACAGGGGCACCGGCCACGACTGCCCGTGTTCGGGGCTGAGGTAGGATGCCAATCGACGACCCCGGTCACCAGGCCACCCAAAGATGTCGAGCCACGGCCATTGGGAACTCCGCCGTGCCATCGGGCCCTTTCACGGTGAAGCCCGCCGCACCGGCTCGACGGTGAAGACAACCCCAGGACGCAAACCCGTGAGCTGGAGCAACCTCGAGGGCCTCGCCGGTCTGGGCGCCCTCGCCGATGCGACGCAGCGTCACCCGGCCAGAAGTCCCCGTGAGCGGCACGAGCCCGGCGCGAAAGTCCGCCGCGGCGGGGCATCGAGTTCTTCGAGCGCGGGAATCGGATTACCGAAGGGGGGACCCGGCAGCGTCCGACACCAGATTCAAGAGTCGACGCTCGACGGATTCGGAGACGACATGCTCCCAGCGGCATGCCTCGTCATGAACCTCGTCCATGGGCAGGCCGATGACATCCACGAGCAACCGCTCCACGAGCCGGTGCTTGCGCATGACCCGTCGGGCACGAAGCATCCCCTCTTCGGTCAGCTCCACCCGGCGGTCACTCTGACGACCACGAGGCCGACCTGCTCCATGCGTGCGACGGTCTGAGAGACGGTCGGACCGCTGTGTCCGAGCTGCTCGGCGATGCGGACGCGCAACAACGGCACGCCCTCTTCGTGAAGCTCGTAAAGGGTGCGGAGATACATCTCCGTGGTGTCGATGAGATCAGTCATGGCACCTACCTCTTGAACAAGACGAACACGCCACCCAGCACGGCAACGATCCCCGCCCCCAAGAGTGCGATGACCGACCCGCTCTTGTCGAGGGCGGCGGCCTGCTCAGCCGCAGTCTTGCCGACCACGGCGCCGGAGGTATCGGACGGATCTGAGGTAGGGCTCACGGATGGGGAAGGAGAGGCGGAGGCAGAGGGTGTCTCTGTTGCCGTTGGCGCCGGGGTCGCGGAGGGGACGGGGATGGTCACCGTCGTGCCGGTCTTGAAGGACTCCGGCGCGAGGATCAGCGACGTCCCGTCGAGCGATTGGACGACCGTGCCACCCGCGGGTTGTCCGTCGATCGCCTGCTGCGTGAGGACGGCCAGGGTGAGGGCGTCACAGAGGTACAACGTGTCGGCCGAACGCAGCGCCACGCGCCCATCGCTGAGAGTCACTCCGTCGATGATGCCTGCGGGGGCGTCGGACAACCGGGTCATGGTGTTGGTGCCGGTGGTCTTCAGGGCCGATGGCAGTTGGTAGGCAGCTCCGTCGGTGGTGATGATCTCGAGGGCACCGCTGGCCGTGGCGAGCATTGTGCCGGCGTCATGGCTGGTCTTGTCACCGTAGGACAGTTTGTAGGTCTTTGGCGTAACGGTCTTACCCGGGGTCGGGTTGGTGACGCCGTAAACAACGACAGCGCTGCGCTTGGCGCCTGCTTTTCCGCCGATGTCGCCGATGTAGAGCGTGGTGTCGACCTTCACCATGGCTTCGGCTCCGGTGGGCGTGACGCCCAACGCGACCTTGCCCGCCACGCTGCCATCTGCGTTCAGGCCGTAGACGCTGGAGTCGGTGGCGTTGATCGCCCAGTAGCGCGAGCCGCCGACGTCCGAGGCTAGCGCGCCCACGTTGGTCAGCTTTGCCTCGGTTGGTGCGAACGTGGGCGCCGCCCACGCAGGGAGCGCGCCTGCCACGGCAAATGCCGCCAACGCGGCCAGTGTCATGCCGCGCGGCGAAGAAATGCCATGGACGTCCTCCTGGGGTCGTGCCCACCCAGACTACCGCCCATCCCTAGTCAACCAACTGCCCCACACGACCCGCGCGGGTAGCCAGCACGGGTTTCGCCGCACCCCTCGGCGCGGGCCGGTGCGATGTCCTACGGTTAGGCCATGGGCACGCTGCGACTGCAAGCGATCAGCATCGATGAGCTCCGCGACTTGTTCTCGGGGTCCGCAGAGGCCGAAACACGCCTGCGTGGGGTGGCCATGGTGGCCTTCCCGCCGCCTCCCCGGCCCGCGGGTCTCCTGAGCAATTCGGGCCGCTGCTGCGCCGCCCGCCCGACGCGCCCGTGATCCGTCCCGGGGTTCCCACCGAAACCGATCTGGTGAACCTGCTCGCCGGACGCTATATCGCTCCCGATCGAGTCACAGCCGCCTGGGCGTTGGTCCGCGCGTATCTCGCCGCCCAGAGTTTCGGGACCCTCGAACTCAGCCTCGATGATCGCCTCGTCGACAGCCTCGAATCTGATCTCGCGCGCTGGGATGCCGGCCGCCTTTGGCCTGCGACGCATGTTCACCGAGCCGTGGGGCATCACGCTGCACCCCGTTCCCGGTGAGGCGAGCGGTTTCGTCCGCAACGCCCACATCGCCGCCTGGGCGGACGCCTGGAACGCGGCCCTCCCTGAGGTCTCGGACGAGCATCGCGAGACCGCCGAGACGCGTCGCCGCGTGGCTGGGCAGTTTTGAGGGGTGGACGAAAGCAGCAATGGCGTCCGGGAGACCTGCCCCAGACGCCATCGCCACGTTTGCGTGATCGGCTAGCCGCCGATCATCTTGGTGATCACGCCCTGCAAGAAGTAGACGACGAAAGCACCGGCCACGCCGTAAAGCAGCGGGTGAACCTCCTTGGCCTTGCCCCGCACCACCTTGATCAGCACGTAGGTGATGAACCCTGCGCCGATGCCGTTGGTGATGGAGTACGTGAACGGCATGAGGGCGATCGTCAGGAAGGCGGGGATGCCCTCTTCGGGATCTTCCCAGTTCACGTGGACGACCTGGCTCATCATTAAGAAGCCCACGAAGACCAGCGCCGGAGCGGCGGCTTCCGAGGGCACCATGTTGACGAACGGCGCCAGCAAGAGGGTGGCGAGGAACGCCAGGCCGGTGACGACCGAGGCGAGCCCCGTCCGGGCACCCTCACCCACGCCGGCCGCAGACTCAATGTAAGAGGTGTTGGACGACACCGAACCGACGCCACCGGCGACGGCAGCCAGGGAGTCCACGATGAGGATTTCCTTGGTGCGCGGCGGATTGCCGGAGGAGTCGAGCAGGTCACCTTCGGCGCCGATGGCCACGATCGTGCCCATGGTGTCGAAGAAGTCGCTCAACAGCAGGGCGAAGATCGTCATGGCCAAGGCAATGACCGCGCCCGGGTTGCTGAAGGCACCGAACAGGTCGACGCGTCCGATGAGGCCCAGGTTCGGCATCGAGAAGTTGCCGAGCGCCGGGACGTTCAGCATCCACCCCACAGGGTTGGACTTCTCGGGCGAGATGAACGACGGGCCGATCTTGAAGATGGCTTCGAGGATCACGGCGACGACCGTCATGGCCAGGATCGAGATGAGCATGGCGCCCTTGACCCGTCGGACGAACAAGACCACCAGCAGCAGGAAGCCGACGATGAAGACCACCAGCGGCCAGCCGAGAAGCGCGCCGTGGATGCCGAGTTCCACCGGGGTGCCAGCTGCCTTGCGGACAAAGCCTGCATCCACCAGACCGATGAAGGTGATGAACAGGCCGATGCCCACGCTGATGCCGGTACGGAGGGCGCGCGGGACGGCCTTGAAGACGGCCGTCCGGAACCCGGTGAGCACCAGGACGAGGATGATCAGCCCCTCCCAAACGACCAGGCCCATGGCCTGCGGCCAGGTGATCGTCGGGGCGATGACGTAAGCGACCATGGCGTTCAGGCCGAGGCCGGTCGCCAGACCGATCGGGAAACGCGCCCAGACGCCCATGAGAATGGTGACGAGACCAGCGACCAGCGCGGTGGCGGCGGCCACCATGGCGATCGAGGCGCCGACGTTGGCGCCGATAACGGCACCCGAGGCATCTTTGTACGGCATCCCGGAAATCAGGTTGCCCTTGGAGTCGGCGGTCGTGCCGATGATGAGCGGATTGAGAGCCACGATGTAGGCCATCGTGAAGAAAGTGACCAGACCACCGCGGATCTCACGCGACACGGTGGACCCGCGTTTCGTGATTTCAAACCAGCGGTCAAGGCCAGAAGTTGGCGTAGAAGATGACGACGGCGGAGCCGTCGTGGAGCTGTTGACCATGGGCCGAATGTTATCGAAATCCGGGGTGCCGCTTATTCTTGCGTCCATGGAGCAAGGCCACTCGGAGCACCACCTGCTGGAGCAGGCCCCCGTCAAAGCTGTGGACGCCGACGGGGTGTTCGTTTTCGCGTTAGGGACGGCTGTTTTCGCCGTCGCGTCGCTCGTGTTGGCCTGGCAGCGGCCGGCCCTCGTGGCCGCCCATCAGGAGTGGTTTCTCTGGACGGCGATCGTCGCCACCGCCCTCGGCTGCGCCGGCTTGGCGTTCAGCCTCACCCGGCGCCGCAAGGGCGCGCTCGCGCTCAGTCGAACAGACCCAGATCGTCCGTGATGGTGTCCCATACGGGCGCGAGCGTGATCGAGGCGGCCTGAGGCTCCTCCACGTCGGAGTGCGCACCACAGCCATGATCGCGAGTGACGACCTGGCCGTCCTGCGGGGAATATTCGTTGGCGCACACGCCGAAAACGCGTCCGAGATTGCCTGACAGGCGGACGAAGTAGGCGCACGTGACGCACTCCGCCGGGGCCTGGTGGGTCATCGAGTTGTCGGGTCCGCCCTCGGAAGACTGCCAGCGGTCGGCCGCCAAGTCGCGTCCCAACAACGACAAGACACGCTCGCGCCCCAGCCCCAGCTCCGCGACGACGGCCCGGGTCTGGGGCCCACTCGGCTGGATCAGCGTCCGCCGCGTTCTCGCCACCGGTGAAGCCGGGCTCGAGGCGGGGGTCCTCGACGCTGGTCGGCATGAGCATCCCGGGGACGACATCGCCAGCACCGATTCGGTCGGCCCACGGCACCCAGGCCGGAGCCAGCAGGGCACCCTCACCGGGGACGAGGACCACCTCGTCGATGGTGACGGCCTTCGACCGCGACGCCCGCGCGACGGTGACTGCCCAGCGCCAGCCCGGGTAACCCGGGTGCACGCACTCGAAAAAGTGGGTGGCGACGCGCACGTCCTCGGGGAGGACCTCGAGATGCTCGCCGACCTCCAAGACGCCAGCGCGAGCCAGCGCGGCCTCTTTGGCTAAGTCGACGGCGTCCGCGCAGGCGCCGTCCAATCAAGTACTGCCATGAGTCCTACAGCTCGAGCTCGTCGGCGACAGCGCGCAGCACAGCGGCGGTCTTCCCGGCGAGTTTTGAATCGGGGTACCGGCCGCGGCGGAAGCCGTTGCCGATGGAGTCGAGCATCTTGATCAGATCCTCGACGATGATGGCCATTTCGTCGGGCGTCTTGCGCTGCGCCTTCGACAGCGAAGGCGGCGCCTCAAGCACGCGCACGGACAGGGCCTGCTCGCCTCGCTTGCCGTCCACGACGCCGAACTCAACCTTTTGGCCACGCTTGAGGCTCGTCACGCCTTCGGGCAAAGCCGCGGCGCGCACGTAAACGTCGTCGCCACCTTCGTCCTTGGCGAGGAACCCAAAGCCCTTATCGGCGTCGTAGTAGCGAACGCGACCTGTGGGCATGGCGAACTCCTGTCGTGGATAGAGCCCTCAGACTAGCCGGACCGGGGGGCCCCAAACCACGCGGCGGCTACGATATCCCCGTGGCGACGTGGAGGGACGGTCCCGAATACGCACCGGTCGAACGTCCGGTCGCGTTCGCGACCCCGGACGCGCCGCCGCTTCCCCAGCCTCCACCAAGGGTGTTACCGGCGCAGCCGCCCTCGGCTCTGAGGCCTCTCGACTACCAAACGGCCGACTTGCCACCCTTATCGACCTACGTCCCCGCCGATCCGGACGCACGCGATCCTCGGGCGTCATTCGACGTGTCGTCCTCGCCGATGACGTCCGCCTGGGACGCCGCCCATTCCGGAGGGGCCACGGCCGGTTCCACCTGGACCCCCGAGACGCCGATCGTCCTGCCGGGTACTGCGGTGATGCAGCTGCCGCAGCCAGCGGGGGCTTGGGCCCCACCGTCGGCGCAACTACAGCCTTTCCCCACCGCCGTCGTGCCTCCGGCCCCCCCGGCGCAGGTGGGCGCCAAAGAGATGCTGGAAGCCACCAGTCCCGCCGTGGTGATCGCCTTTTTGCTCGGCGCGATCCTGCCCTGGGTTTCGCTGGCCTTCTTCGGAATGGGCTGGTGGTTGTCGACCAAGGTCCGCTACCGGCGCGCCACGGTGGCGACCGTGACCGGCTGGCTCGGCGCCGGGGTCGGCGTGGTGGCCGCGCTGACCTACTTCGATGGGGGCACCTACGGCTTGGTGCCCTGGTGGAACCAGATCGCACCCCTGGCCTGCGTGGCCTGCTGGATCGCCTTGATCACTCTCCCCCTCATCCAAGGTGCGGCCATGCGAGCCGGAGAGCGTCCCGAGGCGTGATCTCGTGAGCGAACCTCACCACAACCCTGGGCCCGATTTCCTTCCGCCAACCCAAGGACACCCCGGGGCCAACCTCCCCGGCACGCCCGCCTCGGGATCCCCCGGCGCCCCACCGCCCTCGTCGGCGCCGTGGCTGCCGCCGGGCGGCCCCTACGCGCCCGGGTCGCGCGCGTCGGGCGGGCTCTCGTCAGCGCCCCGACCCGTGGCACAGCCGTCGTTCCCGCCACCCCTCACGAGCTACCCGCCACCCCTCACGAGCTACCCGCCACCCCTCGCGAGTTATCCGCCGCCGGCCGCGCCCACCGTCCGTCCTCGGTCGACCCGGATGCGGTGGTTGGCGGGAGCGGCGGTCGTCACCCTGGTGTTGTCGATTGTCGGAGGTTTCTTCTACGCAGCCCGCATGACCCCGGCGTCCACTCGCGCGAGCGCGGCTCCCACGGTCAGCGTCGCGGCGACCGCCACCGCCTCAATCGGAGCCGCGACAGCGTTCGCGGGCAAGGACGGCGCCGGACAGGTCACGGTCTCGTCGGCGGCCTGGTCCACCACCGGGGACACGATGCCGCCCAACGGGCAGGCCTTCCTTGTCGTTGACCTCACCGTGTCCGCGACCGGTGGACGTGTGGAAGCCGGCTGGATCTACGTGCGCCTCGTCGACGCCGCGGGCGAGACCCACTTGTTCAGCCTTGGCCCCAAGCTCACCAACCTGCTTCACTCCCAGGTGCTCACGCCCGGTCAGTCGGCCACCGGGCAGGTGAGCTTCACGGCGCCCCGAGGTGCCTGTGTGCTGCAGTTCCTCGACCCGAGCCTTGGCCCCGTCGCGTCCATCAGGATCCCGGCATGAGCGAACCCTTTCGGACGCGCGACTTCCATCCTGTGCCAGCCTCCGAACGTCCGCGGCGCACTCGCCAGGGCGTCCGGGTGCTGATCACCGACGGGGTCGCCGTCTTGTTGATGCGCGACACCGATCCGGGTGTCCCCGGCTCCAGCTGGTGGACCACCCCCGGCGGCGGCATCGACCCCGGCGAGACCCTGCGCGAAACGGCCGTGAGGGAACTCGCCGAGGAGACTGGTCTCGTCGTAGACGAAGCCGACTTGTTGGGCCCGGTGTTGATCCGCGACGCCCTTCACGGCTTCTCCGATCAGATCCAGTTACAGCACGAATGGTTCTTCGTGCTGCGCACCCCGCGCTTCGCCATCGACACCTCCGGTTACACCGCCGACGAGCAGCTCACGGTCGCCGAGGCGGCGTGGATCCCGCTGACGGAGGTGGCCCGGGTGACGGTGTGGGCGGACGTCCCGCTGCTGCTCTCGCTGGCGGATCAGCCAGAGCGCTGGCCTGTGGACGTGGGTCTCGTCGAGGAGAGCATCGTCGAGGTCACCGACGGCTAATCGGTAAGCTCGTGGCGGTTTGAGGCAGGAGGCCTTTTCATGTCCACCACCCCCGTCGACGCGGCAGCGACCCCTCAGCAGCCAGCCGATAACAAGATTCTTGAACGCTTCATGTGGCTGTCGATCGCCACCGCGATCGCCACCGTCGTGCTCAAAGGCGTGGCCGCGTGGATCACCGGTTCGGTGGGCATGTTCTCCGACGCCCTCGAGTCAACGGTGAACCTGGCCGCCGCCATTGTGGCCCTGTGGGCCATTCGGTTGGCCGCCAAGCCCGCCGACCACAACCACGACTACGGCCACGGCAAGGCCGAATACCTCTCCGCCGCCGTCGAGGGCATGCTCATCTTCGTGGCCGCCGGGGCCATCATCTACGGCGCTGTCGGACGCTTGTTCCACCCCGAACCTCTCGAAGAGCTGGGTTTGGGCCTGATCTTGTCCACGGTCGCCTCGCTGCTGAACCTCGCCACCGGCTTAGCCCTGCTCAACTACGGCCGCAAGCACCGCTCGATCACCCTCGAAGCCGACGGCAAGCACCTGCTGACCGACGTCTGGACCTCTGTGGGCGTGCTCGTGGCCATCGGTCTCGTGGCGCTCACCGGGTGGTTGATCGTTGATCCCATCATCGCCATCGCGGTGGGCATCAACATCTTGTGGACGGGCTACTCTCTGGTCCGCCGTTCGGTGGTCGGCCTGCTCGATGCCGCCCTCCCCGCGGAGGAGGTGGCGCTCGTCCGCGATGCGTTGAACGTCGAAGCTGAGAACGAGCACGTGACGGTGACCGACCTCAAGACCCGCGAATCCGGACGTCAGCGTTTCATCGAGGCCACCATCGAGGTGCCCGGCGATTGGACGGTCGAGGAAGCCCACACGGTGGCCGACCGCATCGAGGACGTCATTGACCAGACCCTTCCCGGCACCGTGACGGTGGTCCACGTGGAACCCATCGGCGCGTCCGTCCGGGACGGGGCGGAACCCTCTGCCACCACGGGTTAGGCCCGAAAGGCGAGAGGTCCGACGGCGCCAGCGAGACCGGCAAGGCGCCCGGCCACTGACACAGCCTTCGCCCGCATTGCTGAGGACGTTGGATGCGAGGTGGTTTTGGTATGCCCCGCTGCCACCTCGCCCGTCAACCGACCTTGCTGGCTCAGTGTCAGGGTTGCAGGGCCACGGTTGTGGTGGTTGGGTCCTGATCGTCTGGTGTTTGGCTCTCTTGCTGGCTGCCGCCCTGTCGGGTTGGCCGTATTACGTTTTGCCGATGCCAGGTGTGAAGGACCGGTCGGTGTGACTTGATAGGAGCGTGGCTTTCGCCTCGACTGAGCTGTGTCCACCGACCGGCCCAACCGTCCGATCACTGAATCAGAGTGAAGGGAGGCAATCACCATGGTTGTCGTTGGAGTCGATGTACACAAGCGGACGCACACCTTTGTGGTGGTGGATCAGGTGGGAGCGAAGTTGGGTCAACGGACCTGGGCTGCGACCACGGCCGGCCACCAGCAAGCCGTCTGCTGGGTCCGGGAACAGTTCGGGACTGAGGTGGTGTGGGCTGTTGAGGATTGTCGGGGGCTTTCGGGCCGACTCGAGCGGGACCTCCTCGCGGCGGGTCAGCGGGTGGTGCGGGTGCCACCGCCGTTGATGGCCGAGCAGCGTCGTACTGCCAGGGCCCCGGGGAAGTCAGATCCGATTGATGCCCTGGCGGTGGCCCGGGTCGCGCTACGGGAACCTGACCTGCCGGTCGCTGCCCATGATGAGCTGTCACGCGAGATGAAGTTGCTGACTGATCGGCGGGATGACTTGGTGAAACAGCGCATGGCGATGATGAGCAGGTTCCTGGGCAAGCTCCATGAAATCGAACCTGGATGGTCCCCGCCGGCCGGGTCGATGGACCGGCCGACGTGGCAACGCAAACTCGCAGACAGGCTCGCTGACGTGCCCGGGATCGTGGCTGAGCTGGCCCGTGACGAGTTGGCCGACATCACGAGGGACACCGTGACGATCAACGCCTTGGAACGGCGCATCGCCATCCTGGTCGGCCCCATGGCCCCGACCCTGCTCGCTATGCCTGGGGCGGGTGCGTTAACCACAGCGAAGATCCTGGCCGAAACCGCCGGGATCACCCGGTTCAAATCAGAAGCGGCGTTCGCCCGTCATGCCGGGATCGCTCGATCCCGGGCTGGTCAGGCCACACCGCCGGCAGGGTCCGGTTATCCCGGGGCGGGAACCGACAACTCAACGCCGCGATCCACCGCATCGCCTTGACCCAGATCCGCCTCCACGGACCCGGGAAGACCTACTACGAGAAGAAGAAAACCGAAGGCAAAACCAGCCGCGAAGCCCTCCGCTGCCTGAAACGCCAGATCCTCGGCGTCGTGTACCGACACTTGCTCACCGACCACAAAACCGCCACCCAGACCGCCCTAAGGGCCGCCGCTTGACATAGGAGAAACGTTTGGCGTCTTTGCTTGCGATATATCGGCAGCAAAGACGCCAAACGCCAGCAAGGTGGACAAGAGAGACGGGTGGGACGAACGTCGGTTCGCACCCAATCCTCGGGTGGGGAGGATCAGCAGCCCCAGAGGTCGGGGGGCGCGTCAGGCGGTCATCGTCCAGGACGGGCGATGCGGACGCGTTCCTTCTCGGCCTTGGTGGCCGCGAGTTCCTTCTTTGCCTGCTCTTGCTGCTCGCGGAGTTCGTCGGAGTTCAAGGGCGAGCGCAGGAAGAAGAACGCGACCAGGCCGATCGCAATGCCCCACATCGGGCCGAAGCCGAGCATGATCGGCGCAGTGACCAGGGCCACCATGTCGAAGCCGCGGAAGAGGTTGAACATCAAGCTCGGGGGCATGGCGCCGGCGCCGGTGGCCATCATGGGGACGCCGAAGTCGACCTGCTTGGCCGTCACCCAACGGACGGCGCCGAGGAAGCCCGCGAAACCGACCGCCGTCGACACCAGCGCGGCGTTCGCCCAATCGTTGGTACCGCCCGTGGTGATTCCCGCGAACGCCGGTGTCGCCGCCATGGTCCACAGCGCCGCGAGGACGCCCGGGACGACCATGGCCGCGGACCGCAGTTGCGCATTGGTGAACGGGAACAGTCGGACGAGACCCTTGGTGCGGCTCAGCACGCGCAGCGTCGTCATGAAGGGGACGAGCGCAACGACAAGCCCCAGGCCCGAGATCAGCGGGCTGAGGATGCCCCAGCCGAGGGAGTCGAAGGCGTAGGGGGTGACCAGGCTCACGGCCAATCCGATGAACGGCTTCGGGGAACGGCGGATCCGCTGCCAGTCCCGCCACACCAGAGCCACGACGCCGGTACCGCGGCCCTTTTCGGCCTTCACGAAACCCTTTTCGCGGGCCGCCCGGTCCATGAGGATGTCGCGGATCAACCCGAAGTCCAACGCGTACATGGCGCCCTGCATGCCGCTCACAAGCGAGCCGCCGGACAACAAGCGGGCCCGGCGGATCCCGTTAAGGCCGCGGAAAGCCAGCGTCCCGCTGCCGATGAGCAGGATCAGGCCGATGCCGGCGAGGACCCAGGCCAGGATGTCGTTGACGCTCGCGGCGAAGGTGATGTTGATCCACCCGGAGGCGGTGCCGACCACAACCAGCAGGACCGCCACAGCCAGCAGCCCCAATAGAGCCTGGACGATTGAGACGAGGCGCGTGCGTTCGCTGCGCTGCGCGACGGCGGCGAAGGCGGTGAGTCCGGCCGACAGGGTCGCTCCGGCGAGGGACCAGCCCACCATGCCAGCGGCGTCGGAGCCGGTGAGCGCCGCGACCAGGCCACCGGTCAGCGCGCCGAGCCCGAACACGGCGGCGAGCGCCAACACGAGGCGGCTGCGGAGCAGTCGGTAGCGGCTGATGGGGGGCGTCCATGAGCCAGAAGCCTTCGGCCGCGGACGCCGTCACGGGTCCGAACATGCGCGAGACGACAAGGGAGAAAGCGGCGACACCAGCAACGGTCGCCCAGGGCAGCAACGTCCGCGCGGTCACGCACGAGTTCGCGGTGCAGGAGGCGCTGGTGGACTGCGCCTTGAGGACGGCGTTCACGATCATGGCGCCGATCATGACGATGCTGAAGACGGCCACGTAGGCGTCCTGGATGGCGTCCCAGAGACTGCGCGTCGCGCGTCCGTGGCGCCAGGTCTTCATCAGCCCGTGCAGGGCATTTTCGTCCACGGGCACCGGATCAGCGTCCGGCAGGAACCAGAAATGGTAGGCCTTCGCCGGCGCCTCCGCCGGGGTGGGGGTCGAGGTGCTGGCGGGTGCCGGAGTGCCCGCGGCGGCTTTCGTGCGCGCCTTCTTGCTCATGCGGACGCGACCTCGACCTCGGGCTCGCCAACCCGGACGATGCGCGTCGCCACCCGCTCGACCAGGATCGGCTCGTGCGTGGCCATGATGATCGCCAAGCCGCGCTCGCGCTCGGCGATGAGGCGCTGCGCCAACCACTCCACGCCCTCGACGTCGAGGCGCTGCTCGGGCTCGTCCAACACCAGCAGGGTGCGGGGGCGGACGAACGCTGTCGCGAGCGCCAACCGACGCCGCTGCCCCGAGGACAACGTGCCGGGCAACTGCCCCGCCTGCGGGACCAACTGCACCTCGTTGAGCACCTCGTCGACGGCGTCGTCGGGGTCGGGGATGCCATGGGCGCGGGCGAGCAGGTCGAGGTGCTCAACGACGGAGAGATCGGGGAAGAAGTCCATGTCGTCGATGACCGTGGCGAGCGTCCGCCGGATATCAGCGTTCGTCTCGCTCATGGGGATGCCGTTGACCTCGATGGTGCCGTCAGTCGGACGATCGGCGCCCACGATGCAGCGCAAGATGGTCGACTTACCGGCCCCATTGCGTCCGGTGAGCGCGATCGCCTCACCCGCTCGCACCTCGAGGGAAAAATCGTCGACGATCTTCACCGGCCCGAAGGACTTCGTGAGACCGGAGATTTTCAAGACGGTATTGCGCTTGGCCATGCCGTCGATTCTCCTGCACGGCAGGCGCGTGGACGTAATCGTCCGGGCGCGCGTCCGAAATCGAAGCCCCAGGACGTACGTCGTCCGCGCTCAAACCGGCCAACACTCGCTCGAGCCACGGCCGAGCCTGCGTGAGGCGACGTGCTCGGATCGCCACGTCCCAGACGGGTTCCAGCTTCTTCCACCCGACGGCGTAGGCGAGGTGACGGGCGCGCCCGGCGAGAGTGTCGGCCACGGACGCCCCGCGCGCGATGTTGCGCCACGAGTAGAACTGCTTGTAGGCCCGCCAATAGCCAGTCTCGAGCTGCTCCACCGACATGTGCGCCGGTTGGAAGACCGCGTGGCGGGTGTCGTAGAGGTCCCAGTCGCTGTGCAGGATCCGGCCTGCCGCCGCCATCCGCTGGTACAGGGCGGTGCTGGGGTAGGGCGTGAGCACGTGGAAGGTGGCGGTCTCCACGCCCCCGTTGGATGGCCCACTCGACCGTCCGGTCGAACACTGACGGATCGTCGGAATCCATCCCGAAGACGAAGCTCGCATTCACCATGACGCCGAGGTCGTGGAGCCTGCGGATCGCCGCCGCGTAGTCCTGGTGGGCGTTGTGCCCCTTACGGTAGGCGTCAAGTTGGCGCTGTTGATGGTCTCGAACCCGACGAAGAGGCTCCGCAGCCCGCACGCCGCGGCCGCCTCGAGAAGACCCGGTTGCAGCACCGTCTTCACCGTTCCCGCCGCCTGCCACAGGCGGTTGCCGCCCGCATCCCCTCAAACAGGTGCGGACGCGAACCGCCGGTTACCGAACAGGTGATCGTCGAGGAAATAGAGGTGGCGTCCGGGAAGGGAGTCGATCTCGGCGAGCGCCGCGTCCACGGTGGCGGTGTAAAAGGACCGTCCGCCCGCGAAGAAGGCCTCCTTGTAACAGAAATCGCAGGCGTGCGGGCAGCCGCGGGAGACGACGATGGAGTTCGGCACGAGGTACAGACGGCGGTCGATGAGGTCGCGCCGAATGGGCGGCAGGTGCTCGAGCGTCCGGACCCGGGAGTCGTAGCGGGCCAGGGGGCGTCCCCGCGCGGAAGTCGGCCAGGAAGCGCGGCCAGGTGTCTTCGCCCGGCCCGGTGAACACCGTGTCGGCGTGCGCCGCCGCCTCGTCGGGCAGGGACGTGGGATGCAAACCACCGGGACACATGCGCGCCGCGGGCCCGATAGGCATCGGCCAACTCCATACGACCGGCGCGCGGATGTGATGTAGGCCTGGATCACCACGAGGTCAGGGTTGTCATCGACGGGACCCTGTTGGACGTGCTCGTCGATGATCCGGACGTCGTCGTCGTCGCTCAGATACCCGGCCAGGGTGGCCAGGCCCAGGGGCGGGAAGAGTGAGTATTTGATGGGCCGAAAAAGCGGACTGGTGGCCTCGGTGAGGGCTGGCAAAATCATCGTGACTCGCATGTGCCAGCCTCGCGCCCGGACGTTGGCGAACGTCAGCAAAGGGCCCTAACCGGGCCCTGAGTAGGACAAACCCGGCGAGAACCTGCCACCTGGGCACCCCGCAGGGCCCGAATCACTACCTCCAGCCCGCGCCCCGTCCCCCCAAATCTTGCTGAATTTCGGACCTGCCTGCGCACACGAGCATGAAGAGGCCGAAACAGTTTGATTTGGGGGCCGAGGAGGACGGCGCGGGCGCGTGCGCGGGGACTTGACCCGGGGCGGATCCCGCCGTGGGGTGTCCGCCTGATCGCCAGGGATGAGCCCGCGTCACCAAATGTCGGACGTTAATGGCAGGCTTGGGCAGGTGGAAATGCACGCACGCGCGACCTTGGCCAAGCGACGAGCCGATGTCGCCCAGATGTTCGATCATGTGGCGGCTCGCTACGACCTGATGAACGACCTGGCGGCCTTGGGGCAAGACCGGCTCTGGCGCCGTGAGGTGGTCCGGGCCGTGGAGCCGCGCCCCGGCATGCGCATCCTCGACCTCGCGGCCGGCACCGGTACCTCCACGCGCCCGTTCGCCGATGCCGGCGCCACCGTGATCGCCGCCGATCTCAGCCTCGGCATGCTGGCCGTCGGCAAGCAGCGCCAACCCGATCTCACGTTCGTCGCCGGCGACGCCTTGGCCCTTCCCTTCGCTGACGGGGCCTTCGACGTGGTGACGATCTCGTTTGGGCTCCGCAACGTCCAAGACACCGACGCCGCGCTTCGCGAACTGCGCCGGGTGACCGCGCCCGGCGGCGCAATTGTGGTGTGCGAGTTCTCGACGCCAACGTGGGCACCGTTCCGCTCGGTGTATCGCAGCTACCTCGGCACCGCGATGCCGGCCATGGCCAAGATCTCCAGCTCGAACGCCCCGGCCTACAAACTACCTCGCCGAGTCGATCTTGGCCTGGCCCGACCAACACGGCCTCGCGGAAGCCCTGGAGGCGGCCGGGTGGCGCGACATCGAATGGAAGAACCTCAGCGGCGGCATCGTCGCGCTGCACCGAGGCACCCGGTAAATGTTCACGCTGGACGCGTACGCAGCGCGAAGCTGCCCGAGCAAGGTCCACAACGCGTTCCATCCGGGCTTCACCCCGCCTCCCGGGGTCGTCGAAGTTCGCACGTCCGAGCCCGCCCTGGCGTTCAAAGAGCGAATCTTCGAGAAGGTCAGCCACATCCGCGGCGCGGTGGATCTTCGTCCGCTGCGCGGCGAGCCTCGGACGTCCAAGAGGGGCGGCCCTGCTGGCGGCCGCGGCGGACGGAGCGCCGGTGATCATCGCCCCGATGCTGCCCCGCGATTGGCAGGGCACCGCAGCGCCCGCCCCGACTTCCTGGTCCGTGGGGCCGATCAGGCTGATGGCAGCGCCGGCTATCACCCGGCCCAGGTGAAGTTCCACAAGGTG
>JADJVZ010000005.1 GCA_016716635.1 Micropruina sp.
CGTCGACCTGAGCGCCGACTACTGCCGCCTCGCCCAATGGCGCACCACCGACCCCAAGCAGCGCGCCAAGGCCGCCCGCGTGGAGGCCGTCGAGCCCGTGAGCGACGACCAGCCCGACCTGTTCGAGGAGCCAGCCTCATGACCGACCCTTACTACCAAGACGACTTCGTGACGCTCTGGCACGGTGATTGCCTCGAGCTGGCCGACGTGTGGACCGTGGCCGACGTGCTCGTGACCGATCCGCCGTATGGGATCGGGTGGAGCAAGGGCCAGAACAACGCGGCGGGATCGACTGCGCACGCTGGCATCCAGAACGACGCGGACACGACAACGCGCGACGCGGCACTGGTTGCGTGGGGCGCCACTCGGCCCGCCGTCGTGTTCGGCTCCTTCCGTGCGCCGTTCCCCGCTGGAGTCCGACAGACCCTCGTGTGGCGCAAGCCGGTAGACGCGGGCGTGGTCGGTTCTACGACCGGCTACCGGACCGACACGGAGCTGGTCTTCCTTCTCGGCGATCACCCGAGGCGCCCCCCGCAGCGGTCCAGCGTCCTCGTGAGCAACGGAGGCGTGGCCGCATACCGAACGGAGCACCCGCACAGCAAGCCGCCCGCACTGCTCGAGGGCCTCATGGCATGGCTCCCCGGCACCATCGCGGACCCGTTCGCCGGCTCTGGCTCCACCCTCGTCGCCGCCAAGGCACTCGGTCGTCGCGCCATCGGCGTCGAGCTGGAGGAGCGCTACTGCGAGATCGCCGCCCGCCGCCTGTCGCAAGACGTGCTCGACTTCGGAGACCCCGCATGACCGACCCCATTGCGGCGCACCTCGCCGCCGTGCCGGAGTAGGACCATGCTGCTCTGCCTTCTCGGCCGCTGAGGCCCAGGGCTCCGGTAGCTCTTCCATGTCCACACCTTTACTTGGGCATGTCCTTTGGGGACTCCAGCCGCCTCACGACGGGTAATCGATCATCAAAGCGGGCACCTCGATCGCGGCCCGGGCGACCACATGCCGCCACCAGCGCGCCGGATACGGCCGGAAAGCAGGCCGCGCCTGCCACATCTCCTCATCGGTGCGGTACACAATCACGGTCGGGTCGGGGGCGTCCATGCACGCATCCACGACGTCACCGACCGCCCTGGCCGTAAAGGCTTCGATTTCCTCGATGCGGATCCGCATCCGGTCAGGGATCAGATTCCGACCCGAAAGCCAATGCCGCATCGTCCGCTCATTGACCCCGAGGATGGCCGGAGTGTCCACCTGGGACAGCCCTAAAAACTCGGTGATCGTCCGGAACTCGGCGGCGCTCATCCGCTCATCGTCGGGAATGAGATCCTCGCCTACGGGAATGCCCCCCGCCGAAGCGGGGGGCATCTTGTCGTTGGTCATTCGGCGATCTCGGCCATCTGGCGGATCGACTCGGCGATGAACTCGGCGGCCTCATCGGTGATGGTGAGGTGCTCGCCCATGAGCCGACCGGACGCGTTGCGGACCGGCTCACGATTGACAATGGAGTCCTCATTGCCATCCACGTCGATGATCTGGCCGAGGAGGGTCAACTCGTCTTCGGTGGCGGTGCGGTAGTCGATTGCCTTGCTCGGGGTGCTGAGGTAGGTGGTCATGATGTCCCTTTCTGGACTTCCGGTCTGGGTCTTTTCCCCTGACCTGCTGATATCTCTAGTATGTACCGGATTCCGGTACATGTCAACCCTCACACTAAAGCTCTACGGCTAGTTGCTCCTGCGTGAGTCCTGCGCGACTCCGTGCGTCCCGGAGTTCGTCTCCACTGATCACGAGATCACCATGACCAAGAAATTTGAGGAAAGAAAGTTCGCCACATCGGCAGCCTAGTGGCGAAAACCGGAAATCCCTGGATGTAACTACAAGGCGAAATGCCTAGTCGCGCGCAGTTGCGTATCGTTTCCCTTGTCTGCTTGACATCTTTCCTATAGTTGCCTACTCTCTTCCTATGAGCACCCGACAGACCAACGGCCCTGCCGTTCGAGCCCTGCGCGAGGCCCTCGGCATCCAGCACGCGAGGTTCGCCGTGGATTGCCTGATCTCGCCCGGCTACCTGACCAATATCGAGAAATCCCGGAAGCAGCCATCCCCAGAGGTTGCGCGCAGGCTCGCCCATCGCCTCGGCGTGGAGCTGGACGCCATTACTTACCCCGTCACCACAACCCCGAAAGGAACCCAATCATGACCGACCGCACTTACATCGATCCGAAGACGGCGGAGGTGAAAGACGCCACCCCGAGGCCGTTCGATGAGTTCATTCGTGAGCTTGCCGAAGGTGCCACCAACTCCGAGCTATCGGACGGGCTGTGGGATTTGCTGCAGCGCGTCCAGGACACCGGCAAGGCCGGAACCCTGTCCCTCTCGATCGCTGTCGGTTTCGACGGCAAGGGGCGCATCCAGGTCAAGGACGAGGTGAAGGTCCGCCTTCCCGAGTTCGGACGCCCCACGACCGCGTTCTTCATCGACAACACGGGCAACGCGTCCCGGCGTGACCCGAACCAGCCCGAAATCCCGGGCGTCACCCACCTCCGCACGAACCGAGAGGCCAACTAACCATGACCATCCAACCCGAAGACACGAACGAAATTGAGTTCCAGGAACTGGCTCTCAACGACGACCGGGGCTACAGCCTCCTGACCCACACCGCTCAGCAAGCCGTCCTGCCCCGCCGACTCGCCGAGGGCGTGTACGCGATCCTCAAGGCCGACGGTGGGATCAAGGTCGTCGAGACCCCCAAGTACAAGGCCGACCGGGAAGAGGCCTGGCGGATCGCTCACGCCTATCAGCCTGACCACATCGAGCGGGAGGCGACCGTCACGAACGTCGCATCCTTCCTGGACTACCTCGGCACCCACAACCAACTGGGCGCCGACGGCGAATACTCGTTCGGCGAAGGGATGCTGGAAGTGTGGGCGAACATCGACTCCCGGACGATCCTCGGGGTTTGTGACGGGGTCCACGGCTGGGCACGGAACACCGTCCGCCTCGAACTGAAGCACTCCCGCGAGTGGGCCGAATGGGCGCAGATCGACGGGAAGCTGCTCAGCCAGGTCGAGTTCGCCGAGTTCATCGAGAGCCACATTTCGAACATCGGCGCACCCGACGGCGCGACCCTCCTGGACATCTGCCAGACATTGCAGGCCCACACCCAGGTCACGTTCAAGCAGCAGAACATTCTGGCGAACGGCCAACGCCAGTTCCGCTGGGAGGAAACCACCGAGGCCAAGGCCGGCGACAAGGGGAACCTCAAGATCCCCGGCGAACTCATCCTCGTGGTGCGCGTTTTCCAGGGCTCCGACCCGGTGCAGATGACGGCCCGCTTCCGTTACCAGCTGCGCGAAGGCGTGCTCCGCATTGGGGTCAAGCTCGCCGAGCCCGACCGGGCGGTGGAGGAGGCGTTCAACGACGTGACCGCCGCAGTCCAAACCGGCGTGCCCGTCCGTGTGAACGACGGACGCCGCTAACCCCCCAATCGTGGGGGCGAGGTCAATCCCTCTTCCTCGCCCCCACCCCCTACCTCAGGACCGCCAACCTCAGGTACGCCAACCTCAGGGGCGCCAACCGGAACCCTCACCCTCACCATCGCTGTCGGTGTGAACGACGGACGCCGCTAACCCCCCAATCGTGGGGGGCGAGGTCAATCCCTCGCCCTCGCCCCCCACCCACATCACCCAAAGGAGAACCCCCAAATGTCCAAAGTCGAGACCCTTATTCGCCCCATGGAACTCACCGCCCCCAAGACAACCCCGGTCGTCATCGCTGGCGAAGTCGAGGGCTGAGCGCTATGGCCTCCCTCATCCTCGCCTGCGTGCTCGTGGTGCTTTCCGTGCTCTTCTTCGCCATCCCGATCCTTCACGCCGACACCTACCACCAGGAGGACCCGTCGTGAGAAATCCCCAGATCCCGCAGGACGGGGCTCCCACCTGTGGGGGCGCTGTCGAGTCCCGTCCTGCGCACATCGTCACCCGTGAGTGCCCGACCTGCAAGGGGTACGGCTATGAGTGGGTCATGGGCTCCGGTCCGCTGGACATGCTCACCGACGAGTGCGAGACCTGCCACGGCGACTGCGAGATCGCCTACGAGGTCCACCCCGTGATCGATGGGGAGGTGTCGTGATGAGCTACGAAACGAACCCTTACTACAACCCCCAGTCTCGCGGCTTGACCGTCGTCGGGGAGCTCGAAGACCCCGGGGCTAGCTACAGCTTCACCACCCTCGTGGTGTGGACGGACGGCAAGCGCCTGCTGTGGGCGACCGACTCGGGATGCTCCTGCCCGTGCCCCTTCGAGGACATAGAGCCCGAGCCCGCGACCAAGGCCGACATTTGCCGCGCTATTGACCGGTGGGTCAACGAGGTCAGCGAGTACCGGGACCAGCGCACCCGCGCCGAGGCGGCAAATGATGGCGTCGCGCTCAAGGCCAAAGTCCGCGAGTGGCGTGCAGGCGGTGCCTCATGAGCCTCCTGACAGATGCTCTGGACGCCCTGGGTCGTGTCGCTGAGTATCGCGAGCCCTGCCCGGTCTGCGGCTTCGACGTGATGTGTGGCGATGGTGCCGTGCTCTGCGCCGACCACCGGATGGCCCACGAATACCACGCCGACCTTGAGGTGGCCGAGTGCGCCGTTGAGGTCGACCACGACGCCAGGGTTTGGATCGGGTCGGTTTGTATCGGGTCGGCCCCCTCGGATGGGCGCGCCTCGGCCGTAACCGACCTCATCGCTGCTGCTGCCCGGACGGAGGTGGCGGCATGAGCATCCTCTCCGACGCCCTGGCCGCACTGACCATCGTGGCTGATCATCGCGAGCAGTGCCCGATCTGCGCGATCGACGTGGAGTGCGGTGACGATGCGGTCCTGTGTAAGGGACGCCTCGCCCACGATCACGACCCCAAGAAGCTCGCCGAGGCCGCTGTCGAGGACGACTTCGAGGAGGTCTTCATCGGCGCGACCGTCATCGGCTACGTGCGGCTTGTCCACCTGGTCGACGTCTACATGGCCGAGGGAATCGGCGGCGGCACCGCTACGGGCTTCGACACCAAAGACCGTGCCATGACCGCTCTCATCGAGATGGCTGCCCGGACGGAGGCCGCCGCATGAGCCTCACTACCCGCATGCCCTCCGGCAAGCCGCACTGGCCGCTGATCTTGCTCGCCGGCGTCGAGAAGTCGGGCAAGACCTACGAGGCTGCAAAGGCTTCGGCGTCCAAGCTGGTCGACCGGACTTTCTGGGTGACCTTCGGCGAGGACGACCCCGACGAGTACGGCGCGATCCCTGGCGCTCGCTTCGAGATCGTGCAGCATGACGGCACCTACCGCGGGCTCATGAATACCCTCGACGCGATCGAGGCCGAGCCTGTCACGGACAAGCCGCACCTCATCGTGCTGGACTCCGGCACCCGCCTCTGGGACCTGCTGACCGACGAGGCGCAATTCTCCGCGAATACCCGCGCCAAGAAGAAGGCTTCTCGCGCAAATCAGGCCGCGCCTGAGGGTGATGTCTCAATCGGCATGGACCTGTGGAATGTCGCCAAGGCCCGCTGGGCTCACGTCGTCACGACCCTCAAGGACCACCGTGGCCCGGTCCTCATCACTGCACGTCTCGACTCCGTGGCAGAGCTTGATGGTCGAGGCGAGCCCATCCCTGGCCGCAAGACGTGGAAGATCAAAGCGGAGAAGTCTTTGCCCTTCGATGTGGGCGCCATCGTGGAGATGCACGCTCTCGGTGACGCGATCCTGACCGGCGTCCGCTCTCTGCGGATCAAGCCCGACGAGTCCCGCAATCTCCGCGACTGGATGACCACCGGCGTCGAAGGGCTGTGGAAGTCCCTCGGCATCGCCGACGCCACCGACCGCACCCATGAGCCTGTCGACGGAGAGCGGTCCCTCGCCGTCGAGAAAGAGCGCGACGCGCTGCTCACGCAGATCCTCGACCTCACGGACGGCAAGCCCGGGCCCTTGGTGGAGCAATGGCGCAAGGACCACGGGCACCCCATCAATATCACGACAGACCTCGACGGCCTGAGAGCCCTCGTGGCCAGCCTGACAAAGGAGCCCACCGATGGATAAGCCCCTTGGTCAGCGTGCCCTCATAGAGGCCGCGATCCTCAAGCAGCTCTCCGAAGCCAACAGCCTCACCCGTGATGCTCTCACCGACGCCCTGGTGCCCGGCGAGCGCGTCCCCATCTACGACGACGACGTGGAGATTGGCACGGTCGCCATGACCAAGCCCGGAAGCCGCTGGAGAGTCGAGGATCAAAGCGCATTCTTGCGCTGGGTGGAGGCCAACGCCCCGCAAGCGATCATCACGATCAAGCAGGTCTCACCGGCCTTCACAGACCGGATCATCCGCGACGGCGAACTCATCACCGCCGAGGGTGAGTGCCTGATTCCGGACGGCTTGGTCCGCGTGACCACCCGCCCGCAATTACGGGTCGAGCCCTCGAATGAGGCGCACCATCGCGCCTTGCAGATCCTCGGACGCCTGCCCGAGCTGGAGGCGTGATGCGCCCACCGATCCCCACCCAGACCCGTGAGGCCGTCGTGATCCGGGACATGCATTGCTGTGCCCGCTGCTACGAGGGCTGGCGGCTGGAAATCCACCACCGCAAAGGCCGAGGCGGTAAGGACCCGCACCGCCTGTCGAATCTGATCACCCTCTGCGCCCCCTGCCATCAGTGGGTAACGGAGCATCCCGCCGACGCTTACGAGCGCGGATTGTCCATCCGCCGCGGCACCACCGACATGCCCGACGAGGTGCCCTACCTCGACGGCTACGGGAAGCGCTTCGCCCTGACCGATGACGGCCAGCGAATCCCCCTCATCTGACACACCAAAGGAGACCCCTAATGTCCACCATCACCACCGCCGCGCAGGCCCTTGCGATCATCGCCGAGGCGCACAAGTCCGGCACTCGCGCCGACCTCAGGTACGCCAACCTCGGGTACGCCAACCTCAGGTACGCCAACCTCGGGGACGCCGACCTCAGGTACGCCAACCTCGGGGACGCCGACCTCAGGTACGCCAACCTCGGGGACGCCGACCTCAGGTACGCCAACCTCGGGGACGCCAACCTCGGGTACGCCGACCTCAGGTACGCCAACCTCGGGTACGCCGACCTCAGGTACGCCGACCTCGGGTACGCCAACCTCGGGGGCGCCGACCTCGGGGGCGCCGACCTCGGGGACGCCAACCTCGGGTACGCCGACCTCTGGGACGCCAACCTCGGGGACGCCAACCTCGGGGGCGCCAACCTCGGGTACGCCGACCTCGGGGGCGCCACCGGAGCCGGGGGGCAGCTCCTGTCCATGCAGGGCATCCCGTCCGGGCGGGTCATTCTCTATCCCACCCCTGGCGGCTGGGTGCTGGTCGTGGGCTGCTGGAAAGGCACCGTCAAGAAGCTCAAGACGATGATCGCCACCGATCAGGGCTGGCCCGAAGCGACCGGCGAAATGTGCGCTCTCCGCCGCCCGTCCCTCAAGGCCGTGATCGCCCTATGCCAGGACCATATCAAGCGGCACCCCCAAGTAATCGCTGACCTCGCTGCACGGTGGGCGGTGGAGGCATGAGCACCACCACCCTCCATATCCCTGCCCGCGAAGTACTGCCCGGGGATGAGGTCACCGTCACCCTGAAGGTCACCATCTCCCGCGAGTGGGATCACATGCTTTGGAACATCGCTGACGTGATCGCGGGCTTCGGCGTTGTTGTCGCTCCCGATGCCATCCTCACCGTCCGCCGCGAGGACTCGGACGCTGAGATCGTGGAGGCCCTGCGCGCTGCTGACATCTGCCAGCGGAAGACAGCCCGGGTCTTCATCGCCGCCCTCCGTGCTGCTGGCTGGACGCTCACCAAGACCGAGGCGGTCGGAGCATGAGCACCGTCGTCACCACTCAGGCCGAGCTTGACGCCGCCATCACGTCCGGCGCATCGGACATCATCATCGACTCCCCTGCGGGCGTCTGGCTGCACGTCCGGGACTCGTCCCGCGTCGTGGCACGGGGCTCGTCCAGCGTCGTGGCACGGGACTCGTCCCGCGTCGTGGCACGGGGCTCGTCCAGCGTCGAGGCTCGGGACTCGTCCCGCGTCATGGCATGGGACTCGTCCCGCGTCGTGGCACGGGGCTCGTCCAGCGTCGTGGCACGGGGCTCGTCCCGCGTCGTGGCATGGGACTCGTCCAGCGCGTGGGGCCGTCCCGGTCGTGGCAGGGCTCGTCAGCGTCGGGGGGCTCGCCCCGGGGGGCCGTCCAGCCGGGGGCCGTCCCGTCGTGGCACGGGACTCGTCCGCGTCGAGGCTGGGGCGTGGTGGGTGGGCGGACTCGTTGGCTCGGGGCTCGTCCAGCGTCGAGGCTCGGGACTCGTCCCGCGTCATGGCATGGGACTCGTCCCGCGTCGTGGCACGGGGCTCGTCCAGCGTCATGGCATGGGGCTCGTCCAGCGTCATGGCATGGGACTCGTCCCGCGTCGAGGCACGGGACTCGTCCAGCGTCGAGGCTCGGGGCTCGTCCCGCGTCGAGGCTTGGGACTCGTCCAGCGTCGAGGCTCGGGGCTCGTCCCGCGTCATGGCATGGGACTCGTCCCGCGTCGTGGCACGGGGCTCGTCCAGCGTCATGGCATGGGGCTCGTCCAGCGTCGTGGCACGGGACTCGTCCCGCGTCGAGGCTTGGGGCTCGTCCAGCGTCGAGGCTCGGGGCTCGTCCCGCGTCGAGGCTTGGGACTCGTCCAGCGTCGAGGCTCGGGGCTCGTCCAGCGTCGAGGCTCGGGACTCGTCCCGCGTCGAGGCTGGATCGCACGTCGCCGTCATGCTGCACAGCGGAGCAGCCAAAATCGCGGGCGGAGTCATCATCGACCACACAGTGGTCCGCGACTTCGACGCCGCCCAATGGTGCGCCTACCACGGGGTCAAGGTCGTGGACGGGATCGCCACCGTCTACAAGGCCGTAGATTACAAGTGGACCACCAGTCGCGGCACCTCCTATGCTCCCGGCAGCCTGCCCGAGGCGGCGGATTGGCGTGGTGACCGCGAGTGTGGCGGCGGCTTGCATTTCTCGCCCACTCCCTCCGAAGCCCGCGAATGCCACCTGGACGCGACCCGCTTTGTGGCTGTCGGGGTGCGTCTCGATGAGATGCAGCCCATCCCGGGTGGCACGGCAAAGTGCAAGGCCCGGCGTGTGGTCGTCGCTTGCCGTGAGGTCACCATCGACCGGACTGAGGTCGCATCATGACCGCCCTGACCCCCGAGCAGCGGGAAGCACGCGCTGCTTTGCGGAGGACGGCTGTGGCCGCGATTTCCGCGCCAGACCCGGATCTGTCGGCGTGGTACGAGGCTGACAGCATCGCGCTAGAGGGCGTCAATAAGCTCGACCGCCCCTACATCGCTGCCGCTGACCCCGCCCTGATCCTGGCCCTCCTCGACGCCCTGGACGTCCACACGCTCGTGGGGCCCGCCGCAATGGACAAGCTGATCGAAATCTACCTGTGCGGCTTCGGCTCAGGCGTGGTCACGTGCTTAATGTCCGCGCTTGGCGACAAGGTCGGGGCGGAGGAATTCGCTCGCGGTGAGGCTGACGGGCTCACCCGCTGCATGGATCGCGACCCCCTCATGGTCGAGCGCATCCGTGACGAAATCATTGAAATCTTGTCCGGCACTGAGACGCCTAAGCGACGACCCCTCAAGGTGGTGCTCCCATGACTGACCTCCACACCATCCTGGGTGACCGCTACGACGAGGTGATCCGGGACGGAGCCCGCGCAATTCTCGATGAGGAGGGTGGCTACCGATGGATCGTCGAGTACGAAGCGATCCATGCAGCGCGCCGAACAGGCCTTCTTGCTCAGGCACGCCCACTCACCGCGAGCGAATTACTGCTTCATGTCCGCGCTTGGCGACAAGGTCGGGGCGGAGCCCTGACAGAGACCGTCCTCGAAGCCGTCCTGCCTGACCTGATCCGGGAAGCGAAAGCCGACGCATGGGATGAGGCCATTGAAGCCGTCTTGGACCTCACCCTGGCGTACCCCGCCCCGCACAACCCTTACCGGGAGGGCTGAGATGGTCGACACCGCTGGGGGTGACCGATGACCCTCCCTGCCCGCTTCTCCGGACTCTGCCCGGAATGCGGCACCCGATGGAAGCCCGGAGACCTCATCCGTGCCGACGAAGCCCCCCTCGGCGAGCTGCCCACATGGACCCATGCCGTATGCCCTGACCCCCTCACAGACCGGCTCATCGGCGACCCCTGCCCCGTGTGCTGCCTGACCCACCCGAAGGATCGTGTGACCGTGACTGACCTTGATCCCCGCGACGCTGCTGCCGTCACCGAAGAGCACCTAGCCGCAGTGACCTCCCAGACCATTCAGGCCCTCGTCGAGGGCGCGAGTGTCCTGGTCGAATGCCCGGAATGCGAGGCCGAATGGGCCGTCGGCATTGGGCCCTTGACCCTTGCAGCGCTTGCGCTAGCGCAAGGACGCTCCGCCCTTGCTGCCAGCTTCCGCAAGCTCGACTGCGAGGTGCCCCTGCTGACGTGTGGGCTGTGCATCCTCACCGGCTACAAGCGCGAGGGGGCCGACCGTGGCTGACCTGACACCCACCGAGGCCGCGATCCTCAAGGCCGCTAGAGAGTACGTGCACGCCAGAGCCGAAAGCCGCGAGCACGGCCCGAGACTCAATGCCGTCAAGCACACCCACGACCGCCTGATCCTCGTCGTCGAAGTCGACGACAAAATGCACCGGGCGTCATCTCCGGACGAGCCCCACCAAGACGACCTGTTTGGCGGTGCCGCATGAAAGCCCTCCGCATCATCGCCCGCATCCTCGGCGCACTCACCCTCGCCGGGGTCGGATACGCCGTACTCGCCGGTCTGGCTTACTACTGGGTCGCGGTCGTCCCTGAGCAGATCAGGGGGCAGAGATGATCACCGCCACCGATTTCTTCTGCGGCATGGGCGGATCCTCGACCGGCCTCGTGGAGGCAGGATTCACGGTCAAGCTCGCCGCCAACCACTGGGCACGCGCCATCGAAACCCACTCCGCCAATCATCCCGACACCGAACACCTGTGCGCCGACCTCCAAGCCGTCGACCTCCGCTACCTGCCCAAGACCGACGTCCTCTGGGCTAGCCCGATCTGCACCGAGCTATCGCCCGCCGGCGGACGCCGCAAAAAGGGTCACCAACTCGACCTTTTCGAAGACCACGGGCACGTCCCCACCGCAGCCTTCGAGCGCACCCGCGTCACCTTCTGGGAAGTCATCCGCGCCTGCGAAATCCACCGCTACAAGGCCGTCCTCATCGAGAACGTGGTCGAAGCCGCCGACTGGGAGCTATTCGACGTGTGGCTGGCCGGGATGACCACCCTCGGCTACGAACACCAATTCATCTCCGTCTCCGCCGCCCACGTCGGCGACGAACGCAACCCTCGAGCGCCGCAGTGGCGGGACCGGATGTACATCCGCTTCACCCTCAAGGGCATCAAGGTGACGCCGATCGAACCGCACCCGCTGGCATGGTGCTTCAAATGCGACACCGCCGTGAACGCCGTCCAGTGGTGGAAGCCCAAGCGGAAGCATGCTGGCCGCAAGATCGGGAAGTACGGCGCCCAATACCTGTACGTATGCCCAATCGGGAACCACGGCACTGTCGAGCCCTTCGTGGTGCCCGCCTCGGCCGCGATCGACTGGGACGACCTCGGCACCCGCATCGGTGACCGCACCCGACCACTGGCAGCCGCCACCATGCGCCGAATCCGCCACGGCCTCGACATGCTCGAGCGCGGCGACTACATCCGCGCCTACCCAGTGGACGGCTCACCAAGCCCAACACAGACCACGTCCGCGCAACTCGGCATCGTCACCATGCTCCGGAACCACGGCGGCAACAGCAGCACCGACGAACCCCTCGCGACCTTCACCGGAGGCGGCTTCCACCACGGGCTAGTCGTGAAATCCCAGGGCGGACAGCTCGAAGACCGCCACGCCATCGGTACTACCGCAACGCCGCTACCCACCTCGCGGGCCGCTAGCTCCGACTTCCTGGTGATCCCCTACCGCAAGGGCGCCAAACCCCACGACACCGGACGCCCCCTGTCAGCCATGACCACCCGCGAAGGACACGCCCTCATGCGCCCCTCGATCGACGTGGATGACTGCCTCTTCCGGATGCTCAAACCCCGCGAATCAGCCACCGCCCAGCGCTTCCCCCGTGAGTACGTCATCACCGGCAATGGCGGCGAGCAGCAGATGCAATCCGGCAACGCGGTCGCCGTCAATGTCGCCCACTGGCTCGGAGCCGACACCGCAAGAGCCCTCGAAGGAGATGCCGCATGACCCTCAATCCCCCGTCGAGAGTCACCCCCGACAAGCCTAAAGACCTCCACGTCACCCTGCTCCCCACGCGGGCGGGCATCACAGCCGCATGCCAGCAGTGCGACTGGTCCACGTCACGGCACCACACCGACGAGGCAGGCATCAAGGCATGGGACAAGCACCTACCCATTTGCGGACTCGGCAAATGGAGAGTGCGATGAAGCCCTACCTGCGCCGCGTCGACGGCACGATCATCTGCCGTGCCGACAGCCAACCCGTCAGGCCCGACACCATCGCCGCACACCGCGCCCAGTGGCACAGCCTCAGTCCTAAACCCGCGCCCGAAGGCCACGGCAGCGGAGGCGTCAGCACTGTCCTCAGTGCCCCCTCAGCGCCCCGCGGATGGGCACGACGCCACCAAAGCGAGATCCAGCTATGACCCACACCTGCGAGAAGCACCAGGCGGGGACGTCGTCCTGCTACAGCAAGCACGCCTGCCGCTGCGACCAATGCCGCACCGCCATGACCACCTACAAAGCCTCCCTGCGCCCACGACCCGAGCGAGCACCCAAACCACCCAAACCCGTCCGCGCGTGGCCTACCGTCTGCACCATCCCCGGGTGCGACAAGCCCGTCAGGGGCCAGGTGGTGCATCACGCACTACAACCGCTGGCATCGCCACGGAGACCCCACCGTGGCCGACGTGCGCCTCACGCGAAAGGCGGCCAAAGCCGCCCCGGCCGTCAAGCTACAAAAACCGGCCAAGCCGAGCCCACCGCGACACGCCGACCAGATCCGCGGCCGAGACCTCGCACGGCTCATCACCGCAGCCTCCGACCGCAACATCCCCCTCCACCAGCTCACCAAACTCGCAGGTTGGCGCACCCCTCAACGCATGCTCCACCACCTCGCCCGCGCCGGACGCGCAGACCTCGCCAGACAACTACTCGCCACCCAAAACCAGCCCGCCAGAAAAGACGCAGCATGACCAGCCCAAAGATGCGCATCGCACCAGCCGGAAAGCCCTACTACGACCTGCCCATAGATGACCTGAGACCCGAAGCCGAAAAGCCCCAATGGGACACCTACAAGCCGACCAAGCCTGCCACGAGCGGCCGGGTGTGGGCTGAGCCTGGCGCGTCCGGTGAAACACCCCTCACTGACACCCGTCTATCCGACCCGCCCCCCGGATTCCTCTGGGTCGAGGTCGGCTACTCCATCTACGGGCTACCCGGAGACCACCAGATCGAGGTGCTCGGATGACCCTCCACACCTGCGAGAAGCACGAGCCGGGTGAGCGGTCCTGCTACAGCAAGCACGCCTGTCGATGCACACCCTGCCGCGAGTCGTACAGCCGGTACGCACGCTTCTTTAATCACGCCCACGCCACCGGAAAGCCGTTGCGCATCCCCGGCGACAAGGTCAGGGCACACCTAGCCGCACTAGGACTCACCACCGCCGAGATAGCCCTCCGCGCCGAAATCCCCTCATCGACCGTGACGCGCATCCTGAGCGGTCAGCGCACCGTCTCCCGACCCATCGCCGCCAAGCTCGCCGCCCTCATGCCCGACACGGTGCAGACGGTCGGACGCATCGACTCCACGGGCACCCTAAGGCGCATGCAAGCCCTCCATGCACTCGGGTGGTCGTGGGCTTCCATGGCCGACCACATGGGCATGGCACGGGCTCGGGTGACGCACATCCTGGACCAGCAAGTCGTCTTCATCGGCACAGCCAATCGGGTGCGCGAGGCATACGACCAGCTATGGAATGTGACCCCCATCGCGCCGCAGTCGGTCATCACGAAATGCCGCCAGCGAGCCGCCCGCAACGGATGGCCGCCACCCCTTGCCTGGGACGACGACACCATTGACGACCCCGAGTCCCAGCCCCAAGGTGTCGGTTTCGTCCAGCGCACCAAGCACCTAGTCGAGGACGTCGAGGATCTGCTCGACGCAGGGCAGTCCCTGGCGGCCATTTGTGGGGCTCTCGGCATCAAGCCGAAGTCGCTCGAAAGACAGCTCCACCGTCACGATCGTGGCGATCTTTGGACCAAAATCTCACGAAAGGTGGCGTGATGGCGCGCATTCGGACCATCAAACCGAGCTTTTGGGGCTCTCCTACGGTCGCGGCGCTCTCAAGAGACGCACGACTACTCGCCATTGGGCTCATGTCCTTCGCCGATGACGATGGCAGATTCCTGGCCGCCCTCAATGCCATCAATGGCTACGTCTTCCCCAATGACGACCTCCCACCGACCAAGGTCAAGAAGTGGCTTACCGAGTGCGAAGAGGTGGGGTTCGTCCACCTATATGCCCTAGATGGAGTCACATACGGCTGCATTCCGACGTGGCATTTACACCAGGTCATCAGCCGCTACACACCCTCCCGACTCCCCGAGCCGGACGTCGATTGCGCACCCCGAAATCAAGGGAAGGCGGCATGAATCACGCGCCACTCCATGAGTACTCACTGAGCGCTCATGGAGGACTCATGGAGTACTCACTGAGCGCTCATGGAGGACTCAGGGAGTACTCACTGAGCCCTCACTTACGGAAGGGAAGGGAAGGGAATAGGAAGGGAAGGGAAGGGAAGAATCCTTCCAAGACCAAATCCAAATCGTCACTTAGCTACCCACCAGACGCCGCCGTTTTGGATTTGGTGGCAAGCCGATGAACACCCTCGAAATCGAACGCTGGGCGGCCGTCCTAAACGCCGCCCGCCCCGACTGGCCGGAGCCGTCCTTGCGACGCTTCGCCACGAACAGCTTGGCGCACCGGACCTACCGAGACGCCCTTGTCGCTGGCGTCTGGGTCGCTGCCGATCCGGCTACCCGCAACCCGGGCCGGATTGTCGAGCCTGGCCCGTGGTGGCAAGCGACAGCAGCCGACGACCGCACGGCACCACGGATCGAAGTCGAGCGCTGCCCTCACGGCGTCAAGACCTACGCCCCGTGCGTCGAGTGCCGACCACCATCCGACCCCGAAGTGCGACGGGCGGCCATCGAGCAAGCCAAGCGTAAGATCCGTGAATCCCTGCCCATCACCGAAGGAGCCGAGCAATGAGCAAGCAAGCCACCTGCCCAATCTGCGGGGCCGAGCAGCGCGATCACCTGGTGTGCTGGCTGTGTGTCGGACGCCACCGCCGCGCCCTCTCGCAGATCAGCGACCTGTGGGGCCACCTGATCGAGGCCGTGAGACGCGACACGAACCTGAACGTCAGGGTCGGCGTGAAGAGCGTGGGTTCCGAGAAGCCACTCTTCTTCGCCGAGCAAGCTGCACGACTCCGCGACGAAGCACAATCCGCGCTTGTCGGATGGGTGCGGATCACTTGCGAGGACCAAGGCATCGACCCGCCGGCGGACACGATTCCGGCTATCTGTGGATTCCTCCAAGCTCAGGCCGGATGGTGGCGCAAGCACGAAGCTGTGACCGAGTGCGTGGCCGAGGTCGCCTCGATCGCGCACCGCATCGAGGCCATCATCAATCCCGGCGAAGGGCGCGTCCCGGTCGGTCGCTGCATCCACGTCGAGGGTGACGTCTCGTGCCCTGGCGAGATGCAAGCCCACCTACCACGCGACGAGAGAGCGCCAGCCTTCATCCGCTGCGACACTTGCACCACCGAGTGGGACACGACTCAATGGGCGCGCATCGGACGGATGGTCTCGTGAGCATCTGGGTCAGGGTGCCTGAAGCGGCGAGGATGCTGGGCAGCAAGGGACGCACCCTCGAAAGACGCATCCGCCGCGGGATGGCAGCGGGACTGATCCTCACCCGGCAGCAGGGGCGACACCCCGAGGTCTGGTGGGAATCGGTATGCGACTGGCACGACGAGGGACGACACGCGCCACGCCATCGACATGATGATTGACATGACTGGGTCCGTGTCCCAAGATGGTCTTATCTTGCAAGCCCTGTCGAAATACGGGGCTTTCGCAATTCCACAGATGGCGCCCCACGGCTGGGATGCCCGCCTCCAAAGCGGGCTCGCGGGGTTCGACACCTCGGCGCTATGCGGCAGACTGCACCCGTCATCCACGGCGGGATAGGCCTGCAACCACTTTCCTCAGGACTGTGACCACCCCTTGCGTTTGGGTTCTCCGGGGGATGACCGGCGCAGTCCTGAGGGGGGACCTGATGGCTAAGCCGCAGTACGGTCCCGCACACCAGCGCCGACGAGCAGCCTGGGTCGAGACCATCGAGCGTGATGGTCCAGTGCAGTGCGGATGCATCGGCCAGTGTCGCAAGCACGAAGGCCAATGCCCCGTGATGATCGACACCGACACACCCTTCCACCTCGGACACGGCGTGCCGGTCGCACACGGTGGTGACGGCTCCGACTCGGTGCCGTGGTGCCCGCTCTGCAATGGCAGGCAGGCGGCAGACATGACCAATCGACCCGCGAACAACTCGCGGGATTGGTGGTCTGACTAGGGGTAGGGGGCCGAAATCTTTAGGAATCGGGCCTCAGAAGACCTCGGAGTCCTCTCTTCGCGGTGCGCGTGAGTCTGGGGATTTGTCGACTTTTCAGCGAAGGGCGGTAGCTCATGGCTGGCAATGGCCCTCCCCCGTCCGGGAAGCGCTCTCGTGAGCGTGACCAGAAGCGTGACGCTGCGAAAGTGGCTGCCGTCGTCGCTGACGATCTGCTCCGTGGACCCGAGCTTCCTGCGTCTGTCGATGGCTGGCCGACGCGGACCCGCCAGTGGTGGGACACGTGGCGCCGCTCTGCTCAGGCATCGACTTTCACCGCCACCGACTGGGACTTCCTGCTCGACACGGCCATGATCCATGCGGCCTTCTCTGAGGGTGCTGTGGCTCTGGCTGGCGAGCTGCGGCTCCGTGTGGCCAAATTCGGGGCCACGCCTGAGGATCGCGCTCGACTGCGAATGGCGATCGTGCCTCCGAAGCCGCCGGCCGAGCCGCCAGCTCCTGGCGTCGAGGACGAGGTAGGCGCTCGCCGTGAGCGGCTGAAGGCGCGCACGAGTGGCTGAGCCCATGCTGTCGCTTGGGTGGGCCGCGATTTCGTGGATTGAGCACTATCTGGTGCATGGACCTGGCGACGTCCAGGGCGCACCGATCGAGCTTGACGACGAGTACGCAGCCTTTGTCATCAAGGCGTACGAGGTCCATCCCGAGACGGGCGCTCGCCTAGTCCGCCGCGGCTTCATCTCGCGAGCCAAGGGCCGGGCCAAGTCCGAGCTAGCCGCCATGATGGCGTGCTACGAAGCTCTGGGTCCGTGCCGCTTTGACCACTGGGCTGTCGAGGGCGAAGTCTCCGAGTGGGGCTACCGGTACGAGGTGGGCGAGCCGGTCGGTAAGCCGATCAAGTACGTCGAAGTCCTATGTGTCGCCACTGAGGAAAATCAGGCTGGCAACACGTACGACAACATCGCCTACATGCTGGGCTCCGAGTCCTGCTCTGATGCTCTGGCTGAGGACTACCCAGGCATTGACGTCGGCCTGACGCGGGTGATCCTGCCGGACGCTCGGGGCTCGATCGAGCCCGTGTCATCGGCGGATTCATCGAAGGATGGCGGCAAGTCGACCTTCGTGGTCGCGGATGAGACGCACCTGTGGATTCTCCCGCGATTGAAGCGGCTCCACTCGACCATGACGCGGAATCTCTTGAAGCGTCGTTTGGCGTCAGGCTGGATGCTGGAGACCTCGACCATGTACGGCGCTGGCGAAAAGTCGGTGGCCGAGGGTACGCACGATTACGCGAAGTCGTCTAGGCGGTCGGCGCTGCTTTTTGACCATCAGCAAGCGTCCGAGCATTGGGATCTTGAGGACCGTGAGCAGCGCTTGAAGGCGCTCGCTGAGTCGTATGGGCCTGCCGCTGCATGGATGGACCTTGAGCCGATCGCGGACTACTGGGACGACCCGCAGGAATCCCACGCAGCCTTTCGTAGGTACTTCTTGAATCAGCCGGTGCCGATGGTGGAGGACGTCACCCCTGGCGTCATTTCCCCGTCCGACTGGCAAAAGAATCTCGTCCCCGATGCTGGCATGGTCGGCACTCCGTCTCTGGTCCTTGACGCCTCTCCGATGCTGACTCGTGCCGCGATTGTGGCTGCTGGTGCCTCCACTGTGGAGGGTCGGACGCACATCGAGATCACGGGCTCCAAGGGCGTCCTCGATTCGCGTCCTGGCACCCAGTGGGCGATCGACCTGCTGGGCTCGAATGGGGCCGAGGTGGCCGTGGTCGCCGGGTCTGCTGCCGAGTCGCTGGTCCCGAAGCTCGAAGAGGCTGGCGCTTACGTGACGGTCATGAGCCACGCCGACTACGCAGCGGCGTGCGTCCGATTCGTCGCTGCTGTCACTGCTGGCCTTGTGACCCAGCGCGGGCAGCGTGACCTTGATGAGGCTGTGCCCACTGGCGTAAAGCGCACCGCCGACGAGGGCCTTTGGATCTGGGGTCGCATCAAGTCCGGCTCTGACATCACTGCCCTAGTGGGAGCCACTGCGGCCTTTGCGCTGGCTGAATCCGCTGCGAACGCACCCTTCGGTGTCTGGTGAGAGGAGCTCCGTTGACTTCCTCCCGCCTTGAGCTGATCGGGATCGTCCTCACCGGCCTTGGGCTCGTAGGGGTCTCGGTGGCCGCCTTCCTGGCTTTCGGTGTCGCGTGGGGCTTGGGCGCACTGGGTGTCTTCGTGTTCGCATCCGGTATCGCCACCATCAAGGCCGCTGCCATGACCGACAAGCCTAAGGAGGTGAAGAAGTGACGATCTTCGGGAAGCTCTTCAATGCCTCGATCGAGGACCCGTCCGTCTCCATCTCGTCGCCGGACGTCTTGAGGCTCATCGAGGGTGGGCAGTCTGTCGCTGGCGTCACGGTCTCGGAGTCGAAGTCGCTGGCCATGCCTGCGGTGTGGCGGTCTGTGAATCTGATTGCGGGCACTGTGGCGTCGCTGCCGCTGCACGCTTACCGCTCGGATGGTGCGAGTCGCACGATCGTGTCGACTGGTCGCGCTGCTGAGCTTCTGGCGAACCCCCATCCGGACATGACCCCCATGGAATTCTGGGAGACGGTCATCACTCACATGCTGCTGTGGGGCAATGGCTACATCTGGCTAGGACGCGATGAGATTGGGCGCCTCAGGGAGCTTTGGCCGATCCATCCGGGCCGCGTCAAGGTGGGCCGGACGAGCAAGATGGGTACTAAGGTCTACTCGATCGACGGCGGCGCCCAGGTCTTCACCGACTACGAGATCCTCCACCTCCCCGCTTTTGGCTATGACGGCGTGTGTGGCGTCTCGCCGATCCGCATCGCCCGTCAGGGCATTGGGCTTGCGATGGCCGCCGAGCAGTACGCCGCTCAGCTTTTCGGTGGTGGCTCGCTAGCGACGGGCATCTTGCAGACGGAGCAGCGCCTGACCCCCAAGCAGGCCGAAGACATTCTGGACCGCTGGAAGAAGCGCCAGACGGGCCTCTCGTCGGCGCACGGCACGGTCGTGCTGGACGCGGGCGCGAAATTCCACCAGCTCACAATCCCGCCCGGCGACGCGCAATTCCTGGAGTCTCGCGGCTTCCAGGTCGAGGAAATCGCCCGGATCTTCGGCGTCCCGCCTCACATGCTGATGGCGACCGACAAGGCCACCTCTTGGGGCACGGGCATCGAGCAGCAGACGATCGGATGGGTCGTCTTCACCCTCCGCACGTGGCTGACCCGGATTGAGCAGCGCTTCAGCCGCATCCTCAAGCCCGAGCAGGTCTACGCGCACTACTCCGTCGAGGGCCTGCTGCGTGGCGACTCTGCCCAGCGCGCCGCCTTCTACAAGGAAATGTGGTACCTCGGCGCCTTCTCAACCAACGACATTTTGGCCCTCGAAGAGCGCGGCCCCGTCCCGGGCGGCGACGCCCGCTACCGCCCCCTGAACATGGGCCAGCTCGGCTCGTACGACTCCACTCCACTGACAGGAGGCACGACCAATGCCTAGCCGATTCCGCTTCCGGGCCAGCCTGCCCACCGCCGAGGATCGGCTGTCGGTCCTCAATGCCACCACCGATGCCGGGGTGGCGACGCTCCGCATCTACGACCCGATCGACTCCTGGGGTGGTGACTGGGGGGTGTCCGCGAAGGAATTCGCCGCGGCGCTTGATGCACTTCCCCGCGACACGACGCAGATCCGCCTCCACATCAACTCTCCAGGCGGTGAGGTCTTCGAGGCGGTCACGATCCTGAATCAGCTTCGCCAGCACCGGGCCACTGTCACGGCGGTCGTGGAGGGTATCGCAGCATCGGCCGCGTCCTTCATCGCTGCCGGTGCTGATGAGCTGGTGATGTGCAAGAACGCCACGCTCATGATTCATGACGCATGGGGCCTGTGTGTGGGCAACGCGAGCGACATGGCATCGACGGGCGCACTGCTCGACAAACTGTCGAACAACATCGCGGCCGTCTACGCCGACAAGGCGGGCGGCACGGTCGAGGACTGGCGTCAGGCCATGCTCGCCGAATCCTGGTACACCGCCGCTGACGCGGTGGATGCAGGTCTGGCGGATTCGGTCATGGACACCAGCGCCGAGCCACCGAAGGCCAACTTCGACTTGTCCATCTACGCACGGAATCAGGTCGTGGCCGGATTCCCTGAGCGCCGCAGGGCGCACGCACGAGCCTTGAAGGCCATGCACGGGCTCGCCTGAGCCCACCCAACCCCCTAAGTCACCCGCTGGCGAAGTGCCATCGGGGCAGTCCCGCATGCTCGGGAGAAAGGAACGGGCCACTTATGTCCGACATTCAGAAGCTCCGCGAGCAGCGGGCAAACATCTGGGAGCAGATGAAGGCTCTCCAGAATCTGGCCGAGGCCGCAGACCGCGACTTCACCGGCGAGGAGAAGGCCTCCTACGAGAAGATGGAAGCCGACCTCGATGCGCTCGGCAACCGCGTCGAGCGGGCCGACCGGAACGAGAAGCTCGAAGCTTCGCTGTCCCGCGTCGACCGCACTGGCATTATCGCCCCCGAGGGCGACGAGGCGAGCGAGGACGACGAGCGCTACACCGACGCCTTCAACGCCTTCGTGCGTCGGGGCATGAACCGCATCTCGGCAGACCAGCGGATGCTCATGGAGTCCCGCTTCTCGCTCGACAAGGACATCCAGAACGCCGCCGCCGTAGGCACTGGCGCTGCTGGTGGCTACACGATCCCCCCGGCATTCCGGGCGATCATGGTCGAGACCATGAAGGCCTACGGCGTCATGCTCAGCGAGGCTGAGCTGATCACCACCGACACCGGCGCGAACTTGCCCTGGCCGACGAACGACGACACGGGCAACATCGGTGCGTGGATCGGCGAAAACACGCAGGCCCCCGAGCAGGATCTGAACTTCAACACGAACTCCCTGGATGCCTTCATGGCAACCTCGAAGATCGTGCGGGTATCGGTGCAGTTCCTGAACGACTCCCCGAACGCCGATGCCTTCGTGGCTCGGAAGCTCGGCGAACGCATCGGGCGCCTGCTCAGCCGCGACTTCACGGTTGGCACGGGCACGGCTCAGCCGGACGGCATCATGACCTCCGCGGGAGTGGCTGTCACCGGTGCGGGCTCGCTCGCGACCACCGGCGGCATCACCTACGACAACCTCGTGGATCTGCAGGAGGCCCTTGATCCGGCCTACGGGGACCACCCGAACTGCAAGTGGATGATGCACCAGTCGGTGCGCAAGGCCGTCCGCAAGCTCAAGGACGCTCAGGGTCGCCCGATCTGGGAGCCGTCCGTTCAGGTCGGCTCGCCGGACACGCTGCTCGGGCGTGCGGTGCGCGTGAACAACGACATGGCAGCCATGGCGCAGAACTCTCTGTCGCTGGGCTACGGCAACATCGCTGGCGCCTACGTCGCCCGGTCGGTGAACGGCTCGGCCAGCCTGTTGCGGCTGACTGAGCGTTACGCCGACTACCTGCAGGTCGGCTTCCTCGCCTTCGAGCGCTGGGACGGCACCCTGCAGGACCCGAATGCCTTCAAGGCATTCAAGTCCACGGCCACGGCCTGATCCAACCAAGAACACAGGGGCACCCATCCCGGGTGCCCCTGTGCGGTTCACGCCCTTAGGAGGTGGACATGACGTGCTTCCTACTGCCCGATGCTGAGGCGCTCACCGCCCTCAAGGTCGCGCTAAAAGCCGAAAAGCCGGGCACTGAATCGGACGCCGATATCACCCTGGCCGCTGAGGCTGCCTGCGAATACATCGAGGGCCGCTGCGGACCGGTGACTTCCGAGGCGTCCCCGATCGCGCCTGCGTGGGCTATCACCGCAGCGCGCATCATCACCCGCCAGCTTTGGCGGACCCAGCTGGGCCGGACGCTTGACCCGAATGCGTCTGCGGGCTTCCTCGCCCCCCGTGCGGCTGAGGAATTGATGGCCCCCCACTACCTCCCACCGCTGGGCTTCGCATGATCATCCCCTCGATCGTCCCGGCCACCATCGACAAGCTCGTGGCTCTCTCGCTGGCCACCCTGGGCCCGCTTGGGGTCAATGTCTCCGACTCCGATCCGATCGCGATGGACGTGGGTGACTGGCTGTGCATCGGCGTGGAGGACCCCGAAGGTCCGACCCCGCACCACACTGCCGATTCGTCACAGGAGTGGTCTGGCGCGACACGTGCCCTGGGCCTGGATGAGACGGCTTTCATTACATGCTCGGCGATCGCGTGGTCTGGCGATGACGACGTGAAGACCGTCCGCGATCGGGCGTACGCGATCCTCGCCGGGCTCACTGCGCTGATCCGCGAGGACCCCCGCCTGGGTATTCCGGGCGTGGTGCGCATCGTCGTCGCCTCTACCGATCTGACTCAGGGTGTCGCCGCCGAGGGTGGCACCTTCGCTCGTCTCGTCTTCCGTCTGGCCGTCAAGGCCCGTCTCTGAAAGGGGTGCCATGCGCATCAAAAATACGAATCCGATGGGCGACGTCTTTGTCGTCGCCCTAGGCCGTGAGGTCGCCGCGGGCGAGACGGTCACGGTCACCGATGAGCAGGCAGCGCCGCTGCTGGCTCAGGTCTGCGAGGTCACCGGATCTCGGAATTGGACTCTCGGTGAGTCTGCCACCCCGGCCGATGAGGCCACCAAGAAGGGAGCTTCCAAGTGAGCACTGTCCTGGATGCATTTGTCGGCATTGGCTTGGAGGGGTCCTACGGGGTCCCTGTGGCAATCACCACGTGGGCGGAGCAAAGCAGCTCCGACATGGACTATCAGCCTGACCGTAAGCAGGGCTCTGGATTCCGGGTCGGCTCACGGGTGGCGCGGTCTGCGCGTCGAGTGACGCCCACGATTTCGGCTGGTGGCTCGATCGGCTTCCAGATGCTCTCGAAGGGGTACGGGAAGCTGCTGGCGGCGATGCTCGGCTCAGGCACGTCGACCCTGGTGTCGACGGGTGTCTATCAGCACGTCTTTGGGCTGACGGACGCCTTGCAGTCCTTCACGCTGCAGGAGGGCGTGCCGCGACTCCAGGCGGACGCCTCTGCCATCTCCGACCCGCTCACTTTCGCTGGGTGTGTGTCCACTGGCTTCGAGATGTCGATGTCGCAGGGTGACATTCTGACGACCAAGATGACGGTTGATGCCCGGTCGGTGGACACGTCCACGGCCTTGACGTCGCCGACCTACCCGACCGCTGCCGCAAGCCTTTTCAGCTTTGCGGGCGCGTCGATTTACTCGGGCACGCTCACGGCACCTACGGCCACGGCGCTGGCGTCCGGCGCCACGCAGCTCGCGAATATCGCTGATTGGTCGCTGAGCGTCGACCACAATGTCGACTCGAAGCGCTACCTCATGGGTGGCGGCGGCAAGAAGGCAAAGCCGGTCGCCCGCGACCGCAAGGTGAGCGGCAAGATGACCGTCGAGTATTCCGACACAGTCTTCCGTGACGCCTTCCTCGCTGACGCGGACATGACCCTCGTGGTCAATTTCGAGGCAGGCTCGCTCACCACGGGCAAGGAGACGGTGCAATTCGTCATCCCGAATATCCGCTTGGATGGTGAGCTTCCGAAGCCCACCGGTGACATCGTGAAGATGTCCTGCGGCTACACCGGCTTCGACAATCTGTCCGCACCCCCGATTCAGATCATCGTGCGCACCTCGGATGCCACGCTGTGACCCAGGTCACGGTCCACGCCGAGGAATTCAAGCAGCTCGGCGCGCAGGTGAAGTCGCTCGATGACCCACGGCTCATGCGGGCGATGCGTAAGCGTCTGCGCACTGATCTGCAGCCGGTCGGCGCTGAGGTCGTCACGGCCATGGCGGGCGCCTCTCCGCATCGCGGCGGGCTGTCCGGCAAGGTCGCGGCGGGCCGTGCGACGGTCGTGCTCGACCTTGCCCGGGGCGCGAGCTTGCGCCTCATGTCGGGAGGCGTACGCATGACCGCGATCGAGAAGGGCGCCATCCGCCACCCGGTCTTCGGCCACCGAAAGACCTGGTCGATGACCTCGATGCAGCCCGACACCGGCAGCAAGGAATTCGAGCGTCACGCCGACACTCTGGCTACGGCTGTCATGGATGAGCTGACCACCACAGTAAGGCAGGCAATCGCATGATCCGAGTCATTGAGAGCCGCGACGACGAGGGCACCCCCACCGCATGGTCGGACTTCCCCGTAGTCCAGGTCGACGGACTTTCGCCACGCATGGCGGACCTCATGGACAGAGACCTCGCGGAGGTGCCCGAGATGGATGTCCGGGGCTTCTATGACGCCTTGGTGCAGATCGCGCAGCTGTGCGCAGAGGGTCACAATGCCCTGGTGGCTGCCCAGATAGCAGATCCAGAAGGTGACCCTGACGCCCTCGCTACGAGGGTCTGGCAAGACCTAGGGAATGACCGCCGGACTCGGACGATGGGCATCTGCCTCACGTGGGCCGCCCTGAATGCAGGGGGCCGACGCACGACCATGCTCGACCTCTACGACGGCACCGTGGACTACATCGAATTCGAAGAGGCCACTTCTCCGAGGGAGCCGGGAAAAGCCTGAGGGCGGTCCCGATACCTCGCCGTCAGGCGAGCTATGAGCGGGTCGCCAGCATCTGGCGGCAGTACTCCGTGGTCCTGCTGATTCGCTTCGGGCTCCCTCCCTGGGATGCATGGGAGCACCTCACCATGTGGCAGCTCGGTCAAGTCGTGAGCGCCCTCGAAGCGGAAGGGGATGGCTGATGGGTGACATCACGAAGACCCTGAAATTTCTGATCGTCGGCGACGCTGCCGGCGCGGTCAAGGCATTCAAGGACACAGGGCAGTCGGCAGAGTCGGTCGCCGCGGGCGGTAAGAATGCTGGTGCGGGGCTCGCTGCCTTCACGGTCGCGATGGCGGCCGGGGTGAAGGTCGCCGGGGATGCCGTCAGCAAATACAAGTCGGTGGGCGCGGAGACGCTGAAGCTCGCCCGCGTCACCGGCGAGTCCGCCGAGGACGCCTCCAGGCTGCGCTTCGCCCTCAAAGAGACGGGCATCGACGCCGACAAGGGCGCGTCGCTGATGGCGAAATTCTCCAAGACGCTGGAAGGCGCCTCGGCTGGCAGCAAGGCCGAAGCGGGCCTGGTGCAAGATCTCGGCTTCGCTTTCCGGGACGCCGCCGGTCACATCCTGCCCATGTCACAGCTACTCCCCAAGGTGGCTGAGCGCTTCGCCACCATGCCGGATGGTGCCGAAAAGACCGCCTTAGCCATGCAGCTTTTCGGCAAGTCCGGTGCCGACATGCTGGTCTTCCTCAATAAGGGCGCGTCTGGCCTGGCCGAGCTCTCAAAGCGCTCCGACGAATTCGGCGCGACCCTCTCAGGACCGCAGCTCGCAGCTTTGAAGGAAGCAAAGCAGGCCCAGAAGGACTGGGATGCTTCGATCGAGGGGCTTCAGATTTCACTCGGAGGGGCACTTCTGCCTCTGCTGACCAAATTCTCTCAGGGCATCAATTCCGTCACGCCTGCGATCAAGGCCGCGACTGACACGACGACCCCGCTCGGCCAGGCTGTCGTAGCTCTCGGCATCGGGCTCGGCGCCCTTGTGGTGACTCAAAAGGTAATCGGCTTCTTCTCCGACCTCACCGTCTCGGTCAGGTCCGCTCGCGACGCCGTAGGGGCATTCATCGAGAAGGCTGCCGCGTCCAAAGCCATCCAGGGGATGTCCTCGGCGATGGGGGGGCTGTCGGCTGCCGCTGGCCCACTCGGAATTGCGCTTGTCGTGGGTGGGGTAGCGCTGGCTGGATTCTTCGACGCGCAAGAGCGCGCAAAGCGGTCTACGGAGGAATTTACGGCGGCGCTTGAGGCGTCCAATGGCGTCATTGACGAGAATGTCACGAAGATCGCCGCCAAGAATCTTCAGGACCAACACGCCTTCGAGGCGGCGCGGACCCTTGGCCTTGGGCTCGATGTCGTCACCCAGGCATCCTTAGGCAATAAGGACGCCCTAGCCCAGGTCAATGCCACCATCGAGCAGTACAAAGGCCAGACGCAGCAAGTCACCATGTGGAACGGGCAGACCGCCACGAGCTTTACGGCGGAAGCCATCGCGGCGGGGCAGCTCGAAGCTGACCTTGGACGTACCAGCACTGCGATGGCGGGCGCGGTCAAGAAGCAAGCCGATCTCGCCGCAGCCACAGGGACGGCCACGTCTGCGCTCTATGAACATGGCGGCGCTCTTGACCAAGACACCGAGGCGGGGCGGGCCAATAAGGCCACCCTCGATACGATCGCCGCAGCATCCCAGCAGCACATTCAGCAGCTCATCGCGACCAAGGCGCCTACGGATGAGGTCACTCGCGCCACGGCTGCAGCCAGTGAGGAGATCTCGGCGGCGGCCCAGCAGATGGGGATTTCGACGGTCGCAGCAGATGCGCTGGCCGCGTCATACCGGAGGGTGCCGTCAGGGGTCTCCACCACAATCACCGCTGATGCATCCGCCGCCCTCGCGACGGTAGATCGCGTACGCTCCGCCCTCGCGTCGCTCGACGGCACAGCCGTCTATACGCGGATCATGACGACCCAGTACATGACTGGGACGATCAATCTCGGCGGCGGAACCACGGTCAATTCGGCCATGCTGAAGGCGGATGGCGGGATTGTCGAATTCTTCGCCGGTGGTGGTCTTCGCGAGGATCACAAGGCCCAGATTGCTCCCGCTGGTGCGTGGCGGATCTGGGCCGAGCCTGAGACGGGCGGCGAAGCTTACTTGCCGCTCTCCCCTGCGAAGCGCAGCGAGACAATCCCCATCGCCAAGGAGGCCGTCCGTCGCCTCGGTGGTGTGGCCACCTTTGCCAATGGTGGCGTCTCCGGCGGACGCTCGTCGGGCGGTGGCGATATCCACCTCCATGTGACCGTGCCTCCTGGTGCCGATCCGCACTCGAATGCCCGGGCGATCGTGGCGGCGCTGCGTGCTTTCAAGCGCGCCGAGGGTGGACAGGCGGTGCTGGTGTGATCCCTGTCGGCGTCCTGGAAATGCAGCTCTCTGGAGACGGGTCTTGGACCGACGTCACCCAGTGGTGGGCTATCACTCCCGGATGGGACATCAAGCGCGGTCGCTCCCACGAGCTAGACACCTACCCGGTGACGAGCTTCACTTTCACGCTCGTGAATGATGACGGACGCTTCACTCCTGGTAATCCCTCTTCGCCGTACTTCCCGAATGTGGTCCGGGGCCGCGGGGTGCGTCTGACGATGACCTTCAATGGCTTGCCGGGATGGAATCGCTTCACGGGGACGGTCGTCTCTGAGCCGGTGCACTGGGACACGATCCAGACCCTCTCTTACGTGACGATCACCGCCCACGACATCCGATCGCAGTACGCCAAGCGACGCCTACGCTCCACTGCCGTAGAGACGGTGTGTGCGATGACCCTGGCCGCTTACTGGCCGCTCACCGACTCGAAAGCGCCCGCAGTGCCGGTGGCTGGCGCGTCGATGCTCAATCCCGTCCAGTACGGGACGGGCGGCGAGCTGGCATGGGGTGGTGGTGTCGGGCCGGTGACGGACGCAGCCGGGGCACTCATGCTCAAGCCTGTCGACGCAGCTAATGGCGTCATGCTGGTGTCTGACGTGCTCCCGGCTACCGTGTCGGGAAGCTTTACGCTCCTGGTGGTAGCGAATCCTCTGACCGATGGCACGCTCGTGCAAATCTCGTGGGGCTCCTACGCTCTGGGCATCCGCTACTCGGGTGGGGTCTTTCAGGCGGTCGAGCAGACCACCAATGGCGCCGGACAGCCCATAGAGAGCGTCTTGTCGTCCGATCCTGGGGTGGGTATCTCCACCCGCGCTGTGATGATGCAGGTCAATTTCGACCGGGTGTCGATGGTGCCCGGCGCGATGGGTGCGCTTCGCGCTGCCCAGCCATCCCAGCCTTTCCGGATCTCTGTCGGTGGGGCGCTGGTGCGTCCCGCAGGACCCGACATGGTCACGGCCACCGTCTCCCATGTGGCGGTCATCGAGGGCACCCCTTCGGGGACGCTGCGGGACTCAATCCTGGGGCGGATGACCTCCGATCTTGTCACCGTCATGAAGGCGGTCTTGGGGTGGGCGCGGCTCCCCCAGTACGTGCGGAGCTTCGGCGCAATTCCCCAGGTGGTCATACCCCAGGTCGCAGGAAAGACCGTGGAGGACATTTTCAGCGGCATTACTGCTGCGACCGGCGGACGAATCTTCATCAATCGCGTGAATCAGCCGCTCTGGATGGCACCCGATTTCACCGAGACCGCAGTGCCGCTCGACCTGGAGGACATCTCCCCCGATGTGCGCTGGGAGACCGACGACTCCACAGTGGTGCGCTCAGCCACGATGTCCCTGGTCGGCGGCGGCACCTACACAGCCTCCCGCGACATCGACGGCCAGGACGTCAGCCTGACTGGCATCTACGCCGCGGACGTGAGCAATCGCGGACGTGCTGACTGGCTGGTAGCCCAGGACGCCTCCCCGCGCCTGACGCCCGCGCAGGTGGATTTGATGGCCATGCCCGACGACGCCACGACGGCGAGCATCGCCCTGCTTGATATCGGCAGCCTCATCGCCCCCACGAGCGTCCCGCCACAGATCAGCTCCGGGGTGCTGGTGGTCGAGGGCTGCGACGAGCACGGCTCGGCGTCCGACTGGACCCTGACCCTCAAGACCTCGCCGTGGCCCTACGGCGAGGCGCTGACCATCGATGACCCGACCTATGGCGCCCTCGATCAGTGGCGCGTGATCTGAGGATGCCATGACGATCCCCGCTATCCCCACCCCGATCGCCTCCGGGACGAAAGCCGGCGTCTCGACGTGGCTCAACTCCCTGCGCGATGTGGTGGCCTTCCTTTTCACCACGACCCCGCGAGCTCGCGTGTCCTATGCGGGGAAATCGATCCCATCCGGGGCTGTCACGCTGCTGAGCCTCGCCGGATCTACGACCGTCCATGACATCCCCGGCACGATGGTCGACGCACCGTCCAGCTCGATCACCATTCGGCGTCGTGGCTGGTATCGGATCACGGCTCACGCGGCATGGAATGGCAATACCACCGGCTACCGGTCGCTCCAGGTGTGGCGTGGCGCATCGGCGATCGAGGAGGTCGGGATTCAGACTCCAGCCTCCGCCGTGGTCGCACATACTGCGGCGACCCTCGGCCCCATCCTGTGCGAGGTCGGCGACCAATTCACCCTGCGTGTCTATCAGACCAGCGGCGCGGCCCTCTCTACGGCGGGCGGGACCTATCTCGCGGTGTCATGGGACTCCATCGACGCCTGACCCCATCGACGCCTGACCCCTTCTTTCCCTCTAGTCCACTACCCGACAGGAGACGCTCATGCGTCGATTTTTGCGACCCCTTTTGGTGGTCCTCGCCCTCATCGCGGCTGGCTTGACGACCACCGTCGCGACCGCTGCCCCAGGCATCCCGATCTACCGGGCGCACGTCCAAAACGTCGGCTGGCTTCCGAATACGGAGCCCACTTTGGTGGGTGACATTGCCGGGCTGCCCGGCTCCGGGCTGCGCGTCGAGGCGCTGCAGGTCTCCCGCGACATCCAGCTCCAAGCGCACGTGCAGAATGTCGGATGGATGGCCCCCGTGGCCCCCGATGGCATCGCTGGCACCACGGGACGGAGCCTGCGCTTGGAGGCCGTCAAGGCCACCTCTATGGTCGCGGGCTATCACGTCGAGTGTGAGGCGATCGTCCCTGGCGCTGGTACCGTCCATGCTGGTGATGGCGGGGTGTGTGGCACGGTCGGTCGGTCGCTGCTGGTGGAGGCTTTCCGGCTGAGGCTGGTCGCTGATGGAGCCACCGAGCCCACCGCAAGCCCCACGATCACTCCCACGGCTACGTCGACCCCGACCCAGACCGCTACTCCTCCGGTCACGCCCCCCGCGTCCGGCTCGGCGCGGATCGCTTTCACGGCAGACACCGGCTACGACGCGAGCAATGGCAATGGCGTCACTACTGGCGTCTTCAAGGGCATCGCTGCCGCGGCGCCGGACTTCGCCGCGATCATCGGTGATCTCGGGTATGACCCGGGCCACGAGACGGCCTACTGCGATTTCGTGAAGAAGCTCTACAGCGGTCCTGTCGAGATCCTCGCCGGGAATCACGAGGATGCCTCACACGGCGGACTCGGTACTTACGCGACCTGCCTGCCGAATCGTGCTGCTGTGAGCGCTGGCGACTACGCCCGGCAGTACGTCATCGATCAAGGTCCCGTGCGTCTGGTCATGATCGATCCCGCGATCGACCTCAGCCCGAAGCGGACCTATGCGGACAGCACCCCTGAGCAGGCATGGCTCAAGGCCAAGATCGCCGAGGGCAAAGCCGCCGGGCAGTGGATCATCGTGGCCTACCACAAGCCCTGCTTGACCATCGGACTGCACGGCTGCGCGTCGAGTCCCCAGCTCAGCAATCTCATGATCAAGCTCAAGGTCGATCTTGTAATCACCGGCCACGATCACAATTACTCGCGGTCCTTCCCGCTGACCGGCACCGTCACGAGCCCCGTCGTCGCCACCCGGAGCGGGATCTTCCCGCAGGGCGCTGGCACGGTCTTCGCGACCATCGGCAATGGCGGCCACGACCACCGCACGATCACCGGCCTACCTGGCTGGGTGGCAGCGGCCAGCGGCACGAACTTCCTGCCCAATTCCTTCGGCTTCTTGCAGGTCGACGCCTCCGCAGGCCGGCTTGTGGTCAATGAGGTCGTCACCTCGGGCGGTCAGCTTGCCGACTCCTTCACCATCACCCGATAGGACCCTGCCATGACTGACGCACCCATCCAGCCCGACGAGACTCCGGGCGACCCGTGGATTCCCATGGACCCCGACGACACCGAGGAGGACGCGGCATGACCATCGGACGCCAAATCATCGAGCGGTGCGCCGCCGATCGCGGAGACGACACCTATTCGCAGCCCAAGCGCTACGCGGACGGCTACAGCGACTGCTCCAGCTACCTGCAGCGCATCTTCAATGCGATCGCCGGAGTCGACGTCGGTAGCTACACGACGGCTATCGCATCGGATCGTGACGGCCGCGACATCACCCGCGACCCGAATGACCTGCGCACGGGCAATGGCCTACAGGATGGCGATGTCGTGCTTTTCGGCTGGTCCAGCGACCACCGCCCGGGCTACCCTTTCTCGCACGTCGAGACCTGGGACGCTCAGCGCAAGGGCACCTGGGGTCAGTACGGCGACATCCCTCCGCACAATGGCCCGAACTTCCACCCGGCCGGGTGGGGGCTCAATCGCGTGGATCGGATTCTTGTCCGCCGCTTCCTCCCTGACGAGATCGGCGCCGCCGGGCCCGCCCCGTCGCGTCCGGCTCCCGACCTGAATCCGCTCCCTGGCGATCCTCGGATTCGCCTCGTGGTGGATCACGACCTTGGACCTAAGACGGTCTCCCGGATCGAGCAATGGTCCGGATGCCCCCTCAGTGGACAGGCGAAGCTCTCGACGGCTGCATGGGCGTCGGTGCAAGCCACGATCAATGCGCTGGACCCGAATCCTCCCCTCTTGGAGGTGGATGGCCAGGCCGGACCGAAGACCATCGCCGCGCTCCAGGTCCTTGTGGGCGCTTCCCTCACCGGACGCCTCGATGCCCAGACGGTCGCCGCATGGCAGACCTACCTGAATACCCACTGATGCTGGTGCTTGAAGTGCCTCCGGATCAGTGGGATGACATCATCTCCGCCATCGGCACGGCTGTAGCGGTCGTGATCGCCGCAGTGGGTGGCGTCTGGATCAAGCGCTCGTCTGACGCGGTCAAGGCCGTGCAGGCGAGCGCTGACCAAAATGCGGACGCGCTCGCGGCGGTCCACACGTCTCTCAGCTCACCCAATGGCGGGTCATCCGTCAAGGACGCCTTGAATCGCATCGAGCAGTCCCAGGCGTCTCAAGCCCACGCCCTCCGGCAGCTCGGGATGCTCCAATCCGAGACCCGCAAGGATGTCGGCGGCATCCGGGAGGACATCCGCGATCTACGCAAGCGGGACGACAGGGACCGCGACGAGGCCGCTGAAGGCCGCGCCCGACTCCAAGACCAGATCGACGACCTCAAGACGTAGCAATGCCCATCCGCTGGTGGTGGACGTGCTGCCGCTGCGGCTGGCGGACACCACTCGGCGACGAGCAGTCCGCCACCCACCACCGGGGCCAGCACATCCCCGTCTGTCCCGGCCCACCAATCCCGCGCACCCATCCCGAGATGCGCGTCAGCTTCTACGCCATGGAGGAATCATGACGAATCCGCTGCAAGCAATCCCTGCCAAGGTCCGGCTCTGGCTGTACCTCGTCTACGCCACCCTCGGTCCGGTGCTGCTGTACACCAAGGCGCAGGGCTGGACGGGCACTGCTGAAATCGACCTGTGGGTGGGTCTCGGCGTCGCCCTTGGCATCACCGCCGCGTCGAATATCACGCCCGCATCTGGAGTCGAGCCGTACGTCCCGGAGCGCATGGAGGTCGTGGCCGATGGTGACCTGAATCCTGCCATGGCTCCTGACGCGGATCAGGTCTGACATGCAGCTTTTGACGAAGCTCGCACCTCTGATTGTGGACATGGCCGTGAGCACGAAGCGGGTCGGCAAAATGACCCTCGGGATCTACGACGACGCCACCTGATAATCGACTGTCAGCCACTGGCAAAATTGACAGCAAACCGCCCCGTCTCCCATGTGGAGGCGGGGCGGTTTTTGCTGTCTCGGCGGGCACCTGCGGCGGGGGGGGGGGGCCCGCGGCGGGGGGGGGCGGGGGCCGGGGGGGGGGGGGGGGGGGGGGGGGGGGGGGGGGGGGGGGGGGGGGGGGGGGGGGGGGGGGGGGGGGGGGGGGGGGGGGGCGGGGGGGGGGGGGGGGGGGGGGGGGGGGGGGGGGGCGGGGGCGGGGGGGGGGGGGGGGGGGGGGGGGGGGGGGGGGGGGGGGGGGGGGGGGGGGGGGGGGGGGGGGGGGGGGGGGGGGGGGGGGGGGGGGGGGGGGGGGGGGGGGGGGGGGGGGCCTCGCCAACACGCACGGAGACATCGAACCAGGGATGCAGGTAGTACGTCACGGTGGTTGCGCATACGGCACGGGGGTGCCACACTAGAGACATGAACACGACGCAGCCCACCGCAGCAGCCCGGATCACCGAAGCCCGCGCCAAGCTGGCCGCCAAGCTCGAATCCCGCACCACCGATCAGCTCATGGTCACCCTCGTCCAGCTCTACGCGATGCCCGAGAGCCGCGAGTCGGTCATCATCGCTTCGTACGCCTCCGAGATCGTCGCGCGGCGCGAGGGCGTCGAAGACCTCATGTGGGAGATGGACGGCGACAACTACCTTGACTGCCTCCTCCTCGCCCTCGCCGCCCGCGACGCGGTCGCCGCCTGACCCCCCAACCCCCGGCGGGGGCTTCGGCCCCCGCCCCACCCGAGAGGACCGAACCATGAACGACGACGAGCAGTACCTGAACATCGAGCACGGCGACGAACTCCGGGCGATGATCGACCCCAACGGGTGTGCCGCCATCCGCGTGCGGAACACCGTCTGGCAGCAGCCCGACCGCTGGCTGTACGTCGACACCATCGAGCGCGGCCGCAAGATAGACGCGCTGATCGCCGCGCTCGCCCCGCCGCCCCGCCGCAATCCCCCAGGAGTCCACCGAATGAACCTCACCCAAGCCCAGCACGCCGTCGAGGCGGCCGACCGCGTGGCCGAGGAAGCCCGCGCCGAACGGGACCGCCTCGTCCGGCAAGCCCGCGACGACGGCCGCACCATCTACGCCATCGCCGCCGAGATGGGCGTCACCCAGAACGCCGTGCGCCGCATGTTGGGGCTCCGATGACCCTCACCATCCTGCGCGCCAACGCGCTCGCCCTGCCGCTCGCCGATGAGTCGGTCGACCTCGTGGTCACGTCTCCGCCGTACTGGTCGCTGAGGGCGTACCAGGACAACGGCGAGGCGTACGAGGGACAGATCGGCAGTGAGTCGACAGCCGCCGAGTTCATCGACAACCTCATCGCGGTGACTCGTGAGTTGGTCCGCGTCCTCAAGCCGTCGGGCTCCATCTTCGTGAATCTCGGCGACAAGATGGCCGACAAGAGCCTGATGCTCCTGCCCGAGCGCTACCGCATCCGCGCCGTTGACGAGCTGGGCCTCATCGCCCGCGCCGTCATCGTGTGGTCCAAGCCGAACGGGCTGCCCGAGAGCGTCACCGACCGCGTACGCCGCTCGCATGAGGATTGGGTGCACCTGACGAAGCAGCCGCGCTACTACTCGGCGGTAGACGAGATCAGGGAGGCACACAGGTCCGAGCCGGGCCGCGAGGGCGTGGGCGCGCTGGGCGGGCAGAAGTCGCTACGTCCAGTCGGCCCCAACTCGGGCGCGTACAACCCGCTCGGCAAGCTCCCGGGCTCCGTCTGGACCGTCGCCACCGAGCCGCTGCAAGTGCCCGACCACCTCGGCATCGACCACTTCGCCGCGTTCCCCACGGAATGGCCGCGCCGGATCATCACCGGCTGGTCACCGCGCGAGGTGTGCACGGCGTGCGGCGAGGGACGGCGGCCTGGTGAGCGTGGCGGAGCGCGCCACCCCGCCCGCTGGGCGAGCGGCAGGCACGCGACCGGGCCCAACGGGCGAGGGCCATCATCGCTCGGCACGCCTGCCAACCTCAGACGAGCGCACCATCACCGGCTACGCCTGCGCCTGCCCCGACACGAGCGCACCCGCCACCCCCGGAGTCGTGCTCGACCCATTCGGGGGCACGGGCACTACCGCGCTCGTCGCTGACGTGCTCGGCCGGCATGGCGTATCCGTCGACCTGAGCGCCGACTACTGCCGCCTCGCCCAATGGCGCACCACCGACCCCAAGCAGCGCGCCAAGGCCGCCCGCGTGGAGGCCGTCGAGCCCGTGAGCGACGACCAGCCCGACCTGTTCGAGGAGCCAGCATCATGACCGACCCTTACTACCAGGACGACCACGTGACGC
>JADJVZ010000006.1 GCA_016716635.1 Micropruina sp.
CTCTCCCCGAGTCCCGGACCGCGCCGGATTGAAGGGCGGCGGTGGCAGTCGGGTGATAGAACGCGAAGCTCACTGCGCGAGTTGGGTTACGGACGTCGCCAACTCCTTGGTGCAAACGGCCTAACTCCTGGCCCACAAGGCGTGACGTGCGCCTGAGGCCGTGCCCAGCGACACGGCGATTGTTGGGCAGGGTCACCGGGCCGGCCGTCCGGCACAAGAACGGCCTTACCTTGCTCTTGATCTCGTTGGGGCCTCGTGGGCCGCGCAACCCCGCCTCCACAAGGGATGACTGCTCGCCGCTCGCCCCGGAAGCGATCTGGGTAATCACAGGGAACCGGTCCGGGGGCTGCGGCCTGGAGTACGTCGAACCGGTCTTGTGTCCTTGAGGCCCCGCCAGGGCCCGGGAAGGGACAGTGCCATGACCATACGGACCTACAGGTCTTGCCCACGGCCGCTGCCCGCATCGGGGTCAGCGTGAAGACCATCCGCCGGCGAATCGCCGAGGGCGTCCTGCCCGTGTACCGATGCGGCCGCATCCTCAGGCTGGACCCGGACGACGTCGACGCCATGTTCCGTCGGTACCCGCAGTGGACCCCCGGGTCGGAGTTCAGTTCTACGCGACGCCGGCAGGCGCGACGGGCGCCGTAGCGCTCGCCCCTCGAAGCCAATGGCTGCCGTGTGGGGGGTGGCCCAGATCAAGGCGCGGGCCAACTCATTCGGCCCTGGTGGTCGATCGTGTTCTGTACCTCGCCGGACGGGAACCTTTACACGCCGCGAACTGGGATGACTGAATGGTGACGCGTAGGGGATATTGGTCCGTGTCGAGGGGGCTCGGGATGCGCTGGCGAGGCCCACGAACGCCCATTTCTGTTTCAAGCGGGCAGACGCGACCGATGGGTTTGTCGGCGTTCTTGACGGGTCCGGCGATCTCGTCGGAGATTGGGTCGCCTGAGCCCGGTGGTCAGGCGAACAGGCTGGTGCCGTATCGCAGCACGATGGCGGCGACGATGAAGGTGAGCCACAGCCACACGACGAGGGCGTCCAGCGCCATCCGCTGCGCCGCAAGCAGCGCGGCTTGTGCCCGTGGGGGTAGGTACAGGTTGTCGTGGCGGATGTTGTGCCGCGTGAGGGAGGCGAACACCAAGGTGGTGGACAGCGTGACGAGCAGGCACCAGGGGCAGAGTGCTCCGATGTTGAACATGGCTTCATAGAACAGCCAGTAGGCGAAGAGGAATCCGAGGGTGTAGACGACTTGCGCGGCGAACATGAACCATCTGGGGAACCGGACACTGGCCAGGCTGGCGAGGGCGATGGTGATCACGACTGGTTCGGCGATGAGTCCGAGGAAGGCGTTGGGAAATCCGAAGACGCTGGCCTGCCAGGACTGGCCGACGGTGCCGCAGCTGATGGTGGCGTTGATGTTGCAGGAGAGGTTGACGTCGGGATTGGCGGCCAGGGCGACTGCGTCCACGGACAGCACGAAGGAGGCGGTCAGGCTCAGGGCTGCCGAGAACAACATGGTGGCGAAGGTCCAGGTGTCGGCCTGCCGCAGCCGATGCCAGCGTTCCATCAGCTCAGTCATTCGCGGCGGCCTTGATCGCGGTGGTGAGGGGCCCGACGGAGTACAGGTCGCCCTTGAAGGGCTTGCCGTCGATGAGAACGGTGGGGGTGCCGGTGATGCCGGAGGCGAAGTCGGCCTTGGTGCCCTGGTCGACCCAGCTGGTGTTGGCCTGCTGCTTGAAGCCGGCGACCACGTTTGGGTCCACCCCGGCGGCGGTCGCCAACGTGGCGATTTGGTCGTCGGTGAGTCCGTTGCCACCCTCGGTGGGCTGGTTGGCGAAGAGCGCGTCGTTGAAGGCCATCGCGCTGTCGGGGTCGGCCTTGGCGGCGGTGACGAACGCGTTGGCCGCGCGTGTGGAATAGCGGGTGCCGTTGGAGGCCCGGTCGAGGAAGGACATGGGGTGGATCTCGAGCTGGATGGTGCCCTCGGCCACCAGACGGTTGAGTTCGTCGCCGTTGGTGGCGTCGAAGCGGCCGCAGAAGGGGCACATGTAGTCCTGGTACACGCTCACTCTCACCGGCGCGCCGGTTTGGCCAACCGTGATGGTCCAGGCATCACTGCCCGCAGCAGCGGCGTTGGCTGTGACGGTCCCCGGGGTTGGGGTGCCGGGCTTCGGGGTCTGGGCGAGTACCCGACCCAGACCAGGACGCCGATCAGGTGGCGGCCACCGTGGCCACCAGGATGATGGTGACGCGTCGGCGGATGCGTTGCTCTCGGGCAGCCTGGGCCTGTTGGGCGGCCAGTTGCTGGCGGCGGCTTCCGGACGGAGGGTGGACGCAGGGGGCGGAGTGGTCTTGGGCATGGGTGTCAGCTTTCGATTGGCTTGGGTGAGGGCGCGGTCGCCCGGGGACCGGTGCTGGACGCGCTGACACCAAGGCAGCGGGGAGGGACGGCCTCCACCAGGAGGCCCTCCAGCCGCGTGCAGTCGCTCACCGGCTCGCCCGTGACGGCGGCCGATGGTGGCAGTCAGCCCAGCAGAAGAAGCCTGGGCGGACCCCGCCGGCTGAGCGCTCGCCGCGAGGCCACGCGACGAAGGTCTGGAACCCGGGGCGCGCCAAGCCGCGGGGCTCGGGGACTGACTGGCACCGACAGCGTGGAGCGTGCCACAAGGGTGTGTCGGCTCAGCCAGGCGCGGGCACGGCGCAACAGCACCCGGAACGCCACACCGAGGCCGACAACGTTCAGCAGTCCGAGCAGGGCCAACCCCAACGTGGACAGACAGAGGCTAGGACCAAGTGGTTGGCATGCACCACGGCCTGCGCAGCGTCGACCATGCCGCTTGCGCACGCCTGGTTCTCGCGGACCAGGTCCAGGTGCAGCCCCTAGCCAGGACAACCCGGACGGCAGGCTGACACAGGCCATATCGGGGCCCGATCCCATCTCGATCCGAGGCAGCACCGACGAGGCGGCCAGCGCGAGCAGCGCCAGTGGCACCACGCGCCCGGCCACCACCCCGACGCCCTGTAACCGTCTCAGCGGAGGACCTGCCTTTCGAACAAGCTAGCGGCCCCATCATACGGTCGAGTGCAACCGATCCCAGTTCCAATCCGCGATGCGCTATCATCGTCGCATGACGATTACATCGACCGTTTCGGGCTGTGCGGTGACCGAGGCCCAAGGGGGCCTCAGCGTCGCGGCAGCGTTGTTCCACGGTCTATCTGACCCTTCCCGGCTGGCGATCCTGCAGCACCTGACCTTGGGCGAGCACCGGGTCCGGGACCTGACCGAGCACTTGGGGCTGGCGCAGTCGACGGTGAGCGCACACTTGGCCTGCCTGCGCGAGTGCGGCCTGGTGTCGTCGCGGCCCGAGGGGCGGGCGTCGTTGTTCTCGCTGACCTGCGCGCCACAACTGCTGGCGGTCCTGGGGGCGGCCGAGCAGCTGCTGGCCAGCACCGGCTATGCGGTGGCGCTGTGTCCCAACTACGGCGTGGGGACAGTCGGGAACCCGACACCAGATGAGTTGAAGACCCACGCCAGCATGGGAGGCACGCGATGAGCCAGCACGACAGGTCCGGGCGAAAGACACCCGTCGACACCCAGGAGGCTGACGACGCGCTGGCGGATCGGGACGTGCTCGACGATGTTGAACACCACGAGGATGACGACGACGATGCGGTGGAGCACCTGTGGCAGGTTCGTGACATCCAGCTCGGGTTGGTGTCCGGCGCACTGCTGCTGGCCGGTTTCCTGGCCGGCCTGGCCGGATGGGAGACGGTCGGGCTCGTCCTCAGCGGGGTGGCGTTGCTGGTCGGCGGGTCGACGTTCGTACCGGGTGCGTTGAAGAAGCTCTTCAAGGGCAAACTGGGAGTGGGTCTGCTGATGACGATCGGCGCCGTGGGCGCCACCCTCCTGGGCCAGGTCGAGGAAGCCGCGACTCTGGCGTTCCTGTTCTCCCTCAGCGAAGGCCTGGAGGACTACTCGCTGGCCAAGACCCGGCACAGTCTGCGCGCCCTGCTCGACCTGGTCCCCCGTCAGGCCACCGTGCTGCGCGACGGTGTGGAGGTCGTCGTCGATCCCGACGAGCTCATCCTGGGCGACCTGATGGTCGTCAAGCCGGGCGAACGGCTCGCCACCGACGGCGTCATCCGCACCGGACGGACAGCCTTGGACACCTCGGCGATCACCGGCGAATCCATGCCGATCGAGGTCGGGCCCTCCAGCGAGGTGTACGCCGGTGCCATCAACGGCACCGGCATCCTCGAGGTTGCGGTGACCTCGACCGCGGACAACAACTCGCTGGCCCGGATCGTGCACATCGTCGAGGCCGAGTCGTCCCGGCGCGGGGCCACCCAACGGCTCGCCGACAGGATCGCGAAACCGTTGGTACCGGGGATCCTCCTTGCAGCGGCCTTGACTGTGGTCGCCGGCTTCGCCGTGGGCGACCCCGGCCTGTGGCTGCAACGAGCGCTGGTCATGGTGGTCGCCGCGTCCCCCTGCGCCCTGGCCATCTCGGTGCCGGTCACCGTCGTGGCATCCATCGGGGCGGCCAGCCGGCGCGGCATCCTCGTCAAGGGCGGCGCCGCGATGGAGGTCCTCGGCAAGGTCCGCACCGTCGCCCTGGACAAGACCGGAACCCTCACCCGCAACCAACCCGTCGTCATCGAGGTGACAACCACCGGCCCGCACACCCGCGAGCAGGTGCTCGCCTGGGCCGCCGCGCTTGAGGCACGCAGCGAGCACCCCCTCGCCAAAGCCATCCTCGCCGCCACCGAAACCACCACGACCGCCGACGACGTGCAGGCGGCCGTCGGCGCCGGACTGACCGGCACCCTGGACGGGCACAGCCTACGGTTGGGGCGTCCCGGCTGGATCGAGGCAGGCCCACTCGCCGGCGACATCGACCGGATGCAACAGGCCGGGGCCACCGCCGTCCTCGTCGAGGTCGACGGGCAGACCGCCGGCGCGATCGCGGTCCGCGACGAACTCCGCCCCGAAGCCGCCCATGTCATCGCCCACTTCCGCTCCCACGGCTACGCCGTCGCGATGCTCACCGGGGACAACCCCACCACCGCCCAAGCCCTCGCCGCCGAGGCCGGGATCACCGACGTGCACGCCGACCTGCGACCCGAGGACAAGTCGACCATCATCCACAGGCTGCGGGAAAGGGGCCAGGTCACCGCGATGGTCGGCGACGGCGTCAACGACGCCCCCGCGTTGGCCAGCGCCGACCTGGGCGTGGCCATGGGCGCCATGGGCACCGACGTCGCCATCGAAACCGCCGACGTCGCCCTGATGGGCGACGACCTGCGCCTCCTGCCGCACGCGTTCGATCACGCCCGCTACACGCGCCGGATCATGCTGCAGAACGTGGTCCTGTCGATCGCGTTGATCGCGGTCCTGATCCCGCTCGCCCTGTTCGGCGTCCTGGGGTTGGCGGCCGTGGTGCTGGTTCACGAGGTGGCCGAGGTGTTCGTTATCGCCAACGGTGTCCGCGCGGGCCGCACCACCCACCTGCCCACCCTCACCGCATTGGCCGACAGGCCCGCCCTGCAAGGAGCGACAGCGTGAGCACGGGCCACGACCACGCGCCGCGGGGCACCCATCGGGGCAGGTTGGCGATCGCGTTCGGGATCACTGTCACCATTCTGGTCGCCGAGGTCATCGGCGCGTGGTGGACCAACAGCCTGGCGCTGTTGGTCGACGCCGGCCACATGCTCACCGACGCCTCGGGCCTGCTGATGGCGCTCATCGCCGCAAACCTCGCCCTTCGTCCACCCACCCCCGAACGCACCTGGGGTTGGCGGCGCTCCGAAGTGCTGGCCGCTGGAGCCCAAGCCGCGGTCCTGCTCGGGGTCGGGGTGTACGCGTTCGTCGAGGGTGTTCGGCGCCTGTGGACGCCCCCGGAGGTCACCGCTGGCGGGCTGCTGGTGTTCGGCATCGTCGGTCTGGTCGGCAACATCGTCTCGATGCTGGTACTCAGCTCGGGCCGCGGTGCGAACCTCAACATGCGCGCCGCCTTCCTGGAGGTCGTCAACGACGCGCTCGGGTCGGTGGCGGTGATCGTGAGCGCGGTCGTGATTGCGCTGACAGGGTGGACCCGGATCGACGCCCTCGCAGGCATGCTGATCGCGACCCTGATCGTGCCGCGGGCCATCACCATCCTGCGGGAGGCGGGGAGCATCCTGCTGGAGTCCACTCCTCCGGGGTTGAACCTCGAAGAGGTCCGTCGTCACATCCTGGAGGTGCCGCACGTAGTGGGGGTGCACGACCTGCACGCTTCCACCATCGCCACCGGTCTGCCGGTCCTCACCGCCCATGTCGTGGTCGAGGACGCCTGCTTCGCCGACGGCCACGCCGCCCAGATGCTGACTGATCTCCAAGCGTGTGTGGCCGACCATTTCGACGTGAGCGTCGAGCACTCCACCTTCCAACTCGAATCACCCGACCACGCGCAACGCGAACACACCACACACACCTAGCTCCCCCAACCCGCAGGCCAGGGGTACACAGCTCTTGGCGACACTCCGAGCTGGGAAACTTGCACCATGGACACACTCAGATCAGTCGCCTTGTTCATCGCGGCAGCCATCGCCGAGATCGGCGGAGCCTGGCTGATCTGGCAAGGAGTACGCGAACACCGCGGCTGGATCTGGATCGGTGCCGGCGTTATCGCCCTCGGCCTGTACGGCTTCGTCGCCACCCTGCAACCCGACCCCAACTTCGGTCGCATCCTCGCCGCCTACGGCGGCGTCTTCGTCGCCGGCTCCCTCGCCTGGGGCATGATCTTCGACGGCTTCCGTCCCGACCGCTACGACATCGCCGGCGCCCTCATGTGCCTGATCGGCGTCGCCGTCATCATGTACTCCCCACGCGCCGCCTGACCCCAGTCCCACGCGCATCTTCTGAGATGGCGATGACCGGACCGGCAGTGTGGTGGCCGTTTCCAGCGTCAAGGATCTGGCTCGGTGACCGGAACTGCTCGCCGTGGCGCCCCCTGTGCCGGGCCAAGTCAGAGGATCGAGCTGAGGTCTGACCCGACGGTGGGATAGGCAGCAGTCATTGACTTCAGTTGACTGGTGGTCAGGTTGAGCTTCATGGCGAGGGCGATGAGATTGACGACCTCGCCGTACTCGGGGCCGAGAAGGTGCGCTCCGACAATCCGGTCGCTGGATCGGTCGACAAGGATCTTGGTGGCCGCGGTGGTCTCACCGATCCGGTAGTTGGAGTACCAGCCACTGGTGTCGCGGTAGCGGACGTCGATGTCGATGCCTTGATCGCGGGCTTCTTGTTCGAGCATCCCGACCCGAGCCACTTCGGGGATCGTGAAGACCGCCGTGGGGACACCGCTGTAGTCGGGGACGGTCGTCGAGGCCTTGAGCATGTTGGACGCGGCGACCTTGCCCTCAAACACCGCGACTGGGGTCAGCGGCATCCCCGGGGTGTTGGCGGCGTCGCCGGCGGCGTAGACGGCTGCGTTGCTGGTGCTCTGCAGGTGGGGAGAGACCCGCACTCCACGTTCGTCCCACTCGACCGCGGCGGCGTCCAGGTTGAGGCCGGCCAGCTCCGGGACTCGGCCGGCTCCGTGCACGACGAGGTCGAACCCCACCGTCTCGGATTGACCGGATCGCTCCACACTGACCTGAAACCCTCTCCGGGACTTCTCGATCGCGGTGATCGTGGTGGAGCGCCACAACTCGATCCCAACCTCACCGCCGCGGCTGACCAGGAGTTCGACGAGGTCGGGGTCGAACGCCTTGAGCGGCCTTGGCCCGCGGTCGAGGATGACCGGGGTGCTGCCCGCGCGTGCCGCGATGTGGGCGAACTCGAAGGAGATGAAACCGCCACCGACGAACAGGATCCGTCGCGGCAATGCGGGGAGCTCCATGAAGTCGGTGCTGTCGACCAGGTGTTCGTGACCGTGGAATTCCAGTGGCCGGGGGCGAGCGCCGGCGGCGATCAGGAAGTGTGCGGCGTGGTAGGAGATGCCCTCGATCGCCATGGTGTTCGGTCCAGTGAACCGCGCCTGGCCGTGCAGCGCGTCCACTCCGTTGCCGGAGAGTCCGTCCTCCATCCTTCTCGGGACCGGGTCGGTGAAGCCGTGCTTGTGCTGGATCAAGTCGGCCCAGTTGATCGACAGGCCGGCAGCGTCGATTCCTTTGCCCCGCATCAGTCGGGCGCTGTCGATGATCTCGGCACCGCGACGCAGGATCTTCTTCGGGTCGCACCCACGCAGTGCGCAGGTGCCGCCGTACGGAAGCGCGTCGACGATCGCGACGCGCCAGCCCGCGGCAGCACACTTGTTCGCCGCAGTCACACCAGCCATGCCCGCGCCGATCACGATCAGGTCATAGCCGGGGGTCATCACGCCTCATCGCGCGAAAGACCAAGCGCTCCCCGGAGTTGCTCCAAGGAGGGCACGCCAGCCATCCCGTCAGGGGTCCGGTAGATCCGGCAGGACAATCCCACGCTCGAGCCTGGCCCAGCGAAGACATCCACACCGTCGACCAGGATGCTCGGCGAGCCGAGGAACCGCAGCCGTTCTGCGTCTTCCAGCGTTTCGACGCGGCGATGGCTTACTACGACCCCCGGTGACTCGGCAGCGATCGCGTCAAGTCGTCGGGCGGCGATCTTCCAGTTCGGGCAGTCGTCGAAGTACAACAGTGAGACGTCCATGTCCACGACGGTAAACCTTGTACCGTGGTAGAAGGTCAAGTAGGGGGCGGAAGAGATGTTGATCGGTGAGCTTGCCCTGGCAACTGGGATGAGCAGGCAAACCATTCGGTTCTATGAACGCAAGGGCCTCCTGCCCGAGGCGTCCCGGGGCCCCAACGGCTACCGCGTCTACGACGATTCGACGCTCGCCCGGTTGCGCTTCGTCAATCTGGCGCAAGCAGCAGGCATGACACTGTCCGAGATCCACCGCATCATCGAGCTTCGCGAGGACGGGATTGTCCCCTGTGCGCACGTGGTCACGCTCATCGACAACAAGCTGGTCGAAGTCCGCGCACGCATAAGACACCTTGCCGCCCTGCAAGCGGAACTCGAAGGACTACTCCAACACAGCCGCCTGCTCGACCCCGCGGACTGCGCAGACGACGACATCTGCCACATACTCACCTGACCTGACTGGAAGTGTCATGGCCGTGCCACGAATCAGGAGCCGCGCCGAACCATCATCGTCTGGCGACTCACCGAGCTACGGCTGAACGTCCTGTCGCAAACGCCGACATGCGTGCAGCCAGTTGAGCGTCGCGTTCGGCCGCCACATGCTGGTAGCGCATGGCCATGTTCGGCGTACTGTGTCCGATCCGCGCCTGGAGCTCGGCCAGGGTGGCTCCCAATTGCGCGGCCAGCGTCGCACTCGTATGACGCAGCCCGTGAACCGTTAAGCCAGGCATGTTGATGGCCGCCTTGCCCTTGTCGTGGGCAACCCGCAGAACGCTGTCGTTGAGCGGCGAGTGTCCATCCCTGGCCGGGAGCAGCAACGCCTCCCGATCACGCACCGGCTGGCGCGCCGCCCACTCCCGCAACGCCGGAAGGAGGTGGGGAGGGATGGACACCGACCTGACCCCGGCGTCCGTCTTGGGTGGGCCGATCAGGAGCTGCCCCTTGAGTCGCACGACGGCCTGACGGACATGCACCACACCGATGTCCAGATCCAGGTCACGAACGCGGAGCCCCCGCACCTCGCCGGAACGCAACCCGCACCAACCGGCCAGCAACAGCGGTACCCGACGCGCCTCGGGCACGGCAGCCAGGTAGCGGTTGAGCTGGTCGACGGTGAGCACGTCGATCTCCCGCGCCCGCTCCTTCTGGGTGCCCGCCTTCACCCGGCACGGGCTGACCTCCACGAGCCGCTCCTCGACGGCCTCTTTGAAGATCGATTTGAGCAGCCCGTAGGCGTTGGCCTGCTGGGTGGGCGTCGACCGCATCCCGGCATACCAGGTGGAGATCTCCGCGGCGGTGATCTCGCCCAGAGGCCGCGTGGCGAACGCCGGAAGGATCGTCAACCGGAGCAGCTTCGCGTACAGCGCCGCCGTGCCGGGTCGAATCCGGCGGCGGACCACCACGGTAGCGGCGTAATCACCCAGCAGCAGGGGCGCCTCCTGAACCTCCCGGACCTGACGGGCCGGCGGCTCCCACTCGCCGCGACTGATCATCCGTTCCTGGTCGACCAGCCACCCCTCGGCGTCGATCCGGGCGACGAAGGTGATCGGAGCGCTGTGCCGGCTGCCGTCGGGGCCGGTGTAGCGCGCCCGGTACCGCCCACTCGGCAGCTGGCCGACCTCACCGAAGCCGCGCTTGCCCTTGGCCCGTGGTCTACCCATGATGCGCCCCTCCCGTCACGCTTCGTAACGGGCACGAGGACGCTTGGGTGGACAGCGGGCGAAGCCGACGATGTTCCCCACGCCCCGGATGTCGTGGGGAATACGTGGGGAACCGTGGGGAATACGTGGGGAATGGGAGGCCTCTGAAGGCCATCCGTGTCCATGAGAGTCCACAACTGAGAAGGACCGAAGTCCTTGTCAGAGGGGATTTGATGTAGTCAGGGGACCATACATCGTTGTGCGCGAGAGAGGAGTTGAACCTCCACGTCCTTTCGGACACACGGACCTGAACCGTGCGCGTCTGCCATTCCGCCACTCGCGCATGACCCTCGCGGGCCAGCCCGGAAAGGCTACCACAAGGCCCAGGGGGCCTCAGCATCGGGCGGCTGGCTCGACCGATCAGGTGCCCGCTCGGACCCTCGCGCGGGTTTGCGTGTTGATTTACCCGGCACGGTGCCGAGTAAATCAACACGAAAGTTGGCGTTGAGACCCGGCGGCCGGTTCGGCGGGTTCAGTGTTCAGATTTGGGCGCGGTTCGTGGCGGTTCAGTAGTCTGGGTGGGTCGCCACGCTGGAAGGAGGCACATGGGAGTCTTCGACAAAGTCGAGAAGAAGCTCGAGGGTGCCGTCAACGGGGTGTTCTCACGCGCCTTTAAGGGAGACGTCCAGCCGGTGGAGATCACCGCGCGCCTGCAGCGCGAACTGGACGCCGAGGCCAACATCCTCGACCGGGAGCGCAAACTGGTCCCGAACGAGTTCACCGTCTGGCTGGGCCAGCACGACTACGACAAGCTCACGCCTTACAGCCGCACCCTCAACGCCGAGATCATTCCGCAGCTGCGCGACTACGCCACAGAGTCGGGCTACGTCTTCAACGGCCCGGTGAGCATCGACTACCAGCTCAACACCACACTCAACACCGGCCGCTTCGAGGTGCGCTCAGCGGCCGTAGCGGGCGTGCAGGGGGCAGCGGTCCAGGCCGCACAGCCGGTCACCACACCGGTCGCCGACGGCGACATCCTGCCGAGCGACGCCCGACGGGTCGGATTGTGCGTTGAGGTGAATGGCGTCCGGCATCCGCTCGCGCCTCCCGGCTTGGTGATCGGACGCGGAACGGACGCCGATCTTCGGATCAACGACCCCGGCATCTCGCGCCGCCACGCTCGGATCAACGTGCTCGGCAGCCAGGCCAACCCCCAGCTGACCATCGAAGATCTCGGGTCCACCAATGGGATCGTGGTCGACGGTCAGCGCGTGCGCGCCGCAGCCCTTTCTGAAGGTTCCCGCATCGGTATCGGCACCACGCATTTGATCATCGTTTCGCCCGTCGACGACTTCTAGGCGGACAATCGATGAGCGACCTCATGGCGTTGGCCCTCAAGCTCGCGTTTCTCGCGTTCTTGTGGCTCTTCATTATTTTCGCGGCCAACGTCATCCGGACTGACTTGTTTGGACGCAAAGTCAGCACCGCCGACCTTGCCGCGACCCCGGCCGCGGGACTGGCCAAGCCTCCCCGCCAGCGTCGTTCCTCGCGCAAGTCGCCTCGGGTGTTGAAGATCGTCCACGGGCGCCAGGAGGGGCTGGTCATGGAACTCGGCGACGGGCTCATGATCGGACGCTCGGCCGATTGCCGACTGATCCTCGACGACGATTACGTCTCGACGCGGCATGCCCGCATCGTGCGCACCGAGGAGGGCTACCTCGTCGAAGATCTGGGCAGCACCAACGGCACCTACCTGAACAACGAACGGATCAGCGCCCCGCTTCCGTTCACCTTCGCGGACGAACTCCGAATCGGACGCACGCTCATGATTCTGGAGAAGTGACGTGACCCTCGCGCTGCGCTACTCCGTCTACTGCGAGGTCGGCCTCGTTCGTAAGAACAATCAAGATTCTGGCTATGTTTCTCCGAACCTCATGATGGTCGCCGACGGCATGGGCGGCGCGGCCGCTGGTGACCTGGCCTCGGCCGTCGCCGTGGTGGAACTGTCCAAGACCGAGCCAGAGATCCGCCGCCTCCTCGACACCGCGAACGACTCCACCCTGCCGGCACCCGGGCCCGCTGACACGCTCGAACCGGAGACGCTCGAAGCACCCACCTCCGTCGAACCTGAATCGATCCTGCCGGACGACCCCATCCTGCTTGCCCTCGAAGATGCCATCGAGCGGGCCAGTGACCGCATCGCCGACCTGGTGGCTGAGGATCCGGGCTTGGACGGCATGGGGACGACCGTCTGCGGTTTCGCCTTCGACGCGCCCCGCAACCTGCTCCATGTGGTGAACATCGGCGACTCGCGTGCGTATCGCTACCGCGATGGCGAACTGACCCGCCTGACCAAGGACCATTCCTGGATCCAGACGCTCATCGACGAGGGTCGCATCTCCGAGGCCGACGCCCTCCAGCACCCCCATCGCTCGTTGATCCTGCGGGTCATCAACGGCTCGCCCCACCACGTCCCCGACCTGTCGGTCACCGACGTGAGGGTCGGCGACCGGTTGATGGTGTGCTCCGACGGCCTCTGTGGCCTGGTGACGGACGCTGAACTGGCGCCGGCTATGGCGATCGCCGACCGCGAGGAGACCGTCCGGCGCCTCGTCGCCCTGGCGCACGCGGCCGGCGGATCGGACAACATCACCATCGCCCTCTCGGACGTCGTCGACGGCGAGCCCGAAGGCACCCCGCAGATCGTGGGTGCGGCCGCGACGGTCACGATTCCGCCGCTGGAAGACCAAGCCCTCCTCGACACTGAACCTCCCACCGTGCCTCCCACCCCGGCGGACGCGGAAACCACCCGCTACGCCCTCCGGCAGCGCCGCGGCAGCACGTGGGTTAAGGCGTTGGCGTTCGTCGTCGTCCCGCTCCTAGTCCTCGCGGGGGGCGCGGCCGCGTGGTGGCGTTACGTCCAGGGCCAGTACTACGTGGCGCCCAGCGACGGTATGGTCGCGATCTACCAGGGGATCCCGGACCGGATCGGTTCGTTCAACCTCTCGCACCTGGCATCGACCTCTGACACGGCGGTGGCGGATCTGCAGCCGGTGTGGCAAGAACGTGTGCGCGCGACCATTCGGGTGACCGATCTTGCCACGGCGCAGAACACGATCGCCGAACTCAAGCAGAAGTCGGCGCTGTGTATCGCGCAGCGCAGCGCCCGGGCCAAGGCAACGGAGACCCCCACACCGACATTCACGCCGACGCCCACCGACCCGGCCTCTCCCAGCACGTCGCCCATCCTCACACCGTCGGTGGAGGTGACTCCGTCCAGCTCGCTGTCGCCGGTCGCTTCGCCTACCCCGTCAGTGTCCACGGCCCCGCTCCGGAGGAGTGCTGAGCCCATGTCGGACGTTGTGGTCTACCGCAAACGGCGGGGCGTTGAGCTGTCCATGCTCGTGTTTGCGCTGGCGCTGCCGTTCGCGGGCTACCTGCTCACTGAGATCAACCTCCATGGCCAACTGCCCGCCCTCCTGATCCCGGCGGCGCTCGCCTGGACGGGCATCGGGCTGGCGGCGCACTTCATCGTGCGGTGGCGGTGGCCCTATGCCGATCCGCTGCTGCTGCCCTGCGCGATCTTGCTGAATGGCCTGGGTATCGCGATGATCCACCGGCTGGATCAGATGAACAACCCGATCCAACAATCGGCCGAACGTCAACTCGTGTGGACGGTCATCGCCCTGGTGGGCTTCGCCGTGACGGCGTTTGTGCTGCGCGACTACCGCATTCTCAAGCGGTTCCCGTACCTGATGTTCCTCGCTGGCATGGTGGTGCTGCTCCTCCCGATGGTGCCCGGGCTTGGTAAAGAGAGTCACGGCGCCCGCATTTGGATCCACATCGGCCCCTACGACTTCCAGCCGGCGGAACTCGCCAAGCTCCTCTTGGTGATCGCCTTTGCCTCGTACCTGGTGGACAAACGCGAGGTGTTGGCCCTGGCGGGGACGCGGGTGCTGGGCTTCGACCTGCCGCGCATCCGCGACCTGGGGCCGATTCTGATCATGTGGCTGGCCAGCATTGCCGTGATGGTGTTCCAGAAGGACCTGGGCACCTCGATGCTGTTCTTCGGGCTCTTCGTGGCCATGCTGTATCTGGCCACCGAACGTCCGAGTTGGCCCATCTTCGGCGCGATCTTGTTCCTGGCCGGGGCCTACGGGGCCTACCTCGCCTTCGACCACGTGAAGGTGCGCGTCAGCGCATGGCTGTTCCCGTTCGCCGATTGGGACAAGAACTACCAAATCATCGTCGCCCAATTTGGCATGGCCTGGGGCGGCCTGATCGGAACCGGTTGGGGGCAGGGACGTCCGGGGTTGATCCCGGTAGCCAAGAGCGACATGATCTTCGCCGCGTTCGGGGAGGAACTCGGCGTGACCGGGATGCTCGCCATCGTGTTGGTCTACGGCCTGATCGTCGCGCGCGGCCTTCGAATGGCGATCGCCGCCAAGGATCCCTTCGGCAAACTGCTCGCGGCCGGTTTGGCGTTCGTGTTCGCCTTGCAAGTCTTCACCATCATCGGAGGCGTCACGCGCCTGCTGCCTCTCACGGGCCTGACGACGCCTTTCGCCTCCCAGGGCGGCTCCAGCCTGGTTGCCAACTACCTGCTCTTGGCCCTGATGTTGCTCATCAGTCATCAGGTCCGGCGCCCGGAACTGACCCCTGGCGAGACCCCGGTCGTGTCGTTGGCCGACGACCGGACTCAGGTTATCTCGACGCCTGCCGCGCGGGTCCACGCCCAGCCGGCACCCGCCCCGCCAGCCTCGGTTTCGCCGCCGGCCCCCGCATCAGTCACACTGGAACCTTCCAACGACATCGTCGAGGCGCTCGCCGCCGAGGCCACCCAGGCCCTGGACGTGCCACCCGCCGAGCCGCACCTGCCTGACCCACCGAAGGGGGCCGATCGATGAACGGACCCATTCGCAAGCTCTCCGGGTTCGTGATGCTGCTCTTCTTCGCGTTGCTGGCCAACGTCACCGTCAGCTACGTGGTGCGCACCGACAGCTTGAACGCCAACCCGCAGAACCGCCGGGTCACCGACTCCTAGTCGCGCAGGACCGCGGGCCGATCCTGGCAGGCAACACCCCGATCGCGACGACGGCCCCGGTGCAAGACCGCTTCCAGTTCCAGCGCAGCTACCCGCAGGGTCCGCTGTACGCCGCGGCCACCGGTTACTACTCCTACTTGTACGGCACCTCGGCACTGGAACAGTCGCAGAGCGCGCTGCTGTCGGGACGCAGTTCCTCGCAGTGGTTCCAGCACATGATCGATCTGGCCACCGGCGCGAAGTCGAAGGGCGCCACCGTCGAAACCACGCTCGACCCCCGCGCCCAAGCCGCCGCTGCTCAGGCACTCGGAAAACTCGAGGGTGCAGCCGTCGTCCTCAACTACAAGACCGGCGCCGTGCTGGCCATGTACAGCAACCCGTCGTACGACCCGAACTCGCTGGCCAGCCACGACTTGACCGCGTCGAAGGCCGCCTGGGAGGCGGCGCTGGCCGACCCGACCAAGCCGCTGTCCAACAGGGCCGCCAAAGAGATCTGGGCGCCGGGCTCGACCTTCAAGCTGATCGACAGCGCCGCGGCACTCGAGGCCGGATACCGTCCCGAGACCCTCGTGGACGCCCCCACCTCGCTCAAGGTCCCCGGGACGACCGTCACCATCGACCAGAACTGCGGCGGCACGTCCATTCCCCTGAGCCAGGCGCTGGCTGTCTCGTGTAACCCCGCGTTCGCCAACCTGGGTATGAAGCTCGGCGCGGACGCCCTGCGCACCCAGGCCCAGAAGTTCGGGTTCGGCCAGAAGTTCTTGCCCGAAATCGGCAACTCGGCGGCCTCGGTGTTCCCGGCCACCCTCGACGTCCCCCAGACCGCCCAGAGCGCCATCGGTGAGTTTGAGGTCGCCGCCACGCCCCTGCAGATGGCCATGGTCGCTGCGGGGATCGCCAACGACGGGGCGGTCATGACGCCCTACCTCGTGACGGACGTTCGGGCCCCCGACCTCAGTGTCATCTCCTCCACCACGCCGAAGGTCGCCTCCCAGGCGATGTCGGCCAGCAACGCCAAACTGCTGCAGCAGATGATGATCGGCGTCGTCGAAAACGGCACCGGCACCCGGGCCCAGATCCCCGGGGTTGTCATCGGCGGTAAGACCGGTACCGCCCGCACGGACGCCTCGCGCAACCCCTACGCCTGGTTCGTGTGCTGGGCGGACGACCCCTCCGTCGCGGTTGCCGTGTTCGTCCAAGACGCGCAGATCGACGCCACAGATATTGCCGGGGGACGCATCGCGGCCCCCATGGCTCGCGCCATCATCCAGGCATTGAGATGATGCACAGGTACGGAAGGACACCTTCGAATGACTGAAAACCGGGTGCTCGGCAACGGTCGCTACGTGCTGGGCGGTGTACTCGGCCGGGGGGCATGGCCTAGGTCCGTCAGGCGCGCGACCTGCGCCTGCAGCGGGACGTGGCCGTCAAGGAGCTTCGGATCGACCTCGCGGGCGATCCGACCTTTCAGGCCCGCTTTCGCCGGGAGGCCCACGCGGCCGCCAGCCTCAGCCATCCGAACATCGTCACCGTGTACGACACCGGCGAGGAGCAGGACCCGGACAGCAACGTCCGCGTGCCCTACATCGTCATGGAACTCGTCAACGGCAAGACCCTTCGCGAAATCATTCGGGACGGCCGCAAGATCCTGCCCACGCGCGCCCTGCAGTTCACCGAAGGGGTGCTGGACGCCCTGAGCTACAGCCACAAGGCTGGCATCGTCCACCGCGACATCAAGCCGGCCAACGTGATGATCACGAACTCCGGCCAGGTCAAGGTGATGGACTTCGGCATCGCCCGCGCGGTCGCCGATACCTCCGCCACGATGACCCAGACCGCCGCGGTCATCGGGACCGCCCAATACCTTTCCCCCGAGCAGGCCCGCGGCGAGACCGTGGACGCCCGCTCCGACATCTACTCCACCGGCTGCCTGCTCTATGAGCTGCTGACCGGACGTCCGCCGTTCCAGGGCGATTCGCCGGTGAGCGTGGCCTATCAGCACGTCCGGGAGAATCCCGTCCCGCCGAGCCACATCGATCCGCTGGTGACCCCCGCCATGGACGCGATCTGTCTTAAGGCGCTCGCCAAGGACCCGGCGCATCGGTACCAGACGGCCAGCGGTATGCGCGCTGACATCGCGCGGCTGCTGGCCGGCCAAGAGGTGAACGCCAAGCTGCCACCGGTGGCCGCCGTCCCGACGAACTCCAACGCGCAGACCCAGGTGCTGGCCGCGCAGGCAGGCGCCACGGGCCTCACCCAGGTGTTCAACGACGACACCTCGACCGGCCGGCTCCCCACCCGCGCGATCGTCCCCGAGGAAAAACGGAGCCGTAAGGGTCTCTATTGGACCCTGGGCATCGCGGCCTTGCTCCTGGCTGTGCTGGCCGGGGCGTACTTCGTGCTCAATCAACAGCCGACGACAGTCGCCGTCCCCAACGTGGTGAACTTCATGCAGGCCGAGGCCGAGCAGTCGTTGAAGAACGCCAAGCTGGTCCCGAGCGTGGTCTCGGTCGCGGGACCGGACGACACCACCGTCGGCCGGGTCACCAAACAGGACCCAATTCCCAACACGCAGGTGGCCCTCAACAGCACTGTGACCATCACGGTGAACGTGGGTCCGAAGAAGCTGCAGATCCCGACCAGTCTTGTGGGAAAGCAACTGGCAGACGTCGAAAATCTCTTGCGTGCGGCGGGCTTCAACAACTTCGATCCGCAAGCGGCGCCGACCGAAGACTCGACCGCGAAGGCCGATCAGGTCACCTCGCTCAACCCGACCGAGGGCGCGACCGTCACCGCCGACACCAAGATCACCATCTACGTGGCGACCGGCTCGGCCAAGGTGCCGAATCTCAACAGCCTGGTGTGTGGGGACGCAGTAGCGGCCGCCAACAATGCGGGCTTCTTGAAGACCACGGTCGTCCAAAAAGCGTCCAGCACGGCGCCCGTGGACTCGGTGATCGGCCAGAACCCGGCCCCGAACACGGTGGCGAAGAAGACCGACACCGTCACCATCACCTGCGCGATCGCAGCCCCCCCGTTCCGGCGACAACCACACCGACGCCGACCATCACGACACCGTCACCCTCGCCGAGCCCCTCGGTCTCAAAGACTCCCTGAACCCCGCTCGGACGCCCCCGTTCGACCTAACCCAAGGCACCTTTATGGCCCGGATCCTTGTCGTCGACAACTACGACAGCTTCGTTTACAACCTCGTCCAATACCTCGCGCAGATCGGCGCCGAGGTCGAGGTGTGGCGCAACGACGATCCGCGATTCGGCGACGCCTCATGGGCGGACGGTTTCGATGGCGTCCTGCTGTCACCGGGTCCCGGTACTCCCGAGGCGGCCGGGGTGTGCATTGACCTCGTGAAGGACTTCGGTGGGCGTCTGCCGCTGTTCGGCGTGTGCCTCGGCCTGCAGTCGATGGCGGTGGCCTATGGCGGCGTGGTCGGACGCGCGCCCGAGTTGCTGCACGGCAAGACGTCAGTGGTCCATCACGACGGCCGCGGCGTCTTCGAGGGTCTCCCGAACCCGTTCACGGCCACCCGCTACCACTCGCTGGCGCTGGATCCGGAGACCGTCCCTGAAGTTCTCGAGGTGAGCGCCTGGACCGACTCCGGGGTCATCATGGCCGTCCGGCATCGCGAGCTGGCGGTCGAGTCCGTCCAGTTCCACCCCGAATCGGTGTTGACCGAGGGCGGGTATCAAATGCTCGCGAATTGGCTGGCAGCCTGTGGCGACGGCGAGGCGGTGTCGCGGGCGTCCGGCCTGGCGCCCCTCATGACGGCGCGTTAGGCGTCCACCCGAACGTCACCGGTTCACGGTGGCGCTGGTCAGCTCGACGGTGCCGGTATAGCCCGGCAGGGTCACATCGTCGATGACCCGCTGCGCGTAGCCAAGCTTGTAGCGGTCGACGTATTGCTTGTAAATGCGGACGTAGTCCGAGGCGGCCAATCCCGCCGTCATGCGTTTCTGGTCACCAATCGCCACGATCACGTACGGCGGCGCGTAGGGCACGCCCTGGATCACCACGGTATTGCCGACGCACTTCACGCCGGTGCGGGCCGACACCCGCTGGCCCTGCAGGGTCATGGCTTCAGCGCCAGAGGACCACAGGGCGTTCATCATGGCTTGGATGTCTTGCTGGTGGACGACCAGCAGGTCTTCGTCCACGCCCACCGGACGGACGGTCAACGGCGCATCGGTGAGGGTGACACTGACGGCCGGACCGGCCACCGCGGTGAAGCCCGCGAGCGCCGCCGCCACCTCGAGCTGCTGCTGCGGAAGCGCCAGGGTGCCCGCCTTGCTCAACGCATCCACATCCGCACGCAGGTCGGTGAGGGAACTTTGCAGTACCCGGTTGCGCTGAGCCCGCTGTTCGACCAGTTGGATCAGGTCGGTGTTGCGATTGGAACGAAGATCCGTGCCGCGCGAGGTCACCGCGCTGGCGGCGATCATGAAGCCGGCGAGCACGCACACCGCGATCGTCGCCACGCGCTTCGTGCGTGGCAGGCGACGCCGTCCAGCGGCGGCTCGGGTCAGATTCCGCCGCACTCGCGCGGTCGGGGTGCTCACCCGTCCAGGGTACAAGCTGGGCCGATCTCCCCGGCCGAGTGGGTCCCACGGCGCCGCCCGAAGTGACGCCGGTCCGACCGGTGGCTTACCCTGGATCCGTCGTCGATCAGGAGTGACTGCAGTGCCCGAATCCAAAGTCCGCAAAGAGGCTGCGGAGAAGAAGAAGCTAGCCAAGCGCGCTTCTGATGCCGAGCACAAGGCCGACCTTCAACGTCACGTCGTGGCGCCGGGCAGCCGCCGTTGGGTGCCCCCGACCTTCATCACCCTGGGGCTCCTGGGTGTCTCCTGGCTGGTCGTCTACTACGTCGCGGGCTACATGATCCCGTTCATGTCCACCCTCGGCGGATGGAACATCGGCATCGGCATGGGCCTGATGGCGGCCGCCTTTGCGGTCTCCACCCTCTGGAAGTAGTCCTCCCCGGTTGGCGCCGCCTCAGCCCTGGGGGCGCAGAAGCGGGAACAGGATGGTCTCGCGGATGCCGGCACCGGTCAGCAGCATCACCAGACGGTCCATGCCCATGCCCATGCCGCCCATGGGCGGGGCGCCGAACTCGAGCGCGTTGAGGAAGTCCTCGTCGAGCTGCATCGCCTCTGCGTCACCAGCGGCCGCCTTCAGGACTGCTCCACGAGCCGCTGACGCTGAATCACCGGATCGATGAGCTCGCTGAAGCCCGTGCCGCGCTCGACGCCACCGATGATCAGATCCCAAGCCTCGACCTTGCGCGGATCATCGCGATGCGGCCGCGCGAGCGGCTGGGCGATCGCCGGGAAGTCACACACGAACGTCGGTTGGACCAGCGTCGGCTCGACGAGTTCGGCGAACAGCTCCATGACGAGCTTGCCCTCGGACAGCTTGGGATCGTAGGCGATGCCGCGGGAATCCAAGTGGTGGCGTAGCACCTCCAGGGGGGTGTCAGGGGTGATGGTGTCGCCCACCGCCTCCCGCAGCGGCGTCGTACACCGACAGCCAGCGCCACTCGCCGTCCAGGTTGATCTCGCCGCGGGGGCTGTCGTACACGCGGGTGCCGACGGCGTCTGCTGCCGCGAGCACGAGGCGGCGGGTCATGGCGGCGATGGTCCACTGGTCGCCCCACGACTGGTAGGCCTCCAGCATCGTGAACTCGGCGCTGTGGCTCGAATCGATGCCCTCGTTGCGGAAGATCCGTCCGATCTCGAACGCCCGATCGGCGCCGCCGACCATGGCGCGCTTGAGGTAGAGCTCCAGCGCGATGCGCAAGGTCATGTCGATGTCGAAGGCGTTGAGGTGCGTCCGGAAAGGACGGGCGGCCGCCCCACCGTGGACGAGCTGCAGCACCGGCGTCTCGATCTCGAGGTAACCCTCGGCGTGCAGCTGTTCGCGGACGGCTCGCGTGATCGCCGAGCGCTTGCGCATCATGTCGCGCGCCTCGGGCCGGACGACCAGGTCGGCATAGCGCTGCCGGACCCGGGACTCCTCGGAGAGTTCCTTGTGCAACGTCGGGGAGCGGACGCAGGGCCTTGGAGGCGAGCGTCCATTCAGTAGCCAGGATCGACAGCTCCCCGCGCTTGGAGGCGATGACCCGTCCGGTGACGCTGACGAAGTCGCCCAGGTCGACAGTGGACTTCCAGGCGTCTAATGACTCCTCGCCGACCTCGGCCAGGCTCAACATGACCTGCAGTCGCTCGCCGTCGGTGTCGATGGTGAACTGATCCTGCAGCGTGGCGAAGCAGAGCTTGCCGGTGTTGCGGACGAAGATCACGCGTCCGGTGACGCTCACGATGTCGTCGGTCTCTTGGCCCGGCTCCAGGTTCGGCCACCCGGCCCGCACCTGCGCCAGCGAATGCGACCGCGGCACCTCGACCGGGTAAGCCTGGTCACCTGCGGCTAACAGCCGGGCGCGCTTATCAAGGCGCACCTGCATCTGCTCGGAGACGGACGGCTCGGAAAGCTCTGCTGAAGTCACCCGCACAGCCTATCGAGAGGACTGGTGACGTGGCCTAAACCCGTCGCGCGAACTCAAGCGCGGGACCGAAGGGCACACCCAACGTCTTACGCACATATCGCGCAGCACCCGCAGCGCCCGAGCTTCCGACAGAGCGCAGGCGTCGAACTTCATCTCGATCAATCACCGCATCTGCCAGCATCCGGTCCACGGAGCCTCCGAAGGATGCCTCAAACTGCTTCGATTCGACCGCTATTCGCCGCAGCCCGCGGAAAAGATTCCAGAGGCTGGCCCCCACCACAATGACAGCTAAGAACAGCAACCAGCCCACTTGGAACCAGGTCATATCCGCAGCCTACTTTGTCCCATCCGGCCAGTCAGCTCCGGGAAAGTTGGCCATGCTTGACCTCATCGCCAGCATCGCTTCGCCCGTTGCCGTAAGGATAGCAACAAGGCCACCAATAATAGCCGCAGCCGCCGCAGCTGTTAAGAATGTATCGGCTGCCGCGGCGGCAATCCCCGCCCAACTGAATACGACGCTGGCCACACCTGCCGCCGAAGCAATCAGCGTTGCGATAAATTGAACGATGAGGACTCCCATGCCAACATAAGCAAGAAGTCCGGCCGCGGCACAGATTAGTAGCTGTGTAGCCATACCTCCTCCTATTGACGCAATAGCCGTCGCGGCGCCCGGCTGGTCGTCCACGGCCTTCAAATAAGCTCGGTACGCTAGCCCCTCCCAGTATTCTTCGGAGATGAGTTGGCTTGGCGCGATATTCGCAGCCAATTCAGTCATTGGCTTTTGAACATCGGGCACCCAAAGAAACGACTTTGCCGCAAGCTGTATTGGCGCCACTGCGTTCATGAGCAGCGCCCCCACCTTATCGACCATCCACTTGGTGGCTTCAACGATGCGGTCAACGCACCATGTCAACGCATCGGCCAACCATCCTGGGAGCAGCGGCATGGAGAGGGTCCTGTTTGTCGCGGTGATCAATTCGTCGCACTTGACCCCCATCTGCACAACGCCAACCCGAATTTCCTGGGTCACGGCCTCGTAGGTTGCTGTATTGAATTCAGTCATCCTTGTTCCTCAATACGCCTTTTCGACATGTTCAGTAAGCTGGTGTTCGTGCCGCTCATAAGAATCAGCGTTCCTCCGCAAGGCGACGGAAATATTAGCCATAACATTCTGATCTGCTCTAACGCAGCGCGCTTTCACAAAATCACACACTTCGTTGTTGGCGTTGACAACGAGAACAAAGAGGAGAGCCTCAGCAACATTCAGCCTCAGGCCGTCTGCCGCCTCCGCCACACGGCGAGGAATATGCGCCTGCTGATCCCAGACCACCGCCTCTCTCCTAATTGCTTCGACGCATACTTCAAGCTTAGGGCCCATTTCCAAACCTCAACTATTCATTTGGCGAAGAGTGGCTAGCAAAGAAATCAAGAGACTATCCCCTTGATCGGCGGCCCCCGAGGGACCTACTTCTGGCAACTTATTTGCGGCCTCTGTAATGGCGCCAACAATGGCGAAATTGGATTTCGTCGCAGCCCAACTTGCTTCAATGGTAACCCCGGTAATGCGACCGCCCTGGCTAGCGATAACAACGGGGCCCTGCGCCGGGGCCGGGGGGGCGTCCGGCACACCTTGCTTCGCCATGCGCAGGTACTGCTCAGCAGCTTCCGTTGGATCTATCGGGGCGGCGAAGGCGGCTTGAGCATCGAGGCCGTGGGCCTGCTCTGTCAACGCGCGAATAGCGTCGTCTTCACTCACCACAGGGGGGACGAAGTTGCCGGGACGCGAACCGAGCGCTTTGAGTTGTTCAGAGTAGGCCGCGTTGATGCCGGCGAGAACAGTGGCCCCAAGATCGGCGGGTTTGACCTCGTCGCGCCACTTCGGTGCAATCGAGAGTTGAAGAAGCGTCCCGGAAGCGTCGATGACGGCCTCCACCGTACCCGTGGGGTCTTTGCCAGCGCTTCGCGGTGGCATCCTCTTACGCATTTCCTCGGCGACGGCGCCGACTCCCAGCAGCGTTTGCATCATCTTGATGCTGCCTTCGTCGAACTTCTGCGTCATTGGCGGCCCCCTTCGTCCTGGACAGGGTAACGGACCAAAGGATCACTGGATGTCAATGCAACGACCCATCTCGCCGCTGCGCGCACAGATAGTCAGAAGCCGCGCCTGAGCCCGTTCACGGCTTCGGTGCCAGGACGGGAAGCTGGCAATGACTTACTCGGAGACGAACTGCTCGGGAAGCTCTACCGAAGTCGCAGACTCAGCCGACCGAGGCACTGTCTAACTCGAACGAACGTCCCCGAGCCATCGCCAGCCTTCTAGGCCCGACGCCGCGGAATCGGCTTTGGCGACATCCTCCTTGTCGGTTTTGCGTCGAGTTTGGCTGCACTTCTCTTGAATCCTGGGGCGGTGCCGTCGCGGGTAACGGTGTAGTCGAAGCCGAGGGGACTGGTCCAGTAGAACTCGCCGGGGACGGGTTGGGTGAGGGTCCAAGCGCCGAGGGTTTTGGCGCGGTGAACCTTGCGGCTAAGGGGTCCCAAATTTGAGGCGCGGGTCTGCGCTGCGGGTCTTCCCAAGCCGCGATGGTAGGGGCGGGTGTGGTCGAGGTCGCAGTTCTTCGACGCGCGGTTCGAGTAGGGAAACACCTCGACCGGGTCGCGGGCGGTGATGTGGCGTCTGATTCGTTCGGGGATTTGGTAGCCGTCGGTGGTGGGGTCGTCGTTGAGGTCGATCACGGGCAGGACCCGGATCCGGCAGTGGCGGAACAGGTCGTGGGCTTGGCCGAGGAGCAGGGGTCCGATGCGGTCGATCTCGATGATGCCGTCGCCGCTACGGAGGGTGTCCGCGTCGAGGTGGACGACAAGTTCGGCTACCCGGGGCGGCTGGCGACGCGGCGACGCCGGCTGCGGCTGGCCATCTCCGGCGGCGGCTGCGGGTGCTGCGCGGTGGTTTGCTGCTTCGACGGGTGCCGGGTGTTCCAGGGCGGCGATGGCGAGGTCACCCAGTGCCTCGGAGCGGAGCTCGTCGATTGTTTCGGTGCGTCCGGTGAGCACAGCGTCGCTGGCTAAGCGGGTGAGGGCGGTATCGAGGAGGATCGCGTCGGGGGTGGTCATCCTCGCGACCACGGTGGAGATGCCGTCGTCGTCGTGCCGGATGCGGACGAAGCGTTCTTGGCGGGCCTTTCGGGCGCGTTGCCCCGCCAACACTTCGTCGGCCTTCACGATCAGGTTCTTGAGTTTGTATTGGACCCGCGACAGCGGCCACTTGGACAGGTACGGGGTGATGACGGCGTCCAGCGCATGGGCGGCTTCCAGCCCGAGGCCGGACCGGGTCACTTGGTCGGCGATGCGGCGGGCTTTCCATACCTCGACGGTGAGGTCGCACACGGCCTGCCACAGGACCGGATGCCGATGGCGGAGGTCCAGAATGCTGGACAGCAGCGCCCCCGCACTGTCGGGACTGATCCCGAGTATCGGTCCGACTTCGGCGGCGAGCATTTCCGACACCAGCGGGGTGCCGTCGGCTCCGAGGCTGATCAGCTTTTCGGTGTCGGGAACTTCGGGTTGCCGTTGGGCATCCAGGGCCTGGTACACGTCGCAGAGGGCCGCCAACGCTTGGACCTTTTGGGCTGCGCCGTGTCGTTCCAGATGGTCACCCTCGAGCGCGGCGAGGCAAAGCTCGCGGGCGGTGAGTCCAACGGTGATCATGCTTCTAATCTACGGATTGGGTCCGACAGTTTTTGATCCCGAAGCGACCTGTTTGCCCTTGTGAAGGTCACATTGAGGTCACGAAATGCAGGGGTTCCCGGGACGGTTGGGCCGCCTGTGACAGCGGCCTGAAGAGAGTGTGAGGAAAGTGCTCACGGTGAGCGTTTTACTCACACTCTCTTTCCATGCGGCGCTGCCGCGCCGACCGAAGAACGTGGTCACCATGGGCGCCCACTCGTTGCCCATTGCGGTCGGCGTTCGGCTGCCGTCGGTGTCGTGCCCGACTGGCGGTGGTGCTGTCGGGCACGGTTTCGGCCACTGTGTCACGGACACCATCACCCAATTGACCCCCTGGGCCCGGCTCATGGACGCCCGCGCCATGAGGGCCGCCAGCGAGGCCGTCTTGAGCGGTGACAGCCGATCGCCCACAAGGAGGGGTGAACCCATAGACGGTATGTGGGTGCCCCCGGGTGGGGGTGTCGGCCGGGGCCTCCTTGACGTAAGGATGCGTGGATTGCCAGTCAGGTGGTGGCTTGAACCGCCCCGGCGTGTCCGGAGGCTTCGTTGTTTGACTAAGCAGCCTCTGTTTGTGGCTGCTTGTGAGCGTAGTACGCGTTCTCGAGCTCGAGGGGCGGGATGTCGCCGCAGTACTCGAACAAGCGAACGTTGTTGAACCAATCGACCCATGTCGCGGTGGCGTGTTCAACCTGATCGACCCCATGCCAAGGCCCTTCGTGGCGGATCACTTCAGCCTTGTAGAGGCCATTGATGGTCTCGGCGAGCGCATTGTCGTAGGAGGAGCCGACACTCCCCACTGAGGGAGTGATGCCCGCTTCGGCGATCCGTTCGGTGTACCGAATCGACGTGTACTGCGAGCCTCTATCGGTGTGCGCCACCAAGGCAGTGAAGTCATCGCGGCCTTCCCGTTCCCGGGTCCAGATTGCCTGCTCCAAAGCATCGAGCACCATGGCGGTGGTCATCGTCGCAGCGACCCGCCAGCCCAGGATCCGACGGGCGTAGGCGTCGATCACGAACGCGACATACACCCAGCCGACCCACGTCGACACGTAGGTGATGTCAGCCACCCACAACCGGTTCGGGGCCACCGGCTCGAAGTCACGCCCCACCAAATCCTCGGGCCGTTTCGCTGCCGGATCGGCGATGGTGGTGCGTTTCTTGGACCCGCGACGAGCCCCCACAAGTCCGTCGCCGCGCATCAACCGCTCCACGGTGCAGCGGGCTACCGGGATCTGTTCCCGGTTCAGCTGCAACCACACCTTCCGCGGCCCATACACACCTCGGTTGGCGTGGAAGACGCGGCGGACCTCGACAAGTAACACCTCATCACGCCGTTGCCGGTCGGTGGGCAGCTTGTCTGCCCATTCGTAATAGGTCGACGGGGCGATCGGAACACCATGCTCAGTCAGCACAGCGCAGATCGGCTCAACACCCCATCGCAAACCACCAGACTCCTGGTGGTCGGCATGCTCGCGGATGAAATCCACGATCACAGACCTGGCCGGTCGAGCTCGGCCGCGAAGAAAGCCGACGCCGCCTTCAAAATCGCGTTCGCCCGCTTCAGTTCAGCATTCTCCCGCTTCAACCGCTTCAGCTCAGCCGACTCCTCACTCGACACCCCCGGCCGTGTCCCCTGATCAATCTGATCCTGACGTACCCACTTCCGCAGCGTCTCTGCCGTGGAAATCCCCAACAGCCCCGCCACATGCCGCATCGCGGCCCAGTCCGTGCCCTGATCAGGCCGGCACTCGTGATACATCCTCACCGCCCGAGCCTTCAGCTCATCCGGATACCTCTTCGACGTGTTCCCTGGCATGACTCCAACCTTCCCAAGGTTTCAAGTCTCCGGAAACACCGGGGCGGTTCAGCTGGCCTTGCCGACATGCGTCTTGTGAGGAGGCCCCGGTGTTTAGTGAGCGTACGAGTGTTGGTTTGGATGTGCACGCCCGCAGTGTGGTGGCGGCAGCGTTGGACACGGTGACAGGGGAGGTGGTTGAGGCGCGGTTGTCGCCTGATGTTCGGGAGGTGGTGGGCTGGTTGGCTCGGCTTCCTGGCCCGGTGGCGGTGGCTTATGAGGCGGGCCCGACGGGGTTCGGGTTGTTCCGGGCGATCAGCGGCATGCCGGTGAGGTGTGTGGTGGTGGCCCCGTCGAAGTTGCTGCGTCCTGCAGGGGATCGGGTGAAGACCGATCGGCGTGACGCTTTGCATCTTGCTCGGCTGCTGCGGACGGATCAGGTGGTGGAGGTCACGGTTCCGAGCGTGGAACAAGAAGCAGCGAGGGATTTGGTGCGTGCCCGGGAAGCTTGCCGGGCGGATCTGATGCGGGCCCGGCACAGGTTGTCGAAGCTTTTGTTGCGGCATGGGGTGGTGTATTCGGGTGGTGCGGCCTGGACGGTTGTCCACGATCGTTGGCTCCAACAACAACGTTTCGACAACCCGCAAACCAGGGCCACGTTCGACGCCTACTACGACCAGGTGTTGTCCACCACCGCCCTACGCACCAGGTTGAATGCCCAGATTGAGGCGTTGGCAGCCGACAGCGAGTTCACCGGGGTGGTCCGCCGGTTGGGATGCTTACGCGGTATCGCAACATTGACCGCGTTCGGGCTCGCCGTCGAAATCGGTGACTGGACCCGGTTCACCGGGAACACGATCGGGGCGTTTGTCGGGTTGACCCGTCAGAGTCATCCACTGGTGCGAGCCGTGTCCAGGGGCGATCACGAAGACCGGGAACGGACATGCCCGCCGGCTGCTCGTGGAGGCCGCCTGGCATCATGCTGCGGATTACCGCAAAACCAAGACCCTGTTTGACCGGTGGCAGCTCGCGAGTCCGCGGCCCGGGCCCGTGGTGATGCCGGTAACCGGCGGCTCCATCAACGTTGGGAAGTGTTCCACGCCCGCCACAAGCGGCCCGTGATCGCGAACGTGGCCGTGGCTCGTGAGCTCGCTGGCTGGTGCTGGTCGCTGGCCGTCCTCAACGAGTAACCCCTCAGATCTTGGCTCGTCACGATCAGGGTTCTGGTGGTGGCAGCGTGAGGAGTGACCCGCGGGCAGCTATGAGCAACATCCCTTGCCAACCATCGGATGTGACGCACGACCATAGACCAGCGGCAACTCCCACCGAACACCCCGTCCTGCGGTCCCAACCCGCGCATATCAGCCTGACCACGCCGTCGACCAGCGACACGCGACCACAAGGCCCCAAAGCGACGAGCCAATCGAGGCGCCGCCCCACACCCAGCCGGGCGGCGCCTCACCATGCCCACTTGACAACAACCCCCCACATATCAGCTGCCATCAATGACGCCGGGGTCCTGGCAGTCAAGGGTGGGCGAAGCCCATCCCGCAGGGACGCCGCAGGCGCCCTTGACGGGCGGGGAGGGCGTCAAACAATGAGCAGCGGGGCACTACAACCCGCCCGCGCCGCTGCGTGACCCAGAGCTCCGCGACACCGTGTCTCCACTTGTTGAGTGAGCGCTCACTCACTACCATGTCCAGGTGACTCGTGCAGCCCCTCTCTCTCCGGACGACCGTCGGCGTGCCCTCATTGCCGCCACTCGTCCCTTGTTGGTGGAGTTCGGTCCGGATGTCAGCACCCGCCGCATCGCAGAGGCCGCCGGCGTCGCTGAGGGGACGATCTTCCGCGTCTTCGAGACCAAGCAAGACCTGATCCAGGCCGTCATCATCGACAGTGTGAGTCCGGACGCCTTGGTCGCCGCGATCGAGAGCGTTCCGGAGACGGACGACCTGGCGACCCTCGTCCGGGACCTCCTCACGGTGCTGCGGGACGACATGGAGAAGAACCGCACCCTTTTCTCCCTCATCAATCGACCCGAGATCGTCGCCCACATGCACGCCTGCAAGACCAGCCGGGCTGAGCGGGGCAAGGTCACCGGCATCGCCTTGGCCAAGCGGCTCGCGCCCTTCGCCGACCAACTCAACCTCCCCTCCCGGAAGGCCGCCCTCGTCGTCGCCTCTATGGCCTTCGTGGCCTCCCCCATGCTCCCGTCCAGCGTCGTTTTCGATGACCTGGACGACCTCACCAACGTCCTGCTCCACGGAATCTCGAAGGGCTAACCCCTGTGTTAATGAAACTCTTGCGCACGTATCTGCGCCCGTATTGGGGGCAGCTGACGATCGTCATCATCTTGCAGCCGATCGCCAACGCGGCCTCGCTGTACCTGCCCAACCTCAACGCCGACATCATCGATAACGGCGTCGCCAAGCTGGATCAGGGCCGCATCTGGTCCTCCGGCGGACTGATGCTCGTGGTGTCGTTCGTCCAGATCGCCGCCCAGGTCGGGGCCGCGTTCGTCGGCGCCCGGACGGCCATGCTCTTCGGACGCGATGTCCGCGCCGACCTGTTCGACCGGGTGCTGCCGTTCAGATCCGCGAGGTGAACACCTTCGGCGCCCCGAGCCTCATCACGCGCAACACCAACGACGTGCAGCAGGTGCAAATGCTCGTCATGATGAGCGCGATCATGCTGGTCAGCGCACCGATCATGATGGTCGGCGGCGTCTTCATGGCCCTCCAGCAGGACGTGAACCTCTCGTGGATCATCGTCGTCATGGTCGCCGTGTTGGCCATCGTCATCGGCATCCTGGTCAGCCAGATGATGCCCTTGTTCCGCACCCAGCAGACGCGCATCGACACCCTGAACCGCAGCTGCGCGAGCAGATCACGGGCCTGCGGGTGATTCGCGCGTTCGTCCGGGAGCCAACTGAACAGAAGCGGTTCGACAAGGCCAACGTCGAACTCACCGACACCGCCTTCCGCGTCGGCATTCGCATGCAGACCCTCTTCCCCACCGTCGGCCTCGTCATGAACGTCGGCTCC
>JADJVZ010000007.1 GCA_016716635.1 Micropruina sp.
CGACCCCTGCCCCGTGTGTGTGCTGCTGCTGCCTGACTCACCCGAAGTTAATCGTGTGACCGTGACTGACCTTGATCCCCGCGACGCTGCCGCCGTCACCGAAGAGCACCTAGCCGCAGTGACCTCCCAGACCATTCAGGCCCCTCGTCGAGGGCGCGCGAGTGTCCCGGTCGAATGCCCGGAATGCGAGGCCGAATGGGCCGACGGCATTGGGCCCTTGACCTTTGCAGCGCTTGCGCTAGCGCAAGGACGCTCCGCCCTTGCTGCCAGCTTCCGCAAGCTCCGACTGCGAGGTGCCCCCTGCTGACGTGGGCTGTGCATCCTCACCGGCTACAAGCGCGAGGGGGGCTGACCGTGGCTGGACCTGACCACCTCACCGAGGCCCACCGAAATCACCATGGCCGCTGGAGCTGACGCGCCGCCAGAAACGAAAGGTGGCCATCGACCCCGGAGACTGGCAGAGACCCCAGAGCCGGATCGGGCGACGACTGCGCCTGGAGTGTCGGTCGTCGCAGCGTTCGGCTCGACGACAAGCGCGAACCCCGCGCCCTCATTGTTGCCGAACCTGGTGTGGCGGTTCTAGCTCCGACGAGGACCAGCCTCCGTTTTGGCGGTGCCGCACGAAAGCTCCGCATCATCCTCGCATCCTCGGCGCACTCCGACCTCGCCGCGGGTCGGATACGCCGTACTCGCCGGTCTGGCCTCACTACTGGTCGCGGTCGCCCTGAGCAGATCAAGGGGAAAGATGATCACCGCCACCGATTTCTTCTGCGGCATGGGCGGATCCTCGACCGGCCTCGTGGAGGCAGGATTCACGGTCAAGCTCGCCGCCAACCACTGGGCACGCGCCATCGAAACCCACTCCGCGAATCATCCCGACACCGAACACCTGTGCGCCGACCTCCAAGCCGTAGACCTCCGCTACCTGCCCAAGACCGACGTCCTCTGGGCTAGCCCGATCTGCACCGAGCTATCGCCCGCCGGCGGACGCCGCAAAAAGGGTCACCAACTCGACCTCTTCGAAGACCACGGGCACGTCCCCACCGCAGCCTTCGAGCGCACCCGCGTCACCTTCTGGGAAGTCATCCGCGCCTGCGAAATCCACCGCTACAAGGCCGTCCTCATCGGAACGTGGTCGAAGCCGCCGACTGGGAGCTATTCGACGTGTGGCTGGCCGGGATGACCAAACCCTCGGCTACGAACACCAATTCATCTCCGTCTCCGCCGCCCACGTCGGCGACGAGAACAACCCCCGCGCCCCGCAATGGCGGGACCGGATGTACATCCGCTTCACCCTCAAGGGCATCAAGGTGACGCCGATCGAACCGCACCCGCTGGCATGGTGCTTCAAATGCGACACCGCCGTGAACGCCGTCCAGTGGTGGAAGCCCAAGCGGAAGCATGCTGGCCGCAAGATCGGGAAGTACGGCGCCCAATACCTGTACGTATGCCCAATCGGGAACCACGGCACTGTCGAGCCTTCGTGGTGCCCGCCTCGGCCGCGATCGACCTGGGACGACCTCGGCACCCGCATCGGTGACCGCACCGACCACTGGCAGCCGCCACCATGCGCCGAATCCGCCACGGCCTCGACATGCTCGAACGGCGGCGACGGCAAGGTCGCGCCGGCGCTGGCAACACCTACGACGGGGCATCTGGCGCCGGGAACAACTACATCCGCGCCTACCCAGTGGACGGCTCACCAGCCAACACAGACCACCTCCGCGCAACTCGGCATCGTCACCATGCTCCGGAACCACGGCGGCAACAGCAGCACCGACGAACCCCTCGCGACCTTCACCGGAGGCGGCTTCCACCACGGGCTAGTCGTGAAATCCCAGGGCGGACAGCTCGAAGACCGCCACGCCATCGGTACTACCGCAACGCCGCCACCCACCTCGCGGGCCGCTAGCTCCGACTTCCTGGTGATCCCCTACCGCAAGGGCGCCAACCCCACGACACCGGACGCCCCCTGTCAGCCATGACCACCCGCGAAGGACACGCCCTCATGCGCCCCTCGATCGACGTGGATGACTGCCTCTTCCGGATGCTCAAACCCCGCGAATCAGCCACCGCCCAGCGCTTCCCCCGTGAGTACGTCATCACCGGCAATGGCGGCGAGCAGCAGATGCAATCCGGCAACGCGGTCGCCGTCAATGTCGCCCACTGGCTCGGAGCCGACACCGCAAGAGCCCTGAAGGAGATGCCGCATGACCCTCAATCCCCGTCGAGAGTCACCCCCGACAAGCCTAAAGACCTCCACGTCACCCTGCTCCCCACGCGGGCGGGCATCACAGCCGCATGCCAGCAGTGCGACTGGTCCACGTCACGGCACCACACCGACGAGGCAGGCATCAAGGCATGGGACAAGCACCTACCCATTTGCGGACTCGGCAAATGGAGAGTGCGATGAAGCCCTACCTGCGCCGCGTCGACGGCACGATCATCTGCCGTGCCGACAGCCAACCCGTCAGGCCCGACACCATCGCCGCACACCGCGCCCAGTGGCACAGCCTCAGTCCTAAACCCGCGCCCGAAGGCCACGGCAGCGGAGGCGTCAGCACTGTCCTCAGTGCCCCCTCAGCGCCCCGCGGATGGGCACGACGCCACCAAAGCGAGATCCAGCTATGACCCACACCTGCGAGAAGCACCAGGCGGGGACGTCGTCCTGCTACAGCAAGCACGCCTGCCGCTGCGACCAATGCCGCACCGCCATGACCACCTACAAAGCCTCCCTGCGCCCACGACCCGAGCGAGCACCCAAACCACCCAAACCCGTCCGCGTGTGGCCTACCGTCTGCACCATCCCCGGGTGCGACAAGCCCGTCAGGGGCCGTGGGTGGTGCATCACGCACTACAACCGCTGGCATCGCCACGGAGACCCCACCGTGGCCGACGTGCGCCTCACGCGAAAGGCGGCCAAAGCCGCCCCGGCCGTCAAGCTACAAAAACCGGCCAAGCCGAGCCCACCGCGACACGCCGACCAGATCCGCGGCCGAGACCTCGCACGGCTCATCACCGCAGCCTCCGACCGCAACATCCCCTCCACCAGCTCACCAAACTCGCAGGTTGGCGCACCCCTCAACGCATGCTCCACCACCTCGCCCGCGCCGGACGCGCAGACCTCGCCAGACAACTACTCGCCACCCAAAACCAGCCCGCCAGAAAAGACGCAGCATGACCAGCCCAAAGATGCGCATCCGCAAAATCGGCGACCGCTGGCAGGTCCACTGCCCCCGCTGCGGCCCCGTCAGCCAACGCCACCACCACGCCCTCAGCATCAAAATCGCCGACGCCCACGCACGCCGATACTGCCCCAACAAGACCGCCAGGACTGCAGCATGAGAATCAGATCCACCAAGCCCGAGTTTTGGCGATCGACGCGGATTGCCTCAGTTTCCTGGGATGCCCGGCTGGTCCTCAAAGGCCTCGAATCGTACGTCGACGACAACGGCGTGGGGAAGGACGACCTGGCCCTGATCATCGGCGATCTGTTCTCCCGTGACCTAATTCGCGAGCCCTCGCGAACCCTCGCGAGGGTGTCCGAAGCAATTTCCGACCTTCATGAGGCGGGCCTTTTGTGGCGCTACAGCGTCGAAAACACCGATCTGCTGTACCTCGCGTTCTGGGAGTCGTTTCAACGCATCGATAAGCCCGGCCGTGGGCGTTTCCCCAGGCCAGACGGCACTTCGGAGTATGGAGCCTCCCAAATTCGCGAGAGTGTCGCGAGCCCTCGCGAAAGTTCGCGAGCCCTCGCGCCTGGAACAGGGGAACAGGGGAACAGGGGAACAGGTAAATATCGGTCACCGGCTGACGCCGCCGACCACATCATCGATGCACCAAATGATGCGACCGTCGATGCGTTCGATGCGTGGTGGACCCACTACCCCCGCAAGGTCTCCAAAGGCCAAGCACGCACCGCCTACAAGACCGCAGCCAAGAAGACAGGCCACGAGGTGCTCTTGGCTGCCGTCGAAGAGTTCGCCCAACGCATGCAAGGCTCCGAACCAAAGTTCATCCCCCACCCGTCCACATGGCTCAACGGGGAACGCTGGCTCGACGCCGCCCCCGAACCCGAACCGCCCTCCACCTACGACGGCGAAGCGTGGATGAACCGATGACCGAAACATTGAATCCCGTCGACGCGGAAATGTCGGTTCTCTACGGTGCGTTTTACGACCCACGGTGGACAAACACCCTCCCGCTGAAAGCCGACGACTTTTACGACCCGCTACGCGGCGAACTCTGGGCCACCCTCCGCACACTGCACGCCGAGAACATCACCCCAGACCCGGCAGTCGTCATCGAACGCCTCAAACTCACCGGCAACAAAGCCGAACGCATGTCGAACCTGCTGGTCGACGTCGTCACCCTCGGAGGCGTTGGCTCCAACACCGAAGCACACGCCAAAACCGTCACCGACCGCGCACTCCGACGCCAACTCAACTCGGCCGTCGCAGGAGCTCAACAGCGCATCAACGACCTGGCCATCCCCGTCGACGCCGCAGTGGCCTACGTCGAACGGGAGTTGGTCGCCTCCCGCGGCGGCGAAGACCGCGAAGCCGGGAAGTTGATGACCTTCGACGAGTTCATCAACCAACCGTTGCCGCCCATCGAATGGGTGATCCCCCAACTACTCGCCACCGACGAACGCATCGTGCTCACCGGAACCGAAGGCGCCGGGAAAACTACCCTGATGCGCACCATCGGCGTCATGGTCGCCGCCGGCCTCGACCCGTTCACGCTGCGAACAATCCCCGCCAAGCGAGTCCTGTACATCGACTGCGAAAACCCCACCCGCATCATGATCAACAGGTTCACAGACCTCGGCAGAATCGCAGGCCTCCGCCACGGCAACCCCACCGGATTGTTCATCCGCCGATTCCCCGAAGGCATCGACCTCGGCAACGCCACCGATCGCATGAAACTCCGCTACATGTGCCAAGCAATCCGCCCCGAACTGCTCCTCATCGGCCCCGCCTACAAGCTCTATTTGGGCGGCGCCGGAGCCCGCGAAGAAGACCTAGCCCGCATCGTCGCCAGCGCTTTGGACGGACTCCGCGAGGAGTTCAAGTTCGCGCTCATCCTCGAACACCACATCCCCAAAGGCACCACCGGACAAGACCGCGGCACCGCCCCCATCGGCTCCAGCCTGTGGATGCGCTGGCCAGAATTCGGGCTCGGCTTGAAGCTCGACAAAGACTCCGACTTCCACAACCGCCGCGCCCAACTCGTCCACTGGCGCGGCCCCCGAGACGAACGCCCCTGGCCCCAAGAACTCGTGTCTGGTGGGCCCAACGAACTGCCCTGGATCGACCAACAACGGATGCGGAGAAGCGCATGAGCACCCCGAAGCCGCCAGTCACCCTGTGCACTGCCATGACCAGCAAAGGCAAGCCGTGCCGCCTGGCACCCATCACCGGCGGAACCGTCTGCCGGACCCATGGCGGCTCCGCCCCGCAGGTACGCCGGAAGGCCGACGAGCGCATCGCGACAGAACGCGCCGAGTTGGAGGCCGCCCGCCAGGTCCAAAAGTGGGGTGGCCGAGTCAACATCAACCCAGCCCAAGCGCTGCTGGAACTCGTGCAAGACAAGGCACACGAGGTGGCCTACTGGCAGTGGAAGGTCGCCGAGCTTGACGAGTCGCAGCGGGCCGGTGTGTTGCTGTCGAAGACTGAGGGTACGGACGGGTTCATCGACAAGCAGATCAAGCAGGCTGGCCCGCACACGTTCCTGACCATGCTCCACAAGGCCCAAGACCAGCTAGCGGCCTACGCGGCTGCCGCGGTGAAGGCCGGGGTGGATCAGGCGCTGGTGTCGATCGCGCAAGCCCAAGCGGTCAGGATCCTGACCGTGCTGCGGAATGCGGCTGTCCGCCTTGGCATGGACCTGTCCGATGAGCAGATCGCGGACGCGGTGCACGCCGAACTTGAGTCGGGGGTCCGTCCGTGACCGTCGAGCCCCTGACCGCTGTCGAGCTGCTCACCTGTGAGGCCATCGTCAGCAATTCCCGTGCCCCTGGTGCCCCTGTGCTTGCTGAGCGTCTGCGCGAAGTCCGCGAATCCCTGCCACACATCGCCGACCACCACCACTCGACAGGAGACCCGAAATGACCGACAACAAGCCCAAGTGTCCGACTGCTGCCAAGATCCGCATCGCACCAGCCGGAAAGCCCTACTACGACCTGCCCATAGATGACCTGAGACCCGAAGCCGAAAAGCCCCAATGGGACACCTACAAGCCGACCAAGCCTGCCACGAGCGGCCGGGTGTGGGCTGAGCCTGGCGCGTCCGGTGAAACACCCCTCACTGACACCCGTCTATCCGACCCGCCCATCGACCCCACCAACGAACCGGAGGCCCACGCATGACCAAAACCAAGCACATGGCCCGTTGTGAGGCGACCGGGATTCAACGCGTCTGGTGCCAGGGTGCCTGCTGCCAGGACATCACCCTGACCGTGGACGAGCTCGCGGTCATGCGCGCCCAGGTCGCCAACCGGAGATGGGCCCAGCCCAAAACCCTGCGCCACATCGTGTTCCCTGCCGTGTGGCGGGTGCCTGTCCCCGAACTGACCGTGTGTGATCCCGACCACCGCGGCAAGTCGAGGGCCATCCTGTGCGTGCCCTGCCAGCAGATGCTGGAAGACCTGACCGCCGACGTCCCCGAAGCCCTCCGGCAGCTGGCCACCCACCGGCGGAAGGGCGGCAAGTTCCCCCCGAGAGGTTGGCGGAAAGACGACGAGTCGAACCCGGATGAGGCACCGATCCCGTTCAACCCAAACGCCGCCTTGGCTGTGCAACGGATCACCAACGCGCTGGCCGAGGACAACCTTCAAGAACGCCTAGTCCGACTCTCCGACGCCCTCCGGTACACGCACCGCATCATCGACCGGCCCGCCGACCGGGTGATCACCATGTGCCCGGATTGCCGGACCGAGTTCGTCGTGGCCGACACCCACCAGCTGATCCAATGCACCGCCTGCGCCTACGGCAACCCCTGGGATCGGCACCTCCTACGACTCCTCGACGTGCTCGGCGGCAGCCTGTACACCGGCCGGGAAGCCTGCGAACTCCTCTCCCGCGCCGGCGAACCCCTCACCAAATCCCGCCTCGACTACCTGGTGCGCCGCCACGGCTTGCCCCGCGAAGAACGCTCGAAGCCCTCCTGGTCCAAAGGCACCATCGTCACCGAAGCGGTGTGGGTGTACCGCCTCGCCGACATCCGTGACCTTCAGGCGCAACTCACCGAAGCGAAAGCCTCCAGCCAATGACCGGCCCGTGTATCATGCGATTAGACGCGTGAGCGGCATTAGCCATCCCCGGACACGGGTAGCGTCACCCTAGATTCGCCCCCGACTCTCTACGTTTCGGGCGCAAGGTGGCGACTTCAAGGCCAAGGCCACACCCGAACTCCACGGCCTCCCCGGCATTCTGCCGTCCGCATCCGTGAGCATGGGGCGCAGTGTCCATGTCGGCACCTGACCATCTGCCCGCCGATATGCGGGTGGTGTGGGATGAGCTAGCCGCTCAGTATGTGGCTGGCGGCCCCGACTTCGAGGCGTACTGCGGCCAGGTCGCACGCCTGCGTAGCGCCCAGCATCGCATCGCGGATGAAGGTCTTGTAGTGGCTGACTCCAAAGGCCAGCCCGTCCCCCATCCGGCGCTTGACATCGAACGCAAAGCCCAAGCCGAGATACGCGCCTGGTCCGGGAAGCTGCGCCGCAAACCCCAGTAGGCGCTTTCGAGGTGGTGAGCGCTCGTGCTGCCCCCTGATCCCCTCGAAGTCATGCTGCAGATGCTCACCGGCACCAACCGGTGGGGCACCCCCGGCCAACTAGCACACGCCCTCGATCCGCGCATCCGGCAAACCCCAGCGCTCGACCTGGTGGATCAAGCGGTCATGGAAACCCTCAACACCCCAGACGGGCGCCTGATCCTCTCCATGGCACCACAGGAGGGGAAGTCGCAGCGCGTCGGGATCGTCACCCCGATCTGGCAACTGCTCAGGGATAAGAACACCCGGGTCGCGATTGGCTGCTACGGGCAGTCACTCGCGAACCGCAACGGACGCGCCATCCGCAACCTGATCATCACCCACCCCGAACTTGGGATCCGCATCGCCCCCGACAACGGCTCCGCCCACGAATGGCAGTTGGCCGGCGCTGATGGTGGCGTCCTGTCCGTCGGCCGCGGGGCTGGCATCAACGGCCGAGCCGTAGATTGTGTGCGCGGAGACATGCATATAGAATGTGAGCATGGACGACTCACCGCAGCAGACGCTTTCACCCGCGGAATCACGCGCATTCTGGCCTACGATCACGCTGACGGAAGAGCTGTCTGGCGCAACGTGGAGGCCGCTCGACGCATCGACGGCCGCCCAACTCTTGAAATCATCACGGAAGCCGGACGTGTACTCGTCTGCACACCCGATCATCGAGTCCATACGGGCCGTGGCTACGTGCCCGCCGGGGACCTCCGGCCCGGCGATACGCTCGTGGCGGTCATGGATGCTGGTCGAGTGCCGATGTGGGACCATCTATCCGCAGCAGCAAGCGGACCTACGGAAAGCGATCACCCGCAAGCAGGCTCTCTACTGCACGCCCCGCTGCATGGCGACGACATTCGCGGCCGTGAATCGGACGAACTTCTGCGACTGCGGGGAACCCATTCCGCGAAGCAGGAAGGTGACTTGCTCCACGGTGTGCGAGCAGGCGCGCCGGGCGCGCACGCATCGGATGATCGCCTGCCCGCAGTGCGGGGTCATGTTCCGGCCCAAGTCCCACCGGACGCAGTTCTGCGGGAAGATGTGCGCCGATCTGGCGCACTCGCGTCGGATGATTGGCGCGGGCAACTCGCACTTCAAGACGGGCACGAGCTACGCCAAGTGGTTCCGGTCGATGCGACCCATGATCTTGGAGCGGGACGGCGGGGTGTGCGTGGTCTGCCAGCAGGCACCGACGACCACCTACGTCCGCAATGGGGCAACGGCGACACGGTCAGGGCTGGTGATTCACCACATCAACGAACTGCCGTGGGACAACCGGGCAGAGAACCTGATCACGCTCTGCCACGACTGCCACATGACGCACCACAAGTCACGGGTGACACCGTTCGGATGGTTCGGGAAAGCGGCGGAGAGCCGGTCGCGGTCTATGACTTCCAAGTGGAAGGCACGAGCAACTTCTTTGCTGAAGGCGTACTCGTCCACAACTGCTTGATCATCGACGACCCGCTCAAGGACCGCACCGAGGCGGACTCTGAGACCATCCGGCAAACCTGTTGGGACTGGTGGACCGACGCCCTCTCGACCCGTCTCGGGCCCGGCGCACCGGTGATTCTCATCATGACCCGCTGGCATGAGGACGACCTTGCCGGGCGGCTGCTAGCCGCTGAGGACGGGCATTTGTGGCGTGTGGTGAACATCCCCGCCCAAGCTGAATCGGACGATGATCCGCTGGGCCGCAAGCCTGGCGAATGGTTGCAGTCGGCCCGCGGGAACCGCCGCTGGGATGCGATCAAAACCCGTGTTGGCTCCCGAACATGGAACGCCCTCTATCAGGGCCGCCCGTCGCCTGCTGAGGGTGGCATGGTCAAACGTGACTGGTGGCAGCGCTACCAGGTTCCGTTGTGGGAACAGCAAGGCGACGTCTGCCACATCACCTGCGACGAGCTCGTGATCTCGGCGGACCTGACGTTCAAAGGCACCGAGTCCTCGGACTTCGTGGCGATCGGGGTATGGGCCCGGCGTGGCACCGACGCCTACCTCGTTGACCAGGTCCGTGGGCGCATGGATTTCATATCCACTCTGCGGGAGTTTGAACGGCTGGCGAAGAGATGGCCGCAAGCGACCCTCAAGTTGGTGGAGGACAAAGCCAACGGCCCGGCGCTCATCTCCATGCTGGCGAAACGGATCGTGGGAATCGTGCCCATCAACCCCACCCGGTCGAAAACGCAACGTCTTCTCGCCGTCGCGCCGCTGATCGAGTCCGGGCACGTGTACCTGCCCACCAAGGAACTGTGCCCGTGGATCGATGACTACATCGAGGAACACGCCGCGTTCCCGAACGGTGCCCATGACGACCAGGTTGACGAAACCACGATGGCCCTTGACCGGTTGCTGCTGCGTCCCTTCGACACTTCGATTCACACCCTCGGTGACGAGGACTGGGACGACTACCGCATCGGCTACTAGCCGCCACGACGCCGAGGGGGTGACCATCCTTGACCAGTGACGCCGCCGCACTATGGCAGCAGTTAGCCGCCGAGAAGGCCACCAACGAACTCCTCCGCGAATCCTTGGCCGACGTGCAACGGGTCATGGGCCGTGATGAAGCCGGCTGGGACATGGTCGGGCAACTCACGCTAGACGGACAGGGGTTTACCCCCCAGTTCCGCAAGCAGATGTACGACCGGGCCGTCATCGCATGCGCCGCAAACCCGATGATCAAACGGGGTGTGAACCTCCGCGGCGCCTACATTTGGGGCGACGGGGTCAGCATCTCCGTCAGGGACGATCCCGGCACCGGACAAGACGTCAACGCTGTCGTGCAAGCGTTCCTGGACGACCCAATGAACCTGGCCACCTTCTCCGACACTGAGGCCCACCTCGAACATGAGCGTGCCTTGGCGTTGGGTGGTGAGCTCGCGATCTGCTTGCCGACCGACCCGCTGTCGGGGCAGGTTCGGGTGCGGATTTTGCCATCCCTGGAAATCACGGACATCGTCACAAACCCCGAGGACGCCGCGTCCGAGTGGCTGTACCTGCGGCAGTGGACCCAGCCTGGCTCAACCACGGTCCGGAAGGCGTACTACCCGGCGCTGTCCTACCGTCCCCAGACCCGGTACCGCAGCTACGGCGACGACCAAACTCCGATCATGTGGGATCAGCCGATGCGGTTTGTGCGCGTGAACATGGTTGGTCGGCGTGGTGTGGGTGACGTGTTCGCCGCCCTGCCCTGGGCCGACAGCTACAAGCAATTTTTGGAGGCGTGGAAGCAACTCACCCTGTCGCTGGCCCGGTACGCCTACCAGGTGAAGCAGCGTGGTGACCGGGTCACTCAAACTGCCGTGGACATGGCCCGTACCAACCAAGACAACACGTACGGCAAGGGCCTGATCAACGACCCCAACATGGTGATGGAGGCTGTGGGCAAGTCGGGTGCCACCATCGACTCTGATTCGGGGCGTCCGTTGGCTGCGATGGCTGCCGCCGGCCTGGACATTCCGGTAACCACCCTGCTCGGTGACCCGGGTGTGACCGGTGCCCGTGCCGTCGCCTCCGACGTCACCGAATCATCGTGGGCTCTTTTCGACACCCGCCGCGACCTGTGGAAAGCGATCATCCGCGACGTGTGCTCCTATGTGATCGACGCGGCTGTGATCGCCCCCCTCGGCCCGTTGAAGGGCACCATCGTCCGGGATGGCGACTACCAAACCGCCCAACTCCCCGAAGGTGACGGCCGAACGGTCATCGTTGATTTCCCGGACCGGGACGACACCATCCTGCTCGACAAGCTGAGGGCCATCCAGATCGCCGACCAGTCCGAGAAGATTCCGCCGCTGGTCATAGTCCGCGAATATCTGTCCGCCCTGCAAGTGGATGACATCGACGAGATCCTGGAACTGATCACCGACGATCGTGGCGACTTTGTGCCCCTCGATCTGATCGACCAGAAGGTGCGGCAACGCTACGCCGATCACGGCAAGGGTGACCCGAACGCTGAGGCTGCCTGATGGCCCTCACTGCCGCGACCGTCTTGGCTCAACGCAAGGTGCGGATCCAGATCGACCAGACCGTGGATGCTGCGACCCGTGATCTGGTGCAAGCCTGGGGCCGGGCGTGGGATGAGATCGCTGACGAATGGTCGGCGGCGATCACCGAGTTGCTGGCCGCGGGCGATGGGTCTTGGCCTTCTCGTGGTGCGATCCGCCGTGTGAAGCGGGCCGGACGTGCGTTGGAGATGACAGCCGCCAAGTTGGACGAGCTGTCGAAACTGGCCGGTGTTCGGATCTTGCGTGACGTGCCGTCGTTGATGGGTCTCGCCGAGGAATGGGAAAGGAAACTGGCAGTTTCGCAACTCGATCCCGGGTTGGCTGTTGACTGGAATCGGATTGATCCGAAGGCCGCCGACGGCATCGTGAAGCGCACCACCGGTCAGGTGGAAGCCGTCACGAAACTGCTCCCCTTCGATCAGCAAGCGGTGATGAAGCAACTGCTCATCCGTGGTGTGATCGTCGGCGACAACCCGAAGACGGTCGCCGCGCAAATGCTGCGGCGCCTCGGTGGCGCATTCGACGGTGGCCGCTGGCGCGCCGAGAACATTGCCCGCACCGAAATGCTCGACGCCTACCGGCGGTCAGCCCTCGAATCTAGGCAGGCGAACGCGGACGTCCTCAAAGGGTGGATGTGGTCGTCGGACAAGTCCGCGCGCACATGCCCTGCCTGCCTGGCCATGGACGGCCAAACCTTCCCGACTGGCACCCCCGGCCCGAACGGGCATCAGTCGTGCCGGTGCACCGCCATTCCGGTCACCCGGACGTGGGCTGAGCTTGGCATTGACGCCCCCGAACCTGTGTCCGTCTATCAGACGGGACGTGACTGGTTCGACCAGCAACCCAAGGATGTCCAGGTCGAGATTCTGGGACCCGCCCGCTACCGCGAATGGGCCGCCGGACGGCTCACCTGGGATCAGATGATCCGGACCCGGCAGACCGACGGCTGGCGGGACTCGGTCGCGGTCGCGCCCCTTCGCCCCGCAGCCTGAACTCTTGCGCCCCTCCGATCGGGGCATGCGCAGACTCCGCACCACATCGGGTGCAAACCCACTCCTCGAACGTGCCATCGCTGCTCAACGTCATCGCTGACAGCCGCCACGCATGCTCGCAATCCACCCAGCCACCTTACCGGGAGGGGAACCACATGGACCCGCTGAAGCTCCACGAAACATGGTCCGTCAGCGTCGCCGAGGCGATCGACGGCGCCACGTCGGGCAAGTTCCTGATCCGCATCATCAACGCCGGCCGGGGCTCATCCGCCATCTACCCTGCAGCCGCCCTGGAAGCTGCTGCCGCTGAAAAGATCTTCCCCGCCGGCACGCACATGTACATCGACCATGCGGGGCCGCAACGCCGCGGCCAGTTCGGTGAACGATCCATCCGCGACCTTGCCGCAACCCTGCTCGAGGATGCCGTGTGGAACCCTGACGCGGAAGCCTTGGAGGCACCCGCACATGTGTTCCCGCAGTTCGTGCCGGTGCTGACCGGGATGAAGGATGCGATCGGGGTTTCCATTGCGGCTTTCGCTGAGGCGACCCGCCCGACCCCGCCGGAGAAGCTGCCCACCGTCACCCGGTTCACAGGTGTGGAGTCGGTGGATTTCGTGGTGCGTGCCGGTCGTGGCGGGCAAATCCTGGCGATCCTCGAATCCGCTGGTGTCACCGAGGCGACCGCCCGGGACCGTCGGGATCAGTTGGACAAGGCCATCACCGACACGTACGCCGATCCGGCGAACGACATCTGGGTTGGTGTCCGCGACTACGACGAAACCGCCCACCTGGTGTGGTTCTACGTCGCCGAACGGCTGTTCGAGCAGGGCTACACCGTGGCCGCTGACGACAAGACGATCACCCTCACCGGCACACCCACCGAGGTCACTGCCACCACCACATACGTCCCCGTCCAGCAGGCCGGGGCAACCGAAGCAACCCAGGAGGAGGCCCACATGGCCACCATCGATGACGCGGAGCTCGAGCAGCTGCGCGTAACCGCCAACCGGGTGGCCACGCTGGAGTCTGATCTGGCCGCCGCCCAAGCCGACCGCGACAAGGCCAACGCCACCATCGCCGAAACGGCCCGCCGCGTCACCGTGACCGCCGCTGTGGTCAAGGCGTGCGAAGGCAAGCCCGCCCCGATGGTCGGTCGTGTGACCGCTGTCGTGCTGGCCGGCCCCGCCGACGCCAACCTTGACACCGCGATCACTGAGGCGGTCAAGGCCGAGGAGGACTACCTGAAGGGCCTCATGCCCCCAGGGTGCCCCGCTGGTCGGGTTCGGCCCGTCCACCCCCATCACCGAATCCGGCAAGTCCACGCGTCCCAAGACGCTGTGGGACAAGTGACGTAGGAGGTCACTGAACCATGAGCACCAACGAAATCTACGCGGTCGGGCAGTCCATCTCCCGTCCCGTCCCTGCAGGCACCAAGTCCGGCGACCCGCTGCGCATCGGCTTCCACAACTGTGTGGCCGTCACCGACGCCGCCAAGACGGACGTTGCCGCGTTCAACACCGACGGCACCGTCAACACCGCCTACAACCTTGGTGGCGGGAACAAGCACGGCAACGCCTCGACGAAGGCCGGCGGATCCCACCGTGTCAACGTCAAGGCCGCTGCGAAGCCCGCCTACGGCGCTGGCGTCTACTGGGACCCTGCCGCAACCCCGAAGCTCACCGTCACCGCAGGATCCCTGTCCCTGTGGGGTGCGGTCGAGGACTCGGCGCCCACCGACAACGGGGACGGCTCCTGGTCGTGCGTTGTCACCATCACCCCCATCACGAAGTGACCTGAGGAGGCACGCACATGACCATCCTGACCCTCAACGAGTCGGCGGCCGAAACCGCGAACAGCGTCAACGAGTTCGCTGGCTTCGCATCCCCCCGACGGTGGAACGTCACCGAGTCCCAGATCGACCAGGCGAACGACTTCCTTGTTCGCATGAGCGAGAACCGGGTCACCCGGCAGCAAGTCGCGGAGGCGTTCTCCTCCTCGGACTTCACGATGGCCGCGTTTGCGGCGATCGACACGCGGCTGATGGCGGCCTACGCCGAACTGCCGTCCGTGTGGCGCCAGTACACCGACGTCATCCCGGTCTCCGACTTCCGTCCGGCCCGCCTGCTGGACAAGTGGTCGAAGATCCTCGGCCTGATGCTCGTCCCCGAGCTCACCGAGTACCAGAAGGCCGGCGGCAACGGCTTCGATCAGTGGTGGATCAACGTCGTGAAGTATGGCCTGGTGGACGGGATCAGCTTCGAGGCGCAGATCAACAACGAGGCCATCGGCGAGATCCAGGACATGCCCGGGAAGCTGGCGCGTGCCGCTGGTGAAACCGAGTCGATCAACGCCCTGTCGAACCTGCTGAAGGTCGACGCGGACACGAACCTGGCCTCGGACCTGAACACCGACTTCTTCAAGTCGGGCAACGAGAACGCCCCGCTGGCGTTGCCGATGACCGCCGAGAACATCGACACGCTGATCGACAGCCTGATGGCGAAGAAGTCGAAGCGTGGACGGCTGCAGGCCGCACCCCCGCTGCAGATCGTTCACCCGCGGTCGCTGACCATGCAGGCGAACCGGATCAAGAACCTGCGGCAGATCGAGGTCACCAACGGGACGACCAAGAACACCTACGACAACTACCTGAAGGTTGTTGATTTCGTGGAGGAGCCGATGCTGGACGTGATCAACACGCACACGAAGGCGGCCACGACTTGGTTCGTGCTTCCCAAGACGGGTCAGATCCGGCCGGCGTCGTTCGCGGCGTTCCTGCGCGGCTACGAGAAGCCGGATCTGCGGGTTCGGAACAACCAGGGCACCCGTGTGGGTGGCGGGGCGATCTCCCCGATGGAGGGTTCGTACGAGATCGACTCGATCGACTACCGCGCCCGTCACATCGTCGGACATCAGGTTGGCGATCCGACGTTCACGGCCGTCTCGTACGGCTCCTGAGCCGTCTGAGCCCAGACACAACTGAACACCTGATGGGGGGCCGCCATGATGACGCCTGAGGAACTTGCTTCCGCTGTCGCTTATGTGCGGCTCCTCATCGGGGACACGGACAACCTGAACTACATCCTGTCGGATGTGGAAGTTGGGCTGTTCGTCACCAACAGCCCTGCAGATACCCGGATGGCCGCCGCGGCAGCGTTGGACACGATCGCCAACGTTGAGGCGCTGCTGTCGAAGAAGATCGTCACCCAGGACCTGTCCACGGACGGTCCGGCGGTGGCGAAAGCGCTCCGCGACGGTGCTGCGCTACTGCGGGCCCAGGTCCGCGCCGAGAAGGCGGACGTGGAGGACGCGTACGGCTTCCAGGTTGTGGACCTTCAACCCGCTTGCCCTCGTGTCCCTGAACTCACCGAACGTCTGCACTCGTGGTGAACCTGCGCGCGATGCCGTCCGGATGGGCTGCCCGGCATCGCCCGATCTTGAATGACTTCATTTCGGTCGGGTGCTTCCTGACGATCCGTGAACCGTCGATCTTGTCCTTTGATAAGGCGACGGGCGAAACGAAAACCCCTGGCGCGCTGGTCTATCGGGGCCCTGGGCAAATCCAGGAGAACCGCACCCAGTCTCGGCAAACCACTGCGGGCACCCAAGATTTGATCCTCGCCACCTACTGGGGAACCGTGCCCGCGACGGTCACCAGTCTTGTCCCTGACCTGGTGGTCACCGTCGACCAGGACCCGAACGACCCGGCCATGGTGGGCCGTGTGTTCGTCATCACAGGCCGGGATTTGAACACGGTCGGGTTGACTGCCCGCCATTTCACAGCCTTCGAAAACGAGGCCTGACCAAACAACTTCTTGCGGTGGGGTCAACGTCAGCAAAACCGTGCCGATGAAGAAACCATCTGTTCGCATCGAAGGCTGGGTAGGGGAACGCCGTCGCGGGTAACGCGACCTTTGGCACGGTCAGGTTCCTTTCCGTTCCCCTGAGACCCTCCCTGCCTCACCGCAAGACACCCCCAACCCGAACCGCGAGAGGGGGTGTGTTCGTCATGTTCTCGATCGACGTTTCCGAGCTCAACCGGCTCTCCGTGGACCTCGGTAAGGCTTCTGCCGGCGCCACCCGCAAAGCGTCGACGGTGGTCCGCAAATCGGCGTTCGACCTGGAAGCGGGCGCCAAAGCGCGCGCCGCAGTGGACACCGGGTTCATGAAGAACTCGATCGGCGTGGACATCATGGGCGCCCTGCACGCAGAGGTTGGCCCCACAGCCACCTACGCGCCATATCAGGAGTACGGCACGTCCCGGATGCCCCCGCACCCGTTCATGGGACCAGCTACCGACGCGGTTGAGGGCCCCTTCTTGAAGGCCATGGAAGACATCGCCGGAGACGTCCTGTGACCACCGCCATCCGGGACACCCAGCCGGTGGTGGACAGCATGCTTGCCCGGGTCCGCCCGCTTGGCCTGTCGGCTTTCGACGGGTCTGCCCCGGTGACCCCGATGGTCCGCTATGTGGCGCTCTTTGAGGAGATCGGCCCCATACCCCTCGAGCGGCTTTCGGGTGACGGGGCCAGCTTCCCGTGGACCGGTCGTGCCGTCGTGTGCGCCGGGACCCGTGAGGGCCTCCGTGACGCGGTCGCGCTGGTGCGTGGCGCCTACCGCATGTGGCGTCCTCTCGGCTTCCCTGCCTCCACCCCACTGGTCGAAATCCAGACCGGCCCGGTGCTCACCGACGGCCCTGCCGAGGACGTCCGCCATTCCCAAACGCTCGTCTACCGGACGACCCTGACCCTCTTTGAAACCGTCTAAGGAGACACCATGGCCCGCGCTGCCCGCATCACCCCCGACCTGACACCCGACGAGATCCCAGCCGATCCGGCCGAACTCGTCCGCGCCGAACACAAGATCACCGGACACCGGTACACGGTGATCCGCGCCGCCGCCGAAGCTACCGACGATCTTCGGATCCTCGACCTTCCGGCCACCGACATCACCGGGGCACCACTCCCCCCGAAACACCGCCACCAGCCCGGCGACACCATCCCGGTGTCTGAGCCCGGCCCCGCCATCGATCCCGCCCCGGATGTCCTCGCCGTCACCGAAACCACCGACGGCGAACCGCCGACGGCTGACAACGCCTGAAGGAGGCAAACCCTATGACCATCACCATCCCGGACGGCGTCGCCACCCTCGGCGCCGAATCCGTCTACTGGGTTCCCGCGATCGCGAACCCCGCCACCGGCGCCACTGTCGCTGAACTGAACGCCGGAACCCCGATCCAATGCGCGATCAACTCGTTCGCCCCGAACGGCGACCAGGGGTCCTCGCAGGATCTCCGGCTTTGCTCGGTGGACGAGCTCGAAAACCCGGGCCGGAACAAGATCACGATCTCCGCGATCGAGCTCGTGTACGACCCGCAGATGCCGACGAACACCACCGCGTACGCCGCCTACTCGGCGCTGGCGCCCCGCGCAAAGGGCTTTTTGGTGGATCGTCGTGGCATGCCGCATGCGCAGGCGTTCGCGGCGGGGCAGTTCGTTGACATCTACACGGTGACGCTCGGTGAGCGGAACCGGGTGGCGATCACTGCTGGTTCTGATGGGGAGAAGTTCAAGACGTCCATCAAGCCCTTCGTGTCGGGTGCCCGCTACCTGGATAAGGCCGTCGTCGCCTAACCCCTGTCGTGGGGGGTGTTCGGGCATGCCAGGCGAGGGCCCCGAACATCCCCCACCCCCAAAACCCTCAACCTCGCCACAAACCTCGCCCCACAACTTTGAAGGACCCTCGCCATGTCGAAACTTGATTCCCTGCGCCGCCTCGCCCTTGACCGCATCAAGGAAGGCCGTCTCCGCTACTCGCTGATCCTCGACGGTCAGGCCGCGGATGCCGTCACCGAAGCCCGCCAAGCCCTGGCCACCGCGGAGTCCCGGCTTGCCGCGCTGACCGTTGACGACACCACCTACGCCGACGGTGACGTGCGGCTCACCGCAGGCCCCCCGAAGGCTGTCACGGACGCGACCAAGGCCGTCGCGGACGCTGCCGCGGCACTGGCTGCCGCTGAGGACGCCACCGAGGACGCAACCCTGGTTTTGGTGTTCCGCCGACTCAACACCGACGAATACAACGCCCTGCTCGACAAGGCCACCGACAAGGAAGAGGGCGGCCTCAACGTTGGGGTCTGGATCCCGTCGCTGATTGGCACATCATTCGTGGGAGCTGAGGATATCGACGCCGAACCCATCGACATCGATTGGGACACCCTGGCGTCGGCGACCCTGTCGCATGGCGACATGGACACCATCGGATCGGCGGTGGTCGCGTACAACCGGACAACGGTAGCGACCCCTTTCGACAGGCGGAACTCCGTGAAAACCAAGTCCGGCTAGAACTCGACGCCTGCCTACGTCTCGGTGTTTCGCCCAGGCGTTGGGCGGGTTGGGAGCCAGTCACCCGCACCTACCATCCGCGTGAGGGCGGCACGGTCACCGTCAAGCACCCCGAATGGGACGACCTCGACCGGGCGATGATCCTCACCCACCTGACCAACGAACAGGGTCGCTGTCCCTCGTGTGGCGGGTACCTGGATGAAACCACCGCCCACGATCACGTGTACGCGATCCACGAGCAACGCTGCGACCAGTGCAACACCCTCGACAAATACAAGCAGTCACATCCGGATCCGCTACCGGGGACCCTGCTGGTGCCCGAGCCGCTGACGTTCGCTGAGGCGAAAGCCCGCGAAGCCACCACCCCCAAAAACCTGACCTTGATCTGAACGGGGGTGGCTGATGTCCGATCGCACAGTGCGCGCCATCCTCGACGCCCAAGTTTCCGGGTTCGTTGCGGGGATGACGAAGGCGGCCACGGTCGCGCAGGACACCGGCAAGAAGATCACTGACGGCATCGACAAGGCGTCGAAGTCGGTGAAGGCCCATGAGCAGGAATGGAAAACCGTCTCGAACGGGATGCTCATCGGTGGTGCTGCGATCGCCGGCGGGCTGGCTCTCAGCACCAAGGCCGCGATGGATTGGGAGAAGGCGTTCGCCGGTGTGGCGAAAACGGTTGGGCTCACCGATCCGGGCCTGAAAGCACTTGAGGGGGATCTGCGTGGTTTGGCCCGCGAGATGGCCACTTCGCATGAGGAGATCGCTCAGGTTGCTGAGTCGGCTGGTGCCCTTGGTGTGAAAACGCAGGACATCGCTGGGTTCACGAAAACCATGTTGATGCTCGGCGAGACCACGAACCTGTCGGCTGATCAGGCCGCCACGTCGTTGGCTCAGTTGATGACGATCATGGGTACCGCCCCGTCGATGGTGGGCCGGATGGGTGCCACTCTGGTGGCGTTGGGGAACAACGGGGCGTCGACTGAGGCGCAGATCGTGCAGTTGTCGCAGCGGATCGCCGCCGCCGGTCGCCAGATGGGCATGTCTGAGTCTCAGGTGATGGGGTTCGCGTCAGCGATCGCCTCTACTGGTGTTGAGGTGGAGGCTGGCGGCACCGCAATGTCGCAAGGGCTGATCAAGATCTCGGCTGCGGTGCGCGAGGGTGGCGACGGTCTCAAAACCTTGTCGGCTGTGGCCGGTGTCGATTTCAAGAAGGCGTTCGAGCAGGACGCTGCTGGGGCCACTACGGCCTTCATTGAGGGGCTGGGGAAGCTCCAAAAGCAAGGCGGGGATGTTGATGCGGTCCTGTCCGCCATCGGCATCGACGGTATCCGTGGCGCGGACACGTTTAAGCGTCTTGCCTTGTCGGGTGGTCTCCTGGCCGAGCAGTTGCAGGTCGCCAACACGGGCATGCGGGACGGTACGGCCCTTCTTGACGCGTACGCCGCCCGGCAAAACACAGCCTCGGCGAAAGTCGCTGTCGCCCTGAACAACGTCAAAGACGCCGGAATCAGCTTCGGGGCCACATTCCTGCCCGTGGTGGCCGATGTTGCCAACGGGGCCACGAACATGGCGCAAAGCTTCGGGCGCCTCCCCGGCCCCATGCAAGCCTTCATCGGCACCGGTGCTGCTGTCGCTGCCGGGGCTCTTCTCATCGGCGGCGGGATGATCAAAGCCGTCACCGCAGGCACCGAACTTTATGGCTCGTACGTGAAGCTCATCGCTGAGCATCCGAAACTGGCCGGGTCGCTCCGTAACGCTGGTATCGCTGCCGGTGTTGCTGCGGTCGCGATGATCGCGTTGAAGGTCGCCCAGGGTGCCGCCGCCGATGAAGCGAAACGCCAAATCACGGTCACTAACGACCTGGCACACACGATCGCCGGGCTGGCGTCCGGTAAGAGCGTGGATCTAAACAAGGTCTTCAACTTCAAGGCCGGTGTCCTCACCAGGAAGTCCATGGCCTTGAGCAGGCGATGGCCACTCTGAAGATCCAAGGCGGTGCCCCCTCGGGGATCTTGGATTGGGTCAACGGATCCGCGTCGGCGGTGGCCATGGTGAAAACCCAAATGGGTGAACTTGACAAGGCTTTGAACAACCTGTCGGCCACCGGTTCGGGTGACAAGGCCGCGCAGGTTTTCCAGCAACTGTCGGGCGCCGCATCCAAGTACGGCATTTCCGTGCAGGAACTCAACAGCCTGTTCCCCCAGTACAAAGGCCAGTTGCAGTCGGTCGCCGATCAGATGAAGGTGAACCTGTCCGAGCAGGACTACACCGACTGGATGGGCGGCAAGGTGCCTGCCGCGATCCAGGCCGCAACCTCTGCCGGGTCTGGGATGTCCGCGAACCTCACCGAGCAGCAAAAGGGCCTCCTTGGGGTGAAGTTGGCGGCGATCGCTGCCGCCAAGTCCATGACCGACTACGCGAACATTGTCGGCGGACTGGCTGGCACCGAATCGGGCGCCCGCTCCTCACTCGCGGACACCAAGAAGGGCGTCAAGGCTGGGGCTGGCGCGAACCTGACCACCGAAGCTGGCCGGGAAAACGACCAGTTCCTACGAACCGGCGCGGAGGCCATCAACGCTTACGCCCAGAAGCTGAAGGATGCGGGGGCGTCCACACAGACGATCACCGAGAAGACCGCAGGCATGCGGGAGGAACTTGTGCAGTCCGCGGCGAAGGCCCTTAAGTCGCGGGACGCTGCCGAGCTTTATACGGCTGGTTTGCTGGCGATCCCGGGCGAGGTAGCGCCCACGTTCTCCACCCCCGGAGCGGCAGTGTCGAAGGCTGAGGCGGACGCCATGAAGGCCGCCGCGCTGGCCATCCCTAGTGTCGCGGAAACGCAGGTGTTGGCGCCTGGCGCCCGCCCGTCCAAGGCGGAGGTGGACGACTTCATTAAGACCTTGGGGAATATTCCTCCGGAGAAGGTTGCTGCGATCCGTACGGTGGCCGAGCTGGCCGGTATTGATGCCGCGAAGGCCGGGTTGGCGTCCATCCGGGACAAGGTTGTGACGATCACCACGCGTCTGGTCACCGTCGGTAACTCGACCATGGGCGGGCTCGTCCAGAACGCCGCCAACGGTGGAATCTTCGAGTTTTACGCAGGCGGCGGCATGCGGGAGAACCATGTGGCGCAGATCGCGCCTGCTGGCGCGTGGCGTGTGTGGGCCGAGGAAGAAACCGGCGGCGAGTCGTACATTCCGCTTGCCGAGTCGAAGCGGACCCGCTCGGTCGAAATCTGGAAAGAAACCGGACGCCGGCTCGGGCAAGCCATCCCCTACAGCAACGGCGGCGTGAATGCCGCCCCCGCAGCCGCAGGGGGGATGGGCACCGCACAGCCGTCCGTTTTCAACCTGTACGACACCGACGGGGTGCTGCTCGGCACCATGCGGGGCATCGCACGGGGCGCTATTTCTGACGCCACCGCTTCCGCTTCCGCTTCTGCCCGTAGGGGGGTGCTCGTCTGATGCCCGCTATTCCTACGAGTGTGACCGTCGTCAAGGATGCGACCTACCCGGATCATGTGGCGACGCTGTCGTGGATCATTCCGGCGGGCACCCTATCCGTGTCGGTGCAGCGCACCTGGGATGGTGGCATGACGTGGGTGCGCACCCAACTCGGGCTCGTAGCGTCCTACCGGTGGGTCGATCAGATCCAGGACACCCAGTACGGCTACCGGGTCCGCTCCGAGGGCGTCGACGGCTTCTCTGACTGGTCTGCGCCCGTGTGGCTGTGGACCTCACCAGGCGCTCCATCCGGGCTGGCGGTCGTCCGGTCCTCCAACGCCTACGTGGATGACCTGCTGACCTTCACCTGCCAGAACCTTTCGGTGACGGCGACGGCGATGCGCGTCCAGTCATCCACGGACGGCATCACGTGGATGACCGTGGATACCCTCGCCCCTGCCCGGCCGTCGTCGTCGTGGCAGGTGGTCACCCCCACGGACGCCGTCGCGTACTTCCGGGCCGCGAACCTCGGTGAGGGTGGGCTGGTCTCCGCGTGGTCGAACACGGTCGCCATCCCCGCATCCACGTCACACCTCGCGCCGACCGGCCTGATCGCCGCCGACTTTGACCCTGCCGCCGCATCCACATGGACCTGGGTGTTGCATCCCGGCGCGGACGGCTCAGGGCAGGGCCGGTACGAAATCCAGACCCGCTACTACTCCGGGGCACGCCCACTGCCTGGCTGTCCACGGGTATCAAGCGGTCCTCACACCCTCAGCCACATGGGCGGCGGGGACTTGGGTCACCGGACGCACCTACGAGTGGCGGGTCCGCACCTACGCCGCGAGCACGGCGGTCGCGCCGTCATCCTGGTCTGCTACCGCGATCTTCGAGACAGGCACGGCGCCGGTGCCCACCGTCACGGCCCCCGTTGAGGGTGGCACATGGACCGAGGTCACCCCCGGCGCTGACGTGGCGGGCACCTGGTTCGCGATCACGTACGTGCTGTACGCCGCCGACGGGCGTCCGATCATGTCGTCTACCCCCCGGATGGCCCCCCACTTTGGAGGATGCCACCGGCTACCGGATCGGCGTCCGGGTGAAATCGATCACCTCCCCGGTGTGGTCGGTGGAGATCGTGCGCGCCTTCACCGTCGAACTTGCCCGCCCCGCAGCGCCCACCGTCACCACCGCATGGGATGCCAACGTCGCCTCCTGCACCCTGACGGTCACCAACCCGGCCAGCACCCCTCCCGCCATTTACAACGAGGTGCGCCGCGGCGGTGCCCTCATCGGACGCTGCCCCATCAACGGAACCTTCACCGACTGGCTGCCGCCCCTCGGCACCCTCACCTACCAGGTGTCGGCCGTATCGGCGCTACCGTCCCGCACCACCACCAGCGTCACGATCACTCCCGACCCGGCGTGCACCATCCTGATCACCCGCGGCAGTCAGAGCCTGCACTTCACCGGTGGCCTCATCGACGAGCAAAACTCGGACGGGTCCCTGGTCCTACGGCAATACGACGGCCGCCCTGATCCTGTCCCCTCCTGGGATGCGGGACAAAACCCCGCCCGGTCGCTGAACTTCCATGCGGTGCTACGCCCAGGGGTCACCTCCACCATGCCCGAAATCAAGACGTTCATCGATGTCAAAGACGTGTGCTGCTGGCGTGACGCCACCGGCAGGCGCCTTTTTGGGGTCCTCACCGAAGCAGCCGAATCCGTGTCCTGGGTGTACGCCTCCGATGTGACGCTGGCATTCCGGGTCACCGAAGGCCCTGAACTGTGACCCTCCCCGCATCGCGACGTGAGCGTCTCCGGTACGACGTGCTGTCGCTGGGATTGGCCGATCTGGGCACGATGGCCGGTCAGGTGTCATGCTCCCTCGAGGGCTCAATCTTCGATTCGATCCGTACGGGTGGCACCCTGTCCTGGTCTGGGGATGACGATCTGATGCCGGACTGGCGTCACAGTCTGATCCGACCCATGTATGTGGTTCAGGACCAGGGCGAGTGGCCGCTGGGCACCCTCTACTGCCGGGCACCCAGGCTTGTCCGCAAGCCGGGCTCCATCTCGGTGTCGGTGCAGCTCTTTGACCGGACTTTGGTCACCGCGGAGTCGCGCCTGACGCAGCCGCTCGCGCTTCCGGTGGGTACTCCTGCCGTGTCCACGGTGGTGGCCCGGCTGGCGGCTTTGGGTGAGACGGCCGTCTCTGTGGTGCCATCGTCGGCGACTTTGGCGGCTGCCCTGTCGTGGGATGCGGGCACCACCGAAACCAAGGTGTGCAACGACATTCTGAGCGCGGTCGGCTATTGGTCGCTGCATGTGGATGACTGGGGTATCTGGCAGATCGCCCCTACGTGCTACCCGCTCAGCGTCCGATCGCTTTCACCTTCACCCCGGCCAGACGGCCATCCACCAGGCCGACTGGTCGATCTCGCGGGATGACTGGCAGGTCCCCAACCGGCTCACCGGCATCCAGCGGGTCGACGGCGACAAAACGCCCCTCACTTCAACCCAGGCACTACCGGACTCGTCCCCGTATTCGCGGCGGGCCCTTGGTCGATGGATCGATGGCGAGCCCCTCCGCGACTTGGAGGCCGCCAACCAGACCACCCTGGACGCAGCTGTGATGCGAGCCCTGCTGGACAAGTCCGATGTGGCATCCCAGGTGGAGATCTCCCACGCATGGCAGCCGGAGATTCGTCTCGGCAGCGCGGTGCGCTTCGCCCGTGCGGGTGCTGGCCGCTGGGCCTACAACAAGACCAGTATGGATTTGACGCCCGGCTTGATGGTGAAAGCCACCCTGTGGGAGGTGCACGAATGAGCCTCGACGGGTTGGCCCGCGATGTCGCCGAGCTGAAAGCCTCCACCTCCGGCCGGATCGAGTGGGCGACGGTCACCCAAGCCTCCCCGGTGCGGATACGTCTCGACGGTGCGACCGACCCCCTCAATATGGACGTGCCGTCCCTGGTGCCGGTGACGGTCGGGCAGCGGGTCGCCGTGTGGACCGCCCTGCCGGTGCGGCTGATCCTCGGCCCGCGTCCCCAGCTCACCGGGACGGTGACGATGACCCTGGCAGCGACGGCCATCAACAGCGTGGGGATCACCTTCCCGGCAGGCTATTTCCCTGCTTCCCCCAAGGTCTTCGCCCAGATCATGACCGCCTCCGGGCCGGGCTTCGACTGGCAGGTCTTCGGGCTCGTGACTGCCTCCGCGTCGTCGGCTACGGCGGCTTCCATTTCTCTTATTTCCGTGTCAGGTAAGACCCCCACCGCCGGGTGGACGGTCACCTTCAACTGGCTCGCCACCCTCTAGCCCACTACCGACAGGAGACGCTCATGCGTCGATTTTTGCGACCCTTTTTTGTGGTCCTCGCCCTCATCGCCGGAGGCTTGACGGCCACCGTCGCGACCGCTGCACCAGGCATCCCGATCTACCGGGCGCACGTCCAAAATGTGGGATGGCTGCCCACCACGGACCCGTCTCTGGTGGGTGATATCGCTGGGCTTCCTGGCTCCGGCCTGCGCGTCGAGGCGCTGCAGGTCTCCCGCGACATCCAGCTCCAAGCGCACGTGCAGAATGTCGGATGGATGGCCCCCGTGACCCCCGATGGTGTCGCTGGCACGACGGGCCGGTCACTGCGCCTCGAAGCCATCAAGGCAGTCTCCATGATCCCCGGCTATCACGTCGAGTGTGAGGCCATCGTGCCCGGCGCTGGCACCATCCGTGTCGGTGACGGCGGGGTGTGCGGCACCACGGGACGGTCCCTTCTGGTCGAGGCTTTCCGGCTGTGGCTCGTCGCCGATGGGCCTACTGAGCCCACCGCAAGCCCGACTGCGACTGCTACCCCGACCGAGACCGCCATGCCAGTCACGCCTCCCGCGTCGGGATCGGCACGCATCGCTTTCACCGCTGACGGCGGCTACGACGCCTCCAATGGCAATGGCACCGCCACCGGCGTGTGGAAGGGTATCGCCGCCGCAAGCCCGGATTTCGCCGCGATCGTCGGCGACCTGGGCTACGACCCCGGCCGCGAGCGCCAGTACTGCGATTTCGTCAAGGGCCTTTTCAGCGGCCCGGTCGAGATCCTCGCCGGGAATCATGAGGACGTCACCAAGGGCGGTCTCGGTACCTATGCCCAGTGCCTGCCGAATCGTGCTGCTGTGAGCGCTGGCGACTACGCCCGGCAGTACGTCATCGATCAAGGTCCCGTGCGTCTGGTCATGATCGATCCCGCGATCGACCTCAGCCCGAAGCGGACCTATGCGGACAGCACCCCTGAGCAGGCATGGCTCAAGGCCAAGATCGCCGAGGGCAAAGCCGCCGGGCAGTGGATCATCGTGGCCTACCACAAGCCCTGCCCGACCATCGGCCTGCACGGCTGCGCGTCGAGTCCCCAGCTCAGCAATCTCATGATCAAGCTCAAGGTCGATCTTGTAATCACCGGCCACGATCACAAATACAGCCGGTCTTTCCCGCTGACCGGGACCGTGACGAGTCCCGTCGTCGCCACCCGGAGCGGGATCTTCCCGCAGGGCGCTGGCACGGTCTTCGCGACCATCGGCAATGGCGGCCACGACCACCGCACGATCACCGGCCTACCTGGCTGGGTGGCAGCGGCGTCCGGCACCAATTTCCTGCCCAATTCTTTCGGCTTCTTGCAGGTCGACGCCAGCGCAGGCCGGCTCGTCGTCAATGAGGTCGTCACCTCGGGCGGCGCTCTTCGCGATTCCTTCACCATCACCCGATAGGACCGGCCATGACTGACGCACCGATCCAGCCGCCCGTAGAGGTCCCGGACGATCAGCTGATCGTCCTCGACCCCGCCGACGCTGACCCCACCATCGAAGGCACGGAAGGGCTCCCCGAATGACCATCGCGCAAATGAACGCCGCCGCCGACGCGATTGCGTATGGCGATATTGGCTACGACCAGGGCCAGCGGTGGAGCTTCTACCAGAATGGCCAGATCGTCCAGGGAGGCGAGGGTGATTGCTCCTCGACCGACGGCGCGATCATCAAAATGGGCGGCTACCCGATCGACCTCTCCGGCACCTTCTTCACGGGCAATATCACCCAGAGGGCACGGGCTGCGGGCTTCTCCGTCTTCCCCTTCACCTCTTTGGATGATGTGCGTCCTGGCGACTCCCTGGTGACGCCCGGCCATCACGTGGTCTACGTGCGCGACTACGAGCGGATGCTCTCTGCTGAGAATGACGAGCGGGGGCGCTCCTCAGGTGGTCAGGCTGGCAATCAGACCGGCCGCGAGATCCGCTACCGCCCCTGGTATGTGCGTCCGGGTGGCTGGACTTACATCCTGCGGCCCCCGGCTGACGAGATCGGCGCCGCCGGGCCCGCCCCGTCGCGTCCAGCCCCCGACCTGCAGTCCCTCCCTGGCGATCCTCGGATTCGCCTCGTGGTGGATCACGACCTTGGGCCGAAGACGGTCTCCCGGATCGAGCAATGGTCCGGATGCCCCCTCAGCGGACGCCGTACGCTCTCGACGGCTGCATGGGCGTCGGTGCAAGCCGCGATCAATGCGCTGGACCCGAATCCTCCCCTCTTGGAGGTGGATGGCCAGGCCGGACCGAAGACCATCGCCGCGCTCCAGGTCCTTGTGGGCGCTTCCCTCACCGGACGCCTCGATGCCCAGACGGTCGCCGCATGGCAGACCTACCTGAATACCCACTGATGCTGGTGGCTTGAAGTGCCTCCGGATCAGTGGGATGACATCATCTCCGCCATCGGCACGGCTGCAGCGGTCGTGATCGCCGCAGTGGGTGGCGTCTGGATCAAGCGCTCGTCTGACGCGGTCAAGGCCATGCAGGCGAGCGCTGACCAAAATGCGGACGCGCTCGCGGCGGTCCACACGTCTCAGCTCACCCAATGGCGGGTCATCCGTCAAGGACGCCTTGAATCGCATCGAGCAGTCCCAGGCGTCTCAAGCCCACGCCCCTCCAGCAGCTCGGGATGCTCCAATCCGAGACCCGCAAGGATGTCGGCGGCATCGTGGAGGACATCCGCGATCTACGCAAGCGGGACGACAGGGACCGCGACGAGGCCGCTGAAGGCCGCGCCCGACTCCAAGACCAGATCGACGACCTCAAGACGTAGCAATGCCCATCCGCTGGTGGTGGACGTGCTGCCGCTGCGGCTGGCGGACACCACTCGGCGACGAGACCTCAGCCACCCTCGCCCGGGACCAGCACATTCCCGTCTGTCCCGGACCACCAATCCCGCGCACCGATCCCGAGATGCGCGTCAGCTTTCTACGCCATGGAGGAATCATGACGAATCCGCTGCAAGCAATCCCTGCCAAGGTCCGGCTCTGGCTGTACCTCGTCTACGCCACCCTCGGTCCGGTGCTGCTGTACACCAAGGCGCAGGGCTGGACGGGCACTGCTGAAATCGACCTGTGGGTGGGTCTCGGCGTCGCCCTTGGCATCACCGCCGCGTCGAATATCACGCCCGCATCTGAAGCCGGGCCGTACGTCCCGGAGCGCATGGAGGTCGTGGCCGATGGTGACCTGAATCCTGCCAGTGGCTCCTGACGCGGATCCAGGTCTGACATGCAGAT
>JADJVZ010000008.1 GCA_016716635.1 Micropruina sp.
GGCATATGACAACAGTTCAATGAAATCAATGACTTAGCAGATATGCAAACTGAAATTCACTGTTATGCCCCGCAGGAAACGCCTTGTGCGTCAGTGGCTTAGGTGCTTTGCCGGGCCGCGCGCTCGCAAAACCCATGCGAAAACGCGGAGTTGACAAATCCAGGATCGAGGGGGAGGGGAGCCCCCACGGGCCTCCGACACCGCCGCGCGGGTCCAAGTCCGCAGTTTTCGGGTCCATCTGAACCTGTAAACTTTAGTTCTCTTTTCTCCGCCAAAATCAGCAAACTAAGATGCACGAACCGGCCGAACCGTTGTCGCGTCTTTTCCCCTTGACACGCTACAGCGAGCCGTGCGTCTTATGCGCAGGGCCGCAGCCGGACCCCGGCAAGCCGCGTCGTCGGACAGCTCAGGGGCGGAAGCGGTGTGGGAAAGACGCCTCCTGCGGCCCGCGACAACTCACGGAGGAAGGTGTGCCGCGTAAGGGCTCCGATCCGGGACTAGCCAGATCGCTACCGGGGCCGCTCGGGAGTGGGGCCGGGAAGCTGCCGCCTCCGCTCCCCGCTGGCGTTCTGCCGCCCGAAGACAGCCGGCTGTGGCACTTCGTGCCGCGCGCCGTTCAGCAGGGCGAAGCGTTCATCAAGGACGACACGCGGGATTGGTTCGACGATCGCGAACGAAAGGTGATGATCTGCCGGGACTACCCGGACCATCCTCGGTGGATCGTGAACGGGGGTGTGCGGGCGCGGATGCACAACGCGCAGATCGTGTCCGAAATCCACATGCTCGCGCGGATTTCGGCCGGGCGGGCGGACATGCCGGCGTGGGTGCCGGCGCGCATGGGCGTGCGGCAGGCGCAGAGCGATCTCGCATTTCGTCTGACGAAGGCGGCGCGCGAAGTGTTCATTCAGGAGGGCCGTGACGCGATGGTCGCGTTTGCGACGAAGGCCCCGGGGCAGTTCATCAAGTTCATCGGGGCGACGTTCATTCCGAAGCAGATCGAGGCGAACGTCTCGACGACCAGCAACGTCATGGACGCCGAGACCGCAGACGCGCTGCTCGCCGCGATCTCCGAAGAGCTGAAGCGCCGGCAGGATGAGGCGCAGGAGATCGCCAGCGCGCGCCCGCTCGATTACGATCCGCCGGTCGACATCGTCGACATGGTGCGCGACACGGCCAACGCGTTCCACATGGCGACCGAGCCGGACAGCGCGATCGGAAGCGCGAAGTCCGGGCACCCGATGCACCTGTCGACCGGCCTCACGAAGGTCGTCGACATGGAAGCAGATGTCGAGAGCGAAACGCCAGCAGGAGAGTACCAATGGGATTGACGGCCGAAGATACGGCGGACACGGTGTTCGCCATGCTCAGACAGAGCTTCCCGGACGCGGGTATCGACGACGTGTACGCCGCGTCTGTCAAGTTCCGCGTCATCATCGCCAACGAACACCGAATGGCTCGCCGGCAGGTCGCTGAAGAGCTGGAGCGGGCCGGACTGTCCGGCGCGGCGGCGCGAGTGAAGGAGACGGTGCAGTGAACGACATCCTGAAGACCATGCGGGCGGACCCGCGCGTGAAGAAGCCCGAAGGGCGCGTCATCGATCGCAAGGATCGCGTCGAGGCGACGCACGCCGCCGACGCGCGCAAGGCGCGGCAGATCGTGCGCAGCCTGCGCTCCGGGTCGCTGCCGCACCTGGCCGCCGAAATCGCCAAGGTCACGAGCGATCTCGGCGTCAAGCACGGGATGCAGGAGGCGCTGGAGCGGTACGTCGACGCCAACAACGAGTACCGGCGCATGGAGCTGAAGCCGGTCGACCGGATCGTCGAGTGGATGGGCCTCGGGCACGGGGTCATGCCGCCGATGCCGGCGGGCTCCCCCGAGCACAAGATCGAGTTCGCCGCCGCGTGGAACGCGCTGCTGGCGTGCGTCAATGAGGCCACGAAGGTCGGCGTCCACAAGCCGCACCGCGAACACCCGATCATGCTGAAGGTCGATCTCGAAGAGCCGTCGTCGTCGCTGATCCTGCCCGGCAGCGTGGAGTGGGATTGATGGATACGGCGGAACTCGTGGCCGAGAAGGGAAAGACCCATGGCAGCTTCGACCTGACGGCTGAGCGCGCCAGCAACTTGCAAGACATGACACGGGCCAGGATCGTTGAGCCTCCGGTCGTGCGCCACGGCCGCGAAATGATTTGCGTCAAGTTGGCGCGGATCGCCTCGGGCGACCCCTTGGCGGTCGAACACTGGGACGACATCGCCGGCTATGCGAAGCTAGTGGCCGACTGGTTGCGGGAGCAAAGCCTATGATCATCAAGATGATAGAAGGATTTACCCGCGTGCTTGGAAAGTCTCAAGGGTACTTGGGGCTTCCCGTCCGAGACGAGATTGCGAACTGTAATGTCAACGGTGCAGTTCACACGATGGTGACGGCGTGGGAGCCGACGCCGGGAGAGCTACAAGCGCTTAATGCGGGGGGTGCGGTGTACTTGCGAGTGCTTGGCGTGAACCACCCGCCGATCATGGTGTGGGCCGAGGGGCCGAAGACGGATGGTTGATTTCCGCACGCTCACCGACGACGAGCTACAGGCGCTGCTCCAGCGCGTGAACGTGGCCAAGCAGGAGCAGGCCAAGCTCACGAAGCTGGAGGACTACAGGCCGTACCCGAAGCAGGCGCTGTTCCACGAGCTCGGGAGCCGCTACCGTGAGCGGCTGTTCGCCGCCGGCAACCAGCTCGGCAAGACGTACTCCGGCGCGGTCGAGTTGGCCTACCACCTGACGGGTCGCTACCCGCCGGGCTGGAAGGGGCGTGTGTGGTCGCGGCCTACGTCGTGGCTCGCCGGGTCCGAGAGCGGCGAGCTGACACGAGACGGTATGCAGCGCCTGCTCGTCGGGCCGCCGTCGATCGAAGAGGCGTGGGGCACCGGGATCATCCCGAAGGAGACGATCGCGCAGAAGCCGAAGCGTCGCGCCGGCATCAAGGATGCGATCGACGCCGTAGTCGTCAATCACGTCCAAGGCGGACAGTCTGTCGTGCGCTTCAAGAGCTTCGACCAGGGGCGGTCCAAGTGGCAGGCCGACACCGTGGACGGTGTGTGGCTCGACGAAGAGCCGCCGTACGACGTGTACGAAGAGGCCGTCACGCGAACGAACGCTACGGATGGCATGGTCTACATCACCTTCACGCCGCTGCAAGGCATGTCGAAGGTGGTCATGAAGTTCTTCCAGAACCCCGGCAACGACCGCATCGTCGTCCAGATGACGATCGAGGACGTGGGGCACTACTCCGACGAGCAGAAGGCCAAGATCATCGCGTCGTACGACGACGCCACGCGAGACGCCCGCACGCGAGGCATCCCGGTGCTCGGCTCGGGGCGCGTGTTCAACCTGCCGGAAGACGCCATCAAGATCGACCCGATACACATTCCTGACCACTGGGCGCGCGTCGGCGGCATGGACTTCGGGTGGGATCACCCGTTCGGCGCGGTCGAGCTCTGTTGGGATCGCGACACCGACACGATCTACGTCACCCGCGAGTACCGGGAGAAAAAGCAGACGCCACTCGTCCACGCCGCCACGCTGAAGCAGTGGGGCGCGCTCATGCCGTGGATGTGGCCGCATGACGGCAACCAGCACGACAAGGGGTCCGGGCTCCAGCTCGCCAAGCAATACCGCAACGCCGGGCTGCTCACCCACCCGTCGCACGTCACGTTCGAGGACGGGTCGGTAGGCGTGGAGGCCGGCGTCATGGAAATGCTGACGCGCATGAACGAGGGCAGGTGGAAGGTGTTCAGCACCTGCTCGATGTGGCTGAACGAGTTCAGCCTGTACCACCGGAAGGACGGGCTGATTGTGAAACTGAACGACGACTTGATCTCGGCCAGCCGATACGGCATGATGGGGCGACGGTTCTCCAGGGTCCACAGCCGTCGCGCGTCGTGGGCCGGGGATGCTCGCGTTAACGTCGTGACAGCCGCCGGCACCGGCGAAGTCAACCTGTAGGGGCAAAGCCTATGTCTGGACTGTTTGGGGGCGGCGTGCCCAAGGCCACGGTTCCCGCGCCACCGCCGCAGGTGGACGACGCCACGATGAAGATCAACGCGGAAGACGCGGCAGCTCGTCGACAGGGGCGCAAGACGACGATCCTGACGAGCGAGCAGGGCCTTCCGAATTTGGGCTCCACCAGCCGGACGGGGCAGTGACGTGAACGAAGAACGCGCCGCCGCGCTGAACGATCGGCTGAAGAGGCTTCAGGCCGCGCGCGTCAACTTCGACACGACGTGGGAGAAGATCGCGCGCGTCGTGCTGCCCACTTCGTCCGGGTTCACCGCGACGTACGCGCCCGGCTCCAACTTGAACCGGGACATCTACGACAGCACGGCGCAGTTGGCGCTCCCGCGCTTCGCCGCCGCGATTGACACGCTCATCACGCCGCAGACGAGCCGATGGCACATGCTGACGCCGAAGGATCGCTCGCTGAACCAGGTTCCGGCTGTGCGGACGTTCCTGTCGAAGCTGAACGAGCTGCTGTTCGCCGTGCGCTACGCGCCGCGCGCCAACTTCGCGTCCCGCGCTTACGAGAGCTACATGAGCCTCGGGGCGTTCGGGAACGGCGTCCTGTACATCCACGACGCGCGTCCGGGTATGCGCTACGTGTCCGTTCACCTGTCCGAAATCTGGTTCGATGAGGACCACAACGGCGTGGTCGACACGGCGTTTTGGGTCCACGAGTACACGCAGCGGCAGGCCGTGCAGAAGTGGGGCGACTTGCTGCCGAAGCACATTCGCGACGACGTTGCCGCTAACCCGATGAAGAAGGTCAAATTCTGCAAGGCGGTGTTTCCGCGTGCTGAACGTGATCCACGTCAGCGGGACATCAAGAACATGCCGTTCGCGTCCGTCGTCTTCTGCGTCGCGGATCAATCGACAATCGTCGAGGAAAGCGGATACCGCACGTTCCCGTTCGCTGTGGCGCGGTACGTCACTGCCCCGCGCGAAGTGTATGCACGCGGGCCGGCGCAGGACGCGCTGTCGGACATCCTGACCCTTCAGGAAATGGTGAAGACGAGCCTGCGCTACGGCCAACTCGTGACAGACCCGCCGTGGATGGCCGTCGACGAGACGAGCCTTGATCCGTTTGCGGTGCGCCCCGGCGCGATCAACTACGGCTACCTGTCGCCGGACGGGCAAGACCGCATCAAGCCGCTCCGCCCGCAGGGGGAGACCGGGTTCACGCTGGAGCTGCTGGACCAGCGCCGGCAGGCGATCAACGGGGCGTTCCTCATCAACCTGTTTCAGGTGCTGGCGCAGAACAACTCGGATCGCAAGACGGCCACGGAAGTCATGCAGCTCGTGCAGGAGAAGGGTGCGCTTCTCGGCCCCATCGGCGGGCGTTTACGGACTGAGTTTCTTGGCTCGATCATCGAGCGCGAGCTCGACATCCTGTTCCATGCCGGGGCGATTTCGCTTGACGAAGTGCCGGATGAGTTGCGCGGGGACGCGGGCATCGACATCGAATACGACAGCCCGCTCACTCGCGCCATGAAGGCGGAGGAAGGCGTCGGCATCTTGCGCACAATCGAGTTTGCCGGGCAGTTGGCGCAGTTCGACCCTGAAGTGCTGAAGAAGATCAACCGCGACCGCGCGCTGGAGCGCATGGCCGACATCAACGGCGCGCCGCCGGACGTGCTGTTCGACGCTGCCGAAATGCAGCAGAAGCGCGCGGACGAAAACGCTGGCGCACTGGCGCAACAGGCCGTCGAGGCCGCGCCGGGTATCGCGTCGGCAGCCAAGGATTTCGCGCAAGCCGAAATGCTGACCGCCAAAGCGCAGTCGCTGAACCCCGGAGCACCGTGACATGGCCACCCCCGTATTCCGCGACTTCTCGGTCGTCGGCAACATCACCATCCTGAACTCCAACCTCGCGGGGGCGGCGACGGCCAACTCCGCCCTGGAGATCGATGCGGATGCACGCTCGCTCGGCTCTGTGCAGATCACCGGAACGTGGACCGGCACGCTAGTTCTTCAGGGGACGATCGACGGGACGACGTGGGTTACGGTCGGTGGAACGCCGTTCGTGAACGTGAACACGCGAGCAGCCGCTGCGAACATCACGGCGAACGGCATCTACCAGTTCGACGCTTCTGGCTTCATGAAGAGCCGCATCACGGCTTCGGCGGCCGTCACCGGAACGGCGGTCGTTACGCAGAACCTTACGTCCTTCGCGCTGAGCACGGGCACGGTCAGCCCGGTGTCCGGCACTGTCGTGCTCGGGTCTGGCGCAAGCACGATCGGAACCGTGATCGGCGGGTCCGGCACCAGCAGCGCCGGTCTCAGCTCGCCTGTTCGCCTGCTGTCGTCTGCGGCGTCGACGAATGCCACTGTCGTGAAGGCGAGCGCCGGGAGGCTCTACGTCGTCGACGGGCTGAGCGCGGCGGCGGGGACGGTGTATCTGAAGTTCTTCAACAAGGCGTCAGCGCCGGTGCTCGGGACCGATGTTCCGGTCATCACGAAGGCGGTCAAGGCCGGGCAGCCGTTCTCGCTGGACTTTGGGTTCATCGGTCAGTCGTTCACCACCGGCATCGCCTTTGCCATCACCGGCGGCGTCGCTGATCTCGACGCCACGGCGGTGGCGGCCGGCGACATTCTCGGGCTCAACGTGTGGGCGGCGTGATGACCACGCCGATGACGAGAGCGCGGGTGAGGCAGCGCGCGATGCGCGAAATGTGCATCGGCGCGGACGGAAAGCTCACCAAGAACGCGCTCATCATCCTGTCCTATCTCCGGTTCGAGTGTAACGGGGACGGGCGGTACGGTCCTCCTGTCGCAGCAGCGACGGGGGCAATTGATCCGCTTGCGATGGCGCGAGCGGCCGGGCGGCGTGAAATCTTCGACATCATCGTTCGCATGTTGAGCGTTGATCTCAGAGAGCGCTACAACTTGGAGTTTGAACAATGACGCGTTTTTACGCCCCCGAGACGGGGGCCGGAGGCGGCGCGGAGCCGCCTGTTTCCGTCTTCAACGCACCGCCGGCCGCCGCGCCGCCGGCCGCCGCGCCGCCGGCCGCCGCGCCGCCGGCCGCCGCGCCGCCGGCCGCCGCACCGCCGGCCGGCGGCGAGCAGGCCGGGTGGTTCACCAAGCTTTCGCCGGAAGAGCGGGCGTGGGCGGAGAGCAAGGGCTGGAAGGCTGACACGGACCCGCTCGCCATCCTCCAGAGCTATCAGAACTTGGAGAAGGTGTTCGGCGCGGACAAGGCCGGCCGCACGGTCGTGCTGCCGAAGGACGAGAACGACAAGGCGGCGCTCGACGCCATCTACGACAAGCTCGGGCGGCCGAAAGACCCGAAGGACTACGTGATCGAGCTCCCGCAGGGGGCGGATACGACGTTTGCCGACGCCGCACGCGGGTGGTTCCACAAGGCCGGGCTGACTTCGGCGCAGGCGAAAGCCGTGACGGAGAACTACCGGGCGCTGGAGCTGGACGCCATGCAGCGGCTCAAGAGCACGCACGCGACGGAAGTCGAGGGCGTGCAGAAGGAGTGGGGCGCGCAGTACGATCACAAGGTCGAAGTCGCCAAGGCGGCGCTGAAGGCCGCCGCCTTGCCGGAGGCGCAGGTGAAGGCGATCGAGAGCGCCATCGGTCCCGCCGCTGCGGCGAAGATGTTCGAGTTCTTCGGGCGCAACTACGTCGAGGCCGGGCCGCCCGGCGGCGACACCAGGTCCGCGCCGGGGTTCAGCAATCTCTCGCCGGCGGCGGCGGCGCAGAAGATGGATCAACTTCGGCTTGACCAGAACTTCATGGCGCGCTATGGAAATCCCGATCCGAAAATTCGCGCGGCGGCCATGGCGGAAATGGACGCGCTGGCGAAGATCGCGGTCAACAACGGGGCTTTGTAAGCGTTACCGAGATGGCCGCCCTTACGGCCCGCCACAGGTTAGTTCCTGTGGCGGGCCGTTTCGTCATTGTTGACAGCGCGCAGCAACAACTGTAAATCTCACGCAGCGTCGGGGTTGACGGCCGCTCAGGCACAAGCTGAAACCCGACAGCCCCGACACACGTCGGCCCGGCTCATGGCTGGATAACCGCGAAGCAAAACCCCAAAATTAGCAGCCCTTCGCGGGAGTTGAACAATGTCCTACAACGTGCAGGTCCACCACGTTCTCCAGTTCGGGCGGAACGTCGAAATGCTTCTCCAACAGGAGGGCATGAAGCTCCCGCAGTACTGTCAGCAGGGCTCTTACACCGGCAAGTCCGGCTCCGTCGTCGATCAGCTCGGGACGGTCGGTGTGATCCGCGATCGCGCGCGCCACGCGGACACGCCCCACATGTCCGTCCCCGCCGATCGTCGGTGGGTGTACCCGCACACCTTCACGTCGTCCACGCTGATCGACAACATCGACGTGATGCGTATGCTCATCGACCTGAAGTCGCCGTACGCCTCCGCGATCTCCGAAGCTCTCGGTCGCGCTGCGGACGACGAGATCGGCGCGGCGTTCTTCGGCGCGGCGGCGATCGGCGAGCAGGGGCTCGCGACCGTCGCGTTTCCGGGGTCGCAGCAGATCGGCGTCAACGTCGGCGGCGCGAACTCCGGGCTCAACGTGCCGAAGCTGCGCGCGGCGCGGCGCGCGTTCATGGCTGCTGGCGTGAACCTCGCGCGCGAGAAGCTGTACTGCGCGCTCACCGCCGTCGAGTACGACAATCTGCTCGGCGAGCTCCAGGTGACGAACATGGACTACAACGACAAGCCGACGCTCGTCGACGGCCGCGTCACGTCGTTCATGGGCTTCAACTTCGTCCATATGGAGTGGCAGGCGACGATGACGGACGGTCTCACGGCGCAGTATCCGCTGTCGCTGGCGACGATCGCCCCCGGCGGCCTCGCGTCCACGACCCGCTACATCCCGGCGTGGTCGGAGAGCGGTATGCACTTCGGCCGGTGGGGCGGGACCGAGACCCGCGTCGACCAGCGCCCCGACAAGAACTACAACACGCAGGTGTGGGGCGAAATGAGCGCCGGCGCTGTCCGCACGCAGGAGAAGAAGGTCGTTCAGATCGCCTGCACCAGCGCCTAATCGACAGCGGCCGGGGTCTCCCCCGGCCGCGTGCAGCTTCACACTATCGGAGTTCCAGACATGGCAAAGTACTACTCCAACGAGCAGCAGTATCTCGGGGCCACTCCGCCGACGCCGCCCGGCGACGAGGCGCTTGGTGGGCGGATGCGCAGCTACCGGGCCACGATCCCGCTCGACGCGCCGAAGCTGTCGCCGACGCAGAACGGCGCGAGCATCACGACGGCCGACACGGTCTCCCTGTGCAAGGTTCCGGCCGGGATGCGCTTCCTGAAGGGGACGCTCACGTCGTCTGTCTCCCTCGGCACGTCGACGATCGCGGTCGGGAACGCCTCGGACGCGGCCAAGTACAGGGCGGCGGCCGTGTTCACGGCGGTCGACACGCCCACCGACTTCGGCAAGGCGGCGGCGATGGCGCTTCCGGCTGGCGGCGGCGACGAGGAAGTTCTGCTGACCGTCGCGGTGGCCACGCTGCCGACCACGGCCGGCGCGAAGCTCATCGTTGACATGATCTTCGTCGGGCCGTAAGGTCCACACAGAGCGAACTCTGCAAAGGCCGGAGCGGTAGCTCCGGCCTTTTCGCATTTCAGGGGCGCGCCATGTTGTCGAGGACGCAGGTCATCAACAACGGTCTTCGACTGATCTCGGCTAACTTGATCGCTGACCCCGACGAGGACACGGAGAGCGCGCGGCAGGCCAAGAGCGTGTACGAGAGCGTTGTCAGGGCGGAGCTGGAGAACCACCCGTGGACGTTCGCCAAGAGCCAGGTATCGCTTCCCGCCAACGCGGACGCCCCACTGTTCAGGTTCGCCTACGCCTACAATCTCCCGGCCGATTTCATCCGGCTGGTGGAGTTGGAGAGCCGGTGGGTGTTCTCGGTGATACGCGACGTGGATGTTGATCCCGTCCCGCCGTACGAATTGCACGGCCGCGCCATCTTCACCGATCTCGGTGCGCCGCTGAGCATTGCGTACATTCGAGACGTGTCTGACGACCCGACTACGTGGACCGCGCTCTTCGGCAAGGTGGTGTCCGCCGCGCTCGCGGTAGAGCTCGCCATGCCGTTGACCAAGTCCGAAGGCATGGTGTCTCTCGCGGAGAAGCTGTACGAGAAGGAGCTGGCGCGTGCGCGGCGGTCCAGCGCGATCCAGACGCCGCCGAAGAACATCCCCGATGGCTCGTGGATCACGGCGAGGCTGTACTGATGCCGAGGGCGCGGCCGATACTGACGGCGTTCAACGGCGGGGAGCTGTCCCCGCTGCTGGACGGCCGCGTGGACCAAGACAAGTACTTCATGGGGTGCAGAACCCTGTCGAATTTCATCCCGACAGTGCAAGGTCCGGCGAGGCGACGCGGCGGAACGCGATATGTCGGGGAGGCGAAGTTCTCGGCGAAGCGCGCGTGGCTGGCTGACTTCGTGTTTTCTGCCGGGCAGGCGTACGTTCTGGAGTTCGGGGACTTCTACCTGCGGTTCTGGACGAACCGGGGGCAGCTTCTAGACGGCGCGGTGCCTTACGAAATTGCGACCCCGTACTCCGAAGCTGATCTCGTCACGGCGGAGGGCACATTCGCCCTGCGGACACTGCAATCGTCCGATGTCATGTGGATTGTCCATGCGGAGGGGAAGCACCCGCCGTACCGGCTGTCGCGGCGCGGCGCGCTGGATTGGACCCTAGCGCCGGAGGCGTTCACGAACGGCCCGTTCCGCGATCTGAACACGGACAGCGCGCTCACCACGCAGGCGAGTGCTGTCACAGGCACCGTCACGGTCACGGCGAGCTCCGCGCTGTTTGTTCCGGGCCACGTCGGATCGCTGCTCATGCTGAGTAGTTTCAACCCGTCCACCGTTCCGCCATACCAGTCGTACAAGGACGTTGTCATCGGAGATCGCGTGCGCAATGGCGGCAGCGTCTATGAGGCGAAGAGCGGGTACACGTATGACGAGGACGACAAGACGCAGCGGTATGTCCCGACGCACACCGAGGGAGACGCCTACGACGGGGCGGTGACGTGGATGTATCTCCACTCCGGTTACGGGTGGGGGAAGATCGTGTCTGTCGCCCCGGACGGGCTGTCGTGTGAGCTGCTTGTGACTTCCAGGCTGCCGGACGAAGTCGTCTCGCTGAGCACGCGCCGGTGGGCGTTCAGCGAGTTCTCCACCGTCTACGGCTGGCCGACAGGGGTGGCGTTCTTCAAGGAGCGGCTGACCTACACTCGCGGCCGGCAGGTCTTTCACAGCGTCGTCGGGGCGTTCACGGACTTCGCCCGTAAGGACGCGGGGGCCGTCACCAGCGAGACGGCCATGGCGCTTTCGCTGGCGTCCGACAAGCTCGACAGCATCCGGTGGCTGGCGCAGTCACGCACGCTTGTGATCGGCTCTGCGCGCGCGGAGCTCGCGCTTGGTGAGCAGACGACGCAGCAGGTCTATAGCGCCACGAATGTGCAGAGCGTTCCGCAAACAGAGTACGGATCGCGATTGCTTCGCCCGCTTCGTGTCGGTGAGAGCGTGCTGTTCGTCGAGCGCGCCGGGCACCGCATTCGCGACATGAAGTTCGACTTCACGATCGATCGCTACAAGGCGGAGGACATCACGGTTCTGTCGGAGCACATCTTCGACGGCTCGGAAATTCTCGGGGATGTTGAGCAAGAGCAGCGCGACATCGTCGATTGGGCGTACCAGCAGCAGCGCGACAGCCTTGTCTGGTGCGTGCTGTCAGACGGTGCGCTTGCGTCGCTCGTCTTCAATCGCGAGCGCGGTGTCATAGCGTGGACGCCGCACTACCTTGGCGGCGGGGCCTTTGTGGAAGCCGTGCAGAGCATACCGTCTCCAGACGGCCGCACGGATGACGCGTGGTTCTTGGTGCGCCGAACCATTGGTGGGCACGTCAAGCGCACGATCGAGTACATGACCGACTACCGGCTGGTGAAGAAGGGGGCGGCCGAAGCTGTGCATGTCGATTGCAGTGTCACCTATCGCGGCGTGGCTGCGGGGACAGTCACTGGCTTGGCGCATCTGGAAGGTCAGACAGTCAGTGTCTGCGTGGATGGGTCGAACCATCCTGACAGGGTGGTCAGCGGAGGCCAGATCACGCTCGATCGCACAGGGACGCTTATCCACGTCGGGTACACCTTCGTCTCCAGGATGCAGACGATGAGGCTCGAAGTGCAGGGTGGTGCTGGCACGTCGCAGACGGCGCGTAAGGGTGTCGCGGAAGCGTGGCTGCGGCTGCAATCCACGATCGGCGGTAGGGTCGGGCCGACGTTTGACCGAATGGACGAGCTGAAGACGCTCGATCCGCGCAAGCCTGTCGGCACCGGTCCGGCGCTGTACAGCGGCGACTACAAGGTGCAGTTCCCGAACGGTTATGACACCGACGCGTACGTGTGCTTTGAGCAGCGCGCCCCGCTGCCGGCGACGTTGGTCGCGGTGGTGCTGCGGGTGCAGGTCAATGATTGAGATCACCCCTGGAGTGCGCCCGTCCATGGCGCTCGAACTGGAGCCCCACGCAGGGCAGGCTAATCAAGCCCCGCTCACCGCTACAAGCCTGTACGATCTGGCGGCCAGTGGTCCGGCGTGGGCTGTTCGTCTAGACGGAAAGCTGGTGGCTGTTGGAGGGCACTGCCCCGCGTGGAGCGGCCGTACGGTGGCGTGGGGATACCTCGGGCAGGACTGCGGCCCGGCGCTGCCGGTGATGACGAAGTTCGTGCTGCGACACATGAGGCATCTGGAAGTTGAGTTTCCCCGTATAGAGGCATATGCTGAACGAAATCACGCAGCCGGGCACCGGTGGTTACGACTTCTCGGGTTCAAGCGCGAGGGCGTGATGCGGAAGTTCTGCATGGGGCGGGACTATCTCATGTACGCACGGGTGGTCTGATGGCTTTCGTCCTCCCCTTGTTTTCGGCGGTCGGTTCGGCGCTTGGCGGGCTGTTCGGGGCCACCGGCGCGGCGACTGGCGCTGCGTTGGCGGGTGACTTCGTTGGCGCAGGCGTGGCGGCTGGCGCGGCTGGCGCTACCGGTGCGGCGGCGAGCGGGTTTTCTCTCGGCACGGCGCTCACGGTCGGTTCGTCGCTTCTAGGGGCGGCTGGCGCGATCCAGCAGGGGCACGCGGCCAAGCAGGCTGCGGAGTACAACGCCAGTGTGCAGGAGGCGCAGGCCAAGGTCGCGCAGGACCAGGGGGCGGCTAAGGCCACGGAGATAGCACAGCGCACGAAACAGAAGCTGGCGGCCGCTCGCGCCGGCAGCATGGAGAACGGGCTGGAGCTGAGCGGCAGCGTAGGGGACGTGCTCGAAACCGTGCAGAAGCAAGGCGCACTCGACGAACTCACCGCGCTGTATGACAGCAACCTGCGCGCTGAAGGCTTGCGGCGGAGCGCGGAAGCTGAGCGCGCGAAGGGCGGCAACTCTATCGCGGCCGGCTACATGAACGCTGGCACGTCTCTGCTGACGGGCTTCTCGAAACTCTACAGGGTGTGACAAGATGGCGCGGCTTCCTGTCGACATAATGACTGCCGGAAACCGGAGTGAGCTTCCGGCGGAGCGGTTCGTTGTCGAGAAGGCAACCGCCGACACGTTCGGCGGGCAGGTCGGTAGGGCCATGGAAGGGCTTGGCGAAGCCGGCATGGCGCTCGCGGTGAAGATCAATGCGAACCAGCGCAAGCTCGCTGAGTTCGGGTACGAGGACCAATTCGTCAAGCTGCAAGACGCGGACAACACGGACTACGATCAGCGGCACAGGGGTATTTCCGGCACGGCGGATGGGTGGTGGCAGGGCGCACGCACTGCCACCAAGGCGCGCATGGATGAGTGGCTGAAGACGCTGCCGGAGAGCGCACGCGCAGAGTATCAGGTCAAGGCTGACAGGTTCGTCGCCGGACGCACGTCGCAGGCGTTCAAGGACCAATTCGGTCAGCAGGACATGAACACCAAGCAGACGCTGACAGAGGAACAGCGTAAGGTGGGTCTTCAGGTTCAGAATGACCCGGCGACGTACGAGCAGTTCGTGCAGCAGCAGATGAGCTTGATCGACAAGTCGACGCTGCCGGATGTGGAGAAAGCGCGTCTGAAGGCGGAAGCGCGCAACTCACTGGCCTACACGGCGGAGCTGTCCCGCGCGCAGAAAGACCCGGAGGGGGTGGCCAAGCGCGCGCCTCCCGTGTTCGCGCCCGATGTCAACTCCGCGATCGACAAGGCGGCGGCGGCTAACGGGCTGGACGCCGGTATGCTGCGCCGGTTTGCGCAGATCGAGAGCAGCGGAAACCCCGGCGCGGTGACAGGTTCGTACAAGGGCCTGTTTCAGATGTCGGACGCGGAGTTCGCCAAGCACGGCGGCGGCAACATCTACAGCGCTGACGACAACGCCAACGCGGCGGCACGAAAAATCCGTGATGAGGCCGCGTCGTTCAAGCGGCGGTTCGGTCGTGACGCCACCGCCACCGATCTGTACATGCAGCACCAGCAGGGCGTCGCCGGCTACGCGGCGCACTTGGCGAATCCGAACGCACCGGCATGGGAGAACATGCTCGGCACGGCAGAGGGGCGGGAGAAGGGCGGGGCATGGGCGAAAGCCGCGATTTGGGGCAACATCCCGGCTGACGTAAAGGCGCAGTTCCCCGGCGGCGTGGAGACAGTCACAAGCGCCGCGTTCGTCAACGTCTGGCGGCGCAAGGTGGACGGCTACGCCAGCGCCACGGTTGCGTCCGCCGCGCTCACGCCGGAGCAGGCGGCGGCGGTGCAGGAGACGGCCCGGCGGCAGACGGCCGCGCAGGAGCAGCAGCGCGCCGCGCAGTACGAAGCTGACCAGACATCGAAGCGAAACCAGCTCTACATAGACCTGAAGGAGGGCTCGTCTCCTGACGCGTCGTACCGCGCGGCGCGGCAGTCCGGGCTTCTGTCTGACTTCGGTGACATCGAGAAGGCGGAGCGCATCATCCGCGAGCGTAACAAGGGGGATGAGGATTACGGGCGCGGGCTTTCGCTCATGCAGGGCGGGCGCGGTGCTGCTAACCCGTACGACAAGGAGCACCGCGATGGTGTGCAGGCTTTCTATGACCGGACGGTAAAGGGTGGGGCTGATCCGGCGGCGACGGCTGCGGCGGTGTTCGATCGCACGGGTATCGTTCCGCCGGCGTTTGCCACGGCGATGCGCGGGGCGTTGGCGTCTGAAGACCCGGCGCGCGTCAGCGCCGGGCTGTCGACGGCCGCCAACATGCTGCGGCAGAACCCGAACGCGTTTGCCGGAGTGGAAGGAGGGGCGGAGCTGGAGAAGCACGCCAACGAATACAGGAGGCTCACCGAGCAGTTGGGGTTTTCGTCTGACCAGGCGACGAAGCGGGTTCTCGCGGATGCCAGAGACACGACCAGACTTGATCCGGTGAAGCAAGAGCAGCTTCAGCAGTTCAGGAAGCAGAGCCTATCGCAGGACCAGATCGACGCGCGGTTGCGGTCCAACTTCTCGTCGTGGAGCCCGTTCAGCGATGCGCCGTTCAGCGTACAACTGCCGAACGGGCCGCAGCGAACGGCGATGGCGTCTATCTATTCCGAGTTCGCTGCGGAGGGGTTTGAGAAGTTTCGAGACCCTGACAAGGCGTTGGCTTTCGCAGACCTTCGGGTGCAGCAGCAGTTCGGCGTGCAAAACGGTGTGCTCATGCGCTACCCGCCGGCCAAGGCCGGGCTCCCGAAACTGGCCGGAACTGGCGTGGACGGGTTTGGGTGGGTCAATGAGCAGGCGGCTGGCGTCGTGAAGGACCAGCTCGGGGTGAGCGTCGATCCATCGCAGATCGTGCTCGTTCCGGTGGAGCGCGAGGGTGTTAGCACGCGTGCGGCGTTCAACGGCCAGCCAACCACAGTCACGCGTGGCGATAGCGGCCAGGCGGCGCAGCGCACTGCGTTTCAGTCCGTGCCGTACACGATCACGGTCATGCCGAAGACACCCGATCAAGATGTCCTAGTCGTGCATGGCGTGTTCTTTCCAGACGCGGACACCTACGTTGCCGGCAAGAACAAGGCTGCGGCGGCGGGCAACGAGGCCGACGCAACGCGCATCGCGGCTGGCGCGGCCAAGGAAGAGCGTATGCTGACGACGCCAGAGCAGCGGGCTCGGCAGGAGAGCGCGGCGAAGGACATGGAGCTGCGCGATGCGCAGGCGCGTGAGCGTGTCAGCCGTGAAAAGTTCCGCGCCGGCACTGCGGGGGAGGTGGAGCAGCGCGAGGCCACAATCGCGAAGTTGAACGCGCGGATTGCAGAGCTGGACGACACTCCCGCCGCTCAGGCGTCGCGGAACCTGCTTGGCGGGGAGATCATGCGGTTGCAAGGCGAGATCATGCAGCTCAACCGCCGTAACGATGTGAGACAGCGTCGATGACCTTCAAGACGTTCGAGCAGCTCGATGCAGATGCCGGTCCCGGCGCGCTGTTTTCCGACTACGCCAAGAAACCGGTGCGGCCAGACACGGCCGGCTATGACACGCCTGACACGCTCGCCAAGGCGCGGGAGATTGCGGACAGGTCCGTGTTTGCCGCCGCGTTTCGGCAGGACAACACCGTCGGCTCGCTCATGTCGCGAAAGGACACGGGGGCTGACAACGCAGACGACGGGGCGTTTGACCCCGTCGCCTACGTCAAGGAGCACAATCTGGCCGGCTACGAAGACAGCTTCATGGGCGTCATGAACGCACGGCGCGCGGACGCGGTGCGGGCGCAGATCGAGATGGAACAGCGTGACCGTGAGACGCTGCAAGCGTCAGGGTGGGCGGGGACTGTCGCGCAGGTCGCTGCCGGCGTGTTTGACGCGCCTGCACTGATCCCCGGATCGGTAGCTGTGCGCGGGGCGAAGGGCGCGTGGTCAGTTGGCCGCTCCGCTCTCATGGCCGGGGCGTCGGCCGGCGCTACGCAGGCGGCCACAGAGGGGTTTCTCCACGCCACGCAAGAGACCCGTATGGCGGAAGAGAGCTACACCAACGTCGGCGCGGCCGTTGTCATGGGCTCGCTCCTTGGCGGCGGGGTCGCCGCTGTGCTCGGGAAGAACGAGCGCATCACCGCTACCAAGGCGCTCGAAAGCATCGCGGAGATACAGTCAGGAGCCAAGCCGAACGAGTTTGTTCCCGCGCACGTCGCGGAGCAGCGCGCCCCGGCCGCCGGTGGCGCGGATGTCGCTGACGGCGCGTTCTTCGTCGACCCTGTTCAGAAGGCGCGCACGCGCGACGAGTTGGCGGTGGATGGCGCGGCGGCCCGAGGCGCAGTCAAAGCGACAGCGTGGCTCAACCCGGTGCTGCGAGCAACGCAGCGGTACGCAGCGTCGGCGCGGCAGATTGCTGACAACGTCTATGAGAGCACGATCTATCGAGCGATGCACTCGGCCGGGGAGACCACCGGGGCGTCGGTAGAGGCAACTGTGCGCACGCGCGTAACGGCGCTTCAGGCGGAGGCCGGCACGGCGGCGGAGGCCGCGTACAAGGAAATGCGCACGCAGGGCGTTCGCATGAGCCGAGACGACTTCTATCAAGAAGTCGGCCGCGCCATGCGCAACAACGACACTAGCGACAACCCGTTCGTCTCGCGGGCCGCGCAGGGGTACCGCAAGCTGTTCGACGACTTCACGAAGGACGCGCTGAAGCTAGGGCTGCTGGAGGAAGGCGATCTCGACGTGAAGACGGCGGCCAGCTACTTCAGCCGCGTCTACGATCGCGACAAGCTGCTGGCGTCAGAGCCCGAGTTCTTGGACGTGATCGGCAGGCACTTCGCTGACCGCATGGCGCAGGCGTACGACGTGGAAGCCGCTGAAGTGCGGGCGGCGCGCGGGCGCTACAGCCGGCGCGTAGAGGACGTGAACACGTCCGGTGGCGCGCGGGCTGCGCGTGTTGACGAGCTGAAGAACGCCGGCAAAGCGCTGGACACGCAGTTCGCAAGCGTGGCCGATCTGGTGGACGAACTCACAGACGCTCGCGGGCGCGTTCGCGCCGGAGATAAGGCCGCGCGGGATGACGTGCGCCGTATCTTGGCGCAGGGCGGCGAGCAGTTGCAGGAGTACTTGACGCAGCGCGCTGAGCTGCGCGGGCGGATGCGTAATTTGACCGAACGCAACCCGGATGCGCAGGCGGCCAGGTTTGAGCGGCTTACTGAGCAGATGGATGACGTGCAGGGCCACGTCGAGCGGTCGCTGGCGGCGTTCGGCCGCCGCGCCAAGAACCTGCTGAACCGGATCGAGGCTGACCCGGTGGCGCGGGCGGAAGAGAAGATCGCGGCCGTGGAGCGCGAGGTTATGCGCGTGCAGCAGCTCGTCGAGCGCACGCAGGACAGACTCGCGCGCCTGGCGGCGCGGGACGGCGGTATCGAGCAGGCGCAGCCTGTGCTGGACAGGTTGAAAGCGCAGGAGCAGCGGCTCGCCGCGCTTACGGAAAAGCTCGCTGAACGTGACGCCGGGCCGGACGCCGCGAGAGCTCTTGTCGCAGAGATTGAGGGTGTGTTGCAGGACGCCACAAAGGCTGTCGCCGACACCAACATTCGGCGCGGCGAGCGCATCGCCGTACTGAAGGAGCGCGCAGCCAAGCTGTCACCAGAGGAAGTGAAGGCCAGGGCGGAGGCGCAGCGCGCACAGTTCGCCAAGGTTCTTGAAGACGCAGAGAGCCGGTTCGACGCAAAGTGGGGGCCGCGTCGCGCACTCGGGCTGGAGCGAGGCGAAGCGTACGATTTCGAGGCGGCGGGTAAGGCCGCAGCCAAGGAGATTTACGACAAGATCACGGGGAAGGTGCAGCAGCGAGACGACATCCCGTCGTTCATAACGAAGGTGACAAGCGGGCCGCTGAAGGACCGCACCTTCATGGTGCCGGACGATCTGCTGTCCGGTCGCGGGTGGCTGAAAGACGACGTGCGCGAAGTCGCGAACCGCTACTCCCGCGCTATGGCCGGAGAGATTGAGCTGACCCGCCGGTTCGGCCGTGCGGACATGCGTGACCAACTGGCGCAGATCGCGCAGGAGTACTCCGATCTCCGCAACGCTGTCGGCAGCGCCAAGACGGTGGCGGAAGTGAACGCGCTGCTCGGGCGAAACAAGTACGGGGGGAAGCTGCCGCTGAGCGAAGTGAAGCTCGCCGCGCAGAAGCTGTTGGCCCAAGATGAAGCGTCGGCCATAACTGACACGAAGGCCGGGCGCGATCTCATTCGCGGGACGTATGGCCAAGGCGTCAACAACACGAACTTTGCGAGCGTGTCCCGCTCGCTCATGCACTTCAACTACCTGCGGCAGATGGGCGGCGTGCTGCTCGCCAACGTGACCGACTTCTACCGGCCGGCGATGGTGCACGGCCTGGCTCCGTACCTGCGCACGCTGCCGGACGCGATGGCGCAGATGTTCAACGCAGGAAGTAAGGGGTTGCAGCTCTCGATCCACGAGGCCAAGCTGGCCGGGCTTGTGGTGGAGCGCATCACGCACGCGCTTCAGGCAGCCAACGGGGACATCGCAGACCCGTTCCTGTCGCGCGCTACGCATGTCGAGCGGTTCATGCAGAAGGCGACGGGGCTGGCGTCCAGGTGGAACCTTGTGAACGCCTTCACGGACGCGCAGCAGGCCATCGCGTCCACCGTGTCGCAGCACCGCATCCTGGAAGCGATCCTCGGCAACGCCGGGAAGGACGGCACGTTTGTAGGCAAGGCCGATGGCGAGCGGCTGCTGCGTATGCTCGGCATAGATAAGCGCACGCAACAGGACATCGCCAAACTGTTCGAGGCGCACGGGCAGGTCGTGGACGGCATTCGCGTTGCGAACACAGAGCGGTGGCTTCAGCACGCCAACGAGACTGGCGTGGCTGACGAGATCGCCCGCACTGAGAACGCTGTACGGGCTTACCGCACAGCCGTTAACACGGACGTGAACAGCATCGTGTCCAGGCGCGGGCTCGGTGACGCGCCGCTTTTCGCGAACCACCCTGTCGGAAAGCTGCTGACGCAGTTCAGCGGGTACGCGATGGGCGCGCACAGCCGCGTCATGATCCGTGGGCTTCAGGAGAGCCACGCGCGGCTCGTCGGCGGGCTGTTGGCGATGACCATGCTCGGCGGCCTCACGTCCTACTTGGCGGCGTGGCGCGGCGGTCGTGAGCGGTGGGAGAAGTACGTCAAGGAGACGAAGGCGAACCCGGCGCTGCTTATCGGGGAGGGGCTTGACCGTTCCGGGTTCTTCCCTGTGCTCTTCGACTTCGCAAACCGCACGGAGCGAGTGTCCGGGGCGGTCGGCTACGACTACCGGTTCAACCCCGTGAAGTCGCCGATCGCGGCGCTCGGGGGCGGCAAGGGGGCCATCGGCATTACGTCGACGCGCGCCTCTGACAGCGCGGCTGCATTCGGCGCACTGCTAGGGCCGACTGCGGGCATGGTTGACAGCGCGCTCGCTGTCGGTCGAGTGGCCGTTGACAAGGCTGCCGGAAAGCAGCCGCCGAAGCACGACGTGAACCAAGCGATTGCTGCGATCCCGTTCCAGAGCTACTATGGGATGCGGGAAGTGCTGCAAGTGCTGACCGGGAACTCGAACTACACGAGACACTGATATGTCGATTGAAGCTGACACACAGATTTACGTGTACACCGGGGACGGCGTTACGCGTGCGTTCCCGTTCCCGGCGCGGTTTCTCGCGGCGACGGACATCGTGTGCGGCATCAACGGCGTGCAGGCGCTTCCGGCGTCCACCACGGGCGCTGGCGGCGACAGTGGCGGGACCGTGACGTTCGCGTCGGCTCCGGCCGCAGGAACGCGTGTCGTGCTCCTTCGGCGGCCGAAGGCAAGCCAGCTCGTCGATCTCGTGAACGGCCAGACGGTGCTGGAAGGAACGTTGGACAACGCGTTGGACAAGCTCACGATGCTTGTGCAGTACCTGCTGTGGCGCGTCGACAGGGCGCTGGTGATCCAGGACTTCGCGGTGAGCGGCGCGGCCACGTTCAACGCCGGCGGAAACCGCATCACCGGGCTTGGGGACGCCACCACCCCGACAGACGCGGTCGCGCTGCACCAACTCACGGCTGTCCGTGACGCGCTGACCGCGATGGCGGCCGAAAGCGTCAGCGTGTTCGGCAGCGCCGGCGCGGTCGGGCTCACAACGGTGGACCCCGCGATCGGGTGGCTCCACGTCCTCGGCTACTACGAAGCCGGGGACGGCGGCGGCGCTACTTACGTGCGTGTTCCTGCGGAGCCCGCGCACCCCGGAAAGCTGCAAGACGCGGCGGGTGCGTGGTTCGAGCTTCGGCACGCCGGGTTCGTGACGCTGGAGCAGTTCGGCGGGATCGGGGCCACGACTTACACTGTCGGCATGGCGGACAGCTATACCGCGTTCGCTGCGGCCAACGCCTACGCGTCCCCTCTCGGGGTGGAAATCCGCGCGGTCATGGCGGCGTACCGGCTGTCGTCGTACATGATCCAGACCGCTCCGGCGCGGCGCGTCGGCGTCGCGAAGCTCTACTATGGCGGCGCTGAGACCGCGTGGGAGACGCCGGCGCTGCCGGACCTTCCGGGCGCGGTGGGTGGATACGACCCCGCCCACCCAGAAAGCCTCATCCTCACGTCAGTGACGAGCGGGACGACGTGGTATGACGCGTTCGCAAGACGCCACCGGCTTCCGTCAGGACGCCAGATCACCACCGCGTATCGCGGCGTAGCCCACAGTCTCGGGACTTCGTGGAACACGCCCCCGGATCCGACGTTTGGCGAAGGGTATTGGGGCGACGTGATCGTCTCGTACTCGGATGACGAGGGCCGTACATGGTCTGAGGCCAAGTCCGTTTTCGGCAATATGTTCGGCGGCTCGACAACGCACTGCGTGTACACGGCTGCGTCCGGCGTCGATCATGACGGGGTGCTGTGGCTGATCTTTCGGCGGCTGAAGCTGTCCGATCTGTCAAGCGATGTCGTGTTCATGAAATCGCGTGACGGCGAGACGTGGTCCGCGCCGACGCCGCTCGTCATCAACTCCATCGAGGACAGTCCGCTGGCGCTCGGGGCCAACGGCCAGCCCGCCGTGCTGCTCGTGTTCGGCGATGTCGTCCCCATCCCCGGCGCAAAGAACAGCATCTGCTTCAGCGGGCGCATAGCCGCCAACGGGACGCCTGTGACGATCGACGGGCTCACCGGCGTTCCCGTGACCACCAGCAAGTACGTCTTCATATCGGATGACGGCGGGGAGACGTGGGACGGTGTCCGGTGCCTGAGCCACTTCTACACGCCGTACATGACCGAGTTGGACGGCGGGGTGCTCAAACTCGTGTGGCGCAGCGAGCGCACCTTCCCGGACCCGTCGCTTACGTCGTTTCCGATCACGGAAGAGGCGGTCATCGTGCCGGTGTCCCGCAACGACATCGCCGTGTTTCACCGCATCAACACGACGACGCTGCTCGGGTCTGTGTGCTTCACCCGCGATGGCGGCGCGACGTGGCGCGCGCTGGACGAGGCGGTCGGCGGAAGCACGGAACAGCCTGGGGTCGCGCTCGTGCAGGCCGGGCATGTCGCGGAATACGGCGGGGCACTGCACTTCGTGCTCCACGCAGGGACGCGGCCGTCCGGCTCCGCGCAGGCGAGCGTTCCGTACGGGCACTATGTCGTCGTCGCCAAAGTGCGCGACGTGTTCGCCATGGACATCACGAAGTGGACGATCGCGCGCAGGATTTCGTTCCAGTGGAAGTTTCAAGGCGTGCTCGGTCCCCCGGGGGAGGGCGTGCGCGACGTGTACATCGGCGTGTGGTATGACCACGTCAGGAAGACGTGTCTGTGCGTGACGCACGACGAGAAGGTGTCGAACCGGCAATCCGAGCTGGTGTCCTACGCGTTCGAGCCGTTCGGGGACATGCCGCCGATGGACGCCGCGTTCGCCGGCGTGAGCGCGAAGACGCTTGTCGTTCACGGCGACGCCACTGCCGGCGGCGTCGTGAAAGCGCAGGACGCCCGCACAGGGAAGGCTGGCGTGGATGCGCAAGGCGGGTTCCGGCTCATTGACGTGAACGGCGCGGATGTGTTCGAGATCATGCGCGAGGCCGGCGTCGGTCGCGTCGACATGGTGAACATGCTGCCGTCAGCCGTGAACGCCGGGTTCGCCGTCCGCGTCGTCAAGGACGTGGGCGGGGTTGACACCGAGACGCAGGTTCTCGTGCTCGACGCGCAAGGCGTGAAGCCGTTCGCCGGGGCGGTTATGTTCGTCGCCGGAGCGGCCGGTGGCCTCACGCTTCCGGCGGCGGTCGGCGGCGCGCTTCCGTGCGACTTCGACACGACGACGAACGAGTTCCGTATCAAGCGGCCTGACGGCACCATCAAGAAAGTGACGATGACATGATCCAGCTCCCGAAGCGGTTCGCGTGGCTCACGAAGGAGCCCGGCCCGAAGATGCTCCTTTCGGCGCTGGAGCTGTTTGGTGTGGCCGAAACAGTCGGGGCCGGCGACAACCCCGAGATCATGGCATGGGCGCGCGAAGTCGGCGTGGCGTACGCGCGCGACGCTACGCCGTGGTGCGGACTGTTCATGGCGGTCGTGGCAAAGCGTGCGGGCAAGCCGGTTGTGGCGTCCCCGTTGTGGGCGCTCTCGTGGGCGACCCCGTTGTGGGCGCTCTCGTGGGCGAAGTGGGGGGTTCCGAGCTTGGTCCCGTCCCTCGGGGACGTGCTCGTGTTTTCGCGCACTGGCGGCGGTCACGTCGGGCTCTACGTGGCGGAGGACGAAACGGCGTACTATGTCCTCGGCGGGAACCAGGGGGACAAGGTGTCGATCGCCCGCGTCAGCAAGCGGGCGTTCGTTGGCGCACGCCGCTTTTATTCTGTCGGCGTTCCTGCTAACGTGCGCCCCGTCCGTATCAGCGCCAACGGGGCGCTCGAAACGAAACTGTCGTGAAGGGACTGCCATGAACACGAACATGCTGCACAACACCCTGAACCTGATCGGCGTGCTCGTCGGCGCGCTGATCTCGTTCGACTGGACTTCTCTCGGCTTCTCGGCCAGCACCGCCGCCGCCGTGGGCGGAGGCGTCCTGCTGCTCCAGAGCGGCATCAAGCTCGCCATCAACGTCCTGCGCGACGGCCTCACGGGGCTCGTGAAGGACCAGCCGCCGGTGAAGTGACCGTGTCGACGATCGTCTCCCTCGCGCTTGTCGCGCTGAAACTCGTGTCTGCCCTCGTGGACTACCTGCGGGAGCAGAAGTTGGTGTCGGCGGCGCAGGAGGCGATCATCGCCGATCTGTCAGCACAAATCGCTCGCACAAAGGAGCAGGCCAATGACGCCCGTGAAGCTGCTCGCCGCAGCAACGCTTCTGTCGCCACTTCTGACAGGCTGCCTGATGACGGGTTCAGGCGGGACTGACGGCCGTATGCTGACCGCTGCGGCGGCGTACGGAGCCGGCGGCGTTGTCCCGTGCGAAGTGCTGTCGCCGATCAAGTGGTCCGCTCGCGACACCCGCGAGACGCAGAACCAGGTGGTCGAGTTCAACGCTGTGGGGGCTCGCGTGTGCGAGTGGAAGCGCAAATGACGGATGAAGCCGCCCGCTGGTTCATCGGCATCGAGATCACCGTCGCGGCGGCGATGGCCACGGCGCTGCTCGCGGCGTTCTACCGCTTGTCAGATGCTATCAGACACGGCGATGACGCGCTGCACACCCGCATCAACGCTGTGCGCGATGAGTACGTCCGCCGCGCTGATCTCGAAAACCATATGTCACGGATCGACGGCGCGATGCACGACATGCGCGTGGAGATCAAGGACCAGCATCGCGACATTCAAGCGCGGCTCGACAACGTGCTGACCGCGCTGACCGCGCTGAAGCAACCGATCCCGCCGCACTAGGAGCCCGGCCATGGCCATCACCGCACAGATCATCAAGAGCGACGGAGCAGCCTCCGCCGCTGGCACCGTGCTCGGGACGCAGACACTGGCCGCCCCGGCGGTGTGGACGCGGCTCACCGGGCTCGACAACACGATTCCGAAAGGCGGCGCGCTGCTGAAGGTGAGCTCGAACGCAGAAGCGTTCCGCTTCGCCAAGGTCGACCCCGTGTCCTCCGGGGACACGGCTGCGGCTGACAGCCAGCCGGATCACAACGGGGAGCTGGTACCGTGGTTCGGCACGGGGTCCGAAGGGGTGGACTACGTCAACCCCGGCACGCAGGTGTGGGTGAAACAGGTGTAGAAGCCTCACCCGAGCTCGACGAACATCCGGGCGCTGTGTGCGCCCGGTTCTGTTTTGGCCACCGCCCGCAGGGTCTCGCCCTCGTCCGTACGCACAGGCTGCGCCAGCCGCAGCTCTATCAGGTTCTTGACGTGCCGCAGATCGCCGGACGCCGGCACCTTGTCGCGGAAGTAGGCGTCGGCGGCAGTTAGAACCTTGGCCGCGTCGTAAGTCGCCATGTGCATAGTGCCGTTTGCCGCCATGTGAGACGCGAGGATCGTCGCGATGAACTTCGCTTCACTCGCCGCTGTCGCAGACGGCTCCATAATCCGCATGGCGTAGCTGGCGTCTCCGCACGGAAGGGGGAAGCTCTGCTTCTCCAGCCACAGCGGCTTCGTCTCCAGGGCCGCCATGTTCTGCTTGGCGTCGTCGATACGGACGTAGCGCGCCTTGTAGCCATCCCCGAAGCCGTAGAGCGCGGCGTCGGTCTCGTCGGCCGCGTAGATCGTGCTGGCGATGCGCACGGCGTTGACGATGTTGCCTGCGCCGCGCACGGCGTCCGACGAGCCGGCTTGCCGCACAGCCTTGGGGGTGTGGTGCAGCGCCAGCACAGCGACGCGCGCCAGCCGCGCGAGCCCGTTGAGCGCGTCCATGACCTCCCCCATGGCCGTGTTGTCGTTCTCATCCTCGTGGTGGAGAGACACGAGCGGGTCCAACACGACCGCGTCGAAGCCGTCACGCTTTGTCAGCCGGGCCAGCTCTTGTATGTCCGCCATGGCGAACGTGTGATCGCGGTTCATGAGCCGGAACCGAAGCTCGCGGCCGGGCCACAGCAGTACGTGCTTCTCGATCTCGCGCGGGTCGAGATCGTAGACCGCGCACGCGGCGTAAAGTCTGGCCTCCATTTCGTGTCGGCTGTCCTCCAGATTGTAGATGACGGTCTTGAACGGGCGGCTTACCCCGAACCCGGCGAAGGCGCGGCCCACGGCTCCGTGGGCGGCCAACGCCAGCGAGAAGCCTGACTTTCCGACGCCACCGGGACCGGCCAACACGGTGGCCTCGCTACGCAGCAGCAGCCGGTGCATGATCCAGTCCCGCGCCGGTATCAGCTCGATCGGCGTCATCGTGCGAGCCGCGAACACCTTGTCGAACTTTCCGGCCGCACTAGGCGGCGGAGCCGGCGGCAGCACGACGGCGTCGCTCCAATCCCCGGCGGCGGCCGTGATGCCGCCCGAGCCCTGCCGGCGCTGCGCGTAGGTCTCTGCGTTACGGGCGATGCCTAGCAGCTCTTCGCGGCTCCACGGCGGAAGGCAACGCTCGTTCCAATGTTCGGCCATGAGATCGGCTGCGCGCTCTGCGGACACGCCTATCTCGATCACGCGAGCCGCCACGGCGTAGGTCGTGTTGTTGCCGCCCCGCCCTTCGATAGCGACCGGCGCGTCCTTCAGCAGGTAGTGGATCGCGAAGACAATGTCGTCTGGCTCGTCCACTGACATGGCTGGGCCATGCTCGCGCTGCTTAGGCTCGCCGCACACGAGCACGAAACCCGGCGCTGCCTCCGCCGGCGCGCGGCTGTCCGCGACGTGGTAGGTTCCGGTGTAGCCCTTCTTGCCGCCGGGGTCCGCGAAGACTGAGCCAGGCCCGACCACGTAACCGCCGGCCGAGCGGATGTCGATACCCGGCGCAATGCGGTCTACCGAGTTCTGCACGTCAGGCCCGTGCAGGTACAGGTGCATCCCGCCACCCGGCGTCTTCACGGTGAGAGTGTCAGGGATGTCGAGATCGAGCAGCGCAGCGAAACCGTTCTTCCCCGCGTCGACATCGACAATCAGCGTGCCACCGCCAGCGGCTACGGCGTAGTTGTAGTTCGGCTCGAACGCCCACCACGACCTGATCTTGGCCGCGTCCGTGGTCGCCTCATCTTTCCACGCGAGGCCCTTCGGGGGCACCTTGTCCCCCGGCGTTATTGGGAAGACGCGGAAGCCCCTCGCGGCCCACGACAGCGCGGCGTCAAGGATGGTCATGTCGCTGCGTGCTCGTGCGTCACGTTCCGCGCTTGCGCTTGACGGCTCTGTAGCTATGGCGGAGCGCGCCGTAGGCCAGCACGTAGCCGGACTTCTTCAGCGCCACGCGCGCCTCGCCGATCGCGCGCGAGCAACGGCTGTGAAGCTGCGCGGGCGTGAGCCCGTCAACGTGCGGCGGGCGGCAAACTAGACGGTAAATCTCGTCGAGTTGGAAGTCGCGCGGCTCGCGCTTCATCCGGTCGACCAAGTCCATGTACATTTTGTGCTTCATGCCACACCCCTGTGCTGCATACGACAGTATGCGTATACGACCGCCACGTCAACGCCCATCGCCAGCCTTGCCGTAAGCCATCGGAATGCCGCTGAGCGCGGCCCCGAGCTTGCGCCACGACCGGCGGCCGTCCCGAGCGTGCTGATCCCCGGCGCGGAACGCTGACGCAAGCCCGCATAGCACGGACCACACCTGCTTGTCGGTCGCGGTCTTGCGGTCGAAGCGCATCGTCATGACGAGATCGTATAGCTGCGCCCCGCGCATGGCGCGCCGGTTGTTGAACACTTGCCTGCACGCGTGGCAGCAGAACTCCGCGCTCGGCTTCTTCGGGGTGAACCCACTGCCGCACTCCGCACAAACCCGCGCACGCATGGCGCTCTCCGTGTTGCGTCTAGACGGAAGCTACAGCATACGCGCGTATGCGTCAACCCAAGACAGGACGCCCGAACGTGCCCTTGGATACAGGGTACCCTCCGGGATTGTGCAGGTCGATCCACGACACGGTAGGGCTGGACGTGCCGCCATCCGCCGCCAGCATCACGAACCCGCCTGCGGCTTTCGCAAACAGCGACAGCTCCCCGCCAACCATCCGCGAGTACACTTCCGTCTGGCGGTACACGCCCCCACGCTGGAGAAGCACGACCTGCATATCGCTCACGCGGTGGAAAAGAACATCGGTCATTTCACGTACCTCTTGTCTCGCCATGCTGCGCTTGTCAGCGGAAACCCGCGCGCCCACCCTGGCAAGATCGACATGAGCCGCTGCACTTCGGCCACGTCCCCGCTGCCGACCGGCGCTTCAAATATGCTCTCGTCGTGGACGTGCAGGACGACGGGGTACCCGGCGCGCTCGCAGGCCATCATGCCGTGGGCCAACAGATCGCGGCACAGCGCCTGCACGACGTTTTCCCACTCCAATCCGCCGTAGAGCGACACATCACCCCACGCGTTGCGGCGGCTATCCCACCCCTCGACAATCACCTGGCGGCGGGTGCGCTCATAGGTGTCACCGTAGGCGTCAGTCAGTTCTTCCTTCGTCTCCTTGACGCGGGGGCGGAAGTATGACAGCGGGCGGCCTGACGGCAGGTAGATGTAGAGGAAGCTCTGATTTCGCGCGCAGTATACCCGGACACGGCCGTTGAACAGCGTGATGGCGTTGCCTGGGTGGGCGACGGCCTCGACCACGGCGTCCTGCAAATCCCACCAGCCCTGAACAGTGCGCGGGTGGCCGGAGCGCCAGCCGTCGACGACGTAGCGAAAGGCGGTCCACTGATCCTGCGACAGCCCAAACTTGGCGCTGCGCGCATACTTCGCGGCAGCGGCTTCCCACCCCGCTACGGTGGCGGCGGGCTTAACCGCCGCCAGTAGGTTGTCGGGCTTAACCCCGTAGTTCGCCCCCATGCTCATGAAAGCGCCGACCGCCCCTTGGTAGCCGAGCGACAGCTCCTGCACCTTGCCGATCTGACGCTTCGGCCCCTTACCGATGCTCTCGACGGGCTCGCCAAACGACTTGCTGTAGGCGAGCTTGTACAGATCAGGCCCGGTGCCGGCATCGTAGGCGCGAAACGCCTCGATCTTCCACTGTTCGTCGTTCAGCCATGCGGACCCTCGACCTTCAACGTTCGAGTAGTCGCAGCCGATCAGCTCGTGGCCTTCCGCCGCGACGATCATGGCGCGTGTGCATTTGCCGATAGCCTTCATGGGCACGAGCCCGATCAGCTCGCACCAATCCACCGCGTCCTTGGGTGAGCCCGCGTCCCGCAGGATCGTCAACATCCGCTCCACAAGCGGCCCGTCTTCGTCCGGGTCAATACGCTCCAAGTTGTGCGGCTGGTACAGTGAACCAGCCCACCTGCCGGTTGACGCCTTGTGATAGGTGAGCAGCCCGCGCGCTCGCTCGTCGAAGCCGACGCATCGCAGCCCCGCGCCGTACTTCGCCAAGCTCGTCGCCTTCGCCCCGAGCCGCCGCAATCCTACGGCCGCCTCGGCCGGACCGTCATCGAAGAGGCGGGCGTGCTCGACAACGTCTTCCACGTCGCCTTTGCCGAGGCTGGTGACGGGGATACCTCGACGGCCGAGCCAGTCTTTCAGCTTCTGAATTTGTGTCGTCTTCGGAACCGCGCCACCCGTAACCCGGTCGATCTCAGCATCAACGCGGCGCTTGGCCTCGCCAAGGAAAGCGTCGGCCCGCCGCATCATGTGCGTGTCGAGCCGGAAGCCCCGCATGTTCACGACCAGGTCGAAGTGGTAGATGTCGCGCTCACTGTCCGACAGTTGCGGCAGCACGGCGTCTAGGTCGCACTCGGCTTCCACGTCGTCGGAACAGTAGGTGTCGAACTCGTCGAATTTCGCAGGGTAGTCTTCCGGCTCGTGCCAGTACGTGCGGTTCGGGTCTTCGTCTTTGGTGGGCTTTCTCGGAACGCAGAAGAAGTTGATGAGTGCTCTCCCGGCGGGGTTTTTCTTGTGCTTGACGCGCATGAGCGTGGTGGCTCCGTCAAGCGACCCGAGCAGCGACATGACGTGCGCGCGGGCCATGGTGCAGTCCATCTGGTGCGGCGACAGCTTGCCCCACCCCATGCGCGGGCCGCAGATGTAGGTCCAGATCGCGAGCTCGAACATGGCGTTGTGCGCGCACACCGTCACGCCGGCCGCGACCGCTTCGGTCAGTTCGATCGGCGGCGGGTTGCCCCGCCGCCAGCCTTTCACAGGGCCACGGCCCGTCTCGTCTTCGATACACCACCGCGCCAACAGGACTTCAGTCGTCGGGTCCATGGCGTAGCGCACGGCCCCGGCGGTCTTGATCGGCACAGCCGAACGCGTCTCGAAGTCAAGATGGACCTTCATGGCGTATCAGCCCCAATCGTTCTGCGTCAGACCGGAGCTCTGCATGATCGAATTTGCATTGGGGTCTTCGATTGCGACAGTGCCGGCGAAGTCCTCCGGCGTGCCGCCGCCGCCGCCACCGCCGAACGGCTTGTCGTCGGCCAGCTTCATGATGGACTGCAAGCCGAAAAACACGCCGGGATTGCCGGCGCTCGTCGACTTGATGAGCGCGAGCTTCATCGTCACCCAACAGCCGGCGTAGAGCACCTTGTCCAGCTCTTCCGGCAGGACCGCGACGACGCGACCGCCGACGTTGTGGAAGCACGGGACCGCCTGCGTGCTCTTCGCCGTCAGGAAGGGGAAGCCGGGCACGTAGCCGGCGGTCGTCTTTTTGATCGGCTCGAACCCACCATCCGCGACCGCGACCTTCAGCCCCTGATCCTTCATCGGGTGGTTCTTGTCGCGCGGGTTCAGCATCACAGACGGATCGCTGACAGACGGATAGTGCATCCGCACCGCCGCCTTCAGCGCCTCCATGATGACCGAAATGTTCTTGTGGGTGAACAGGCCGCTGGCCTGATACTTCGGCGTCGCGCCGGCCGTCATCGGCTTGGCCGGCTTCGACAGGCTCGGCCACGACAGGCGCACCGCGCCGGTGAAGAGCATCCCGCCTTCGCCGATGCGCGGCGGGTTGCCGTCGATCAGCCGGTCGTAGAGCTCCTGATGCAGGCCAATCTGCATACGCGGGTCAATTGCGTTCGACATCGTATTCTCCTGTTCAGATCGTCACAGCCGAGACGAAGCCGGCCTCGGCAACGGCAAGGGGATTGATCGCGTCCCCCTTCGCGCTATCCGGGACCAACTTCAGCCCCGAACTCTCCTTGACGACGAGCGCGGCCATCGCCTTGACGCCGTCGCTTCCGGCGGCCTTCTTCACCACCTTCTCAGCCCGCGCGACAGACAGCAGATTGCGCGGGGCGAACTCGTCTTCGTCCAGCAGCGTCTCCTTCAGGAACCACCGGAAAGCGTGCGTCTCATCCACCCACTTGCGCCGCGCCTGCTTCGGGATGAGCTTGAAGCCGGGCAGCAAGACCCCACCCATGGCGAGCTCTTCCGCGTGGGCCTCCACCGCGTCGATCCACGCCTGAATGACCGGCAGCGCCTTCAGCGTCTCCGCCAACTTGGCCGGGTCCGCGCGCATGGCGCTCGGGGGCGGCAACGAGACGACGGTAGCCCCTGCGTCGAGCTCGCCGCCCCACTCCGCCACCGACGCAGCCGTGGCCGGCAGCGCGGAAGCGAGCGCCGGGCAGACGTGGGCCGCCGGGCACCAGTGGCACTGCTCATCGCCGGGGATGAGCGGCGGGTCTTCCGTCTTGGCCGCCGCCACCGCCGCGTCCACATCGTCGCTGAAGGCGATCAGATCGGACGGGCTGTAGATCGCGGTGCGGATCGGCTCGCCGACTTGGCAGCGCGGCTGAATGATCGTCGCGTCCACGCGCTCGATGAGGTATTCGGTGATGCCGAACATCACGCACGCAGCATAGAGCTTCATCTGCGGTGTGTTCTCGTTCACGTACTTCCCGCGCCCATGCTTGTAGTCGATCACGGTAAGCAGGTTCATCGACGGCGCGTAGACAACGACATCGGCAGTCCCGCCGACATCATCGGACGCGCCGGCAGGGAGTGTGAACATGCGCTCCACCCACAGGACGGCGTCAGGGTACTTGCTCAGGAGCTTGTTGACATAGTCGACCGCGATCTGCACGGCCTCGACATCGTCCGCCCCGAACTCGGGCCAGCCAGGCTGAAGCGCCACCCCTGCGAAGTCCATGACGCTGTCGCGGCCTTCTCGCACCGCCAGCTCCAGCAGCGCGTGAGCGCGCGTGCCGGCCGCCATGTGCTCATTCTCCACCTGCGGGGGCAGTGTGGAGCAGAGCCGCGCGCTGCCGGGGCAGTTCAACCACCGATGCGCGCTGGAACCGCCGAAGGTTAGGTGCTTCTTCTCGGTCATCACACGGCCTCGTAGATCAGGTTGAACAGCTCCGCCGGGCGGACGCTGTAACGCGCGTGGTCGTGGCGGACGATGAAATCGCCGATGCTCGCGTAGAGCACGGTGTCGCCGCGCTTGAAGAACAACCGCTGGTGGGGACCGCTCGTGAGCACGTTCCCGTCAACGCCGACGAACCTGTTGTATTCGTGCATCCGCACAGAGTCGATGCCTGTCACTTGCAGCGCCTCGACAGTCTCGCGCTTGCGCCGGTATGTGCGCGCCGGGCTGGCGGCCCCAAGCTTATGCTTGGCCGCCTCGTTGCTCTCGCTGCGCAGCTTGACCGCCTCGGTGAGCATGTTGCGTAGCACCAGCTCAGCGTACTCAGGCGTCACGAAAGCGGACATCTTCGCAACACCTTCGCGCACCATCCGCTCGGCCTGTTCAACTAAATCATAGTCGTAAATGTACGACATATCACGGCCCTCCTGTTCGACAGATTAGCTCGCGCGCTGAGCGCGCGAGCAGTTCGTCATGCGGCCTTACAGCGTGATCTCGCCGCGCCCGACGCGCTGAAGGTCGGTGAGCAGATTGCTCCGCTGATCCGCCGCCGTCGACATCAGCGTGCCGGGCGAGCCGTCCGTCTTGCGGAAGTTCGCCGCGATGTAGTCCTTCAGCTTCTGCGGCCCGGAGACCCCGAGCTTGGCGACGGCCGCGTTGGCGGCGGCGACCAGCTCCGCATCGGACGGAACAGGCTGCTCAGAAGGGGACGCAGCGGTCGTCGCACTCTGGCCACTGGCGGAGCTCGTCGACGCGTCGGCCTGCGTAGAGCCCTGGGCGGACGACGCAGCGGTGCCCGAGCTCGCAGCGGGCTCCTTCGGCTTTCCCGCCGCACGGGACGCCGGTTTCGCGACCGGCTCAGGCGCGACTTCCCCGTTCAGTGCGGCAACGACGCGCGCCAACGCGGCCGTGTCGGTCGTCTCGATATTCAGTGTGAGCTTCATGTGTCGTCTCCTTGGTGACATGCACCGCGCATGTTAATCTATGCGAACCAGCTCGCGCGGTCAAGCTGAAAACTCAGGTCAGCGGGTGTCCTGCATGTGGGCGAACAGCTCGCGCTCGTAAGGATCGGACCACAGAGCTCCGGGGGCGATGCACTTCACACGCGCGCGGAACCTGCGTCCGTTCGCTCCGATGTCGTCATCGGTGGCGAGTTCTGCCACGGCACCCAAGCGAGCGGACATTCCGACGAGTATGTCTCTTCACTATGTGTTTGCCGAAACCTGGATCGCCGGAGTATCTGTAGATGTCTTTGAGGCTGACGATCTTCTCGGAAGCCAGCGTGACTACGTCCTCCTGCCGCACAACATGGTACCCTGCTGCGTGCAGCAGCTTCATGGCCTTGTTTATTTGGTCCTTCGTAGGTTCGTCCATGTCAGTTGCTCCTTGCTTCTACCGCTACAGCCATCGCTTCGGCCAGGTTCTGCTTCGCCGTAATCGAGACGATGGTATTTGCCTTGCGCGTGACGATCTTCGCCACGCTGTCGTCGAAGCTGTTGCTCAGCATGACGAAGCGCGCGAACGTCGGCCGTTTTTGGCCTTTGCGCCGAACGCGGCGAACGGCCTGTACGTTGTCGGCCGGGGTCCACGAGCTCTCCAACATGTCGAGCCTGCACGCGGCGGTCATGGTCAAGCCGGTGCCGGCGGCCACGATGTTGCCGACGATTACGCGCACACCGCGCGGGTCGTCTTGGAACGAGCGCACGGTCAGCTCGCGCTGGCGTTCGCTTGTTCCGCCGACGATCGTCTCCGCCCGAATGCCGTGCTGGTTCAGGTGGTCAGCAACGATCTGGATCGCCTTGCGGTGGTGGGCCATGATGACGAGCTTGTCGATCGTGCCGGACTTCAGCTCTTCCGTGACGAGCCGTGCGTAACCGGGGGCCTTGGCTTCGGCAATGAGCGCGCGCAGCGTGGCAATGTGCGTGCTGTCCTCGAACGTCAGCCGCCCCTCGGCTTCGATGCTCTGGATGATGCGCTCGGACAGGCCAGGGTACTGTCTAAGATATTCGACAACCTGGCGGCTGTCGCCGTCCACCGGCAACACGTCTAGACGGATCGGCGGAAGCGTCTCGCCAACGTCGTCGAACGTACGCATCAGCGACATGCTGCGGATCATGGCCTGAAGCTCCGGTAGCGCCTCCGGGCGCACAGAATTCGATATGCTGAACGTGCCGACGCGCTGCTTGAAGAACCGCTTCTGGAAAGCCGTGAACTCCAACTTCGTCTGCCCGGACAGCCGCATCGGCACCCACAGGTCCGCCGGGTCGTTCTTGATCGGTGTTCCGGTCAGCGTCCACACACGCGAGGCGAACCCCGCGATGCCGCCGACGCCGTCGCCGCGCGGCCCGACAATGGCCGTCGTGCGCTTGGCTTCCGGGTTCTTCAGGTAGTGGCTCTCGTCGATGATGAGCGCGCCGAAGAAGTCGGACGCCAGATCGCCAGCCCACCCAACAGCCTGCTCGTAGCTCACCACGAGCACGTCGATCTTCCCGCGCTGCCACGCGACCATGTCGAAGACGCTTCCGGCCTTCACCACGCGCGCGTTGTCCCGTCCCCACAGATTGAACTGATAGGGCCACACCTGCCGCACGCCGGCCGGGCAGATGACGAGCGTCCTGTCAGGCTTGACGAGCTCGCGCGCACGAATGGCCTGCGCTGTCTTGCCGAGCCCCGGCTCGTCGAAGATTGACGCCCGGTAGTTGGCCGCGAGAAACGCGGCCCCCTCGATCTGATACTGCTCCAGCTTCTCAGTCACCTTGCACCTTCATCGCAGTGCGGAACGCGGTCAGCGCGCCGAATGGCCCCACTACTGTCTCGACCGTGGCGAATGCTGACCGGCACGCAAGGCACCGCCTCACGCGGATCGTGACGCCCTCCGACGAGCGCGTTTCGACCACCTTGGTGCGCGACCGCCCGCACGTACGGCACGTAGGGCCGCGCCCATCCCACCACTCGTCCCCCACGGCAGTCATGTTTCCAGCCTCATGCGCACGTAATAGAACCACTCGGTCAGCACGACCACGGTGACGCGACACGTCCTTTCCGGCAGCCCGTCGCACAGACCAACGTAGAGCGCCTTCATGAGCGCGTCGTCCTCGACAACCCCGAGCCCGTGGTCATGTTCAGCCCCAGGCTTCTTCAGCACGTCAGACAGCAGCTTGACGCGGTTGTCTATGTCGCCCTTCACCTTCGGGGCCAAGTCGATCCACAGCCCGTACGGCCGCCGGCCTATCCACGGCAGACCGCCGCCCGCGCCATACGTCTCTTCAACCCCGCGCATCCAAAACCGGTAGATCGCCGTCCTCATGGTGCGAGGCGACCCGCGACGAGAGGCGAATGCGCTGTTCACGGAAGGCGGGAGCGACAGGTCAAGCGTGACGACGTTCTGGATAGGCCGCGTCGTCACGCCAGCTTTGGCGTTACCCATCACACGCCGGACGGCTTGACGATGTCGCCGATATGCAGCGCGTCGGCGACCGCGACGAGAGCTTTCTGCCGAGCCGCCAGCTCGCTGTGCAGCGCGTTGACCTGATCCGGCTTCATGCCGGGCCACGGGCGCTTGCCGTTGCGGATGAGTGAGTAGTACGACCTGGACAAACCGAGGATGCCGGCCATTTCCGCGTCCGTGATCCCCGCCGCCGTGACAAGTCCGGCGACGTACGGCGCGGGGCCGCCGGAAGTCTCCGCGTCCGCTTTCCGCTTGCGCGTCTTCGTGGCGGCCGGCGCAGGTTCGTCGCTCCAGTCGATCGGCCCCGCACTCTCTTCGGCGACGGGAGCGCCGGCCGTCCGTAGGAACGCGGGGATATCCGCCGCGCTGAACTCCGCCGGCGCGATGGCCGCAACGCCCTTGCGGAGGCCGGGCGCGTGAAGCCGCGCGTCGGTGTTCATGTAGGCCAGCAGCGCGTTGGTGTGCAGCGGTTCAGGGTTGATCCGACTGGTGAACTCGGCGAACAGCTCGCGAAGCGCCTCGATCCGGGGCTCGCCGGGGCCAGCAGCCCAGACGCTCGAAAGCTCAACGTCCATGCCGTCGATATAGCGCGCGAGAACCGCCCGCGTATCCGCGAGCGGGCCGTCTTCCTCGATCGCGGCGTCGATGTCGCGCGCCACGGGGTAGATGATCTTCCCGAGCGCAAGCGCCACGGCCGAGCGAGAGTTTTCGAGCGCCGTCGCGTTGCAGTGCTCGACGACGCGTTCCGGGGTGAGGCTGGCGCTGTCCAGCCACGCGGTCGGGTCGTCAATGAGGGACACGGCGAAGTCATTCGCCGCGCGCTGCGCGATCTGTTTGATGTTCAACATTGTGCATCCTCCTGTCGCATACATCAATATGCGTCAATCGGCTGACTGTCAACGCCGCAAGGCGTGGTGGC
>JADJVZ010000009.1 GCA_016716635.1 Micropruina sp.
ACCGTGCCAGAGCGTCACGCGCTCGTCCTGGTAGTAAGGGTCGGTCATGATGCTGGCTCCTCGAACAGGTCGGGCTGGTCGTCGCTCACGGGCTCGACGGCCTCCACGCGGGCGGCCTTGGCGCGCTGCTTGGGGTCGGTGGTGCGCCATTGGGCGAGGCGGCAGTAGTCGGCGCTCAGGTCGACGGTGATGGCGTCGCGGCCGAGCACGTCGGCGACGAGCGCGGTAGTGCCCGTGCCTCCGAATGGGTCGAGGACGACTCCGGGGGTGGCGGGTGCGCTCGTGTCGGGGCAGGCGCAGGCGTAGCCGGTGATGGTGCGCTCTCGGAGGTTGGCAGGCGTGCCGAGCGATGATGGACCTAGCCCGTTTGTGCCGGGTCGCTCGATGCCCTGCCGCTCGCGCCATGCAAGATCGAGCGGCGCACGCTGCGCCACGCTCACAGGCCGACGCCCTGCACCGCACGCCGTGCACACCTCGCGCGGTGACCAGCCTGTGATGATCCGGCGCGGCCATTCCGTGGGGAACGCTGCGAAGTGGTCGATGCCGAGGTGGTCGGGCACTTGCAGCGGCTCGGTGGGGATGGTCCAGACGGAGCCGGGCAGTGCGCCAAGTGGGTTGTACGCGCCCGAGTTGGGGCCGACTGGACGTAGCGACTTCTGCCCGCCCAGCGCGCCCACGCCCTCGCGGCCCGGCTCGGACCTGTGTGCCTCCCTGATCTCGTCTACCGCCGAGTAGTAGCGCGGCTGCTTCGTCAGGTGCACCCAATCCTCATGCGAGCGGCGTACGCGGTCGGTGACGCTCTCGGGCAGCCCGTTCGGCTTCGACCACACGATGACGGCGCGGGCGATCATGCCCAGCTCGTCCACGGCGCGGATGCGGTAGCGCTCGGGAAGCAACATCAGCGACTTGTCGCGCATCTTGTCTCCCAGGTTCACGAAGATGGAGCCGGACGGCTTGAGCACGCGCATCCATTCGCGGGTGCAGTCGATGAGGGCATCGACAAACTCGCCGGGGGTGGCCTCCGCACCGATCTGTCCGTCGTAGGTCTCCCCGTTGTCTTGGTACGCGCGAAGCGACCAGTACGGCGGAGACGTGACCACGAGGTCGACCGACTCGTCAGCGAGCGGCAGGGCGAGCGCGTTGCCGCGCAGGATGGTGAGGGTCATCGGAGCCCCAACATGCGGCGCACGGCGTTCTGGGTGACGCCCATCTCGGCGGCGATGGCGTAGATGGTGCGGCCGTCGTCGCGGGCTTGCCGGACGAGGCGGTCGCGTGCGGCGCGGGCTTCCTCGGCCACGCGGTCGGCCACCTCGACGGCGTGCTGGGCTTGGGTGAGGTTCATGCGGTGGACTCCTGGGGGATTGCGGCGGGCGGCGGGGCGATCAGCGCGTCTATCTTGCGGCCGCGCTCGATGGTGTCGACGTACAGCCAGCGGTCGGGCTGCTGCCAGACGGTGTTCCGCACGCGGATGGCGGCACACCCGTTGGGGTCGATCATCGCCCGGAGTTCGTCGCCGTGCTCGAGCCTCGACGCTGGACGAGTCCCAAGCCTCGACGCTGGATCGCCCGGAGCGCGGTCAGCGCGGCGATCAGCGCGTCTATCTTGCGGCCGCGCTCGATGGTGTCGACGTACAGCCAGCGGTCGGGCTGCTGCCAGACGGTGTTCCGCACGCGGATGGCGGCACACCCGTTGGGGTCGATCATCGCCCGGAGTTCGTCGCCGTGCTCGATGTTCAGGTACTGCTCGTCGTCGTTCATGGTTCCGGTCCTCTCGGGTGGGGCGGGGCCCGAGCCCCCGCCGGGGGTTGGGGGGTCAGGCGGCGACCGCGTCGCGGGCGGCGAGGGCGAGGAGGAGGCGGTCAAGGTAGTTGTCGCCGTCCATCTCCCACATGAGGTCTTCGACGCCCTCGCGCCGCGCGACGATCTCGGAGGCGTACGAAGCGATGATGACCGACTCGCGGCTCTCGGGCATCGCGTAGAGCTGGACGAGGGTGACCATGGCTGATCGGTGGTGCGGGATTCGAGCTTGGCGGCCAGCTTGGCGCGGGCTTCGGTGATCCGGGCTGCTGCGGTGGGCTGCGTCGTGTTCATGTCTCTAGTGTGGCACCCCCGTGCCGTATGCGCAACCACCGTGACGTACTACCTGCATCCCTGGTTCGATGTCTCCGTGCGTGAGGGTGTAGGCCCAGCGGTGGGCGGGCTTGCTGCGGAATACGCCGCCCCCGCTGCCACCTACTCCCCCAAAGTTGCAGCAGCGGCCCGCCGAGGCAACTTTCCCGCGCGAAAGGTGCGGGAACGACAACAGCCGCCCCCCGCCGTGATGGCGAGGGGCGGCAGTGCGTGCGGGCCTACGGGCTCGTTAGGCGTGGGGCACGGTGAGCGTTTGCAGGGTGGCGGCGATCGCGTCGGCCATCGCCGCTCGTGCGGCCCAGTCCGGGTGCACGTCGTCGGGGGGTCGAACCCCGCTTAGCGAGTTTAGAAGACTCGCGCCCTGAGCCGCAGGGTGCCGTGCTGCAGACACTAGCACCGCCGAGACAGCAAAGAAACGCCCCGCCTCCTGATGGAGGGCGGGGCGGTTTTCGCGTGCGATGACGTCAGCTGGCGTCGTCGTAGATCCCGAGGGTCATCTTGCCGACCCGCTTCGTGCTCACGGCCATGTCCACAATCAGAGGTGCGAGCTTCGTCAAAAGCTGCATGTCAGACCTGATCCGCGTCAGGAGCCATGGCAGGATTCAGGTCACCATCGGCCACGACCTCCATGCGCTCCGGGACGTACGGCTCGACTCCAGATGCGGGCGTGATATTCGACGCGGCGGTGATGCCAAGGGCGACGCCGAGACCCACCCACAGGTCGATTTCAGCAGTGCCCGTCCAGCCCTGCGCCTTGGTGTACAGCAGCACCGGACCGAGGGTGGCGTAGACGAGGTACAGCCAGAGCCGGACCTTGGCAGGGATTGCTTGCAGCGGATTCGTCATGATTCCTCCATGGCGTAGAAGCTGACGCGCATCTCGGGATCGGTGCGCGGGATTGGTGGTCCGGGACAGACGGGAATGTGCTGGCCCCGGCGGTTGGTGGCGGACTGCTCGTCGCCGAGTGGTGTCCGCCAGCCGCAGCGGCAGCACGTCCACCACCAGCGGATGGGCATTGCTACGTCTTGAGGTCGTCGATCTGGTCTTGGAGTCGGGCGCGGCCTTCAGCGGCCTCGTCGCGGTCCCTGTCGTCCCGCTTGCGTAGATCGCGGATGTCCTCCCGGATGCCGCCGACATCCTTGCGGGTCTCGGATTGGAGCATCCCGAGCCTGCCGGAGGGCGTGGGCTTGAGACGCCTGGGACTGCTCGATGCGATTCAAGGCGTCCTTGACGGATGACCCGCCATTGGGTGAGCTGAGAGACGTGTGGACCGCCGCGAGCGCGTCCGCATTTTGGTCAGCGCTCGCCTGCACGGCCTTGACCGCGTCAGACGAGCGCTTGATCCAGACGCCACCCACTGCGGCGATCACGACCGCTACAGCCGCGCCGATGGCGGAGATGATGTCATCCCACTGATCCGGAGGCACTTCAAGCACCAGCATCAGTGGGTATTCAGGTAGGTCTGCCATGCGGCGACCGTCTGGGCATCGAGGCGTCCGGTGAGGGAAGCGCCCACAAGGACCTGGAGCGCGGCGATGGTCTTCGGTCCGGCCTGGCCATCCACCTCCAAGAGGGGAGGATTCGGGTCCAGCGCATTGATCGTGGCTTGCACCGACGCCCATGCAGCCGTCGAGAGCGTACGGCGTCCGCTGAGGGGGCATCCGGACCATTGCTCGATCCGGGAGACCGTCTTCGGCCCAAGGTCGTGATCCACCACGAGGCGAATCCGAGGATCGCCAGGGAGCGGATTCAGGTCGGGGGCTGGACGCGACGGGGCAGGACCGGAGGCACCGATCTCGTCAGGGAGGAAGCGGCGGACAAGAATCCGATCCACGCGATTGAGCCCCCACCCGGCGGGGTGGAAGTTCGGGCCATTGTGCGGAGGGATGTCGCCGTACTGACCCCACGTGCCCTTGCGCTGAGCGTCCCAGGTCTCGACGTGCGAGAAAGGGTACCCGGGCGGTGGTCGCTGGACCAGCCGAAAAGCACGACATCGCCATCCTGTAGGCCATTGCCCGGCGCAGGTCATTCGGGTCGCGGGTGATGTCGCGGCCCGTCACGATCCGATGCGATAGCCGTCGTAGCTACCGACGTCGACTCCGGCGATCGCATTGAAGATGCGCTGCAGGTAGCTGGAGCAGTCGCTGTAGCCGTCCGCGTAGCGCTTGGGCTGCGAATAGGTGTCGTCTCCGCGATCGGCGGCGCACCGCTCGATGATTTGGCGTCCGATGGTCATGCCGCGTCCTCCTCGGTGTCGTCGGGGTCCATGGGAATCCACGGGTCGCCCGGAGTCTCGTCGGGCTGGATGGGTGCGTCAGTCATGGCAGGGTCCTATCGGGTGATGGTGAAGGAGTCGCGAAGAGCGACCGCCCGAGGTCACGACCTCATTGACGACGAGCCGGCCTGCGGTGGCGTCGACCTGCAAGAAGCCGAAAGACCCGGGCAGGAAATTGGTGCCGCTGGCCGCTGCCACCCAGCCAGGTAGGCCGGTGATCGTGCGGGGGTCGTGGCCGCCATTGCCGATGGTCGCGAAGACCGTGCCAGCGCCCTGCGGGAAGATCCCGCTCCGGGTGGCGACGACGGGACTCGTCACGGTGCCGGTCAGCGGGAAAGACCGGCTGTAATTGTGATCGTGGCCGGTGATTACAAGATCGACCTTGAGCTTGATCATGAGATTGCTGAGCTGGGGACTCGACGCGCAGCCGTGCAGGCCGATGGTCAAGCAGGGCTTGTGGTAGGCCACGATGATCCACTGCCCGGCGGCTTTGCCCTCGGCGATCTTGGCCTTGAGCCATGCCTGCTCAGGGGTGCCGTCCGCATAGGTCCGCTTCGGGCTGAGGTCGATCGCGGGATCGATCATGACCAGACGCACGGGACCTTGATCGATGACGTACTGCCGGGCGTAGTCGCCAGCGCTCACAGCAGCACGATTCGGCAGGCAGGTCGCGTAAGTACCGAGTCCGCCGTGTGAGGCATCCTCGTGATTCCCGGCGAGGATCTCGACAGGACCGCTGAAAAGGCCCTTGACGAAATCGCAGTACTGGCGCTCGCGGCCCGGGTCATACCCGAGATCACCGATGATCGCGGCGAAGTCCGGCGCCGCGGCAGCGATGCCCTTGAAGACGCCAGTAGTGACGCCATTGCCATTGCTCGCGTCGTAGCCGGTGTCTGCCGTGAAAGCGATCCGCGCCGAGCCGGACGCGGGGGGCGTGACCGGAGGAGTAGCGGTCTGGGTCCGGGTCGACGTAGCCGGGGGAGGATCGGGGGCTTGCGGTGGGCTCGGTGGCTCCATCAGCGACCAGCCTCAGCCGGAAAGCCTCGACCAGAAGGGACCGTCCCGTGGTGCCGCACACCCCGCCGTCACCGACACGGATGGTGCCAGCGCCGGGCACGATCGCCTCACACTCGACGTGATAGCCCGCGACCATAGAGGTGGCCTTGACGGCCTCCAAGCGCAGTGACCGGCCCGTCGTGCCAGCGATGCCATCGGGGGCCACGGGGGCCATCCATCCGACATTCTGCACGTGCGCTTGGAGCTGGATGTCGCGGGAGACCTGCAGCGCCTCGACGCGCAGGCCGGAGCCAGGAAGCCCAGCGATATCACCCACCAAAGTGGGCTCCGTATTCGGAAGCCATCCCACATTTTGCACATGCGCCCGGTAGATCGGGATGCCTGGGGCAGCGGTCGCGACGGTGGCCGTCAAGCCTCCCGCGATGAGGGCGAGGACCACAAAAAAGGGTCGCAAAAATCGACGCATGAGCGTCTCCTGTCGGTAGGTGGGCTAGAGGGTGGCGAGCCAGTTGAAGGTGACCGTCCACCCGGCGGTGGGGGTCTTACCTGACACGGAAATAAGAGAAATCGAGGCAGCCGTAGCCGACGACGCGGAGGCGGTGACAAGCCCGAAGACCTGCCAGTCGAAGCCCGACCCGGAGGCGGTCATGATCTGGGCGAAGACCTTGGGGGAAGCAGGGAAATAGCCTGCCGGGAAGGTGATCCCCACGCTGTTGATGGCCGTCGCTGCCAGGGTCATCGTCACCGTCCCGGTGAGCTGGGGACGCGGGCCGATGATCAGCCGCACCGGCAGGGCGGTCCACACGGCGACCCGCTGCCCGACCGTCACCGACACCAGGGACGGGACGTCCATATCCAGCGGGTCGGTCGCACCGTCTAGGCGGATCCGCACCGGGGAGGCTTGGGTGACCGTCGCCCACTCGATCCGGCCGGAGGTGGAGGCTTTCAGCTCGGCGACATCGCGGGCCAACCCGTCGAGGCTCATTCGTGGACCTCCCACAGGGTCGCTTTCACCATCAAGCCGGGCGTCAAATCCATACTGGTCTTGTTGTAGGCCCAGCGGCCAGCACCCGCACGGGCGAAGCGCACCGCGCTGCCGAGGCGAAGCTCTGGCTGCCACGCGTGGGAGATCTCCACCTGGGATGCCACATCGGTCTTATCCAGCAGGGCCCGCATCACAGCCGCGTCCAGAGCGGCCTGATTCGCGGCCTCCACGTCCCTGAGGGGTTCACCATCGACCCATCGACCAAGGGCCCGCCGCGAATACGGGGACGAGTCCGGTAGTGCCTGGGTTGAAGTGAGGGGCGTTTTGTCGCCGTCGACCCGCTGGATGCCGGTGAGCCGGTTGGGGACCTGCCAGTCATCCCGCGAGATCGACCAGTCGGCCTGGTGGATGGCCGTCTGGCCGGGGGTGAAGGTGAAAGCGATCGGACGCTGAGCGGGTAGCACGTAGGGGGCGATCTGCCAGATACCCCAGTCATCCACATGCAGCGACCAATAGCCGACCGCGCTCAGAATGTCGTTGCACACCTTGGTTTCGGTGGTGCCCGCATCCCACGACAGGGCAGCCGCCAAAGTCGCCGACGATGGCACCACAGAGACGGCCGTCTCACCCAAAGCCGCCAGCCGGGCCACCACCGTGGACACGGCAGGAGTACCCACCGGAAGCGCGAGCGGCTGCGTCAGGCGCGACTCCGCGGTGACCAAAGTCCGGTCAAAGAGCCTGCACCGACACCGAGATGGAGCCCGGCTTGCGGACAAGCCTGGGTGCCCGGCAGTAGAGGGTGCCCAGCGGCCACTCGCCCTGGTCCTGCACCACATACATGGGTCGGATCAGACTGTGACGCCAGTCCGGCATCAGATCGTCATCCCCAGACCAGGACAGGGTGCCACCCGTACGGATCGAATCGAAGATTGAGCCCGAGAGCGAGCAGGACACATCACCGACCATGTGGCCGGAAGCGGTCATGCCAAGCGAGAGCATGTCGAAGCGAAAGTGCTCGCCACGGGACGCGGGGAGGGTCACAGTTCCGGCCCCTCGGTGACCCTGAAGGACAGGTTCAAGCTGGACACATGGATGCTGGAGTGGGTCTGGTTGACCTCGGACAGCACGCCCGCGAGGTGTCGTCCTGAGATATCACGCCAGTAGCTGACCTGCTGGAGTGCAATGAGGTCACGGATCTCTGCTGCGGTCGAGGTGAGCCCAGGTATGAGTTTGGCCTGGATGCTCAGAGATGCCGTTGGATTGCGACCGGCATCCCACGAGGGGACGGGCTCGGGGCGGTCGTCGTACTGGCGCAGGACGAGGGAGCTGTCGCTGTACTTGTGGGAGATTTCCCCTCCGTGGAGTCGCACCGTGACATCTCCGCACGTGATGAGGATGCTCGAGCCAGCCTCGGAGGTGACCGACACGGTGGCGTTGGCGCGTGACGGGATCGCGGACACTGCCGACACCACATAGGCGACGCTCGAGCCAAGAGGGGGGTTTCGATCCACGAAGGTCCCGTTTACGGGGCACACCCCAAGCAGCGCACCGCCGCGGCGGATTTCGTTGTAGATGGCCGGCGGGGTGCTCGCGGGGTTGGTGACCGTGAGTGTGCAGGAGGCGACGTTGGCGTCCCATGCGGTGGTGACGGTGGGCGCTGCGGGGCGGGCAAGTTCGACGGTGAAGGCGCGCACGATCTCCACCGACCACACCGGGGAGGTGATCGATTTCACCCGGACGCCGATCCGGTAGCCGGTGGCATCCTCCAAAGTGGGGGGCCATCCGGGGGTGGTAGACGACATGATCGGACGCCCGTCGGCGGCGTACAGCATGTACGTGATCGCGAACCAGGTGCCCGCCACGTCAGCGCCGGGGGTGACCTCGGTCCATGTGCCACCCTCAACGGGGGCCGTGACGGTGGGCACCGGCGCCGTGCCTGTCTCGAAGGTCGCGGTAGCAGACCAGGGCGACCACGCGGCCGCCGTGCTCGCGCCGTAGGTGCGGACTTGCCACTCGTAAGTGCGGCCGGTGACCCACGTCCCGGCGGCCCATGTGGCTGAGGGGTTGAGGGATCGCTTGACGCCCGTGGACACCCAGGCAGTGGGGGTGCCCCCGGAGTAATAGCGGGTCTGGATTTTGTAGCGGCCCTGCCCTGAGCCGTCCGCGCCAGGATGCACCACCCACGTCCAGGTCGAGGCGGCGGCAGGATCGAAGTCGGCGGCGATCAGGCCGGTCGGCGCGAGGTGTGGCGTGACCGCCGGGATGGTGGCCACATTCGACCATGCGGAGACCAGACCACCCTCACCGAGGTTCGCGGCCCGGAAGTACGCGACGGCGTCCGTGGGGGTGACCACCTGCCACGACGACGACGGCCGGGCAGGGGCGAGGGTATCCACGGTCATCCACGTGATGCCGTCCGTGGACCACTGGACGCGCATCGCCGTCGCCGTCACCGAAAGGTTTTGGCAGGTGAAGGTCAGCAGGTCATCCACGTAGGCGTTGGAGGACCGGACGACCGACAAGCCAGACGGTGCGCCTGGTGAGGTCCACAGCCACACGGGCGCAGACCAGTCAGAGAAGCCGTCGACGCCCTCGGAGCGGACCCGGTAGCCGTACTGGGTGTCCTGGATCTGATCGACCCACCGGTAGGACGCTACGAGCCCGAGTTGGGTGCGCACCCACGTCATGCCACCATCCCAGGTGCGCTGCACTGATGTGCGCAGCGTCCCTGCTGGATTCACCCACGACAGGGTCGCCACATGATCCGGGTAGGTCGCATCCTTGACGACGGTCACACTCGTAGGAATAGCGGGCATCAGGCAAGCACCCCCCTACGGGCAGAAGCGGAGGCGGAGGCGGCAGAGTCACCAAGCCACCCGGAGAAGGTTTCGCGGAGTAGTCCGTCGGTGCCGTACACGTGAATGACGGCGGATTGCGCGCCCGCGGCGGAGGTACCACTAGCCAGAGCCCCGGACATCGACGCGGACGTGCCTGCGATAGTGCCTGTGACCCGATCGAGGGACTTCCGCAGGCCGGGCAGCGAGCCCACCATCGAGTCGCCGAGCCCCTGAATGATGATCTGGCCTGCAGGTTGAAGTAATCCGTAGTCGTAATCAAGGGGCCCCTTGTTCGCGGCGATCCATGATGCGATTCCACCCACGAAGTCCGTCACCGCCCCCCATGAGGCTTTGAGGCCGGCGAAGAAGCCGTCGATGATGGCGCGACCAGCATCGACAAGCCAAGATCCGGCACCAGCAAAGACGCCCGTGATCATCCCAGGGAAGCCCTGAAACCAGCCGAGGACTTGTCCACCCACGCTGGAGACGATCGACCACATGAGGTCCATCGAGCCCTGGATGGAGTTTGTGAGAAGGTCTCCAGCGGACTTCACGATGCCCTTGATGGCATCCCACAGTCCGGACCAGTCGCCTTTGAAGATGGCCGCGAAGGCCTTGACGATCCCCACGATGATGTCGATGGCTGGACCGATGATTCCGATGACCTGATTCCAGACGGCAGTAGCCACCGAAAGGATGGTCCCGCCCCACTCAGCCCAGAATGCGCCGACTGTCGTGGTGAACCAGATCAGGATGGAGGAGGCTAGGTCGACGAAGCTTGTGATGAGCTCGCCAATGCTGGCCAAGATCGGCTGCAAGGTGGGCAGCATGGACATGAACCAGTCCGCGACCTGCTGGTAGATGGGCATCAGGGTCGCGAGGTAGCCGCCGACCGCAGCGGCGAACCCCTGGACGGCAGGGACGAGAGAGCCCGCGATCCAGCCAAAAAGGCCCTGGAGGGCTGGGTTGGCGTAGTCGGCGAAAGTCTGGACGGCCGTGAAGGCGCCGTAAAAGCCTGCGCTGAGATCATCGACCGTCGGCCCGCCACCCGACAGCGCCGCGAAGATGGTCAGGAATCCGGCCGCGACGGTCCCGAATAGCGGCTGCACGGCGTCCCACATGCCTGTAGCAGCCGTGCCGAGGTCGACCAGCACCTGACCCGCACCACCCAGAGTGCTGGTGTCAATGCTGGGATCGAAGATCGCCGCCCAGACTTGACCGATCCAGGAGATCGACCCTGCGAAGGCCTCGAGGGCCCCGGATACGCCAGGGAAGAAGCTGCCTGTCAGAAATTCGGATACCCCGCCTAGGCCATCCTTGATTGCGGGGAGGATCGGCTCGAAGGCGGTCGCCAGCCCCACGCCCCAGGTGTCCTGGAAGGTCGACCACATGCCCAGGAGTGAGTTCGACTGCTTGTCCATCAGGCCGGCGAACTGCTCGAGGCCCTTGCCTGATGCAAGCGCGTCCATCATGGCGGTGAGCTCGTCCTTGCCGAGTTTGCCGGTCTGAGCGAGCTTGGAGATTTCCTCCTTAGACTTGCCCGTCGCGGCGGCCAGCAGGTCGTAGACCGGAATGCCAGCATCGCGCAGCTGATTGAGGTCTTCGGCCTGGATGCGTCCAGCCGCGATCATCTGCTGGATGGCGACCGTAGCGCGCTTGACGCCCTCGGATCCGGTGCCCATGCCGGACGTGACATTGCCCAGCGTGGTCATGATCGGGATGACCTTGCCAGCGTCTACCCCGATGGAGATCAGCGACGAAGCCGCGGTCTGCAGCTCGGGGAACTCGAACGGTGTTTTGGCCGCGAAGTCCTTCAGTTGGCTGAGGAAGACCTGGGCAGCCTGCCCGCTGCCGAGCATCGTCTCGAAGGCGATACTGGCGTTCTCCATGGCGCCGGCAGTGGAGATCCCCAGCGAGACGGCGTCCTTGGCCATGGTGGCCAGCCCAAAGGCGGCCACTGCTCCAGCGAGCTTGCCCCCCAGCCCACCGAGGAAGCCGGTGGACTTGGCCTCGACGCCCTTGAGGTCCCGCTCCATCCCGGAGTCGTCGACGCGGAAGCGAGCAAAAAGCGTGCCGAGGTCGAGAGCCATGGATTACTCCGATCCGGTGGGCGCCTCCGGGGGATGGAGGGCGTGGGCGATGCGCGATTGCTGGATGATGAGCACGCCGCCCATGCCGGACGAGACGAGCGGGGGCATGGCAAAGAGCCCCTCGAGGCGCGTCAGCACCCAGAACCATGACCGCCGGTGCAGGTGGTCACAGTCGAAGCCGTAGATCTGCTGGAAGTCGGCCTCCACGAGACCCCACCGGTCGAGGATGAACCGCCAGCGCCCGGCGGCGGTGTCGTCGGGGTTGGGCTCAGGATCCTCGAAGCGGTGGAGTCCAGACGGGCCTACCGGGTTGACTTCTTCCGCTTCTTCGAGCGTGCTTTTCCCGCGGCTGCCTTGGGCTTCGCGGGAGCCTTCTGCTGCCAGTAGGAGACTGCGGCTTCGACGCCGTAGCTGATCCAGACGAGGGTGGTAGCGGCGGCGTGCTGGATGATTGGCCACTGCACTCCGCCGGCGACCATGGCGGCGAGAGTGTCGCCAAGCATGTCCTCGATGAACATACGCTCGTCGGAGTCGTCCAGGACAAGCTTGGCGCGAAGCTCGGGGCTGACTTCCTTCTTGGAGGCCACGCGGGCAGCCGCGCTCGACAGGCGCGTGTAGCGCAAGCCGATGTCGCCGCGGGGAGACTCGACGGTGTAGTTGGTGCCGTTGATGAGCAGGGTGATTGAGGGGGCGAGCTTTGGGGCTTCGCCGAACATGACGGACATGGATTCTCCTGGTTTTTGCTCTCCTGGGCGCGGCTTGAGCCGCGGGCCGTCCGCCCAGGAGAACGGGCGGCCCGCGGGGTTCTGGGGCCTACGGCGTGGCCGGGTGGGTGATGGAGGCCAGCTGTCCGTCGCCGGACAGTTTGAAGCTGGCGACGGACAGCTTGCTCATGTCGCCGCCTTCCTCGGTCCAGTCCACCGAGCAGAAGCCCTGATAGGCCTGGATGCGGGGGCCACTGGGCTCCATCTCGTAGAAGCGCACGCTGATGCGGCCGGCGACGCCCATGAGCAACGACTTGGTGCGCAGGTACTCCTGACCGGGGTCGTACGTGGTGGCGGTGGCGGCGGTGCTGGCGCGCTTGACCTTGCCCTCAACGGACCACTCCATGGCGGTCTTCTGCGAGCCCTTCCAGCCGGACGCGAAGTCGCTGGTGTCCTCGAATGTGCCCGTGGTGTTGGGCTTGAATTCCTGCATGCCGAAGACGCCCACCCATACGGGGGCGGCGTCAGTTCCGGTGTTGACGTCCAGGAACCATTTGCGGTTCAGGGTAGTGGCGCCAAGTTGCTGGCGTGCCACTGAGGTGTCGACCATGGGTTACTCCGTGCTGGTCTCGGAGGCGCTGCGGCCTCGGGTGGGCTTGGTGGGCTCAGGGGAGCCATCGGAGGCGACGGGATCGCCCTCGCTTGTGGGGGTCTCGTCGACGGGCACCCAGCCAAGGGCGGCCTGCTCGTCGGACCGGTAGTGGTCGGCCACGGACTCGGAGACCGTGATGGTGCCGACCTCGGGATGCTGGAACTGGGCCATGCTTCTCCTAGGTGCGGTGGGTGGTTGGGTAATGGACGTCGACGTAGTAGCTGTCGACCCGCTCGAAGAGCCCCTGGTTGTTGGCTCCGAGGGGCGCGGAGTTGCGGCGCAGGACCTGCTCGATACGGACGCCGTTGACGGTCAGGGACCAGCGTGCGTGAAGGGTCGCGAAGAGAGCGCTGGCCCTATCGCTACACGCGGTAGCGGATGCCGAACGGAAGCGCACCTGGACACCAATGGTGGAATCGGGGTCGACGTCGTCGCTGACGCCGTAGGAGGCCAGGGTGATGGCCTCCGGGTGGGTCTCCGGGGCATCGGTGAGGAAGATTCCCACGGCGTCTGGCGGGTAGGCGGTTGTCGCCGAGTAGTGCCCCAGGCCGGCGGTTGCGAGCAGTTGCGCGAGCCCCTTGAGTAGGTCGTTTTCCATGGTCAGTCGCCGACCCTGCGATGGGTGGCCCGGGCGATCAGGGTGCGCACCCCGCCCGCCTCGGAGTTCGCGGCATTCTCCAAGAATTTGGCCGTACGTCCGGGATCGTGGTGGTAGCTCAGTTCCTCATGCTGGCGCACCGCGTAGGGGGTGTCGTAGGACACCGCGCCCTCAAGCGCACCGCTATCCGTGCTGGCCACGCCGGACGCCTGTAGGTCGCCATACTCGTGTGGGACGCGGGAGTTGCTGACGTTGAGTACGTGCTCCATGGCGTCCGCCAGGCCGTCCATCGCACCCTGCCTGAGGGTGGTGATGCCTAGGTTGATGTTGAGGCCCATCAGAGCGCTACCTCGACGTGCTGCCAAGCGCCCATGCCGCCATCGGAGCGGTCCCAGGCGGCCTTAACAGTGCCAGAGCCGTGCTCCCACGTGACGCGGGAACCTTCGGTGAAAAGGTCCATCGGGTGGCGTCCGCCGCACGCTTCGGCAGTGGTGTAGATGGTCATCGTGGTCACCTCCTGGCGTCCGGCGATCGTGAGGACAGTGCCGCGGCGAGCGTCCCGGAAGCACCGGACGGGCATGCCAGGGGCGAAGACTTCTCCGGTAGCGGTGACGCCCGTCCTGGTCTCGACGGTCACCCGGTGGGGCTGGGCCGAGAGTGGTAGGTCAGCCATGGACGGTGATCTGGCGCGGGACGCTGGTCAGGAAGGTTTGCGCGGACACGCAGAGCCCGCCGCCGGCGGGGAGGGTGTGCGGGTGTGCGGCATCGACAGACGATGCCTTCCATGTCGCCTGCCCTACCGAGGCGGACTCAAGCGGGCGCCCGAGCGGGTTGTCGGTGGCCGCCGCATGGCGGGCCTGCTCAAGCATCAGTGCGTAGCACTGCTCGAGGGTGGCGTCCTCGATGGCCTGCTTGACCTCCGGGTCAATGGCGAGCCCCTCGGCGTCGGTGATGTAGGTGGCCGAGACGAGGAAGATGTCGACCGCCCGTGAGGCGCGCTCAATCAACCGCTCGTTCGGGGTCTCCGTGGTGCCTGGGAAGGCTCCGACGTAGGCCTGCACGGTGGTGTAAGCACGCCCCATGGTCGAGAGGCTTACTGTGCAGTCGAGTCGACGTTGGGCTTGTCGTTCGACTCGGCGACCTTCTCGACGCCCTCAGTCTTAGTGAGGCGGGCGATGATCGCCTTGTCGTCGGTCTCGAAAGTGCCATTGACGAACTCGGCCCACACGCCCTTGCCGTCCTGGAAGACGACGGTGGAGGGGGCGCGAGTCGGGGACTGCGGGTCGATGTTGGCGTTGAACTTGAACGTGGCCATGAGGGTTCTCCTGGTGCTGGATGGGTTGATGCGGAAAGGGCAGGGTGAAGGTCCGGACGCCGCCTTATGGCGTCCGGACCTTCACTCAGGGGACCTAGGCCAGGTCTTTGATGAGGCCGTGCTCGATCGGCGAGCCGTACTCGAGGCCAACCTCGCCGTAGAGCTGCCAGCGGTCAGCGGAGCCGACCTTGGCGAGGGGCTCTGCGAACAGTCGACCCTTGCCCGGCGTCGGCATCCACACGGGGGAGCACATCGCCAGGTTGACGACTGCGATCTGGCCCGCGGGCATCCAGCGGTTGAGCAGGATGCCGAAGGTGCCGAAGTCGGTGATGACCGTGTCGAGGGCGAAGCCGCCCACGTTGCGGGTCATCGTCGGCTGGTTCAGCTGGGCGGTGCCGTTGTAGAGGTTGGACAGGGCCAGCTTCTGCGCAGAGCCCAGCATGAGGACAGTGGTGGCCTGCGGGAGCTTGGCGCCCGCGTCGAACATCGACCGGAAGGTCGCGTCCATGATCGCCTTGGTGATCGCGCGGTTGGTGCCGCCGTTGGCGTTCACCGTGCCTGCTGCCCCCAGAATGCCCTGGGTCTTGCGGGCGGTGGCGTTGTCGGCCGGACGAACGTAGGTTCCCGACAGGAACGACAGTTCGACGTCGACAGCCACGCTCTGGAGCTCGGCCTGCATCTGCGTGTCCACCTCAGCGAGGCGTGCGTCGTTCGCCTGCGCGGCGACGTTGAGTCCACCGAAGTTTCCGACAGCGGCCTGCTTGGAGTAGGTCACCTCGACAGATGCTTGGTGGATCTCGACGCAGTTCTTGTACTGGGTGCGGGTCTGGTTGGACGCCGTCGGTGCGTTCGCGCCTTCGAGTGCGGCGTTGCCTGCGGTCGAAGTGCGTCGCCCCATGCCCTGCCACTCGAAGTCGATTGCGGACGAGTCCTTTCCGCCGTTACTCAGGCCGCCGATGGCAGACAGGAACGGGGTGTCGATGGGCGAGATCGTGAAGAGCTCGCCATGGTAGTTGGGCAGGTTGAAGGTAGTGCCCTGCCCGGGAACAGTAGCCATGTGGTTCTCCTATGAGGTGGTGGCTAGTTGCCCAGGAGCTGCATGTTCTTCAGCTGGCGCGAGGTGACGAAATCGCCCTTCGCTTCAGCTTCCGATATGCGCTCTTGGATGGACTTGGTGCCCTCGCCGGTCCCGCCGGAGAGTTCGGTGCCGCTCTTGCCTGCCGCCTGGGCGAGCTTGAGGAACGGGTTTGCCGAGACGGTCTCGGCGATCAGGGCGTCGACGGCCTTGCCGTATTTGCCCTGGTCTGACGGGTCGAGGGCCTTCATCGCCTGGACGAAGGGTGACCAATTCAGAAGCTTGTCGGGGTCGGCGCCGGCCTGGGCGGCGCGCCGGAGGACCGCGTTCTCTGCGGTGAGATCGAGGATCTTGCCGTCCCGCTTGGCGAGGTCGGAGGTCACATCGTCGATGGTGACTTTCTTCTTACCGTCGGGCTCGATGCCCAGCGCACCGAGCACCTTGGTCAAGACGTCCTGCGTAGCGGACTCGGCTGCGGACGCCTTGGCGTTCACTCGCTCCTTGCCTGCCTCCTGGCGGGCGGCGGTGAGTTCGCGTTCGAGGCGGGCGATGCGGTCGGCTTCGCTCTCCTGCTTGGGAGGCTCAACCACGGGCGCGGGGGGCGCAACGGTGGCGGCTGGCGGCGCGGGAGGGGTCTCCTGCTTGGGAGGCTCAACCACGGGCGCGGGGGGCGCAACGGTGGCGGCTGGCGGCGCGGGAGGGGTGGCCTGGACTTGGGGCTCGACGATGGGCTGGAACACGGTGCCTCCTGGGCGTGGTTGATAGACGCGCCTGGCGTCTGGTTTCTCCTGGGTGAAGTGCGGCTGCGGGGGCAGGGCATCTGTTCCGCGCTGATGCACGCGTACAAGCGAGTGAAAGGACGGCAGGGTCCACCTACCGGGCTATGCCCGCCACGGACTCGCTCTCGATGGCCCTTGGGTTGGGGTCAATGAGCGGTGGACTTTTCCAACCGGTTGACCCCCGCAGCCGAAGCTCTAGCGGGCAGCACTCACGGAGGAGCGGAAGCCCTGATGCTTCAAGTCGTGGGACGCTTCCCACTCGCGAAGTCGCTGGGCCCATTCGCGGGCCTTGGCATGTGCCTGACGCTTGGCCTCCGGGGTGAGCGACGCGGCATCGCGACGCTTCCAGGCACGCACGCCACGCTCTAGGCGGCGCTGCTCCTGGCGTGCCGCGTCACCCTCGGGGTCTGCGGTACGCGTCGGGGCCTCGGTGACGCCGGGGAAGTAGGCGCCGATGGTGTGCCGGCAGCCGGGATGGAAGAGTCCTGCCGCCTCGGCCTCGGCGAGAGTGCCTGCTGTGCGGACCTCCACATGCCGGATTCCCGAGATGGAGAGCACCTTGCCCTCCCAGGGGCGGCAAAGCTCACACTCCTGCGAGTGGTCGGAGACGATCACCAGGTCGTGGCCTCGTTGCTGCAGCCGATCGACATGGCCTTGGATGCTGGCCTTGTGGATCGTGGTCCGCATGGACATCTCGACGTAGGAGCGGGCCTCCCACTGGCGCCCGAGCCGATCGGTGAAGCCCACGACACCCTGATTGGCGAAGCGGTCCAGGGCTCGCTGTGCGGCCTGCCTGCGGGTCTCTACGCCGAGCATGGCCACCCCGGAAGCATCCGCGATCACCGTGCGGTAGATGTCCTCGAAGGAGCGCAGGATGCGCCCATGTGAGCCGACGATGCCCATGGTGGCCTCAGCGACCAAGGCCCGGACGCGCATCGCGGACGCCACCGACGCAGCCGACGGGCCGTTGGCTGCCATCGCCGTAGAGGCCATCGCGGAAGCCTGACCGAGGTTGTACGCCTTCATGATCGCGTCGGCGATCTCGCGGGACGACAAGCCTGCCAGGTCCGCCAGGAGGCGACGTTCGCGGCCGATGAGCAACTGCAGTTCGTTGAGCTTGGTCAGCTGCCAGTCAGGGGCGGCGATTCCGGACGCGAGCGAGTGGGCGATGCGTTCCAGCATCGCCAGTTCGGCGGCCTCGTACATGGAGACGAGGGCAATCGAGAGCCTGTCTAGCTGCTCGGCGGTCAGTGCCACAGCGCAAGCCTACCTATGGCTGCTCAAGCTTCGCGGCCTGGGCCTCAGGCATGCGCAGCGACGTGCCTTGGTCCGGGGTGAAGGGATCAACCACGTTGACCACAGAGGCAGACTCCTCAGCCAGGATCCGCGCCACTTCCTCAGCCACCTGATCCTCAGACCATCCCGGCTGCGCCAGCGCGACTGCCGTCTCGGTGCTGATGGCGCGAGCGGCGCGGAGCATCTGCAGCGACCGTGCCGTGGTCTCAAGCGACGTAGTGGCGTCCGCGGGGAAGTCGACGTCAACCTCGACGCGTCCACCCTTGCCGAAGACGTGCTTGTCGATCTCGCCAATGGTGGGCAGGAAGCGCTCAAGGGCCGCCGTCCAGTACCGGGTCTTCTTCTCGCGGGTCTGGCGGGTGCGATCGCGGACGCTCGACACCTCGGTCGCAGTCTTGGCTACGTCGGTGTCGAGGCCGAAACTCTGGCCGGAGTAGCCGGCGCCGCGCACGATCGAGCCCATGAGGCCTGCGCAGGTCCGTAGGTGCTCATCTACGCGAATGGAGAACTGCTGGGCGGATATCAGGTCGCCGAGCTTGGCATTCTCGCCCTGGGAGAACGTCACAGACTCGAATACCTCGCGGTCCAGGTCGACCGTCGCGCCTTGTCCTACGCCCTGATTGGTCAGCATGGACGACGCGGCGATGATCCGTGACTTGCCGTGGCGCACGTCCCGCAGGAGCGACGTCCAGGTTTCATCCAGGGCATCAAGCAAAGGCTCGGTGCCGTCGATGTCGGCGCGGCCAAGGCTGCGTCCGGCGGGCTCATTGCGCCAGCGGCGCGAAGGGCGGACGTTGGGCACGTACTCGACGGCGAGCCCCTTGGCTCCGGTCTCGATGAAGTTGTCCCCGTCGAGCTTGATGTCTGCCGTCTCCGGGAACTCGGTCAGCGGGATCGGGCGCCCGAGGGTATTCAGGGAGCCTTGCCGCACCTCGTGGATGATCCGCCCGGGCTCGTGCCGCTCGAGGTGGCGCCAGACTTCTTGACCGTCCTGGCGCAGCACCTCCCACAGGGTCACCGCGGAGAGGCGATCGAACCGGAATTCCGGCACGGCATGGTCGGCGTGGACCACGGACAGCAGCGGATGGTCAGCGATGGACGTGTCCCAGCCTGCGCGCAGATAGACGCCACCGAGGGCGGCCTGCACTTCGCTGGCCTCGGGCAGGAGTGCCTGCCAGCTGTTGGCGTCCAGCACCTCGAGGAGCCGCTTGGACGCAGCCTCGGGGGTCTTCCCGAAGTCGAGGCCGAGCTCCTCACTAAAGAGCATGTCCGCCGAGGCGCTGGCGATGTCAGCGGCGAGCGGCACATGCAAGCCCTTAGCGGGCTGACCGCTGGTCTGCGGCTGACCCCACCAGAAGCGAGCCAGAGCCCCCACGATGCCGCCTGCGAACTGCGAGGGGCGCACCCTGGGGCGAGACTGCGCCGACCCGTAGCCGAAGGCGTAGTACGTCGCCAGGGCCTCCGGGGTGCCCTCGTACCAGGCGGACCATCCGGCCATCGGAGACCGGACGGCGTCAGGGATTGGGGGCCAGGGGGTGGTGGCGTCAAAGGTCACGCGGCTACCCCCTCAGAGGTCAGGATCGGGATATGCGGCTTCCAGATCGGGGAGGTGGAGGCGATGGCGTAGCGGCCGGCGTCCATGAAGTGGTCGTTGATCTTGAGGGGGGAGTCCTCGCCCCGCTCGGTGGCTTTCGCGTCCCACGAGTATCCGACGACCTCGGTCAGCCAGTGCTTGCAGGTCGCGGAGACGCGGAGTCGCTTGGTGGCGATGAGCGATGACTGGGTGCGAATCCCGGGCAGGACGTCATTCCAGGCGGGTGTCACGTTAGGGACGCCGTCGGTGAAGAGCTGAAGCCGGAAGGATGCCGCGGCCGGATCCACGTGAACCCACTCGGGGGAGCGCCACGCCTCGACCGGTCGCCTGGGGAGCCACGTGCGGAAGCTCAGCGACTGCTCGGCGTCCGTGAGGGATCGTCCCGCGTCCGACTTCGGGGCCCACTCGTCGAGGAGCCACAGCTTGGCCTGAGCAAGGCCGAGCAGCAAGCCCGCGGTGGCGTTCGTGGTGCCGTAATCGACACCCACGCTCATCACCCGCTCCATCGGCGGGATCTCGGCGGGCTGCACAATCAGGGCTTCGTCCCACGAGTCATAGACCGCGCCCTCGGCCTGTACCCACTCGCCGAGGATGAAGCGCCGGTACCAAAGCCCGGTGTACTCCCGCGAGATCTGCTCTTTGTAGACCAGGCCCTCGCCGTGATTGAGGGACGGGTTGTCGTCGAGGACGAAGTGCCACACACGCCATGCCGGATCGTCAGCCCGCTCGAGCATGAGCTTGCGGAGCCAATGCTGGGGGTTGTCGGGGTTGGTGGTGCCGAAGAGCCTGGACGTGATGCCGCCAGGGTTGCTCATGCGGCCCAGCATCTGCTTGAAGAATCCCTCAGGGACGGTGGTGATTTCGTCACCATAGGCGCCGAGGACGGTGAGTCCGCGTAGGACGAGTTCCGCCTGCACGTCGTGGGCACCGATCACATACACGCGTCGGCCCAGGATAGTCACCGTCGGGGCGCCGTAGTTGCCCTTGACTTGGGCAGCCACCGCGCCGAACAAAGTCGCGTCCTGCATGGGTCCGATGCAGTTTCGCCACACCGAGTCCCTCGTGCGTCCGAACATCACCAGGTCGCCGCTCCTGCCCAAGGTGGCCGCCACGAACAGCAGCCACCGCAGTAACGAGCCGATGGTCTTGCCGGAGCGGATCGAGCCGTGGTAGAGGTTCACGCGCCCCTGGGAGCCGCGGACGGCGTCAAGTTGCTTGGCCGACAGGTCAGGCGCTGGGAATGTCATCCATCCCGAACTGGGCTGCCAGCGACGACAACAGCGACGTCGCCGCGGCGGCAGCCGGGCTGTCGATCGATTCAAGCTTGGCCGCATGGCTGGCCAGGTAGCCCACCGACTGCGACACCTGGGCGTAGTCCCGCGCCGGGATGAATTCGAGCTCCTGGACCTCTTCGACGCCGAACGATCCCTTGGTGATCGTCTTCCATGGGGCCTTGCCTTCGCCCTCGAGTTGAGAGAGCTTGCGGTTCGCCTCGCGGTACAGGCGGCCCAGGATCTCGGCCCGGAGCGCTGCGTTGTCCTGGCGCTTCGCCTCAGTGGCCGGAGCGGACATGGATGCCCTGGCGAAGGTCAGGCCAAGGTCGCGGGCGATGTTGCCCACAGTGCCTGCGGAGATCCCAGTCTCGCGGGAGATGTCGTTGCGGCCGAGGCCTTTGGCGTGCAGGTCAGCCACCAGCTTGCGTGCCTGAGGGTCTGTCCGGGCAGTGCGTTTAGCCATGGAAATCACCTCCGCTTCGGCTCCTGGCCTTACGGCGCCTGGCCGTAGTGGGGCTTCCTCGCCGCCGCGACGCGCTGGGGTCAGGCGACGGCGGGGAAGAACGCGAGAAACCCGCCTCAGGAGGTAACTCCGGGCGGGTTCGGGGCGCACGAATACGCCTGACTGTCACGTTAGCGGAGTCGTGAAGGGTTTTCAATCACCCGGCGCCTTCATGAACTCTCGCTCCATGGCCCTCGTGGGACTGGTCTCAATCCCGAACAGCCTCATGATCCACTGCGCAAAGGCTCGTAGAACACTCATGCCGCATCCTCCTCGATCAGCGCCACGAGGTCCGGGTAGCGCACCCGAAGCACGTCCCAGGGGAAGAAGTGCTTGGGTCTTTTGCCCTTCGAGTCGTCGGCATGGAGCTTGCCCCGGTGGGACCACTGGCGCAGCAGGTCCTCGCTGACATTCAGTAGACCCTCGTAGGCGGTAGCCGGGATCGAGGCGTGGAAGCGGTAGCGATCGAGGCCGGCGTGCTCGTGGCCAGCATCGCAGCGCATCCAGCCGTCCTGCAGCTGCATAACGCCCTCACAACCTGGCGTCAGACAGGGCCAGGGCTTCCGAGTGCGGATCCGGCAGATTCGCCGAAGCTCACCCCTGAGGCGCTTGATGTCCTCTGCGTACTCGTCAGCCCATGGCTGCTGGGATGCCCACGCGGCGCGCCCTGAGAGCCAATTGCACACCTCCGCGACGTCGTCCTTGGGCAGGCTACTGCCAGCCCCGGCTGTGTCCTCGTCGAAGATGATTCTTGCCCAGCCAAAAAGCACGCCGAGCCCGATCACCTCCTCTGAGGCTTCAGCGATTAGGTCTTGGTCGATCTCGGCCTGGCTCATGCCCACGAAGCGGCCATCGTCGAGCGGGTCGGTGTACCAGCTGTGAAAAACCAGGAGTCGATCGAGGTCGGCTAGGACGAGGGAGTGGGGCACGCTGCGGGCGCTGGGGCCGTCTTCACTGGCGGGCCTTGTGCCGCGGGTGGCTAGTGCCTCCCACGCGAGGTCGGGGATCTCGGCGAGGTAGTGGAGGGTCTTCACGACCCCACCTTTGGACGGTCAGAACGGGCAGACATTCGAGGTGTCCTCTCGGGCAGGAGTGAGGCGGCTCGCGATCGCGTGAGCCGCTAGGCGGTCGTCGCAGGAATGTTGGGCGACCACGTCGTAAGCGATAAGTGTTTTACGGCCTGCGGGTGCTTCGTTGATTCGTGAGGCGAATGTGCGTCGAGTTAATAGGCCAGTGCCTGACATGGTGCGCGTCAGTTTGTAAGTGCGTCGCCCCGTGAGAATGGCAAGCGCTTCTCCGGTGGTGTTTATTGGGTAAGCGTCTGTTTGTGCAGTAAAGGCAGTTTGGTCGTTGTCGAGGCCGGAGAGGATGGGTCGTCGGCACCGGCGGCAGGTCGCTGCGCTCGTGCCACGCAGTGTCGTGGTGTGGAGGTGTCCCATGGGGTGGGTTTTGCTGGTCACGCCACACCGCCGTGGATGCTTCGTCGTGGGCTGTTGGGTTCGCCCCGACGTTGGTCCCGTTTTTGGGTTCGCCGGACGCCGCTGCGGGTTCGCCCAAAAACCCCCCCTGAAAGGGGTAGGTTTTTGGGGCGAACTTCCCCGCCTTGCCCCGGTTCGCCCGGGGCGAACTGGGGCGAACCGGGGCGAACTGGGCGAACCTGGGTATGAATCATGCTGAAACCTCCTCGATCGAGGCCGAGAATGGCTTCACGCTTCGGTGTGTTAGTGCCCGGTTTGAGCCCTGCTCCTGCGCCACGTAGCCGCCCCGGATGAGTTCGCCGAGGGCCTGGCGGACGGTCTCGCGGCGTCCTGCGATGGCGGTCTCGATGCCGTTCTTTGACACCGCTCCCATGAGTTCCAGGTATTCCGAAATCTGTTCCATGACTCTGGTTGGGCGAAAGTGGTCGGTGTGATGTGTGGTGTCTGGTGGTTCAATTTGTGCATCGACTGTGTCATTGTTTCGGCTGGTCATGGTGAATGTTCCGGCGTATTTTGCGCCCCCGGAATTGCCTCGGACGAGGCCGGGTCTGTCTTTATCGACCCAGAGCTTGAGGCGTCCGTCTTGGCCCTTGCCGAAGGGGTCTGCGACCTCGACGCGGATCGCGCAGCCGGAGATCATGGCGCGCTTGGCTTGGGCTCCGATGCCACCCTTGCCGCGCTTTTCGACGTCCTTGGGGACGTGGTCGACGGTGAGGACGCCAGCGCCGTGGGTTGTGAGGGGTTTGAGGAGTTTGGTGTGGAAGATCGTGGCGTCGGTGTTGGAGTTGAGGTCGAGGCCGAGCAGGGTCATGGCGGCGTTGACGCCGTCCACGACGACGAGGTCGATCCCCTGTAGGGATTCGGCGAGGTCTTGTGCGGCGAGGACGGTGAGGGCTTCGTCAGGGCTGGCGTAGCGGATCCGCGGGAGCACTTCGGCGGGGCATCCGAGGGTGTCGAGGCGGTTCCTGGTGGTGCGGGGGGTGTCCTCGAAGTCGAGGATGAGGACGTGCCCGCCGGCTGCTGCGAGTTGGTGGGCTCCGTGGAGCGCGAGCCAGGATTTTCCGGATTCGGATTCGCCTAGGAGGCCGTTGATTTTGCCGCGGTAGGCGAGCCCGGCACCGTCGGCGCGGATGAGGATGTCGGGTGGGGGTTCCTGGAGGGTCTCGTCGGCGAGGTCTCCAACGGGACTGGCCCACCAGGACGTGCGGGGGCGCTCCTCCGAGTCCTCGACTCCGGGCGCGGACGCCCCGCCCAGAGCGGCGTAGGGGACTTCGGCGATATTGACGGGGATGTCCGGCAGGGGTGTGACGTCGCGGGGTAGCTGTGTGCCGGAGCGGTGGCCGGAGGCGAGGGTGCGGGAGATTTCCGGCTCCACCAGGCCGGCCTGTCTTGCGGCCGCGCGCAAGGCTTCGTCGACGTCTCCTTGGCTGAGGTGCCCGGAGGCGACGAGTTGGCCGAGGCTGAAGGCAGCGCGATTGAGGGCGTCGTTGCGCTGGCCCTCGGGTGCGGTGGCGACTCTCTGGGCTTCGTCCTCGAGGGCACGGCGGCCGTAGGCGCTTGTGCCGGTGGTGATGGGCGTGATGGTTGCTAGGGGCGCAGGGTCTGGCTCTGTGGCTGCTCGTGCGATTCTCTTTGCTTCTTCAGCCCAGCCCATGGGGCACCTCTATCGGTGTGATCCAGCGGTAGGCGTGTCCGCCCACGGTGGAGGGTGGGGCGACGACGTAGCCGCCGGCGCCGCGGAAGTCGACCCCTGGCCAGATGCCGGCAGCGTTGCCGTCCCCGGTGGGTGTGATGTAGTGGTGGGTACCGCGTGGGGTGTCGACGGTGCCGAGGATGGGCGGGACGAGTCCGCGGGCGGCGACCTCGTCGCGCCAGGAGTCTCGCCCGGCGGGTCCATCGATGTCGATGACGTCGAGGACGTGTCCGGTGGCGATGCCGATATTGGCCGTGGGGGTGGCGGCCCACCAGGCGCGGATCAGGGCCTCATCGGTGGTTGCGTCCAGGCAGCCATGGGTGCGCGGGAGGGGGATCTTCTGCCCGGGCTGTAGTGGGAAGACGGGGATGCCTTGGGAGGCATACCAGAGCGCCGAGGGGAGTAGCGCCGGGGTGGGGCCGGGGTGGTCGAGGTTGTCGATTGCCCGCTCAAGGCGTTCGAGCTCGGGGAGATTTCCGGTGTCGGCTGCGGCGCGGGCTTGGGCTTCGAGGTCGGCCATCGTGGGGGGTCTCATCGTCCCCACCTGGCCTGGCGCACTAGGCCGTGCTTGGCGGCGGCGTGCCTTTCCCATGCGTCTCTAGCGGCGTCTCCGTCGGTCAGGCGGCAGCGGTACCAGTCGCAGTCGAGCACGCGGCAGGTGGCTGACCATTTGGCGCGGATGGTGTGCAGGATCACGGGCTGGGGGAGGTGTCTGGCCTTGTCGGAGGGCACTCTCGATGTGGGGTTGAGGGTCATGCGGCATCTCCGTTCAGGGCTTGTGCGGTGTCGGCTCCGAGCCAGTGGGCGACATTGACGGCGACCGCGTTGCCGGATTGCATCTGCTGCTCGCCGCCATTGCCGGTGATGACGTACTCACGGGGGAAGCGCTGGGCGGTGGCTGATTCGCGGGGTTTGAGCATCCGGAAGAGGCAGTCATCCACGTCGATCGAGGGGGGGGGGGGGGGGGGGCGCATGAGGGCGTGTCCTTCGCGGGTGGTCGTGGCTGACAGGGGCGTCCGGTGTCGTGGGGTTTGGCGCCCTTGCGGTAGGGGATCACCAGGTAGTCGGAGCTAGCGGCCCGCGAGGTGGGTAGCGGCGTTGCGGTAGTACCGATGGCGTGGCGGTCTTCGAGCTGTCCGCCCTGGGATTTCACGACTAGCCCGTGGTGGAAGCCGCCTCCGGTGAAGGTCGCGAGGGGTTCGTCGGTGCTGCTGTTGCCGCCGTGGTTCCGGAGCATGGTGACGATGCCGAGTTGCGCGGAGGTGGTCTGTGTTGGGCTTGGTGAGCCGTCCACTGGGTAGGCGCGGATGTAGTTGTTCCCGGCGCCAGATGCCCCGTCGTAGGTGTTGCCAGCGGCGGCCACCACAAGCCCGTGATTGCGTCCGGTGGTCATCGGGGCGAGCGGCTCCCCGATACCGGTGGGTTGGTGTCGTGCCGGTCGATGAACGCCTCAGGCATAACTAACGCTTCGCCCCGCTTGATTGTTGCGGTGGGCATCGGGCGCACGGTCGGGTCGAAGGGCCTGCCGTCCTCGCCGCTGTGGTTGACGGAGAGGACCATTTGGTCTCCGAAGTCGCCGCGCTCGAGCATGTCGAGGCCGTGGCGGATTCGGCGCATGGTGGCGGCTGCCAGTGGTCGGGTGCGGTCACCGATGCGGGTGCCGAGGTCGTCCCAGTCGATCGCGGCCGAGGCGGGCACCACGAAGGGCTCGACAGTGCCGTGGTTCCCGATTGGGCATACGTACAGGTATTGGGCGCCGTACTTCCCGATCTTGCGGCCAGCATGCTTCCGCTTGGGCTTCCACCACTGGACGGCGTTCACGGCGGTGTCGCATTTGAAGCACCATGCCAGCGGGCGCGGTTCGATCGGCGTCACCTTGATGCCCTTGAGGGTGAAGCGGATGTACATCCGGTCCCGCCATTGCGGGGCGCGGGGGTTGTTCTCGTCGCCGACGTGGGCGGCGGAGACGGAGATGAATTGGTGTTCGTAGCCGAGGGTGGTCATCCCGGCCAGCCACACGTCGAATAGCTCCCAGTCGGCGGCTTCGACCACGTTCTCGATGAGGACGGCCTTGTAGCGGTGGATTTCGCAGGCGCGGATGACTTCCCAGAAGGTGACGCGGGTGCGCTCGAAGGCTGCGGTGGGGACGTGCCCGTGGTCCTCGAAGAGGTCGAGTTGGTGGCCTTTTTTGCGGCGTCCGCCGGCGGGCGATAGCTCGGTGCAGATCGGGCTAGCCCAGAGGACGTCGGTCTTGGGCAGGTAGCGGAGGTCTACGGCTTGGAGGTCGGCGCACAGGTGTTCGGTGTCGGGGTGATTGGCGGAGTGCGTCTCGATGGCGCGAGCCCAATGATTTGCGGCGAGCTTGACCGTGAATCCTGCCTCCACGAGGCCGGTCGAGGATCCGCCCATGCCGCAGAAGAAATCGGTGGCGGTGATCATCTTTTCCCCTTGATGATTTCGGGGGCGATGTAGACCCAGAAGCCGAGGAGTGCTGCTCCGAGGGCGTAGGCGAGTCCGACGAGGGCGACGATGCCGAGACCGATGCCGAGGCCTTTGAGGATGTCGCGGAGGGGTCTCATGCGGCACCGCCCGTGAAGTCGAGGGAGCTTTGGCCGACCTCGCCGGAGGCTTGACCGACGACCAGCGGGGCCAAGTCCCGCTCAAAAGCGCGCACGCATTCGCGCTTGATTTCGAAGCCGAACGACGGACGACCGACACTCTCAGCAGCAAGGAGCGTCACGCCCGATCCGGCGCACGGGTCGATCACCACGTCTCCGGGGTCGGTGTACAACTCGACCAGGCGGCGGATCAGCCCCAGCGGCTTCTGTGTTGGGTGGGTCTTCGGGGTGGTGGTGAGGTCAGCCACGGTCGGCCCCCTCGCGCTTGTAGCCGGTGAGGATGCACAGCCCACACGTCAGCAGGGGCACCTCGCAGTCGAGCTTGCGGAAGCTGGCAGCAAGGGCGGAGCGTCCTTGCGCTAGCGCAAGCGCTGCAAGGGTCAAGGGGCCCAATGCCGACGGCCCATTCGGCCTCGCATTCCGGGCATTCGACCAGGACACTCGCGCCCTCGACGAGGGCCTGAATGGTCTGGGAGGTCACTGCGGCTAGGTGCTCTTCGGTGACGGCAGCAGCGTCGCGGGGATCAAGGTCACGGAGCATCACGGCATCAGACTCAGCGGCGTCCAGGGCGTCGAGGATGGCCACGATCAGGGCAGGATCGGCGGCGGCGATGTAGGGGCGGTCGAGCTTATTGACGCCCTCTAGCGCGATGCTGTCAGCCTCGTACCACGCCGACAGGTCCGGGTCTGGCGCGGAGATCGCGGCCTCAGCGGTCCTCCGCAAGACGGCGCGAGCCGCCCGCTGCTCGGTCAGGGCGGTCATGATGCGACCTCGGTCCGGTCGATGATGACCCCGCCGACGATTTTGGCTGCTCCGCTGTGGAGCATGACGGCGACGTGCGATCCAGCCTCGACGCTGGACGAGTCCCAAGCCACGACGCGGGACGAGTCCCAAGCCACGACGCTGGACGAGCCCCAAGCCACGACGCTGGACGAGTCCCAAGCCACGACGCGGGACGAGCCCCAAGCCACGACGCTGGACGAGCCCAAAGCCACGACGCTGGACGAGCCCAAAGCCACGACGCGGGACGAGTCCCGAGCCACGACGCTGGACGAGTCCCGAGCCACGACGCTGGACGAGTCCCGAGCCTCGACGCGGGACGAGTCCCAAGCCTCGACGCTGGACGAGTCCCAAGCCACGACGCTGGACGAGTCCCAAGCCACGACGCTGGACGAGCCCAAAGCCACGACGCTGGACGAGTCCCGGACGTGCAGCCAGACGCCCGCCGGGGAGTCGATGATGATGTCCGATGCGCCGGACGTGATGGCGGCGTCAAGCTCGGCCTGAGTGGTGACGACGGTGCTCATGCTCCGACCGCCTCGGTCTTGGTGAGCGTCCAGCCAGCAGCACGGAGGGCGGCGATGAAGACCCGGGCTGTCTTCCGCTGGCAGATGTCAGCAGCGCGCAGGGCCTCCACGATCTCAGCGTCCGAGTCCTCGCGGCGGACGGTAAGGAGGATGGCATCGGGAGCGACAACGCCGAAGCCCGCGGTCGCGTCAGCGATGTTCCAAAGCATGTGATCCCACTCGCGGGAGCTGGTGACCTTCAGGGTGACGGTGACCTCATCCCCGGGCAGTACTTCGCGGGCAGGGATATGGAGGGTGGTGGTGCTCATGCCTCCACCGCCCACCGTGCAGCGAGGTCAGCGATTACTTGGGGGTGCCGCTTGATATGGTCCTGGCATAGGGCGATCACGGCCTTGAGGGACGGGCGGCGGAGAGCGCACATTTCGCCGGTCGCTTCGGGCCAGCCCTGATCGGTGGCGATCATCGTCTTGAGCTTCTTGACGGTGCCTTTCCAGCAGCCCACGACCAGCACCCAGCCGCCAGGGGTGGGGTAGAGGATCACCCGCCCGGACGGGATGTCCTGCATGGACAGGAGCTGCCCCCCGGCTCCGGTGGCGTACCTGAGGTTGGCGCCCCCGAGGTTGGCGTACCTGAGGTCGGCGTCCCCGAGGTTGGCGCCCCCGAGGTTGGCGTCCCCGAGGTTGGCGCCCCCGAGGTTGGCGTCCCCGAGGTTGGCGTCCCTGAGGTTGGGTCGGCGTCCCTGAGGTCAGCGTCCCGAGGTCGGCGTACCTGAGGTCGGCGTACCTGAGGTCGGCGTGAGGTTGGCGTCCCCGAGGTTGGCGCCCCTGAGGTTGGCGTACCCGAGGTCGGCGCCCCAGAGGTTGGCGCCCCTGAGGTTGGGACGGGTGCCGGAATTGCGGGCCTCCGCGACAATCGCGAGTGCCTGCTCGACGGTAGTGATGGTGGACATAGGGGTTCCTTTCAAGTTGGGGGTTAGAACGGCGCCGCGGCGGCAGCCGGGAGGGGCCGGTTGTGGACTTTGGCCAGAGCGGCCATGTGGGTGGCGGGCAGGGTCAGACGGTCGGGGGCTTCGAGTAGCTGCAAACCGATTTGGCGGAGCCAAAAGGCGTCGACCTGGTTGTCGTCGCGGCAGTCGACACCAGCGCGCTGAAAAAGGGCCATGCGCATGTCGGGTTTGGTGGCGTTTCCTTTGCCGGTGGCCAGCTTTTTGACTGTGGACGGGGACGCTTCGATCAGGTGTGCGTCCGGACGCCAGCGGGTGAGCGTGTAGGCGATGTGCCACCAGAGACCGGCCCGGAGGTGGACTCCCGCTTGGGCCTGCTGCCCGTAGGCGGGGCCTTCGATGACGATCAGAGCCGTGTCCTCGGGGATGAGTTTGAGGATCGTGAGGGCGATGTCGGTGATGCGTCCTACCCGCAGGTGGACGGTGTCGTCGGTGGTCGCGGATCGGATGGTGTGCAGGGTGCCATCGGCGGCAGCTACTCCGGTGCCGGTGAGGGAGAGGTCCAGGCCGACCACCAGGGGGTGTGCAGGGCGGGGCTCGACCTGCGCCCCCACGAGGTCGGGAGCCCCGTCCTGCGGGATCTGGGGGAGGACCTCGGCTGTTTCGATTCTTTCCATGGCTGCTTTCGTTTCTTTCG
>JADJVZ010000010.1 GCA_016716635.1 Micropruina sp.
ATGCGCTCTTGGATCAAAGGTTCGGTGATCCTTGGCGCGTTCAGTTTTGCCCAGCGGTTCACTGGCGCGCTCATTCGCTGCCACCGGCGCATCGTGCAGTTGTTGTTGTTCCGCTGCACGGGCGTGATTCATTGCGGCCAATGCGGTGGAAATTTTCTCTATCGAGGAATCTGTGGACGTGCTGAGAAAGGGGATACGTAGTTCCATCCTATTTGCCTGTAGTGGGGTGGTGCATCACTTCACTGGCGGCTACGCGAGATGAACCACCAAAAGCGGCTCCATTCGTCCTAGGTACTGCACAGAACCGCTGGGCCAACTCATCGGGACTGACGGGGGGGTGGTGGCGATCTGCCGGCTGGGCGCGGGGAAAATGCGGGGAGCAGCCGCAAACCCCGCCTCGACCGACTCAATCGCGACAAGGCGGCCTGACTCCAGCGGAAACGATCCATCATCGAAGTCTCCAAGTCATCAACTCCAAGCTCGGTGAAAACAGGCGTCCTCCACCGTGCGCTTTGCGGGCGCTGATCTTAGAGCCTTGGTTTGGCCTTCACTGCGGCCAATTGTCGCTACAGTTCTCAAGCGCAGCGGGTTCGCCCGCCTTGTTCGCCCATGACACCTGTATGAGGGGCCTTGCCGGATACCGATACCGGTGAATTCGCTTTGAGCATCGCCAGCCGGGCGGCCTGCTCGCCGAATGCAATCAATGCCCGGCATTCCTGCTCGGCAACGGCCAATGCGGCTAACAGTGACGCGGGAATCTCACCGGTGTCCTTATCGGTTTCCCGCTGCATGCGCTCTTGGATCAAGGTTCGGTGATCCTTGGCGCGTTCAATTTTGCCCAGCAGTTCACTGGCGCGCTCATTCGCTGCCACCAGCGCATCGTGCAGTTGTTGTTCCGCCGCACGGGCGTGATTCATTGCGGCCAATGCGGTGGAAATTTTCTCTATCGCGGAATCTGTGGACGTGCTGAGAAAGGGGATACGTAGTTTCATCCTATTTTCCTGTAGTGGGGATGATGCTGCATCACTTCACTGGCGGCTTGGCCCAGCGAGATGAACCGCCCAAAAACGGCTTGTTCGTCCTGGTACTGCACGAACCGCTGGGCCAACTCATCAGGACTGGGCGCGGGGGGTGGCGCTGATCTGCCCACGGCTGGGCGCGGGGAATGGGGAGCAGGCAATTCCACACTCCCGTCAACAGATGCCGCAACAAGGCGGCCTGCCATTGATGATCCATCAGTACGTCTCCAATTCATCCAACTCCAAGCCCGGTGAAAACGGGCGTTGTCCGCACGCATCGCTTTGCGGGCGCTGATCCTCTTTAGGCCTTGGTTTGGCCTTCAATGCGGCCAATTCGTCCACTACCAGCGACAGGCCCGCAGCGGGTTCGCCCGCCTTGTTCGCCCATGCCTGTAGCTCGGCCTTGCCGGATACCGATACCGGTGAATTCGCTTTGAGCATCGCCAGCCGGGCGGCCTGCTCGCCGAATGCAATCAATGAACACCAGACCGCCGATCCATCTTTGCCATCGGCGCGAACCTTGGCAGTGCAAAAAGACTTCCCGGCTTGGCTGGTGCGGACTACCGGATCGCCGTAGAGACTGCCTGTCAGCAGGGCGCGGATCATGAGATTTCATCCTCGTCTGGAGCGGGTTTCCGGGGCGTGGGATACCCCGGTTTTCGATAGCGAATGCCCAGCTCACTGACCATCCGGGCATCGCCGTACAGCACTTCACCGGCGGCTAACAGGCGGTCATCCGTCCAGTCATCCGGCGTTCCTTGCCGCCATCGCAGCCCCGTAGCGCCCGCAATCCCCAGCGCCGCATACAAAATATCCGCGTCAACGAGTAGCGCCACCAGGGCGGGTTTGTGGCGGGCGATGAAGGCTTTTTGCTGGGGCGACAACCGGTCTACTGGAGCCACCTGAAGGGCATCGCCGTCGACCCGCACGATGAATCCGGCGTCGCGCATGGTGTTCAGCACCCGCAACGCCACGAACGGATCGGCGGGAACGGAACCAGAAAAGGCAGTTTTAGCCTCGTGAAGTGGGTCATTTTTATTTTTTTCAAATTTTGCCATTTCTGGTTCCGTTCGTTCCGTTGGTTCCGTATATGGCTGGCGATTACAAAGAATCCCGATACCGATCCACCATGCGCCGTTGTTGGTGAAACGAATAAAACCTCGTTCAGTCAAGCGCATACCGAACTTTCTTTGGCTATCAGGACGCTCACCCGACTGTTCGCACCATCTTGAATAGCTGGCGTAAAGGTCAGCGGCTTTTGCTTCAAACCGTTTTCCGACGACGCAACATTCACCGATCCACGCCGCTAAAACATCCATTTCCTGCTGATAATTCGCCGTTGCTGCTTCAACCGCTTCCGCTTTGCCCAGCCCGTTGCGCTGCCAATCGAGACAACCGGCAACCGCCCAGGCCAGGATGCCCGGCAATTCAGCGGTCAACTGGCGTTCCATATCGGGATTTTTTCGCGGTTCACCGTCATCAGTGAATTTCACGTTGAAGGGAATGAGTCGAATGCGCCGCCAAATGGCGTAATCAGTTCCCTTAATTTCCGGCTTGTGGTTCGTGGAAAGCCACAACTTATGCGTCGGGTTGAACTCCCAAAAATCTTCGTGCATTCGACGCGCCCTGATACCATCGCCGCCCGTCAACTGCTTCACCAGCGTTTCATTGAATCGCCGCCCTTCGCCGGTTTCTTGGCAAACGATGATCCGCTTGCCGAATAGATCAGCCTGTTCTGTGGGATGCCTACGTTGCTTATCGGCCATCAGCAGATCAGGCGCGGCTTGAATCGCCAGCCCGCCTAGCAGCTTCCTCAAGATGTTCAGGAAAACGGATTTTCCGTTGCTTCCGACCCCGTGGCAGATCAGTAGTACCTGTTCCCGAACATCGCCGGTTAGGCTGTAACCCACTGCACGTTGTACAAACTGGATGAGATCAGCATCGCCGCCGAAAGTGGAATGCAGAAAGGCCAGCCAAGCGGGCGCGGTGGCGTTTTGAAGGTAGGGAATTTCAACGTCATGGGTGAGCAGGTCAGCCCGCTCATGTGGACGTAAAACGCCGGTAGTTAGGTCTACCGTGCCATTGCTGGCGTTCAGTAAGAAGTGACCTTTATCAAGGTCTGAGTGATGGATAACGACCTTATGCCGGGTCGCCAGCAACATACAGCTACGCTTGGCGGTTCCTTCTAATTTGGACGCCAGTTTGATTAACCACTCAGATTCATCCTCAAGCTTCAATTTCCGCTCTAGCAGACGCGCCCGCTCTTGTGTCAGCAGACGCGCCCTTGACGGATCGGCATTGATTGCGGCCAGCAATTCCGCCACTTTTTGCAGCAACGATTGCAGTTCAGCCGTCAGATCAATGGCGCGTTTCCTGATGACTTTCGGAACATCAGCGGCCAGCCGCTCAATATCCAGCCGGTTATCAATCTGCCAATAGCTGCCAGACCACAACAACCACTTATCCCAAGGCGGGCAAAAGCGAATATCCGCGCCATGCAGACCTAGCAGCAGATCGGCGTTGGCATCATCGGTTCCGCGATAGGGATTCAATGCGTTTTCCGCTTCACCCTGATCACCCGGCGTCGCTTTCGCCCTGGGCGGACTGGCTTGGGTGGCCTTGCCGCTCGGTTTCTTGCCGCTATAGGATTCCCGACAACCGGCCATGGCCTTGTCGAGAGTCATTTGGCCGTAGGTGCGCTGTCCCGAGGGATCGTGAACTTCATCCCACTTTGGGCGCATCAACCCGGACTGGCGAAACAGCCGATCCATCCTTGGCGCATCCTTTCCCGTCCAGAATGCCAGCGCGTTCAGCAACGCCATATCCGCAGCGGACGCATCGCCGTTGTGACCCGACAGATCTCCAGACCATAGGGCATCAAACGCCGATCCATTTTTGGCGTTGCGGGCTTTGTTCAGCAGCTCGACATCGTCAAGGTCAAGGGATGCGTCCACAGAGGGGGGGGATTGTTTCTCTTTCTCTGTGGACGCGGTTTCATCCTGCCTCATGAACCGGCCATGCAGCCAATCCAGCGCTTCCTGTTGCTCGGTAACCGTGGTTGCGCTGCCTGTCCAATGGTTTCCCGTGACGGTCAAGTAGCGGTTTGATGGATAGCTGTACACTTCCAGCCACTTGACCGTGCCGACACACTTACCCGACCGTTGCGGCTTGCCCTTGCACCAAATTCTTAGCCCAGTTCCACTGGGGGAAATTTCCGTGTAGGTGTCCTTAAATCGATCCAACACTTCAACCGCCAGCGGCTCCAGTTTGCCGGTTTCCGGGTCAAGTACATGATCAAGGTCAAGTCCGGCTAACCCGTCATTTTCCCAGACGTTTAGCCCGATACCTTCCAGTTTTAGCCGTGCTGCAGTGGCGCAAGCGGTATCGAAGTCGCTCCATGTTTCCGGGTCGTTGCTCTTGGCGTAAGCGAGTTGGCCGTTGCTCTTGGCGTCAATCGGCGGCTTGGTCGGCTTGCCGTTGCGATCTTCGTAGCGCCAGCAGACCCATTGGGGCAAGGCGCGTAATTCAGCGGGGATGAATTCGGGTTGAACCCTTGGAGCGCTCATGGTTGCGCCACCTGAGCAGCGTGTTGACTCAAAAATTCCAGCGTATCGGCCAAGGTCGCCAGTTGGTTAAACATGCCTTGGCGGGCCAATTTGGAGTTGAGAATTTCATCCTTATGGTCAACCACGAACAGATCCGCCAACAGCCACACCGTGGCGCTCATGGAATTCAACGCATCGCCTACGCTGCACGGTGACAGCGGTTGACCGGGTTGGTAGTCGGCAAGATAGGGGTGACGCAGGGTCGGAACAGCAGAGTCTTGGGGCATGGCAGGCAGTCTCCCAACGCGGGCATTTCCCGGCATGGGCGCCGGGGCTGGCGGGGTTCGAAAACTGCGAATGAGTGCAGCGCACGGCCTTGCGGTTCGTGCCTCCCGCCAGTCCCGACAAAGACTGGTTGTGCGGATTTTGGGCGTAAAAAAACCATCGCTTTCGGGGACGGGCAACCGCTGATTCTCGCGTTTTCGAAGCGCTTGGGATGCAGTATAGCGGCCTCGGACCGAGGCGCAAGAGGGTTGATCAATCGGCGCGGATCGGCCAGAATCAGTCGCAGGTTCCATAATTCACCTTGCAGGGGTGGGTTACGTTCGGCCCCTTTAGGGAGGGCGTCGAAGAAGAAGAAGCTCGCAGCGATGCGGGCTTTTTCTTTGCCTGAATTTCAGGCGCACCATCGCCGTCCACAGGCGGAATGCCCGTGGGGAGGTAGGGATAAGGGGTCATGGGGTTTATCGCCTTTGCGGGGCTGTTGGGCGGCTAGGCGGCGATTTTGATGCTACCCAGCGCGGGATGCTTCAGTAGACTTTCCAGGCTATCGGCCATGGCCGGATTCCAGGAACGCAGCGTGGAAAGTTTCCACAGGCGCACTTGACCGGCGCCACGCAGATCATGAGGCGGCAACTTGCCGGCCTTGACCAATTTGTTCAGGGTGATTTCACCGTAGCCTGTCAGTAGCGCCAAGTGAGCCGGGCGAACCAGAGGGTCGGTAGCGTGCAGATCAGTCATGTCAAATCCTCAAGGGGTTTGACACGCCAGCGGGTATCGGCGGGTGGCAGGCACGTTTCAGTAGGGTAAACCCGTATTTCAAATCACCTGAAACTTAGCCTATCCTAAAAGCAACCGCATACCTTACGGCGTGTCGGGCGGGGCGCTTCATCGCAGTACCTTGTCGGGGTTGTGTGCTTTGAAGCGCCGATATTTTTGCAGCGGCCATGCTAGTCGAGATTCGCTACGGACGCTATACCTACGCATTAGGGGTTTCATCAGCAGGGCAAGAATGACTTAATCCCGAATCAACCGCGCCTTTGGTCCCCCGCGCGGAGCGGGTCCCAGAAAAAAAAAAACCCGGGCGGGGGGGGGGGGGGTTTTTTTTTAGCCAACAACAAAGGGGGGGGGAAAACCCCCCCCCGGGGGGGCCCCTCCCCCGGCCGCCGCCGCCGGCGCCTCCGGCCGGGGCAACCCCCGGCGGTGTGTCCGCCGGCGGGGGGAAGGGGGGGGGGGTAGAAGGAAGGAGGGCGTTGTTGCGATTCCAAAATCCCGCTTTTCCCCATCTCTTCCCGGCGGCGCTTTTTTTTTTTTTCTTTTTTCTCTTGTGGGGGCGGGGAGAGGGGGGGGGGAGGGGGGGGAAAACCCAAGGGGGCCGGGTCAGGGGGGGGGGGGGGAAAAGAGGGGGGGGGGGGGGGGGGGGTTATTTCAAGATGTTTCAAAGTTTTTTTGGGAACCGGGATTTCGTGACCCCGCCCCCCTTTTGGAGGGGGAGGCGCCGGCGCGGTCGCGCCCGCCTGCCGCTCCTTCTTTGGCGGGGGGGGGGGGGGGGGAACCCAGGCGCGGGGGGGGCGGCCCGGGCCAGGACCAGCCGGTAAATTTTTACCGGGCGAACCGTCACGGAACCTTGTCAACAAGGGGAGTTTTCTAGTTTCGCCCGCCCAGCCCCGTAAATTTTTACCGACCGTCTCTGCCAACTCTCAATCTGATAGGCGATCCAGTTCTTTCGCCAGCAACCGGACGGCTATCTCGCGGGTAGTGACCTGTTCAGCCGTTGCCAATGCCGCGATCTGACGTTTCAGTTCCGCCGGTATCCAGACCACCAGTTGTTGATACCCCTCATTCGCCATCCGCTCCCTACGACGATCCGCTCGTTTCCGGTTGCCTGCCCTTGCCCGCTCGGCAAATTCGCTGTCGGTCAGTTTTGTTGCCATGGTCTACCCGCACGTTGCTAGAATCTTTGAAAGTGCGCGCCGGCGCGCAGTTGTTCCTGTAAAAGTGCAGTTACTTTAACGCAACGGGAAAAATCACGGCGTCAAATAGTCGGAATAGTGGCGGGTGTTAATACTGTTAAGGTAATGACCGTTTCCTTAACAGCGAACCCGGGTATCGGGGTTTCTACTGAGAGACTGTCGCAGCTTGGATGCTAATGTTTTAGTAGTTTTTAGTAGGTTTAGATTGCAACCCCCTGTGCGGCGAACCGGGCGCGGATCTGCTGTACCACTGCTGTCAGGTCTCCCAGTCGGTATTCCGCGCTTCCGCCCTTCACCGTGGGCATCGTGGCGCTGTTCGCTGGCGTGTTGAAGACCCCCTTTTGGGCGATAGTTCCCAGCGCCGCCAAGGTACGGAGGCGCTCAAATGCCGTGGTGACTGCGAGGGTGTATTCCGCTTCCACTTGGAGAATCTCAGTCTCTAGGAAGATCCGCTTGGCGATATCCACCAGACGGCTACGCCGATCCTGTTCCGCTTCCAATGCCGACCGCTTCCGTTGCAGCCCGGCAAGGGTGCGGCGAACCGTTTCCACAGACTCCAAGGATCGGGCCTGATCCGCCGCAAACCGCGCCTCGACCGCACTCAATCGCGTCTGGGCGGCCTCGACTTCAGCGGAAACGGATACATCAATCGAATCCGCCAGGGCGTCTTCCAGTGCCTGACGGGCCTCTACAACAGCAGCATCCTCCACGGTGAAGCTCGACAGCCGGGTGGTTTCAGCAGCAATGGCCGCGTTCACCCGCTCTAAGGTCGCTACAGTTTCCTCAAGCGCAGCGACAACAGCCCTGCCGTCTGCCGATGAACACACCGGGTATGAGGGGGGCTGTGCTTGATGCAACCGGATCGCTTGATGCAACCGATCTGCTTCAACCACTGCCTGATCACGCTGCTTCACCCATTCCCGGCATTCCTGCTCGGCAACGGCCAATGCGGCTAACAGTGACGCGGGAATCTCACCGGTGTCCTTATCGGTTTCCCGCTGCATGCGCTCTTGGATCAAGGTTCGGTGATCCTTGGCGCGTTCAATTTTGCCCAGCAGTTCACTGGCGCGCTCATTCGCTGCCACCAGCGCATCGTGCAGTTGTTGTTCCGCCGCACGGGCGTGATTCATTGCGGCCAATGCGGTGGAAATTTTCTCTATCGCGGAATCTGTGGACGTGCTGAGAAAGGGGATACGTAGTTTCATCCTATTTTCCTGTAGTGGGGGTGGTGCTGCATCACTTCACTGGCGGCTTGGCCCAGCGAGATGAACCGCCCAAAAACGGCTTGTTCGTCCTGGTACTGCACGAACCGCTGGGCCAACTCATCAGGACTGGGCGCGGGGGGTGGCGCTGATCTGCCCACGGCTGGGCGCGGGGGAATGTGGGGAGCAGGCAATTCCCACACTCCCGTCAACAGATGCCGCAACAAGGCGGCCTGCCATTGATGATCCATCAGTACGTCTCCAATTCATCCAACTCCAAGCTCGGTGAAAACGGGCGTTGTCCGCACGCATCGCTTTGCGGGCGCTGATCCTCTTTAGGCCTTGGTTTGGCCTTCAATGCGGCCAATTCGTCCACTACCAGCGACAGGCCCGCAGCGGGTTCGCCCGCCTTGTTCGCCCATGCCTGTAGCTCGGCCTTGCCGGATACCGATACCGGTGAATTCGCTTTGAGCATCGCCAGCCGGGCGGCCTGCTCGCCAAATG
>JADJVZ010000011.1 GCA_016716635.1 Micropruina sp.
GACAGCCCCCTTCCGGTAACCCGGCGATCGGCGGCAATGTCACCTACGCATATCCGCTTCACGCGGCCTTACAACCCCGCCACCGGGCGTCCTTGTGGCCGGCGGCGTTGATATCGCCTCCTTCGTCTTGAAGGACGCCATCCCGGCCGGCGCTGGAGTACGTCGACGTCCTGGTCCGATTCACGCCAGCGGTAGCGCCAGCTACGACGCCGGGCAACCAACCTGGTGGGGATCTTCTCGAGCGCGCCATCTCGGCCAGCGAGATGTCCGGTGGCGACTCCCCTGCATCTCGGACTACGTCGCGCACCTCATCGTGAAGTACCCCGTCCCCGCCTTCAGCAAGCGCCGACGGCGACCAGTCGATCAACAAGGCGACCGCTGACATCACCTACGCCGACGGGCACCCGGAACGTTACGCTCACCGCCGTGGGAAGCGAAGATCATTGTTTCAACGAACCGGTTAATCAAGTCGGTCGGCACCGAGAAGGGGACTGGAACTGGGTGAATCCCTGACCCCCGGGGAGTACGTGTGGTGGTGGCTAAAGCCATATAACACCGGCAACGTCGGGCCTGAATCCCTGATCATCACCGACCAGATCCCCGCCCAACTGAGCAATGTCCAGGTGGGGGCGCCTGACTGCGCTACGCCCAAGCGATGACGGCAACGGCGACTTCGAGTACACCGACGGCAAACAACTGGCTCACCCTCGGAAACCCTCGATCACGCTACCTCCACCAAGCGGGATGTCCCGGCTGGGGCCGCGGCGGTCCGAATGAAGACCACCGACCCGGCGGTCGACCACTACAGCGGCTTCCAGGTTTTCGGGACCGTAGACCCCGACACACCGCCGGGTTACGCAGCGGGAGAACCGCATGAGCTACGACGGCAGCGTCGGGCCCGTGCTGACGCAAGCTGACCGACGACATCAAGCGAGAAGCCGCAGGCGACGGTCGAGACCGGCAAGACGCACCAGATTCCAATGGTGGCAGCCACGCGTCTCCCGGCGACGAGTTCAGCCGGTTGCCGAGTGGCGCAACCTGAGCCACCAAGGTTCCGACGACCTCGACCGTGACCGACGTGCTGCCGAGCCAGTTCGAGCTGATCACCGAGACCCCGCCGTGCCTTGAGTACTTGGGGTACCCGGAAGATCACCGACATCTCGCGGCGCGACGGCTAATGACGCCGGCCTACACGACCGGCGGTTGCCGGTGGCACCAAGATCACCCTTCACCGACGCGGTTCTCCTGACGCTGCCGAACCAGTACGACTACTGGTACCTCATCCGGTTCACCGTTCCGGGTGAAGGATTTTGTGCACCAGCGGCGACCCAAGCACTAACAAGATGACGATGGCCCCGCGGAGCAACTACGAAGCCACCTGCAACCGGGGTGACGAGTGCTCCGTCCACTGATGACGTGTAGGTCGACACGGCACGCCGCGGCCGGCCGCAGAAGTGGAGATGCGGCACCGGAGCCCAACGTCGCGCAGGACACCGCTCAGGCTTCGGCCAACTGCCCCGGATCGGGACGGCTTCACCCGTTACCCGTATGTCGCCCAGACACTGCCGGGCGGTGACTTCGTATCGGCTCAAGCGGTCGAACCAGGGCAACGTCCCGCTGATCGATGCGGTCGTCTTACGACGTGCTGCCGTATGTCGGCGACACCGGTGTGGGCGAGGTGCTTCGGGAGCTGATCGCAAAGACTGACGGGCGCCGGTTCTCACCGGTCCCGATCACTTGACGCCGGTCTGTCGACCGCGACGGGTTCGGGCTATGTGGTCGAGTACAACCCGACCACCAACCCTTGCCGCCCCGAACTCCCGATGGGCTCGGCCGATGGCACCTGGCAGGCCTCCCGGGACGACACCTGGGTGACCACCGTGTCGGACTGGTCGACCGTGAAATCCCTTCCGCATCCGGGCCTTTGAGGCCTCCGGTGCGGAGTGACCCTGGGCACGCGAACGGTCTTCACCATCCCGATGAAGGTTTCCGGCCGACGCGCCGAAGTCCAAGCTCGGCCCGGTCGACCTCTCCATCGCCTGGAACCTCGCCGCGCAGCGCGTCTTTCAGGTGAGGGCCGATGGCACCGTCCGCTCCAGGCGACCGAGCCCCGCAAGGTCGGCATCATCATCCCGGGTCTGCACGCCTCCATCGGTGACTACGTCTGGTACGACGCCAACTACAACGGCGAGCAGGACGCCGGCGAGCTTCCGGCGCGCGGCGTCAAGGTGATGCTCAAGGACAAGGATGGCAACGTCGTTGGCACGACCACGACGGACGCCGACGGCTACTACTGGTTCCAGAACCTGACCGAGAAGGCCGCCTACACCCTCGAGTTCGAGCAGCCGTCCGGATACACCTGGACGACCCAGAACTCGGGCGCCGACAGGACCGACTCCGACGTCGACCCGACCACGAGCACGATCCGCTTCAACGCCCCGACGTGGGTCGAGGGCGTGTCAAGAACCTCGGCGGGCACGACAAGGCCGATGACCTGACGCTCGACGCCGGCCTGGTGACGCCGATCGCGCAGGTCAGCGTGGGCGACTACGTCTGGAAGGACACCGACCACGACGGCATCCAGGATTCGGGCGAGCCTGGCATCAAGGGCGTCGTGCTGACGATCAAGGACGAGTCCGGGCAACGCGGTGACCGATGTGCTCGGCCACCCGGTGGGCTCGGTCACGACCGACGACAACGGCTACTACCCGTTCCTGCTGCTCCCGGTCGGCCACACCTCACACGGTGTCGATCGATACGGCCGCCTCTGCGACCGCATTGGCCGGCCTGGCGCCGACCCTGGCTAACCAGGGCGGGGACACCGCGGTTGACTCCTCCACCGGCTCGGCCACCTCGGTGCTGATGACCACGGACGGCCAGAAGGACCTGACGCTGGACTTCGGGTCCTACGACGCCCCGGTCTCGATCGGTGACTACGTCCGGTGGGACGCCAACCGTGACGGCCTGCAGAGCGCCACCGAGCTCCCGGTTGCGGGCGTGAAGGTCGACCTCCTGACGCTACCGGCGCCCTGACGGGTCGTACCACCACGACGGACGGACAGGGCTACTACTGGTTCAACAACCTCGTCGCCGGCCAGAACTACATCCGGAAGTTCACGGCCCCGACGGTTCGACCTGACCACGCAGAACGCCTCGAACGACACGTCGAACGACCCGGCGACGGACAAGACGGACTCGACGTGAATCCGGCCAACGGCCAGATCGCTTTCACCGCGCCCGCCTCCGGCTCCAATGCCACCGGCGCCAACGTGACGGACAATCCGACGCTCGACGGCGGTCTGGTCAAGTACAACCTGGTCCCGGCTAAGTCGCTCGACACGGCCGGTCCGTTCGTTCCGGTCAGGACGTCACCTTCACGCTGACGCCGCACAACGATGGCCCTGTGGCCGCGCTGGCGGGCTGGTCGGTGACTGACATCCCTGCCGGCCGCTCCGACCCTGAAGTCGATGACCGGTACTGACTACGACTGCACCGGTGCGACCTGCACCGCGAAGTCTGCGCTGGCTGCCGGCGCCGACGGCCCGGCGATCACGCTCGTCGCGACCATCGACAACGGCTTCAACGGGACCGCGCACAACGTGGCCTACGTGTCGCCCGATGCCGATGATATCGACGAGACCAACCCGCTCGTCGTTCCGACCACCACGACCGACACGTCCAAGACCGACACCGACAACGACGCCCAGGCCGACCTGAAGGTCGATCTGGTCTCCATCGGTGACTACGTCTGGCGGGACGTCGACCGCGACGGCCAGCAGGATCAGGGCGAGGCTCCGGTTTCCGGGTCACCGTCAATCTGCTCACGCCCGACGGCCAGCCCACGGGCAAGACCACGACGACGGACGCCAACGGCTACTACTACTTCAACAACCTGCAGCCGAACGCCGACTTCATCGTCGAGTCCGTCGCCGACCGACCGGCTCGTCGTTCACGACGCAGACGACCGGCGCGACGGCGTCCGACTCGAACCCGGCGATCGACACCGGTTACGCCCCGGTGAAGACCCCGGCCTCCGGCTCGAACAAGACGGAGCCCGGCCAGACCGACGACCCGACGATCGACGCGGGCCTGGTCAAGGACAACCGGATCCCTGTCCAAGTCGCTCGACACGGCCGGCCCGTTCTTCGTGGGCAAGGACGTCACCCTACACGCTCATCCCGCACAACGACGGCCCGGTGGCCGCCCTGCGGGCTGGTCGGTGACCGACTTGCTGCCGGCGGGTCTGACCTTCAAGTCGATGTCCTCGACCGATGCCAGCTACACCTGCTCGGGAGCCACCTGCACGAACAACGCAGCCCTGGCCGCGAACAGCAACGGCCCGGCGATCACGGTCGTGGCCACCGTCAACGCCGACTTCACGGGCGTCGCGCACAACGTGGCGTACGTGTCCCCGGCGGGCAACGACATCGTCGAAACCAACCTGCTCGTGGTGCCGGACACCAACACCGACACCTCGAAGACGAACACCGACAACGACGCCCAGGCCGACCTGGGTGTGACCGCGGTCTCGATCGGCGACTACGTCTGGTGGGACGCCGACCGCGACGGTCAGCAGGATCAGGGCGAGGCTCCGGTTCCCGGCGTCACCGTCAACCTGCTCAAGGACGGTCAGCCGACCGGCAAGACCACGGTGACCGACGCCAACGGCTACTACGCCTTCGGCGACCCGGGCCGCACACGGCCTACACGGTCGAGTTCGTGAAGCCGGCGGACGCGTCGTTCACGACGCAGACGACCGGGGCCACGGCGTCCGATCTCGAACCCGGACGTCACGACCGGCAAGGCCGACGTGACCACGCCGGACGAGGGCGACAACTCGCTGGAGCCGACGAAGGCCGACGACCTGACGATCGACGCGGGCCCGGGTGAAGCACAACCTGACCCTGGCCAAGAAGCTCGATACCGCGTCCCCGTGGTACCGGGCCAGACGGTCACCTTCACGCTGACCCCGCACAACGACGGTCCCGTGGCCGCGCTGGCGGGTTGGTCGGTGACCGAGGTCGTCCCGTCGCAGCTCACCTTCGTCTCGATGACCGGTGATGACTACGACTGCACCGGTGTGACCTGCGTGGCGAAGTCCCCGCTCGCGGCCGGCGCCGACGGCAAGCCGATCACGGTGACGGCGACGGTCAACGCGGACGTCCTGGGCAAGATCCACAACGTCGCCTACGTGGCGCCGGTCAGTGGTGACGTGCCCGAGACCAACCTGCTCGTCGTGCCGGACACCAACACCGACACCTCGGCGACGCAGACCGACAACGACGCTCAGGCTGAGCTCGAGGTCGTGCCGGTCTCCATCGGCGACTACGTCTGGCGGGGACAACAACCGCGACGGCCAGCAGACCGCCGGCGAGCCTGTCGAGGCCGAGATGACCGTCAACCTCATCAAGGGTGGACAGGTCGTCGCGACCACGAAGACCGACGCCAACGGCTACTACGCCTTCAAGGATCTGTACCCGAACACGGCGTACACGGTCGAGTTCGTGAAGCCGGACGGTTCGTCGTTCACGACGCAGACGGTTGGCGCGGTCGAGACCGACTCCAACCCGGATGTCGTGACCGGCAAGGCCGACGTGACCACGCCGAAGACGGGCTCCAACCTGACCGAGGCGACCAAGGCCGACGACCCGACGATCGATGCGGGTCTGGTGAAGCTGAACCTCAACCTGGAGAAGCTGCTCGTCACCGCCGGTCCGTTCATCCCGAAGCAGGAAGTCACCTTCACGCTGACCCCGCACAACGACGGTCCATCGGACGCGCTCGCTGGCTGGTCGGTGACCGAGGTCGTGCCTTCTCAGCTGACCTTCGTGAAGATGGAAGGTGCGGGCTACACCTGCATCGATACCACCTGCACCGCGGACTCCATCCTGGCTGCCGGCGCGTACGGCAACCCGATCACGGTGACCGCGACCATCAACCGGGACGCCCTGGGTGACATCCACAACGTCGCCTACGTCAGCCCGTCCGCGAACGAGATCGTCGAGACCAACGTGCTCGAGGTCCCGGACACCAACACCGACACGTCGACGAGCCCGACCGACAACGACTCTCAGGCCTTCCTGAAGGTCCAGCCGGTCTCCATCGGCGACTACGTCCTGGTGGGACGTCGATCGTGACGGCCAGCAGGACGCCTCCGAGCCGGTCGTTCCCGGCGTCATCGTGAACCTGTACGACGAGTTCGGAGCCCTGGTGGGCACCACCACCACCGGCGACAACGGGTACTACGCCTTCACGTCGCTGCAGCCGGGCATGCCGTACTCGGTGGAGTTCATCAAGCCTGACGGCTCGGTGTTCACCTACCAGATGCAGGGCGATGCGGCGTCCGACTCGAACGCTGATCGTGCGACCGGCAAGACCCCGGTCTTCACCACGCCGACGTCGGGCAACAACCTGGCCACGCCGGGGCAGGCGGACGATCCCACGATCGACGCCGGCCTGTGGTCGAAGATCAACCTGGTGGTCGCGAAGCACCTGGCCACGGACGGCCCGTTCGTGCAGGGTGACGAGATCACGTTCTACCTGAGCCCGAGCAACGAGGGCCCGATGGACGCGCTCGCCGGTTGGTCCGTGACCGAGGTCCTGCCGGAAGGCCTGACCCTGGTCTCGATGAGCGGCGATGACTACACCTGTGTCGACGTGACCTGTACCTCCACGGTGCAGCTCGCAGCCGGTGCCACCGGCGAGCCGATCAAGGTCGTGGCCGAGATCAATCACAAGGCGTACGGCAAGGTTCACAACGTGGCCTACGTGGCCCCGGCTCCGGGAGAGATCCCCGAGACGAACCCGCTGGACGTCCCCGGCACCGACACCAACACCTCGGAGACGGGCACCGACAACGATGCTCAGGATGAGCTCGGCCTCGAGCCGCCGGCCATCTCGCTGGACAAGATCGCCCACCTGGACGACTTCAACGGCAATGGCTACGCGGACGCGGGCGAGACCATCCGCTACACCTTCAAGGTGACGAACATCGGTGGCGTCCGGCTGGCTCCGGTGACGATCTCTGACGACATGCTGGGCCTGGACGACGCTGACTGCGTCGACAGCCTCAGCGTGGGCGAGAGCGCGATCTGCAGCACGACGGGCAGCTACACGGTCACGTCCGACGATGTCGAGCACCGCAGGTCGATCGACAACACGGCCACGACCACCGGTCATGTGCCCGGTACCCCCGACACGGTGACCTCCACCGATGACGAGACGGTGCCGGTCGGCCGCAAGACGCTCCCGCAGACGGGTGGAGACATCCCGCTGTGGGCCGGCGTCGTGGCTCCGCTCCTGCTGATCGCAGGCGCTGGCCTCCTGTTCGTGGGACGCCGCGGTCGCAAGACGGCGGGCACCACGAAGTAAGGGGCGACTAGCTCGACCAAGGGGGTGGGCGGTGATCCGACAGGGTCACCGCCCACCCCTTTGGTTTGTGCTGAGGAGGCCGTTCAGGTGTGCTGAGGAGGCGGTTCAGGTTGTGCTGAGGAGGCGGTTCAGGTTGTGCTGGCGAGACAACCACCTGGGCGAGCCCGGGGGTCTTCACCTGTTTCTGCAGCGTGACGGCGACGCAGGAGGACGACAGGTCGCGGGGTGTGGCATTGCTCCGCGGAGGCGGGGCCCCACGCCGCGGCTACTTGGCGCGGGACTCCACGAGGTGGCCGAAAGCAACGGCGCGATCAGGGGCGTGGAAGAGCTCGGCGCACGTGATGAGCGTGATCCTGGCCACGGTCGGCTTGGTGGTCGGCGGCTGACCAGGCACCGGATCGAGCACCCAGGTGTCGGAGTTCAGCACCACCGTGTCGGCCGGGTGGTTGTCGAGCGCGTAGACGAACAACGACTCACGGGTCTCCACCTCGACGCGGGCGCCGACGGCGAGCCCCGGCAGCTTGACGAACGGGCCGTGACTGCCGCGATGGCCCGCGACGGCGAAGTTGCCGATCTCGCCGGGCTTGGCGGTCGACTCGAACCAGCCGACACCCTTCGACAGCGCGGCGTTCGTGGTGCCGTACACGACGGGCACCTCGAAGTCGGCCCCGAAGTCGGGAATGCGCAGCAACGCGATCGCGGTGCCCGGCACGGTGTGCGGCGTGAAGGGATCCGGGGTGCCGGCCTCCCAGGCGTCCTTCAGATCCGAGATGCCCTTGGCGGCTTCAGCCGGGTCCATGAGCGGGTCTGCGAAGAGCTCCCAAGCGACGTAGGCGCTGCCGCCGAGCCCGGCTGCCAGGAGGACGCCGCCCGCCGCCAGCAGGGCGCGCCGGCTGGTCTGGTGCTCCGGACGCGGGCGTTCCTCACTCGATGACGGCGTTGGGGTCACACTCAGGTCGGACACCATGTCATTGTAGAGAGTGGTCGCGGCCAGGCCCTAACCAGCGAGCCGCGGAGCCTTGCTAGGACGTGGCTAGTCAAGTGTTGATCAATCCTCGAGTTGCTTGCCTGCCCATTTGATACGGTGTGTAGTGGTTGGCGCTCTGGGTCAGACTACCGTGACGAATGCCCTGGCCAATGCGGCCGAGCGTTCCATCAAGTGAGTCGTGTGTGCCCATGACGAATCCATCTGGTGCCTTGTCTCCGGACCAGGTGCTGCTGACGGCCCCCCGGAACATCCATCCCCTGCTTCGCCACGGGTTCGCGTCGCGGCTGCTCGCCGAGATCGGCGGCGGCCCCCTGCCGCGCCTGGACACTCTGCTGGCCTCGGCGTCCAGTCTGCACCTGTGTTCTGGGGATTTGCTGTGCGAGCCCGGCAAATCGTTCCCCTACCTGGTCCTGGTCGAGCGTGGCCTGTTGGCGCAGACGGTGGCCCACGAGGGACGCGAGATGACGGTCGCCTTCCTCAAGCGCGGCGAGGTCTCGGGCAACCTCTTCGCCCTGTACGGCGACGTGCTTCGGGAGCCGTCCTCGGCGGCGATGGGGTACGACAGGGCGCCGGCGCTGTCCTACCGGGTCTCCGCGGTGACAGAGGCGCGGGTCATCCTGCTGGATGCGCGTCACATCTCGACGCTCGCCGGTCGGCACGCGGAGTGGGCGACGCTGCGCTCGCGCATTCTGCTGGAGCAGACGCTCAGGCAGGCGCAGCGCGAAGAGGAGCGGTTGACGCGATCCTCCGAAGAACGCTACGAGGCACTTCTCGCACGCTCTCCCGAGGTGGTCTCTCAACTGACCCAGCGCGAAATCGCCCGCTACCTGGGCATCTCGGAAGTGACGATGTCACGGTTGATGGCGCGGCGTGGCGGTCGGCGCGCCGGCTCGCGGAAGCCGGTCGCAAACGTCTCGGACTGACGCCCGTTCGCGGCACGCCCGAAAGCGGGGGACATGAAGGCAGGAATTGACACTGGCGCGCGCCAATAGTTGGCGGATCGGTAAGCCGACGCTCTTGTCGTCGCTGGCCAAGGTGCGCCTCGGCTCTGTTGTGAGCATCGTTGCCCCGGCCGGCTACGGCAAGACGACCGCGCTGCAGGCCTGGCAGGAGAATGCCGACCTGCGGGCCATCGGCGTCCGGCTCGGCCCCGAGCACAACGACGAAGCTGCGCTCGCCCTGCATCTGATCGACGCGCTCGGCGGGCTCGTCCCCACGGTACGAGACTTGATGGGGGCGGGCGTCCGGGTGACGCCGACTGGGGCCGGGCGCTCCTGCGCTCGTTGTCGCAGACCTACCTCGTCCTGATGCTGGACGACGTGCACCAGCTGACGGATCCGGGGGCGCTGAGGCTGGTCAAGCAGCTGGTGGTGCACACGCCGAGGAGGATGGTCCTCGCGGTCAGCGGCCGAAACCATCCCTATGTCAGCCTGGCCCGAGCCCGCGTCGAAGGACGCCTGCTCGCCCTGACGGGCGAGGATCTGGTGCTGAGCTGGCGCCGCTGCGGCGCAGGCAGCTCAGCGAGGAGCAGGTCGACGAGGTGTACGACGCCTCCGGGGGATGGCCCGCCGCGCTGCCGTGGGCCATCGCCCAGGCGGCGGGTGACGCCGAGGCGTCGAAGGAGCGGATCGCCCTGTGCCGATTCCTCGACGAGGAGGTCTGGCGGGCCCTCGATCAGCCGTTCATCGACCACCTCGCGGACGCCGCACTCCTGGCGCCGGTGACGTTCGAGACCCTCGACTCCGCGCGGCAGGCCAGCGATTCCGCGCTTCTGGCGGCGCGGCTGGCCGATACGCCGGTTCCGCTCGTCACGGTGTCCGAGGGCAACCTCATCACGGTCCACCCACTGATCCGCGCGTGCCTGCAGGCGCACCGGTCGCACGTCGACCGCGCGGCTCAGAAAGAGTTGCTGAGGCTGGCCGCCGGCCACCTCTCCCGGTCCGACCGGGATGACGAGGCGTTCCGGATGTGGCTGGCCACCCGTGATCGTTCGGCCCTGATCGACTTCGTCTCGGCCGCCGGACGCCGAGCGGCGCTCCAGGGTCGCGTGCAGACGGCGCGCCGTTGGCTGGCCGAGTTCAGCCCCGAGGAGTTGGTCCGCGAGGTCAGGCTGCAGGCGGTCGCGATGGGGATCGACGCAGCCGAGGGCAATCTGGCGGCGGCGGCCGACTGGGTGAGGCGGATGCGCAGCCTTGACCTTCCCGGAGACGGGCACGCGGCGGAACTGAACGGCATCCTGTCCGAGATGATGGCGCTGGAGGAGGCACCGGCCACCGACGTGGAAGCCAAGGGGTTCTGGGGTGTCATCTCGCGACTCATGGACGGGGGCTGGCGCGCCAGGCGTCGGCGCGGTCGAGTTGGGCGTTGAGGTCCGCGGCAGAGATCTCGGACGGCGTCATTGCTCGACGTTCGATGGCTTCCCACGTGTAGGCCAGGTTCGGCTCGACCTCGTCGGCGCGAGGGTCGGCATCCGGTGCCACATGCTCCCCGGGGAGGGGGGCGACGTCCGCCGCCCAGTGCTCGTCGCGGGGGTTGTCGGCGGGGTCGGGTGGCAGGTCGTCGGTGTCGGGGAGGGGATCGAGCAGGATGCTGGTGCGCCACACGAGGGCTTGGCAGTCGTCGACGTCGGTGCTGGTCGGAGGAGTGCTGAGTAGGTCCGTGAACTGCCAGCCTCGGGCGAGCGCCTGCTCCATGGTGACGACCAGCGCCGGCCACCAGGGTGACGCCTGGATGGTCGCTGCCCGTTCGGGCCCAGTGGCCTGTTCGAGGGTGGCGAGCCAGTTGGTGGTGAGGCTGTTGTGGCGGTCGGCGAGTTGGTTGGCGACGGTGGGGGTGAGGTGTCGGCAGATCCGCCACCACAGGGCTGAGGCTGCGTGATCGTCGGGGAGTTGGCCCTCGCTGGCGGCGGCGTGGAGGAGCCGATTGGCATCGAGGCCGACGCCGGAGATCTGCGCGAGCCGGTGGGCCAGGACTGGCAGGTAGGGGTCGCGGTCGGCGGCGGGCGCCACTTGGTGGAGCAGCGGCGTCCATTCGGCGACGGCAGGGGCGAGGTGGTCGATGATGCGCCGGTCGAGGCGGGCCTGCCAGCGGGCTTCGGCGGCGGCGTGTTGGCGTTCGCCAGTCGGTCGCGTGTCGGTGGCCGGCGTGCCGTGGGCGGCCCGCCACACGGTGAGGTCGGCGACGGTAGCGACGTCGGGGCGGAAGCTGCCTGCGGGTGCCCACGCGGGGAGTTGGGTGGACGCCAGCGCGTCGGTCCGCACACGGTCGGTGAGGTCGCCCACGAGCTGGTGGCGTCGTTGCAGGTAGTCGCCCCAGTCGCGGTGGAGGCCGAGACTGGTCGGCAGGCCGGGGAGCCAGGGCAGTGGTCCGGGCTGGGTACGGCGTCCGGTGGCGGGTTCGAGGCGCCAGTCGAGGACTGCGGCCGGGTCGGCGGCGCTGCCCAGCTCGCGGGCCTGCACGGCCTCGGTGAGCGCACGGACGGGGTCGGTTCCGGACGCGGCGATCAAGAGCAGATGGGCGCGCAGCGTGGGCCACGCCGGGGCGTCGGGGAGTCCGGCGACGAGCTCGTCGGCGGCCTGTTCGAGGCGCTGGACGAGGTCGGCGCCTGTGGTCTGTTCGGCGGCGTAGCCGAGGGCGTCGCTGTAGCGGGCGACGGCGTCCGCGAGTCGATTGGCCGGGGCGGCGAGGGTGCGGGCGGTCGTGGTGGCGGAGGTGTTGTCCTCGTCGCGGGCGAGGATGCGCCTCAGGAGGTCGGTGGCGGTTGGCGGGAGGATCGCCTCGGGCCGGATGAGGGAGTGGGCGTCGCCGTCACCGACCACTTCGAGGTGGACCTGGTTGGCGTACCGGCCGCGGGTGAGCATCGTGTACAACTGCTGGCGGGTTTCTGCGCCGGTGGCGATGCCGTGCAGGACGTCAGCGGTGACGCCCTGGGCGCCGTGGATCGTGCAGGCGTAGCCGAGTTCGACGGACTCGGTGACGTAGCCGGCGGGCAGGATCACGGTCTGCCGGTTGGTCTGGTGGATCGCGCGGAGGTCCCCGTTGGTGGCGATGCCGGTGATGGTCCAGCGGTCGCCGTTGCGGACCCAGTCGGTGCCTGAGGTGCGCAGCCTCCGGTCGTTCAGGCGGGTGATGATCACGTCGCCGACCGCCGCGTCGCTGCCGTCGGCGAGGGCGACGGTGCGGCTGGGCTGGCCGCCGCCGCGGAGGTGGGTTTGGGCTCGGCTGTTGAGTTCGGCGACCAGCGTCCGGGTGGGGGCGACCATGAGGGCGTCGGCGCCGGCTTGGCGGGCGGTGAGCCAGGAGTCGAAGACCTGGTCGGCGCAGGTGCCGAGGTCGCCGACGTGGACGCGGTGGTTGTCGAGGTAGAAGCCGAGCGCTTCGGGGTCGCCGGCGCGGCTGTCGCGGTGGGTGAACCGGGCGGCGATCAGCCCGGTCACGTCGACCTGCCGGACGCCGTTGTGCCCGGTCCGCGTATACAGGGCGTGGGTCTCGATGAACCGCAGCGCGTCACCGATCGCGGCGAGGTGAGCGCGTTCGATGGTGGCCGCGGTGGACGGTTCGGCGAGCGCCCACAGGGTCGAGACGCTCTTCACGGGGGAGAAGGTGAGGTCGTAGCCGGCGACGGCCGTGGTCTGCGGGCGGGATGCCGTGGCGATCAGCCCGGCCAGTTCGCGGGCGTCGACGGGGTCACGTCCGAAGGTGGCGCGGAACGTCTCGCGTCCGACCTGGGTGCGAATCGCGGCGCGGACCTGCGCGGGGACCGGCGCATCGTGCGGGGCGCCGACCTGGGCGTTGTAGGCGGCGAAGCGTTTGGCGACCTCGATCCGGAAGGCGGGCATGTCGTGGGCGTAGACCTTGAACGGCTGGCCCAGCCGGATCGCGTCGCGGGCCTGGGCGGCGGTGGCGTCCGGCGGCAAGGCCTCGCCACGCTGACGGGCGAGAGGGTGGTGACCCGATCCGAACAGGAACCGCATCTGCTCGGCGGTGACCGGGTCGCCGGCGTCCAGGCCGTCGATGCCGGCCATCCCGGAGCCGACCCACACGCCGGGGGTCTCGCCCTTCTGCGTGTAGTAGGACGCCAGCCCGGTGTGCCCCTTCTCGGTGGAGTCCATCGCAGCCACCTGCCGGGTCAGGTACTCGTACCCGTCCCCGGCGGTCAGCTTGTGCAGACTCATCACACCCGCCTAACGGGGGCTCCGAGACCTCGGCGGACAGCGTCCGTCGACGCCTTCGGACGGGCTTGGGTTGCATCTGATGCAACTGGCGCTTGACTAGGGAAAACCGTCGATGCAACAGGTGTGGGGGTCTCGAGGATTTGGGGTTACGCGACGGGCGATCCGGGCGGGGAGGTCGGACTGTCGGGGGTCGTGGGTAGGGTGTCAGGACAAGCGATCGGGGGGAGCGCGGTGGCTAGACAGAGGCGCACGAACGCGCAGGCCAGCGTGCCTGTCGTCGCGTCCGCGGAGTTGATTGCCGACGGCCTGGCCGCTGGGCTGCTGGCGCAGCGGATCCTGGACCCGGCGCGCACGACCCCGGTGGTCCTCGTCACCACGGACGCCGGCCAGCAGCAACCGTACGTGCCGGTCGAGGAGTTGGTGGCACGAGCGGGGGCGCGGGCCCACATCGTGGTGGTGCCCCACCACCTCACGAACGTCCTGACCGAGCGGCTGAGCCGGCCGCTGAGCGCCTTCAGGGGTGCTTGCCGGGTCTATCCCCCAGGGGATGGCTGGACCAAGGACGTACGTCAGTCCCCGCTGCGCCTGGGGGACACGCCCGAGCACCGGGCGAGGCTGCTGGAGTTGCTGGTGGGTGACCTGGACAGGGCGGCCTCGAAACCGCCGCTGGTGCGACAGAGCGGGGCCGCGCCCGTGGCGTCCGCCCGGCCGACGCCGGGGATCGTCGCCGCGCCTGGGACTTCTGGCGTGTTTCGGGTCGATTCGGTCGCCGAGGCCGAGGACCTGGCACGATACCTGCTGGACCCCGAGCGTTCGCAACCGGTCGTCGTAGTGACGTCGGCGGCCGGACAGTCCGCCCCCTACCTGGAGATGGACGCCCTCGCCGAGAACCTGCGTGGGTTGGCGGATCTGTGCGAGATGCCGACGGGGCCCATGAGTTGGGCGTTCACCAGGCAGATGCCGGAGATGTGCGACGTCTACGGGGGAGCGGCGCGGGTGTACCCACCCGGCGATGAGTGGACCCGAAACCCGTACGCAGCCCCGCTCCGGTTCGTCTACGGGCCCGGCGACGGGCCGGCGGCGATCGCACAACTCACCACGGACGCGATGCGGGCGATCCGCGCGGGCGGATCGTTCGGGGCTCCCGTCCAGCGGTCGGTGGCCGTGCATGGCACGGTGCTGGGGGTCACGGCTGGCCGTGGGCTGGTCCAACTCACGCGGGGGGCGTCCGGGTTGGGGTCGGTGTGGACCGACCTGGTCGCTCCGGGCGTGGACGAGACCTGCGTGCTGACCAAGGGGATGGCGATCGCCGGGATCCTCGATCTGGACAGTCGCCGCCTCGACGTCTCGCCGATGCTGGTGGCTGCCGGTGAGGCACTGGCGGACTACCAGGTGGGCAGCGTCGTCCTGGGGGTGGCCAGGTCTGTGGAGCGGGCCCTGTGCGTGGTCGAGCCGTTTCCCGACTTCCCGGTCAGCATCGAACCGGACGGCGTGGTCGTCACCTCCCGGTTGGTGGACCTGCGCACCCTGATCAGCGAGGGCGAGGTGCTCGTCGCCCGGGTGTTAGCGCGGGGGGAGTCGCCGGAGGACTGGCAGTTGTCGCTGGTCGATGTCAGCCCGGACGATGTGCCGCTCCCGGCGCCCAGCATCCTGAGCGGGGGCCCGTCGTGGCTGGTGTCCCCGGTCGCGGACGAGGACGTTCTGGTGAGCCCGGTCGCCGAGGCGCCCGCCGTGGTGGTTCCGCCGTTGGTGTCCGTGCCTGCGCCCCGGACGCCGCCGGCGCCCGCCTTGACGGCCGTCGCCGGGGGTCTGCTGGCGAACGCCGCGGCGCTGGATTCCTTGACGATCGAACGGGACGCCCTGCTGCAGGAACTCCAGCGGGAGCGGGAGGCCGCCCGGCTGGCCGTGAGGGAGTTGGGGGCGCTCCGCACCGCGGTGCGCAAGGAGACCCGCCGGAGCGAAGCCCTGCAGGCCCGCCTCACCCGGGCGGAGGGTGAACTGGGACGCTCGCTGAACGACGAGGCCCTGTTTGCCGACCCGATCAGGCAGTTGGCGTTCGAGGTCGACCTGGCGTGGGCGCGGCGTGTTCCCGCCGAGCAGAAGGACGGCCTGCCGCTGGCATCGTGGACCGTGGGACCCGACTTCTTCGCCTCGTGGGCCGAGGTGGAAGGGGTGGCACGGTCAAAGGTTGTGGATGTCATCGTCGAGGTCCTCACCGGCCGCGCCTACGAGTTCGCCGGTCGCGAGGCCCACCAGTTGCGGACAGGGCCGGGCGGCGATGATCCGCCCCGCATGCGGGAGGACGGCGCCACCTGCTGGCGGGTGTCGCTGCAGGTCAAGACCCCGTCAGCGCGGCGGCTGCACTACTGGCTCCTCAACGACGGCAGCATCGAACTCTCCAGCATCCGGCTGCACGACGACATGCGCCCCTGAACACCTGACCCTGCGGCGTCCACCGGGCGCGTGCCTGCCCCGTTAGGAAATGGTGAGCCGGCGAGCCAGCCGACGGCCTGGGGGAGGGCGACAGGGATGGCGATCAACGAGATCCGGCAGCAGGCGCGCAGGAGCGCGGCAGAGCGGGTCGCGCGATTGCGGCAGCAGCGGGCCGATCTGGTCAAGGAGCGGGAGGAGCTGTCGGCCGTGGTGATGACGGCGCTCGCCGAACGCGACGCGCTCATCGGCGACACCGAACGGCGAGCCGGCACCGCGCTGAAGGCGCTGGTGTCCAGCGGGCTGAGCCTGGCGGAGGCCTCCCACTGGTGCGACCTCACCGACAGGGACGCCGCACGGCTGGTGAAGCTTGCGGCCCTGTCGGCCACCGCGGCGGCGCCTTCGGCGTCCGGAATCGTCGGAGGCGACCAGTAGCTTCCCGACTATCGGGAGGCCGCGGAGGAACCATCATGACGACGAGAACCGTGTACCCGCCCCGGACGGCACAACTGCGCCGGGCGGGGGCGCTGGTGAAGGCGCCGCAGGCGCTGATCGCGGCGGTGTTGTGGCTGATGATCATCGAAGCTCTACGTGGTGTGGCGGCGTGGGGCGTCCTGGCCCTCGTGGCCGGTGGCACGGTGGCGTCGGTCCTGGCCGAGGAGGCGATGGTCCGCATCGTGTGGTGGGCCCGACGACCCTCGACTCCGATCACGCTGCCCGAGGACTCGCGGGTCCGCGTCCTGATCACCAAACCGGCAGGCAGCCGGGATCGGTCAGGCCGGACGCCTCTCGGCGGCGCTCTGAAACTGGGCGGTAACGGCGCTCGAAAAGTGAGCACTCTTCAACGATTGGAGTGTGATCACTATGGAGGACTGGGCACTGATCAGGAGGCTTGCTGCGGAGGGGGTTCCGAAGGCGAGGATCGCGTCCCGGTTGGGCATCTCGCGGAACACGGTGGCGAAGGCGGTGGCTTCGGACGGTCCGCCGAGGTACGAACGCAAGCAGGTCAAGGAGACGTCGTTCACGCCGTTCGAGGGGCGGGTGCGGCAGTTGCTGGCGGATACCCCGGACATGCCGGCGACGGTGTTGGCTGAGCGGGTGGGCTGGAGCGGGTCGATCCGCTGGTTCCGTGACAACGTGAACCGGCTGCGGAGCGAGCACCACAGGCCGGATCCGGCGGATCGGATCGAGTGGTCGCCCGGGGATGCGGCGCCGTGTGATGTGTGGTTCCCGCCACGCAAGATTCTGCTGGAGGACGGCAGCAATGTCTTGTTACCGGTGTTGGTGATCACGGCCGCGCACAGCCGGTTCATGACCGGCCGGATGATCCCGACGCGGAAGACCGAGGACCTGCTGCTGGGCTCCTGGGCGCTGTTACAGCAGCTGGGTCGGGTACCGCGCCGGTTGATCTGGGACAACGAGCCCGGGATCGGGCGTGGTCGTCTGACCGAGCCGGCGAGGTCGTTCGCGGGAAGTCTGGCCACTCGGGTGGTGTTGCTGCGTCCGCGTGATCCGGAATCGAAGGGGATCGTGGAACGCCGTAACGGCTACTTCGAAACCTCGTTCATGCCGGGCCGGGAGTTCGCGTCCCCAGCCGACTTCAACGCCCAGTTCACCGACTGGCTGACCGCCGCCAACCAGCGGGTGGTGAGGACGACCAAGGCTCGTCCGGTCGATCTGATCGACGCCGACCGTGCCGCGATGCTGCCGTTGCCGCCGACGGTGTGGCACGTGGGCTGGCGCCAGCAGATCCGGTTGGGCTGAACCGCCCCGGGTTCAGTGGAGGGCGTGGGTGAGTTCCAGTCAACGTCGCAACACGGGTGTTCGCAGGAGTGTAGTCATGCGGTCGGCCGGCCTGTCCCAGGACAGGACCTTCCGAGGCCGCTGATTCAGCTGGTTCTGGACCGCGGCGAGGTCGTCGGCGGCGTGGACGGCCAGATCGCTGCCCTTGGGGAAGTAGTCGCGCAGAACACCGTTGGTGTTCTCGTTGCTGGGCCGCTGCCAGGGCGAGCGAGGATCGCAGAAGAAGATCTTGGTGGTCTTCAACGCCGCCGCGATCTCCCGGTGGCGGGCCATCTCCTTGCCCTGGTCCCAGGTGAGGGTGAGCCGCGCATGGGCGGGCAGGGGCTTCAGGGCGGCGATGACGCTATCTCTGACCGTGGCCGCGTCGTGCCGGCCGGCGGGCAAGTGGCCCAGCAGCGTGAACCGGGTGGTGCGCTCCACGAGGGTGACGATCGCGGTGCCGTTGCCGGCGCCCATGATCAGGTCGCCTTCCTTACGTTGTTGGTGAGGGCTAGAGCGGGGGCTGTCGTAGTGTTCCGGTCACCCTCGGGCAGCGGGTATGGCTCAGTGTCTCCCTGCCGCGTTGACGGCTCACTGGGAATGGCCGCCCGCTGCCCGCCGATGACTCGACCGCTGATTGAGAATTGCGACTCCGATCGTTGGGTAAGGACGTGCCGGCGTGGTCATCGACAGGGCCGTAGATCCACGACCGGGAGGACCATGAACATGCCGAGAGTGTGGGCCGGAATCGACGCCGGGAAGAAAACGCACCACTGCGTCGTGCTCGACCAGAAAGGAAGGGTGCTGCTGTCCAAGCGAGTCGAGAACGACGAGGCTGCCCTCCTCGAGCTCATCGGCACGGTGATCGAGCTTGCCGCCGACGACGGCGACGTCTGCTGGGCGACCGACCTGAACGCCGGCGGTGCCGCCCTGTTGATCGCGTTGCTCGCCGGACACGACCAACAGCTGCTCTACATTCCCGGCAGGATCGTGCACCACGCCGCCGCGACCTACCGCGGCGACGGAAAGACCGATGCGAAGGACGCGAGGATCATCGCCGATCAGGCCCGCATGCGCACCGACCTCCAGCCCGTCCGCGGAGCCGACCAGGTCGCTGTCGACGTGCGCCTGCTGACGTCCCACCGCATCGACGTCATCCATGACCGGGTCCGCGCGATCAACCGGCTGCGCGCGACGATGCTGGAGTACTTCCCTGCGCTGGAGAGAGCATTCGACTACTCCAAGAACAAGGCTGCGCTCACGCTCCTGTCCCACTACTCGACCCCCGACAGCCTTCGCCGGATCGGCGTCACCCGTCTGGCGGCGTGGCTGAAGGCCCGCGGGTGCCGCAACAGCATCGGGGTCGCGCAGGCCGCCGTCGACGCCGCGCACGCCCAGGCTACGGAGTTGCCCACCCAGACGGTCGGCTCAACGCTGGTGGCCAAGCTCGCCGCCCAGATCGCCGCGATCGACGAGGACCTCGCGCGAATCGACGCCCAGATCACCGAACACTTCGCCCGACACCGGCACGCCGAGATCCTGCTCAGCATGCCCGGCTTCGGCCGGGTCCTCGCGGCGACGTTCCTCGCTCAGATCGGCGGCAGCCTCGACGCGTTCGACTCCGTGGACCGCCTCGCCTGCGTCGCAGGCCTGGCGCCCGTTCCCCGTGATTCGGGACGCATCAACGGCAACCTCCACCGGCCCCAGCGCTTCAACCGACGGCTGCTGCGGACCTGCTACCTCGCCGCGCTCTCCAGCCTGAAGAACAGCCCCAGCTCCCGGGCGTTCTACGACCGTAAACGCGCCGAAGGTAAGTCCCACAAACAGGCGCTCATCGCCCTGGCCCGACGGCGGATCAACGTCATATGGGCCCTGCTCCGAGACCACACCAGCTACCAGGAACCGGCCCCGGCGAACACACCGCGCACCGCTTGACAACTCCATTGAGATTCCCAGTGGCCCGGTTCGACGCGATCCCAGACTGCAGGCTCGCGTTCGTGGACCAAGGTCATGCCCGTGAGCGGGCCAATGCGGCGCCGTTGGGCGTCGCGGCGGGGGACGCGTTGCCGACGCCGTCGGCGGAGCACCCTGCCGGGCAGTTCGCGGGGAAGGCCGCCCAGGTCGGGGCGGTAGACGGCTTGGTAGATCGTCTCGGCGCACAACCACCGCTCGGCCTCGTCGGGGAACTGGCGGCGCAGTTCGTGGGCGATCTGCTCCGGGCTCCAGCGGGCCTGCAGCTTGGCCACAACCCACTCCCGCAGCACCTGGTCGCGGGACAGGCGACTGTGACGCTGCAGCCGTCGCCGGCCCAGCGCCCGGCGGTGAGCCTCGAACGGGTGATAGCGACCCTTGGCGTCACTGCCACGACGCAGTTCCCTGCTGATCGTCGAAGGGGCCCGGCCCAACAGGCGGGCGATCTCGCGGATCGTGCGTTTCTCCCGGCGCAGGTCCGCCAGCCGGATCCGTTCGTCCTCGGACAAGTACCGAGGCGAGTACTCCTTCTGGCGGGCGGTGCGGCGGATTCCAGCGAACGTCGCAACACGGAGCGTAAGCGGAGGTTGCGGTGGGACGCGGTGGGGTGAACCTGACTGAGGTCCAGGACAAGTACTTGAAGTTGATCGAGCAGGGGGTGAACAACTCGGAAGCCTGCCGGATCGTCGGTATCAACCGGAGGACGGGGACACGCTGGCGGTTCGGCCGCACCATCCAGAACAATGCCGGCGAAGCCGTGCACTATCCGCCGGTGACAGTCCCCACTCCTCCTACGGCCCGGCATCGGCGCTACCTGTCAATCGAGGAACGCGAGGCGATCGCCGACCTGCGTAAGCAGGGCCACACGCTGCGGCAGATTGCTGCCCTCCTCGGTCGCAACGCCTCCACGATCAGTCGTGAACTGCGTCGCAACGTCGACGGGCAGGGTCGCTACCGGCCTGTGCATGCCGATCGACTCGCTCAAGCACGCACCGCCCGCCCGCGGCCACGTCGCCTCGTCACCGACCGGATCCTGCGTGAGGTGGTCGTCGACCGTCTCGGCAAGCGGTGGAGTCCAGAACAGGTCGCGCACGAACTACGGGCTGAGTTCGCCGAGCATCGGCAACGGCAGTTGTGCGCCGAGTCGATCTACCAAGCGCTCTACGATCCCGACATCGACGTGACCCGGCCGGCCCGACGCCGACGACGGCGACGCCGCCGACAGCTCCAAGGCCTGGAACGCCGCGGACACCTGCTGAACATGACCATGATCGACGACCGGCCCGCCGAGGTCGCTGACCGCGTCCAACCCGGCCACTGGGAATCTCAATGGAGTTGTCAAGCGGTGCGCGGTGTGTTCGCCGGGGCCGGTTCCTGGTAGCTGGTGTGGTCTCGGAGCAGGGCCCATATGACGTTGATCCGCCGTCGGGCCAGGGCGATGAGCGCCTGTTTGTGGGACTTACCTTCGGCGCGTTTACGGTCGTAGAACGCCCGGGAGCTGGGGCTGTTCTTCAGGCTGGAGAGCGCGGCGAGGTAGCAGGTCCGCAGCAGCCGTCGGTTGAAGCGCTGGGGCCGGTGGAGGTTGCCGTTGATGCGTCCCGAATCACGGGGAACGGGCGCCAGGCCTGCGACGCAGGCGAGGCGGTCCACGGAGTCGAACGCGTCGAGGCTGCCGCCGATCTGAGCGAGGACCGGACCCTCGTCGGCCTTGGCCACAGCCAGATAGCCAGCAGCGGTCAAGAACCGCCGCATCGTGCCCATGCAGCTTCGAGCACGTGTTCTTGATCGTGAAGCGGGACTTCGGGTTCGCCAAGACCCGCTACCGCGGCCTGGCGAAGAACCTCCATCACCTCCAGATCGCGATGGCCTCAGCGAGCCTGCTCATGACAGCCCGGGCCACCGTGATCCAGGCACGAATGAAGACCGCGGTGACGACCGGGTAGGCCGGGCGGCAGCCTGCCCGAAACCGCCGCAAGGCCCCAACTCCAAAGGCCGGAAAGCAAGGAAACCCACCCACCAGAGACAGAAACCGAATCCCAGCCCGGGACCAGCCCCGCTGGCACCAATGATCAGCGGTTCCCTAACGGTGTCGGGGGGGAAGCGCGAAGCTGGTCGAGCTTGTGCGCGATCCGCTGGTCAGCACCTGTTGCCGCATGCTGATAGCGCATGGCCATCGCCGGGGTGGTGTGGCCGAGTCTGGCCATCAGTTCAGCCAACGTGGCCCCGGTCTGGGCAGCGAGTACCGCTCCGGTGTGGCGGAGGTCGTGCACTCGCAGGTCTGGTCGACCGGCCGCCTCGCGCGCTTCGCGGAACGGCTTGGCGAAGGTCGGTGCCCAGATGTGTTGCCCGGTTGCACTGGGGAAGAGCAGGCCGTCCGGGCCGGGTTGCGCGAAACGGGCGAGGTGGTCGACCAGCGCTGGCGCCAGAAAGGCCGGCAGGTGGACGTCGCGGATCCCTGCCGTCGTCTTCGGAGCGCCGACGCTGGCCTTGCCGTTCGTCCAGGTGACACCGCGGCGCACCTTCACGATCGCGCGGGCCACGTCGATGTCCTTGCGGCGCAGTTCGGCGATCTCTCCGTAACGCAGGGCCCCCCAGCAGCCGAGCAGAACCGCGAGCTGGAGGCGTTGCGGCATGGCCGTCACGAGGGTCTCGAGTTGGTCAACGGTCAACGGTTCGATCTTGTGGACGCGGGCGGAGACGCCGGCGCCCCGGATCTGGCAGGGGTTAGGGCCCGCGATGAGTTCGGCGTCGATCGCTGCGTTGAGGATGGACCTGAGCAGGGAGTAGGCCTTGGAGCGGGCGCGGGGAGTCTTCGGGTCGAGCCCCGCGTACCACGTCCGGAGTCGCGTCCGGGACAGGTCGTCCAGGGGTAGTGCCCCGAGCGGCGGCAGGATGTGGTTGGCGAGCAGGCGTTCGTAACCGTCGCGGGTGGTGGCCCGCAACTCCCGCTGGCTGAGCCACTGGCGGGACCATTCCGCCAGCGTGGGCAGAGGGGTTACGTCGGCCTCCTCTTCAGGGACGGCGTCCACGGGTTCGGCCTTGGGTGGCGTCCAGGCCCCGCCATCGATGCCGCGGCGCTCTGACAGCAGCCAACCCTCCGCCTCCATCTTCGTCGCGAACGTGGTTGGCGCGGTATGCCTTGCCTCGTCCGGGCCGACGTAGCTGGCCTGCCAGCGTTTCGAGGGCAGCTTGCGGATGGCTCCGAAGCCTCGCCTGCTTCTGCCGGCCATGAGTACCGCCTCCGTGTCGTGTAATATACGTGCAATAAGGATGGCCCACCAGGGCCCTCGGAGTCCACTCAGGAGCCGCAGGCGGTCAAGATGGCGAGCATCGAAACCCGTTGTCGTAGGCGTTCAACAAGGTCAGATGCTGCCGGTCACTCTCGGCGGGGCTTCAGGGTTCGAATCCCCTTAGCTCCACCACGGTGCCGGACGAAAAACCGTCAGCATGATCACTGCCGGCGGGGTTCGATTCGTCCGGGTCGCCAGGGTTTACTAGGCCTCCTTCGGGAGGCCTTTTGCATGGTCGAGCGAGGGGCCGGCATGCCGGGCCGGTGCGGTGAGGACGTGGCCCAGGTAGGGGTTGCGTTGCTCGACGCCCCGGACGCTACCGCGGGCCTGCTGGGGACTCTTGAACGCGTGGTCGGGTGTTCTGGCGGCTTCGTGCCGGGCGCGAGCAAGCTCGGGGCCGTGACGGTTTCCGGCTACCCTAGGCATGGTTGCTATTGCCAGTGCTTTGCGCTTCGGGGCAGTTCGAAAGGCGACAAATGTCCATCAGATTTCAGCTGCTACGCCATGCGACGGTCCTCCTTGGGTGGGTAGCGAGACTTTCCTTGTTGACCCGATGCTTGGCGCACCTGGGGAACTCCCGCACGTGGGGCTGACTCGGGGTAGCGCTAAGAACCCGCTCGTTCCGCTGCCTAGTAGCCCTCCCGTGTGGAGCGATCCCGATGTGAACGTGCTGGTGACTCATCTTCACTTCGACCATTTCGATGCAGCTGCCGACCGGCTTCTCAACTCTTCGGTGCAGATCTTCGCCGCGCCGGACGCAACAAAGCCTCTGCGTGCCCGTGGTTTCGAGAGGGTCTGCCCAGTGACCGACCGTCGCTCTTCATCAGGCGGGACCGAAATCATCAGGCATGAGACGAGGCATGCGCGAGGCGTTCTCGGGCGCGTGCTTGGTTCCAACTCCACCTATTTGTTGGTGGCGGGAAGCGATCGAATACTGATCACGGGGGATGCCCTGTTCGACGATGTCAGCGATATTGCTCGCCGCGAAGAGCCGAATGTGCTGATCGTGAACGCCGGGTCCGCCATGTTCTGGGGCCGACAACGGGCCACCATGAACAGCACAGAAGTTCGACGACTAGCGACGGAATTCGCTCATGCGGTGATTGTGACTGTGCACCTCGAAGCGCTGAATCACTGCATCGAAACGCGCGACCGCACGCGTGAGATGGTTGCCGGTCTGCCTCACGTCCTTGTCCCCGAAGATGGGGAAGTCGTGCTGATTGGATCCCCCTCCTAACCTTCGGACTTCTTCGTCGGACCTCTGAGCGTCGACCAGCTGGTCAAGGATTCCGCCACAGTGGCCGAGGCCTTGATCCGACGCTTCGGGCACAAGGTCTATCTGGTCGGGGACTCCTGGGGAACCTTCCTCGGGGTGCTGCTGGCCAAGGCGCGCCCGGATCTCATCGCGGCCTTCGTCGGTTCGGGCCAGATGGTGAACCTCGCCGAGACCGACACGATGTTCTACGAGGACGGTTTGGCATATGCCACCAAGACCGGGCAAGCCGCCGTGGTCGAGGCGCTCATCCGGCAAGGCCCTCCTCCTTACGAAAACACGTACGACTACGAGGTCCTGTTCGCGTTGGAGGGTTCGTGGAACGCCTATCCTCGCGATCCGGCGCTGGCTGCCCGCCTGAACCCCTTGACGAACGTCTTGGGGCGCCCGGAGCTGCCGCTGCTGGCCAAGGTCCGCTATGGGCCGAACTTCGTTGACACCTTCGCCGCCGTGTATCCCGAGGCAAACACCATCGACTTGCGCAAGGTGGCCTCGACGTTGGAGGTGCCTGTGTATGTGCTGCTCGGCGACCATGAGGCTCGAGGACGGGCTGTGCTCGCTCAAGCGTGGTTCGCGATGCTGAAGGCACCCGCGAAGCACTTGGTGGCCTTTCCGAACTCCGGCCACAACCCCTTCACCCAAGAGGTCGGACGATTCCTGGGTGTCCTGCGTCAGGCAGCGGCCGCCCATCCTGCGTGAGGGGCGCCCGAAGGGGCGGACCTGTCGGCGGATCTGAGAGGTGGCAGTGACTCCCGCACAGGTGTGACGCCGAGGGTCCACAAGGGGCGTTGGACACCGTGGGGGCCGGTCCTGGGACCGGCCCCCACGTTCAGGGTGTTCGTTGCGGCTAGCTGACCGCGACGGAGATCCCGGTCGATGAGCGAGCCACGTCGGCGAACGAGGAGGCGGACGAGCACGAGGGCCGGTTCAAGGTGACGTTCGGGATCGCGGCCACCGAGTTGCAGTGGGGCGTGTCGACCGTCAAGGTTGCCGAACCGTAGCCGGTCTTGCTGAGGATTTCCCAGCGATCGCCGAGGTCGCCGATATCGAGGATGCTCCCTGAGGGGATCTTCACCACGACGTTGCAGGTATCGTCGCCCAGCCTGACCGTCCCACCTGGCCACAGTTGGTTCTCGTCCCCGTACCAGGGCGCGATCGCGAAGTAGGTCAAGGTCGTCGGCTGGCACAGGGGGGTCGTTCGCCCGCACTCCAGTTCGCCCGTGGCGCTAAAGCCGGTGACGGCGGTGCCGGCGGGGCATGATTTGCCTTCCAGGCCGACGATGCCCGGGATGCCCTGCGGGCCTTGAATGCCTTGGATCCCTTGGATGCCCTGAATCCCCTGGATGTTCCACGCGACCGGGACTTCGGAGGTACGGCAGGACTGGCCTTCGTTGATGAGCCGGAGCATGCCCTCTTCCTTCTGGTAACAGGCGTTGATGACGCCTGAGGCTGGAACGGCGGTGGGGGTCACCGCGGTGCCGGCTTGGGCCGCGGCTACGAGCAGGACGGCGGCGCCGATCAGAGCTAAAGAAACTCGCCAATTGGGTCGGGGCATCGTGGAGCCTTTCCGTGAGGGGGGATGTGCTGCGGCCGACCGATTGTCCACTGCATGGCGTCATCTAAATGGGAAGTTAACACGCTGGTAGGGGCATTTACCAGTGATTCTACAGCGAATGTATTAATACGTTGAGTCGCAATTTGGACCGTCGATATATGGGCGCGCAAAGTGAGCGCCGAAACCAGTGTGACGGCGCGGTATCACGCTCGCAGGGCGCGCTCGAAAGCCTTTCAGCAAGGCGGAAAGGGTTTCTACGCAATAATGTCAACAAGGCAACGCGAGATGGCCCCAAGGAAATCCTATTTGGGGATGGAAATGCCGAGGCGTATCCGTTGGGTCGAAACCGCTCCGTCCTGCCGATATCTACCTCGGCGCGACCGTTGAGCCTTCTCAAAGCCACCTTCGCCAGCGCGCGCGTGGTGCTTTGCCACATCACGTGCTGTTGTTTTCGGGGTCGCCAGTGTCTGGAGAATAGCTCGATGTTCTTCATGTCTAAGAACCATTGCTTAGCCCGACCGGGCCCCGACCAACGGTTTGGCAAACCGCCCTACTCGGTGGCCTGCCCGGCCAGTAAGCAAGATTCCAAGGGCTCCGCATAGGGCGCTACGCAAGACTACGAATCGTCGGCGCAACTCCCGTAGTCGCACGTCCCTGCGTTGATGGGGTCGGGGTGGTCGAGAGCGTCGGCAATTGTGCCCAGGGGTGGTGCGCATTTGTGCGAGAAACATTTGGACGCAAAGGCTGATCTTCTTGGCGACCGGTCCGCCATGTTTCGCCGATGCTGAAAACATGCCTCGAGGGATCCGGCACCCAGCTACTCGTGGCGAGAGCGCGTGCTGGCGCCTGCATCCCTTGACGGCAGTCACCCACTACGTGACGATCATGCAAGGAGAGGGTCCTCACAGTGCCCCATCTCCGGGCACCCCCGCCCGCTGCCCCCACCCCCAGAGACCCCGACGTCGAGGTTCCTCTGGCTAACCAGGAGGTCATCCTTGTGATCCGTCCATTGATCGGCAAGCGAACGACGGCCCGCGCGGCACTCGCGTTCGGCGCCGCCGCCGCCCTTGCCGCCGGAATGATCGGCCCGGCCGTTGCCGTCCCGGGTGAGTCCAACGGCTCGTCCAACCAGGCCGCCAGGGCGCAGCTCGCCAAGGGATCCGGAAAGTCGGCCTCGACCGACCCGGCGTCCTACACCGACGGTCTCTACATCGTCTCCATGGTGGCGCCCCCGCTCGCTGGAAACGAGGCCACGAGCGCCCAGGCGGGCCAGAAGCTGAACGTGCATTCCGCGGCCGCGCAGGCGTATGCCGGGAAGATCAAGAAGGAGCAGTCGGCCGCTATGGCCAAGGTGGGTGCCAGCGCGCTCCGCCAGTTCACGGTGACGACCAACGGTTTCAGCGCCGAGCTGACGGCCAAGCAGGCCGCCGGGCTCGCGGCCGACCCGAACGTCTTCGCGGTGACCAAGAACTCCCTGCGCCAGATCCAGACCGATAAGTCCCCGGACTTCCTCGACATGCCGGCTGTGTGGTCGCAGCTCGGTGGCCGCGCCAACGCTGGCCAAGGCATCGTCGTGGGCGTGCTCGACACGGGCATCTGGCCGGAGTCGGCCTCGTTCCAGGGCACCAAGGCCGCGCCCGCCAGCTGGGTCGGTAACTGCGAGGCCGGAGTGAACTTCCCGGTCAACACCTGCAACAGCAAGATCGTCGGTGCCCGTTACTACGTCGACGGCTTCGGCAAGAAGAACCTCGCCAAGTCGGAGTACCTCTCCCCGCGCGACGGTGACGGCCACGGTTCGCACACGGCCTCCACGGCCGCGGGCAACATCGTTAACAACGTGACCATCGACGGCCAGAACTTCGGCACGATCTCGGGCATGGCCCCGGGGGCCAGCATCGCGGCCTACAAGGTCTGCTGGACGGGCAAGACCGACGATGGCTGCGCCACCGCGGACATGGTCGCCGCCATCGACGACGCCACCGCTGATGGTGTCGATGTCATCAACTTCTCGATCGGCTCCTCCAGCGAGTCGCCGGTCTACGACCCGACCGAGTGGGCCTTCCTGTTCGCGGCCCGCGCCGGTGTGTTCGTGTCCGCCTCGGCGGGCAACAGCGGGCCGGGCGTCAGCACCTTGGACCACCCGAGCCCCTGGCTGACGACCGTCGCGGCGAGCACCCACAAGGTCAACGAGAAGCAACTCGTGCTCGGCGACGGCCAGACCTTCGTCGGAGCCTCGACCACGGTGACCTTGCCCGATCTGACGCCCATGGTGATGTCGGAAGCCTCGGCTGCTGCGGGCCAGACGGCCGCTAACGCGCGCTTGTGCACGCCCGGGTCGCTCGACCCCGCCAAGGTCACCGGCAAGCTGGTCGTGTGCGTCCGTGGGGTCATCGCCCGAGCCGACAAGTCTTGGGCTGTGCGCATGGCCGGAGGCGCAGGCATGGTGCTCATCAACCCCGCCCCCATGGGCGTCGCTGGTGACCTGCACTACGTGCCCTCGGTTCACCTCGAGAACACCGCCCTTGCGCCGGTCACCACCTATGTGACGACCGCGTCAGCCCCGACGGGCAAGATCGTCGCCCTGACGACGCCATCGAGCACTGAGGCCCCGGCAGTCGCCGAGTTCTCCTCGCGCGGCCCGTCGACGACCACGGGTGGCGACATCCTCAAGCCCGACGTGGCGGCCCCCGGTGTCGACGTCCTCGCGGCCGTCACTCCGTACAACCACCACGACCGCAACTACGACCTACTCTCGGGCACCTCGATGGCTGCTCCCCACGTGGCGGGTATCGCGGCGGCCCTCCGGGCGGCTCACCCCGACTGGTCTCCGATGGCGGTCAAGTCGGCCCTCATGACGACCGGGCGTGACATGGCCATGGGTACGACCTCACCGTTCGCCCAGGGCGCCGGAAACGTCCAGCCGGCGATGGCGGTCAATCCGCTGCTCGTCGCGGATTCGGGCATCGTCGACTGGGTCGGATACCTGAAGGGTGCGGGCGTCCTCGACCCGGCCTCGTCGCCGACCATCCCAGCGATCACCGGCACCGAGCTGAACCAGGCCTCGATTGCGTCCGGTTCGGTCGTGGGGTCGTTGGAGGTCAAGCGCACCTTCACCAACGTGTCCGGGTCCGCTCAGACGTTCGCCTTCTCTGCGGCGGTCCCCGGCTTCGACGTCACGGCATCGCCCGCGACGCTGACTGTCGCGGCGGGCGCCAAGGCGACGGTGACGCTGACGTTCGTCCGCACCGACGCGGCCCTTCGCCAGTACGCCACCGGTTCGGTGACCTGGAGCGCCGCCTCCGGTCAGGTCCGGCTCCCGGTCGCGCTGCGTCCGGTCGTCGCGAGCGCCCCGGCGGAGATCGCCGCTACCGGTGACACCGGTAGCACCACCGTCACCGTGGTTCCCGGCTTCACCGGGACGATGACGGCGACGGCCCACGGCCTGGCCGGCACCACCCCGGTGGCGGAGAGCGTGACCGCTGGTGCGTTCGACGCGGCGGCCCCGGCCGACTCGGGCACAGGTGTCGACGTCGTCGACGTCGTCGTCCCGGCAGGCACGGCCCTGGCGCGAATGAGCACGGACGGTGCCAGCGGGGACGACCTCGACCTCTGGGTCTACTCCGTCAATCCGGACGGTTCGCTGGGTGCCCTTGTCGGCTACTCGGCCTCCGGATCCGCTGACGAGACCGTGACGCTCCGCGCGCCAGCGGCGGGGACCTACCGGGCCTTCGTCCACGGCTACTCGGTGCCCTCCGGTGGGGCCTACACCTGGCGTGCGTGGGTCGTCGGAGACGCGGCCTTGAGCAACTTCTCGGTGAGCCCGGGCAGCGCTGCGGTGACCATGAAGACGCCGGTGGACTTCGCCGTCGCCTGGAACGGTCTCGACTCCGCCCAGGACTACCTGGGTGTCGTGGACTTCACCGATACCGCCACCGGGCAGAAGACCTCCACGGTGGTCGAGGTTCGCTGACCGCAGGCCTCACGAGGTTTCTGAACCGGAGCCCCATCGCCCCAGTGGCGGTGGGGCTCCGGGCGTCCGGTCCACTGCCCGGTGCGGCTGGCTGCCAACCCGGGGCTCGATGCCCGTCGAAACTCCCGGCTAGAGGGCCCGCAAACTTAGCGAGGAAAGCTCCGAGAAAGGGTTTGGGGCTCGGTCATCGACCGGGTACCCTTTCACTCACTTGGGGCTGTGGCGCAGGGGTAGCGCGTCTCACTGCTTGCAGAGAGAAGGCCAGACGGTTCGAATCCTCTCAGCTCCACCAAGGCAAGACCCGTCCTCATCGAGGGCGGGTCTTGTTGCATGAGGGGGTCCGGTTGGCGGACGTCCTGCCTGGCTCCCCGCACATGTCGGGGGTCGCCGATACGGTGGAGCTTGAGTCCGGTAAAGAACGTGATGCGCATGGTCGCGCAGGAGATGAGAACCCATGGTCCCCACCACCAAAGAGTCCCAGCGCGCCGAACTCCACAAGACCATCTGGCGCATCGCGAACGACCTGCGGGGCAGCGTCGACGGCTGGGACTTCAAGAGCTACGTGCTGGGATTCTTGTTCTACCGGTTCATCTCCGAGAACCTCACGTCCTACCTCAATGAGGCAGAGCTTGAGGCGGGGGTCGACGACTTCGACTACACCCACCTCAGCGACAACGACGCCATGCGCGAGATGAAGGAGATCGTGGCCGAGAAGGGCTACTTCATCTTTCCCAGCGAGCTGTTCGATAACGTCCGCGAGCGTGCCGCGCGTGATGCGAACCTCAATGAGACGCTGCAGCGGGTGTTCAGCAACATCGAGGCGTCTGCGGCCGGCACCGACTCAGAGAACGACCTCAAGGGGCTCTTCGACGACCTGGACGTCAACAGCTCCAAGCTCGGGCCGACCGTCGCCAAGCGCAACGAGAAGCTGGTGAAGCTGCTCGACGCCATCGGCGACCTACCGCTGGGCAACTTCAACGACAACACCATCGACCTGTTCGGCGACGCCTACGAATACCTGATGGGCATGTACGCCTCCAGCGCCGGTAAGTCGGGCGGCGAGTACTACACGCCCCAGGAGGTCTCGGAGCTCTTGGCTCGCATCACCGTGGTCGGCAAGACCAGCGTGAACAAGGTCTACGACCCGGCGTGCGGCTCGGGGTCGCTGCTGCTGAAGTTCGCGAAGGTGCTCGGCAAAGACAACGTCCGGCAAGGGTTCTTCGGCCAGGAGATCAACCTGACCACCTACAACCTCGCCCGCATCAACATGTTCCTGCACGACATCAACTTCGAGAAGTTCGACCTCGCGCACGGCGACACCCTCATCGACCCGGCGCACTGGGACGAGGAGCCCTTTGAGGCGATCGTGTCGAACCCGCCGTACTCGCTGAACTGGGAGGGCGACGCCAACCCGCTGCTCATCAACGATCCGCGGTATTCGCCGGCCGGGGTGCTGGCGCCGAAGTCGAAGGCCGACCTGGCCTTCACTATGCACATCTTGTCGTGGCTCGCAGTGAACGGCACGGCCGCCATCGTCGAGTTCCCCGGGGTGCTGTATCGCGGTGGCGCCGAGGCCAAGATCCGCAAATACCTGATCGACAACAACTACGTCGACGCGGTGATCCAACTGCCGCCCGACCTGTTCTTCGGCACCACGATCGCGACGTGCATCATCGTGCTGAAGAAGTCCAAGACCGATAACGCGGTGCTGTTCATCGACGCCTCGGGGCAGTTCGTCCGCGGAGGCAACAAGAACAAGCTCACGGACGAGAATCAAGCGGCCATCCTCGGTACCTTCACGGCCCGGACGGACGTGCCTCACGTCGCCAAGCTGGTTCCCAACGCCGATCTCGCCGCCAACGGCTACAACATCGCCGTGTCGAGTTACGTCGAGGCCGAAGACACCCGCGAGGTCGTCGACATCACCGCCCTCAACGCCGAGATCGCCCGCATCGTCGTGAGGCAGGGCGAACTCAGGACTCAGATCGACGCCATCGTCGCTGACCTCAACAGGGGTGAAAATGCTCCTCTCTGACCTGCTTTCAAAGGCACCCGAATTGGGGAGTCTTCAGGTTGACCGGTTCCTTTTCGGCGAACGCCCATTGGGGTGGGGCCGGACTACAACCATCAATGCCGGTCAAGTTGCATTGAACTTTCGTTGTCGAAAATGTTGTGATGTTCGCACGTTCATTTCGGGGTCGAAGTTATCCTGCCTTGTGGTTGGTGAGGGTCAACTAAGCATTGACGTCACGCTCAAGTGCTTCATCTGTCTTGCGACGGTGGAGGCATGGTTCCTCGTTGCATCAGAAGGCGGCTTCTACACTTCTGCGCCCGCTGTTCGACTCGAGCGATACATCGAGAATCTTCGCGGCTGTGCGGACCGGCTCGAGGCCAACTCAGGCCCGTTTGCAGACCTCCTCTCGCGGGCTCAATCCGCCTTCGAACTCGGGTTGGGGGCGGGATCTATGGTGTATCTCCGCAAGATTCTTGAGATGGTGACTCATGAAGTGGCGGAAATCGCAGGTGTGTCAATCACCACAACTAGTGGAAAGCGCCGACCCTTCAAAGACGTCCTCCAGGATGTGAATGAGAAGCGCAGCATTGTCCCGCGCCCCTATTCGGGCAGCGGGTACACGCTATTCGGGGAACTTAGCGATGTGATCCATGGAGGAGCTGACGAGGCCGTGGCGCTTGCCAAATTCGAACCCTGCCGCCAGTTGGTTCTCGGTGTCGTGGATCAGGTCAACAAGGACAACGAGTACGCCAGGGCGATCGAGGAGCTGGGTTGGGCTGTAGATGACATCGGCCAGATAGCCGCTGAAGGAGCACGGTCATGAGCCTGCTCGACGAATTGATGACGGATTTGGCACCTCAGGGCGTCAGGCATTGCAGGCTCGATGAAGTGGCTGGTTACAGTGAAACTCGCGTCGATGGAAGCGAACTTGACAGGACGAGCTTCGTTGGTGTTGACAACCTTGTTGCTGGCGCCGGTGGCAAGGTGGCTGCCAGCTACCTGCCGAACACCCAGCGACTCACAGCCTATGAAGTCGGCGATGTTCTACTTGGCAATATCCGTCCTTACCTCAAGAAGGTCTGGCTCGCGACTAACTCCGGTGGGTGTAGCGGTGACGTTTTGGCAGTTCGTGTCAAAGGTCAAAAGAAGCAAGTGCTGGACCCGGCGTTCTTGTACTACGTCTTGTCGTCGGGGGAGTTCTTCGCATATAACGTCCAACACTCGAAGGGCGCAAAGATGCCTCGAGGTAGCAAAGACGCGATTATGGGCTACCGAATTCCAGTCCCACCCATCGAGGCGCAGCGGGAGATCGTACGGATTCTCGACACATTCACACAGCTGGATGCGGAGCTGGAAGCGGAGCTGGAAGCGCGGCGCCGCCAGTTTGAGCACTTCGCAGGCCTATTGCTTGCCAACGAGGAGCACGCCTTACGCGTCAGATTTGGAGATGTCGCCACGATCGTCCGTGGGGCTTCGCCCCGCCCAATCCAGAAGTTCATCACCGATGACCCTGGCGGTGCTCCGTGGATCAAGATCGGAGATGTGCCGCCGGGGGGAAAATACATCACGCGGACGGGGCAGCGGGTCACGAAAGAGGGGGCCTCCAAATCAAGGCGGGTGCGACCTGGTGATTTTGTCTTGTCGAATTCGATGAGTTTCGGGCGCCCGTACATCTCCAAAATTGATGGGTACATCCACGACGGATGGCTGTCCATCAGCGGCTTCGAAGACTCATTCATCAGCGACTATCTCTACTACCTGCTGCGCTCGGCGCCGGTACAAGAGGAGTTTGCCAAGAGAGCGGGAGCGGGGACCGTGAAGAACTTGAACGCCGAGGTTGTGCGCGCGGTCGAGATTCCCATGCCCTCCCGGGAAAGGCAAGGGCAGATAGTTGAGCTGCTTGACAGGTTTGATGCGCTCGTGAATGACCTCAGGAGCGGCCTGCCCGCCGAGCTTGCTGCGCGGCGGAAGCAGTACGCGTACTACCAGGACAAACTTTTGACGTTCGAGGAGCGAACAGCATGAGCGATGTAACCCCCCACAAGTACGACCCGATCGTGGTGAGCAGCGAGTCCACAGTGGTGGCCAAGTATGTGCCGGACGCGGCGGGGGAGGGCGGCTACCAGTCCGAGGCGGATTTGGAGCGAGAATTGATCCGGCTATTGAAATCCCAGGCCTACGAGTACCTCCCGATCACATCGGAGGCGGACCTGATCGGGAACCTACGTAGCCAGTTGGAGGCACTCAACCACGTCACTTTCACCGATGGGGAGTGGAAGAAATTCTTCGACGAGCGCATCGCGGGCGCCACTGAGGGCATCGGGGAGAAGACCGTCCGGATCCAAGAGGATCACGTCCTGTTACTTGGGCGCGATGACGGTACCTTCAAGAACATCAGCATCATTGACAAGAAGGACGTCCACAACAACCGGTTGCAGGTCATCAACCAGTACGCCGTCGGGAAGGGCGAGGGCGGGGCGGCCTACGCGAACCGCTATGACGTGACGATCCTGGTCAACGGGCTGCCGATGGTCCACATCGAGCTGAAGCGACGCGGGGTCGACATCCGGGAGGCGTTCAACCAGATCGACCGTTATCAGCGCCATTCGTTCTGGGCGGGGTCGGGGTTGTTCGAGTACGTCCAGCTGTTCGTCATCTCGAACGGGACGCTCACCAAGTACTACTCCAACACCACCCGCCGCCAACACCTCGACGAGGCCGCCAAGGCCAAGAAGGCCAGCAAGACCTCGAACAGCTTCGAGTTCACCTCGTGGTGGGCGGACGCGACCAACCGGCCGATCCGCGAACTCACCGCCTTCACGCGGACGTTCTTCGCCAAGCACTCGCTGCTGAACATCCTCACCAAGTACTGCGTCCTCACCACGGATCGGATGCTGCTCGTCATGCGTCCGTATCAAATTGTCGCGACTGAGCGCATCCTGCAGCGGATCAACACCTCCACCAATTCCAAGCGCCTCGGCACCATCGACGCGGGCGGCTACGTCTGGCACACCACCGGCTCAGGCAAGACGCTCACCAGCTTCAAGGCCGCCCAGTTGGCAACCCAGATGGCGAGCGTCGACAAGGTGCTGTTCGTCGTCGACCGCAAAGACCTCGACTACCAGACCATGCGCGAATACGACCGCTTCGAGAAGGGCGCAGCGAACTCGAACGCCTCGACGGCCGTGCTGAAGAAGCAGCTCGAAGACCCGAGCGCCCGGATCATCATCACGACGATCCAGAAGCTGTCGACCTTCATCGGCGCCAACAAGGGCCACGCGATCTACGACGGTCACGTCGTCATCATCTTCGACGAGTGCCACCGCTCCCAGTTCGGCGACATGCACTCGGCCATCACCAAGGCCTTCCGTCGCTACCACCTGTTCGGCTTCACGGGCACGCCCATCTTCGCCGACAACGCCAGCACCGGCGGCAAGCCGGACCTGCGCACCACCGAGCAGGCCTTCGGCGAGAAGCTCCACACCTACACGATCGTCGACGCGATCTCAGACAAGAACGTCCTGCCGTTCCGCGTGGATTACCTGAACACCGTCAAGGTCGGCAACGTCACCGACAAGCTGGTGGAGGCCATCGACACCGAGGACGCTTTGTTATCACCCAAGCGCCTGCTCGGGATCGTTGACTACACGCTCGAGCACTTCGCCCAGAAGACCAAGCGCGCCACCAGCTACCAGTTCTCGACGGTCACCAACGTCGCCCAGGTGATCGCGAGCAAACGCAAGGTCGAGGAGAAGAAGCTCGCCAGCTACGTGCGCGGTTTCAATGCCCTCTTCGCCACGGCTTCGATCGACGCCGCCCAGGCCTACTACAAGCACTTCGCCGCACGGCAGCAGGAACTCCCCCCGGATCAACGGCTCAAGATCGGGCTGATCTACTCCTACGGGGTCAACGACGCGGTCGAGGACGGTGCTCTTGACGAGGAGGGCTTCGACACCGCAGGTCTCAGCGGTGACGCGCGCTCGTTCCTGGAGCGGGCCATCCAGGACTACAACGCCATGTTCGGCACGAGCTACGACACGTCGTCCGACCAGTTCGGCAACTACTACAAAGACCTGTCGATGCGGCTGAAGAACCGCGACCTCGACATGGTGATCGTGGTCAACATGTTCCTCACGGGGTTCGACGCCACCACCCTCAACACGCTCTTCGTCGACAAGAACCTGCGTGCCCACGGGCTGCTGCAGGCCTACTCGCGGACGAACCGCATTCTGAACTCGGTCAAGACCTACGGAAACATCGTCAGCTTCCGCAAGCTCGAACAGCAGACCAACGACGCCATCGCCCTGTTCGGCAACAAGGACGCGCGTGGCGTGGTGCTGCTCAAACCCTACGGCGACTACTACACCGAGTACGCGACCAAGGTCACCGAACTGTTGGACGCGTTCCCACTGGGGCAGGAGATCGTGGGGGAGCAGGCCCAGAAGGCGTTCATTGCGCTCTTCGGGGCGATCCTGCGCCTGGAGAACATCCTCACCAGCTTTGACGACTTCGCCGGCCACGAACTGCTGACTGCTCGCCAAAGCCAGGACTACCGCAGCATCTACCTGGACCTTTACGCCGAGTTCCGCAAGGAGCGCGTCGCCGAGAAGGAGGAGATCCACGACGACGTCGTCTTCGAGATCGAGCTGATCAAGCAGGTCGAGATCAACGTCGACTACATCCTGCTGCTGGTCACCAAGCACCGCGACGAGTTCGGGGACGGCGACGACAAAGAGGTGCGCGCCGAGATCTCCCGGGCAGTCGACGCCAGTCCAAGCCTGCGCAACAAGAAGGACCTCATCGAGGCCTTCGTCGATTCGCTCACGGTTGACGGAGCCGTGGATGCCCAATGGCGCGCGTTCGTGGCCGCCCGCCGCGAGGCCGAACTCAGCCAGCTCATCGCCGACGAAGGGCTTCGCCCGGACGAAACCCGAAAGTTCCTCGAAGCCGCCTTCCGCGACGGCGCGATCACGACGTCCGGAACGGCCATCACCAAAGTGCTGCCGCCGGTCTCCCGCTTCGCCAAAGACGCTAGCCACAGTGAGAAGAAGCAGGGAGTCATCGCCAAGCTCACGGTGTTCTTCGAGAGGTTCTTCGGGCTGGGTGCCAGCTGAGGCGGAGCCCTCGGGGCCAGCGGATCAGTTCGCCGGGGTCAGCTCATGCGGGGTGTTGTTCAGTGACTCGCACCCGTCCGCCGTGACCACCACGATGTCTTCGATGCGGGCACCCCAGGCGCCCGGGAAGTAGATGCCAGGTTCGATGCTGAACGCCATGCCTTCGCGCAGTTCGAGGTCGTTGCCTGGGGAGATGTAGGGCTCCTCGTGGACCGACAGCCCGATCCCGTGGCCGGTGCGGTGGACGAACGCGTCGGCGAGGCCCTCCTCCGCGAGCACCTGGCGGGCGGCGGCGTCGACCTGCTCGGCGGACACTCCGGGACGGACGGCGTCGACCGCGGCCTGTTGCGCCCGGACCAGGACCGCGATGCGCCGAGCCACCTCGGGGTCGGGGGTGCCCACCACGTAGGTGCGGGTGCTGTCGGAGTTGTAGCCGGAGGCCACCGGACCCCCGATGTCCACGACGACGATGTCGCCTTCGCCGATCACCCGGTCGGAGACCTCGTGGTGTGGGTCCGCGCCGTTCGGTCCCGAGGCCACGATGATGAACTCGCCCGTCCGATGGCCCTCTTCCACGATGGCGGCGGCGATGTCGACACCCACCTCGCGCTCGGTGCGCCCGGGACGGAGGAGCGGCGGGACGCGGCGGTGCACGGCGTCGATGGCAGCGCCTGCCCGCCGGAGTTCGGCGATCTCGGTGGCGTCCTTGATCATGCGGCCTTCGCGGAGCACGGGGGTCGCGAGTTCGAGCCGCACCCCGAGCCGGTCGCCCAGGGGGATGACATGGAGGGCGGGGAGGGCGTCCGAGACGCCGACCCTGTGTAAGGGGTGGGGGAGCGCCCCGGTCACGAGCGCGTAAGGATCCTCGCCGTCGACCCAGTCGGCGATGCGGATCCCCAGGCCACCTACGGCAGTCGAACGCACCTTGGCCAGCTCCATCCGCGGCACCACGATCGCGGCGGGCCCGTCGGCAGGAATGACGAGCGCGGTCAGCCGCTCGATCGTGTGGCCCTCGACCCCCACGAGGTAGGTCAGGTCCGGTCCGGGGCCGACAACCAGGGCGTCGAGGCCGACGTGAGTGCAAAGCGCCCGCGCACGGTCTAACCGGGCGGCGTAAACATCGGTGGGCGAGGTCACCTCGCCACGGTATTGCTGTGGCCTATCCAGCACCAGGGGGCCAGCTCGTCCAACCTCGGGACAAAAAAGAACCCCACCATCCCGTGGAGAATGGTGAGGAACTCGTGTCCCACGGTACAGCACGCCTGTGCTGGAAGCACCATCGCACGGGTCTACCCCATCGAGGTCCGTGCGATGGTGCTCGTCCAGAGGGGGACTAACCCAGACGGGCCAATGCCGTTTTGGCGCGGGAGGCGACGTTCTCGGCGGTGAAGCCGTACTTCGCGAACAGGACGCCCGCCGCGGCCGATTCGCCGAAATGGTCGATGGCCACGATTTCGCCGGCGTCGCCGACGTAGTCCCGCCAACCCATCGACACCCCGGCCTCGATCGAGACCTTGGCCGTGCCTGCGGGGAGGACGGACGTCCGATAGTCGGCGGGCTGGGCGTTGAACCATTCCGTGCAAGGCATCGACACAACACGGGTGCCGATGCCGTCCGCTTGAAGCAGCGCGCGTGCCCCGAGGGCCACCTCGACCTCGGATCCGGTGGCAATCAACACCACCTGAAGCGGACCCTCGGCGTCGATCAGCGTGTACCCACCCTTGGCGACATCGGTGGCCGGGGCCACCCCAGGCGCGGACCGGTCGACCGTGAGGACGTCCTGGCGGGTGAGGATCATCGCCGCGGGACGGTCGTTGTGGCACAACGCCTGCGCCCACGCCTCTGCGGTCTCGTTCGCGTCCGCCGGACGAATGACGTCCAACCCGGGAATCGCCCGCAAGCTGGCCAGATGCTCAATCGGCTGATGCGTCGGACCATCTTCGCCGACCCCGATGGAGTCATGGCTCCACACGAAGATGCTCGGCACCTTCTGAAGGGCGGCCAACCGCACGGCACCCCGCATGTAATCGGCGAACACCAAGAACGTGCCACCGAAGGCCCGGGTCAGCCCCGACATGCAGATCGCGTTGAGGATGTTGCCCATGGCGTGCTCACGGATGCCGAAGTGAAGCGTGCGTCCGGAGTAGTCGCCGACGAACTCCGCGTTCGACTGGTCCGCGGGGACGAACGAACGAACGCCCTTCATCGTGGTGTTGTTCGAGCCCGCCAAATCGGCCGACCCACCCCACAACTCGGGCATCACGTCGGAGATCGCGCTGAGCACGTCACCGGACGCAGCGCGGGTCGACTTCTTGCCCGCCGGGAACATCGGCAGCGCCGCCGCCAGCCCGTCTGGGAGCTTCCCGGACCTCAGCCGATGGAACAGCGTCGCCTGCTCGGGGTTGCCCGCCATCCAGTCGACGAACCGCAGATCCCAGGAGGCCTTGGCGGCCAGCGCATGGGCGCCCGCCTGCAGGCGGGTGTGCGCGAGCACCATGGGATCGACCTCGAACGTGGCCGCCGGATCGAAGCCCAAATTGCGTTTCAGGGCCGCGATTTCCTCCGCCCCGAGCTTGGCACCATGCACGGTGTGGCTCCCCGCCTTGGTGGGCAAGGGCCAGCCGATGATCGTCGTCAGCTTGATGAACGACGGCTTGTCGGTCACTGCTTTGGCCGCTTCGATCGCGTCGTAGAGGGCCTGCATGTCCTCGACGTAGCCGGTGCCGCCGTTCGTCCAATCCACGTGCTGCACGTGCCAGCCATAGGCGGCATAACGCGACATCACGTCCTCGGTGAACGCGATCTGGGTCTCACCCTCGATGGTGATCCGGTTGTCGTCGTAGATCAGGACGAGATTGCCGAGCTTCTGCGCCGCGGCAAGGGAGGACGCTTCGGAGGCGACCCCCTCCTGCATGCAGCCGTCACCGGCGATGGTGTAGACCGTCCGATCGAACACGCTCGGCTGATCCCACGGGGTGGTCGGGTCGAGCAGCGCCCGCTCCCGTCGGGCCGCCATGGCGAACCCCACCGCATCGGCGACGCCGGCACCCAAGGGGCCGGTGGTGGCTTCGACGCCTGCCGTGTGGCCGTACTCCGGGTGGCCCGGTGTGCGCGAGCCTTCCGTGCGAAGTGCCGCCAGATCGTCCACGCTCAGCCCGTAGCCGGCGAGGAAGAGCTGGCAGTACTGCGTCAGCGACGAGTGGCCGGCTGACAGGACGAAGCGGTCCCTGCCAACCCATGTCGGATCCAACGGATCGCCGATCATCACCTTCTGGTACAGCAGGTAGGCCACCGGGGCCAGCGAAATCGCCGTCCCCGGATGGCCGTTGCCGACCTTCTCTACCGCGTCCGCGGCGAGGATCCGTGCGGTGTCGACCGCGCGGGAATCTAAGTCAGTCCAGTTCAAAGCCATGAGTGGGTCTATCCCTGACTCGCAGCTCAGCTGACGCCATGGCTGGCCGCCATGGTGCCGTAGCGGTTGTGGTAGCGGTCGTAGTTCGCCTCGATCTCCTCATCGGACAAGATCGAAATCTCACCGACGGACATCGCCACGGCGACGGTGCGCGCCACGTCCTCGACCATGATCGCCGCCTGCAACGCCTTGCTGATGGTGGGGCCGATGGTGAAGACGCCGTGCTGGCGCATCAAGATCGCCGGCGAGCGTCCGATGCTGGCGACGACCTCCTTGCCGATGGCGTCCCCGCCGATGGGGGCGTAGGCGCCGCACGGCACCGGACCACCGAACTCGTCGGCGATGGCGGTGAGGCAGCACGGAATGGGCTTGCCGACCGCAGCGAACGCGGTGGCGTACCGGGAGTGCGTGTGGACGACCGACTGGACGTCCGGACGATGGGCGTAGATCCCGAGGTGGGACTGGGTGTCGGAGGACGGGCCGTGATGGCCCTCGATGAGGCGGCCGTCGTAGGAGACGACGACCATGTCGGCGGGGGTCATCTCGGAGTAGAGCACCCCGGACGGTTTAATGACGATCACGCCGTGTTCGTCGTCGCGGGCCGACAGGTTTCCGCCCGTCCACGCGACGAGGCCGGCGCGCGCGAGGGCCAAGTTGCCCTCGCACACCTTCTCTTTGAGTTCTTCAAGCATGGGAGTGGATCTTTCGTATGTGTTGATGCGGGTCACTCGCCGGGGGCGAGGATGGCGATGCCGGCGTCGGTGAGCCAGCCTTCGATGATCTGACGTGCCTCAACGCAGCGTTCGACTGAGTCGGGAGCGTCGTCGTTCCACATTTCGATCATCATCCGGCCGCTCCAGCGCTGCCGCGCTAACTCCGTGAACGCGGTGGGGAAGTCTGCGATGCCTTCCCCCATGGGAACGCGCCGGGGTTCGCCCACACGCACGTCCTTGAGATGGATGGCGAGCATGTGCCCCTCGCCAGCCCGAAGTTCTTCGGTCTCGTCGAGTTGTTGCTCGGCGATGTTGCCGACGTCGGGGTACATCTGCAGCCAAGGCGAGTCGATCTCCCGGACGATGTTCATGCCGCGGCTGATCGAGGTGACGTCGTTGCCGTCGACGTTCTCGATGCCGAGCAGGACGCCGGCCTGGGCGGCCTTGGGGATCGCCCGCCGCAGCGCCGCGACGTAGCGAGCCCGCTGGCCGGGGTCAGCCTCCTCGTAGTAGGCGTAGTAGCCCGCTACTTGGAGGACGGGGATTCCCAGGTCACGACACAACTCAATGCCCTGCTCGAAGATCCGATCGGCCTCGGCTCGGACTGCTGGATCAGCGGACCCGGGGCCGATGGCGCGATGGATCGAGAGGCACAGCCCCCCGAGTTGAACGCCTTGAGAATCCGCAGCGTTGCGGACCTCGCGGCGCATCTCGGGGGACCATTCCAGGCGGGCCTTCCGCTCGGGGGTTTCGTCGACGGAGATGTCGACGAAACTGAATCCCCCGAGACGGGCGTCCGCGAAGAGAGCCTCCCAGCTCCCCGTCCAACGCAGGGCCTTCTCGTAGATCCCGAGAGTGACCTGCGCCGGTGGGGTTTCCAGCAGGGCGGTGGTGGCGCTGGCCGAGGTGGTCACGACCAGACCTCAGCCAGCTTGTCCTGCAGCTCCTTGGCCGCAGCGAGCGGATCAGCCGCGCCAGCGATGGCGCGACCGGCGATCACCACACCGACGGGGGCGCCCGCGAAGGTGGCAAGGTCCTTCACCGTGACGCCACCGGTGACGGTGACGGTGAATCCCATGGCGTGCAATTCATGCACGCGCTTGATGTCGTCCGGCCCCCAGGTGAGGTCGCCAGCCAACTCGCGGTCGCGAGAGCGCTTGACGATCACGTGCTGGGCTCCGAGCTCACGCCAGGCGCGGGCCTTGTCGACGTCATAGGTTTCACCAAGTTCGATCTGAACTTCCCCCCCGTACTCGTTGGCCACTTTGACCACCTGAGCAACGGTGGTCATCGATGCCCCCGCGACGACGCTCACCCACGAGGCACCTGCCTCGAAACAGTTCCTGGCGATGAGCGTCCCTGCCTCAGCGATCCGAACGTCGGCCAGGACTGTCTTGGTCGGGTAGAGGGCTCGGATCTCGCGGACGGCCCGGAGCCCTTCAGCGATGATGAGGATGGTGCCGCACTCGATAACGTCGATTTGGTCGATGGCCCGGTTGAGGGGGCGGAACGCATCGGCGAGATCGGTGGTGTCCAGGGCCAGTTGAAGGCGTGGCTTCGTCGCTGACATGGGTCAGGCGGCCTTGCGGAACGTGAAGAACTTCTGAGCGTTGAACATCAGCAGCTTCTCGACGTACGCCCGATCGAAGCCCTCATCAAGCATCCGCGGACCATCGACGGCCGGGTTGTAGTCGACGCCCGTCGTGGCCCCGTAGGCCTTCTGGTAGCCGCGCTTGCCTGAGTCGGTGCCGAGCAGCAGGCGATCGCCGTAGCCAGCCTCGCCGAGCTCGCGGAACTCCTTGATGCGGTTGGCTTCCGGCTGGTACTTCAGGCGGGCCGTGCCGTCGAGCTCCAGGTAGACGCCGGTCTTCAGGATCTGCGTGAGGTACCAAATGTCGGCGTTGCGCTGGATGTGACCAATCGCGATCTGGTCGGCGGGCACGCCGAGGGAGATCATCAGTTCAGCCTGCTCCAGGCCGCAGGTGCCGGCAGACGTGTGGGTGTTGATCGGGCAACCGGTCTCGATGGCCGCGATGGCCGAGGCCTCGATGCATTTGCGCTCGAACTTGGTGATCTTGCCGTAGGCGGTAGCGACCTTGATGACGCCGGCCTTGTAGGGGAGGCGCTCAACGAGTGGCCCGGAATAGTCGTGCTTGTCGATGCCCTCGGTGATGTCGGCGATGATCAGTTCGGCGATCTTGTCGACGCTGTAGCGCGAGACCCAATGGGACTGCGTCTCGAGGTAGACCTTCTCTTGGTGGAAGCCGGTGGACTGGATGATCTGCAGGCCGTCGACGCGCTCCTCTACCTTGGCGAGGCGCTCGAGGTCGCGGCCGCAGTTGATGGGGCACATGTCGACGACGGTGCCGCCGTTGGGCGTCCAGTTCTTCGACGCCGCCACGAAGTAGCTGGCCTCTTGGACTGCCTTGTCGACGTCATCGAGTTGGTGATCACCGTCGATGTAGACCTCACCCGCGCCGACGCGGATCAGGTGGTCGTGAGCGTTGACGACCCCGAGGGTTTCGGGTGCGACGTCTCCGCGCAGGGTACGGGCGAATGCCATTCTGAGTCTCCTTTGAACTCTGGTCACCGGGGGGTGACCGCTGTGGTTTCGACACTTCAAAGTTAGGGTCCCAAAGGAGGCGATTTCCACGTGCGCTTGAACGGATGTGCACGGCCTGCGCACCCGGGTCTTCCTGGACCGTGAAATAACCCCTCAGGCTGGCGATCCCTTTTGGGCCTGATAGGGGTATGTTGAACATATGTTCACCAGGGGAAGTTCTGATCCTGCGGATGCGGTCACACACCACCGCTCTCGGACGCTCGACGCGCGAGAGCACACAGCACTGCTGCTTGAGGTTGCCCGGCGCTACCACGTGAAGGGGCAAAGCCAGGCCGAGATAGCGCGAGACGTTGCCTTTTCGCGGGCCACCGTCTCGCGCATGCTGTCTGAGGCGAGGCGGCGCGGGATCGTCCAGGTGCGCATCGGGCATCCGATGGAGCGAGTCCTCGGAATCGAGCGGGCGCTCGTCAAGGAGTACGGCCTCAAGCAGGCCCGCGTCGCCGATCCGGAGCATCTCTCAGCCGTGCGAGAAGAGGTCGCCCAATGTGCGGCCGACCTGCTCATCGAGGTCGCCGCCGAGCACGTCGTCTTGAGCATCTCGAACGGGCTTGCCGTGGCGGCCACCGTTGACGCGATGCCTCAGCTGGTGTGGCCACGGTCAAAGGTCGTCCAGATGATCGGCAGCGTGGGTCAATCGGAAGGTCTCCTCGATTCCCCCGAGACGTCGCGGCGAATGGCGCGCAAAATGGGAGGCACCTTTCATCCCCTCCCCACCCCCCTGGTGGTCAGCGACGCGACCGTGGCCCGTGCGTTGCGGGGCGACAACCAGATCGCCACCACCTTGGAGTTAGGTGCCCGCGCCGACATTGCACTGGTCGGGGTTGGGGCAGTGACGGACGGACGATCTGGGCTCATCCTCCAGGAGTACGAGGACCAAGAGTCCGCGCAGTTCCTGCGCAAGTCCGGCGCCGTGGCCCACATCTGCGGGCACCACATCGGCGCGTCCGGGCAGCACATCCGCACGCAGTTCTGCGATCGGACCCTCGCGGTGGATCCCGAGCGGTTGCGTGAAGTGCCCCTGGTCGTGGGCGTCGCCTGGGGCCAGTCCAAGGTCGACCCTCTCGCTGCCGTCATTCAGGGCGGGTTCATCTCGGCGCTGGTGACCGATCGGGCCACGGCGCTCTCGCTCTTGGATCGCGCTGAGGGCTGAGCGTCCGCACCGGGGGACCACAACGCACCGATGCCAGGTCGGTGGCTCGAGGCCACCGACCCGGCATCGTGAGGTCGGATCGATGTCAGGGGGTTAGATGGATTCCAGGGACGCGCCCTTGGTCTCCTTGGCGAACTGGTACGTGATGCCGCCAATGATGAGCAGCACCGCGAAGAACAAGAACGCGGGCGGGATGATGTCGGGCGTCACCTTGGCGCCGAACATCATGCCCAAGACCCAGGGGCCAAAGATCTTGGCCGAGGCGCCGATCCCGTAGCCCAAGCCCAGGCCTGTGGAACGAACCTCGTTCGGGAACTGTTCGGCACCGAACGGGTTGAGCACGCCGAAGGCACCGTCGCCGAAGGTCATGGCGATGAGAATGCCCACGAAGAAGATCCATCCGGCATTGCTGCTGGTGCCAGCGAGCATCGTCGAGCCTGCGGAGATCAGCAGGCCACCCGCGCCCACCAGCCCGAAGATGAGCATGACCTTCTTGCGGCCGATCTTGTCGGCCAGCCACGCCGAGGACAACCGTCCGAGCAGGTCACCGAGGGAAACCAGCATGAACAGGTTGGCGACGGTGGGGGCGTCGAACTTGTACGCCGCGCCCAGGATGGACTGGCCCCATGACTGGATCACCGACGAGCCGAAGATGAAGCAGAAGGAGCCGAGGGCCACGATGATGAGGCTCTTGCGGTACTTGCTGAAGATGAGCGCGTACGAGGCGGACTTGGCCTTGGTGACCTCGGGCAGCGACCCCACCTGGTCGACGGGCATTTCCAACGCCCAGGCGAGGGCCTTCTTGGCTTCGGCCGTACGTCCCTTGCTTTGAAGGAAGCGGGGCGACTCGGGGACGAAGCGGAGCCAGACGAGCAGGAAGATCGGGATGCCGCCGAGGGCGATGAGCAGGCGCCAGTTCGAACCGGTCAGGCCGGAGGCCACCGATCCGAGGAAAAGGCCCAGGGGGATGAAGACCGCCGTGAGGCCGGCGAGGAGGCCGCGTTGCTTGGCGGGGACGAACTCCTGAACGTAAGGAATCGAGACGATGTTCAGGCCGCCCACGCCGATTCCGATGAGGACACGGAGGATGGCGAGCAGAATCCACCCGTCGTTCGGGGTGAACACCGAGGCAATGGTGAAGACGGTGAAGAGCAACGTGCACCAGAAGAAGGCACGCTTGCGGCCCATGGAGTCGGCGAGTCGACCCCAGGCGATGGCCCCAATGACGGTGCCAAGGCCGGACATGGCCAAGATGATGCCGGCTTCATCGCCGCGCAGGTGCCAAGAGGGGTCCTTGAGCAGCACGTTGACGGCGAAGCCGATGAGGAACATGTCGAAGAACTCGGAGATGTTGCCGACGACGGCAAGCGAAATCAGGCTCTTCTGATTGCCGGTGAGCGGTCTCGAGTCGATTTGCTCCAAGGCCGTCATTGGTTGGGTGGTGTTGGTGGTCATATCGGGTTTCTCCAGAGAGGCGAGAGGACGTCAGCGGATGATGTCGGTCGAGGTGGGGATCTCGAGCTCCGAGGCGGAGATTCGAGTGAGATCTCCGTGATGCGTGAGGGCGTACTTCGAGGTCTGTAGGCCGTAGGTGATGCCCTTCAGCACGGACTCACTGAGATACCCGTGGAGTGTGCCGGCCACGAACGAGTCGCCAGCGCCGGGGCGATCGGTCACGGCCACGGGGTGCACCGCGAAGACCTCCGTGCCTTCCAGCCCGCTGTAGTAGACGCCGTGCGTGCTGTCAGTGGAGACCACGTGATCGAGGCTGTACCGCCGCCGCAGTTCTTCATTGACCGCCGGGCCATCACCTTCGAGACCGAAGACTTTGATCGCGTCCGGTCGTGAGCAGAACAAGATCGAGACCTTGCTCAGCAGGGGTTCGAGGACCTCGCGAGCGCGTTCGGGTGACCACAGCAGCGAACGGTAGTTCACGTCCAGCGCCACCTTGACGCCCCGGGCTGCGGCTTCAGTGACGGCATGCGTGATCATGGCTGCCGTGTTCTCTGTGAGCGCCGCCGTGATACCGGTAACGAACAGGACCCTCGTGTCGAGGAGCGCATCCCAGTCAAGGGTGTCGAGTTGGACCTCGCGGAACGGCGTATGGAGCCGGTCGTAGGTCACGCGGGCCGGCATTGGCGGATCGCCAGGTTCCATGAAGTAGAGCGCCATGCGGCCTTCGGGAACCCGGACGACGTGAGACAAGTCCACGCCGACGGACGAGTACTCCTGGATGAAGCGCATCGGGAGGTCGCCACCAGGAAGCACCGAGGCCCACGCGGTACGTCGGCCGAGTTGGGAAAGCACGCCAGCCACGTTGGCTTCGGATCCTGCCGGGGTGAGGCGGAGTGAGCGACAGGCCGACAGTCTTTCGCCCTTATCGACGGTGAGGCGGATTTGTCCCTCGCCGACGGTGGTCAAGTCGTAGGTGGTCATCGCAACCACCCAAACCCTGATGTGCTGGTACCGGGCGTCGGGTCTGCGCCCGAGTCCGCACTTGATGTCACCCAAGACGGGGCGGCCAGGCTGGCACCTCGACGGCAGTCATCGCTGATCATTTTGTCTCCTCTAGTGGGCCGCCACGCTGCTGCCCTGATTAGAAACTTAAGGTCCTACCTAGGGCACTCGCACCCGCCTTGTGAACAAGTGTTCACTGGGTCGTCAAACTATGCGTGGCTTTGGGCGCTAGCGAGGCGTGGCCAAGTCGCAATGTGAACAGACGTTCACGATCGATGGTTCTTGTCCGATCTGGCTTTGTATCGTTCGAAGCGTGTCGGGGTGACCCCGGAGGTGCGGAAGGCGGGGAAGCGAGAGTCGAGACCCACGTGCCGGCGCCCCGGACGCGTTGTCAGCAGCAGGACTGCTGGGCCGTCGCGGGACGCTGCTAAGCCGTCGCGGGACGCTGTGGGGCCGGGGTAGGCGTGGTCGTCGCGGTGGTCGCGCCCGCCCGCAGCGGCGTGGCGCCCCCGCCAGGACAGGTCACACCGAACCGGTCATAGGCATCCGAACCGCAGCGCTTGGCAGCCGGGCAGGTCGCATAGGGTGCCGGCCAGGTCATGTTGAACTGGCCGTAGTAGGTGTACCAACCACTGGATGTCGAGATCGTGACGCTGACAGTGCCGCCGACGGCTACCGCTGCCGTGGTGGTGAAGGCGAAGGTGCCCTGGGCGTTCGTGGCGAGAGCAGTCGTGCCGGTGGAGGGGGTGAGGCCGGATACAGCCCGGATTGTGAAGGTGTCATTGGCCAGCCACTTGTTCTGGATCGTCCACGAGATCGTCGTCCCGGAGGGCCAGGTGCCGGGACCAGTGTTGGTGAGGGTCCACCTGTCGTATCCCCCTGCCGTGATCGCAGGCGTCAACGAGAACGTGGGGCAGCCCGATGCCGCCAAGGCTGGTGCCGCCGAGATCATCGCGATGGTGGGCACGGCCCAGGCCAGGCCGAGCGCGACCTGTCGACGTGTGGTGGGCAAGATCCCCCGATCCCTTCTTCCCTTTAGGTGCCGAACAATGTGGACCCGAAAGGGTAAGGTAGCAGCCGCGACGCATCTTTACATCATTGAACGATCGCGGCGCTACCGGCCTCGTTCATTTAGCATTGCTAGGCAAAGCACAAAATAACTGTCGGGAGAATTCAATGAGGCGTCGCCACTTTCTCGGTGCGGCCGGAGGGCTCGCGATCGCCGGGTGTGCATCCATCGCCCCCAAACCGTCCTCCCTCGCGGAATCCTCAAGCGCCCCCTCGCCGAGCCCTACCGCGTCCGTGTCGACGCCCCCGAGCACGAGCGTGACGGCCACCGCCGCAGCCACGCCGTCGGCGAGCGCGGAGAGTTCCGCGAGCGCCACCGGTTTGCTGGCCGGGACGAACCACAACGTCGCCGCCAAGGCCTATGCCTACCCGGCGCAGTCGGTTCAAAGCTGGCTGCGGCAGGGCGCCAAGGCCCCGGACTATCCCACGGAAAAGATCGCGTTCCTGACGATTGACGATGGTCCGAGCGCGAATCGAACCTCGGACGTTCTCGATTTGCTGAAGCAACTGGGCGTCCCCGCGACCTACTTCTACATCGTGGGGCCGCTCGGTGTGCAGCACGTCGATCGGGCGATCCCGTTGCGGGCCTTAGCCGAGGGCCACGCGCTCGCGATCCACACCTGGTCCCACAGCTACAAGGTTCTGTACCCGGGCCGCATCGGTAACCTGGCGAACATCACCGCCGATTACGACAAGGCCTACCAGGCCATGCGCGACCTTCTGGGGCCCGATTACGTCACCCACGCCAGCCGCTACCCAGGTGGCCATATGTCGTGGAAGAACCTCGCTCCGGCGGACGCGGCCCTCGAACAGCGTGGCCTCTACTGGCTCGACTGGAACACTGAGATCGGTGACGGTGAACAGAAGGCGCCACCGAACGGCGCAGCGGCCGTGACTTTCTTCGCCAACACTCTGAAGGCCGCGGGGAACCCGAACGTCGTCGTGGTGTTGATGCACGACGCGGAGGGCGCCACCCTGATCAATGGCGCCCTGCCCGGGGTCGTGAAGATGTTGAAGGCTGCTGGGTACAAGTTCGGCGTCATCGCCTGACGTGGACGCGGGCCGCTGCCCGCCCTGATTTCCGGGTCTCGAGAGGCGGCGCCTCGAACGTCTGAGAAGTCGCTTCGGCGCGGTCCGATAGCATGAGAAGGCTTTGATCTCGAGGAGAGTGAACCGGTGCCGAGGACAAACGACGGTGCGAGGGTGTTGGTGACAGGCGGCGCTGGCTTCCTTGGATCTAACCTCTGTGAGCGGCTTCTGAACGACGGACACCACGTCCTCGCGGTCGACAACTTCTATACCGGCTCGCGGGAGAACGTAGCGCATCTGCTCGATAACCCACGTTTCGAACTGCTCGAGCACGATGTCACCGTGCCGCTCAGCGTGCCCGTGGATCAGATCTTCAACCTGGCCTGCCCGGCCTCACCGCCCCACTACCAGCGGGACCCGATCCAAACGACGAAGACCTCGTTCTTCGGAGCGCTCAACATGCTGGACCTCGCCAAGGCCACAGGCGCCAAAATCCTGCAGGCCTCCACCTCGGAGGTTTACGGGGATCCAAAGGTGCATCCGCAACCTGAGGAGTACTGGGGCAACGTCAACCCCATCGGCATCCGCTCCTGCTACGACGAGGGCAAGCGCATCTCCGAGACGCTCTTCTTCGACTACTGGCGCCAGTACGACATCCCCATCAAGGTGGTGCGGATCTTCAACACCTATGGTCCGCAGATGGATCCCGAGGACGGACGGGTCGTCTCAAACTTCATCGTCCAAGCCCTGCGCGGGCAGGACCTGACCATTTACGGTGACGGCAGCCAGACCCGGAGCTTCTGCTACGTGGACGACCTGGTCGAGGGCTTCATTCGGTTCATGGGCACCTCGGACGACGTGACCGGACCCATCAACCTCGGCAACCCCGGTGAGTTCACCGTGGCCGAGCTGGCCGAGAAGGTGCTCGCCAAAATCGGGGGGACCTCAAAGATCGTCCGCCTGCCGCTGCCAGCCGATGACCCCAAGGTGCGGCAGCCCGACATCAGCAAGGCCCGCGAGGTGCTGGGGTGGGAGCCGAAGGTGGACCTCGACGAGGGTCTGGACAAGGCCATCGCCTACTTTGCGAAGGTGGTCGCTCGATGAGCTTCGCTGAACGTTCCGTCATTGTCGTGACTCCCGTCTTCGAAGACGTCGAAGCCTCCAGCCGCTTGTTCCAAGAACTGCACAAGGAACTCGGCGAGAAGCTCTTCGTGGTCGCGGTCGACGACGGCTCCGTCAAGCAGCCGGTCAGCCCCGCGCCGATGGTCGCCGCGGGAGTCGAAGGCATCGTGCTGCGTCTGCGGCGCAACGTCGGTCATCAGCGTGCCATCGCCATCGGCCTGTCATGGGCGGCCGACAAGCTGAGCGACGGCCAGCGTGCGGTCGTCATGGACTCCGACGGTGAGGACCTGCCCGAAACGATCCCCGCCCTGCTCGAGGCCCTCGAGCCGGACGACGTCGATGTCGTGGTCGCCCGCCGCAAGAGCCGCGTCGAAACCCTCAAGTTCAAGGCCTTCTACGTCGTCTACAAGGCAATGTTCACCTTCCTCACCGGCCGCAAGATCAGCTTCGGCAACTTCATGGCGCTCAAGCCGGCTGCCGTCCGTCGCCTGGTCAGCATGCAGGAAACCACGACGCACGTGGCAGCCTCCGTGTTGGCGTCGCGGTTGCGGACGAGCATCATCCCGCTCGACCGAGGACCGCGGTACGCCGGCCAATCCAAGATGAACTTCGTCGGGTTGGCCCTCCATGGCTTCCGCGCGCTCATGGTCTTCGCCGAGGACGTGCTCGTCCGGGTCGGCATTTGGTGCATGGTGATCGCGGGTGCCTCCGTTGTCGGTGCCTTCGTGGCCGTCATCTTGAAGATCGTCGACAACTCGTCGCCGGGCTGGTTCTCCATCGCGTCCGGCATTCTGTTCGTCCTGTTCCTGCAGACGGGCACCCTGACCCTCATGACCTTGATGCTCACGGGTGTGGTGCGCTCAGGCAACGTGGTGACGGGCATCGAATACGCCGACTATGTGGAGGCTGAGCTTCTCGCAGAGGGCGTGGCGGTATGACCGAAGCCCCCAAGTCGTCCGTCGCGGGCACCGAGGCACCGGCCGTCGACGCCGGGACGAATCACGGGGCGGAAGCCCTGCGCTACGTCCTGAACGGTGTCACGGCCACGTTCGTGAACTGGGCGGTCATGCGCCTGTGTCTCGACGTGTTCCACCTGCCGTGGGCCTGGTTGGCCTATTGGGTGGGTGCCCTCTTCGGAATCACCACGTCGTTCTTGGGCAGTCGCTACTTCGTGTTTCGTAAGAACGATCGTCCGGTCCTGGGCCAAGCGGTCAAGTTCCTGAGCGCCTACGTGATCATCGCCTTGCTGGCCTCGGGAGTCATGCACGTGTGGGTTGACTGGCTGCACCTTGACTCGAACCTAGGCTTCCTGATGGCGACCGGCGTCCAAGTCGTCCTTTCCTATTTCGGCAACAAGTTTTTGGTATTCACATGATCAAGAAGTTCCTTTGGGCGTTCATCGGCGTCCTGACCTACATCGTGTTGCTCCTGGCGACCTACGTCATTCACATCAAGTTCTTCCGCGTGGACGTTGTCGGCTTCGCCGCCCTGACGGACGCAGTCATCGCTGCGGTGTTGGCGGGGATACTGCTCTTCACAGTCAAGTGGTTCAACGTGCTGGAGAAGTTCGAGCGCATCCTGCTGGTGACGATCTTCTTGCTGGGCGGTTACGCCTTCGCGGTGTCGATCCCGACGGTCATCGACCGGTCGCTGTCGCTCTACATCCTGGAGAAGATTGAGCAGCGTGGCGGCGGCATCAAGGAAGACATGATCGGCTGGGTGTTCGTGAACGAATACCTGCCCGAAGATCGGCTCGTGGACGTCCGCCTCACCGAGGCCACTCAGTCCGGAACTGTCGTCATCAAGAACGGCTGCGTCATCATCACCGACAAGGGTCGGGCTCTTGCCCAGTTCAGCACCTGGTTCCACCAGAACCTCCTTCCCAAGGAGCGGTTGCTCATGGGGCAGTACACCGACGACCTGACCAATACGTTCCGCGACTCGGTCCCCAGCCCGGGCTACGAATGCCAAGGATGAGTGTGAGGCGTCGGTTCCTCCCACCGGTTCTGCCGACCGGGGCCTTGCTTGTCGCGTTCGTGGCCTTGCCAGTCCGAACTCTGGGGGGCTTCACCAACGCCCCCGGCGACCTGCAGGACGGGCGCCTCAACGCCTACTTCCTCGAAAATGCCTTCCAGTTTCTGACCGGTGGCGTGAAGTCGCTGTGGCATTTGGGCATCTTCACCCCCTACCCCTACACCCTGGGATTCAGCGACAACCTGTTTGGCGCGTTCCCGGTCTACCTACTCGGACGTGTGCTGACGGGTAATCCCGGCTACGCGTTCGACATTTGGTGGTACGGCGGGTGGATCGCCAACTTTGCGGCCGCGTACGTCGCCTTGCGCTGGTTGTCGTTGAAAGAAATCGGTGCCACCGTCGGAGCCCTGATCTTCGCCTTCGCCCTACCGGTGACCGGCTTCACCTTCAACTGGGCCCAGCTGGACTACCGCTTCGGCTTGCCGTTGGCGGTGGCCACCTGGGTGCTGTTCCTGCGTCAGAAGCGCTGGCCACTGCTGTTGGCCTCTGCAGGATGGCTGGTGTGGCAGTTCTTCTGCACGATTTACGTGGGTGTCTTCACCCTGACGATCATGATGGTGGTCTTTGTCGCCCATGAGATTGTCGTGGCCGTCACGACTGGGTTGCCTGGGCTTGGGCGCGAATGGCGTGACCTGTGGCGAAGCCTGGTCGGACTCGGGTCGCGGGGGTGGATCGCCCTTGGTGGGGTTCTAGCCGCGCTGATGGCAGCGATGATTCTGTTGATGTGGCCCTACCTTCAAGTGACAAGGCTTTACGGTTCCTCCCGCTCGTTTGATGAGATCTTAGGTCTCCTGCCGCGCGGCACGAGCTACCTGCTGAGTGACGCCTCCTGGGTGTGGTCGGGATTTTCGCGGACCGTGAATGGTCCTCCGCTGAGGTGGGAGCATCAACTCTTTCCAGGCCTGATCCCGATTCTGTTCGCCTGTGTGGGCCTCGTCTGGATCTGGCGTTCGAGTCCCAAGTCCCTGCATCTGACGATGGCGCTCGGGCTCTTGGGAATGGTCGCCGTGACCCTCGCGGTGGAGGATCACAGCCTGTGGTACTACCTGTCGAAGTTGCCGCTGTTCTCGGCCTCCGGGCCGTCGCCCGAATCATGCTGGGGATGTTGTTCCTCCTGGCGTATCTGGCCGGACGGGGGGCGGACGTGTTGGCTGGCCAAACCCGCGCCTGGGGGCGGGTGGCCGTCGGAGTGCTGTCCATTCTGCTCGTTGTCGAGTGCGTGGCCGTGTCCCCGTCCGTCAAACCCTTAAGTCAATGGGAGCAAGCCAATGAGGCCACGGACGCTCGGATTCCCGGGGGACTCCCGAAGGACGCCATCCTGTTCTTAGCGCAACCTCCAGGGAACCCGTACCGGGCTGACGTCAATGCGATGTGGGCTGCGATTCGCGCGCACCGGCAGACCCTCAATGGCTACACCGGTCTGCTTCCGGACGGGTTCACGCCCGTCTATGGCAGCGATTGTGCCGAACTGCCACGCCGCGTCTTGTCGTATCTGTCATTCAGTCATCAAGGCGACGATCCCGCTGCCTACCAAGCGTTGATGGCTCGGATCGTGCCGATTGGGTTCGGTGATTGCGACCCGTCCTGGAGAACCACGCCTCCCACTCTCACCGCCTCCACGCGCGAGTTCCCGCAAGACAAACTCAAGGGGTTGGTGCTATCGGCGGCCTCGGTAGGGGTGACCGACGGCTGGGGATGGGCACAGGTCCGCCTGACTAACACCACGACAGAGGTCGTGGCGGCCGATGGCGATCATTGCGTCCAGGTAGCGGTGAACACCCTGGACGCGTCCGGCAGACCTGTGGAAGGCGGCTACGGCGTCATGGGCCTTCGGGTCGATCTCAAGCCAGGTGCGTCGTTGACGTTGTGGTGGTTGACGAACACGCCCAAGGCGCCTCCCGGAGGTAGCATCCAGCTGGGCGTAATTCAAAAAGAATTGCGTCGGGCGAGCGATGTGGGAGTTGCTCCCGTCATTGTTCCCGTCCAGGGTTAAGGAAGGTTGGAACCTCTATGAAGGTCGCCATCGCGGGTGTCGGCTACGTCGGGCTATCCAACGGGATTCTGCTGGCGCAGCACCACGAGGTCGTCGCCTTGGATCTCGTTCGGGAAAAGGTGGACAAGCTGAATCGGCGGGAATCACCGATCCATGACCCCGAGATCATCGACTTTCTGCGAAACAAGGACCTCAACTTCCGGGCCACCCTCGACAAGCGCGACGCGTACGAGGGCGCCGACTTCGTCATCATCTCGACGCCCACCGACTACGACCCCGACACGAACTACTTCAACACGAAGTCGATCGAGGCGGTGATCCGCGACGTCAAGGAGATCAATCCCGACGCGGTGATGGTCATCAAGTCGACGATCCCGTTGGGTTACACCGCGGCCATGAAGAAGAAGCTGCGGACGCCCAACCTGATTTTCAGCCCTGAGTTCCTGCGCGAGGGACGGGCACTCTACGACAACTTGTACCCCAGCCGGATCGTGGTCGGTGAGATTTCTGAGCGTGCGCGCGTCTTCGCCGGGCTCCTCGCTGAAGGGGCCATCAAGGAAGACATCCAGACGCTGTTCACCGGGTCGGATGAGGCGGAGGCCATCAAGTTGTTCGCCAATACCTACCTGGCTATGCGGGTGGCGTACTTCAACGAACTCGACAGCTACGCGATCGCCAACGGGCTGCAGGCCGAGCAGATCATCCGCGGCGTCGGCCTCGACCCGCGCATTGGCGAGCACTACAACAATCCCTCCTTCGGCTACGGCGGCTACTGCCTGCCCAAGGACACCAAGCAGCTCATGGCCAGCTTCGGGACGGTGCCGCAGGACCTGATCAGCGCCATCGTGGCCTCCAACTCCACACGGATGGACTACATCACCAAGGCGATCCTCGACCGCAAGCCCAAGACCGTGGGTGTCTACCGCCTCATCATGAAGGCTGGCTCGGACAACTTCCGTTCCTCGGCCATCCAGGGCATCATGCATCGCCTGAAGGACGCGGGCGTCAACGTCGTCGTTTACGAGCCCGGCCTGGACGGTGTCGAGTTCACCAACTTCCCGGTGATCGACGAACTGCACGAGTTCACCAAACGCAGCGACCTGATCATCAGCAATCGCATGGAATCAGCCCTCGAGCCCGTCAAGAACAAGGTCTTCACCCGCGACATCTTCGGGGACAACTGACCCCGCAGGGCCCCAAACATCCCCGTGAGCACCGGCCGTGGACGCTACGTCCTCGGCACGGTCTCACCGGGATGTGGCCGTCGGGACCGCTGTGCGCCCCTCAAGGCTCGTGCCGAAGGCTGGGACGGACGCGAGGGCGGACCTCACCGGCCCTTTGACCGTGAAGCGGTCGAAGACCTGCCCCGCGTGCGGCCCTAAGACCGACACCTCGGACGCCGCAATCTTCAACGTTGAGATGTCGAGTTGCAGGTATCCGATGTCGATTCCGCCCGGAGAGTTGGTGCCGGATCCGGAGGCCCACATGGTGCCAAGGGAGCCGATGGGTTTGGGGTAGTAGCCGCCGTTACCGACGGTGACGAAGGTCGTGACTCCCTGCGGCTTCGAGCGCGCGTAGTTGTGGTCGTGACCCGAGACCACCACGGCTACTCCCGCCTTGATTTCAGCGGCGGCCAAGTCGGGGCTGGCCGTCCCCCAGACGTCCGTTGCGTGGTTGCCGATCGTGTAGCCAAACGATGGCTCGTGTTGGACCACTACGACCCACTTGCGGGCCTTCTTGGCATCCGCGATGGCGGTCAGGAGGGCGGCTTGCTCCGGCGTGCCGTTTGCGTAGGAACACTTCCCGTTCGGGCACCCGGGATTTCCGGTCGCGATGTTCGGGCTGATCAGAATGAGGCGCACGTTCGGTAAGTCGATGAGGTAGTCGGTCGGGAAGCCCCCATAGAGCGGCTTGGCGCCGGCTCGGTCGGGAAGGCACGCGGCATAGGCGGCGAAATTGCTGCCCCCGCCGGCCTGCGGGTCGAGCCCTTCATGGTTCCCTGGCAGCATCGCCACGGGTGCGGTGATGGCGCCGTTGACTAGGTCGCAGTACGCCTGTTCGCTGCCCACCTGGTAGGACAAGTCGCCCGCGATGATGGCCAACGTCGGCGTCGCCTTGCCCATCCCGGTGAACACCTCGGGGTTCATGCCTGTGTCTGCAGTGAAAACGATGCGGACGGGAGCGGTGCCCTCCGCGGGAGTAGCGGCGCCGACCAGGGCCACTAAGGCCGCCACGAGGGCAGCAGAAAGAAGACGCATGGCGCGCTCCGATCAAGATTTGGGGGGGAGTGAGGGGGTGAGAGCGGTGACGGAGTTTGGGAAGGGGGAGGGGGTTGAGGGGTCCGCTGACGAGCCTCAATTTACTCTCACTAGGCGCCGGTGGCACCGATGAATTCTGCGAAGTCTTGGCGGCCAGGGACGGGCTGGAGCGACTCGGACGGGAGGCGTCTCCAACCCTGTCTGCGCGAGCGGACGGCCGAAAGGTCCTCCGACGAGGGGGAGGGAAGCATCGCCCGTCCGGTTGGGTGGGGACGCTGCGCCCGTCACGGGTGCTGACGAGGTTGAGGATGGCACGGATTCGACGTTCCCGTGGCGTAGCCTGCCGCCGTGACCACACTCGCCCGTCGCCTCGGACTCGGGGATGCCGTCATCATCGGGCTCGGTTCGATGATCGGCGCCGGCGTTTTCGCGGTCTGGGCTCCGGCCGCTGCTGCGGCGGGATCCTGGCTGCTGGTCTCGGTGGGCCTCGCCGCCCTCGTCGCCTTCTGCAACGCGTGGTCTTCCGCCCGGCTGGCGGCGCGCTACCCGAGTTCTGGGGGCACGTATCTCTACGGGCGCGAAGTGCTCGGAGAGTGGTGGGGGTTCCTCGCCGGCTGGGGCTTCGTCATCGGCAAGACCGCCTCATGCGCGGCGATGGCGCTCACCTTCGCGAGCTACGTCCTCCCCGGATCTGCCTGGGCCCGCCCGCTGGCCGCCCTGGTGGTGCTGGCCCTGGCGCTGCTCAATACCCGGGGAGTGACCAAGACCGCCGCCCTGGCGCGGGCCCTCGTGATCCCGGTCCTGGTGATCCTGATCGGGGCGATCGGGCTGATGGGCCTCGCCGCGCCGCTGGCGAGCCCGGCGCTGGTCGCCGCAGATGCCTACGGCGTGTTGCAGGCCGCGGGGCTCTTGTTCTTCGCCTTCGCGGGCTATGCCCGCATCGCGACGATGGGTGAGGAGGTCCGCGACCCAAGCCGAACGATCCCGCGGGCCATCATCGGGGCGCTCACCCTGACCGTCGCCCTCTATGCCGGACTCGGATGGGTGCTGCTCGCCAGGCTCGGCCCGGACGGACTGGCGACCTCGCCCGATCCCGTGGCCGCCGGCGTGGCCGCGACCGGTGTTCTCTGGGCCGAGCCGCTCGTGCGCCTCGCGGCCGCCCTGGCCAGCGCCGGAGCGCTGCTGGGGCTTGTGGCGGGGGTCGGACGGACGACGCTCGCCATGGCCCGGAACGGTGACCTGCCGCGAAGGTTGGCGGCGGTGCACCCGCAGTACCAGGTGCCTCACGTGGCGGAGCTCACGCTGGGGGTTGTCGTCGCGGGCCTCGTGCTGGCGGTGGACCTGCGCGGCGCGATCGGTTTCAGCTCGTTCGGCGTCCTGCTCTACTACGTCGTCGCCAACCTGGCGGCGGTCCGCCTCGACCCCACTGCCCGCTCGTGGACGCTCGCCGTCCCAGTGCTCGGCATGCTCGGCTGCGTCACGCTGGTGGCGACGCTGCCCCCGATGTCGGTCGTGGCCGGGTTGGCGGTCTACGTGGTGGGCATCCTCGTCCGGCTCACCACCCACAGGCACGCTCTCGCCGCGCCACCCTCTGCGTGACGCTCGGCCGCGGGCTGCTGGGTCATTCGTGCTCGGTAAGATCGAGGAGTGGTGTCCTTTGATGGAAGGCGCCACAGGTGTGCCGTTCAATGTCCGTGTCAACTTCACACCAGTGGAGGGATGACCCACGATGCCGAATGCCTTGATCGTCTCGCTGGACGATACCCGGGTCCTGTCGCTTCAGGAGATGAGGTCAGTGTTGTCGCGCTTGTATGGTGCGGAAGCTCTGGCCGAGGGCGACAAGCCGTTCTCTACCCTTGACGGCTATTCCGTGGTTGCGGTGCCTGAGGACGGGCGTCCCCGGTTCCAGGCCATGGGGATGGACCATTCCATTGCCCTTGAGGGTACGCAAGAGGCGATCGACCTCGTGTTGGCGGAGGTGCGACAGGTCCTCCCCGATGACCATCCCCGCGTGATCGGTGTCCAAAGCGAGCACGATCTGTACGTCGACCTTCCCGTGGGAGTGACCGCCGGTCAGGTGACCACCGGCTGGAAAGAGATCGACGCGGGGCTCGACGACTTCTCCTGACCTAGCGACTTGCCGCTGTGGGTGGACACGAGCCCAACCGCCGAGGCCAACAGGATCCCTTGACGCGTCAAGAGCATGTGAAGTTCACCACGTGGTGGAATAAGGTCGGTTCAGGGGTCTGCCCCGACGCGCTGGCGCTGACCCCGGCGTCCTTCGGGGCGGGGGGGGGGGGGGGGGGGGGGGGGGGGGGGGGGGGGGGGGGGGGGGGGGGGGGGGGGGCGGGGGGGGGGGGGGGGGGGGGGGGGGGGGGGGGGGGGGGGGGGGTGGGAGGGGGGGCGGGGGGGGGGGGGGGGGGGGGGGGGCCGCGGGGAGGCGGGGCCCGGGCTTCTTGAGCACGCTCGCGAACGATTTCGTGGCGTGAGCCATCCGGACACCATGGCCGACTTCATTGAGGCCCGCGAGATTCGGCGTCAGGTGGAGGCGGCCCGTGAGCACGCCGCCCAGCGCGGGGCTCCTGAGACGGCGGATTGATGCGCAGTGACTCGCCCTCAGCTCTTGAGCGGCTGGATGTGCGCTAAGACGAACGGTTTGAGACCGTCCACCGTGGTGACGGCTTGCCACCAGCCACCGTCCTCGGCCCGCTGACCAAAGCGGACCTTCGACGGCAGGAGCACCGGCTTGGTGAAGCGGACATCAACCGTGAAAGCATCCGGCAGCCGCTGATCGAGCGCGGCGAGCATCGCGGCGTGCGTCCACATGCCGTGGATGATCGTCCGGGGGAGTCCCAGCGCCTTGGCGGCCAAGGTCGAGGTGTGGATCGGGTTGGCGTCTTTGGACACCCTGGCGTACTGGCGACCTAGATCGGCGGGCAGTCGCCAGACGCGGGTGCCCTCGACGACGGGGAAGTCGCGCTCGTCCACGGAGACCGGCGGCAACCCGTCCATCGGCGCTCCCGGGGCCAGGTAGCGGGTGCTGCCCTGCCAGACCAGCTCGCCCGCGGAATGGATCTCGGCGAGGAAGTCGAACGCCACCCCGCGCCGGTGGGCGGCCAGGTCGGCGGCCCGAACGCTCAGGTCGAGGCGCTCGCTGACCAGTACCGGACGGTACTGCGTCATCGAGTTCGAGACATGCAACACCCCCGGTAGCGGAAATGGGAAATCCCGCCGGGCCATGAGGTGCGTCTGCAACGGGAAGGTCAGTACATGCAGCCAGGTGGCCGACACTTGGTCGCGCAACCGGAAGCCGCAGACCCGGTCGTAGCCGGCGAGGCGCTCACGATCTTGCGTCACGTCACGCACGACGGCCGTGACCTCCGGAAGGCCGCCCGGGGCGCCCTTGCGCCCGAACGAGGTGCCGAGCGCCTTGAGGAGGTCGGCCTTGACGTCCGGGACCGCCGGCAGCACCACGAGAGCCATGTCAGGCCCCCAGGATCGCTTGGCCGCACACCCGGACGACCTGCCCCGTGACGGCCTGCGAAGCCGGATCGGCGAGGTAGGCGAGGGTCTCGGCGACGTCGACAGGCTTGCCGCCCTGCTGCGCGGAGTTCATGCGCGAGAACATCTCCCGCTCGAGGAAGGGGATGCTCGCGGTCATGTCGGTCACGATGAAACCTGGCGCCACCGCGTTGACGGTGATGCCGCGCGGGGCCAGCCGCGGGGCCAGGGCGCGCACGCGTCCGATGAGGGCCGACTTCGCCGCGGCGTAGTTGGTCTGCCCGCGGGAACCCGCCCAGCCGGAGGTCGACGAGATGGTGAGGATGCGTCCGCCGTCGGCGATGCCGCCGGGGCGTCCGTCCAGCAGCGCGTCGTCCATCGCGAACTGCGAGGCGAGATTGACCTTGAGCACCGCGGCCCACAGCTTCTCGTCCATGTTGGCGACCAACTTGTCGCGCAGGATGCCCGCGCAGTGGACGATCGCGAAGACCCTAGCGTCGTCCCCGTAGCGCGAGGTCACATGAGCGGCGATGCGGGCCCCGGCCTCCGGGGTCGAGATGTCCAACTGCAACGCGCTGCCCTTGATCTCGTTCATCACCGCGGCCAAGCCCTCGCCGGAGGCGGGCATGTCCACCCCGACCACCGTGGCGCCGTCGCGGGCGAACGTCCGCGAGATGGCCGCGCCGATGCCGCGAGCCGAACCGGTGACCACAACGATCCGACCCGCGTAGGGCTGGTCGGAGAGAACGGGGGTATCGGCGTGGCCAATCGTCCAGGCCTGGCCGTCGACGTAGGCCGAGCGTCCCTGCAGCAGGAAGGAGAAAGTCGAGGCGAGATCGGCGGGCGTGGTCTCGGGGAGCGTCCACAGCAGGTTCGCGGTGGCGCCGGCGCGCAGTTCCTTGCCGATGGTCCGCATGATGCCGTCGAACGAATGTTGGACGCTGATGGCCTCCAGGTCGTCCAACGTGGTCTCGGTGCGGGCCACGACGATCACACGCCCGCCGTTGCCGAGCGCCCGAACCGCCGGACGCAGGACCTGTCGAACCAGCTCCAACTCGTCGATGGTCCGGAGGCCGGTGACATCGAGCACCAGCGCCCCGAGCTTGGTGGGGTAGGCGGGCGGCTTGGCGCGTCCGTCCTCACCCTGGGTGCGCGCATCGGGGACGTCGCGCAATGCCTCCGTGGGGGAGAGGCCCAGCAGGGTGAGGGTGTCGGCGGCCAGCCGCCCGCCGCCAGGGGTGGCAAGGGCAATCGGAAGAGTCGGGTAGATGCGGCCGCGCACGAGACGCGGTGGCTCGGGCAGGCCAGCCTTCTTGGCGACGGCCTGGACGACGGGCGTGCGGTAAAGCCGCTCGATCATGGGCATGCGGGGCATGTCACACCGCCTCAAGGATCGCGGCGACGCCTTGGCCGCCGGCTGCGCAGATGGAGATCAGGCCCTTCGAGCCCGGGCCCTTGGCCTTCAGCATGGCCGCAAGAGACGCGGTCATGCGGGCGCCGGTAGCCGCGAACGGGTGGCCGGCGGCCAGCGAGGAGCCGTTGACGTTCAGCTTCGCCCGATCGACCGCACCGAGGGCGTGCGTGAGGCCCAGCTTCGTGGTGCAGAACTCCTCGGATTCCCACGCCGCGAGGTGGCTGAGCACCGTGGCGGCGAACGCCTCGTGGATCTCGATGAAGTCGAAGTCGTCGAAGGTCAGGCCGTTGCGGGCCAACAGCCGCGGCACGGCGTACGCCGGGGCCATCAGCAGGCCTTCCTCACCGTCGACGTAATCGACAGCGGCGACTTCGGCGTCGACGAACCGGGCCAGCTTCGGCAGGTGGTGGATGTCGGCCCACTCTTCCGAGACCACCAGCACCGCCGCCGCGCCATCGGTGAGCGCGGTGGAGTTGCCGGCGGTCATCGTGCCCTCAGGGCCCCCGAAGACCGGCTTGAGGGCCGCGAGCTTCTCCATGGAGGTGTCGGGGCGCAGGATCTTGTCGATCGTGACGCCGAGGTAGGGGGTGACGAGCTCGTCGAAGAAGCCCTCCGACCAGGCCCGCGCCAGCGCCTGGTGGCTGGCGACCGTCAGCTCGTCCTGCGCCTCGCGAGTGATACCCCAGGCCTTCGTGGTGAGGGCTTGGTGTTCGCCCATCGACAGGCCCGTGCGTGGCTCGGTGACCGCCGGAGCCTGCGGGGCAAGGTGCGCCGGACGGATGCTCGCCAGCGCCGCCAGCTTGGCGGGAAGCGTCCGAGCGGCGTTCAGGGCCAATAGCGTCTGACGCAACTGCTCGGTGACGACGATGGGGGCGTCCGACGTCGAGTCGACCCCGCACGCGATGCCGGACTGGATCTGCCCGGTGGCGATCTTGTTGGACAGGTAGATCACCGCCTCCAGGCTGGTGGCGCACGCCTGCGCAAGGTCGCACGCCGGCGTCGACGGGTCGAGGGCTGACCCCAGCACGGCTTCGCGGGTGAGGTTGAAATCGCGCGTGTGCTTGAGGACGGCACCCCCGGCCACCTCACCCAGGCGTTGCCCGGCGAGACCGTAGCGCGCCACCAGGCCGTCGAGCGCGGCGGTGAGTAGATCCTGCGCGGACGCCTTGGCGTAGGCGGTGCCCATCTTGACGAAGGGGACGCGATTGCCGCCCACGATGACGGCCCTTGGTGCGCTCATGACGACTCCTCACAAGGCGAAATATTTCCCGATACTCACGGTAGCAGGTACGACGAGTACGCGGTACCCTTCGGCTATGACCTCCTCGGACGGACGCAGCACGCGCTGGGACGAACACCGCGCCCGGCAGCGCACCGCGCTGACCCAATCGACCCTCCGCGCCATCCGCCGCCACGGTGCGGGGGTCGGCATGGACGAAATCGCGGCCGAGGCCAACACCAGCAAGACCGTCATTTACCGCCACTTCGGTGACCGGTCGGGGCTCTACGCCGCCGTCATGGAATGGGTGCAGAACTACATCCTCAAGGGGCTGGAGCCGGCGTTCACGCAGGCGACCAGCTCGGACCTCGTCGCGTTGGTCCGCGATCTGACCGACGCCTACCTCGCCCTCGTCGAGCGCGACCCCGAGATCTACCGGTTCGTGGTGAATCCCGGGGACGTGACCGGCGCCACGGCCACGCTCGTCGATGCGTTCGTGGGGACCATCGGTGATCGGCTCGGCGTCGCCTTCGCCGCCCACCTGCCCGAGAACGCCCAGGCTCGGGCGGGCGTCTGGGGGCACGGTGTCGCGGGGTGCATTCGGGCCGTCGCCGATCAATGGACCAGCGAACCCGCGCCCCGTCCTCGGGGGGCCGTCGTGGCCGACGTCACCGCCCTGGTAGCTCCCGCGCTCGCCGCTCTCACCGTCCCATCACCACCGCTCGTCACCGTCACGTAGGAGACTTTCATGGAGAAGATCAGTCCACTCGGAGCCGAACTGCGCGTCGCCCTCGATGGGTCGTTCGCGGACCGCCGCGCCGCCGTGCGCGAGGTCTTCCCTTCGGAGCGCATGCACCGAGACCCCACGATCTCCATGGACGAGGCGCGCCAGTACACGCTCGAGCGCCTCGGGGTTCTGGCGCGAGCGGGCGTCGCCGCCAAGGGTTTCCCGCGCGGCGCCGATGATCCGGCTGACCCGATCGACGTCCTGGTCGCGTTCGAGGCGTTGGCTTACGGGGACCTCAGCGTGAGCATCAAGTCGGGGGTCCAGTTGGGGCTCTTCGGTGGGGCCGTGGTCAACCTCGGCACCGCCCGCCACCACGACGCCTACCTCAACGACATCGCCGATTTGAGGCTGCTCGGTGTCTACGCGATGACCGAGATCGGGCATGGCTCCGACGTCTCCAGCCTGGAAACCACCATCACCTGGGACGGCGCGACGGGGGAGTTCATCGTCCATTCCCCGACCCCGAGCGCCACCAAGACCTACCTCGGCAACGCCGCGTTGCACGGCACGATGGCCGTCGTCTACGGCCAGTTGCAGGTGGGCGAGGAGCAGCACGGCGTCCACTGCATCCTGGTACCGATCCGCGACGCGAAGGGACGGGACCTGCCCGGCGTGACGACCGGAGACAACGGCCACAAGGGTGGTCTCGTCGGTATCGACAACGGCACGCTCACCTTCGATCACGTCCGGGTGCCGCGCACGAACCTGCTTGATCGCTACGGCAGCGTGGACGAGGACGGCACGTATGCCTCGCCCATTGAGAACCGGAACAAGCGGTTCTTCACCATGCTGGGGACGCTCGTCCGCGGGCGGGTGTGCATCAGCGCCGGCGCTGGTCTGGCGGCACGTAGGGGGCTTTCCATCGCCACCCGCTACGCGTTGAAGCGGCGCCAGTTCGAGGCGCCCGGCCGTCCCGAAGGCGTCCTGCTGCTCGACTACCTGACGCACCAGCGGCGCCTCTTGCCGGGCATCGCGACCGCGTACGCCCTCGGCTTTGCGCAAAACGCGCTCAACGAAACGCTCGTGGCCATCAACACCGGCGCCGTCTCCGGCGAGCGGGAACAGCGCGAACTGGAGTCGTTTGCCGCCGGGCTGAAAGCGGTGACGACCCGCTTCGCCAACGATGTGCTGCAGACCTGCCGCGAGGCGTGCGGCGGCGCGGGCTACATGTCCGCCAACGGCCTCACCCTGCTGCGGCAAGACACCGACGTGTTCGCCACCTTCGAGGGCGACAACACGGTGCTCCTGCAGCTCGTCGCCAAGGGTCTGCTCGGCAACTACCGCGAGGCCTGGGGGCAGCTCGACAATGTTGGGACGGCCGTGGCGACCGCCCGGCTCGTCGGACGCGCCGTCTACGAACGGACGCCCGCCCGGTCCGTCATCGATCGGCTCGTCGCCACCGCGCGCCGGACGCCCGATCAGGTCAGCGTGCTGAATCGGGGCTGGCAGTTGTGGATGTTCAGCGAGCGCGCCGAGCACATCCTCGACTCCCTGGTGCAGCGGATGCGGGCCGCCAAGAACAACGCGGCGTCCAACGGCACGGTCAACCCGTTCGGTGACCACATGATCGCGGCCGCCCGGGCCCACATGGACCGGGTGATCCTGGAATCCTTCGTCGCGGGCATCGAGGCTACGCAGGATCCCGTGGCCAAGTCCGTGCTCAATCAGGTGTGCGACCTGTACGCCCTCAGCGTCCTCGACGCCGATCGCGGCTGGTTCTTGGAGCACAACATGATGAGCCCCGTCCGGGCGAAGGCCCTGGTGGTGGCGGTGAACCAGCGGTGCAGCGACCTGCGTCCGCGGGCGACGGCGCTCGTCGAGGGGCTCGGGATCCCGGAATCGTGGCTCAACTCGGAGATGCTGCGCGACGCCTGAGGGGTACCGACCCGCCATCGGTGAGGCGTGGGGGTTCGATAGTCTCAGGGCGATCAGTTTCCACGAACGGAGTCGCCATGACCTCGGACGCTCGCGCCCTCCTCGATGCCCAGCTCGCGGCGGTGGCCGTCCGCGTGCCCGACGTCCTGGTGCCCCGACCCGACGTCGAACTGGAGAAGTGGGCCGTGGTGGCCTGCGACCAGTTCACGAGCCAGCCCGAGTACTGGCAGCGCGTGGAGGATTACGTGGGCCAGGCGCCCTCGACCCTGCGTTTGATCTACCCCGAGGCGTACCTGGAAGAGGCCGATCCGGCGGCGCGGATCGCGGCCATCAACGCCGCCATGGGCGCCTATCTTGAGGCCGACCTGCTGCGCACCCTGCCCCACACCATGCTGCTGCTGCGCCGCACGACGGGGCACGGGGTGGTCCGCTGGGGGCTGGTGACGGCGCTCGATCTGGAGGCGTACGACTGGGCCTCGGATTCGCGGACGTTGATCCGCGCGACGGAGGGCACGATCCTCGACCGCATCCCGCCGCGCAAGGCGATCCGCAAGGACGCACCGCTGGAGCTTCCCCACATCTTGGTGCTGCTGTCGGACGATCGGCGCGCAGTCATCGAGCCGCTAGCGGCCCGGACGTCCTCGCTGACGGCCGTCTACGACACCACCTTGATGGAAGACGGCGGACGCATTCAGGCGTGGGCCGTCGATGGGGTGGAGGATCTCGCGGGGGTCGCGGCGGGCTGACGGCGCTGCACGCGGGCTTGGACGCGGACAATCCGCTGCTGTTCGCCATGGGCGACGGCAATCACAGCTTCGCCACGGCCAAGAGCATCTGGGCCGATCTGCGCGAGGGCCTCACCGAGGCCGAGCGGGCGGATCATCCGGCCCGGTTCTGCCTGGTGGAGCTGGAGAACATATTCGACGACGGGCTGGAGTTCGAGCCGATTCACCGGGTGCTGTTCGGGCTCACCCATGCCGCCTTTGAGGCCGAACTCGCCAAGCACTGCGGCTGGTTCGCCTTCGCCGCGGCGACCCCCGAGGAGGCCGAGGCCCTCATCGAGGACCAGACCGTCCAGCGGTTCGCCTACGCCGACGCCGACGTGTGTGGCGTCTACCAGCTCACCAAGCCGCAGGCGTCCATCCCCGCGGGCACCCTGCAGCGGGTCATCGACGCGCTGATCGCGTCCGGAACCTGCGAGGTCGACTACATCCACGGCGCGGACGTCACCCTGGAACTCGGCCGACGTCCGGGCAATATCGCCCTGCTGCTACCGCCGGTAGCGAAGGACACCTTCTTCGCCTCGATTGTGGCTGATGGCGCTTTGCCGAGAAAGACCTTCTCGATGGGCCACGCCGCCGACAAGCGCTATTACCTCGAGGCCCGCCGCATTCGCTGAGGTGGACCAAGCACCATCTCTCGTCCCACCAGCCGCTTCTTTCCACCTTGCTGGCGTTGGGCGTCTTGGCTGGCGATATATCGGCAGCAAAGACGCCGAGCGCCAGCAAAGTCGGGAATTGGCGATGATGGCGTTCGATCGCCGGAGGGCGTGGACACGCGTGAGAGTTGCAGGCAGATATGGGGCACCATGGACAGCATGACTCAGCTGGAATCGTCCGCATTTGACCGCACGCGGACCGTCCTGGCCCTGGTCATGGTTGCCTCCTTCGTGATTGCGCTGCTAGCGCCACGTTCCGGCTTCGCCGGGGTAAGCACCCTGCCGATTGCGCTGTTGCTTGGAGTTGGCTTGCATGCCCACATCAGGGGCGATGAGGGCGGGATTCATGGTGCCTTGTGGCCGGGCAGCTACACGCCCTACGCGGAGATCAGCGGGTGGACGATTCGTCGCACCAAGCTTTGGCGCTGGATTCCCAGGGTGTCAGCGGACCCGACCCTGCACCTGGTGTTGTGGCTCCGCGAACCTTCCAAACCGGCCACGATGCGGATCTTCCTCGGGTTAGCCACACCGCAGGATGCTGTGGAGGTGCCCATCGACCCCATGCAGGCTGAGGCCATCGCCGCCGTCTTGCGGCAGCATCACGTGCCCGAGCGGGCCTGACGCGCACCGGATGACGACCCAGAGCCGCTAAGGGGAGTCCTCTTTTCCGTCGTAGACCTGCCAGGTGGGCGGAGGGTCGCCGGCCGGGGGGTCGGGCTTGATCGTCCGTTCGGGTGGGGCCGGCGGTTGCGGAGTTCTCCACCGAGTTTCATCGGCCACACTCACCACCGTTGTGTCGGGTCCGGGGACGAGGACAGTCAAGCAAGTAGGGCATTCGTAGGCCGTCTGGGAGTCGAAGTGGAAGTAGCCCTCCCGGGTTGAGTGGCCGAACCAGTCTCCCTCTGCCTGAAACGTCATCGACGACCCTTCGGCTCCTGAGATAGTTCCGGGGATCATGGTCGTGCGGCACCCTGGACACCGATCAGAGATTTCCATGGCGCCCATCTTTGCTCATCGCCGGGACAGAACTTGGGCTTGGACATGGCTGTGCCCCGTCCCGAAAGACGGGGCACAGGCATGTCGCTTGCGGACCCTCAGGCCTTGTTCTCTTCGGCATCCTCGTCGACGTAGGCGCCGGGGGCATCCACGATCAGGGCCGTACCTGTGGGACGAAGCTCTTTCGGGGCCAGCGCGTGGGCGAGGTGGTAGACCACGACGGTGACGATCGTCCCGAGGGCGATGCCCGACAACGTGAAGTCCTTGCTGAACTGCAGGCTCACGTTGCCGATGCCCATGATGATGCCGGCAGCGGCGGGAACCAAGTTGACCGGGTTGCCGAAGTCGACCTTGTTCTCCTTCCAGATCTTGGCGCCGAGAAGGCCGATCATGCCGTACAGCACGACGGTGATGCCGCCGAGCACCCCACCCGGGGTCGCGGAGATCACCGCACCGAACTTGGGCGAGAAGCCGAACAAGATCGCCACGATGGCAGCCACCACGTAGGCGGCCGTCGAGTAGACGCGGGTGGCGGCCATGACGCCGATGTTCTCGGCGTAGGTCGTGGTCGGACCAGCGCCTACCGCGGTGGCCAGCACCGAACCGAGGCCGTCCGCGGCGATGGCGCGTCCCATGTCCTTGTCGAGGTTCGTGCCGGTCATCTCGGCGACCGCCTTGACGTGCCCGGTGTTCTCCGCGATCAGAGCGATGACCACCGGCAGGGCGATGAGCGCGAAGGCCAGGTTGAACTGCGGCAGGTGGAAACCGACCACGTTGGTGGGGGCGTTGAGCGTCCAATGGGCCAGATCCGTCACGGGCGGCAGCCCAACCCAGTCCGCGTTAGCGACGTTCGTCCAATCCACGCGCAGGTGGGTGTCGACCTTGCCGGTGCCCGCGTTGTACGACGTGATCGGCCCGAACATCTTGTCGGCCACGAAGCTCAGCACGTACCCGACGAGCAGGCTCAAGAAGATGGCGATGCGGCTCACGAAGCCCCGGACGCCGACGCTCAGCACGACCACCACGATCATCGTGAGGAAGGCGATCCATTGATCCTGCGGCCAGTAGACGTTGGCCACCACGGGCGCCAGGTTGAAGCCGATCAGCATCACGACCGCGCCGGTGACGACCGGGGGCAGCACCTTGTGGACGACGCCCGACCCCATGAAGTGGATGATCAGGCCCACCATGAACAGCAGCACGCCGACCCAGAGCATGGCGCCGGTGACGCTCGCTGGATTGCCGCCCGCGCCGTAAATGGCCGCCGCGACGCCCACGAAGGAGGCCGACGATCCGAGGTAGGAGGGCACGCGTCCCTGCACCACGACCAGGAAGACCAGCGTCGCGATGCCCGACATCATGACCGCCAACTGCGGGTTCAGCCCCATCAGCAGCGGGAAGACGAAGGTGGCGCCGAACATGGCCACCACATGCTGGGCACCGAGGCCCACCGTCTTGCCCCAACCCAGACGCTCGTCCGGGGCTACGACAGCTCCGGGTTCCAAGTTGCCGTTACCGTGCAGCTTCCACAAAGCCATGCGAGCCTCTTCCGTCGGGGTGCCGACAGAACCCTAGTCCTTCACCGGGTGGGTGGGACGCACGCGTCCGAAGTCAGATCCAGGACCGCAACCACATGCGTTGCAGCCACGACTGATAGGGGATCAGCTCGCCGGAAAGGATCGGATAGATGTAGGCGAAGTCGCCCCACACCAAGGCCGTGGCCACGCCTACCACGACGCCGCCGCGCCATCGTCCGGGGCTCCCGGGGGCGCCGAGCAGCAGTCCGAAGCACATCGCCAGGATCGTCACCGTGAACGGGACGATCGTGATCGCGTAGAAGAAGAACAGCGGGCGGGTGTCGTAGTTGAACCACGGCAGGTAGGTCGACAGGGCCGCCACGATCGGCAGGCCGAAGCGCCAATCGCGACCGCCGATCCACCACACGAGCCCCACGATGAGCGCGGCTGCGGCCATCCACCACAGGATCGGGGTGCCCATCCCGGTCACCGCGCGGACGCACGAATCGGTCGCCGTGCAGCCGTCCACCCCCGGCTTGATGTCGCCTTGGTAATCGATGGCGATCGGACGCAGCATCAGCAGCCAGCCCGCGGGCGTGGCCGCATAGGGATGGGTGGCGTGGTTGATGTAGTCGCCGGTGTGGAAGCTGTAGATCTCCTGATGCAGGAACATGAAGGACGCAATGTCGGGGCCGAGCCATTTCGTCCACGGCGACTCGGGATGATCCAGCCCCCAGCGCCGATCCCAGCCACCAGCGGTCGCCCACCAACTCGCCCAGGTCGCCACGTAGACCAGCGCCGCGACGACCACCAGGCGGAGGAACGCCGGGATGCCCTCGATGAGCAGGCCCAACGCGGCGCGGAAATCGGCACCCGCGAGGCGGCGGGCACCGATGTCCCAAATGACGCTGAGCACGCCCATGGCCGCCAGCACGAACATCGAGTTCCACTTCACACCGATGGCAAGCCCAAAAAGCACGCCCGCCACGAGCCGCCAGGGCCGCAACCAGACGATCGGGCCGTAGCGTCCGTTGAGCTGCGTGAGCCCGAGGGCGGTCATCTTGTCGGCCAGCTTCCATCTGAAGTAGTCGCGGTCGGCCACGACGGCGCCGACGGCGGCGACAAGGAAGAACGCCTGGAAGATGTCGAGCAGCGCGATCCGCGACATCGTGAACTCCAGCCCGTCGGCGCACAACAGCACCCCGGCGATCCCACCGATGAGAGTCGAGCGCGACACCCGGCGCGCCAGGCGGACGGTCGCCACGATCAGCAGCGACCCGAAGACGCAGGCGGCGATCCGCCAACCGAAGGCGTTCATGCCGAAGACGGCCTCGCCCGAGGAGATGAGCCACTTGCCGAGTTGCGGATGGACGACGAACTCGGCGGTGCTGTCGTAGACGTTGACGGTTCCGGACGCGATCGAGGCGTTCGCCGTGCTCGGCCAGTTGACCTCGTAGCCGAACTTGAGCAGGGCCCAGGCGTCCTTGGCGTAGTAGGTCTCGTCGAACATGATCGTGGCCGGGCGTCCGAGATCGACCACGCGAATCACGAAGGCGAGCACGCCGAGGGCGATGGCGACGATCCAACCGGTGAGGCGATCCGACAACTGGGCCTGACCATCGCGCAAGCGCTCAAGCGTCGTGAGGCGAACGACTGGCTCTGGGGCCGGCGGACGCCACGGCACCCTGGTCGGTGCGGTTGCCGCCTCAGGCGTCACGTCGCCCGGCTCAGCCACCACCGGTTCGGTCAACGCGTCCTGCACGGCCACATCCTAGGGGCCGCCCCTATGCAAGGCGGGGAGGCGGCAGATCAACTCCGCGCGGGCCGGGCACAGGCCACAGCCAGGCCCGATGTGACATCGTGGACGCCGTGACCCACGGTGACCTCATCTTGGCCGGCACCCCAATCGGGGATGTCGCCGACGCCAGCCCCGCGCTTCGGCGTGCCCTGGTGGGTGCCGACATCATCGCCGCCGAGGACACCCGCCGCCTCAAAGACCTGCTCCGGCGGCTAGACCTCTCGGTGACCGCCCGCGTCGTCAGCTACTTCGACGGCAACGAAGCCGGCCGGGCCACCGAACTGGTGGCGAACCTGCTGGACGGGCTCACGGTCGTCGTGGTGACCGATGCCGGCATGCCGAGCGTCTCCGATCCGGGTTTCCGGGTGGTGCAGGCGGCGATCGCGGCGGGCGTCCGCGTGAGCGTGGTGCCCGGACCGTCGGCGGTGCTCACGGCCCTGGCCATCAGCGGGCTGCCGAGTGACCGCTTCTGCTTCGAGGGGTTCCTGCCTCGCAAGGCGGGGCCTCGCCGTCGTCGCCTGGACGAACTGGCGGTCGAACCCCGGACGATGGTCTTCTTCGAGGCGCCGCATCGGCTGGAGGACTTTCTGGTCGATGCCGCCGCCGCCCTTGGGGACGATCGTCCGGCCGCGGTCTGCCGCGAGCTGACCAAGACCTACGAAGAGGTTCGGCGGGCATCCCTTGGGGAGTTGGTGGCGTGGGCACATGAGGGCGTCCGCGGGGAAATCACGGTGGTGATCGCCGGCTACGAGGGCCAGCGGCACTCCGATGATCCGCCCGGGGATGTGCTCGCTTTGGTCGCCGAGGGGGCGACGTTCAAGGACGCGGTGGCGCGCATCGCCGTCCGAGAAGGCCTCTCGCGCGGCGACCTCTACGACGCCGCCCTCGCCCGCCGGAAAGCAACACCGTGAGTATCGACAGCGTGAGTAGCGAAAGGCTCCCTCCACTTCCCGCGCCGCTGCCGCGCCCGGTGACGGACGCCCATACGCACCTCGAAACCACCGAGGAACAGCTCGGGCTCCCCGCTGCCGAGCTCGTCGCGCGTGCGGCCCGGGTGAACGTGGCGCGACTGGTGGACGTGGGTTGCGACGTCCCGAGCTCCGTTGGTGCCATCGCCAACGCCGAGGCCTTCGACGCGGTGGTGGCGTGCGTGGCGATCCACCCCAACGACGCCGCCCGGCTGGGCGACCGCCTCGACGACGAGCTCGATCGGCTGGCCGCCCTCGTCGGATCATCGCCGCGCGTCCGAGGCGTGGGGGAGACCGGCCTCGACTATTTCCGCACCACGGACGCCGCCGGCCACGCCCGCCAGAAGCGCGCCTTTGCGGCCCACATCGCGTGGGCCAAGGCGCACGAGTTGGCGCTGGTCATCCACGATCGTGAGGCGCACGCCGACATCCTGGACGTCCTCGACGCCGAGGGTGCCCCGGAGCGGATCGTGATGCACTGCTTCTCGGGGGACGCGGATTTTGCCCGCGCCTGCCTCGACCGCGGGGCCATGTTGTCGTTCCCCGGGACGATCACCTTCAAGGCCAACGAATACCTGCGGGAGGCCCTCGACGTCACCCCGCTCGATCGCGTGCTCGTCGAGACCGACGCCCCCTACCTCACCCCGTTGCCCTACCGCGGACGCCCGAACGGCTCGTGGCTGATCCCGCACACGGTGGAGTTCCTGGCACAGCGGCGAGGCGACGATCTCGCCGTCCTGTGCGACGCCCTGCAGGCCAACGCCACCACCGCCTTCGGAGATTGGGGGACCCATGGCTGATGGCCTTTTGGATCCGAGCACCGTCCGGGCGCTAGCGGCGGAACTCGACCTGCGTCCAACCAAGCAACGCGGCCAAAACTTCGTCATCGACGCCAACACCGTGCGGCGGATCGTCGCCCTGGCGAACGTCGAGGCCACCGATCACGTGCTGGAGATCGGCCCGGGGCTGGGGTCGTTGACCCTGGGGCTGCTCGAGGTCGCCGAGAGCGTGACCGCCATCGAGATCGAGGCCAGCCTCGCCGAGCGCCTCCCGCGGACGGCCGCCGAGCGGCTGCCCGACCGCGCCTCCCGGCTGCGCGTCATCGAGGCGGACGCTCTGACCATCAACGACCTGCCCGACCCGCAGCCGACCGTGCTGGTGGCCAACCTGCCCTACAACGTGTCCGTGCCGGTGATTCTGCACTGGTTGGCCCGCTTCCCGTCCATCCGCCGCGGCCTGGTGATGGTCCAGGCCGAGGTCGCCGATCGCCTCGTGGCACCCCCGGGCTCCAAGGTCTACGGCGTGCCCTCGGCGAAGCTGGCGTGGTACGCCTCCTCACGCCGTGTCGGGTCCGTGCCGCCCTCGGTGTTCTGGCCGGCCCCGCACGTCGACTCCGGACTGGTCGCGTTCGAGCGGCGTCCCGAACCCGTCACGGACGCCCCCCGACAGGACGTTTTCGACCTCGTGGACGGTGCCTTTGCGCAGCGCCGCAAGATGCTGCGATCGGCGCTCAGCGGACGCTTTGGCGGCTCCGCCGCGGCCGAGGTCGTGCTCCGCAGCGCCGGGATCGATCCCGAGGCCCGTGGCGAGGTGCTCGGCATCGAAGACTTCGCCCGGCTCGCCGCGGTCGTCCACGCGGGCGCATCGGACGCGCCTTCCCAGGCGCCGCAGGGCCCGTAGCCTGCGGGGCCGCCGCCCCGTCACGACCATGCTGGCGTTGGGCGTCTTTGCTGGCGATATATCGACAGCAAAGACGCTGAGCGCCAGCAAAGTCGGAGTTGACGGCCGAGTGGGGGCCGGCTGGGTGGTCCGATTCGAGGGTGCGGCTCAGCCCGCGTAGTCGCCGTTGATCCACTGCAGGGCACGGGCCCCGATGGCGCTCAGGGTGCCCGGAGCGGCGCCGTCCGACAGCAGTTGCCAGCCGTGCCCCGAGGCAGCCTTGAGGAACACCTTGTGGGTGCTTGCGGAGGCCTCGACGGCGGCCTGCAACAGCTCCGGTGAGACGTCCGAGTCAGCGGTCGCGGCGGCGATCAGCAGGGGTTGGGTGAGCGGTGTGGCGCTCGTGACGGCATCCGGAACGGACTTCCAGGCGTACGGTCCGGAGATGTCCACCACCGCGTCGGACTTCACTTTGGCGGCGTAGGCCAGCGCGATTGAGCCGCCCATCGAGGCGCCGACGAGCGTGATTCGGGTCGCGCCGTTGGCCTTCGCCCAGTCCACTGCCAGGGCGACCTGCGCCGCGGGGTCGGCGGTGACAGCCGGGGTGCAGGTGGATTGCCCAAACCCGCAGAAGTCGATCAGCAGCCCGTGGACACCATGTTGGGCCGCCAGCGTGGCGAACTGCGCCCAGCCGCACAGGGAGTCCTCGTTCTGATGGAAGTACAGCGCGACGGTGCCGCCCGTGCCGATGTTGGCGGCGGCGACTTTGCTGCCGTCCGTTGACGTCAAGGTCAGAAGCGGCGCATCGCCCCCGACGCCGCAGCGCTGGCCGAGTGTGGTGGCGGTGGCCGGATTTGCGGCGGGCGTCCCGACAGCGGGCAACGGGGTGCCCGTCAGCGGGGGCGCGGTGGTCGTCGACGCGGTGGCGGACGCCTTCGTGGTCGTGGCGGCGGGCGAGGAGGTGGCGGTTCCGGAGGTGCAGGCGGTGAGCAGCGTCACTGCCATCAATGCACTCGCGAGAACGATTCCCCTCGCCCGGGTGGTCGTGGTGGTTTCCCAGGTCATGCTCTTACTCTATATAGGTCCCAGGTACTTGTACTAGTTAGGGTGGAATTTGATTTCCCCCGCGAACCCACGCCAGGGAAGGCGCACAAACGCCAGGGCAGCGGTCAAGAAGGCAGGGGAGGCCGCCTCGTTACCCCCCCGTGAGCCCGGCCATAGCCACGCGCGAACCCCTCAGGGCCTGACCCATGCCTCGCGCGCCGGGATCATGGGGGTCTCCTAAGATCGCACGGTGAGTCCGCTTCTGATCGCCGCGCTGTCCGCCCTTGCCTTTGGGGTGTCTGACTTCGTGGGAGGCCTGCGGTCCCGCTCCACTCACTTCGTCTGGGTGTCGCTGGTCTCCCAACTCGTGGTGACGGCGGGGGTCGTGGTCTGGGTGGTGGCCTTCCGTCCTGGGACGCCTACTCTGACCGGGTTGGCGTGGGGTGCCCTGGCCGGTGTTGGGCAGGTCCTCGGGACGTTGATGCTGATGCGCGGCCTCGCCGCCGGGGCAATGCACGTAGCCGGACCCCTTGCGGCCGTCGTGGGGGCGGCCCTGCCGGTCCTCGTCGGAGTGCTGAGCGGGGAACGTCCAGGACCGATCGCGTGGGTGGGGGTGGTTGCCGCCCTGCCGGCGGTGTGGCTCGTCGCGGCAGGGGGTGCCACCGAGGCGCCCGATGTGGCCGGGGGGCCCGGGGTCGCGGCCGGTCCCGGCGCCACGCCAACCGGCCCGACCGCACCTCCCGGCGCCCAGCGGTTGCTTCCCCCCGGCGGCCGCGACGGCATCCTGGCAGGCCTGGGCTTCGCGTTGTTCTACGTTGCCATTGCGCGAGCCGGTGAGTCGTCGGGGGGATGGCCGCTGGTCTTCCTGGAAGTCACGGCGTTGATCATCATGACGGCGGTCGCGGCCTGGCTCCGTCCGCACGGACGCCTGCGCGACGCGTCCGGCGCCTGGCTGATGGGCACGCTGGCCTTGATGGGGACCGTCCTTTACTTCGTTGCTGTCCACGCGGGCATGCTGTCGCTCGTGGTGGTCGTCGCGTCCTTGTACCCCGCATTCACGGTGCTGCTCGCCGTGCTGGTGCTGCGCGAGAAGCCGTCCGGTCGCCAGGTCGTCGGTTTGCTGCTGGCGGCGGCGTCCGTGGCACTGATTGCCGCAGCGGGCTCGTAGGGCGCGGTCGCCACGCGCGACCCAGGTGCGAGCAAAAGCAGGTGCCCAGGGTGGCGCGCGGAGTTGGTGAACCGGCTAATCTGCCCAAGTGGTAACGCCAATGACAGAACCGACGCCCGTCCGCGTCCGCGCTTGCGGCAAGGTGAATCTCGCCCTGCGCGTGGGGCCTGCGGACGAGTCCGGCTACCACGAACTGGCCACCGTCTTCCAGGGAATTTCGCTCTACGACGAGGTTTCCGTCGTGGATGCGGCCCCCGACACCTTCCCCATCACGGTCGCGGGTGAGCAAGCCGCCCTCGTCCCCGCGGACGATCGCAACCTCGCCGTGAAGGCAGCCCGATTGCTGGCCCAGGCCTACGGGCAGGGCCGTGACCTGGGCGCCGCGATCGCCATCAGCAAGACCATCCCGGTCACGGGGGGGATGGCTGGTGGGTCCGCCGACGCAGCCGCCACGCTGCTGGCCTGCTCGGTGCTGTGGGATCTGGACGTAAGCCCCTCGGAACTGGACGAACTCGCCGCCCAGTTGGGCGCCGATGTGCCGTTCAGCCTGCTGGGTGGGGTTGCCCTCGGCACCGGACGCGGGGATCGTCTCGCGCCCGTCCTGAGCCGTGGGACGACTCACTGGGTCCTCGCTCTGTCGGACGGGGAACTCTCCACCCCGGCGGTGTTCCGCCGTTTCGACGAAATCACCCCCGACCCGCAGCGGCCCCGGGTTTCGCCCCAGCTCATGAACGCCCTCATCGGCGGGGATGCCGTGGCCCTGGCCAAAGAGTTGACCAACGACCTGCAGCAGGCGGCGCTCAGCATGCGTCCGCAACTGGCGGACATCGTGGCGCTCGGCGAAGAACTGGGGGCGCTGAAGGGCATCGTCTCGGGCTCGGGTCCGACGATCGCGTTCTTGGCCGCGGGCGAGCAGCAGGCCATCGATTTGTCTGTCCGCCTCTCCAGCGAGGGCGTGTGCCGGGCGGTGCGCCGCGTCCAAGGCCCCGTGCCGGGGGCCCGCCTCATCAGCTGAGGCTGTCCTCGCGCCCCTGACTGGCCATGGCGCTCAGCGTCGGATTGGGCTGCAGGTGGCGCATGCCGTTCCAGGCCAGGTTCACCAAATGCGCGGCCAAGGTGGCCTTGTCGATGTCGTATTCGTCGCGGTTGTCGTGCCACCACTGGCCCGACAGAGCGACCAGGCCGACCAGCATCTGCGAATACAGCGGCGCCGTGCCCGGATCGAACCCGGCCCGGTCGAGATGGCCGGCGAGGAGATCCTCCACGTGGGCCGCGATGTCGGAGAGGATCGTCCCCATCGTCCCTTGCTCACTGCCGAGCGAGGAGTCGCGGGACAGAATCTTGAAGCCGTCCGGATTGGCGTCGATGTAGTCGAGCAGGGTGAGCGTCCCGAGCTCGATCAGCCCGCGCGGATTCACCGCAGCCGTGGTGAGAGCCTGGCGGATGGCGTCGCGTAAGGTGCGCACCTCGCGGTCGACGACGACCGCGTAGAGGCCCTCCTTGCCGCCGAAGTGCTCATAGACGACCGGCTTGGAAACCTGCGCCCGCGCCGCGATCTCCTCGACCGCCGTGCCCTCCAGGCCCCTCTCGGCGAACAGCGCGCGGGCCACATCGATGAGCTGCTCGCGGCGCTCGGCGCGCGTCATCCGCACTTGCCCTCGGCGGGCGCGTGGGGCGGGCAGGGTCTTCGGCACGCCCCCTATCAAACCCCGCCGGAGCCGAATGCGCCATTGGCGTCCGGTGTGCGGAGGTCGGGGTGGACCTATTAGAGTGTTCCCTCAGCGACCTTGCGTCGCTGGTTTCGACCCTCGGGTCGATCCCCGGTTGGTCTTCCGGCAGGGCCCGCCTGACTTTGAATCAGGATTAGCGCAGTAGGTTCGACTCCTACCCGGGGAGCTGAAAGTAGCTCTGAACGCCGAGTCCGCAATGCGTGGCTCGGCGTTCTGCGTTTCGGCCGCTGCCGCGTGGTCCGCGGTGCCTTGAGGACGGTCCCTCTCCCTTAACTGTGAATTAAGTGCTCAGGGTGAGCACTTTGCTCACACCTTGTCTGGCAAACCACTCTCTGGGGGAGCCAGCCGACTGGGAATAGCCGTGCGCCAGGGCTGGTTGCGCCAACGTGACGAGCGACAAGAGCACCAGGCGCCGGGCCCTCGGCCTTCGGTCGGAACGCGGACCCGTGCTGGCGGCTCTCATGCTGTCAACGGGGCTCATCGCCATCGACGCGACCATTCTGGCAACGGCGGTGCCCTCGGTGGTCGCCGAGTTCGGACAGTTCGAACAGTTCCCCTGGCTCTTCTCGGTTTACCTGCTCGCTCAGGCGGTGTCCGTCCCGATCTACTCCAAGCTCTCGGACACCATCGGACGCAAGCCCATCATCCTCATGGGTATCGGACTGTTCCTGTTGGGCTCGATCCTGGCCGGAGTGGCCTGGAACATGCCGTCGCTGATCGGCTTTCGGGTGCTGCAGGGACTGGGCGCCGGCGCGATTGCGCCGATGTCGATGACGATTATCGGTGACATTTACACGGTGGAAGAGCGGGCGCTGGTGCAGGGTTACGTAGCCAGCGTGTGGGCGGTTGCCTCTGTCGTCGGTCCGGCATTGGGCGGCGTGTTCTCGCAATTCGTCTCCTGGCGCTGGATCTTCGTGGTGAACATTCCGCTGTGCCTGATCGCGGCCTGGGCCTTGGTCCGCTCGTTCCACGAAGTCATTGAGCCCCGCCAACATCGGATCGACGTCGCCGGCGCGGCCTCTCTCGCCACCGGACTCACCGCGCTCATCCTGGGCCTGCTTGAGGGTGGCCACGCCTGGGCCTGGCTGTCCTGGCAGAGCCTGGCGAGTTTCTTCGTGGGCGTTCTCGCCCTGGCGGTGTTCGTGGTCGTGGAACAGCGGGCGGTGGAGCCCGTCCTCGACCTTTCCTTGCTACGTCGTCCGCTGATCCTGGCCACGACGCTGGTGTCGCTGGGGGTCGGCGCACTGATGATCGGCATCACCAGTTTCGTCCCGGCGTACCTGCAGAACGCACTCGGGGCGTCGCCGATCGTGGCAGGCGCCGCTGTGGCCGCCCTGACGTTGGGGTGGCCGCTCTCAGCGTCCTTCTCCGGACGGGTCTATCTTCGGCGCGGGTTCCGGACGACCGTGATCCTCGGGGCGTCGATCGCCTTCGTCGGGTGTGTCGGATTGGCCCTGGTGGGGCCCACTCCCAGCGTGCTGGCCGTTGCCGCCGTGTGCTTTGTCATCGGGTTCGGTCTCGGCTGGACGGCTGCGCCCTCGCTCATCGCCGCCCAGGCCGCGGTGGGCTGGGACGAACGCGGCGTGGTGACGGGCCTCAACGTCTTCGCCCGAAACGCGGGGAGCGCCATCGGCGTGGCGTTCCTCGGAGCGATCGCCAACCAGTTCATCTCCGCCGGTCAGGGCGAGCACGACTACGCCACGATCGTCACAGCATCCACGTGGGTGTTCCGTGCGGTGGCGGTGGTCGCTGTCTTGACACTGCTGGCCGCCTTGCGGATGCCCGCCGGCGCGGTAGATGCCGCTGCCTACGCCCCCGAGGTCAAATCCGCCTGAGCGTCTCCCACATGAGGGGTGGGTGGGTGATCGCTACCGAGGAGTGGTGAATGCCTCTCCCGAGCCAAGCCAGGCAAAGTGTGTGAGTTCGTCGCTCACGGTGAGCGATGAACTCACACACTTTCGCGCTGTGGGACTCCACCGCCGCATGACCGAGGGCCTAACCTGGCCCAACAGGTTGGCGAGAGGGAAGCCATGAGGCGTCGAGGCGGATCAAACGCCTGGAGAGCGATCGGATGGGGGATCGCTGCCGCAGGGATGGCGGGCGCCGCATTGGTGGGCGACCGGATCCGGAAGGTTCGTCGGGTGCCTGCCGAACTGCGCTCGCCCTTGGCCTACGTACCGATCCCCTTCAACTCCGCCACAGTGCGGCGTCTTCGGTCCGGTGTGGAGGGGCGGACCGCCCCCAGCCGGGCCGATGTTTCGACGCGCGCCGAGGTGATCCCCGGCCTGGACGGTGCCCCGGACCTCGAGGTATTGCTCGCGGAGCGTCCGGATCGCCCGGTGGGATCGCCTGCCTTGCTGTGGATCCACGGCGGCTACGTCATCGGCAACGCCGCCATGGCGACTGCCGGCTGCGAACAATTCGCGCACGATCTCAACGCCCTCGTCGTCAGCGTCGACTACCGGCTGGCTCCGGAGAATCCCTTCCCGGCGGGTTTGGACGATTGCTTCGCCGCTTTGGTGTGGTTGCTCTCTCACGCCGACGACCTGGGTATCGATCCCGCACGCCTCGCCATCGGCGGCGACTCCGCCGGCGGCGGCCCGGCGGCGGCCCTCGCCCAGCGCGCCTTCGATGCAGGCATCCCGCTCGCGCTCCAGTTGCTGCGCTACCCGATGTTGGACGACCGCACCTGCCTGCACAAGCCAAGAAAGGGTGTCGGCGAACTGACCTGGACCCCTGCGTCCAACCGCTTCGGCTGGGCAAGCTACCTTGGCCACCCCCCGGGCGCTGCCGCGGCGGCACCGTATTCGGTTCCCGCGCCGTGCCAACCTGACCGGACTAGCGCCCGCCTGGATCGGTGTCGGCACCGCGGACCCCTTCCACGACGAAGACGTCGCCTACGCTGAAAGGCTGCGCCGAGCCGGCGTCCCGGTCACGCTGGAGATCGTCGAAGGGCTCTACCACGCCGCCGATGTTGCCGCCCCCGATGCCCCTCAATCCAGGCGGTTCTACGCCTCTCAGCGGGATGCCCTTCGCGCGGCCCTCGGCGTTGGCGTTTAGCGCGACCTCGGGTCCGATTGGCAGGACCGAGCGTTACATTGGGGCATGGCTTCCATCGGCTTCATTGGCTCCGGCCATATAGGTTCTCAACTCGCCCGGCTTGCCGTGGCGCAGGGCTACGACGTGGTGATGAGCAACTCTCGCGGGCCCGAAACGCTTGATGAGCTGATCGAAGACCTGGGTCCACACGCCCGCGCCGCGACATCGGTCGAGGCGGCCACGGCGGGGGATTTGGCAGTAGTCACCGTTCCGCTGCGGGCCATCGCCGAGGTGCCGGCGGAGCCGCTGGCAGGCAAGGTTGTCATCGACACCAACAACTATTACCCGGCGCGCGACGGTGACATCCCCGAACTCGACAACGAGTCGACCACCACCGCAGAGATGCTGCAGCGGCACCTGCCGACGTCGAAGGTCGTGAAGGCGTTCAACCATCTCTACGCCGCAGAGCTGACCACCGATGGTCAGCCGACGGGCACGCCGAACCGTCGCGCGCTCGCGGTCGTGGGCAGCGATATGGACGCCATCGCGACCGTCGCGGCGCTCGTCGACTCGTTCGGTTTCGACCCCGTCACGGTCATACCACTCTCCGAGGGCTGGCGCATCCAACGCGACACCCCCGGCTACCTACCCCGGCTCACGGCGGACGAACTGCGCGCCGCGATGGCCCAGGCCAAGCGCTACCGCGACATGTGAGGAACCGCCGCCGCTGCGCCGCGAGTGAGGCAGCGGCATCCGGGGTTGCTCGGGACCAGGTTGCCGCCCGCCGGCTCGGGCGCCGGATCGGCTTGCTAGGCTAGGCACGCCTCAGTGAGGGGTTCTCGCGCACGTCGGTGAGCGGCGGTCCACCCCGGCTTCATGAGGCGCTCAGCCATCCGGGAGATAGCCGTGACAGATACCCGAACCAGCAGTGTGACCGCCGTCGTGATCTTGGCCGCAGGTGCCGGAACGCGCATGAAGTCCGCCACCGCGAAGGTCCTCCACACCCTGGCCGGACGTTCGATGCTCCACTACGCCGTGGACGCCGCGAACGCCGTCCAGCCCGAGCATCTTGTCGTGGTGGTGGGCCATCAGCGCGAACAGGTGATCGCCCATCTGGCCGAGATCGCACCCCACGCGGTGACCGCAGTGCAAGAAGAGCAGAACGGCACGGGGCACGCCGTCCAGGTGGGCGTCGCGGCCCTCCCCAGCGCGACCGGCACGATCGTCGTCATCTCGGGGGACGTCCCCCTGCTCACGGGGGAAACGCTCACGACGCTGGTGGAGAAGCACGCCGCCGAGGGCAACGCCATGACGCTCCTCACCTCGCAACCGACCGATCCGACGGGGTACGGACGCATCGTCCGCGACGGCGATCAGTGCGCGCGGATCGTCGAGCAGCGCGACGCCTCCCCAGCTGAACTCCTCATCGGCGAAATCAACGCGGGCACCTACGTCTTCGATGGCGCCACCTTGGGCGCCGGCCTTGGTGAACTGCGGACGGACAACGCCCAACGCGAGGTCTACCTCACCGACATGGTGGCCTGGACGCGCGCCCGCGGCGGACGCGTGGTCCCCTGGTTGCTGGGCGATGCCTGGCAGGCCGAGGGTGTGAACGACCGCGTCCAACTGGCCGCTGTCGGACGCGAACTGAACACTCGCCTCGTCGAGAAGTGGCAGCGCGCCGGGGTCACAGTGGTCGATCCGCACACCACCTGGATCCATCACGATGTCGACCTCGCACAGGACGTCACAATCCTGCCCAACACTCACCTCGAGGGGGCCACGAGCGTCGAGAGCGGTGCGGTGATCGGTCCCGACACCACGTTGAGTGACGTGGAGGTCGGCGCCGGGGCCACCGTGTCCCGCACGCAGGCCAGCCTCTCGGTCATTGGTCCGAAGGCTTCAGTGGGGCCATTCGCCTACCTCCGTCCGGGCACGGTGCTCGGAGAGAACGGCAAGATCGGCACCTTCGTCGAGACCAAGAACGCCAAAATCGCAGCCGAGGCCAAGGTGCCGCACCTGACCTATTGCGGCGATGCCGTCATCGGTGAAGGCGTCAACATCGGCGCCGGAACGATCTTCGCGAACTACGACGGTGAGCATAAGCACACCTCGACCGTCGGCAACTGGAGCTTCGTGGGCAGTAACACCGTGCTCGTGGCCCCCGTTCACATCGGCGACGGGGTCTACGTGGCGGCGGGCTCGACGGTAACCTCTGACGTGGGCCCGGGTGAACTCGCCGTGGCTCGCGGGTTACAACGCAACATTCCAGGTTGGGTGGCTCGCAAGAAAGCGGGCTCGAAGACCGCAGCGGCGGCCGAGGCAGCCCAGGCAGCCATGCAGCAGGAGGGCGCCGAGTGAGTGGCATCAAAAGGGCCGACGACAAGCACCTGATGCTCTGCACAGGTCGCGCCTACCCCGAACTGGCCGAAGAAATCGCCGAGATTCTTGGGGTGGAGCTGGTCCCGACCCGGGCGCTCACGTACGCCAACTCCGAGATTTACGTCCGTTTTGAGGAATCTGTTCGCGGCGCCGACACGTTCGTGATCCAAAGCCATTGCGCCCCCGTGAACGAGTGGCTCATGGAGCAACTCATCATGGTGGACGCCCTCAAACGCGCCTCTGCCGACCGGATCACCGTCGTGGCCCCGTTCTACCCCTACGGCCGCCAAGACAAAAAGCACGCTGGCCGCGAGCCCATCTCGGCTCGCCTGGTGGCCGACCTGTACGAGACCGCCGGGGCGGATCGCCTCATGAGCGTCGACCTGCACGCGGCCCAGATTCAGGGTTTCTTCAACGGCCCCTGGGACCACCTCTTCGCCATGCCGATCCTGGCCGACTACGTCGCCGACAAGTACGGTCACCAAGAAATCACCGTTGTCTCCCCGGACGCCGGACGGGTGCGCCTGGCCGACATGTGGACCGAGCGCCTCGGCAAGCCGCTGGCCATCATCCACAAGCGCCGGGACCCGAACAAGGCCAACGAGGTCACCGTCGGCGAGGTCGTGGGTGATGTCGAGGGCCGGGTGTGTCTGCTCGTGGACGACATGATCGACACCGCCGGCACCATTTGCGCCGCCGCTCAAACCCTCAAAGACCATGGCGCCGCCGCGGTGATCGCCGCTGCCACGCATCCGGTGCTCTCGGGCCCCGCGATCAAGCGACTCAACGCCTCGGCGTTCGAGGAGGTCATCGTGACCAACACCTTGCCGATCGCCGACGAAAACCTCATCCCGAAGCTCACCGTGCTCTCGATCGCCCCGATGATCGCCCAGGCGATCCGCGAGGTCTGGGAGGACGGTTCCGTCGCCGCGATGTTCGACGGCAAGGGCCACTAAGGCGCGAGGTCATCTTCGCGCGGGCGCTCCGGGGAACAGCCGCTGCGGCTATGCGGACGCCCTGTCCGGCGGTGCGGGCGTGACGAGCGTCCTTGCCGCGACCATCGGGCCGTGCGCACGAATCAAGGGCCGAAACCTGGTCTGCTAGCCCCTTCGTCAGCCTAGGCTGCGGACATGGCAGAGGCGCGACTGTTGTGGTTCGACACGGCGTCCGGCAACGTGTCCGAACGCAGCGTTGATGAGCTGCCCGCTTTCGCAGCCGACCCCTCCGGGTGGCTGTGGTTGGACGTCCCCGAACCTGACGCCGCGGTCGGGGCCTGGTTGCGCGATGTCTTCGGGTTGCCACTGCAAGCCATCGAGTCGGTGCTGGAGCGCAACCACGTGCCGCGCCTTTATCCGGTGGGTGGCGATGTCATCTTCGTCGTCCTGCACCGCCCCGATCCCGGCGCGCAGGGCCACATCCACTACCTGGAGCTGGACCAGTTTGTCGGGCCCCACTACCTCATCACCACCCACGGCCCCCGCAGCCCGAAGGTCGAGCTCTCCCATCTGCTCGTGGAAACCGACGCGGTGGCCGAGCGGGTGCTCACCGGACGACTGGCGGTGACGTCTCCCGCCGAACTGGCCCACCGGATCGTCTCGCGGCTGATCCGTTCCGAGGAGGCCTTCGTCAACGACTTGGCACGACAGGTCGGTCTCCTCGAACAGAAGGTGATGGCCCACGAGGGCGACCACGATCCGCAGGCTTTCCTCGAAGACTTGTTCCAGGCGCGGCACGCCCTTCTGACCGTCCAGACCATGGCCATGCAGAGCGCCGAAATCTATGGACGCGGGGTGCGGCTGGCGGCGCGAAGCACCGGCAACATGCGCAAGGTGATCCGCGACCTCCAGGACCAATACGACCGCATCGGACGTATCGCCCACAGCCAGCTGGCTTTTCTCGGGGGCGTCACCGAGTACTACCGGGCCCGGACCGACACCCGGATGACCATTGCCGCCGAGCGGCTCGCCGTCATCGCCGCCGTCACCTTGCCCGTCACCGCCATCTCGTCGGTGTTGGGCATGAATGTCATCGTCCAAGACGAGATGAACTGGCCCTGGCTCATTGCCCTCTTGGCCGTGATGTCCGTGCTGAGCTTGGTATTGCTCACCTGGGCGAAACGCCGCGGCTGGTGGTGAGCCACCTCAGGGCCGTGCGGTTCCAGCTCAAGATCACCTCCGATTCGCAGCCCTGAGCGCGGACGCGATAAGCTACCCAGGTTGCCTCGGCGAGGGGCCCTCCGGCCCGTGATCGACAAGGTCCTCCCTTCGCTGAGCCCTGAGTTTGCATCCGAGGTTGAGGAGTCCGTTCGTGTCTGAGATCAAGTTGTCCGCTAAGGCCCGCTCCGAGTTCGGGAAGGGCGCTGCGCGCCGCACCCGCCGCGCTGGTCTTGTGCCCGCCGTCCTGTACGGCCATGGCACCGATCCTGTCCACATTGCCCTGCCGCACCACGACACGCAGCTGGCGCTTCGTACCGCCAATGCGCTGCTCACGATTTCGATCGACGGCGGCCCGGTGACGCTGGCCCTGCCCAAGCAGGTGCAGCGCGACCCCATCAAGGGTGACATCGAGCACCTCGACCTCCTCATCGTGAAGCGCGGCGAGAAGGTCACCGTTGAGATCCCGCTGGTCGTCGTCGACGATGAGAAGGTTGTTGGCGTTGTCACCATCGACGCGCAGACCCTCACCATCGAGGCCGAGGCCACCCACATCCCGTCCGAGATCGTCGTTTCCGTCGAGGGACTCGAGATCGGCGATCGCATCACCGTCGCCCAGCTGAAGCTGCCCGAGGGCGCTGTGTACAACGGCGACCCCGAGCACCTGATCCTCTCGATCGCCGCCACGCGCGCCGAGACGGCGGCTGCGGGCGAGGGCGAAGAGGGCGCCGAGGAGTCCTCCAGCGACGAGGCGTGACTTCCCCGTCATGACGACATGGCTAGTGGTCGGGCTCGGTAATCCGGGCCCGACCTACGCATTTCACCGGCACAACGCTGGCTACCTCGTGGTGGACGATCTGGCTCGCCGGGCCCGCACGACGTTCGCCGCGCCCAGGGGCATGAAGGCCGACGTGGCCGAGACCCGGATCACCGCCGCGGGCGTCGGGGGTATCGGCGCAGACGCCGACAAGCTGGTCTTGATGCGCTCGCGCACCTACATGAACGAGTCCGGGTCGTCGGTCGCCAAGGTGGCCCGGTTCTTCCAGGTCAAGCCCGACCACATCATCGCCGTCCACGATGAACTCGACATCGACTTCGGGCAACTGCGGCTCAAATTCGGCGGCGGCGACAACGGCCACAACGGGCTGAAGTCCATGCGGTCCCACCTTGGGACGGGCGACTTCTTCCGCGTCCGGTTCGGCATCGGCCGCCCGCCCGGACGCCAAGAGCCCGCCGATTTCGTCCTCACCAACTTTCCGGCCGCCCTCCGCGAAGAGGTGGCGCTCGAGGTTGGACGCGCCGCCGACGCGGTCGAGAGCCTGATCCTCGAGGGCCTCCAGGCCACTCAGAACAAGTTCAACTCCTGAGCCTCAGCCCTTGAGGCGGAGCAGCGCTGCCTCGGCGGCAGGTGTCCAGCGCCCGTTGTCCATGGCCGCGGCCACCTCGGGCATGACGTCCGGAAGCTCTGCCAGGCGGACCAACCCCATGTCGTGCAGCATCGGGAAGACCATGATCTTGCCGCCGGACGTCCGATTGATGACCGAGTTGATGGCGTCGGTGAAGCCCGCCATGCCAGTGATGGCGTCCAACGAAATCGTCGTGTCGAGGCGGCCGGATTCGATCTTGCGCAGGACGGTCGCCATGTCGGTGTTCTCCGAGCCGGAGGTGCCCAGGATGAACACGTGGTCGGCGATCACGTGCTGCAGGTCGAGCTCCACCAGCGTTCCGGCAGCGACACCCGCGAAAGCGTTGACGATGGCCCCGGGGCCGGCGAGATCGACCGACTGGGCGAGCACCGCGGGCACCGGCACCAGGCACACCACGAACGTATAACCGGGCTGCAGGGGCACGCCGCCGGTGTTCACGTAGCGCACGCGCACCCCGTCCGCAGCCGCGGCCGGATCCACGACCTTGGCGAGGTGGGCGAGCCGATCGTCGCTGAGGTCCGTGGCGTCGATGGTGATCCCCGGGACTCCCGACACGGCGGCGCGCATCACGTGCATGAGGCCCATCGGGCCAGCGGCCCCCAGCACTGCGAGGCTGTCACCAGGACGGATCTCCCCGGTGGCTGGAATCCAGGCGTAGCCGTCGGCGGGATCTGAGCCGGTGGTGCCGCAGTAGCGGATGTAGTCGTAGTGGATGCGCCCAACATCGATCTTCACGCGCCGCCCGAACTGGACGCCCCCGAGCACCACGTTGCAGTAGCCGCGAGTGGCGAGCAGCGGCCCGAGAAGTTCGGCGGTATCGGCGTCCGCGCCGAAGTAGACAATGTCGTCGAACTGCTTCGGCGCGACCGCGGCGAGGTCGTCCAGCGCCGTGGCGCCGGGCAGGCTGCAGCCGTGCGTCGCGATCGACGCCGGGGTAGCCGTCGCGATCAGGGCGTCCAGGTGCGAGGGGGTCACGCCGGGGTCGGCGACGACCAGCAGGCGTCCGCCGGGCAGCAGGGCGTGACGCTCGGGCCAGGCGTAGCTGCCCTCGACGGTGGCCCAGGGCTCGATCAGCCCGATGGCCGCGGACGACGGGCCGTCCGCGACGTGGAGCAGGTACTCCTCGCCGGAGGGAGCCACGACACAGCGCTCGTCGATGAGGGCGTACTCCTGCAGCGCGCCCTCGAAGTTGTAGCCGAACGCACCGTTCGAGGTCGCGGTGGGCAGGTGCTTCCAGTCCGCTTGGACCAGCACCCGGTCACCCACCTTGAAATGGGTCACCTGGTCACCGACGACGACGATCCGTCCCACGGGCTCGTGGCCCGGGGTCGTCGGACGATCGTCCGGCGCGTAGCTCGGAATCTCCGCGAGCACCTCAGGTGAGAGGCCGCTCACGAGGCCGGTCTTACGCGGATGTGTGTCGAACGCGTGCAGCAGCTTGGTGTCAGAGAAGCAGATGCCGCAGGCCTCGACCTTGAGCAACATCTGGTGAGGGCCGACTGGGTAGACCGGCTTGGCGGGATTCACCACGATCTGGTCGACGCCCACGAACTGAATGGCGTGCTGTGTTTCGGGAATGGTGGTCATGGGGTTCCTTCTCAGCTCAGCATGTTCTGGCCGCCCGTGATGGGCACGGCCTGTCCGGTTTCGTAGGTCTGCTCCACGACGTAGAGCAGCGCCTTGGCGACGTCGGTGGGCAAGGCACCGCGTCCCATGGGGACCTTGGCCTCGTAGAACCGTCGGACGTCCGCGACGGTGGTGGCGCCGGGCACCTTGCCCGCGCGCAGGTATTGGACGAACAGGCCGCGCTCGGGGTCCGACCAGAGGGGGCCGTCCAAGAAGTTGCCGGGGCACAGGGCGTTGACCTTGATGCCGTCCTCGACGAGTTCCAGGGCGAAGCTTTGGGTGAGGCCGATGCCACCGAACTTGCTGCCCGCATAGGCGAAGTTGCGCTTGGAGCCTTCCAGCCCCGACTTGCTGTTGATCTCGACGATGTCCAGCCAGCTGTCGGGGGCGGCCTCGTGCTGAGCGGCCATCACCGGGGCGATGGCGCGGACGCACAAGAAGTAGCCGCGGTAGTTCACGTTGGTGACCAGGTCGAAATCGGCCACGGGTTGGGTCATCACGCCCTCGGCACGCAGCACACCCGCGTTGGACACGAAGACGTCCACCCCGCCATACCGGACGACCGCCTCCGCGACGGCCTCCTGGCACGAGTCGGGGTCGGACACATCGATGCGGACGGCGTCCGCGCGGCCCGCGCCATGCTCGGCGGTGAGGCGGGACGCGTGTGAACGTGCGCCCTCGATGTTGAGATCGGCCAGGATCACGCTGGCGCCGTGGGCGAGCAACTGCTCGGCGATGCCGAGGCCGAAGCCCTGCGCGGCGCCGGTCACCATCGCGACCTTGCCCGCCAGGCGTCCGATCGGGGGCGCGGGGACTGGCACGACGGTCGCTCCGGTGAGGCGCGCGAGCGCGGCGTCGGCGGCGGCGCGGGTGGGGCCGAAGCCCATCGCGGCGACGCCGGTGACCAGCGCGCCTTCCGGGTTGGCGCCGTGGGCCGCGCGGTACACCGCGATGGCCGCCTGAAGCCCAGCCAGATCGGTGCCGGGGTCCAGGACGAGGTACGGCACGCTGGCCGCCAGGCGATCCGCCGTGCGTATCGCGGGATCAGCCGTCACGACGGCGGGGGTCGAGTCAGTGCCCAGCAGCCCGCGCAGGCGGGGGCTGAGCTGGTTCAAAACGGGGGTTTCCATGGCGCTACTCCTCACGCCTCGATGAGCTGGGCGCCGCGGGCGGCGAAGACCGCGGCATCACCGATGACGAGGCCGTCGGCGTCTACGTAGCCGGGGCGTCCGGCCGCGACCGCCTCTTGGTGGGCGGCCACCACGCAGGTGCCGTCGTAGAACGCGCGCCGGGCGGCGGGGGAGAGCGGACCATCGGAGCACGCCGGGTCGAGCGGGATCCGCTCGGGGGTGTTGTGCTCCGTGCCGCCCATGACGATGATCCCGGCGGCAGTGAGGGCCTCAACGTAAGCGTCCACGATCGCGGAGGCGTTGCGGACCGGGATCAGCTCGGCAGCGTAGATGCCGCGCGCTTTGAGGTTGGCGGCGAGTTGGGACGGCGGCCACTCGAAGGCGCTGAGCGCCGGGGCGCCGTCGGCGAGGATCGGGTAGCAGGGGATGCCGTCCATCGCCAAGACATAGGCGCGAGCGTCCGCGAAGTCGAGCGGCACCTCGGGGACGAATCCCGGGCCTCCCGACTTGAGCAGCTTGCTCCGGATCTCTCCCTGCGTGGCCCCGGCATCGGCGGGGTCGGCGCTGGCCGTCCGTCCGTACAGGCGCTCCAGGGCGGCCATTTGGTCGGCCGGGGGCAGCGCGGTGACGACCTCCTGGAAGGCCCCGGCGATGTGGCGCTCCTGCAGGCTGACCCAGGCGGCCGGCACGTCGCCGCGGGCAGCGACGGCGGCCTCAAGGCCGGTAGGGGTGACGTCGGTCGGGACCTCGTGGGACGCGAAATGGGTGGCGAGGGCTTCAACCTGGGCGTGGGCGCGTTGGTCGTTGCCGCTGCGGATCAGCGCGGCCGTCCGCGCCGCCTGCGGCGACTTGTGCTGGAACGGATCGATGCCCTTGCCGCAGAGGTAGACCCGGCCGGGGTTGGCGGGGTCGTTCACGAGGCTGCCGGCGGCCGCGAGCTCATCGTCCGCAGTGATGAACTCCAGGCCGTAGAGCGGCACGATGCCCGCGGCGGTCGCCTCCTCGCCGAAGCGGCGGTAGACCTGCTGGTCGTAGAAGTTTGAAATCCCGAGCGCGCGGACGCCTTGCGCCGTGGCCTCGGCGATCACGTCCGTGGGCGTCGCGTAGGCCGAGAAGTTCGGCGGCACGTGCACGTGGGTGTTGACGATGGGCAGCGGGGTCGCCGGGGTAGTCACAAGTGCTCCAGGGGATCGCGATGAGAACTATGAATCGTTTCAAAAGTTATCACGCAGTGCCCCCCAATGACCAGTGGTGGCGCCCGTGACGGGCCGAAGATTCACCTTGCTGGCACCTGCCCAGGTTGCCGGTGATAGTCGCCAGCAACCACGCCCATCACCAGTGGCGACGCAGGCTGGTGCACCGACGTTCCTTGGCGAGGCCCGGCCCGGGGCGTGGCTGGTAGCCTGACACGGTGACTGGCACCGACCCGCGCGCCCCCTATCCGGGCCCGCTTGGACAGCCGGGTTACGGCCAGGGAGGACCGCCGCAACCGGCACCCGGGGCCTATCCGCAACCAGCCCCCCAATGGCCTCATGCTCCTCAGCCGGGCGCGGCCTATGCGCCTGCCGTCCTCCCGGGTCAGCAGCCCGCGCAATATCCGGGAATGCCGGCCCGGTACCCCGGCCAAACCGCGTCGTACCCGGGTCAGTACCCCCCGCAATATCCGATGCAGCCTCAGGGCCCTTTCCAGTACCCCTCGGCGAACCCCTACCAGCCGTTAGGTCCCCAAAGCCCCTATGGCAGCTACCCGGCCAGCAGCCCGACCACCTGGCGGCGGATCGTCGGATTGGTACTCGTTGTGGTCGGATCCACGTCTGCTTTCGGGATCCTGCAAGCCGTGCTGCGGCTGATGAGCGATGGCGGCGGCTTCGCGTTCGAGCGGCTGATCGGGTCAATCCTGTTCAGCGCTTTGTTCATGGTGCCTGGCCTCGTGCTGATGAACTCCAAGAAATGACCCTCGCCGGACTTGTCGAGCAGGTTGCCCTCGACCCCGTCGTCGCCCGCAGCCTGGACGATCTCGGACGCTTACCGGCGCTCGATCTCACCACGCCCGAGGCGATGCGACCGCTGTTGGTGGCGGCACTGGCCAGCCGGTCGACCGCTCCCGTGCTGGCGGTCACCTCCACGTTCCGCGAGGCGGAAACCCTGACCGCGGCCGTGGCCAGCCTGCTCGGACACGACGAGGTCGCCTATTACCCGGCGTGGGAGACGCTGCCGCATGAGCGGTTGAGCCCCCGCTCCGACACCGTCGGACGCCGGTTGGCCGTGCTGCGGCGCCTCGCAGGCAACGATGAGTTGCCGCCGCCGCGGGTCATCGTGGCGCCCGTCCGGGCGGTGCTTCAGCCGCAGGTCGCGGGCCTCGGGGATCTGCTGCCCGTCCGCCTGCGGGTGGGGGAGACCCACGACGTCACCGAGGTCGCCCGCCGCCTGGTGGACGCCGCCTACACCCGCGTCGATCTCGTGGAGCGCCGCGGCGAGTTCGCCGTCCGCGGCGGCATCGTGGACGTGTTTCCGCCCACCGAGGAGCATCCCGTCCGGATCGACTTCTTCGGTGATGAGGTCGACGAGATCCGTCCGTTCGCCGTCGCGGATCAACGCTCCTTCCCCGAATCGCTCCCCGAAATCGTCGCGTCGCCGTGTCGGGAGCTGCTGCTGAACGCGGACGTCCGCTCCCGGGCCGCGGCACTGGCCACCCGCAAGACGTTGAATCCGACCATCCTCGAACTGTTCGAGCGCATCGCTCAGGGCCACGCGGTCGATGGCATGGAGGGGCTCTCCCCGGTGCTGGTCGACCGGCTGGAGTTGCTCGTCGAGGCGCTCCCGGCGAACTCGACGGTGGTCGTGGCCGAACCCGAGCGCGTCCGCTCCCGCGCCCACGAGTTGGTCGAAACCTCGGCCGAGTTCCTGCGCGCCTCGTGGGCCGCGGCCGGCGACGGCGGCCAGGCTCCTATCGATCTGGGCGCCGCGAGCTACCGCGAACTGGGTGACGTGCGGACGACCGCTTTGGGTCGCGGTCTCTCTTGGTGGACGCTCTCACCGTTCGCTGCGGCTCCCGAACTGGCGCCCGAGGAGGACGACGACGGCGAGGCCTTGGTGCTGCCCGAGATCCGCGACACCGTGGACGCTCGCACCGTCCAAGCCACGCAAGCCTCGGTTTACCGCGGCGACACCGAGGCCGCCCTCGAGGACGTGCGCAAGGCCGTCGCGGACGGTTGGCGCGTCGTGTTGGTGGCCGATTCCGAGGGCCTAGCCCGCCGCATGGTCGAGGTGCTGAGCGGGACGGACATCCCGGCCCGCCTCATGGAGAGCCTGCCCGAACCTCCACCGTCGGGGCTCGTGGTTGTCACGGTGGCGGATCTTCGCCACGGCTTCCGCGACGAGGCGATCCGGTTCTCCCTCATCACCGCCGCGGATCTCTCCGGTCAGCGCGACGACATTCGTCCGTCCAAGGCCCTGCCGGCCAAGCGCAAGCAGCAGATCGATCCGCTGGAACTCAAGCACGGCGACTACATCGTCCACGAGACCAACGGCGTCGGACGCTACCTCGACATGACCCAGCGCAGTGTGGCGGGGGCCGTCCGGGAGTACCTGGTGGTCGAATACGCGCCTTCGAAGCGGGGGCAGCCGGGCGATCGCCTCTACATCCCCATGGATCAACTGCACCTCATCACCCGCTACGTCGGCGGGGAGGCGCCCTCGCTCGACAAGTTGGGCGGCGCCGATTGGGCCAAGCGCAAGGCGCGGGCACGTAAGGCCGTCCGCGAGATCGCAGCGGAGCTCATCAAGCTCTACGCCGCGCGGCAGGGGTCGAAGGGGCACGCGTTCGGACCGGACACCGTCTGGCAGCGCGAACTGGAAGATTCCTTCGCGCATGTCGAGACCCCTGATCAGCTCTCGGCGGTCACCGAGGTCAAGGCCGACATGGAACGCGAAGTGCCCATGGATCGCCTGATCTGCGGCGATGTCGGGTACGGCAAGACCGAGATCGCCGTCCGGGCCGCGTTCAAGGCCGTGATGGACGGCAAGCAGGTCGCGATTCTGGTGCCCACCACGCTGCTCGTCCAGCAGCACTTCCAGACGTTTGCCGACCGCTACTCAGGCTTCCCGGTCACGGTGGCCGCCCTGTCGCGGTTCTCCACCGAGGCCGAGTCGAAGAAGGTTATCGCCGGTCTCGCGGACGGGTCTGTCGACGTGGTCGTCGGTACCCACCGCCTGTTCAGCAACGAGGTGGTGTTCAAGGATCTCGGCCTCGTCGTCGTGGACGAGGAGCAGCGCTTCGGCGTCGAGCACAAGGAGCAACTCAAGAAGATGCGCCTCAACGTCGACGTGCTGTCGATGAGCGCGACCCCCATCCCGCGGACGCTCGAAATGGCGATCACCGGCATCCGCGAGCTCAGCGTCATCACCACCCCGCCCGAGGAGCGCCATCCGGTGCTGACCTTCGCCGGACCCTACGACGACGCCCAGGTGCGGGCCGCGATCCGCCGCGAACTCGCCCGCGAGGGCCAGGTGTTCTACATCCACAACCGGGTCACCTCGATCGAGAAGGCCGCCGCGCACCTGCGCGAGCTCATCCCCGAGGCGCGCATCGCGGTGGCTCACGGGCAGCTCAACGAGCACGTCCTCGAGCAGGTCATGGTCGACTTCTGGGAGCGTCGGATCGACGTCCTGGTCTGCACCACGATTGTGGAGTCGGGGTTGGACGTGTCGTCGGCCAACACCTTGCTCATCGAGCGCGCGGACACCCTCGGGTTGTCGCAGATGCACCAGTTGCGGGGGCGCGTCGGCCGCGGCCGCGATCGCGGTTACGCCTACTTCCTCTATCCGCCGGAGAAGCCGCTCACCGATGCGGCGCACGACCGGCTCGCCACGATGTCCACGAACACCGATCTCGGTTCGGGCATGGCGATCGCCATGAAGGATCTCGAGATCCGCGGCGCGGGCAACATGCTGGGCGCTGAGCAGTCCGGGCACATCGCCGACGTCGGGTTTGATCTGTACCTGCGTCTGGTGGGGGAGGCCGTCGCCGACTACCGCGGGGACGCCCCCGAACCCGAGCCCGACATGCGCATCGAGTTGCCCGTCGAGGCGCACCTGCCGATCGACTACGTGGAATCCGAGCGACTCCGCTTGGAGATGTACAAGCGGTTGGCCGCCGTCCGTACCGACGACGAGATCGATGCGGTGCAGGCCGAACTCGTCGACCGCTACGGCGTTCCGCCAGCCCCGGTGCAGGCGTTGCTGGCCGTGGCCCGGTTCCGGTTGCTGGCCCGTTCGGTGGGGGTCGCCGAGGTGGTGCTCGCTGGTCCGGCGATCCGGTTCGCCCCGGCGCACCTCACCGAATCGCGCGAGCTGCGGCTGAACCGGTTGTATCCGGGGTCGATCGTCCGCAAGGCGGCCGGGTTCATCCTGGTCCCGCGTCCGATGGAGCGCCCGATCGTGGGTCCGCCCGTCGCGGACGTCCCGCTACTCGACTGGGCGACCGGCGTCCTGAAGGACATCTTCGGTCCGTAGCTCTGCGGCCCTTGGGCCCCTCCCTCAGCCCCACCTGCCAACGCACCCCGCAGCCATCCCTCCCGACGTTGCTTGCGTTCGTCGTCGTTGCTTGCGATATAGCGGCAGCAAGGACGACGAACGCAAGCAACGTGGACATAGAGGGACGGGTGGGACCATGGTTGTGGGGGCAGGGGCCACGTGTCGCCTGTCACAGGGTCACCCGTTGAAGAGCACCTGAGCGGTGGCCTTGGGGGCGAAGGTGGCAGCGAAATCTCTCTCGTTGGGCACCCAGACCTCGTGCCAGAGGTGCTCATGCCGACGCCCGAGCACGGCGTCGCGGGCCAGCCCGCGAGCGGTCGCGGTTTCCAGGTCGACGTCGCACCAGATCCGTAGGTCCAAGGCGTCGAGTACGTCGGGGTGGAACAGTCCGATCAGGTCCACGACCAGCACCTCGGCCGTCGGCACCGGCTCGGGTGTGCCGAGGCTGCGCGTGCCCCAGTCGAAGCGGCGGAAGGTGCTCGGTCGTCCCTCACGGAAGGGGCGCAGCACCCCGGACGCAAGCCGCTCGCGCTCGACGCCGTCCCAGTCCGAGGAGCGTTGATGCGAGCGCACCGGGTCGAGGAAGTCGTCCCCGCGCATCCTGACCGCACCGGGCACCTGCTCGACCAGCGCCCTGGCGAGCGTCGACTTGCCGGACCCACCGAACCCCGAAACGCCCACCACGATGGGGTGGCCCGTCGTCTGGCGTCGGTCGATGATTAGCTGCCTCACGTGCTCGTCGCCCATGCCCTGAGGGTAGCTTTCGGGGCTCCCGTGCTGCGGAAGCTCGTGGCGGACAATGAAACAGGCTCGTCTTAGGTGGTGGCAGCGTCAGGGCTCGCGGGGATGAGGGCGTCCAGTTGCCCGAGGTCGTGCTTGTCGACTTCGCGAAGCTCGTAGCCCTCGCGGAAATGTCGCTGGGCCGCAGCGGACACGCAGGGGATCGAGAAGTCGCCGAACCTGCCCTGGGTGAAGTACGACAGGTGAAAATCGTGCCAGCCGCCGCCCAACGCTGCCTGACGCGCGTCGCCGCTCTCGTGGAACTGGAGGGGATGCACGTCGACCCACCCTCGCCCGGGAGACACCAACTCCACCCGGTTTGGGCGCCAGTCGGTCTCGATTGTGTAGCCAAGGTCGGCCAGGACGGACAGTGTCAGGGTTTCATCACGAGCATCGACGTCAACATCGAGATCCCGGTGGGGGCGAGTCTGGTAACCCACCAGTGCATCGATTCCCCAGCCACCCTCCAACCAGAAGCGACACCCTGCCTCGCTCAATGCCTGCAGGACGCTTAGCACCTCGGCGAGGAGCATCCCCGTGGCGGCCACCTTCGATTCGTGCACGTTCGGATTCTGCCCCACCATGAGGCCTCATGCTGCGATCTCGGGGCCTCGTAGTTGTGGTCGCAAGCGCATATCTGGCGAGGCAGCACTCCTCGATTCAGCTTGGTAGAAATGTTGGTGTTGATCTACTGAGGACGTTCCGCTGTCAATCAACACCATCCTCGAGGCGATAGTTGAACTTGCGATTCGACGGTTGGTCGCGTCGGCGTTCCCTCGCAGCCAGGCCCGCTCTGGGCGTGACACAAAAAGGACATACGGTGGTAGTTTTGTGTCATGCGAGCGGGTGAGATGTTGGACGTCCTGGGTGCGGTGGCGCTCGGGCAATGGGGCCTGGTCACCACCGCCCAGGCGGCCAAAGAAGGGGTGATCCCTCGGGACCTCTCTCGGGCTGTTGACCGAGGTCTGCTGCGCAGGGTTCGGCACGGGGTATACGCGATGCACGGCGGCGCCGCGGGAGACGAAATCGAAGACATCCGGGCTGAATGGCTGGCCTTTGACCCGACCCGTCAGGCATGGCAACGCCGCGACGATCCGGTCCCCATTGTCGTCTCTGATGAGAGCGCCGCCTTGGTGTACGGCATTGGCGACCTCCCTCCCGGAGGCGTTCATCTCACCGCGGAGCGGCGGTTGCGGCACGCTCCCAAGACGCCCGTGATCGCCCACCGACGCCGACTCCATGAGCGAGAGATCACGTGGGTCGATGGGCTCCCCGTGACCAGCGTGCGCCGAACACTAGAAGATCTGGCCCAACGGTGGGAGCACGCACATGTGCTCGCCGCCACCCGTGATGCCATCGCTGCCGGGCGCATGCCGGCGGCCGAAGTCTCCAAATCGCCGATTCTGCTCGCAGTTATGCCCGAACTCGCCCCCGCACCCACCCATCAAAGCCTGAAACAACGCATGAAGAACGTGCGTCCAGCAGATCCGGGGGCTGCCTTCAACGAATTCTTCCGGATGCAGTTCCTGGGACGCCTTGGTCAGCACCCCAGCTGGGTCCTCAAGGGTGGGTCCCACCTGATCTGCCGCCTCAGATCGCCGCGCGCAACCAAGGATCTCGACCTCTTTCTCGATACCCCTGATGATGCGGCCGCAAGCGCCGAGCTACTGGTCGTCCAAATGGACGGTGCCACGGTCGGGCGCTACACGTTCACGGTCCGATCGACAGGCACAGTGACCGAGGGTCACCTGGACATCGCTCGCGTTAAGGTCGTGGCGCTGGCAGATGGGCACCTTGAGGTCGCCACCTTTTCTGTGGATGTGTCTGGCTCGGTGATTCTCAATGCCGACCCAGTGCGTGAGGTGATCCACACGGAGGCCTCCATTCCGGGCTATCCCAACCAATTTTCGTTCGCCTTGTATCCCATCGAGAATCAGCTCGCCGACAAGTTGTGCGCCATGTACCAGGACTATGGGCGAGGCCACTCGACGCGGTATCACGACCTATATGACGCGGCCCTGATTGTCGACCAACTGGAATTCAACCTCCCCATCCTCAAAGAGGCCCTCCGCGTCCAATATGAACGCCGCAACATGGTCATCCCACGCGACTTGCCCGAGCCCGGGCCCGGCTGGGCCGACACTTACAACCGCGTCGTACCGAGGCTGGCCGGAACGCGGCCGCCTTTCACCACCTACGCCGAGGCGATGGGTGCCGTCCGCGCCCGGATCGCGCCCATGCTCGCGGAGCTCGCGGACGAGCAGTGAGGGCCGTGCCAATCGAGGGCATTGGCCTCGGTCCAGAAAGATGGTGTTGATTTACTGGGCGCCCTGCCCTGTCAATCAACACCATCATTCAAGGCTGGCGTTCGTCGCGGCCGGTCTAGCTTTTCGCCGGCTTCAGCAGGTCGCTCATCTGGTCGGCGATCAGCTTCATGGCACGCTCGGGGGCGAGGCGGGTGAGCCGGTCAAGGAATGTGGCGTCGCTGCCGACGGTCACGCGGTATTGGCCCTTCTCCACGGCCTCGATGATCGTGGCGGCCGCGACGGCGGGGGACGTGGTCTTGTGCGAGGAGGCTGCGGCATCTGCCTGCGTCGCCCCGCCGGGGATGTCCACCCCGCTGTTCTGGGTGATGTTCGTGGCGATGGCGCCGGGGAAGATCACCGTCACCTTGACGTTCGTCCCGCGCAGTTCGGAGGCCAAGCCTTCAGTGAACAACTTCACCGCGGCCTTGCTGGCGCCATAGGCGGTCTGTCCGGGCACCGGGACGAACCCACCCATGCTCGACACGTTCGCGATGGACGCCTCGGGGCGGGTCTGGAGCACGGGCAGGAACGCCTTCACCATGTAGACGACGCCCCAGAAGTTCACCGCCATCACCCGCTCGATATCCTCGATCGCCAGGTCGTCGATCGGGACGAACTTTTGGATAATCCCCGCCACGTTGAACAGCCCGTCCACGTTCTTGTGGACCGCGATAACGCGTCCAGGCAGGGCCGCGACGGCCTCCCGGTCGGTGACATTGAGCGCATGGGTACTGAGCCGGTCGCCGGCCTTCGCGATAGCGGCAGTCTCCGCGAGACGCTCGTCGCTGAGGTCGACCGCGGCAACGCGCGCCCCTTTCTGCAGAAGCGTGAGGACGACCTCGCGTCCGATGCCGTTTCCGCCGCCCGTGACGACGAACACTTTGCCTTGGATCTTCATCGATTGCCCTTTGCGATGTGGCGCGCGGCCAGGTGGCCGAAGACGGTGGCCGGGCCCAGCGTGGCGCCGGGGCCCGGATAGGTATGGCCCATGACCGCCGCCGAGCAGTTGCCCGCCGCGTACAAGCCGTCGATCACGGAGCCGTCCTCCCGCAGCGCCCGAGCGTGCTCGTCGGTGAGGATGCCGCCCTTGGTGCCGAGATCGCCCGCGACGATCTCGAGGGCCGTGAAGGGTCCCTTCTCGATCGTTCCGAGGTTCGGGTTCGGGTGGCACAGCGGATCGCCGTAGTACCGGTCGTAGGCCGAGTTACCGCGCCCGAACTCGTGGTCGATGCCCGTGCGGGCCATGCCGTTGAAGCGGTCGACGGTGGCCTGGAGCCGCGCGGCATCCACGCCGATCTCGGTCGCGAGCGCGCCGAGCGTCGGGGCCTTGATCATGATCCCGGCATCGAACATCGCCTTGATCACCTTCGGATCAATGGCGTACGAGCGCAGGTAGCGGTGAGCGTGGCGGGCATCCGAGACCATCCAGAACCGTCCCTTAACCGGGTGGTTGAGCATGTGATGGCCGAGGTCGACGTAGCTCTCCGATTCGTTCGCGAACCGGTCGCCCGCGGCGTCCACGATGATCGAATGCGGCACCGAGCGTTCGCTCACGAGGAAGGCCGGCGAGCTGTCCGCGGTGGCCGGCGGAACCGAGCCGCCCCACCAGGCGTCGTCCATGAGGTCTAGCGCCGCGCCGATCTGCTGGGCCAACGCGTGGACGGTGCCCCGGTTGCCCTTGGAGCCGGACGAGGCGCGCCCGTCCACCCCTTGGTAGCGCTCGCGCCACTCCTGGTTGTGGTCGAACCCGCCGCTGCCCAGGACGACGCCGCCGGTGGCCGCGACGGTGATGTCGTGGCCATCTCGGGTGGCGCGGACGCCCACCACGCGGCCCTCCTCGACCACCAACTCAGTCACTGGGCAGGAGAGCCACAGCGGAATCTCCAGGCGCTGCGCGATCGTGAGGAAGGAGGCCATCAAGGCAGCGCCCATGCCCACGAGTCGCTGGCGGCGGACGAGCATGCCTGCCACCCGGCCCATGACCTGCGCCCCGCGGACCATGCCCGAGGGCGTGGACCAGGCCCGCTGGAGCAGCCAGAAGTCATCCGTCTTCATGGGTGCGGGCACGCCGTCCTGCCCGCGCGAGGTGCCCCACCAGTCACCGAGGGTGCGGACGTCCACGGGCTCGACTTCGAGGGCGCGTCCGATCTTGCCGCCCGACAGTTCGGGGTAATAGTCGGGATAGTCGGCGGCCCGGGAGAGGCGCATGCCCAGCCGTTGGACCATCGTCACCATGGGTGCCACGCCGTCCACGAAGGCCTCTTTGCGAGCGCGGGAGGTGGCCGGACCGGCATCGCCGACCGTCCGCTCGAGGTAGGCGAGAGCCTCCTCGCGGGAATCCCCGGCGCCGTCGGACTGCATGAGCGGGTTGTTCGGCAGCCACATGCCGCCTCCGGACATCGCGCTACTGCCGCCCCAGCGATCGGTGCCTTCGAGCATCACGACCGACAGTCCGGCGTCCGCTGCGGTCACGGCTGCGGCGAATGCGGCGGCCCCTGATCCGACGACCACCACGTCATAGGTGTGATCCCAGCTCATGGAGTTCTCCCCTCACACGGATGAGCACCATTGCTCATGTCCTAAGAGTCATGCGTGGCAGTAGATCCGGCAAGGGTCACGCGCGTGTATCTCGGCCGGTCGGCCCCGCAAGGTGGCGTAAGATCGCGGGCGTCGGCCGTGTGGCCGCGACGAAGGAGTGGTCATGAAGCTCGCCAAGCGTCTGGCAGCCGCTGCGGGGGTCGTTGTGCTCCTCGCCGGGTGCGCCTCAGGTAACCCCAACGATGTTGCCGTGGTCAATGGCCAGTCGATCACCCAGGCCCAGATTGATGCGGTCACCCCTGCCGTCGTCGCCATCCTGCCGCCCACCAGCGCTCGGACCGCGTCGCTCTCGATCACCAATGCGTGGCTCCAGGCGAAGGTGGCCAAGGTGGTCGCCGACGCGAATGGGGTCACGGTGAGTGACATCCAGCGCCAACAGGTCATCGCCAGCTCCCAGACCTTGGCCAAGATCGCCGAAGATCCGGCCGCGAAAGACTTCGTCAACGCTCTGGCCGACCAGTCGGTCATCGCCGCACAAATGTCCTCCGAGGCGTTCATCGATGGCGTCCAGGACGTCTCGGTGACCGTGAACCCGCGCTTCGGAACCTGGTCGGGGCCCGACTACGCGCTCATGCCCAACGGTGGCGCGCTCTCGAAGCTGGCGCCCGCGACGGCCACCGCAAGCACCAACGGCTGACATGGCCGAGCCGCAGGTCGCGCGGCTGATCGAGGTCATGCACCAACTCCGGCGCGGCTGCCCTTGGGACGCCGAGCAGACCCACCTGTCGCTCGTCCACTACTTGGTCGAGGAGACCCTCGAGGTCGTTGACGCCATCGAGGCGGGCGACGACACCGATCTCCAAGAGGAACTCGGCGATTTGTTATTGCAGGTGGTCTTTCACGCCGAGATCGCAGCCCAAGAGGGGCGCTTCACCATCGAGGACGTGGCGCAGGGTATCGCCGACAAGCTGGTGGCGCGCCACCCCTACGTCTTCGGCGACGGTGCTATCCCCGAGGACCTGATGGGCAGTTGGGAGGCCCGCAAGCGGGCCGAGAAGCAGCGGACGTCCTCGTTGGACGGCATCCCGACCCGCCTGTCGGCGCTCGCCCGGGCCCACAAGGTGATTTCTCGGGCTCGCTCTCACGGCCTCACCCTCGCTCTGGCATCCGAGCCCCTCGACGAGGCCGAGGCCGGGCGAGCGCTGCTCGCGCTGGCGGCCCGCGCCCAGGCCTCCGGCATCGACCCGGAACAAGCCCTGCGGGCGGCCCTCCGCAGCCTGGAGGCGACTATCACCACCACAGAGTTGGAACCGAACTAACGGTTCCGTGAACGCTTGAAGCGATGACGCCTTGCTTCGCTAGGGTGGGTTACGTCAATCAGCCCCCATTCGAAAGGCATGAATCGTGGCAAGCATCGAGTTCGTCGACGCACGTGAGATCCTCGACTCCCGCGGAAATCCCACCATTGAGGTCCAGGTCGTTCTGGACGATGGCTCCGAGGGGCGCGCTGCCGTCCCGTCCGGCGCCTCCACCGGCATTCTTGAAGCCCACGAGCTGCGCGACGGCGACGCCAAGCGCTACGGCGGCAAGGGCGTCCTGAAGGCCGTCGAGAACGTCCAAGAGCAGATCGGCCCCGAGGTCCTCGGTTTCGAGGCCTCCGAGCAGCGTCTCCTCGACGACACGATGATCGACCTGGACGGCACGCCCAACAAGGCCAAGCTCGGCGCCAACGCGATCCTCGGTGTCTCCCTGGCCGTGGCGCATGCCGCTGCCGAGTCCGCTGGCCTCCCGCTGTACCGCTACCTCGGTGGTCCGACGGCCAATCTGCTCCCCGTCCCGATGATGAACATCCTCAACGGTGGGGCGCACGCCGACTCCAACGTTGACATCCAGGAGTTCATGATCGCCCCGATCGGCGCCGGCTCCTTCGCCGAGGCCCTCGAGATGGGCGCCGGTGTCTACCACGCGCTCAAGAGCGTCCTCAAGGGCAAGGGCCTGGCCACCGGCCTGGGCGACGAGGGCGGCTTCGCCCCCAACCTGCCCTCCAACGCCGCGGCGCTGGACGACATCTGCATCGCCATCGAGAAGGCCGGCTACAAGCCGGGCAAGGACGTCGGGCTCGCGCTCGACGTGGCTGCCTCCTCGTTCTACTCCGACGGCGCCTACAACTTCGAGGGCGGCAAGAAGTCGTCCGACGAGATGGTGGCTTACTACGCCGAGATCGTCGCCAAGTACCCGATCGTCTCGATCGAGGACCCGATGGACGAGGCTGACTGGGACGGCTTCATCGCCTTCACCGCGAAGCTGGGCGACAAGATCCAGGTGGTCGGCGACGACCTGTTCGTGACCAACGTGAAGCTGCTCCAGAAGGGCATCGACACCAAGGCCGCCAACGCCCTGCTCGTCAAGGTCAACCAGATCGGCTCCCTCACCGAGACGATCGACGCCGTCAACCTGGCCCACCGCAACGGTTTCCGTTCCATGATGAGCCACCGTTCCGGCGAGACCGAGGACACCACGATCGCCGACCTGGCCGTCGCCCTCGGCTGTGGCCAGATCAAGTCCGGCGCCCCCGCTCGTACCGAGCGCGTGGCGAAGTACAACCAGCTGCTGCGCATCGAGCAGGACCTGGACGACGCGGCGGCCTACGCCGGTGCGTCCGCCTTCCCGAGGTTCAAGGCCTGATCCCCTTATCCTTGACCTGATGAAGGCCAAGGACTGATGGCGCGCGATTCCCGTCGCGACGCACGCACTCCGACCGGTCCGGGTCGCGTCCCACGACGCACCCGGACCGGTTCGCGTCCTGTCGAAGGGTCCGCCAAGGCCCTCGGACGCCGACTCCCGAAACTGCCCAACGGCTTGGCGCTCACGCGTCGGGCGTTGATCCTGCTCGCCGTGCTCGTGGTGCTGGCCCTGGCGTACGCCAACTCGTTGCGCATCTACCTCGATCAGCAGCGGCAGTTGGCGCTCACCCAGCAGCAGATCAACGAACGCACCGCCGAGATCGCGAACTTGAACGACGAGATCGCCCGATGGCAGGACCCCGAATACGTCAAGGCGCAAGCCCGCGACAGGTTCGGCTGGGTGATGCCCGGCGAGATCGGCTACCGCGTGCTCGGCCCCGACGGCAAGCCCATCGGCACCGGCGTGTCGATCGATTCGACGCGCACCCTGCCCACCAACGAATACCCAACGCAGTGGTGGAACCGGATGGCGGGCTCCATCGCCGCCGCGGACGCCCCGACCCCCGCGAAGTGAGGCCGACGCCCGTGGAAACCTTCACCGAGGCCGACCGAGAGATCGTCCTCGCCCAGCTTGGCCGTGCCCCGCGCGGCGTGGCGGGCGTGGCCTGGCGCTGCCCCTGCGGGAAGCCAGCCGTCCTGGCGACGCGTCCCCTGCTGGAGGACGGCACGCCGTTCCCCACCACCTATTACCTGACCTGCCCGCGGGCCAACTCGGCCGTCGCCACGCTTGAAGAGCAAGGCCTGATGGCCGAGATGACCGAGCGCATCGGGGCCGACCCGGCGCTCGCGGCGGAGTACGAGCGGGCGCACGAGGCGTATTTGGCCGATCGGCTGGCGCTGGGGGAGGCCCCGGCGCTCGACGGCATCAGCGCTGGGGGAATGCCCACGCGGGTGAAATGCCTGCACGTGCTGGTCGCGCATTCGCTGGCGGCCGGTCCGGGCGTCAATCCGCTGGGCGATGAGGCGCTCGCCGCCCTCGGTGACTTTTGGGAGCGTCCCTGCTTGGGAGGTGCGGCATGAAGCTCGCGGCTATCGATTGCGGCACCAACTCCGTCCGGCTGCTGATCGCCGAGGTGCGTCCCGATCGGACGCTCGCCGACATCGACCGGCGCCTCCACCTGACCCGGTTGGGGCAGGGGGTGGACGCCACCGGCGAGTTCGCCCCCGACGCGCTGGCGCGCACGTTGGACGCCGTCGCCGACTTCGCCGCGGAGATCAAGGCAACAGGGGTCGAACGGACCCGTTTCGTGGCCACCGCCGCCGCCCGGGACGCCCGCAACCGTGAGGCCTTCTTCACGGGCGTGCAGGAGCGTGTGGGCGTGCCCGCCGAGATCATCCCCGGCGAGGAGGAGGCGTGGTTGTCGTTCCGCGGCGCCCTCGCCAGCCTCGCCGCGCCGCCCGAACCGGTGCTGGTCATCGACGTCGGCGGCGGTTCCACCGAACTGGTCGTGGGCCGAGGTGGCGCCGTTGAGGCCGGGGTTTCGATCCAGGTGGGGAGCGTCCGCGTGCGCGAGCGGTTCTTGCACTCCGATCCGCCGACAGTCCCCGAGATCGCGGCGGCCGCGGCGCACATCGACGCCCTGCTCGACGGCACGGGTCTCGATCTGGCGGCCGTCCGCACCTGGATCGGTGTCGGCGGCACGGTGACCTCCCTCTCGGCCCTCCACCAGAACCTGCCCACCTATGAGCGGGCGCGCGTCCACCACTCGACGATGGCGCCCGGCGACGTCACGGCCCTCGCCGACCGGTTGCTGGCGATGCCCGTGGCGGAGGTCCGCGACTTCCCGACGATGGTCCCCAAGCGGGCGGACGTGATTTGCGCCGGAGCCCTCGTCGTGGCCCGGATTGCGGCACGGCTGAACGTCCCGCTGCTCATCAGCGAGACCGACATCTTGGACGGCATGATCCTCGGCATGCTCGACGAGGAGAGTCCGTCCTAGACTCAACGTGCTACGCCCCGGTAGCCCAATCGGCAGAGGCAAGCGGCTTAAACCCGCTCCAGCGTGGGTTCGAGTCCCATCCGGGGTACGTTCAGGGCTCTCCCTGGCCTGGCTTGGGAAGCAACCAGGCACAATGGACGTTGTAAGTAATACTCCTCGTACTTCACGAAAGGCTTGTGACCTGAAAATGGCCAGCAGCAATCCCGTCTTGACCCGGCCCGGCGCCTTCGAGCCGCAGGGCTACGCCCCCTACCCGGGCCAGCAGCAGGCGTTCCCGGGTCAGCCCGGGTACCCGGCGGATCCGTCGGCCTACGTCCCGCAGGCTGCGGGCCCCCTCATGACCCTGGACGACGTCATCACCAAGTCGGCCATCACCATGGGCGTCCTCGCCGCGACTGCCGCCGCGACCATGGCGCTGTTGCCACTCACGGTGATCTACCCCGCGATGATCGTGTCGGGAATCGTCGGCTTCGTGGCCGTGCTCTTCGTGACCATGCGCCGGGTGATCAACCCGGCCGCCGTCATCGCTTACGCCGCCATTGAGGGCCTCTTCATCGGTGCGCTGTCTAAGGTCTTCGAGTTGAGGTACCCCGGCATCGTCATTCAGGCCGTGGTGGGGACGTTCCTCGCGGCCGGCGTGACGCTGGCCTCCTACAAGTACTTCCAGATCAAGGTCACTCCGAAGTTCCGTCGGATGGTCTTCATCGGCACTGCGTCCTTCGCGGGCGTCATGCTTTTGAACATGGTGTTGTCGATGTTCGGCATCAACCTGGGTCTTCGCGGCGTGGGTGGCTTCAGCCTCCTCGGAGTGATCGCCTCTCTCGTCGGCATCGTGCTCGCCGTGATGAACCTGATGTGGGACTTCGACATCGTCGAGCGGGGTGTCGCGAATCGCGCCCCGGCGTCCGAGTCGTGGCGGGCCGCCTTTGGCCTCACCGTGACCATGGTCTGGCTCTACACCGAACTGCTGCGGATCCTTTCGTACTTCCGCAGTAACTAACCCAGGTCTAGCCCAGCAACCGGGGCAGGTGGCGCTCGAGCAGCGTCCGCACCCCGGTTGCCCAGGGCAGATCGGCCCAATGCGCAGCCTCCACCCACCGGGTGGAGGCTGTCGTGCCTCCGGCGTCATGCACGACAGGCTCGCTGGGTTCGGGGCAGAGCGCCGCGTAGATGATCCGCACGGCGTGGAAGTCTTCGATGGCCCCCGAGGGGGCGCGGCCGATCCAATGATCGGTCTGCAGATCGAGCAGGCAGACCAGCTCGATGTCTTGGCCCGTCTCCTCGAAGACCTCGCGTTGAACCGCTTGCGCGGGGACCTCGTCCGGATCGATCCCGCCCCCCGGCAGTCCCCACAGGCCCGGCACGGCCGTCCGATCGGAAAACTCGGTGGCGAGCAGGCCCGCGGACGACACGACGATCGCGTAGGCGGCGATCCGTTGGCGCCGGACCGGCGTGACGCCCCGGTCGAGGCGCAACCCGGGATCCATGGAACGGATGCGCTGCGGCGGCAAGACGGCCACGCTTCGTTGATGAGGAGTCACCAGCACGGTGAGCGCCAGCTCGTCGCCGCGTCCCACGACCGAAAGGGGGCGCTGGATGCGAAAGCCAAGCTCCCACGCCACGCGGTGAGGATCAGCGCCGTGGGCAAGCGTCCGTGAGAACACAGGGGTGCCTCCGGGGATAGCCACACCTACGATCTTCACGCGTCCATCATCACCCACCCGCGGCGCATCGGGGCTGAGTCGCCCACGGTGCGCCATGACTTAGCCACCTGCCGTTAGACTCGCTGCGTCGCACGTCAGCGCTGGAGGTACAGAGTGCAATTCAACGATCAGGCCCGGCTTGACCCCTCGCAGATGTCCGGCGGTGGCGGTTTTGCTGGCGGCACCGGCGGAAAGATCGCTGTCGGCGGCATTGGCGGCGTTCTCATCCTCATCTTGTCGCTGGTCTTCGGGTTTAACCCTGGCGATCTGACGGGCACCACCACACCCGCGTCGACATCGGCGGCGAACCCGTACGCGCAGTGCACGACGGGCGCCAGCATCCAAACCGATCAGAATTGTCGGTTCGTGGCCTACACCAACTCGATCCAGGCCTACTGGAAGACGCAGCTGCAGGGCTACCAAAACACCCAGACCGTCACCTACTCCGGCGTGCTGGACACCCCCTGTGGCCAGGCCAGCAACTCCGTGGGGCCCTTCTTCTGCCCGACCGATAACAAGGTCTACCTCGACACGTCGTTCTTCCAGATTCTCACCAAGCAGCTGGGCGCCGAGGGCGGCTACGCCGCTGAGGCCTACGTCATCGCCCACGAGTACGGTCACTACATCAGCAAGCTGATCGGCACGATGCAGCAGGCGGAAGCCGACCGCTCCACCGGTCCCGCCTCGGGCTCGGTGAAGCTTGAGCTGCAGGCCGACTGCTTCGCGGGGTCCTGGCTCGCCAACGCCACCGCCGATCCGAACAGCCCCATCGCGTCGCTCACGCAGGACGACATCAACCGGGCAGTCGACGCTGCCATTTCCGTCGGGGACGACCGCATTCAGCAAAACGCCACCGGACGTGTGGATCGCGAAGCGTGGACGCACGGCTCGTCGGCCATGCGGAAGTTCTGGCTCGCCAAGGGCTACAACTCCGGGGACCCCTCCAACTGCGACACCTTCGCCGCGGGGGCCGTGAAGGGGTAACGGGTCCTAGGTGATCAAGTACCTCGGCTCCAAGAGGCGGCTGGTCGGCGTCCTTGGACGCCTTCTCGGCGCCGCCGAGGCGACCACCGCGCTCGATCTCTTCACCGGGACGACCCGCGTCGCGCAGGAGTTCTGCCGCCGCGGTGCGTTCACCACCGCGGTCGACACGGCCTCCTACGCCGAGGTTTTCGGGCAGTGTTACATCGAAACCGACGCCGCGGCTGTCGATCTTGAAGCCCTAGGCGAGGCCTTGCGGCGCCTGGGGGAGTTGCCGGGACTCGATGGGTACGTCACGGACGTGTTCTGCACCCAGGCCCGATACTTCCATCCCGACAACGGCCGCCGCATCGATGCGATCCGGGCCGGGATCGATGACCTGTTCGGCGATGATCCGCTGCGGCCGCTCCTTCTGACCTCGCTTGTCGAGGCCGCCGATCGGGTGGATTCCACGGTGGGCGTCCAGATGGCCTACCTCAAGAAATGGGCGCCTCGGGCTCTGCGTCCGTTGCGACTTCGTGCGCCCGTTCTGATCCCGGGCAGCGGCCGGGCGCTGCGCGCCGACGCGGCTACGGCCGTCCAGACCCTGCCCCGTGTCGACCTGGCCTACCTCGACCCGCCGTACAACCAGCACCGCTACTTCACGAACTACCACGTGTGGGAGACCCTGGTGCGCGGCGATGACCCCGAGGCCTACGGGGTGGCACGCAAGCGGATCGACGCACGCGAGCCGGAGACCAAGAGCGTCTTCAACGGACGTCGGACGCTGCCCCCGGCGTTGCGACAGGTGATCCAGGACGTCGACGCCGAGGTGGTCGTGGTCTCGTTCAGCGACGAAGGCTTCGTGCCGCTGGATGACCTGGTGGAGTTTTGCCGGGAGCGCGGCGGCGACGTCGCGGTGCTGGCCTTCGACACCCAGCGCTACATCGGATCGCGGATCGGCATCCACAACGGTCTCGGCGAGGTGGTGGGCACCCCGGGGCATCGGATGAACGTCGAGTTCCTGGTGCTCAGCGGCCCCCCGGACCGGGTGGCGGCGATGACCGCGGCCGTCAGCGAGTGATCTCGACGCCGAAGAGGTCGGTGGTGAAGGTCCGTCCGCCCACCTCGAAACGCATGGTGGGGGTTCCGGAGCGTTCGCGGTCATCGACGGTGACGGTCCATGCGTCGCCGTAGCGGTAGGTGCCGGCGGCGCGGGTGCGTTCCAGCACACCCCAGATGGCCTGGGGGGTGACGCGATGCGGATCGAACACCGTCACCCCGGTGGTGTTGTCGCTGCGCTGGACGGAGGTCGTGGGGACGCTCGCGGCCCGGTGCCAGCGGACGCTGATCCGCTGGGTAGAGGGCGAATCCATCGTGACGCCCTGCGCCGAGGAGACCACCACGGACGTGGCGGTCGTGGTGGCCCCGATGACGTCGGCGAGTCCCGCCGTGATGCCCGCCTGGGTGCCGAAGTCGAGCACCGGGACGAGCACCCCACTCGGCTCGAAGAAGACGGTCTTGGTTTCGGGGACGGTGGTGACCGTCATCAGAATCTTGCCCGCCGAGTAGACGGTGACCTGCAGCTGCTGATCCTTCGTCGAGCCAGACACGGCGCCCGCGAGGCGGAAGAGTTCGCCGACGTTGTCCAGTGCGAACCCAGTGAGGCTGAAGGGCGTCTGTTCGGACATCGCCAGCTCGCTGGCGCTTTGTTTGATGGCGCCGTCGCGATAGGACCACGTCCGAACTTCGTCCTTGACCAGGACGGACACGCTCGCCGTGGCCTTGGTGACCTCCGCGCGGACGACCGACGACGATCCCGTGGCTGCCACCAAGGCGTCCAGGACGGTCTTGGCGGCCCCGGGCGCGGTGAGATCGGCAGGCAGGTTCAGCGTGGCGCTAGGACTAGGGACGGGGCTGGTGGAGGCCCCGGAGGTGGGGGTGCAGCCCGTGAGCGCGAGCACCGCAGCCAGCACGACGGCGGCTGTGTTGATGGGGCGCTTCACCCAACGAAGCGTAGCCGGGCGTTGGTCCGACGGACGAGCGGTCGCCCTTGGCGGGCTGCACGCGGGCGACGGGGCAGGTCGGCGGGGCAGGTCGGCGGGGACAAAAGGGAAGGCCGGACCAAGTATGAGTTGGTCCGGCCTCCGGCTTGTTTAGGGTGAACGCCCCTAAACCCGAGTGACTTGGATCGCCCGCTCGCCGTTCTGCGAGACGCCAACAACTTTCGTTGCGGCAATGAGCACCATCATCCATCGGCCGCTCGTCCCCAGGATCCGCCTTCTCGGGTTTCCCCTTGAAGCCATCTCCCCGGCCCGCCTCGTTCTTGCGATCTCGGCGCGGCCACCGCCTTCGGCCTTACGGCTTCTGCGTCCGGTTGGGCTTCCCCCTTGCGGGATCCGCCGCACCCGTTGGGCTTCGCGTACCCCCATCTTGGTGGGGAGGTGAGGGGGAAGCAAGGGGCCTGAGGGGGCTAACTTCGCATCCTCGGCGTGTCGCACAAAGGTGTCGTCACAGTCATCACGTCCGTCCCAACCGTCACACCTATCACAGGGAACCGGGCTGGGGAATTCTTTGGCCGGACCACCTCATACGTGGTCCGGCTGACTACTTTTCTACCGGGTGGCGACTCCCTTACCAGGTGTGACACGCCGTGGGGCACCGCATTCCCAGATGCTGTCGCTTCAAGATGCCGCAGTCCCCGTGGGTGAGTAGTGTGGGCTTACCGGTCGCAGACGACCGGTTGAGACGATCGAGAACGAGGTTGATTCTCATGGCTGATGCGACCGAGAGCGAGTCGCTCGGGGCAACTGTGGACACCACCGTCATTGTGACCCGGTCGGTGTCCAAACCTGTCAAAGATGTCTGGAAGTTCCTGGTCAGCAAGGTCGGCGCTGAGGCGCTGCTCGGCGCTGGCGGCGAGCTCGTAGACAAGGGGCACACCTGGCGCGCGAATGACGGCACCTACGGCGTCGTGCGCTCTTACCACCCGCTGGAGCAGATCCGGTTCAGCTGGCATGCCGCAGAGGAGGCCCCCAAGACGCTCGTGGATGTCCACTTGCATCGGGACGCCGATGAGGCCACCCGTATCGAGATTGTTCACTCGGGTATTCCGGTGTACTTCGACACCGCGAAGATCTCCCAGCATTGGGAGAACGCCTTCAATCGGGTCGACGCCGAACAGTAGCTCGTGTGCCGAAACGGGCCGCTTCGGTGGTCCGTTTCGGCGCCTCAGATGCGCTTAATGAGGGTGCCGGGTGATTCCTGCACGTCGTGCGGCACGAACCCGCGGCGTAGGTACAGGCGCTTCGACGGGTTGCCCTCTTCCACGCTCAGCGACAGGCCCGCGAGCCCCCTCTTGAGCGCCTCCTTTTCGATCTCTTCGAGCAGGCGATACCCCAGGCCGCGCCCTCGCAACCCGTCCATCACGGTGATGCTGAGTTCGGGAATGTCATCGGCGACGTAGCCGTACGACGGCTCGCCCTCGCTTGAGTAGCGCACCCACACGACGCCGACCGGGTCACCCCCGGCCAGCGCCACCACGCCGAATTCCCCCAGCGCCGGGAAGTCGTGCCAGTAGTGCCGAAACTCGGGACGTTGGTCCACCTCGGCCTCGCTGATTCGGGTTTCACCCGTCCAGTTCAGGTTGGTCCAGGTGGCCCAGCGGAGCAACGGAACGTCGCCGGCATCGGCCGGCCGGAACGTCTCGTCCGCGACCATGTCACTGACCGAGCGGACGGTTCGTGGAGGCCCTGGGCACGATGGGGCAGGACATGAGCATCTGGCCGATTTCGCTGACCGTTCCGGCGAGCGCGTGGGTGGCCGCTACGCGCCCCATTTCGTAGAAGGGAATCCGCACGGTCGTGAGGCTGGGGGAGAGGTCGGCGGCGATCGGCTCGTCGTCGTAGCCGACGATCGAGACCTGCTCGGGAATCCGGACGCCCATGCGAGCCAGTGCGATGTAGGCGCCGATCGCCATCTGGTCGTTGCCGCAGAGCAGCGTCGTTGGACGCGGACGGCGCTGCATGGCGCGGACCGCCAGGTCGTAGCCCGAGCCGATGCGGTAATCGCCATAAAAGATCGGATTGTCCACGGGCCGTAAACCGCCGATTTCCAGGCCATCGCGGTAGCCGCGGACGCGCATCTTGGTTGCCCAGGCGTTCTCGCGGCCGGCGAGAAAGACGAAGCGCTCATGCCCGAGGTCCAAGGCGTGCTCGATGGCCGAGCGTCCGCCCTCCTCCTCGTTCGGCATGATCGAGGGGATCCGTCCGCGGCGGTCATAGGCGTTGATCAACAACACTGGCAGGTTGGGGGGCGTTTCGGGGAAGTCGACCTCGCGGCTGCCCATGGCGGCGAAGACCAGCGCTTCCACCTGGCGATCGATGAGGTCCTCGACGGCGGCCCGCAGGCGTCCAGTGTTCATGGTCGCGTTGACGGTCAACAGCAGGCTCTGCTGCTCCCAGGCGACGGCGCTCAAGCCAGCAGCGATGTTGCCCGAAAACGGCTGGGTCAGGATTTCGTCGGTGACGAAGCCGATTGTCCGCGTTTGGCCGAGGCGCAGCCCCTGCGCGGCCTTGTTGGGTCGGTAGTTCAGATCTTCGACCGCTTTGAGGACGCGCGCCTTCGTCGCTTCGGAGATCCGAGAGTGCTGTCCGGACAGCACCAGAGAGACCGTGGTGATGGACACGCTGGCCTGCCGACCGACGTCGGCCATGGTGGGGCGCTCAGCGCTCGGGCCGTCTGAGGTTCCCAGGTTCATGTCCGCAGTGTTCTGGACAACCTCGCAAAGCGTCAACACTTGATAACGATGCGTCAACACTTGATAACGAAGCGTCAACGATTGTCTGTGGAGGGCCCGGAAATTGCGTTAGGCCGTTGACGTCTGACCCTCAACGATCCAAGCTAGGGCCCAGGTAAATCGTCTTACCCAGGGCGTGGAGGCCCTCTTCACGAACTCACAGGCGGAACAAGGAGCACAATGCGCAAGCTCACCCTTCTCAAGGCTGCAGGTCTCACGGCCGCAGTCGCAATGGTTACGGCAGGTTGTGGCGGTGGCACTGCAGCCACGTCGTCCGCGGCCATGACGGCCAAGACCACGGTGTCGATCATGTACGGCTTCGGCGGCGACCAGGACAAGGCCTTCCGTGTCGACATGGACGCGTGGTCGAAGGCCAACGGCATCACGATCGAGTACCAGCAGTCGAACAGCTTCGAGCAGCTGATCCAGACCAAGGTCGCGTCCGGATCCCTGCCCGACATCGCTATCTACCCGCAGCCCGGCATCTTGACCGGCCTCGCCGCCAAGGGCAAGGTCCAGACCCTCGACAGCTACGTCGACGTCGCCGCCGTCAAGGCTGACATTCTGCCCGGCTTCCTCGACGCGGCCACGGTTAAGGGCAAGGTCTACGGCGCCCCCATCTCGATGAACGTCAAGAGCCTCTACTGGTACGACAAGGCCGTGTGGGCCGCTAAGGGCTTCGAAGTTCCGAAGACCGAGGCTGAGCTTGAGGCACTCATCACCAAGATGAAGGCCACGGGCGTTGCCCCCCTCTGCTACGGCATGGAGTCCGGCTCGGCGACGGGCTGGCCCGGCACCGACTGGATCGAGGATTACGTCCTCCAGACCGGTGGCACGGACACCTACGACAAGTGGGTCACCCACGACGTTAAGTTCAACAGCCCCGAGATCAAGAAGGCGTTCGACGTCTACACCAAGCTGATCATGACCGACGGCAACGTCTACGGTGGCGCCAAGGCTGCGTCCTCCAACGCGTTCGGCACGGCGTTCAACCCGATGTTCGATGCTGCCGGACCCAAGTGCTACATGGGCAAGCAGGGCAACTTCATCACGTCCTTCTTCCCGGCTGAGGTCAAGGCCAACCTTGATTCCCGCGTCGGTGTCTTCGTGACCCCGTCCGTGAGCGGCCAGTCGCCCATGGAGGGTGGTGGCGACCTCGCCGCCGCGTTCACGGCCAACGACAGCAACGTCAAGAAGGTCATGAACTACATGGTCAACGACGCCAAGTTCGGTGTTGCCATTGCCAAGGCGGGTTCGGCGCTTTCGCCGCACAAGTCCTTCGATGCGGCCAACTACCCGAACGACACCACGCGTAACGTTGCCAAGCTGGCTCAGGCTGCTACGGCGTTCCGCTTCGACGCTTCCGACCTCATGCCGAGTGCTGTGGGTTCGAAGGCGTTCTGGACGGGCATGGTCGATTACACCTCCGGCAACAAGTCGCTCGACGACACGCTGACGGCCATCGATTCCTCCTGGCCCGCCTAAGCCTTAGCCCCGCCTATCAACGGTTGAGTCGTTGGGTCGGTGACGGTTTCGTCACCGACCCAACGCTTACCGACTGAAAGGAGCCCCCTATGGGTGCTTTGAATGTTCTTTACGCACTGCTGGCTGTTGTCGTCGGTGTCTTGGGGGCCTTGGCCCTCTACTGGATTCTTAACAAGCTGGTGGAAATGCTGCCAGCCAAGCAGGAAGAGGCCGTCAAGCCGTTCGCCTTCCTCCTGCCCGCGCTCGCCGTGATCACCGTCTTCCTGGTGTACCCCGCGATCATGACCATCATCAACTCGCTCAGGAGCGACGATTCGACCGAGTGGGTCGGGGCGAAGAACTTCGTCCGGATCTTCACGAACGCGCCGTTCCTGTCGGCGTTGGTCAACAACCTGTTGTGGATCATCATCGTGCCGGCGACCGTGGTGGCCCTCGGCCTCCTCGTCGCCGTGTTGGCGGACCGTTTGAGCCCGACCAAGGAAAAGGTCGCCAAGAGCGTCATCTTCATGCCGATGGCCATCTCGATGGTGGGTGCCTCCACCATCTGGAAGTTCATCTACGCCTACAAGCCCGCCGGGACGGACCAGATCGGTCTGCTCAACGCGATTGTGGTCGGGTTCGGCGGCCAGCCGCAGACCTGGCTGCAGTACCAGACGCTGAAGTTCAACACGCTGTTGTTGATGATCGTCTACATCTGGACCCAGGTCGGCTACTCGATGGTGCTGCTCTCCGCGGCCATCAAGGGTGTTCCCGAAGAGACCGTCGAGGCGGGCCGCATCGACGGCGCCTCCGAGGTGGCCATCTTCTTCCGGATCATCGTTCCGCAGGCCTGGCCGACGGTCATCACGGTGTTCATCACGGTGTTGATCGGCGTCATGAAGGTGTTCGACATCGTCTACGTCATGACGAACGGTAATTACGACACCGACGTCATCGGTAACGCCTTCTTCAACGCCCTCTACTCCGAGGCTGATGCGGGCAAGGCGTCAGCCATCGTCCTCGTTTTGATGGTCGCGATCTTGCCGATCATGGTGTACCAAGTGCGCCAGTTCCGAGCCCAGGAGGCCAACCGATGAGCACTGCAACCGCCACCAAGCCGGGGAAGGCCGCAAAGGCGCCGGCTCCCATCAAGGAAAAGGGCCTCGGCAAGGCCAACTGGGTCATCGAGACTGCAGTTCTGTTCTTGTGTCTGATGTGGCTCATCCCCACGATCGGTCTGTTCATCACGTCGATCCGCCCCGGCGACGACGCGGACAAGAACGGCTGGTGGACGTGGTTCGCCAATCCGCTGCGGATCACGATGGAGAACTACTCCAAGGCCCTGTTCGACGGCTCCACCCCCATGGGGATGGCGTTCGTGAACTCGGTCGCGGTGGCTGTGCCGGCGACGATCATCCCGATCATGATCGCGGCCTTCGCGGCGTACGCGTTCACGTTCATGGACTTCCCGGGCAAAGACATCATGTTCATCATCATCGTGGGCCTGCTCGTGGTCCCGAACCAGGTGGCCCTCGTGCCGCTGTCGGTGATGTTCATGAAGCTCGGACTCCAGGGTCAGTTCGCCACCGTGTGGCTGGCTCACGCCGGCTTCGGCATGCCTCTGGCTGTTTACATTCTGCGCAACTACATGGCGTCCCTTCCTCGGGCCGTCATCGAGTCGGCGAAGATTGACGGCGCGTCCCATTTCCAGACCTTCTGGAAGCTGATCGTTCCGATGTCGGTGCCCGCACTGGCCTCGTTCGCGATCTTCCAGTTCCTCTGGGTGTGGAACGACCTGCTGGTCGCCTTGGTGTTCCTCGGCGGCGGCGACAAGTCCGTCATGACCGTGGCGATGGCCGGCCTGTTGGGCGACCGTGGTCAGGGCTGGCAGATCCTGACGGCAGGTGCCTTCCTTACGATGTTGCTCCCGCTGATCGTCTTCTTGTCACTGCAGCGGTTCTTCATCCGCGGCATGACAGCAGGCGCAGTCAAGTAACTCCAACTCTGCGCGAGGGCCCCCGGTTATCCGGGGGCCCTCGTGGTTTTGTGGGCGACGCCGCGCCCGTCTTTGCCCCGCCCGTCCCGCCTCGCCTCACCCGAATCATGCTGAATTCGGATGCTGGTTCGCGTGGCGACGAGCAGGTGCCAAATTCAGTTCGATTTGGGGCGAAACGGACCCGCCGGTTAGGCGCGGGCCAGGTAACGAGCGCGGGCTTTTTCGGCCTCTTCTTCGCGGTTCTTCGGCGGCGCGGTGGTCGTCAGGTGCTCGAGAAGGTGCGTCGTGGCATGGGCCACGGCGGCCACTGCCTCATCAAAGGCCTCTTGATTGGCCTTGGACGGCTTGGTGGTGCCCGCGATCTTGCGGACGTATTGCAGCGAGGCGGCCCAAACCTCCTCCGAGGTGGCGGGCGGCTCGAAGTTGTGGAGAGTGTGGATGTTGCGGCACATGGCGCAGAGCTTAGGCGGGCAGGGACAGCGAGGGGAGTGCTGGGCTCAGATGGGGTGACCATCGTGTCCCTGTGGGGGTGGGCGATGGACGTATCGTCCATGGCGGGGGCTGATGGGGATGGTTCGGTCAGCGCCGAAAACGTGCGGGCCAGTCGGTTAACCTCCTTCTTGAACCGCCCACTACCGTTGGGGACGCGATTTGCCGGGGCGAACGAGGTAGCGATGAGCGTGTGGATGTGGTCGGGCCAGATGGCCGTCCTCTTGGGTGGGATCGGCTTCCTGGCGGTCTTCATTCCCCTCGTGGCACGTCAATACCGCAAGTTTGGGCGCCTGAGCGGCCGACGACTGCTGGTTTCGGGTGGGGTCTCGCTGTACCTAACCGCCCTCTTCACCTACACGCTGCTGCCGTTGCCGGAGCGCTCGGCGGCCTGGTGCGCCGCGCACGGCGTCAAACCCAATCTGCACTGGTTCTCCTGGGTGGCGGAGTTCCAGCACGCGCTGGGCCACATGACGACAGCGCGCTTCTTCACGAGCTTCGTCTTCCTACAGGTGGCGTTCAACGTGCTGCTGTTCGTGCCGTGGGGCATCATGATCCGCTCGTTCCTGCACCGAGGATTCTGGGTCGCGGTGCTGAGCGGGTTCGCCATGACGGTGCTCATCGAGACCACCCAAGCCACCGGTCTCTGGGGCATCTACCCCTGCGCCTATCGGACGGGTGACGTCGACGACGTCTTCATGAACACCCTGGGGGCCGTAATCGGTGCGCTCCTGGCGCCGCTATTCGGCTGGATTCCCCAGGCGAGCAACCTCTCGGCCACGCGGCACCTGCCGCACCCGGTGACCGCTCGCCGCCGCTGGATGGGGATGCTCATCGACGGCTTCATGATGACGCTCATCATCTTGGTCATCGTGACGACGTACACGATCGTGGGGGCCATCGCCGAGAAGGATCTGCCCCTCGACGACTTCTGGATCACCGTGCTGGCCTCCACCTTCGCGTGGGCGGTGGTCTACCTGTGGCCGGCGGCGGCGCGGTGGCACGGCGGCGGTGGATCCCTCGGCATGACCACGGTCTGGCTGACTCCCGTGTGGGAGCGGGACGGGCGTCCCTCCGCGGGGACGCTCGGCCAGCGGCTCTGGCGCCTCGCGGTGCCCACCCTCTACTGGGTCGGCGGTTCGTTCACAGGTGCCTTCGGCGAAGACATCGGCTTGTTGCTGTCGCTCGTCGTGATGGTGTTCGGCCTGCTCTGCTTCCTGCTCGTGGCCACCACGAAGACGAAGCGGGGCCTGAGCGGCGTTCTCTCCGGGGCTCGGATTCGAGACCTGCGCGAGCTTGTGGCGTCAGAGGACGGCACCAACGTCAGGTAAGGGCCCCACGCTCGGGACGCTCGTCCGCGGCTGCTGAGGTGGCACGCTCCCAAGGCTCGACGCCTCCCGGCACCCGGACGAACAACGGATGCGGCTCCGGCAACTCCGGCAAGAACGCACGCAGGTACGCGGCGCGGACGGCCAGCTTGGCGTCCAAGTGGGCGCGCTCGAAGCGCAGTTGCCCGTCGGTGACGGTGATGGACGGACCCTCGCCGCGGCGATCAATCCGGGCGCCGTCGAAGCGATACCCGCGCCGCTCGGCTTCGGCCCGGACGCCCTCAAGGTAGGCGCCGACCGCCGCGAGGGGATCCGCGTGGGCTCGAAAGCGGTCCAGCTGGGGATGCGCGGTGTAGCCCTTCGTCCGTCCGGCTAACACCGCCTGCGCCAGCAGGGCCTCCCGCCAGCAGGCCGTCAGTCCGGCCCGGTCGAGATAGCGAGGGTGCAGCGACCACAGCCTCACGGACGCTCGACTACGCCTTGGCCGGGCAGGTCACGCCGGTGGAGTGCACGGGGCAGTAGCCCGCGGGGTTCTTTGCGAGATATTGCTGGTGGTAGCCCTCGGCGAAGTAGAAGGTGCCGGCGGGCTCGATGTCGGTGGTGAGGCCCGGGTAGCCCGCCTGCGCCAGCGCCCGCTCGTATCGGGCGGCGGCCTCCGTGGCCACCTCTGCCTGCCCTGGGTCGGCGGTCAAGATCACCGAGCGGTACTGCGTGCCCACATCGTTGCCCTGGCGCATCCCCTGCGTCGGATCGTGCGCCTCGAAGAATGTCCGGACGAGCGTCTCGTAGGTCACCTTCGTGGGATCGAACGCCACGCGGACGACCTCCGCGTGGCCCGTGCGCCCCGAGCACACCTCTTCGTACGTGGGGTTTTCGGTGTAGCCACCCATGTAGCCCACCGCCGTCGAGGTCACCCCTGGGAGGTTCCAGAACAACTTCTCGGCGCCCCAGAAACACCCCAGCCCGAAGTAGGCCAGTTCCGAACCCGCGGGCGCGGGCTCCAGCCGGGTGCCGAACTCGGTGTGGAACGTGGGCTGGTTGAGGACGGGCGTCGCGCGTCCGGGTAGGGCGCGCTCCGGCGCCACCATCGTGGTCTTAGAAAACAACATGGGTTCCTCCGTCGAGATCAACGCTCCGACGCCCGCCCATGTTCCCCCGTCACGCTACGACAGCGTCCAATCGATCGGCGGCGCCCCCTGCGCAGCCAGTGCCGCGTTCGCGCGGCTGAAAGGACGCGAGCCGAAGAAGCCGTAGTTCGCCGAGAGCGGGGACGGATGCGCGGACGCGATGACGGGCACCGAGCCGAGCATCGGGGTCACGGACTGGGCGTCGCGGCCCCACAAGATCGCCACGAGGGGGCCACCCCGCGCGGCCAGCGCCTCGATGGCCACCTGCGTGACCTGCTCCCAGCCCTTACCGCGATGCGACCCCGAGGCGCCCGGTCGAACCGTGAGCACCCGATTGAGCAGCAGCACCCCGCGGTCGAACCAGGGCGTCAGGTCGCCCGAGACCGCGGGCGCGATGCCGAGGTCGCTCTCCAACTCCCGGTAGATGTTCGCCAGCGAGCGGGGCAGCGGACGGACGTCCGGCGCCACCGAGAACGACAATCCGACGGGGTGCCCGGGGGTCGGATAAGGGTCCTGGCCCATGATGAGCACCCGCACGTCGGCCAGCGGACGCGTGAACGCCCGCAACACGTTGGGCCCAGCCGGCAGATAACCCCGGCCGGCGGCGAGCTCCCCACGTAGGAACTGGCCGACGTCCGTGATGCGTCCAGCGACCGGTTCTAAGGCCTGCGCCCAATCGGGGGCCACGAGCTCCGAGAGGGGGGCGGTCATCGCGCCGCCTCCACCCGTGTCTCGCGCGGCATGGTCGCGGAGAAGAGCGCCGAGGCGCCGAGCAAGGCGGCACCGGCGACGAAGGCCGCCTGAATGGTGAGGGTGTCGGTGAGGAGCCCCGCCACGAGGGGGCCGGCCATGGCGCCGACGTCCGCCATCATCGAATAGACCGCGATGGGCGTGCCGCCCGCCCCGTGGACGACGTCACCGACGGCCGCGGTCGGTGCCGTGCTGAGCGAGGCCGCGCCGACGCCGTACACGCACAAGATGGCGACGAGCGTCCAGGGGTCGGGGGCGAACGGCGTGGCGAGCGTGGCCAGGCCGGTGAGCGTCGCGCCGAGGATCATCATCGGACGGCGTCCCCAGCGGTCGACCAAGCGTCCGGTGGGCACCAGGACGAGCGTCTGGACAACCGCCGCCACCGCAAAGGCCACTCCCGTGAAGGCCGTCCCGGCGTGCAGATATTCCACGATGAGGATCGGCACCAGCGCGCTGCGCACGCCGAACGATTGCCAGCCTTGGGCGAGGCTCGACAGCAGGGAGGCCTGATACCGACGATCCTTCAGCGCCATGGCGAGGGTCACGGTCTCGGGGGCCGGGGCTTCGGGCGTGCCTTCGTCCGCGGCTGCCACCCCCGGATTCTTGAGTAACACCAGGGCGAGGGTGCCGGCGATCACCAACATCGCGGCGTAGAAGAGGAAGGGGGCGCGCATCGAGATAGTGCTGAGGGCACCCCCGATCGCAGGGCCGGCCATGCCGCCCAGCAGGAAGCCGCCCTGGTATATACCTGCGGCTTGGCCGCGCTGGTTCTGGGCGACCCCGGCCATCAGCGCCATGAGCGCCGCGACGCTGAACGCCGCGGATCCGAGGCCGCCGATCGCCCGCCAAAACAACAGCTCCGGATACGAACCCGCGTAGGCCATCACCAGGCTCGAGAGGCCCACGAAGTAGATGCCGAAGCCGATGGTCCGATTGGTGCCGAGCTTGGTCGCGAGTCGTCCGGCGAACGGGCTCATCGCCAACCGGACGGCGGCGAAGGCGCTCACGATGACGCCCACTTGGAAGTTGTTGGCGTCGAACGACTTCGCGTAGCTGGGCAAGACCGGCAGCATCACCCCGAAGCCAACCGCGACGAGGAAACCCGAGATGGAGAGCACCCACACGTTGGTGGGCAGCCTCAAGCCGTCTCGCAGGAGCCCTGTCTTCACCGCAGCACGTTATCTCACCGTGCTCCCAGCCCGTGCCCCCGGCTTGGGTAGGGTCATCCCAACGTAAGGAGAAGGCATGGTGGACGTTCCCGACGGTCTCAAGGTCACGGCCGCGTGGGCCTGGCGGTTGTTAGTGGTCGCCGCCGCGCTGGCGGGGTTCTCGTGGCTGTTGGCGGAGTTCAGTGGTGTCACCGTGCCGCTGGCCATCGCCCTGCTCCTCGTGGCGCTGTTGGATCCGCTCGTGCGCCGCCTTCGGGCGCTCGGAACCCCTCCCGTCCTTGCTTCCCTGATGGCCCTCCTGGCGCTCGTCCTGGTGATCGTGGGCATCTTCGTCATGATCGGAACGCAGGTCGCCAGCCAGTCGTCCTCACTGGCCGACCAGACCTTGAAGGGCGTGGAGCAGTTGATGGGGTGGCTGTCCTCGGGGCCGCTGCATCTTGACCCGGCCCAGATCGACGGCTGGATCGATCAGCTGACCACGTGGGTGAGCAACTCGCGCGCTGACATCGCCAGCTACCTCGGACGGGTGGGTGGCCAGCTCGGGCACTTCCTCGCCGGCACGGCCATCGCCTTGGTGGCCGCGTTCTTCTTCGGCTATGACGGCCAGCGGATGTGGGCATCCTTCACCGGGTGGCTGCCCGAAGAGGCCCGCGCCAAGACGTACGAGGCCGGACGCCGTGGCTGGGAATCCCTGGTGTCCTACATGCGCGCCACGGTGTTGGTGTCGCTTGTGGATGCGTTGGGCGTCTTGTTGGCCGCCTTGGTCCTCGGACTGCCGCTGCCCTGGGCGTTGTTTGCCCTGACCTGGATCGCGTCGTTCGTCCCCATTCTGGGAGCCGTGACGGCGGGCTTCGTCGCCGTGGTGCTGGCGCTGGTGACGCACGGGTGGGTGTCCGCCCTGCTCATGCTGGGGGCCGTGGTGTTGGTGATGGAGTTGGAAAGCCACTTCCTGCAACCGATCCTGCTCAGTCGGGCCGTGAAGATCCACCCGCTGGCCGTGCTGTTGGGCATCGCCGTGGGCAGCGCCATGAGCGGGATTGTGGGCGCTTTGATGGCGATCCCGGTCGTTGCGTTCATGTCCGCCGTCATTTCCTCGCTGCGGAGCCACGCGCCCCAACCAGTCGTGATTGACGAAAGTAGTAGCTAGACCTTTCGATATTGGGATCTTCGCTTTATTCTTGGGGCATGACGAACCCAGACATGAAGCCGATCCTCGAGGATCTCGCCGCTGGTCGGATCGACGCCGCCGAGGCCGCCCGTCGCATCGAGACGCTGCGTACCCAGGAGGTTCCCGAGTCCCACGAGGCGCCTGCGCCTCAGCCGGAGCCCCCCGCGCCGCATGTGATCGATCCGGAGGCCCTGCCCGATGAGGGCGTCACACCGCCGCGTCGGCGGGGCAGCGCGAAGGGCGTTGATCGGATCAGCGTCCGCGCCGTGGGCCGCCGCGTCCGCATCGTGGGGGACGGCTCGGTGGCCGCTGCGGCCGTCGATGGTCCGCACGTCATTCGTCGCAACGGCACGGTGCTGGAGATCTCGAGCGATGGCGACATTGGTCCGAACTTGGAGGGGTTCAGCCTTCTTCGTCCGCCACGAAGCTTCGACGACCTGAAGACCATGGGCCTCGGCAAGGAACTTCTGATCCGCATGAACCCGAGCCTCACCCTCGACTGCGAGGTCACCGCCGGCAACCTGCAGGTCGACTACGTGCCCTACCTCGGCAAGGTGCGCGTGACGGCCGGGGGACTGGCACTCACCGGCGTCGCCGAGTTGGACGATGTGCTGGTGCAGGCGGGCTCCGCGTCGGTGAAGGGCGCTCTCAATACCGGTCGCTCGCGCGTCCGGGTCGAGTCGGGCAACCTCACCATCGATCTGGACGATCACTCCAACGTCACCATCCGCGGCGAGGCGAACCTCGGCAAGATCTTCTGGTCCGAGCCCACGGACGGCGACCTGGACGAACTGGTCATGGGCACCGGCGTCGCCCGCCTGGATATTGGTGTGGTCATGGGCTTCGCCCAGGTCAAAACCGGAAGCCCGCTGGAGTAGAGCTGATGACGACTGTCCATCGCGCGCCCACGGCGTGCCCCGTTTGTGATGCCAATTTGGTGACCACTCGCCTGGGCTGCCACAGCTGCGGCACCGAACTCGTGGGCGCTTTCGGGTCCTGCGACTTCTGCGCCCTCGACGCCAAAGATGTCGACCTACTCAAGGTCTTTCTGGTGTCCCGCGGCAATATGCGCGAAGTTGAGAAGCACCTCGGGGTGTCCTATCCGACCGCTCGTCTTCGGTTCGCCCAGGTGCTGAGCAAGCTCGGGCTCAACGGAGACGGTGACGTGGCCCCGGTGCCGCTGACCGCTGATCAAGTTCTGGCCGGGGTCGCGGATGGTTCCCTCGACCCCGACGAAGCCGCGCGCCTCCTGGCCGCCTTGGGCTGAGGGTCCGCGCTCCTGGCGTGGGCCTTGAGTCTTTGGAGTGTGGGCCTGGGGGTGCGAAGCCGCATGTCCGAAAACCCGCACTCAACTCCGAACTCGGGCCGATTTGGGCGAGTTGGGCGGTCGAGTGCGGGTTCTCGGACATGGTGCGGGCCATCGATCGCGTTGGGCAGCTCCGTCTCGACATAGAAGGCCGCGGTGTCCGACGGCTGAGCGTCTGCGCCGGGCACATCGGATCGGCGGACGGTGAAACCCGCCGCAGGGGAGGAGCGGGCACAATGGGGGGCGTGACTGAGCCTGACATCGACGTTGCCGCCCGGCTCGCCCGCCGCTATCCGAAGCCACGGTGGGGGCCCCGCGCTGGGGCGGCCGTCGCCGTCGTGTGTGCCGCGATTCTTGTGGCCTGGGTCGCGTGGGCGGGCACGCACTCGGCCAACCCGCCGGTGGCCGCGTCGGTCGTCACGTTCAATATTGCGTCCGACACGCAGGCGATGGCACGCATCACCGTCGACCGTCCTGACCCTGCCGTCGCGGGTACCTGCCACATCGTCGCCCAGGCCGCGACCTTCGAGCGCGTGGGCGAGTTGACCCTCGACGTCCCGCCGGGGAGCCAGGTGCTGATGAGCATCGACGTCACCGTCAAGACTTTCCGGCGCGCGACAACGGTCTTTGTCGACGGCTGCGCGGCACGTCCTTGATAGAGTCGACAAATGGCTGACGTGACACAAACGGTATGGCTGACGCAGGACGCGTTCGACAAGTTGAGCGCCGAGTTGACGCACCTGAAAACCGATGGGCGGGCGCTCGTCTCGGCGAAGATCGCCCGGGCGCGCGACGAGGGCGACCTCTCCGAGAACGCCGGCTATCACGCTGCGCGCGAAGAGCAGGGGCATCAAGAGGCGCGCATCCGCGTGCTGCAGCAGATGTTGGAGCAGGCGCAGATCGGCGAGCCGCCCGCGGCCGGCGACACCGTCGCCCCGGGCCTGCGCGTCACCGTGAGCTACGACGGCGATCCCGATGACACCGACACCTTCGTGCTCGGCTCGCGGGAGATGCTGGCCACCGACGACTCGCTCGACATCGAGGTCTACTCGCCACAGTCACCGCTCGGGCAGGCCGTCATCGGACGCAAGGTCGGCGAATCGGTCACCTACCCGGCACCGAACGGCAACCCGATCAACGTGACCATCGAGTCCGTGGACTCGATGTGATGAGTTCTGTGATCCGCACCGACGCCGTCGGTGAGCCCTTGCGGCTGCTTAATGTCCACGCCCACCCCGACGACGAATCCAGCAAGGGGGCCGCGACCACGGCCAAATACGTCGCCGAGGGCGCCCGGGTCATGGTCGCCACCTGCACGGGCGGTGAGCGTGGCTCCATCCTGAACCCGCGCATGGACACCCCCGAGAACTGGGCCAATATCGCCGAGTTGCGGGCCGCCGAAATGGCGCACGCCAAAGAGATCCTCGGCATCGAGCAGGTCTGGTTGGGCTTCGTCGACTCGGGGTTGCCCGAGGGCGATCCGCTGCCGCCGTTGCCCGAAGGCTGCTTCGCGTTGCAGGACGTCGACGAGGCCGCGGGGCCGCTGGTGAAGGTGATTCGGAGTTTCCGTCCGCACGTCGTGACGACCTATGACGAGAACGGTGGCTACCCCCACCCCGACCACATCATGACCCACAAGATCACGATGGCGGCCGTGGCGGCCGCCGCGGATCCGACGCTGTGGCCCGAGCATGGCACGCCGTGGCAGGTCAACAAGGTCTACTACCAGATGGGTTTTCATCGCCGCCGGTTCGCGGCCCTGGACGTGCTGATGCACGACCACGGCCTTGATTCGCCCTACGGGCAATGGCTGAAGGATTGGGCCGAAGAGCCCGCGCAGGAGCAGCGGCTGACCACGTTCGTTCCGTGCGCGGAGTACTTCCCGATCCGTGATGAGGCATTGAAAGCGCACGCCACCCAGATCGACCCCGATGGCTTCTGGTTCGCGGTGCCGATGGACATTCAGGCCAAGGGCTGGCCGACCGAGGACTACCAGTTGGTGCTGTCGAACGTCCCGACGTGCTTGCCCGAGGACGACCTGTTTGCCGGCGTCGAACTGGGAGCGGAGGTGCCTGACTCGTGGTCTTACTCGATCTAGATCCGGCCAAGGTCCCGGCCCCCGGCTGGATCCCGCTGCTGCTGACGTTGCTGGCGTTGGTGGCCGTGGCGTTGCTGTTCCTCAGCATGCGCAAGCACCTCGGACGCATCACGTCCCCGGACGATCCGGCGCCCGAGTCGGATGCCCAGGGCACCGACGCGGGGACTCGGCCTGCTGCCGCGGGCCCGGTTGCGGCGAAGGACGCGAGGCCCGGCGATGCCGACACGGGAAAAGGTCACTGACCACCTCCCCGTAGGCTAGGCGCCGTGAACCGACTCGCTGAGGCCCAAAGCCCCTATCTGCGCCAGCATGCCGACAATCCGATCGATTGGTGGCCGTGGGGACCTGAGGCTCTCGCCGAGGCCAAGAAATCTGGTCGTCCGATCCTGTTGTCCGTGGGCTACGCCGCTTGCCACTGGTGTCATGTCATGGCGCACGAGTCCTTCTCGGATCCGAACGTCGCCGAGTTCGTCAACGCCCACTTCGTGGCCATCAAGGTCGACCGGGAAGAGCGTCCGGACGTCGATTCGCTCTACATGCAGGCGACCCAAGCGCTGACCGGCCAGGGCGGCTGGCCCAACACGGTGTTTCTCACCCCCGACACCGTTCCCTTCTTCGCGGGCACCTACTTTCCGCCCGAGCGCCGGGGTGGGCTGCCCAGCTTCCTCGAGGTCTGCCAGGCTCTGGCGGCGGCGTGGGATGAGCGCCGCGAGGAGGTTCTCGGGTCAGCGGACGCGATCCTCGCTCACGTCACCGCTGAATCGGGCGTGCTGCCCGCGACCGAGCGCTTTGACGTGTGGGCCACGCTGAAGGCGCTGAACGAGGCCTACGATCCGATCCACGGCGGGTTCGGTGGGGCGCCGAAGTTCCCGGCCCCGCTCGTGCTCGACGCCTTGGTCGTGAAGGGCGAGCCCGCCACCCTGGAGATCGCGCAGCAGACCCTCGACGCGATGGCGCGGGGCGGCATCCACGATCAGGTGGGGGGCGGCTTCCATCGGTACAGCGTTGACGACGCGTGGGTGGTGCCGCACTTCGAGAAGATGCTCTACGACAATGCGCTACTGCTCGGAGCGTATGTGCGGGGCTGGCGTCGGACGCCCGACCACGATCCGGCACTGCGCTGGAACATGGAGCGTTCGATCCGCGGCATCGTTGCCTGGTGGCAGCGCGAACTGCTGACCGAGGAAGGCGCCTTGGCCGCCAGCCTGGATGCTGACTCCTCCGACATCCGGGGCATGGTGGGCGAAGGCTTCTACTACGTGTGGAGCCCCGAACTTCTCACTGATGCCCTGGGCGCGGAGGACGGCGACTGGGCGACCTCGGTGTTTCACGTGACCAAGGCCGGTACGTTTGACGAAGGCTTATCGACCCTGCAGCTGCGCGGCAACCCCGACGCCGAGCGGCTCTCCAGCGTGGTCGAGCGCCTCCAGCACGTGCGCTCGCACCGGTTCAAGCCGTCCCGCGACGACAAAGTGGTCGCTTCGTGGAATGGCTGGGCCGTCGATTCGCTGGTCCAGGCGGCCATGGTATTCGGGGAGCCGGGCTGGCTCGACCTCGCGCGCAGCATCTCCGAGGCGCTATGGCAGCACAACATGGTGGACGGGCACCTCCGGCGGGTCTCACTGGCGGGGGTCGCGGGACCGGACGAGGGGGCCCTCGATGACTACGCCGCCGTGGCTCTCGGGTGGGCCCGACTGGGTGCCGCGATCGGCGAGGCCGTGTGGGTGCAGCGCGCCGAGGGTCTCCTGGCGATCGCCTTGGCCGATTTCGCGGCGGGCGACGGCGGTTTCTACGACACGTCGGCGCGGGCCGAGGCGCTCCTCGTCCGCCCCCGGAGTCTGACGGACAATCCGACCCCGTCCGGAACCTCGACTCTCGTCGCCGCCCTGCGGTTGGTCGGGCTGCTCGCTGACCGGGACGACTTGCTGGGCGCCGCCGGCGCCGCGCTCGGAACCCTACGGCCTTACACGACGGCCGTTCCCCGTTTCGCGGGCTGGGCCCTTGCCGAGGAGTTGATCTCCGACGAGGCCCGCAAAGGTCTTGGGCAGGCCGTGTGTGTGGTGGTGGAACCAGCGAGCGAGGGCATCTCCGACCTCGCGCGGGCGGCGTTCCGGATGGCACCGGCCGGCACCGCGGTGATCGTAGGCCCGCCCGGCACGACCGGTTTCGCCCACCACTTCGAGGAGCGGGACGCCGAGGTCGTTTCGGGCTATGTGTGCCGGGGGACGACCTGCTTCGCGCCCGCCACCGACGTTGAGGGGTTGCGGACCGCTCTCTGGTCCCGCTGCTGAGCGCCTCAGCGCAGCCCGATGGCCGCCACGAGAATGGCCGCGTAGTGGCAACTGGCGCCGATGACGGTGCCGGCGTGGAAGATCTCGTGGTACCCGAAGTACTTGGGCGAGGGGTTGGGCCACTTGAGGGCGTAGACGATCGCGCCGAGTGTGTAGGCCAGGCCACCGGCCGCCATGAGCGCGACGACGGCCACGCCGCCCGTGGCGTAGAAGGAGCCCATCCAGGCAATGGATAACCACCCCATGGCGATGTAGAGCACCACGTCCAGCCACCGGGGCGCGCTGTGCCAGAGCATCTCGCGGGCCACGCCGAGCGCGGCAACCGTCCAGATGAGCCCCAACAGCAGCGTTGCTTGGTCGCTCGGGAGCAGCAGGAGGGCGAGGGGGGTGTAGCAGCCAGCGATGAACAAGAAGATGTTGGCGTGATCGGTGCGTCGCAACCAGAACTCGACTTTGGGGGGCCAGTTGCCGCGGTGATACAGCCCGCTGATCCCGAAGAGGATCAACGCAGCCGTCAGCCAGACAGCCGAGCCGACGCGGCCCTGCACCGTGGGGGTCAGCACCAGAAGGATCAGGCCCCCGATCATGGCGAGGGGAACCATTCCGACGTGGAACCATCCCCTCATGAGGGGTTTTGTGACGCTTGGGGTCATGCGCCCTCTCCTAACCTACGGTTGCGTAAGTTAAGCATACTCCCGCGCCGGGGCGCCGCTCGAGCAAGGGTCCGCCACCGGCGTCCGCGCACAGTATTTGCCCAGGTGGCGGGGCTATATTGTGCTCATGCCTTGGGCCGAGCGGCTGCCAGCCCTCCTTGATCGTTTTAACCCCGCCGGGTTGCTGTACGGCGGGTATGAGGCCCGACTCCTGTCGGAGCTGAAGAAGTCCTCCCTCCCGCGCCACGTCGCCGTTCTCGCGGACGGAAATCGCCGCTGGGCGCGCGCCAACGCCCCCGGTGAATCGCTGGTCGTGGGCTACCAGGCAGGTGCCGACAAACTGCGCGAGTTCGTCCGCTGGTGCGACGAGGTGGGCATCCCGGTGGTCACGTTGTGGGTGCTTTCCACCGAGAACCTGACGCGCAGCGCTTCGGCCGAAGTGGACCCACTCTTGGACGTCATCGGGGACTTGTTCACCGAGTTGGCCGCCGAAGGCACGTGGTGCGTCCAATCGGTGGGGGATCTGGCGTTGCTGCCCGCGCCCATGGTGGCGAAGATCCGCGCGGCCGAAGAGGCGACGTCCGATCGTCCGGGCATTCATGTCAACATCGCGGTCGCGTACGGGGGGCGCCACGAACTGCGCGACGCCGTCCGCTCGCTGTTGGCCGATGAGGCCAGCAAGGGCACCGAGCTCGCCCAGCTTGCTCAGTCGTTGGAGATTGATGACCTGAGCGATCATCTCTACACGGCGGGCCAGCCCGACCCCGACCTCATCATCCGCACCTCGGGCGAGCAGCGGCTGTCGGGTTTTTTGATGTGGCAGTCGGCCCACAGCGAGTTCTACTTCTGCGAGGCCCTGTGGCCCGACTTCCGCAAGGTCGACTTCATCCGCGCGCTGCGCAGCTACGCGCAGCGTGAGAGGCGCTACGGGCGCTGAGGCCGTCCGTCCCGCCAGGTCACTCCGCAGGCTCGCAACGCCACCCAGACCAGCGCCAGTTGACCCGCGGCGGCTGTGACTTCCAGGAGCGGCGGGCCTGCCCAGGTGGCGCTCGTGAGGGGAATCGCCCAGTTTGAGGCGAAGACCGACACCAGGTTCGTCCCGGCATGGAGCCCAAGCCCCACCGCCACGCTGCCGCATCGAATCGTCGCCCACCCCCAGGCAGCACCGAAGGCCGCCCGGGAACCCACCACCCAGGCGATGGTGAGCGGATCGGGCGCTGTGGCGAGCACGGACGGGAGGTGCAGGAGGCCGAAAATGGCTCCCGTGAGGACCACGGCGGCGACGCCGGGGACCCGCCCGCGGAGGATAGTCAACGCCGCGCCGCGCAGCGTCAGCTCCTCGGGGAGCGCGTTCATGACGACCCCGGCAAGGAGCGCGCCCACCAAGGCCGGCAGGAGCCGGTCCGCTGATTCCGCGGCCGACGGAAGGCGATATTCCCCGCCCGCCCACCGGATCGCGGCCTCGATCAGGCCCCACCCGAGGGCGAGGCCGAAGCTGACGAGCAGGGTGCGAGCGACGGGTGTGTGGGGCTGTTGGACCAGGGGCGAGCGGAGCGGGCGCGGCGCAGCGGCGAACCACAGCAGCCAGGCACCCACGTACCAGAGCGCGAGAGCCAGCAGCCACGGTTGGTGCAGCCACACCAGGGCGGCGCCGAGCAGCGCGGCGGCGACGCCCAGCGCGAGCACAGCGGCGGCACCCCAGCGGCGGTCCGGTCTCGTGAGGGTGGTCATAGCTCGACCCTAGGGATGCCCCGCCCCGAGCCGCATCGGGTCGCACCCGCGCTTTGCCCTGGTTCTGGCGGCGTCCAGAGCTCCGGTGGGGAGTGGCGGCCGGTCCCTGCACGGACCCCCGACGTTCATCGGATCGTTGCCGACACGCCAGCCGCGGGGTGCGGGGCGCGGGCGCTGACGCGGCTTATGTTGAGTGCAACCGCTCCTCCGGAGTCGGACCGGAGGGGCCCTTCGATGGGAGCCCGCGCCATGCCGCGAACCGCGACCCGGCCCCGTGTTCAGCAGACGAACGACCAGTTCGGCGACACGCTCACCAAGACCTATGTGATCGACACCTCGGTGTTGCTCAGCGATCCGCAGGCGCTGCGGAATTTCGCCGAGCATGAGGTGCTCGTCCCGATCGTGGTGATCACCGAACTGGAGGCCAAACGCTCGCATCCCGAACTCGGCTACTTCGCGCGCGCCGCGCTGCGCCTGTTGGACGATTTGCGCTCGCGCCACGGCCGCCTCGACCTGCCGATCGAAATCAACGAGCAGCACGGCACCTTGCACGTCGAGCTCAACCACACTGATCCGATGATCCTGCCGGCGGGCTTCCGGCTCGGGGACAACGACTCCCGGATCCTCGCCGTCGCCCTCAACTACGCCGCCGAGGGTCGCCATGTCGTCCTGGTGAGCAAGGACGTGCCGCTGCGCGTCAAGGCGTCCGCGGTGGGGTTGGCGGCCGAGGAGTACCTGCACGAATTGCCCCCCGACTCGGGTTGGACGGGCATGACCGAGGTGCAGGTGGCGGCTGGCACGATCGACGCCCTCTATGCGGCCGGGTCGGCGATCGTCCCGGAGGCCGTAGATCTGCCCTGTCACACCGGTGTGGTCATGCACGCCGGACGCCAGTCCGCGCTCGGACGGATGCAGCCCGACGGCAACGTCCGCCTGGTCAAGCAAGAGCGGGATTGCTTCGGCATCCACGGACGCTCGGCCGAGCAGCGAGTCGCCCTGGACCTGCTGTTGGATCCGAGCGTCGGCATCGTGTCACTGGGCGGCCGCGCTGGCACCGGCAAATCGGCGCTCGCGCTGTGCGCCGGCCTGGAGGCGGTCATGGAGCGACGCCAACACAGCAAGGTGCTCGTCTTTCGTCCGCTGTACGCCGTCGGCGGCCAGGAACTGGGCTACCTGCCCGGCAGCGAGTCGGAGAAGATGTCGCCCTGGGCCCAGGCGGTCTTCGACACGCTGGGGTCGGTCACCAACAAGCACGTGATCGACGAGGTACTGGAACGCGACTTGCTCGAGGTGCTGCCGCTGACGCACATCCGCGGACGCTCGCTCCACGACGCATTCGTCATCGTGGACGAGGCCCAATCCCTCGAGCGCAACGTGCTCCTCACGGTGCTCTCGCGCATCGGCCAGAACAGCCGCGTCGTGCTCACCCACGACGTCGCCCAGCGCGACAACCTCCGCGTCGGGCGTCATGACGGGGTCGTCGCTGTCGTCGAGAAGCTCAAGGGACATCCGCTGTTCGCCCATGTGACCCTGCAACGGTCCGAGCGTTCGCAGATCGCGGCCCTGGTGACCGAAATGCTGGAGGACATCGGCATCTGAACCCGCTCTCGACTCGACGTCTGCGGTGCAGCCGCCTGCGGCCCGCACCCCCAAGCTTTGCCGACGTTGCTTGCGCTACTCGTCCTTGCTTCCGATATAGCGCAAGCAAGGACGACGAACGCAAGCAACGTCGAGGGGGAAAGGGTGGGACGCTCGGCGAGGCGGTTTCGTGGGGCCGGAGTTAGCGCGGGGTGGCGAGGTAGACCACGTAGGTGAAATCGCGGCCCTCGCGGGTGACGGGGATCTCGTGGGTCTGGACGTCCGCGAGGGTGGCCAGCGTCGCCGCGAGGGCCGGGGACGCGTCTTCGCACCAGATCGCCAACATTCCGCCTGGCGCTAAGCGGGCCAGGCAGTGCCGCAGGAAGTCTGAGCCGTAGACGGCCGCGTTCTGGTCGTGGATCAGGAACGTCGGACCATTGTCGACGTCCAACAAGAGCGCGTCCCAATGATCGTCCGACGCCTCGACGAACGCGGCGATGTCGGCGTGATGCAGTTGGACGCGCGGGTCGGACGCCACCCGTCCCAGCTGAGCCGTGACCCCTTGCCGCGCCCACTCGATCAGCGGCCCGGCGAGTTCGACGACGTCCAACTGCAGCTCCGGTCGGGCCAGCAGGCGGTCGGCCGTGAAGCCCAGCCCTAGTCCACCCACGAGCACGCGCCGGGCCGTGGCGGGCACGAGATCGGCCAGCACCAGCTCCGAGGTGACCTCGGCGGAATCCATCGCGAACACTCCGTTCACGATCAGTTCGACGACATCGCCGCGGCGGCGCAGCGCCACCTCGCCCTGTGGTGTTTGGGCGCGGGCGAGCATTTCGGTCTCCATCACCGGACCATCGTGTGGTCTGTCGGGGCGGGTGTCCAGGCGGAGGTGTGTGAGAATCGGGCCCGTGGCTGCGCGACCGACTCCCAAACCCCTCGACATGGTGAAGGCCATGGTCGTGCTGCTGATCCCGGTGATTTTGGCCTGGGCGTGGTTCAGCCGCGTCCCCGATGGGCCGACGATCACCCCTGTTGATTGGCAGACTGTCGCCACCACGGCCCGCGCGGAGTCGCCGTACCCGATCCTCACCCCCGAGAACCTGCCCAACACCTGGGTCGCCACGCGCGTCCATTGGTACAAGATCGGAAAGCTGGGCTTGGACGGCCAAGCCGTGCCCGGCAACACATGGCAGCTCGGCTTCCTGTCGCCCGAGAAGATCTTCATCGCCCTGGATCAGCGGGACGCCGAGACCGCGACGCTCATCAAACAGGTGACCAAGGGCGGGACGTCCGACGGGGCCGTCACCATCGCCGGACGCACCTGGACCCGCTACGACTCACCCGATGGCCACACCAAAGCGCTGGTGCTCACCGAGCCGCCCGTGGTGAGCGCCGTGAGCGGCGACACTTCGTACGAAGGGCTTGCGGCGTTCGCGTCGACCCTTCGCTGAGCGCTCATCCCGACCGATTGCCCAATGGGTGGGCGGGACCTCTTTTACACCTGGTTTCCGGGGGCACAAACCAACATCGTCACGCACGCCCTCGACCGCCTGGGTGGAGGACTAGCCCGGCTGGGTTGAGCGGCGCTACTTTTGGACCAGCACGATTTCGACACGGCGGTTCTTCTGGCGTCCCGCGTCGTCGCCGTTCGAGGCGATGGGGTTGTTAGCCCCGAAGCCCTTCACCGTCATGCGCGAGGAGGTCACCCCGCCCTTCGATAAGGCGTCAGCCACCGACTGGGCGCGCTGTTCGGATAACGTCTGGTTCTTGTCCGCGGCGCCGGTGGAGTCGGTGTGACCCTGGACGCCGATCTGCGCTGTGCTGAAGTAGTTCAATACCGACGCCACCTTGGTGATGGTGGCCGAGGATTCGCTGCGGAGAGTCGCCGAGTTGTAGTCGAACAGGACGGTCTCCGGCAGGGTCAACACCAGGCCGTCGGGCGTCCGCTGGGCACCCAGTTCCTCGAGCGACTTCTCGACGGTGACCGCGCCCGCAGGATCGGTGGCGGGGCTCGGGGTTCCGCCCATCAGCGCGGAACGCACCATCGGCACCATGGCGCCCCCGGTGGTGGGAGCTTTGGTGATCTCGACGTTGCTTAAGGTCCACGTGGTGGCGGACGGGCTCGGCGACGGTACGGCTACCGAGGGCGGAGGCGTGGCGTTGCCGCTGGGCTCCACATCGACGAGTTTCGCGCCCGGTGCGCTGGGTGCTGGGATTGCGTTGAGAGGGATGTCCACGACGAGTGGCTTTCCTACTTTGAAGGTGGCCTTGAGTGACGTGGTCGCCGGGTCAATGGCGCCCGCGAAGACCAGCAAGATGTCCAGCGGCTCGCCGCTGCGCACAGCGAGGAGCCCGGTTCCGGCGGGTAGTAGTCGGTGCGTTGTTTGAGTGCCCTCCGCCAGGTAGGTCTCGTCCGAGGCCCCGGAAAGGTATTCCGACGACTTGCTGGCATTGGTGAACACCGCGTGTACTTGCACGTGGTCGGAGAGCACGGCAACGGAGTCGATCGACACGGTGACGGCAGCGCTGTCGCCAAAGGTGAGGGCGGGCGCGAAGGCCTTTGATGGCCGTGCTGTGTCGCCAGCGGCCGCAACCGCCAAAGAGTCGGCGTGGGTCGGGAGCGTCATTTGGATCGGGGTGAAGTCCCCGATGACGCCAGTGACAGCGAGGGTCAGTTTGGTGGCATCGGGCTTCAAAGCGCCCATGAACCGGAGACTCCCTACGCTGTTGGCAAACTGCGGGGTGATCTTAGGGGCTGCCCCGATGAGCGCGTGGGCGGTGCCATCGGCCTCGGTGAGCGTGCACCGTTCCGGGTTCCAGTCGCAGATCCCTCCCATGCTAACGGCCGGAATGTTTGTCGTCGTCAAACGGTAAGTGGCCTCGGTGATCATGCCCTGGCTGCGGATGGTGTCGACAAGGATCGACCCGTGAGCGGCGTGCGAGATGGCCGGGCCGAGGCCGGCCTGGCGTAAGGGTGCGGGCTGCCAGGCGACCGTCTTGTCGCCATCCGGGATGGGGATCTCCAAGATGGCCTTGTTCCACTTCAGGCGCAGGGCTTTCGCTTTGGGGTCGGGGAGGTTTGCCGACACGGTGGCGGTGGCCAACGAATCAGCATCCATCGTCCGCTTGCCCGCGGCCTTATCGAGAGCGATTTCTTGGCCGCCGCTTGTGGTCAAGGTGGGATCAAACTCTCGATCGTGGGAAGCCGCAGCGGTCAGGCCCACCGTCACATTCAGCGTGATCGCGTTGCCTTGGCGTCGGATTTGGTCGGCCCGCATCGACACGGGGGCAGCGGTCACGCTGGGCGCCGGATCCTTGGAGACCTCCACGTTCGACCCACCCAGGGGGTTGGATCCGGATGTGCAGCCCCCGAGGACCAGCAGGCCGGTCAGCAGAGCAAGTACGGAACGGCTACGCATTGAGGTGACTCCCATCGCCCGTGAGGTGGCCCCCACCAACACTTCGTCACCTTAGGGGCAGGAAAGTTCGTCCGGAGCGAGCCCGAGAGCGGTGGGATCAATGGGACGTGTGCGTCAAATGGGACGGTCGTATCCCTAACTTTTGGCTAGGAGGTGGGGAAGATCTCGACCAAGAGGTTGGGGAAGATCTCGACCAAGAGGTTGGGGCAGATCTCGACCAAGAGGTTGGGGCAGAGCCGACCAGGAGGTTGGGGCAGAACCGGCTAGGAGGTTGGGGCAGGGCCGGCCGGGAGGTCGGGGTAACGTCCGCACGGAGGGTGGGGCGCCCTTCGCCGGGGCTGACAACGAACGCCCCTCGTCGGACGCCCCGGGTCTAGTCCCTTGCCCGCCCTGGTCGGCGACCACCTAGGGCGCACCCTACGTGGGTCAGGCCTCCGGAGTGGGCGCCGTCGGACGGGCCGCGTCGAGCCGCGCGCGGGCGCCCTCAAGGTAGTCGCCGCACACTGTCGCCAGCGCCTCGGCGCGCTCCCAGAGTTCCAAGGACGCCGAGAGGCTCACCGAGCCGGATTCGAGCTTCTGGACGATCTCGACCAACTGCTCGCGGGCCTCTTCGTAGCTGAGGTCCGGCTGTTTCACGGACACCGCGGGGCTCGGCTGCTTGGCCGCGGCTGCGGGAGTGGCTGACTTGGTCATGGGGTCTCCTTCGCCGAGACATCGAGATCGAGGGTGCCGTCGTTGAGGCGAGCTCGGACGCGCGCGCCCACCGTCACCTGAGTGATGGACGACACGGTGGCGCCGGAGGCGTCGCTCAAGACGGCGTAGCCGCGCTGCAGCGTGGCCTGGGGTGACATGGCCCGGGCACGGCTGATGAGGTGGCCGATCGAGGAGGATTCCTCGCGCAACCGTGAGGCCATCGCCCGACGCTCCCGCGCGACCAGCAGGGCCAACACCTCGGCGTGACCGCTCAGCGAACTGGCCGGATCGCGCAGCACCGGACGGCTGCGCAGGTCGTTCAACCGCGCCTGCTCGATGCCGATCTTGCGGACCACCGCCCGGGTCGCCCGTTCGAGCGCCCGCCGGAGGGCGTCGCGTTCGGCGGCCGCGTCGGGGACGATGCGCTTGGCCGCGTCGGTCGGCGTCGAGGCCCGCAAGTCGGCCACCAGGTCGATGATCGGAGTGTCGGTTTCGTGGCCGATCGCGGTCACGACCGGCGTGCGGCAGGCGTAGACGGCCCGCACCAGGGTCTCGTCCGAGAACGGCAACAGGTCTTCCAGGGACCCACCGCCGCGGGAGATCACGATCACGTCGACAAGGGGCTCTACGTCCAGCGCCCGCAGCGCCGCGACCACCTGCGGGACGCAGTTCGGCCCCTGCATCGTGGCGTAGCGGACGTCAATCTCGGCGGCCGACCACCGCCGTTGGACGTTCGTCAGCACGTCGCGCTCCGCCGCGCTGTTTTCGGCGGTGATGAGCCCGATGCGCCGGGGCAGCACCGGCAGCCGCTTCTTCAGCGCAGGGTTGAATAGCCCCTCGGCCTGGAGGGCCCGCTTGCGTTGCTCAAGTTGGGCCAGCAGCCGGCCCTCTCCGGCCGGCCGAATGTCGCGGCATTCGAAGGTGAGCGAACCCGACTTCGTCCACACTGTCGGACGAACCTGGCACACCACCACCGTGCCCTCGGCCAGCGGACCCGCGGCATCGAGCTCGGCCGCCGTCGTCGACAAGGTCACCGAAACCTCGGCCACGCGGTCGCGCAGCACCAGGAATTGGGTGGCGCTGGCCCGGCGCTTGATCTCGATCAGCTGACCCTCGACCCAGACCCCGCCCAGCCGCTCGACCCAGTCTTTGGTCGCGGCAACGACCGTCCGCAGCGGCTGCGGGCGTTCGGGAGACGAGGTGAGTGCCACGCGGCTCAGCGTAACGGGCGGCTCCGACGTTTCTCGGCTCAGCTGTCCAGCAGCCTCATCAGCGCCGCCAGGAAGGTGGCTGAGTCGGCGGACGCCTCCACCAAGGCCGTGATGTTCGACCCGTCGGACAACAGCCGGATGAGTTCGTCCAACACATCGCGAAACGTTTGGCGCCCGTCCGGGCTCAAGGCGAACAGCAACACCAGCCGAACCGAGGAGGACCCCCACGGGATCCCCTTGTCGCTGATGAGCACCGAGATCGCTGTCGCGTTGGCGTCCATGTGCATGGAGTGGGGGATGGCGAACTCCCCGCCGAAGGAGGTCGCCGAGCGCCGCTCCCGGTCGAGCACATCCGCCAGGAAGCCGGCCTCGGTGTAGCCGGCCTCGCCCATCCGGTCGCACATCAACTCCAACGCCTGTTCCTTGGCGGGCATGGTGGGGACGTGGAAGAAGAGTTGGGGGTCGATGAGCGTCCCGAGGGTGGCGCGGACGCGTCGACGTGCATTGCGCTGCCGTTCCGTCCGGACCGCGGAAAGGACGCCGTCCAGGTCTTCCGACGACAGGAACGGGCTCACCCGGATCACCGGCGCGGACGCATGGCCGCCGGGATCAACGACCGACACGATCAGGTCAGAGGTGACGTCCGCAAAATCGAAGTCCATGGTGGTGGCGATCTCTTCGATGATCGCCTGCCCGGCTAACTTGCGCGTCAATTTGTCCGCGAGGCTCTGGACCATCTCGTAGTACTTCGGTGCCACCAGGGTGATCGAGACCACGTCGCGCTGGTCAAGGAAGCGCATGTATTGCATGCCCATGTGCATGGAGAGGTAGTCGACCTCGCCGGGTGCCACCTCGACGCCCGTGCGCGTCTCCACGCGCTGCGCGAAGTAGAGCGCGAGGTCGTGGACCAGCGGGTGCTTGTTCTTGAAATCCTCGCCGAGCGGGTTCACCAACGACAGCCCTGAGTTCGCCCGAAGGATCATGTTTTGGACGTGCAGGGCCAGGTTGAGCAACATCGCCGGATCGGACGGACCCAACAGGTAGCGCGCTGCGACGTCGTCCAAGATCTCGGCCACCATGGTGCGGATGGTGGGGTCCACGACCAGTTCGGCGGCTTCTTGTTGGGAGTTGCGGACGGCGCGGACGGCGATCACCCCGTAGAGCGCCTGGAACTCCGCCTCCGGCAGCCGCACCTGGAAGTTGCCCTCCACGGCGTCCGTCAACCGCTGGCTCAAGTCGAGCACGAGCGGATCGGTGCGCGGCGGGCTCCATTCGGCCTGCGGGAGGGTGTGGCCGGCCCGTACCCGGTCGATCGTGATGGTCAGATGCACCAGCAGGTCCGACAAGGCAAACTCGTTGAACTCCAACGCGCACGATTCGATGGTGCTGGCCACCAGGTCCCGCAATTGGCGGAGGTTCACGTGGGAGTATTCGGCGGCGAAGGCCTGGTACGTGGCCGGTATGAGCCCTTGGGCGGCATCGTGGAGCAACTGGCGGACCAGGCGCCTCCGGGAGCGTTCCGGGCCGAGCGTCCACACGTATTCGTGATCCCGCTTGAGAGCAATGTCGTGCTGGCGGAAGAGGTCCCTGGCCCGCGTGAGGTCGGCCTCCAGGGTGGACTCGCTGACGAAAAGCTCGCCGGCGAGATCGTGGATGCTGACAGGGGCTGGCGCCTGGACAAGTGACCGGGCGAGGTATTGGAGGCGGCGGTCCGGCGTGTCGGGGATGAGGGAGACCCCCTGGCTGGCCTGATAGTCGGCGTAGGCCACCGGATCGACTTCGTAGCCGCGATGGCTCGCCTGGACCACCACGCGGCGACAGTTCAGATCACGCACGTAATTGCGGATCATGCGGGGGCTCACCTGGAGCCGCGACGCTAGCTCCTCGCCCGATAACGGGCGAGGAGCGCGAAGCAGGGCCTCAAGGAGGGCCTGGCGCTTGTCGGACGCCATGAGGGTTTTGGTAGCTACTTGGCAGCGAGCAAGGCGCGGGCTTGGGCCATGGCAGCCTTGCCGTCCATCATTCCGTAGGCCCGCATGTCGATGACGGCCACGGGGACGCCCAGGGGAATGGCGACCTTCTCGACGTCCTTGAGCTTGAACTTGATCTGCGGACCGAGCAGCACCACGTCGTACTTGGTGATGTTGTGCTCGAGTTCGTTGACGGGCACCGCGTCAATCACGTCGTCGGCATCGGCGTTCTTCTTCATGTTGTTGGTGAGCAGGCTGGTGGACATGCCAGCAGCGCAGACGAGCAGGACTTTCATGGGGGTCTCCTTGGGATTGTGCGGGGTCAGGATGTGGCGAGAGTTGCGCGGTTTGCGGCGTGCAGGGCGAGGAACTCGTCCGCCAGGTCGCGCAGCAGGATTGCCGAGGACAGGTGGTCCTGGGCGTGGATGAGGATGATGTTCAGCGGGACGGGGTTGCCCCGGGCCTCGTCGGTCAACATGGATGTTTGAACGTTGTGCGCCTCGTGCAGACTGTCGTCGGCCTCGACGAGGAGGGCGGTTGCTGCCTCGGGGTTTCCTTCACGGGCTTCGCGGATGGCCATCATGCAGCTGGACTTGGCGTTGCCGGCAAAGGAGATGATTTTGAAGGCGACCTCGTAGTCTGCGGGATTCATCATCGGCTCCTGAACGTCCGGGCGTCGCTGACGTGGTTCGTCGGTTTCTACGCCGACCGGACGTTGTCAGCCTAGGAATGGCGAGGGGGGCCCTCCACCTGACAAGGTTCCGCGTTCGCGGAAGTGTCCGGTACCCGCAGAATATTGCTCGTTTCCGCGGCGGCGGAAGACAATCCGTTGGAGGCGAACGGATCCCTCTCGACACGATGGGGGCACTCGACGACGTGTCGGTGCACCCCCACTCCCGCGGGTCGCATCGTCACAGTTTCCCCGAACTCAGCGGCGTCGATTTGGACAGCCATTCAAAGGAGAAGAACCATGGCCCCATCGTTCGGAGACGCGATCAGCGAAAAGCTGATTCCGCCCGTCCTCAAATTCGCCAATCTCAAGCCCATCACTGCCCTGAAGAACGGCATGATCGCGATCATGCCGCTGTCGATCATCGGTTCGATCTTCCTGCTGCTGGCCTACTTCCCGATCACGGTGGTGGCGACCTTCTTCGCCAATGCGGGCCTCACCCCCATGCTCCTGCAGGTGTACTCAGCGACGTTCAGCATGATCGGCATCGTCGCCTGTTTCGCCATCGCCTATAACTACGTGAAGGCGTCCGGGCACGAGGCGCTGATCGCCGGCGTCGTCGCCATGTGTTCCTACATCCTGGTGATGGATCTCAGCGTCACCGACGCCAAGACGAAGGTCACCATTTCGAGCGCCATCGACATGGGCTGGACGGGCGCGCGCGGCATGATCGTCGGCATCATCGTGGGCGAGATCAGCGGCGTGATCTTCACCTGGTTCCTCGACAAGAAGATCACCATCAAGCTTCCGGACGGCGTCCCCCCGGCCGTCGCGAACTCCTTCACCGGGCTCATCCCCGGCGCCGTGATCTTGACCCTCTGGATGGTCGTCTGGGGTGCCTTCAAGGCCGCCGGCACCAACATGATGGCTGCTATCTACAACGTGCTGCAGTTGCCCCTGCAAGGCCTCACCGATTCCCTCGGTGGCGTCATCGTGATCTCCTTGGCCATCCCGTTCCTCTGGTGGTTCGGTATCCACGGCTCCAGCATCGTGGGCGGCGTCATCACGCCGATGCTCACCGCGAACACCCAGGACAACCAGAAGATCCTGGACGCGGGCAAGGAACTCACCATCGCCAACGGCGGCCACATCGTCACCCAGCAGTTCATGGACAACTTCATGACCATGACCGGTTCCGGCGTGACCATCGGCATCGTCATCTACATGGTGTTCTGGGCCAAGTCGGGCCAGTACAAGACCCTCGGCAAGCTGGCCGTCGGGCCCGCTGCGTTCAACATCAACGAGCCCATCACCTTCGGCACCCCGATCGTGATGAACCCGATCATGGCCATCCCCTTCATGCTCACCCCGCTGGTGGTGGCGTTGCTGGAGTACTTCGCGTTGGCTCTGGGGTTGATCCCGCTGTACAAGGGCATCATGGCGCCCTGGACGATGCCGCCGATTCTGTCGGGCTTCATCGTCGGCGACTGGCGCACCGCTCTGCTGCAAGCCGTCGCGTTGGCGATCTCGGTCGCCATGTACCTCCCGTTCATCCGCAAGGCCGACCAGTTGCTGCTCGCCGAAGAGGAGGCCGCCGAGGCCGAGTCCGCCCATGAGCTCGTTGTGCACGAGCACGAGGCCGAGCTGTTGGCCAAGGCCGAGGCCGCCGAAGCTGCCGCGAAGTCCGCCAAGTGACCGGCTTCCCGAACGGTTTCCTGTGGGGTGCCGCCTCCTCCGCCTACCAGGTGGAGGGGGCCGCCCTCACGGACGGCAAGGGACCCAGCGTCCAAGACATCAAGACCCCGCCCGAGGGCACGCCCGACTTCTCGGTCTGCTCGGATCACTACCACCGCTTCCGCGAGGACGTGGCGCTGTTCGCCGAGCTTGGTCTTAAGGCTTACCGGTTCTCCATCGCCTGGTCGCGCATTCTGCCGACCGGCACCGGGGCGGCGAACCCGGCCGGAGTCCAGTTCTACTCCGACCTGATCGACGCCTGCCTTGAGCACGGCATCGAGCCGATTGTGACGATGTACCACTTCGACCTTCCGGCCGCCTTGGACGCCACCGGCGGCTGGGGTAACCCGGCCACCGTGGACGCCTTCGAGGAGTTCGCCCGCACGATCTTCGCCGCTTATGGGGATCGGGTGAAGCACTGGCTGACGATCAATGAGCAGAACATGATGACGATCCACGCCGAGTTCGTCATCGGTGGAAACCTGGCCGACTATCCGGTCTACCAGGCCAACCACCACATGCTGCTGGCTCAGGCGAAGGCCATGGCTGCCTGTCACGAGATGTTGCCGCAGGCGCTCATTGGTCCGGCGCCGAACATCTCCTACACCATGCCCCTGGAGACTTCGCCCGAGGACGTCCTCTGCGCCCAGTACGCCAACGCGATCCGCAACTGGCTCTACCTGGACGCGGCCGTGTTCGGCCGCTACAACACCCTGGCCTTGGACTGGATCCGGCGCTCGGGCTACGAGCTGACGATCACGGACGAGGATCTGGCCGTCCTGGCCGCGGGCAAGCCCGACTTCATCGCCTTCAACTACTACAACACCGAAACGGTCACCTACGACCCGGCCGGTGCGCTGGTGGGGGAGGACGGGGTCATCCACGGGCCTGGCAAGGTGGTGCTGAACCCCCGATTCCCGATCACCGACTGGAACTGGCCGATCGACCCGCTGGGTTTCCGGACCACGCTGCAAGAGATTCACTCGCGGTACAACCTGCCCATGATCGTCACCGAGAACGGGCTGGGGGCCTACGACAAGTTGGAAGAAGGCAACGTCGTCAACGACGACTACCGGATCACCTACCTGCGTGACCACATCGCCGCGATGCGGCAGGCCGTCGACTCCGGGGTGCCGGTGTTCGGCTACAACCCCTGGTCGGTCATGGACCTGATCTCGACGCATGAGGGCTTCCTCAAGCGTTATGGGTTCATCTACGTCAACCGCAACAACGATTCAGAGCTCGACCTGGCCCGCTACAAGAAGAAGAGCTTCTTCTGGTACCGGTCCGTGATCGACTCCAACGGCGCCGACCTGGCCTAGCCTGGACGTCCCGCCGCTCTCCTCTGGGGGCGGCGGGACGTTCGCCGTCCACACCCCTCAATCCCCGCAAAGGAACCTATGGATCTCGTCTCGCTGATCGGCTGGCTCGGCACCCTCACTGGTGTGATGCTCGGCATCCCGCAGGCGTATCGGATCGTCACGACGCGTGACGTGGAGGGGGTCTCACTGCGCGCCTGGCAGATCAACGTGGCGGTCAACCTGGCCTGGGGGCACCACGGCATCAAGATCGGCGCCCTGAACATGATCGTGGTCAACGCGTTGGGGATCCTCTCGACTCTCACCGTGCTCGTGATGCTGGCGCGGCTCACCCGCAAGCCTCTCGTGATGGTGTTCGGGCCGGGTCTGCTGATCGCGTTGGGCATGATCGCCAGCGACTGGGTGTTCGGCTCGGCCCTCTACGGGCTGATCGCCGCGATCCCGGCCGTCGCCGGTTTGGTGACGCAGGGGGTCGAACTGGTCCGGGCGGACTCGGTCGAGGGAGTGTCGGGCTTCTACCTGTTGGCCACCTTGGCAAACTTCGCCGTCTGGTCGCTATGGGGACTCCTGGTCGGAGATGCTGGCACGCTCGTGGCCTCGGCCGTTTCTGTGCTGGCCGCCTTATTCAACGTCGCCTGGTGGGCTGTGCGCGTGTCCGGTCTGGGTGCTGCCGTTAAGGTTGCCGAGTGAGTTCGACAGCCGTCCGTATGCCCCCTCGGGCGGTGTTGTTCGACGCCGATGGTGTCGTGCAGATGACACCGAATCCGTTGAAGTGGCTCCGCAAGTTCGACGAGTTGGGTGGTCCGGGTTTCCGCAAGGAGGTGTTCGCCGCCGAGAGCACGACGATGACCGGCGCGGATTTTCGGCCGCTGGTGGAGGACCTCTTGGCCCGCCGACACAGCAAGGCCACCTTCGAGGACGTCATCAATCTGTGGTTCAACACCAACCCGCGCCCGGCCGTGCTCGCCATCGTGGACCGATTGCGGGCAGCGGGTGTGACGTGCGTGCTGGCTACCAATCAGCAGAGCTACCGTGGCGGCTACATGCAGCGCACCTTCGACTACAACGAGCGCTTCAATCGCACCTTCTACAGCTTCGAAATGGGGGTTGCGAAACCGGACGTTGCGTATTACCTCACCATCGCCGATGCGCTGGAGCTGCCCCCCGAACAACTGCTGATGGTCGACGACATGGGAGCCAACGTCGACGGGGCCCGGGCGGCCGGACTCTCCGCGGTGCACCATCGCTGGGGTCAGCGTCCGTCGCGGCTGGCGTCCGATCTGCGGCGCTTCGGGCTGCCGGTCTGATTGTTTGTTCAAGGAGGGGTCATGACGTCGGAGAGTCGTCCTGCCATTGAGGCCGTGTTGTTCGATGCCGACGGCATCCTGCAGTTTCCAGTGGGGTCGGTGCACGGCTGGGTGTCGTCCATGGGGCGGCTCGGTGGCCCCGGATTCTGGCGTGAGGCGAGTGCGGCCGAACATCTGACGTTGCGGGGCGAGGCGGATCTGCGTCCGTTGATCGAGGCAATCTTGGCGCGCCGGGGGCGTGATGTCGCGTTCGAGGACGTGATGCGCCCGTGGTACGACTGGCGTCCGCGGCCTGAAGCGTTGGCGATCGTCCAACGGTTGCGGGCGGCGGGCGTCCGCTGCGTCCTGGCCACCAACCAACAGTCGTACCGAGGGGCGTACATGCAGGCCACCCACGGATACCAGGACCTGCTCGACGCCACCTTCTACTCGTTCGAGGTGGGGCACGCGAAGCCCGACGCAGGCTTCTTCGCGGCGATCGGGGCGGCGCTGGATGTGCCGCCCGAACGGCTGCTGCTCGTGGACGATCATCGGGCCAACATCGCCGGGGCCATCGCCGCCGGGTTACGTGGGCGCTACGTTCCGACGTCCGCCACGGCCGACGACCTGGCCCGGGTGCTCCGCGAGGAGGGCCTGCCGGCTTGAGCGTGGCTCCCGCCTAGACTGACCGCATGACGGAGAAGCGAGTGGTGGTGGCTGCCCCGCGAGGTTATTGCGCGGGCGTCGATCGCGCGGTGGTGACGGCCGAGCGGGCCCTGGATATCTACGGTGCCCCGGTGTACATCCGCAAACAGATCGTCCACAACCGGCACGTGGTGGAAGACCTTGAGGCCCGGGGGGCGATCTTCGTCGAGGAACTGGACGAGGTGCCGCCCGGCGCGACCGTTGTGTTCTCGGCGCACGGGGTGTCGCCGGCGGTCCATGCCGAAGCCGCCGCGCGGAACCTGAAGACCATCGATGCCACCTGCCCGCTGGTGACGAAGGTCCACCATGAGGCCCGCCGGTTCGCCGGCCAGGGCATGCAGATTTTGCTCATCGGCCACGCGGGCCACGAAGAGGTCGAGGGCACTCAGGGCGAGGCGCCGGAGCACATCACGCTGGTCGAGCATCCGGAGGATGTGGCCGGGCTCGAGCTCGCTGATCCAAGCCAGGTGGCGTGGTTGTCGCAGACCACGTTGAGTGTCGATGAGACCTACGAGACGGTCGCCCGCCTGCGCGAGAAGTTCCCCGCGTTGGCCGATCCGCCCTCGGACGACATTTGCTACGCCACCCAGAACCGGCAGTCGGCGGTCAAGCAGATCGCGCAGCATTCTGATCTTGTGATCGTCGTGGGATCGTCCAACTCGTCCAACTCGGTGCGCCTCGTCGAGGTGGCCCTCGAGGCTGGCGCCAAGGCTGCCTACCGCGTCGACAACGCCGGTGAGATCGATCCGGCGTGGTTGGTCGGGGTTTCCAGCGTCGGCGTCACCAGCGGCGCCTCCGTGCCCGAGCCGCTCGTGAAGGGCGTCCTGGATCTGCTTGAGGCCAACGGCTTCCCGGCGGCTGTCGAAGAGGTGCTGACCGAAGAGAACCTGCAGTTCTCGCTCCCGGCAGAGCTTCGCCGCGACATGCGCAAGGCGTCCCAGGGCTGAGCCCGTCCCGCCCTCTGCGGGGGAGTCCCCCCACTTCTTTCTCGACTTTGCTGGCGTTAGTGATCCTTGCTGGCGAAATAGAGCCTGTTGCTTTTTCGGGGTTGTGTCGGGCCGGGTTTCTGGGCGTGTGGGTGGAACAATTGTCTTGTGGCTAAGGGTTTCAAGGCGGTGGATCGGGACCAGGGGTTCTTGTTGCCGGTGGATATGCGGGATTGGCTCCCGGCTGATCATCTGGTCTGGTTCGTGATCGAGGTCATCGAGTCGTTAGACCTGTCGGCGTTCCGTGGCCGGTACCGGTTGGGTCGGGCGGGTCGGGAAGCGTTCGACCCGGTGATGATGGTGACTTTGTTGGCGTATGCCTACTGTCGGGGGTTGCGTTCCTCGCGTGGGATCGAGCGGGCGTGTTTGACTGATGTGGCGTTCCGGATCGTGTGTGGTCAGCGACGGCCAGACCATACGGTGATCGCCCGGTTCCGGGCCGGTCATGAGGGAGCCTTGTCTGACTTGTTCGCTCAGGTGCTGGTGGTGTGTGGCCGGGCTGGGATGGGTCAGGTTGATCTGGTCGCGATCGATGGCACGAAGATCGCTGCGAATGCCGCGTTGGATCGCAGCCGGGATCTGGCCTGGTACCGCAAACACGCTGCGGCGTTCCTCAAGGAAGCCAGCCAGGTTGACGAGGCTGAGGATGCCGCTGAGGCAGCCGCCGGGGAACCAGCCGATCCACTGTTACGGGACCCGTCGGGTCGTCGGGAACGGATCAGACAGGTCCTCGAAGAGTTCAACAACCGGCAAGCCAACCAAACCCAGCCAGTGGTCGAGGCCGAAGCCCGGGCCCGGCAGGCCCGAGCCGATTATGAGGCGTTGGTCGCTGCCCGGCAGGCAGGTATCCAGGCCCAACGTCAGGGAAACCACATCGGCCGATCGTTCGATCCGGACCTGGTCCCGAAACGACACCAGGCAGCCTTACGACGAGCCGAACGAGCCGAAAAGTTCGTTACCACGCTGCGGGAACGCCTCACCCGACAGTCCCCGGTCCGGGTGAACCAGACCGATCCCCAGTCCAAGATCATGAAGACCCGTCAGGGTTGGGTCCAGGGCTACAACTGTCAGATCGCGGTCAGCGCCGACGGGCTGATCCTGGTAGCCCAGGCCACTACCCAGGCCACCGATAACGCCCAGTTCATCCCGATCATGACCAAAGCCGTTGAGGCCGTGGACCTGATCAACACCACCACCGGACAATCCCGCCAGATCCGCACGGTGCTCGCCGATGCCGGCTACTACAGCGAAGCCAACCTCGCCGCCCCAGGCCCTGACCGGATCATCGCCGCCGGGAAAGCCCACAACATCACCGCGAACAACCCCGGCACCGGGAAACCCCGCCCGATCAACGAACGCAACACTGCCAGCACCGCCATGATCAACCGGCTCAGCGACCCCGACACCGCCACCCTGTACAAACGCCGAAGCGCCCTGATCGAGCCCATCAACGCCCACCTCAAAGACCGCCGAGGGCTCCGCGTCTTCGCCCGACGAGGCCAACCCGCCGCCCACAGCGAACTCAGATTCGCCGCCGCGATCACGAACCTGATGCGCCTCCGCAACACCGGCTACCAACCCCAACCCGCCTAACAAAAGGCCCCCACCACAGCCCTCCACGCACCCCACCCCGGGGTGGTCCCGCCCAACCCCACGGGCCGACCCGCCCACCCCACCAACCCCCGCCACGAAAAAACGACAGGCTCAATATCGCCAGCAAGGATCACTAACGCCAGCAAAGTGGGAATGGTGGAGGTTGTTGTATCAAGAGGTTGACACAAGACCGGGTCTGGGGCACGCTGATTGTATCAATTCGCTGATACAAGGATGTGGTTCGCATGGGCCCGCTCACACCCGGATTCCCGCTCGCGGGCATGGTGGGACTATTGCTGCCCGTCCTCATTGGACTGGCCCTGCTCATCACCGCCGTCGTCGCTGTCGCGCGCAAGAAGCACACCTGGATCAATGAGGCTGCCCACCCCGGGCTAGGGCGGCTGCAATGGTCCGCGATCCAGGCCAGGGTGATCGGCCTGGTCGCTGCCGTGGCCGTGGCTCCCCTCATGGCCATGGTCGGCCGATACGGGTGGGGCGTCTTCCTGGCGCCTTCGGTGTCGGCCGTCGTCCTGCTCGCCGCCGTCTCTGTGGTCACCGTGAGCTACTACGCCGCGGCGCGCAAGGTGGGGCAGGCCAGCCTCGAGGTGCGGAAGCTCGGCGATTACGTCCCCAAGCGGGGGTTGCGGTGGCTCCTGGTGGCGACCGTTGGCCTCCTACTCACCGGCTTGACTACGGGCATGCTGGCCAGTCCCGACCCCCAAGGACGTTCCAAGGAACTCCATTTCCAATGCTTGACTATCGAGTGGACGGACGGGCAGGCGGGAAGTACCGCCCGTTGGGACGACGGTGCGTTGTCGCGCTTCCCCGGTTGGTACTACCTGTCGGCTGTCCTCATCGGGACGCTGCTCCTAGCCGCCGCCACCTGGTTCGCCCTGTGGCTTAACGCCTGGCGTCCGCGGAATGGTTCGGACGCCATGTTGGTCGCCACCGACGACGCAGTCCGACGCCAGACAGGTGAGGGCATCATCGCGACCGCGACCGCGGGGGTGTCCTTGACCTGGTTCGGGGTCGCCTATTTGGCAGCGCTGGGATTCGGGCTGAGCGCATGCTCCACCCCGCGCGGTCTCACGAGCTGGGGCTTCGCGGCCGTGGGGCTCGGGGCGCTGGTCTTGGCCATCCAAGCGCTGGCCACGGCCGTCGTCCCAGGCGATGGGGCAGCGCGATGAGCGTCCCGCTCAGGATCGACCCGTCCGATCCCACGCCCCCGTACGAACAGTTGCGGCGCCAGATCGCCGGGGCCATCGCGTCCGGCGGCTTGGTAGCAGGCACGCGGCTGCCGACCGTCCGACAACTGGCGTCCGACCTTGGGGTCGCGGCGGGGACGGTGATGCGGACGTACGCCGAGCTGGAAGGGGCCGGAATGGTCGAGGCTCGGCGCGGTGGCGGGACGCTCGTCGCGGCCGCCGCCACCGCACGGCCGGAACCGCAACAAAACCGACTTCGCGCGAGCGCTGAGGCGTTCGTCCGTCAGGCTCGCAGCGAGGGCGTCCCGGATGCCGACATCATCGACGTGATCCACGCCGTCCTCCGGAGCGTCTAGCCCTCGACGTCCGGTTCCGCTGTGGCCGCACTGATCGGGGTGCCGTCGGACGGGAACGGGAGTCCCAGGCGGTCGTACTCCAGCCCCGCCAGGGTGCGGATCATGGCCGGATCGCGGGCCCACCACCCCGCAGCAGGATCCGGGCCCACGTTTTGCAGGCGCCGCAACGGCTGCGTGCTGAGAGCTCGCAGCGCCATGAGGTCGATCATGGCGGCGCCGGGGCCCATGGCGAGGGCTGCGTTCGCTTCGAGGATGAGCCGCACGCGCCCCGGCAACAGGCGCAGCGCCAGATAGACCACCGGCACCACGAACACCAGCATCCCCACGAGCGAGGCCAAGTTCTCCAGGGTCACCACCTGTTGCAGCACCGTGGTCGTGAGGGTGCGCAGGCCCTCCGCCGCCGTCTCGAACGGCTGACGGATCGCGCCTCCGATCCCCGGGATTCCCCCGACCGAGGATGCCGTGTTGGCGAAGCTGACCTGCGTCTTGGAGGTCGCGTCGGCGATGCTTCGCACCGGCACCTCCAGGGCGCGGATGCCGGCGTCCGCCGCCCGTCCCAAGAACCACCACAGAAAGACCCAGGCGAGCAACCCGACGTCGGTCAGAAGTTGGCGGACCAACAGCGGGGAGGGCTTGGCGTAGAGCCTCATGGCTGCTCCTTCGGGTGGAAGCGGGATCTAACAAAGTGAGGGGCGAGGCGGCCAGAGTTCCCGAGTTCGGCGCCGGCGCGGGCTACGACGCAGCGGGGTGAATCAGACCAAGAAGCGGTAGAACGGACTGTCGGACGAGACCACCTCGACGTTCAGATTGCTCGCCTCCATGCGTGCCAGCAGCGCCGGATAGTCGTCCGGGTTGCCGAGGTCGATGCCGATCAGCGCCGGACCACTGTCCCGGTTCGATCGCTTCACGTACTCGAAGAGGGTGATGTCGTCGTCGGGGCCGAGGATCTCGTCCAAGAAACGGCGCAACGCGCCCGGCTCCTGGGGAAAATTCACGAGGAAATAGTGCTTGCGGCCGAGGTAAACCAGGGCGCGTTCCTCAACTTCGGCGTACCGAGACAGGTCGTTGTTGCCCCCCGACAGGACGATCACCACCTCTTGCCCTGGCTCCGGACGGAAGATCCCGAGAGCGGCCGCCGCGAGGGCACCGGCCGGCTCGGCGATGATCCCCTCGGTTTGGTAGAGGCGGAGCATCTCGGCGCACACCCGCCCCTCGGGGACCGTGACGAGCCGGGGCCGATAGCGCCGAACCGTGGCGAACGTGTGATCACCGGCGCGCTTCACGGCGGCACCGTCGATGAAGGTGTCGATGTGCTTGAGCGTCACCGGTTGGCCGGCGTCGAGCGCGGCGGCCATCGAGGCCGCCCCAGCCGGCTCAACGCCCACTACCTGGGTGTGTGGGTAGCTCTCGGTGAGGTAGGTGAGGCAGCCCGAGATCATGCCGCCACCCCCGACCGGGACCACCAACACGTCAGGGGCGTGGCCCAACTGCTCGACAATCTCGCGGGCGAGCGTCCCTTGGCCAGCAATGGTCCGCGGGTCATCGAAGGCCGGGACCATCGTTGCCCCCGTCCGCTTGGCCTCGGCGGCGGCCGCGGCTGCGGCGGCGTCGTAGGTGTCGCCGGTCACCACGAGGTCGATGTTGCCCTCGCCGAGGGCGATCATCCGATCCTTCTTCTGGCGCGGGGTGGTGCTGGGGACGAAGATCTTGCCCCGGATACCCAGCCTCGCGCAGGCGAACGCGACCCCTTGGCCGTGGTTGCCAGCGCTGGCGCAGATGACGCCGGCCTCCCGCTCACGGGCGTCCAGCTGGGAGATCAGGTTGTAGGCACCCCGCACCTTGTAGGAGCGGACGGGCTGCAGGTCCTCCCGCTTGACCAAGATCGTCGCGCCGGTGAGGGCCGAGAGTCGCTCGTTGAGCTGCAGGGGGGTCACCGAGGCGATCCCATCCAGCACAGCGGCGGCTTGGTCGATGTCGGCTGCGGTGAGGTTCATGGGGTCATTGTGGACCACCTGGACGCCCTGGCCTCTGCACCGCAGGCACCTCCGCGCAGATGGGCGCCTCGCGGTTGCTGGGTTTGGCTTCGACCTTCAGGCCCCGATGGAGCCCGGAGATCCTGCCGCCAGCGCGTTGCCCGGATACGCGGTGCTCGATCACGCGGTGGCCGGTCATCGGTGCCCGATCACGCGGCGCCCGGTCATCGGTGCGTTGCGCTGAGAGCTGCTTCTTCCGGGCGCCGAGGTCTGCCAGCCTGCGGACGAACGTATCCCCAGGGTCAGACGGCGTTGTGCATGTCGAGGACAACCCCCGTATGGACGGTCGTCTCGGTGGCGATGTCTTCCAACGTCGGCTGCGGACGCACCAGCTCCGCCCCTTCCGGCAACAACGCGATTTGCGGACGCCCCTTGCGACGGGGTTGCTCCCGCTCAGGACGGACGCCTTCGCCGAGCAGCTCGGCCGCCACGAGGGGGCGGACGGCGGTCTCGACAGCGTGCACTGTCTCGAGCTGCTTGGTGGTGACCTGCAGATCGCGCAGCTTGCGGGCCGTCGGCAGAACCCGGCCTTCGAGGGAGCCCACGGCCTCGTTGTATGAGCGGACCGTGCTGGTGAGCGAGCGTCCGACCTTGTCGAAGTGGCCGCCGAGGATGCCCAGGCGGTCGTACAACTCGCGACCGAGCTCGGAGACCTGCTGCGCCGATTCGGCCAAGGCCGCCTGGCGCCAGCCGTACGCGACCGCGCGCAGCATCGCGATGAGGGTGGTGGGCGTGGCGAGGATGACATCCTTGCGGGCGGCGTACTCGTGCAAGTCGGGCAACTGCGCGAGCGCCTCAGCGGCCAGCGCCTCGCTCGGCAGGAAGAGCACGACGAACTCGGGGTTCGAGGTGCCGGCCTTGAAGTAGTCCTTCTTCGAAAGTTGATCGACGTGATTGCGCACGGTGCGGGCGAACTGGCCGAGCTTTGCTTCGCGGCCGGCGTCATCAGGGGCGTCATGGGCGTCGAGGAACGACCCGAGCGGCACCTTGGAGTCGACGTAGACGAACTTGCCCTCGGAGAGGGTCACCTTCATGTCGGGACGGATCGTGGTCTCCGCCGAGGTTTGCGCGGTGGCCTGCTGGATGAAGTCGCAGTGTTCGACCATGCCGGACACCTCGACGACGCGCTTGAGCTGCATCTCGCCCCACTGGCCGCGGACCTGCGGCTTGCGCAACGCATTGACCAGGGTGGTGGTTTCGCGGCGCATGCTCTCACCGGTCATCTGAACGGCCTCGACCTGGGCGCGCAGTTCGGCGGCCATCGTGGCGCGCTCCTTCTCCACGTCGGTGAGGCGCGCGTTGAACCGCTCGAGGCTCTCGCGGACGGGCGTCATCAACCGCTCGGTGGCCTTGAAGCGCTGATCGTGGCTGGCCTCGGCCTGCTTGCCGTGGCGATCCAGGGTCTCGGACGACAGCACCTTGAACTGGTTGACCATGGTCTCGCGGTCGGCGGCGAGCTCTTCTGAACGCTTCTGGGCGGCGGTGGCTTCGGCCCGCGCGGTGTCACGCTCGGAGCGGACCTCGGCCACATCGGCGCGGGCGCGTTCGGCCAGTGCTTCGGCGGCAGCAGCGGCGGCCCGTGCGTCGGCGAGATCTTCGCGGGAGTAGGCGGCCTCGGCGCGTGCGTTCGCTGCCTCGGCACGGGCGTTCGCGGCGTCGGCGCGCGCCTGTTCCGCCTCGGTGCGTGACTCAGCGATCTGTCGGCTCGCTTCCGCCCCATCGGTGCCCCGGCTGGCGCGCAGGATCAGCCACGCCACCGATCCGCCGAGGATCAAACCCACGACCAAGACCAGCAATAACTGCGTCACGTTCTCCATGCCCTCCATGCTGCCGGGGCCCACTGACACTTTCCGTCAGCGACTCGGCAGAACCCCAAGTCAGGTTTCCCCACCGGCCGCATGCGACCTTGCTTCTGTCCCTGACACGCACCAACTCGCGCTGTGAGCCCCTTATCGGGACCGTTCTGCCCAGTTGGTACGCGACAGCGACATTCGGCGATGCGGAGGTGCCACTGCTGGTTTCGGGGTGCCCCGCTGCTGATTGTGTGTCGCCGTTCCCGTCCGTCAAGGGCGCCTGACGGCGTCCCTGCGGGATGGGCTTCGGCCACCCTTGACGGTCGGGCCCCCGGCGTCATTGGGGGCAGCTATGGGTTCACCCCTCCTTGTGGGCGTGGTCGGTTGGGAGCTTCACATCCCCGTCGGCCTCTCTCATGGAGCTGGCATCCACGAGCAACCCTCACGGGGATGTTTCCGTCACGGGCAAGGCAGATTCGACGGGTTTTTGAGGCCTCTGTGCAACAAAACACGCACTCGACGGCGAAAAGTGCCCCCGAAGACACGAGTTCGAGGTTGAGTGCGTGTTTTGTTGCAGTCCGGGCCCAATGGGCACCACAGAATCCGCAAACGACCGGCAAATCACCGGTTGCGTGGATGCCCACGAGGAGGGGTGAACCTATAGACGGTATGTGGGTGCCCCCGGGTGGGGGTGTCGGCCGGGGCCTCCTTGACGTAAGGATGCGTGGATTGCCAGTCAGGTGGTGGCTGGCCTTGCCGACATGCGTCTTGTGAGGAGGCCCCGGTGTTTAGTGAGCGTACGAGTGTTGGTTTGGATGTGCACGCCCGCAGTGTGGTGGCGGCAGCGTTGGACACGGTGACAGGGGAGGTGGTTGAGGCGCGGTTGTCGCCTGATGTTCGGGAGGTGGTGGGCTGGTTGGCTCGGCTTCCTGGCCCGGTGGCGGTGGCTTATGAGGCGGGCCCGACGGGGTTCGGGTTGTTCCGGGCGATCAGCGGCATGCCGGTGAGGTGTGTGGTGGTGGCCCCGTCGAAGTTGCTGCGTCCTGCAGGGGATCGGGTGAAGACCGATCGGCGTGACGCTTTGCATCTTGCTCGGCTGCTGCGGACGGATCAGGTGGTGGAGGTCACGGTTCCGAGCGTGGAACAAGAAGCAGCGAGGGATTTGGTGCGTGCCCGGGAAGCTTGCCGGGCGGATCTGATGCGGGCCCGGCACAGGTTGTCGAAGCTTTTGTTGCGGCATGGGGTGGTGTATTCGGGTGGTGCGGCCTGGACGGTTGTCCACGATCGTTGGCTCCAACAACAACGTTTCGACAACCCGCAAACCAGGGCCACGTTCGACGCCTACTACGACCAGGTGTTGACCACCACCGCCCTACGCACCAGGTTGAATGCCCAGATTGAGGCGTTGGCAGCCGACAGCGAGTTCACCGGGGTGGTCCGCCGGTTGGGATGCCTACGCGGTATCGCAACATTGACCGCGTTCGGGCTCGCCGTCGAAATCGGTGACTGGACCCGGTTCACCGGGAACACGATCGGGGCGTTTGTCGGGTTGACCCCGTCAGAGTCATCCACTGGTGCGAGCCGTGTCCAGGGGCCGATCACGAAGACCGGGAACGGACATGCCCGCCGGCTGCTCGTGGAGGCCGCCTGGCATCATGCTGCGGATTACCGCAAAACCAAGACCCTGTTTGACCGGTGGCAGCTCGCGAGTCCCGCGGCCCGGGCCCGTGGTGATGCCGGTAACCGGCGGCTCCATCAACGTTGGGAAGTGTTCCACGCCCGCCACAAGCGGCCCGTGATCGCGAACGTGGCCGTGGCTCGTGAGCTCGCTGGCTGGTGCTGGTCACTGGCCGTCCTCAACGAGTAACCCCTCAGATCTTGGCTCGTCACGATCAGGGTTCTGGTGGTGGCAGCGTGAGGAGTGACCCGCGGGGCAGCTATGAGCAACATCCCTTGCCAACCATCGGATGTGACGCACGACCATAGACCAGCGGCAACTCCCACCGAACACCCCGTCCTGCGGTCCCAACCCGCGCATATCAGCCTGACCACGCCGTCGACCAGCGACACGCGACCACAAGGCCCACACGCGACGAGCCAACGAGGCGCCGCCCCACACCCAGCCGGGCGGCGCCTCACCATGCCCACTTGACAACAACCCCCCCACATATCAGCTGCCCCAAATGACGCCGGGGGCCCGACAGTCAAGGGTGGGCGAAGCCCATCCCGCAGGGACGCCGCCAGGCGCCCTTGACGGGCGGGAACGGCGTCAAACAATGAGCAGCGGGGCACCCCGAAACCCGCCCGTTCCGCTTGGCGATGGCTACGGCACCCTGAATACCCACCCACCCACGCACCCGCCCGACCGAGGCCCACCCGCCCATCCGACCAGCACTCTCCGGCACAAACCCCATCCCTGCGGCAGACTGGAGGACATGCCGACGACGCACATCGACGATCTGGCCGCCTTCGTGACGGCGTCACCTTCGAGCTACCATGCAGCCGAGGAAGTGGCCCGGCGCCTGGTTGATAGGGGCTTCCGGCGTCAGCTCGAAACGGACGCTTGGGATTCCACCCCTGGCGGTCACGTGCTGGTCCGCGAGGGAGCAGTGGTCGCCTGGCGCATTCCCGAAACCCTGAGCGAGAATCCCCGCTTCGCCATCGTGGGCGCGCACACCGACTCACCGTCCCTGAAGCTCAAGCCACAACCGACCGCGTCCAACGTCGGCTACGCGCAGGCGGCCATGGAGCTCTACGGCGGCCTGCTGCTCAACTCGTGGCTCGATCGCGAGTTCGGCCTGGCCGGACGCCTGACCCTCCGCGACGGCACGACCACCCTCGTTCGGACGCCCGGCTGGCTGCGCATCCCGCAATTGGCCCCCCACATGGATCGCAGCGTCAACGAGAGCCTCCACCTCGACCGCCAGCACCACATGAAGCCGCTGCTGGGGCTCACCGGCGGACGCGACCTGATGACCGCGATCGCCGACGTGGCGGGCGTGCACCCCGATGACATCCTCGGCCACGACCTCTTCGCCTACGTCACCGAGCCGCCGGCCGTCATCGGCATCGACGCCGACCTCTTTGCGTCCTCGCGCATGGACAACCTGTCGAGCGTCCACGCCGGACTGACGGCCCTGCTCGCGGCGGGGGAGGGGCCGGACGTCGCGGTCTTGGCCTGCTTCGATCACGAAGAGATCGGCTCGTCGAGCACCACCGGCGCCTGCGGACCCCTCCTGGAGGCGGTCCTGGGACGCATCGCGGAGGGCCTCAGCATCCACGGCGACCACTACGACCGGATGCTGGCCCGGTCCGTCCAAGTCTCAGCGGACGCGGGCAACGCCATCCACCCGAACTACGCCCACCTGCACGACCCCGAGCATCAGCCCACCTTGAACAAGGGCCCGCTGTTGAAGATGAGCGCCACCCAGCGCTATACCACCGACGGTTTCGGGGTCGCCCTGTGGCGTCGGCTGGCCGAGCGGGTGGACATTCCCGTCCAGTTCTTCGTGTCGAATAATGCGGTGCCCAGCGGATCGACGATCGGACCGCTGTCGGCCACGCGTTTGGGCATCAAAACCCTCGATGTGGGCATCCCGCTGCTGTCGATGCACTCGACGCGCGAACTGGCCGGGACGAAGGATCTGCCGTGGCTGGCGGACGTGCTGGCAGAGTTCTATCGCGGCCAGTGGTGAACCCGCCCTCGGGGCGTTCGCTGAGGCGGGACCCCGGGCGTGTCGCGACGACACGCCCATTTTGACCCGCCCCTCACGACCGTGACAGAATCGTCAGGTTGCTCCGACACAGGTGTGTTCGGGGGCTGCCTGGGCCTGGCCCGTGGCGGACCCGGATCATAGCTGCCAAGCACTCGGGTGAAGGTCACCGCCGGGCCCTACCAAGACCAAACTGATGCAGGTCTTGCGCGGCCCTGAAAGGCATGACACGCCCGACCTCGGGGGTCGGTGTGACAAGGGCAACTGACTCCATTTGCCCAGAACGATCAAGAAGGAACCACAGTGGCTGGACAGAAGATCCGGATTCGCCTCCGGGCCTACGACCACGAGGTCATCGATTCCTCGGCGAAGAAAATCGTCGACACGGTGACCCGCACTGGCGCCAAGGTGGCGGGCCCCGTCCCGCTGCCGACCGAGAAGAACGTCTACTGCGTTATCCGGTCCCCCCATAAGTACAAGGACAGCCGCGAGCATTTCGAGATGCGCACGCACAAGCGGCTGATCGACATCCTCGATCCGACGCCGAAGACGGTTGATTCGCTCATGCGCCTCGACCTTCCGGCCGGTGTCGACATCGAGATCAAGCTCCCGTAAGGCCGCCTGATGAAGAACGAACGAAACGTCAAGGGTCTGCTGGGCACCAAGCTCGGCATGACGCAACTGTGGGACGCCAACAACAAGGTCGTCCCCGTGACCGTGATCGAGGCCGGACCGTGTGTTGTCACGCAGGTCCGCACCCCTGAGAAGGACGGCTACTCCGCCATCCAGCTCGGCTTCGGTGCCATCAAGGCCAAGAAGGTCAACCAGCCGGCCGCCGGTCACTTTGAGAAGGCGGGCGTCACGCCTCGCCGTCACCTCGTCGAACTGCGCACCAGCACCGCGTCGGAGTTCACCCTCGGTCAGGAGGTGGCCGCCGACACGTTCGAGGCCGCTGAGATCGTGGACGTGACCGGCGTCAGCAAGGGCAAGGGCACCGCGGGCGTCATGAAGCGCCACGGCTTCCACGGCCTTCGCGCCAGCCACGGCGTCCACCGGAAGCACCGTTCGCCGGGCTCCATCGGTCAGTGCTCCACCCCGTCGCGCATCTTCCCCGGCCTCAAGATGGCCGGTCGCATGGGCGTCGAGAAGATCACCGTCCAGAACCTGACGATCCACGCTGTGGACACCGAGCGCAACCTGATCTTGGTCAAGGGATCCATCCCCGGCCCCAAGGGTTCGCTCGTTGTGATCCGCACCTCCGCCAAGAAGGGGTCCTGATCATGGCTGACACCAAGACTGTCGACGTCCTCGGCGGTTCGTCCAAGGCCGAGTTGCCGGGCGAGCTGTTCGACGCGCAGACCAACATCCCGCTGATCCACCAGGTGGTTGTCGCTCAGCAGGCCGCGGCCCGCCAGGGCACGCATGCCACCAAGACCCGGGCCATGGTGTCCGGCGGTGGCAAGAAGCCGTGGCGCCAGAAGGGCACCGGCCGCGCCCGTCAGGGTTCGACCCGGGCCCCGCAGTGGACCGGCGGTGGGGTTTCCCACGGCCCGCAGCCGCGTGACTACTCCCAGCGCACGCCCAAGAAGATGATCGCCCTCGCTCTGCGCGGCGCGCTCTCCGATCGGGCCCGCGACGGCCGCGTTCACGTGGTCGAGTCGATCGTGACCGAGACGCCCTCCACCAAGAAGGCCCTTCAGGCCCTCGCGGCGGTCGCGGGTGGCAAAGTCCTGGTCGTCCTGCACCGCAGTGAGGACGTCGCCTGGCTGAGCCTGCGCAACGTCCCCACGATCCACGCTCTCGCGGTTGACCAGCTCAACGCCTACGACGTGCTCCGCGCTGACGACGTGGTCTTCACCACGACCGCGCTCGCCGCGTTCGTCGAAGGTCCGGCTAAGGGCAAGGCCGTCAAGGCCGTCGCCACCGAGGCCGAGGTTGTCGCCGCCATCGAGTCCTTGAAGGTTGAGAAGCCCGCCAAGGCTGAGAAGCCGGTGAAGGCGGAGAAGCCTGCGAAGGCCGAGAAGCCTGCGAAGGCCGAGAAGCCTGCGAAGGCCGCGAAGGTTGAGGCTCCCGCCGAGGCCGAGGTCGTCGAGGTCAAGGACTTCGGCAAGGGTTCCTACGTCGGTGACGAGCCGCCGGCCGGGTTCGACATCAAGGGCAACGCGGACTCCATGAAGTTCCACACGCCCGAGTCGCCCTGGTACGGACGGACGATCGCCGAGGTCTGGTTCAACAGCGCCGAGGCCGCCGAGGCCGCTGGCTTCGTGAACGCTCAGACGAAGAAGGATAAGGAGGCGGACAAGTGAGTGACCTCAAGATCCGCGACCATCGCGACATTCTGCTCGCGCCGGTCGTGAGCGAGAAGAGCTACAGCCTTCTCGACGAGAACAAGTACACGTTCCTGGTCTCCCCTGACGCGAACAAGACCGAGATCAAGATCGCGGTCGAGAACGTTTTCAGCGTCAAGGTGATCGCGGTCAACACGATCAACCGTCAGGGCAAGAAGCGCCGCACGAAGTCCGGAGTTGGGCGTCGCCCCGACACCAAGCGGGCCATCGTGACGGTCGCCGAGGGCCAGCGCATCGACATCTTCTCCGCACCCGGAGTCTGAGGGCGAAAGAGGTAACGAGAAATGGGTATTCGTAAATACAAGCCGACTACGCCGGGCCGTCGTGGCTCGTCCGTGTCCGACTTTGCTGAGCTGACGCGCTCCACTCCGGAGAAGTCACTGCTCGTCCCGAAGTCGAAGACGGGTGGCCGTAACAACCAGGGTCGGATCACCACGCGTCACATCGGTGGTGGCCACAAGCAGGCCTACCGTTTGATTGACTTCAAGCGTTACGACAAGGACGGCGTGCCGGCCAAGGTCGCTCACATCGAGTACGACCCGAACCGCACCGCCCGCATCGCGCTGCTGCACTACGCGGACGGCGAGAAGCGCTACATCATCGCTCCGAACGGTCTCGTTCAGGGTGCGATGGTGGAGTCCGGTGAGGGTTCCGACATCAAGATCGGTAACAACCTCGCGCTGCGCAACATCCCGGTCGGTACGACGGTCCACGCTGTGGAGCTTCGTCCTGGCGGTGGCGCCAAGCTCGGCCGTTCGGCCGGTGCACGTATTCAGCTCGTGGCCCGTGAGGGCAAGTACGCGACGCTCCGCATGCCGTCCGGTGAGATGCGCATGGTGGACGTTCGGTGCCGCGCGAGCGTGGGCGAGGTCGGCAACGCCGAGCAGTCCAACATCAACTGGGGCAAGGCAGGCCGCAACCGCTGGAAGGGCATCCGCCCGACCGTGCGTGGCGTTGTCATGAACCCGATCGACCATCCGCACGGCGGTGGCGAAGGCCGGACCTCCGGTGGCCGTCATCCGGTTACCCCGTGGGGCAAGCCGGAAGGCCGTACTCGTGACAAGAACAAGGCGAGCTCCAAGCTCATCATTCGCCGCCGCAAGGCCGGCAAGAAGCGCTGATTGGGCAGGTGAGAGGACAAAATGCCACGCAGCCTGAAGAAGGGCCCCTTCGTCGACGAGCATCTCGCGAAGAAGGTTGAAACCCAGAACACCAAGGGCACGAAGACGGTGATCAAGACCTGGTCGCGTCGCTCGATGATTACCCCGGAGTTCCTCGGTCACACGATCGCTGTGCACGACGGACGTAAGCACATCCCGGTGTTCGTTACCGAGTCCATGATCGGTCACAAGTTGGGCGAATTCGCTCCGACGCGGACCTATCGCGGTCACATCAAGGAAGACAAGAAGTCGCGCCGCCGCTGAGCGGGCACGAGAAGAGGAATGATGAGCAACAAGGAAGAGCGACCCAGCCGTCGCAGCGCCCTGCTCGGCGATCGCCCCGGCTCGTACGCGATCGCGCGTGGGATTCGGATGTCGGCGTCGAAGGTGCGTCGTGTGGTGGACCAGGTCCGCGGCATGGACGCGACAACGGCACTTGATGTGCTGAAGTTCGCCCCCCAGGCGGCCTCCGAGCCGGTGTACAAGGTGGTCGCCTCGGCGATCGCTAACGCTGAGCACACTGAGAGCCTTCGGGCCAACGACCTGTACATCTCGACCGCTTATGTGGACGAGGCACAGACCCTGCGCCGGATTCGTCCGCGCGCCAAGGGTTCGGCATCCCGAATCCTCAAGCGTGGCAGCCACATCACTGTGGTTGTCGAACCTAGGACGAAGGGAGCCTGAGCATGGGCCAGAAGATCAATCCCATTGGCTTCCGCCTGGGCATCACGACCGATCACACCACCCGGTGGTACGCCGACAAGCAGTACTCCGAGTTCGTGAAAGAGGACGTGGAGATCCGCAAGTACATCCACAAGACGCTGGAGCGCGCGGGGATTTCCTCCGTCGAGATCGAGCGTCGCAGCGAGCGGGTGACCATCTACCTGTACGCCGCGCGTCCGGGCATCGTCATCGGCCGTAACGGCGCCGAGGCCGAGCGTGTTCGCGCCGAGCTCGAGAAGCTCACCAGCAAGCAGGTTCAGCTGAACATTCTTGAGGTGAAGAGCCCCGAGACGGACGCTCAGCTGGTCGCTCAGGGCATCGCCGAGCAGCTGGGGGCCCGCGTGGCCTTCCGCCGTGCGATGCGCAAGGCACAGCAGACCGCCATGCGTTCGGGTGCCCTTGGCATCAAGATCAAGTGCTCCGGTCGTCTGGGTGGCGCTGAGATGAGCCGCTCGGAGTTCTACCGGGACGGACGGGTGCCCCTGCACACGCTCCGCGCCGACATCGACTACGGGTTCTACGAGGCCAAGACGACCTTCGGTCGCATCGGTGTCAAGGTGTGGATCTACAAGGGTGACGTCACCGGCAACCGCGCCGAGCGCACCGCCCAGAAGGCAGCCCGTGCGGCCGCCGGTGGGCGTGGCCGTCCGCAACGTGGTGGCCCGCGTCGTGATGGCGCTGGCGCTGGACGTCCCGACCGTGGCGCCGAGCGCGGCGGTCGTCGTCGCACCGATTCCGCTGCCGAGGGTGTCGCACCCGAGGCGGCCAGCGAGAACGCAGGAGCCTGATCATGTTGATTCCTCGTCGTGTCAAGCACCGCAAGCAGCACCACCCCAGCCGGGATGGCGCCGCCAAGGGTGGCACCAAGCTCGCCTTCGGTGAGTACGGGATCCAGGCGCTCGAGTCCTCCTACCTGACCAACCGTCAGATCGAGAGCGCTCGTATCGCCATGACCCGTCACATCAAGCGTGGCGGCAAGGTCTGGATCAACGTCTACCCCGACCGCCCGATGACCAAGCACCCCGCCGAGTCCCGCATGGGTTCCGGTAAGGGTTCGCCGGAGTGGTGGATCGCGAACATCAAGCCCGGACGCGTGTTGTTCGAGCTGTCCGGTGTGGCTGAGGACGTGGCCCGTGAGGCCATGCGTCTGGCCATTCATAAGCTGCCCTTCAAGGCACGCTTCATCAAGCGGGAAGCAGGTGAGATCTGATGGCGAAGGCATTGCAGGCGAACGATCTTCGTGGGCTGTCCCGCGCCGAGCTCAACAGCAAGGTCGTGGCGCTGAAAGAGGAGCTTTTCAGCCTCCGTTTCGCAGCAGCTACCGGCCAGCTCGAGACCCACGGCCGGCTCCGCGAGGTCCGCAAGGACATCGCGCGCATCTACACGGTGATCCAAGAGCGCAACCTTGGCATCGTCCCCGACCCTGACCAGGAGAAGTGAGTCAGACCATGGCTGACAAGAAGCAGACCAAGGCCGCCCCGGCGGCGGAGGCGATCGACCGCAGCGCACGCAAGGTGCGCGAGGGCGTCGTGGTGTCCGACAAGATGGACAAGACGGTTGTCGTGTCCATCGAGCAGCGTGTGAAGCACCCGCTGTACGGCAAGGTCATGACCCGTAACGAGCGGCTCAAGGCGCACGACGAGGCCAATGCGGCCGGCGTCGGCGACCGGGTTCGCGTCATGGAAACTCGTCCGCTGTCGGCGTCAAAGCGCTGGCGCGTGATCGAGATCGTCGAGAAGGCCAAGTAACTACCGTTCCGCCAGGCCCCGGCTGTAACCGGGGAACCAGCGAGACAGAGGAGAAGAAATGATCCAGCAGGAGTCGCGACTGAAGGTCGCCGACAACACCGGTGCAAAGGAACTACTTTGCATCCGGGTTCTCGGTGGCTCGAAGCGTCGCTATGCCGGCCTTGGCGACCGCATCGTCGCCACGGTTAAGGACGCCATCCCCGGCGGAAACGTGAAGAAGGGTGACGTCGTCAAGGCGGTCATCGTTCGCACGGTCAAAGAGACCCGTCGTCCCGACGGTTCCTACATCAAGTTCGATGAGAACGCGGCTGTCATCCTGAAGGGCGACGGGGAGCCTCGCGGCACCCGCATCTTCGGTCCTGTCGGTCGCGAGCTGCGCGAGAAGAAGTACATGCGCATCATCTCGCTGGCTCCGGAGGTGATCTGACATGGCAAACACGTTGCACGTGAAGAAGGGTGACCGCGTCAAGGTCATCGCGGGCAAGGACAAGGGTGTTGTCGGCGAGATCCTCGCCGTGAACCCCGCGGCCGAGACCGTCGTTGTCGAGGGCGTGAACATCGTCAAGAAGCACGTCCGCGAGAACCCTCAGCAGACCAACGCGAACAAGCGTCAGAGCGGCATCGTCACCACCGAGGCGCCGATCCACGCGTCCAACGTTCAGTTGGTCGTCACCGTGGACGGCAAGAAGGACGTCGTGACCCGCATCGGCTACGAGCGTCGTGAAGTCACCAAGAAGCGCACCGACGGCAGCGAGTACACCGCCTCCCGTAGCGTTCGCATCGCCAAGAAGACCGGGAAGGAGATCTGATGCCCGCCGCAAGCAAGAGCAAGATCGCTCAGGCCAAGTCTGGCAAGAAGGCCGCCGCTCCGGTCACCCCCACCCGGGGTCCCGGTCGCGTGGTGCCGATGGAAGTCGCTGAAGGCAAGGTCGCGTCCCACGCGACCGGCATGCCGCGCCTGAAGAAGCGCTACCGCGAGGAAATCGCGCCGGCGCTGAACAAGGAGTTCGGCTACGAGAACGTCATGCAGATCCCCGGTCTGACCAAAATTGTGGTCAACATGGGTGTTGGCGAGGCCGCTCGTGACTCCAAGGTCATCGACGGTGCCGTCAAGGACCTGACGGCCATCACCGGCCAGCGTCCTGTCGTCACCAAGGCCCGCAAGTCGATCGCCCAGTTCAAGCTTCGCGAGGGCATGCCGATCGGCTGCCACGTGACGCTGCGCGGCGACCGCATGTGGGAGTTCACCGACCGGTTGCTGTCCTTGGCCCTGCCCCGTATCCGCGACTTCCGTGGCCTGTCGGCCCGCCAGTTCGACGGTCTGGGCAACTACACCTTCGGTCTGACCGAGCAGGTCATGTTCCACGAGATCGATCAAGACAGGATCGACCGCGTCCGGGGCATGGACATCACGTTCGTCACCACCGCGACCAACGACGAGGAGGGGCGCGCGCTGCTCAAGGCGCTCGGCTTCCCGTTCAAGGCCACGGCTGATGATCCCCAGAAGGCCGCGCGCAAGAAGAGCGGCCCCATCGGCAAGGGCAAGAAGGCCTACAAGGCCTCTGCCAAGAAGAAGAAGTGAGGCGCTAGCTAGATGGCTAAGACAGCTCTGAAGGTCAAGCAGTCCCGCAAGCCGAAGTTCGCCGTTCGTGCGTACACGCGCTGCAACAAGTGCGGTCGTCCGAAGGCGGTCTTCCGCAAGTTCGGTCTGTGCCGCATCTGCGTCCGGGATCTGGCTCACCGCGGTGAGTTGCCCGGCGTGGTCAAGTCGTCCTGGTGACATCACCACGTAGTCAAAACAACAACCACGGCAGGTCCACCCTGGAAACCGCCGCGAGAAAGAGGCCCGACAAGCCATGACCATGACCGATCCGATCGCAGACATGTTGACGCGTCTGCGGAACGCCAATCAGGCGTACCACGATGCGACGTCGATGCCGCACAGCAAGATCAAGGTGGGAATCGCCGAGATCCTGACTGCGCAGGGTTACATCACGTCGTTTGAGGTGCTCGAGCCCCAAGAGGGCGAGGTTGGCAAGACCTTGAAGATCACCTTGAAGTACGGCGGCAATCGCGAGCGTTCCATCGCCGGCGTTCGTCGCATCTCAAAGCCCGGCCTGCGCGTTTACGCCAAGGCCAATGAGCTCCCGAAGGTTCTGGGCGGGATGGGCATTGCCATCATCTCGACGTCCCAGGGCCTGTTGACGGACAAAGAGGCCAACAAGCGCAGCGTGGGCGGCGAAGTCCTCGCCTACGTCTGGTGATTGGGAGGAGCTGAAGAATGTCTCGTATTGGAAGGCTTCCCATCGCCGTCCCGGCTGGTGTTGAGGTCAAGATCGACGGCGCAGACGTCGAGGTGAAGGGCCCCAAGGGCACCCTCACCCACACGCTGCCGTCGCCGATCACCATGGATCGCAACGCCGAAGGCCTCCTTGAGGTCACGCGTCCGGACGACGAGCGCCAGTCGCGCTCGTTGCACGGCCTCACTCGCACGCTGGTGTCCAACATGGTCATTGGTGTCACGGCAGGCTATGAGAAGAAGCTTGAGATTGTGGGGGTCGGCTACCGCGTGGTGGCCAAGAGCCCGACTCAGCTTGAGTTTGCTCTCGGCTACAGCCACCCCATCACGGTCAACGCACCGGAGGGCATTACGTTCTCCGTGGAGAAGCCCACGGCCTTCACGGTCTACGGCATCGACAAGCAGGCCGTCGGCGAGGTGGCCGCCAACATTCGCAAACTCCGCAAGCCTGAGCCTTACAAGGGCAAGGGCGTGCGCTACTCCGGTGAACGTGTTCGCCGTAAGGTCGGAAAGGCGGGCAAGAAGTAATGGCTATCTCGCTGTCCAAGAACAAGGGCATGGCCCCTCGTCTCAAGTCCAAGCTGCGCCGTCAGGTGCGTGCGCGGAAGAAGATCCACGGCACACCGGAGCGTCCGCGCTTGGTCGTCACTCGCTCTTCGCGTCACATCCTGGCGCAGGTGATCGACGACACGGTGGGTCTGACCCTCGCGTCCGCCTCAACGATGGAAGCCGACCTGCGTGCGGCCGAGGGCAACAAAACTGTCCTGGCCACCCAGGTAGGCAAGCTCGTCGCGGACCGGGCCAAGAAGGCTGGAGTCGAGAAGGTCGTTTTCGACCGGGCCGGCAACGCCTACCACGGACGCATCGCTGCGCTCGCCGACGCGGCGCGCGAAGCCGGACTCGAATTCTGAGCGGAAAGGACAAGGCATGAACGGAAACTCCCGCCGCGGACCCCAAACTGGCGCGGCCGGTGGCGATCAGCCCCGCCGAGGCCGCGAGGATCGGCGTGGGCAGGCAGCTGTCCAAGAGAAGGAAAAGAGCAACTACCTCGAGCGGGTCGTTGCCATCAATCGTGTGGCCAAGGTCGTCCAGGGTGGACGTCGCTTCAGCTTTACGGCGCTCGTCGTCGTGGGCGACGGTGACGGCATGGTGGGCGTCGGCTACGGCAAGGCCAAGGAGGTGCCCGCGGCAATCGCCAAGGGTGTCGAGGAGGCGAAGAAGCACTTCTTCCGCGTCCCCCGCATCCAGGGCACCATCCCGCACCCCGTCCAGGGTGAGAAGGCCGCCGGCGTGGTCATGCTGCGTCCGGCGTCCCCCGGTACCGGTGTTATCGCGGGCGGTTCCGCTCGCGCGGTGCTGGAGTGCGCGGGCGTCCATGACGTGCTCGCCAAGTCCCTCGGGTCCGACAACGCGATCAACGTGGTTCACGCCACGGTGGCGGCGCTGAAGTCCCTCGAGGATCCCGAGTCTGTGGCCCTGCGCCGCGGGCTGCCCGTCCGCGACGTGGCCCCGGCCGCGCTGCTTCGGGCTCGCGAGGAGGGTCGTCACTGATGGCTACCTTGAAGATCACCCAAATCAAGTCTGGGTTCGGCAACAAGCAGAACCAGCAGGACACGCTTCGGACCCTCGGTCTGAAGCGGATCGGGGCCATCGTGGAGCGCACTGACACTCCCGAGGTCCGGGGCATGGTCCGCACGGTCGCTCACCTGGTGAGCGTGGAGGAGGTCAACTGACATGCCGCTGAAGCTGCATCATCTGCGCCCCGCACCGGGCGCCAAGACGGAGAAGACCCGCGTCGGTCGCGGTGAAGCCTCCAAGGGCAAGACCGCTGGTCGTGGCACGAAGGGAACGGGCGCTCGCAAGAACGTCCCGCAGAACTTCGAGGGCGGCCAAATGCCGATGCACATGCGTGTGCCGAAGCTGCGTGGTTTCAATAACCCCTTCCGGGTCGAGTACCAGGTGGTCAACCTGACCAAGCTGGGCGAGCTCTACCCCAAGGGCGGCGACGTCACCATCGCGGATCTCGTGGCGAAGGGCGCTGTCCGTGACAGCCACCTCGTCAAGGTCCTGGGTGCGGGCGACCTGTCCGTCAAGCTCAACGTCACCGTCCACGCCTACTCGGCGTCGGCGAAGGCGAAGATCGTGGCGGCCGGGGGCACGGCCAACGAGCTGTAAGCACGTTTTCAAAGCGGCGGCGTCCCCTCGGGGGCGCCGCCGCTTTGCTGTGTGCCGACAGGTGCGGAGGGCAATGTGCGGCATGCAGTCCGCCTTGGAGGTGACCGGCCTGGAAAACCTTGACAAGATCGGGACCCATGGAGTGGTTTGGGTTTGCCGCGGGTGTGGCACTGCTTGTCAGCACGCTTTCCAGCGTGGTGGGCACCCTCGTGGTGCCACGGGGGATCAATTCTCGGGCGTCCCGCTGGACGGACTTCGTCGTGGACGGCTTGTTCGACGTCGCCATGCGGGGGATGAAGGACGCTCGGCGTCGAGAGGCGGCGTCCGCTTGGGTCGGACCTGTGACTCTCTTAGTGCGGCTGTCGGTGTGGGTGCTTCTCATCTGGTTTGCTTACGCGCTCCTTCTGCTGCCCTTCGCTGGCGCCGGCGCACTGTGGCAAGCGGGCTCATCGCTGTTCACGCTGGGCTATTCGCCACCCACCAATCTGATCAGCAGCGCTATCGACTACGCCGCGGCTTTCACGGGGGTCGTGGTGATCGGTCTTCAAGTGGGCTACCTCCCCACCATCTACTCGACCTATAACCGCCGCGAGACCGAGGTCACGATGCTGCGATCTCGGGCCGGTGTGCCGTCCTGGGGGCCGGAGTTGCTGCTTCGCACCACTTGGGGGGTCAGCGAGGTCGACCGCGTCCACTATCTGACCGATCTCTTCACCACCTGGGAGCGGTGGGCGGCAGAGGTGGGGGAGTCCCACACCACGTACGTCACGTTGGTGCGCTTCCGCTCTCCTCGCGCCCTCTCCAATTGGGCTACGGCCCTAATTGCAGTTCTTGACGCTGCGGCGATTCACCTTTCAGTGTCCTTGAAACCAGAGCCCTCTTTGAGCGCTCGGTTGTGTCTGCGCATGGGCTCCACAGCGTTGAACCAGATCGCGGAGACCATGGGACTTCCCCACGATTCCGAGCCGGATCCGGATCGGGCGATCTCGGTGAGCCCGGACCAATTCCGCGGAGCGTTGACCATGCTGCGGGAAGCCGGGTATCCCCTTGAGCTGGACGACGACCAAGCCTACGCAGCCTTCCGCAGCCGGCGGGCCCGCTACGACACCTCCGCGCTGGCGATCGCTAAGGCGATCGACGCTCCGCCGGCCCTTTGGACGGGTGATCGCCGGTTCCCGTCCGAGCCGATCCCACCCATGCGGCCCACCACGTTCGACGAACTTGACGTGCGCTGGCTGGACGACGGCTCCTGACTCGCACTGGCCGCTGGGCGAGCCTCGCACGCCCTTCGGACCACTTCTGTGCCAGCAGCGACGGCTGAGGCGACGAATGCGCAGGATGCGGCGATTGGCCGGGGGCCACGGTAAGCTTCCAGCCGGTTAGGTCGGCAGACTTAGGCCGCCGCATGTCAGGAGTTAGGGACCGGATGCTCTCCGCACTCGCGAACGCGTTCAAGACGCCGGATCTTCGCAAGAAGATTTTGTTCACCTTAATGATTCTGGCGATCTTCCGCCTGGGTTCGGTTATCCCGACCCCCAACGTGAACATGGTCCACGTCAATCAGTGCCGCACTGAGGCTGCCGCCAACTCTCCGAGTCTCTACTCGATGATCAACCTGCTGTCGGGCGGCGCCCTGTTGCAGCTGTCGATCTTCGCGCTGGGCATCATGCCGTACATCACGGCGAGCATCATCCTGCAGTTGCTGACGGTGGTCATTCCCCGCCTGGAGACCCTCAAGAAAGAGGGCGCCTCCGGTACCGCGAAGATCACGCAGTACACCCGCTACCTGACTTTGGTGCTGGCCATCCTGAACGCCACCGCCTACACGACCATGGCCGTGAACGGGCAGCTCTTCCAGGGCTGCTCGGCCGATCTGGTCTACGACAAGAGCATCTTCCCGGTCATCGTGATGATCTGCACCGTCACCGCCGGCACCTCGATCATCATGTGGATGGGCGAGCTCATCACCGACCGCGGGGTCGGTAACGGCATGTCCGTCATGATCTTCACCCAGATCGCCGCCTCGTTCCCCGCGTCCTTGTGGGGCATCAAGGAAAGCCGCCCGAACGAGGCTGAGGGCTGGTTGGCCTTTGCCGTCACGCTGGCGCTTGGTCTGCTGGTCATGCTCGGTGTCATCTTCATGGAGCAGGCACAGCGCCGGATCCCCGTCCAGTACGCCAAGCGCATGGTCGGACGCAAACTCTTCGGTGGCACCACGACCTACATTCCCCTCAAGGTGAACCAGTCCGGTGTTATCCCCGTGATCTTCGCCAGCTCGATGCTCTATCTGCCTGTCTTGTACGCCCAGTTCCAGCCGAACAACGAGGTGTCGACGTGGATCTCGGCGCACCTCGTCAAGGGCGACAGCGTCTGGTACAACGCGTTGTTCTTCTTCTTGATCGTGGCCTTCTGCTACTTCTACGTCGCGATTACCTTCGATCCCGTCGAGGTCGCCGACAACATGAAGAAGTACGGGGGCTTTATTCCGGGCATCCGCGCTGGGCGTCCCACGGAGCAGTACCTTAGTTTCGTGCTTTCGAGGCTTACCGCTCCGGGTGCTTTGTACCTGGGCCTGATCGCTTTGATCCCGACGCTCGCGTTCGTAGCGTTCGGGACCCAAAGCAAGTTCCCCTTCGGGGGAACCTCCATCCTCATCATTGTGGGCGTGGGTCTGGACACTGTGAAGCAGATTGAAAGCCAGCTCCAGCAACGCAATTATGAAGGGTTCCTTCGATGAGGCTTCTCATTATGGGTCCGCCAGGTGCCGGAAAAGGCACGCAAGCGACGGGCATCGCAGCCCATTACGGCATCCCGGCCATCTCCACAGGGTCTATCTTTCGGCAGAACGTCGCCGATCAGACGCCCCTCGGCCTCCAGATCAAGAGCCTCATGGAGAGCGGCGAGTACGTCCCCGACGCCTTGACGGTCGAATTGGTTTCCGAGCGGCTCTCGCGCCCCGACTGCGCTAACGGCTGGCTCTTGGACGGCTTCCCCCGGACGCTGCCCCAGGTCATGACACTTGACGATGCGGGGCTCTTCGCGGACGCCGTGATCTCCTTGGTTTGCGACACTGAGGTGCTCGTCGCGCGCATGCTCCACCGCGCAGAGGTGGAGGGACGTCCGGACGACAACGAAGCCACGATCCGCCACCGCTTCGAGGTTTACGCGGCCCAGACCGACCCGCTGTTGGAGGTCTACCACGCGCGTGGTGTGGTCGTTGACATCGACGGCATCGGGTCGGTCGAGGAAGTCAGCTCGCGGATCACCGCCGCTCTGGACGCGAAACTCGGCCACTGAGCGTGGTTGCCCACGGCATCCAACTGAAAAAGTCAGAGCAGCTGCGCGCGATGCGCAAGGCGGGTCTGGCCGTGGGACGCACGCTGGCCGCGATGCGCGAGGCTGCGCAGCCCGGGGTCACCACCGCCGAGTTGGACGCCATCGCGCGCGAACACATTGCCACGGCTGGGGGGATCTCCTCCTTTCTGGGCTACGGCGCCGGGTGGGGCTACCCGCCCTTTCCCGGCACCATTTGCGCGTCGGTGAATGACGTGGTCGTCCACGGCATCCCGTCCGAGCAAAAGCTGGCCTCGGGGGACCTCATCAGCATCGACTTCGGCATGTCGATAGACGGCTGGCACGGCGATTCCGCCGTCACGGTCGAGGTCGGTGAAGTCTCCGCGGAGGCCGCCGAACTCTCCCGCGTCACCCAGCAGTCGATGTGGGCGGGCGTGGCGGCGGTCCGTGTGGGGCGGCGCATCGGCGACGTCTCGGCGGCGATTCAGGCGTCCCTGGAGTCGCATGAGCGCTCCTACGGCATCTTGAGCGATTACACCGGCCACGGCATCGGCACCGAGATGCACCAGGACCCCGACGTCCCCAACGTGGGTCGCCGGGGCAAGGGTCCGCTGATCCAGTCGGGGCTGGTGATCGCCATCGAACCGATGGTCACCTTGGGCAGCCCCGTCACGGCCACCTTGGACGACGATTGGACGGTCGTCAGCGTCGATCACAGCATCGCGGCGCATTGGGAGCACACCGTGGCCGTGACCAAGCGCGGACTGTGGGTGCTCACGGCCGAGGACGGCGGCGAGCAGATGCTGGCCGAACTCGGCGTGCCCTTCGCACCGCTCGCCGACTGAACGACCCGGCTACAGCGACCGCTGCCAGACGCCCTCCACCGCGGCAGGACGAAATCCCAGCCGCGTGTTGATGGCGAGCATCGCCCCGTTCTCCGAGGCATTCCACGTGTACAACCGTGCCGGGTGGGGCATCTCGGCCTGGTAGGCCTGCAAATTGGCGGCCTTGAGCCGGGTGCCAAGGCGATGTCCACGGTGAGCGGGTTCCACGATCGTGTTCCACTGCAGGGCCACGGACGGACGGTCGCGGGGCACAGCGATTTCCGTGAGCCCCACCAGCTCTCCCGAGTTGCGGTGCCGGACCGCAGTCGTCCACGAGGGTCCCGTGGCGGCCTTGTCCGCGTCGAGGTTACGCACCCGCTCCGCGTCCCACACCTGCGGTGTCCAGGCGAGGTCACCCTGCGGGGCGTCTGTGGACATCCGGGCAGCGAGTGCGGCCGCCCCGTCGAGGAGTGGTTCGGGAGTGGCATCGCGCCACGTGATGAGCTCGTAGTCCTCGCCGGATGTCGCAGCCGCTGCCAGGGCGGCGGTGAGAATCTCGTCCGACACGGGCAGCGACAGCACAGATGCGCGTTCGACCAACTCCAGGTCGAATCCCAGGTGGGAAGCAAAGCGCGCATGGGCATCGTCCGGGATAGCTCCATGTCCCGTGCGTGGCAGCAGTGTCGGGACCGCCTCCGGAACACGATGCGAAGTACACGCGATCACCTCGCTGCGTCCTGCGGACTCGATCAACTGGCGAAGCGCGGACGCCAGAGCGGAACCGATCCCACACCGCCGCCAGGCAGGGTCTACGGCCACGAGCGCGTCGTCGGCGAGGGTGAGGTTGTCGACCATCGGGAAGTTCACTTGGGCGATGCCGAGGAGCGGGACCGGATCGGCCGGAACGCCGCCCCCTGGGGCGCCGGAGCCCTCGAGCGCCACCATGATGTGCCGACGGCGAAACTTGCCGTGGGTGAACCGTTGCGCCCATTGCTCGGCGGTCTCGGCGGTGTCAGTGCCGACATCGAAAACCTCGACGCGGAGGCTGAGGTCGGCCACCGCGGGGAAGACCCACGCGGGTACGGGCGCGACAAGCTCGGCAAGGTAGAAGTCCATGGGGGCCAGTCTGCGGGATGTGCGGGTCACGAGGCCAGCAGCCCGATTTGGGCACCGCTCACCCCTCGGGATAGAGTAGGTAGTCGGTCACGTGTGCCACGGGCCGATGCATGTCCTAAAACCCTGATTGGGAGTAATGGCGAAGAAAGAAGGTGCTCTCGAACTCGAGGGCAACGTGGTTGAGGCTCTACCCAACGCTATGTTCCGCGTGGAACTGGCCAACGGGCACCGAGTGCTCGCCACGATCAGCGGCAAGATGCGGCAACACTACATCCGCATCATTCCCAACGACCGAGTGGTCGTGGAGCTGTCGCCCTACGATCTGACCCGCGGACGCATCGTCTACCGGCACAGGTAACCAACCAGGCAATTTGCCGTAACTCCACCATCTGCCAGGCGTGGTTCGTCCATGCCCAGCGATAAGACCAGAAAGGTGCTCGAATGAAGGTTCAGCCGAGCGTCAAGAAGATCTGTGACAAGTGCAAGGTCATCCGCCGGCACGGTCGCGTGATGGTGATCTGCGACAACCCTCGCCACAAGCAGCGTCAGGGCTGAGCCCAGACGCCGCCGGAGGGACCAGATCATCCGTTGGACGCCCTCCAACACAACAGAAAAACGTGAACGCAACAGCGATTCTCCGGCCGAGATACTCGAAGGCCATCCAGGTTCATCGCTGACACCTCCGGACGAAGGCCGGAGCCCGCGCCAGGCGGCACGGGACGCGCCACGAAAGACACCTTCGCAGGCCCCTGTGGTCTGAAACCCCAGAAAGGTACCGCCTGATGGCACGCCTTATTGGTGTTGATCTCCCGCGCGAGAAGCGCTTGGAGGTCGCACTGACCTACATCTTCGGCGTCGGGAAGACCCGCGCCGAGGAGACCCTGAAGGCTACTGGAATCAGTGGCGACATCCGGGTTCATCAACTCACCGACGATCAGCTCGTGGCCCTTCGTGATCACATCGAAGCCAACTACGAGACCGAGGGTGATCTGCGTCGTACCGTCGCCGCCGACATCCGTCGCAAGATCGAGATCGGCTGCTACCAGGGACGTCGTCACCGCATGGGCCTGCCCGTGCATGGCCAGCGGACCCGGACCAATGCCCGCACACGCAAGGGCAAGAAGAAGGCCGTCGCCGGTAAGAAGAAGGCCCGCTGAGGCCCTGATCCGCTGACTTCAGGAGAGAAAACAAGAACTTATGGCTACTGCAGGCCGTTCGCAGCAGGGCAAGGCATCCAAGACCAAGCTCCGCCGCAAGGAAAAGAAGAACGTCGTCGCCGGTCAGGCGCACATCAAGAGCACGTTCAACAACACGATTATTTCGATCACCGACCCCACGGGTGCGGTTGTCGCCTGGGCCTCTGCCGGCACCGTCGGTTTCAAGGGTTCCCGCAAGTCCACCCCGTTCGCTGCCCAGATGGCCGCCGAGGCCGCGGGTCGCCGCGCCATGGAGCACGGCATGAAGCGCGTGGACGTCTTCGTCAAGGGTCCCGGCTCCGGCCGTGAGACCGCCATCCGTTCCCTGGGTGCGGTCGGGCTTGAGATCGGCCCCATCGCCGATGTCACGCCCATGGCCCACAACGGGTGCCGTCCGCCCAAGCGCCGTCGCGTCTAGGACTGAGAGGAGACTGAACAATGGCCCGCTATACCGGTCCTATCACCAAGAAGTCCCGCCGTTACGGCACAGACCTGGTCGGCAACGACAAGGCCTTTGAGCGTCGTGCATACCCCCCGGGCATGCACGGCCGCGGACGCCCCAAGGAGTCGGAGTACCTGCTCCAGCTCAAGGAGAAGCAGAAGGCGCGTTTCGCCTACGGCGTCCTTGAGAAGCAGTTCCGCCGCTACTACGAAGAGGCAGTGCGCGTCGCCGGCAAGACCGGTGACAACCTGCTGATCATCCTCGAGTCGCGTCTCGACAACGTCGTGTACCGGTCCGGGCTCGCCTCCACGCGTCGCCAGGCCCGCCAGCTCGTCGTCCACGGTCACTTCACCGTGAACGGCAAGAAGGTCAACGTGCCGTCCTACCGCGTCAGCCCGTACGACATCATCGAGGTCAAGCCCAAGAGCCAGGACCTGGACGTCTTCATCATCGCCAAGGAAACCTTCGGCGACCGGGTCGTCCCGGGTTGGCTGACGGTCAAGCCCAACAAGCTGCGGATCCTCGTCCACCAGCTGCCGGTGCGTGACCAGATCACCATCGACGTTCAGGAACAACTGATCGTCGAGCTCTACTCCAAGTAGTGCTCTACTCCACGTAGTGATGCCGCCGTCCGGTCGGGTTCGCCCCGGCCGGACGGAACATCGCCCGCACCCCGTTCGGACAAGGCGTCCGGGCGGATTCATCACCGTCAAATTGTGGGCGGTGGGAAGGAAACCCCATGCTTATCGCACAGCGTCCCTCGCTCACGGAAGAGGTTGTGACCGACTTCCGGTCCCGGTTCATCATCGAGCCCCTGGAGCCTGGCTTCGGCTACACCCTGGGCAACTCCATGCGGCGCACCCTCCTCTCCTCGATCCCTGGCGCTTCGGTGACCAGCGTCAAGGTTGAGGGCAACATGCACGAGTTCTCCACGCTGGAAGGCGTCGTCGAGGATGTCACCGAGATCATCCTCAATCTGAAGAACCTCGTGATCTCCAGCGAAGAGGACGAGCCGGTCACCATGTACCTGCGCAAGTCCGGCGCTGGCGCGGTCACCGCGGCCGACATCGCGCCCCCCGCTGGCGTCGAGATCTACAACCCCGATCTGCACATCGCCACCCTCGGCGACACCGGCCGGATCGAGATGGAGCTCGTCGTGGAGCGTGGCCGTGGCTACGTTTCCGCCCAGCAGAACAAGAACTATGACGCCGAGATCGGCCGCATCCCGATCGACTCGATCTACTCGCCGGTCCTCAAGGTCACCTACAAGGTGGAGGCGACCCGCGTCGAGCAGCGCACCGACTTCGATCGTCTGATCGTCGACGTCGAGACCAAGCAGTCCATGACCCCGCGCGACGCGGTGGCCTCGGCGGGCAAGACGCTGGTGGAGCTGTTTGGCCTCGCCCGTGAACTGAACGTTGACGCTGAGGGCATCGAGATTGGCCCCTCCCCGGTGGACGAGCAGCTTGCCGCTGACCTCGCCCTGCCGGTTGAGGAACTGAAGCTGTCGCAGCGTTCGTACAACTGCCTCAAGCGCGAGGGCATCCACTCGATCGGCGAGCTCGTCTCCCGCTCCGAGCAGGATCTCCTCGACATCCGCAACTTCGGCACCAAGAGCATCGAAGAGGTCAAGGGCCGTCTGGCTGAGATGGGCATGTCCCTCAAGGACAGCACCCCCGGCTTCGACCCCCTGGCGGCCCTCGGTCGTTACGACAGCGACGCCGACTTCGACTCTGACACGTACTGACATCCGCTGATTAGGAGAACAGACAAATGCCCAAGCCCACAAAGGGCCCCCGCTTCGGCGGAACCCCGGCCCATCAGCGGATCATCCTGGCCAACATGGCCAGCCAGCTGTTTGAGCACGGCCGCATCACCACGACTGAGGCCAAGGCCAAGCGCGTCCAGCCGTTGGCTGAGCGCCTGATCGCCAAGGCCAAGCGCGGCGACCTGCACAACCGTCGCATCGTGCTTGCCACGATCACCGACAAGGGCGTGGTGCACACGCTCTTCACGGAGATCGCGCCGAAGCTCGAAGGTCGTGACGGCGGCTACACCCGCATCACCAAGATCGGTCCCCGCAAGGGCGACAACGCGCCGATGGCCGTGATCGAGATCGTCCAGGAGTCCATTGCGGATTCCAAGAAGGCGAACGCCAAGGCGTCGGCGAAGCCGGCCGCCAAGGAAGCCAAGCCCGCCAAGGCTGCGAAGGTCGAGAAGGCAGCTCCGGCTGCTGAGGTCGTCGCGGCTGTCGAAGCCGTCGAAGATGGCATCGGCGCGGACGGTGGCTACCGTGGCGAGACCCCGCCTGAGGGCTACGACATCAAGGGCAATGCGGACTCCATGAAGTTCCACACGCCCGAGTCGCCGTGGTACGACCGCACCATCGCCGAGGTTTGGTTCAACAGCGCCGAGACCGCCGAAGCCGCTGGCTTCGTCAACGCGGTCAAGGACGCCGAGCCCGAGGCCTGATCGGTCTCAGCCACGCTGAGCGCTTAGACAGACGTGCCCGTCCCCTTGTTGGGGGCGGGCACGTCTGTCATGTGCGACCTTGATTCTCGCTGGCGTGCCCGTTGGCGACCTGTTGCCAACGCCATCCGCTGTCGGTGCCTTCGCCCATCCAGGGCTCAACCTCTTGTGACAGCCCTTGACCAGGGCGCGCTTGTTTCAGCGAACCCCTCTTCCCTGCCGCAAACGCGCCTACCCTGCCGCTGCAGCGGCAGGGTAGGCGCGTTTGCGGCAGGGTAGGCGCAAGAACGGCAGGGTAGGCGCTAGGCGGCAGGGTAGGTGCACTTCCTGGAGCGGGTTGGCTGCGGGAGGTGGGGTTGGCTGCGGGAGGTGGGTTGGCCGCAGAACGCGGTGCGGGTGTGAGTTCCGGGAAGGGGGTGGCGGCTGCGCGTTTAGGCGGCGCTGCGGCAGCCCCAGGGGCCCAGCCCCGACTTGGCGTAAAGACGGTTGGCCACCGTGATCTGCTGCTCGCGGCTTGCGAGGTCGGCGCGTGCGGCGAAGTCGGTGCCGCCATTGGCCACCCAGGTCCCCTGAGCGAACTGCAGACCGCCGTAGTAGCCGTTGCCGGTGTTGATGTGCCAGTTGCCGCTTGATTCGCATTTGGCGATGCGGTCCCACATGGCGGCGTTCGCCACGTTGAGGCCGGCCGTCGATCCCGTGTCGGCCGCCGCCGGGTCAGTCGCCGCAGCTGCCTTCGTGCCCACAAGGGTTACTTGGGCTACTGCAGGCGTGGTGATGGTTTCGCTCGTCATGGTTTGGGACTCCACCACGCCGTCAACTGTGGTCACCTGGTAGGTGCGCGAGGTGGTGCCGTCGACTCCCTTGGTCTTCACCTTGGTGGTGCCCTTGGCCAGGGTGGGGTCGTCCTGTTGGGTGGTGCTGAAAGCCACCACCTCGTCCCGCACCTCGGTGGTCGTGGTGACGCGTTGCAACGCCACCTTCAGATCTTGCGTCACCGGCGTGCCGGAGGCGGGGACCAGGCGATCGTCCGGGCCGACGGTGAGGCGGAGTTCCGTGAGGAGGTCGGCCACCGTGAGCGCGTACGTGGTGACGTCCCTAGTGGCGCCATCGGCGGCCACGGTGAGAGTCGTGGGGACCCGGTGCTGGACGGTGATGGTGAGCCCATCCACGGCGGTGGCGGAGAGAGCCGGCACGATGATGTCGTGCTCACCAACGGTGACGTTCTGGTTGCGAAGAACGTCCGCGACGGTCGTGGCGAATCCGTTCACCGGGCGGCTCGTCCCGTCGACGGTGAGCGTCACAGTCTTGTCGAGGGCGGCGGCGCTGGTGGCGCCCAGGCCCACAACGAGCGCGACGGCGGCCACGCCCACGGCGATCTTGCGGTTGAAAGGCAAAGGTCTCTCCAGACGGTGGGCTCTCTTTCTGAGAAACATTGTCTCGTTTTCTCAGGAATATCTCAATTGAGGGTGAGCTTCGACCGCCCGCATCACGGGCGTCCCGCGTTGGGCCGGGTCTCTGCCGGGTGGTCGGCCCCCCGGATCACGCTGAATTTCGCCCTTGGTTCGTCCCATGGTCATGAGGTGACGGATGTTGCATGGTTTGGGTGAACGGAAGGGGAGGGGCCGCGGAAGGGGAGGGCTGGGGATGTCGAGGGGATGAGGGGCTGGGGACGCCGCAGGGGGCCGGGGATGATCCCCGGCCCCCTGCGGAAGCGAGTGCGCTGGGTGGCCCGTCGTGAGTCCAGGTCGATGCTGGCCTCACAGCAATCCCGCTCAGAACAGGGAGGCGGCCTTGGCCTTGGCGAGGCGAGCCTCGACGTCCGTCCAGTTGACGACGTTCCACCAGTTGGTGACGTAGTCGGCCTTCACGTTCTTGTACTGCAGGTAGAAGGCGTGCTCCCACATGTCGAGCTGCAGAACCGGGAGCTGCGCCACCGGCAGGTTGCCCTGCTGGTCGAAGAGCTGGTTGATGTTGAGGCGCTGACCGAGCGAATCCCACACGAGCATGGCCCAGCCGGAGCCCTGAATGCCGTTGGCGACCGCGTTGAACTGCTTCTTGAACGCGTCGAACGAACCGAAGTTCTCACCGATTGCCTCGGCCACCGTACCGGTCGGCTCGCCGCCGCCGTTGGGGGACATGTTCTTCCAGAACACCGAGTGGTTGATGTGACCGCCCAGGTGGAAGGCCAGGTCCTTTTCAAGCTTGTTGATGGTGCCGAAATCGGACTTTTCGCGGGCGGCGGCCAGCTGCTCCAACGCGGCGTTGGCGCCGGCGACGTAGGCGGCATGGTGCTTGCTGTGATGCAGCTCCATGATCTCCGGCGAAATGGACCGAGCGAGGGCGCTGTAGTCGTAATCGAGGTCGGGCAGCGTGTAGGCCATGGTCTCTCCTTGAAATGGCGGACTTTCCCGGGACAACCAGGGTGAGGCCCAGGCTATTCCCGACGAGGCGGACGCGTCTGCTCACAACGCCAGGGCAACGACCACCGCGAAGCTCACCTGGGCCACCTCGATGAGTGATCCAATGCAGTCGCCGGTGATGCCGCCGAGGCGCCGGACGAGATGGCGCCGCCACGCCCAGGCGAGCACCCAGGACGCCAAGGCTGCCCCGGCGAAGACAATGGCACCCCGGATCGGGCTCCCGACGGTGACAGCCCCCGCCGCACCCAGGCAGGCGACGACCGTCGTCGCACCCGAGAGTGTCACGGCGTAGCTGGCAGGCTGCGTGACGGCGGCAAAGAGGGCGCCAAATCCGTCCGCGCGGGCAGGCCCGACCCAGCGCCCGGTGGCCTCCACTGCGGACACACGTCCGACCAGGGGCATTGCGGCCACAACAAACGGTAGGGCCCACCCCACCCGTGGGCTCGAGAGGGCGGCGATCTCGATGGCCAGGACGAGCACCAACGAGGCGACCCCCATCGGACCGATGTCGGAGCGGCGCATGATGTCCAGGGCCTTGGCGGCCGGTGCGCGCGAGCCCAGACCGTCCGCCGTGTCGGCGAGCCCATCGAGGTGCATGGCGCCGGACGCCAGTGCCACGGTGGCCACTCCCAGCGTGGCGGCTAGCAGCGGGCCAGCCCCAGACGCCAGCACGAGTGCCGTGACGCCGCCGGCTGCCGCTCCCAGGAACAACCCCACCCAGGGCAGCGCTAAGACGGCGCGGCGGGCCAGGGCGCGATCCACTTGCGTCGGGGGACTAGGAATCCAGGTGAACAGTCCGAAGGCGGCGCGGAGCGCCCCCGGACGCGCGTCGTCAGCCACGGCCCTGAAGCCGGGTCGGGAGGCCAGCCACGACCCACCAGACCTCGTCGCAGACGCGTGCGATGCGAAGGTTCAACACGCCCATCTGGTCGCGAAACAGACGGCCCGAAGCCGTGGCGGGAACGACCCCTTGGCCCACCTCGTTCGTGACCATGATCACCTCGCGAGTGGTGGCGGTCAGCGCCGCCACGAGGGCATCGATGCGCTCCGCGACGCGGGCTAAACCGTCCGCGCGCCCGTCACCGGCCGCGGGGGACCAGGCAGCGTCAGGGGTGTCGGGCCAGCAGCCGTCCAGGTCCATGGCGCGGGTGAGCCACAAGGTCAGGCAGTCCACGAGCACCGGGGGGCCAGGCTCGGCGAGCACGCTGGCGATGTCGAGGGTTTCAACCGTGCGCCAATGGGCAGGGCGTCGGGCGATGTGGGCCGCCAGCCGAGCCTCCCATTCGGGATCGTCGGCGCGGCGTTCGGAGGTGGCCACGTAGTCGAGCTGCGCCGCGTCCGTGACCAACGATTCGGCGAACCACGACTTACCGGAGCGGGCACCTCCGATGACAAGTCGTCGCTGACTGGATGGCTCCAGGGGCGAGATTTCCACTGCGCGTTCCTCTCGACTCTGGGCGCCTGCGGCACCGCTCACGCTACCAGCCACCGATGTTCCGGACCGGGGCGCCAAAAGGGGACGCCCGCACTGCGAGCGTCCCCTTCGGGATGATCAGATGATCAGTTCTGGACGTCGCCCTCGGCGGCGTCGACCTTCTCCGCAGCAGCGACGTCTTCGACCTTGGCCTCGACGTCGGCGGCGGCCTCCTCAGCCTTGCCGGTGACCTGGTCGACCAGACCGGCGACGGTGTTCTTGGCGTCCTCGAACATGGCCGCGGCCTTCTCGTCGAGGTCGGTCTTGGCGAGCTGCTCGTCGACGAAGCCCTTGGCGTCGTCGTAGGCGCCCTCAGCGGCGTCCTTCACGTTCTCGTAGGCGTCTTCGGCCATTTCCTTGGCCTTGCCGACGACCTCGTTGACCTTGTCTGCAAAAGACATTTGTGTACTTCCTTCTGGGGGTCCATGGTCCCGTCCAGCACCAAGACTAGACGGATAGTCAACCCAAAATCACATCGACGCAGGTGCGGGGGTCGCGATGGACGCTCGTCGTCCGGCACGGCGGATTATTCGCAACACTGCGGGCCCCAGCGTCACCACGAGAAGCATGTTCACCAGGGCTCGGCCGAGGTTCCAGCCCATCGACGTGGCCACGTTGAACAGGACGAAGCGATGCAGGTTTGCGGTGATGGGAGCGCCGGGGACGAAGGACAGTTCGCTGGCCAACCCCAAGGTGAACGGCCAGAACGCGAAGTCCATGATCCAGCCGTAGGCGAAGGCGGCGAAGGCGGTGTAGGCGCTCAGCAGGGCGATTTCCGACCACCCCCTCGCCCGAGGCAGCAGCCCGGCCCCCATTCCCACTAACCCTGAGGCCAGCATTTGGTAGGGCAGCCAAGGGCCCACGCCGGAGGTCAACAGCGCGGACGCAAAGAGGCTGAGGGAACCCAGCGCGAACCCGAAGCCCGCGCCGAACGCCCGTCCGCCCACGATGATCAGGAAGAAGATCGCCTCCAACCCGGCGACTCCGGCGCCGAGCGGGCGAAGGGCGGCCGCGACCGCTGCCAGGACGCCCAGCATGGCGAGGGTACGAGCGTCCATGCCCTCGTTGGTGAGATCGGCCACGACGACCGCCAAGATCAACGGCAGCACAAGGGCGAACACCAGCGGCGCCTGCGTGGCGTTCGTGATCGAGCCGGGGTCGAAGAACAGGGGCCAACCGAAGGCAGCGATGGAGACCAGAGCCACCACGCTCAGCATGGCCGCGCGGCGCCGGCGTCCTGGGAGCACCGGGACGTCGCGATTCACGGCGCCACCTCGCGGGGCACCAACACCGGGAACGGGGCGAACACCTTCGCCGTCTGCGGGGCGTAGGCGGCCGAGGAGGTGCAGATCTCGCGCGTCGGACCATCGGCCACGATCTCGCCTTCGGCCATGACGATGGTCCGCTGGCTAGCGCGGGCGGCGAACTCGACGTCGTGGGTGGCGATGACCACGGCCGTGCCCTTGGCGGCGAGGCGTGCTACGAGGTCCGCGAGGGCCGCCTTGCTGGTGTAGTCGAGGCCTCGAGTTGGCTCGTCCAGCAGGACCACAGACGGTTGGGCGGTGAGCTGGACCGCGAGGACGAGTGCGAGCCGCTGGCCTTCGGAGAGCTCCCAGGGATCAGCCGTCGGGTCGAGGGTGATGCCCAGATCGGCGAGCAGGGTGGCGCAGGAGCCCGGGGGTGCGCTTGATTCCACGTCCGCCTGGTGGCACTCGTCGGCGACCGTCGGCAGATAGAGCAGGTCGGCCGCGGTTTGGGGCACCAAGCTCACGAGGCGGCGGGCGTCGCCCGGGGCGAGCGTCCGCGGGTCACGGCCCGCCACGGTGACAGTCCCGGTGCTGGGCACACCCCCTTGGAGGGCCCACAACAGCGACGATTTACCGGCCCCGTTGCGGCCCATCAACGAGGTGACTGTGCCGGCCGCAACGACCAGGTTGGCGCCCTTGAGCGCTGTCACCGCGCCGTAGCGCACGCGCAGATCGGCCGCGGCGAGGGCGACGGGCTGGGTCGGCAGTGGCGCATCTCGCGGTTCCGGAGGGGTCACCTGCTCGCGCTGAACGCGGCGACGAGCGTCCCGGACCGACAGCGGAACCGACGTCCAGCGCAGGACGTGGGCAAGCTCCGCCAGGGGCGGGGTCACGTCAGCTACGGCTAACACCGCGCTGGGATCACCGGCCACGGCCCGACCGTCGCCAGGCAGCCAAATCATGGAATCGGCAGCGTCCATCACCCGCTCGAGGCGGTGTTCGGCAAGCACGACCGTGAGCCCCACCTCGCGGACCAACGTCGTCAACGTCGCCACCACGTCGTGGGCGGCTGTGGGATCGAGCGCGGAGGTGGGTTCGTCCAGAACCAAGATCCGGGGTTGGGCGGCGAGCACCGAGGCGATGGCCACACGCTGCTGTTGTCCTCCGGAGAGATCCGCCAGCGGACGCCCGCGCAGGTCGGCGATGCCGAGGAGATCGAGGGTCTCCTCCACGCGCTTGCGCATGGCCTGGGGATCGACGCCCAGTTGCTCCATGCCGTAAGCGATCTCCTCCTCGACCGTGTCGGTGACGAACCCTCGGACGGGGTCTTGTCCGACGTAACCGATGGTGGCGGCCAGATCGCGGGTGGGTGTCCCGGTGACGTCGCGACCGCCGAGCAGGATGCGTCCGGTGAACGCACCGCCAGTGGCGTTCGGCACCAGGCCGTTGAAGAGTCCCAGCAGGGTCGACTTGCCGGTGCCCGTGCGTCCGATGACGAGGCACAGGTCCCCGTCGGGGATGCTGAATGAGACGTCGCGCAGCACGGCCTTGGAGCCGTAGCTCAACGTCACGTGGCGAAGTTCGATCATGCGGGCTCCCGCGTGGTGAGGAGGAGGGGGGCTGCCAGCAGGGCGGCTGCCACGAGGCTAAGAGGCGCGAGGGCGGGCCACTCCGGCGGATCGGTGCTGGGATGCGCGAGCCCCCACGAGGTGGCCAACACACAGCCGGCGGCGACAAGCCCGCTCACGCCGACGAGCCAGGCCTGCCAACTCCAGACGTTGGGCCGGTAGCGGCTCACGGTGAGAGCCTTGCCGGACGCCCGCAGCCCCGCGACGGCGCCGACCGCGCCGACGGCCAGGCAGCCCGTTCCGAGGCCAGCGGCGGGGGAGCCCAGAACGAGATAGGTGCCCAGGGTGAGGCTCGCCATCGCGCCCACGACAAGCACCAACGGGCCGGTTCCGGGGCGGCGTGAGTGCCCGAAGCCTCGGGCCTCCATGCTGGTCGCCAGGGCCATGCTGCGTTCCACGGCGTCCGCCAGCACGGGGATCACGACGGACGGGAGTGCCCGCAGACCCCGCTCGTTCGAGCCCCGCAACCGACGCGCCCGCATCACCCGCTGGCCGCTCGCCACCAGCTGCGGCGCCACCGACAACGCGATGACGATGGCGACGGAGGCCTCGTAGAGCGCGGCCGGGACGCTGCGCAGCGCCCGCCGCGGGTTGGCCAGGGCGTTCGCGGCGCCCAGGCAGACCAGCATCGCCGCGAGCCGTAGCGAGTCGTACAGCGTGAACAGCAGCCCCTCGAGCGTGACGTCGCCGCCCAGTCGGATGCCGGCCGCCCACTCGGGCAACGGGATCTCGGGGAGGCTGAACAGGACGTGGGTCCCCATCGGGAGGCCCATCAGGACCGCGAAGGTAAGACGAATGCCCAGCACGAAACCCGCCAGGACGAAATAGGCCCGCAACGAGCGGGCCCAGGGCGCGTCCGAGCGGCGTAAGAGAACCACCGCGCTCACGGCAAGCACCAGCAGCAGCAGCGTGAGCGGATTGGTGGTGAGAGAGGCTGCCGCCGCGGCGCCCAGCGCCCAGAGCCACCAGGCCCAGGGGTGCAGGGAATCGGCGGAGGCGGCCATCACTCAGTGCGCCCGACGGCGCAGACCGTAGGCGACGCCGACGCCGGCGAGAGCCACAGCGCCTGCAGTGAAGACCAGGGCTGCCGGTCCGCCGAGGCCGCCACTGGAACTCACCTCTGCGGCGGCCGCCGTCGCGGTGGCGGAGGGGCTCACCGTCAGGGCGCTGGGCGAGGCCGACGGCGTGACCTCGCTCGTCGTCGGGGCGGCCACCACGCTGTCAGGGGGCGCCGCGCTCGTGCTCGTGCTCGTGGTCGTGTCGCCGGTCGTGCTGGAACTGCTCGCGGCGGCCTTCGTGGTGGCACTCGCGGCTTTGGTGGTGGCGGTTGCGGCCTTGGTGGTGCTTGCGGCAGCCGTGGTGGCGGACGCTCGCGGAGGCGTCACGGAGGGCGCCTGCTTGCCGTCGCCGAACACCCAACCTTCAGCGTCGCCCGCCGAGGGGTGGTACTGGCCGGCTCCCTTGGAGGAGTATTCCCAGGCCCCGTAGCTGCCATCAGCGTTGCGATGGGCGTGCCAGTAGGACCAGTACGCGGCGAACGACGGGTTGCAGTCGGCCGGGTAGCCGTCGATCCGGCAAATCAGCCCCGAGTTCGACACCACCGAGTAGCCCGCGCTCGCCAGCGCGACCGAGCCGGTGCTGTAGGAGGTGGCGCAGCGGACGCTCGACGTCACGATCACCCAGACGCCCGAGCAGGAGGCGGCCGACGCAAGCGGTGTTGCCACGATCGTCCCCGGGATGATCGCGATGGCGGCCGCGGCGAGGGCCAGGAGGAGGCGCCTCACGCGCCCCGCCTCCACAACACGAGGCCACCGACGCCCGCGAGTCCGAGCATCGTGCCGCCGGCGATGTACCAGGGGAGGTCGTTGGTCCCGCTCGCGCTGGCGCTCACGGCGACCGCAGTCGGGGTGGCGGTGACCGTCTGCGTCGCGGTCACGGTGACGGTCGGGGCGGGGCTGGCATCGGTGGGGACCGCGCTCGGTGTGGGCGTGGCCGTCACGGTGACGGTAGCCGTGGCGGTGGTGACGGCTTGGACGGTGCGCGCCGCCGACGCGACGCTGACGGTCGACGTCGGACCAGGAACCACGGTCGTGGCCGTCGCGGTCGCAGTGGCCGTCGCTGTGGTCGTGGTCGTCGCCGTGGCCGTCACGGTGGGGATGGGAGTGGCGGGCGTCCACACCACCGTGAGGTAGCTCTTGCCGCCCAGAACGGGCAGCGCCTGCGCGGTGGCGTAGGGGTCGCTCGAACCACCGTAGGAAAGGCCGCCGTCGGCGGCTTGTTGTGAGACCAGCCAGTTCAGCGCGGTTGTGCTCGGGGAACCCACCGCGATCTTGCTCATCGCGGCCAGGGCTGTGGTGTTCACCGGGGAGTAGGGGTTAGGCCAGGAACCGTCCGACTGCTGCTGGCCGTCCAGCCAGGTGATCGCCTTGGCCAGGGCGGACTTGGCAGCGGTGGTCGGGCAGATGGACAGGGCCGTGGCGGCCAGGCCGGTGATATCGATATCGGCGTTGAACCCGCCCGCGATGTAGCCGAAGGCTCCGGAAGCGTCCTGCTGTCCGGCGAGGCCGTCGCACATGGCGCTCGTGGGCGTGCCTCCCGCGCGCTGCAGGCCGATCAAGATCCAGGCGTCACCGAAGGCGCCCTTGCCGAAAGTGCCGTTCGAGGTGACTGCGGCATTGATGACGGAGACCGCGTTCACGCCGAAATAGGAGGAAACGTCGTGACCATAGGCGGACGCGAGGACCGCCAGCTTGGCTGCGCCCATCACCTGGCTGCCATACGTGGGAGCAGCGGTCTTGACGTAAGCCAACATCGCGTCGATACCGGACTGAAGTGTGGGATCGGTCGCGGCGGCGATCCCGATCAGTGCCTCGGTGGTGTTATCGGCAAACTGTTGATAGCCGAAGTCGACGGAGCCGTCGCTCGCGCGCTGCGCCACCAGCCAGGTGGCCGCTGCGTTCGCGGCGGTGGTGTTGGAAAGGGCCTTGGCGGGCAGTGCCCCAGCAAAGAGGAGCAGTGCCACGGCGGCAAACCCGGCCGCCGTCCTGCGTAGCGAGGTCGACATGTGTTGAGTCCTTCTGCGCGGGGTGCGCTCAAAGACCAGCACCCTCGTACCGGACTCCCAGCCCGCACTCCGCGACGGGTTCAATGGTGTTCGAATCGGGCAGGTATTCCGGCTTACTGGTCTGGCCAGTTCACGGTTGCGGGTCAGTCCCGGATTTTCACCGGGTTCCCCTACGTCGATTAAGTGCGCTTAGCGTAACGCACCCGGCGCGGGCGCTCCGCCGCGACTTAGGCTCCGCCCGGCCGCCGTACTTCGAACACGCGAAAGCCCTTGGCGCTCGCCGTCCGGACGCAGTCCCACCCCTGCGCGATCAACCACGCCTGGAGCGAGTCGGCACCGAGATTCTTGCCCACCACCAGGCGCGCTACGCCGCCCGTGGCGAGCCGGGGCAGCCAGGTCAGCAGGAGCTCATGGAGGGCGGCCTTGCCGATGCGGATCGGCGGATTGGACCAAATCTCGTCGTAGCGACGCTCCGGATCCACCTCCTCCGGGCGTTCGGCGAGCACCCGAGCGCCGACCCCATGGGCCGCCGCGTTCTCGCGGGTGAGCGCCAAGGCGAGGTCGTTGACGTCGACGGCAGTGACGGACGCCTCGGGGCAGGCGGTGGCCAGCGCCACGGCGAGCACCCCGAAGCCGCACCCGAGGTCGAGCAACGTCCGAGCTGTGGCTCCCGGGGTGTTTTCGCGCAGCAGCACCGCCGTCCCCAAGTCGAGGCCCCGGGCGGAAAACACACCGCCCGCAGTCGTGAAGGTCCAGTCGGTGTCCCAGAACCGCGCCTTGATGGTCGACTTCGCCGTGGGACCCGTGGGGGTCTCGAAATAGTGGCTCATAGCTCCTCCTCGTCGCGGCGGCGGCGGGATTCGATCGCCCGCGCTGCTAGCTGATCGTCCGACGGGTAGCCGACCTCTTCGAGCACCAAGCCCTTGGCGGGCATCACCATCGAGTCCGACGCGCGCGCCGGCGTCGCCAGAGCCGTCGCCAACCAGTCGAGGTCGTGACGCCCCGATCCGACGGCCACCATCGCGCCCACCAGCGAGCGGACCATCGAGTGACAGAAGGCGTCGGCCCGGACATCGATCTCCATCACGTTCTCCCAGTCACCGGTGCCCATGGTGGCGTGCAGCCGTGTCAGGGTCCGGATCGTGGTGGCCCCGTCGCGGCGCCGACAAAAGGCCGTGAAATCCCGCAAGCCGAGTAGGTGGGGAGCGCACGCGTTCATGGCCTCGATGTCGAGTTTCTTCCGGACGTTGACCACCATGCCCCGAAGCACCGGCTCCACCGGCCGGGTCGACAGTCGGTAGGTATAGCGCCGCCAGACGGCCGAGAAGCGGGCGTGGAAGCCAGGCAGGGCGGGCACGACGCTTCGGACGATCACGTCCCGGGGCAGCACTTTGGCCAACCGGCGAGCGAGGTCGTCCACCTCAAGACCCTCCGGCAGGTCGCAATGCGCCACCTGGCCGCGCGCGTGGACGCCAGCGTCCGTGCGGCCGGCGCACACGAGTTCCGGCCGCTCTGGGAGGCGGTAGATCGTCGCGATCCACTCCTCAATGGTCTGTTGGACCGTGCGGTAGCCGGGCTGGGTGGCCCATCCGTGGAAGGCGGCGCCGTCGTAGCCGATGTCGAAGCGCGCCCTCATCCGGCCCGCCGATAGGTCAGGTCGCGAATGGTGCGTCCGGCGTCCATGCCCCGACGTTCGTACTTGGTGACCGGACGTTCGTCCAGCCGCGGCGCCCAGTCGTCGTGGACGTTCGCCAGCCCCAGATGTTCGTCCAGAACCTCGCGCATGGCCTCGGCGTAGTCCTCCCAGTCGGTCGCCAGGTGCCAGGCGCCCGTCGGGGTGAGCCGGGTGGCGACCAGCGCGGCGAACTCGGTGCTGACCAGCCGACGCTTGTGGTGGCGCGACTTGTGCCAGGGGTCGGGGAAGAACGTCCACAGGTGCTCGACGCTGTCCGCAGGTAGGAGGGCCGCCAGCCCCTCGACCCCATCGCCGATGATGATCCGCACGTTGGTGACCCCGTGCCGCGCCAGGCGCGCCATCGTGCTGGCCACCGAAGGGACGAAAACCTCGAAAGCCACCACATTGAGCTCCGGGTGAGCCTCGGCGAGGGCCACCAAGGCGTGGCCGGTGCCGCCACCGATCTCGACGGCGAGCGGGGCGTCGCGTCCGAAGACGGCTGTCCAATCGAGGCGAGCGTCCGGGGAGATCGACGTATGGGAGGCACCCCGAGGCACCTCGACCACGTAGGTTTCGCGGAGGGTGTCCCAGGCGCGCTGCTGGCTGGGATTCATCCGGGTGCTGCGTCGGACGAACGACACGACCTCGCGGTGGATCCGTTCATCGCTTTGGGGCATGTCGGCCATCCTACGAAAGCCCAGAGGTACCGCGCACAACCTAGGCTTGCAAGCGTGAGTTCCTCCAAGCGCAAGTCCCGCACCCAGGGCCCGGTTCTGCGGCGTCAAGATCAGATTCAGCCGACCACGCACGACCAACGTCTGCTCGCGAAGGGGGGCAGCTCCGATTGGGTGCATTCCGATCCGTGGCGGGTGATGCGCATCCAATCGGAGTTCGTCGAGGGATTCGGCACCTTGTCCGAGCTCGGACCCGCGATCAGCGTCTTCGGTTCGGCGCGGACGAAGCCGGGCACCCCCGAATACAAGGCTGGTGTTGAGATCGGACGAAAGATCGTAGAGGCGGGCTACGCGGCCATCACCGGCGGTGGTCCGGGAATCATGGAGGCCGTCAACAAGGGGGCCGCCCGCGCCGGTGGCGTGTCCGTGGGCCTCGGTATCGAGTTGCCGTTCGAGTCCAGCCTGAACAAGTACGTGACGCTCGGCATCAACTTTCGCTACTTCTTCGCCCGCAAGGTGATGTTCCTGAAGTACAGCCAAGGCTTCATCGTCATGCCCGGCGGCTACGGCACCTTCGACGAGGTCTTCGAATCGCTCACGATGATGCAAACCAAGAAGGTGACCTCGTTCCCGCTGGTCCTGGTTGGCACCAAGTACTGGGGCGGGCTGATCGACTGGATGCGCGAGTCGGTGCTCGCGGACGGCTACATCAACCCGATCGACCTCGACATGCTGAAGATCACCGACGACCCGGACGAGGCCGTCCGGCTGGTCACGAACCCCTCAGACTAGGATTCGTGACATGGATTGGGTTCTGTGGATCATCGCCGTCGCCGTGTTGGGCGTGGGTGCGGTGATCGCGTCCGGACGCCTGGGCTCCATGGGTCCCACCGTGACGGACACGCCGAAGCCCGAGTTCCCTGCAGGCCCGCTGTCGTCGGGCGACCTGCGCGATGTGCGATTCGCGGTGGTCCCCCGGGGCTATTCGATGGATCAGGTCGATGAACTACTCGATCGGCTGGCCGTCCAACTGAGTGAGGGACCGGCGGCACTCGACCCGAGCGACGCGGTGACGACGACAGGGTCCGCGGCGGTCGCTGCGGTGGCTGAGGTTGCTGAGACAGGTGGGACGGCTGCGACCTCCATCCCGCCCGAACCCACCCTGCCGGTGTCGCCTCACACGGTGGCCCAGGTCTGAGCATTCGCGCACATCTGGAATAATGGTGATAACTCAAGAGCAGAAGAGGTAACGCGATGGCAGCGATGAAGCCCCGAACCGGTGACGGCCCGATCGAGGTGGCCAAGGAAGGCCGCGTGATCGCGATGCGGATCCCCGCCGAGGGTGGCGGTCGCCTCGTCATTGAGATGAACGCAGCCGAGGCAGCCGAGTTGCTCGAGGCACTCGATGGCGTCGTGCACCCGTCCTAGGTGATTTTCCACGCAAAGTAGTGCGGCCCCCGGGTGATCCCGGGGGCCGCACTGCGTTATGCCTCAGCGTTGGCGCTCGGCGTCGTTGCGTCAGGCGCGCTTGGCAGCCTTGTGGGCGATGGCCGCCTCGTACACGGCCACCGTTTCCTTGGCGATCTTTTCCCAGCTGAACTCGTCGATGCAGCGCTGCCGCCCGGCCAGCCCCATCTCACGGGCCCGCTTGGGATCGCGGGTGATTTCGTTGATCTTCTCGGCGAACGTGGCCTCGAAGTTCGCGATGTAGGCGGCGTCGCCGGCCTTGGCCGGATCGTAGGCCACCAGCAGGCCGGTCTCGCCGTCCACCACGACCTCGGGGATGCCGCCGACGGCCGAGGCCACCACCGGAATCTCGCAGGCCATGGCCTCCAGGTTCACGATGCCGAGCGGCTCGTAAATCGAAGGGCACGCGAAGACCGTCGAATGCGTGAGCACCTGGCGGACCGCCGCCCGGGGCAGCATCTCCTGCACCCATTTCACGCCGCTGCGCTTGGAGTCGAGCTCCGCGAAGGCGCCGTTGAACTCGGCCGCGATCTCCGGGGTGTCCGGGGCGCCGGCCAACAGCAGCACCTGCGTGTCGGGATCGAACATCTGGGCCGCGCGGACCAAATGGATGAGGCCCTTCTGGCGGGTGATACGCCCGACGAACGTCACGATCGGCTTGGTGAGGTCAACGCCCAAGCCCTCGATGACGTCGGTGTTGGTGTCGGGCTTGAACTCCTCCGGGTCGATGCCGTTCTTCACCACATGGATGCGCTCGGTTTCGACGAAGGGGTAGGCGTCCTGGATGTTCTTGATCATCGCGGCGCTGACCGCGATGATCGCGTCGGCCTGCTCGTAGGCGGTCCGCTCGATCCACGACGACACCCGGTAGCCGCCGCCGAGTTGCTCGACCTTCCAGGGACGGTCGGGCTCCAGCGAGTGGGCCGTCACCACGACCGGGATGTCTTGGTACTGCCCGGCGATGAGGGCCGCGAACTGGGTGTACCAGGTGTGGGCGTGGACGACGTCCACGGGAGGGATCGCCGCAGCCATGGCAACGTCCGCGCCGAGCGTCCGGATGGCGCCGTTGGCACCCTCGGGATACGTCTCGGCATGGGCTGTGGCGCCTTCGCGGGGCTCGCCCATGCACTGGACGTCCACGCTCTCGGTGAACTTGCGAAGCTGAGGAACGAGTTGCCCAACATGGACGCCGGCGCCGCCGTAGATGAAGGGCGGGTACTCGCGAGTGAGGATCGATACACGCATGGTGGAAGCGTGGCACAGATCCACCTCCAACGGGGATGGGTTCATGTTCGGCATCATCCCCTCGACCCCGGCTTGAAGCCTTGGCAAATCCTTAGACCGATTTTCGTGAGCGATGGTCCACGAGCCCGTCCTTTCCCCTAGGTTTTGTCCATGAGTAGACGACTTAACGTCCTGTCGATCGTCCTAGCCGGCGGCGAGGGCAAGCGATTGTTGCCGTTGACCGAGGATCGGGCGAAGCCGGCCGTTCCGTTTGGCGGCACGTACCGACTCATCGACTTCGTGCTGTCCAACCTGGCGAACTCCGATCTGACCAAGATCGCGGTTCTGACCCAGTACAAGTCCCATTCGATGGACCGCCACATCTCGCAGACGTGGCGTTTCTCAACCCTGCTCGGCAGCTTCGTCGCTACCGTCCCGGCGCAACAGCGCACCGGCAAGCAGTGGTACATGGGCTCGGCCGACGCGATCTATCAGTCGATGAACCTGATCAATGACGAGAAACCTGACTGCGTCGTGGTTCTTGGCGCCGACAACATCTACCGGATGGACGTCCGGGCGATGGTCGAGGCCCACATGGATGCGGGCCGCGGGCTGACGGTGGCGGGCATCCGCGTGCCGCGCTCCCAAGCCTCCGCCTTTGGGATCATCGACGCCGGCCCCGAGAACAAGATCGAGCGCTTCCTGGAGAAGCCCGCCGATCCGCCGGGCCTGATCGACTCCCCGGAGGAGTCCTTCGCGTCGATGGGCAACTACTGCTTCACGACGAAGGCCTTCGTGGACATGTTGCAGACCGATGCCGCCGACGACTCCTCCAAGCACGACATGGGCGGCAACATCGTGCCGTCGTTCGTGAAGAGCGGCGAGGCGACGGTCTACGACTTCACCCAGAACCTGGTTCCGGGCGCGACCGAGAAGGACCGCAACTACTGGCGGGACGTGGGCACCATCGACGCCTACCACGAGGCCCACATGGACCTCGTCAGCGTCGATCCCGAGTTCAACCTGTACAACGACCACTGGCCGATCCTCACCTACCAGGCGCAGTTGCCCCCGGCGAAGTTCGTGCTCCGCGGCACGGCCGAGGACTCGATCGTCTCCAACGGCTGCATCATCTCCGGTGGCGACGTCGACCGTTCGGTGCTCTCGCCCGATGTGGTCGTCGACAAGTGGGCGAAGGTCGAAGAGTCGATCCTGTACACCGGTGTTCGCATCGGCCGTAACTCCGTCGTCCGTCGCGCGATCCTCGACAAGAACGTCGTGGTCGAGGAAGGCGCCGAAGTGGGCGTCGACCGTGAGCGCGACATCGCCCGCGGCTACTACGTCTCCGACAACGGCGTCACCGTCGTGCCGAAGGACGGCCGCGTCGACGTCTGATCCCCATCCAAGCGCGAAAGCCCCGGTCGTTGACCGGGGCTTTCGTGGTGATGGGGGGTGATTCAGGCCTTGATGGCCGCCACCAGCCCGTCGCCGAGCGGCAGCAGCAGCGGACGGAACTCTTCGGTTTCGCTGATGGCATCCAGCGCCTCACGCATGATGAGGGTCTCGTCCGACTCGTCCATCGGATCGGCGACGGTGTCGCTCCACAAGACGTGGTGCAGCACCAGCACGCCGCCGTGGCGGAGCAACCGCAGCCCTTGGGCGACGTATTCGACGTATTCCAACGGATCCCCGTCCACGAACACGAGGTCGTAGGCGCCGTCGCTCAGCTTGGGCAACACCGCGAGCGCGGCACCGGTGATGAGTCGGGCCCGCCGAGTCGGGATGCCGGCGTCCGCGAAGGCCTTCCGGGCGGCCAACTGCATGCCGTTCTCGACATCGATGGTGGTCAAGATGCCGTCGGCGACCATGCCTTCGAGCAGCGAGAGCCCCGACACGCCGGTGCCGGTGCCGACCTCAACGATGGCCTTGGCTTTGATGGCGTCGGCCAAGAAAGCCAACGCGCTGGCGACCCCTTGACTCACGGTCGCGACGTCCGCTTGGCGGGCGGCGAGCCTCGCGGCGGCCGTGTGAGCGGTTTCGGGGACGAACGACTCAGCGTAGGTGAGGGAGGCAGCGCGTGCGCTTGCCTTAGTTCTGGGCGCAGCATTCACGCGCTCAGCGTACCGAACCGCCTAGCATGGCGCTCATGAGTCATGTAGTTATTGCGGAGTTGGTCGCGAACGTCTTGTCGGTCGACGTCGAGGTTGGGCAGGTCCTGGAGGCAGGCGCGCAATGCGTCGTGCTCGAATCCATGAAGATGGAGATCCCGGTCCTGACCGAATACGCCGGTGTGGTGACCGAGGTGGTTGTCAAGGTGGGCGATGTCGTCCGCGATGGCGATCCGATGGTGATTCTCGACCGGGCATAGACTGCCGCCCATGCCATCGCCTGTGTTCGGTCGCCTGCTGACCGCCATGATCACGCCGTTCAACGCTGACGGAAGTGTCAATCTCGCTGAGGCCAAGCGTCTGGCGGCGTTTCTCGTGGACGATTGTGGTCACGACGGGCTCGTGATCAACGGCACCACAGGCGAAGCCCCGACCACCAGCGACGCCGAGAAAGCCGACCTGATTGCGGCTGTCAAGGAAGCGGTGGGCGGCCGGGCCGCAGTGGTGGCCGGCGTCGGGACGTTCAACACGGCCCACACGATCGAACTGGCCAAGCAGGCGCAGGCGTCGGGTGCGGACGGCCTCCTGGTCGTGACGCCGTACTATTCGAACCCCCCACAGGACGCAATCGCGGCGCACTTTCTGACAGTGGCCGAGGCGTCGAATCTGCCGATCGCGATCTACGACATCCCGCACCGCGCCGGGCGTCCGGTGGAGACCGAGACGTTGATCCGCGTCGCCCAACATCCGCGCATCGTCGCGGTGAAGGACGCCAAGAGCAATGTCGTGGCGTCCTCGCAGGTGATGGCGGCCTGCGATCTGGCGTACTACTCCGGCGATGACGCCTACACGCTGCCCCTGATGGCGGTCGGTGGGGTCGGCGTCATCGGAACCTCGACCCACTTCACCGGGTTGCGCACAAAGGCGATGATCGAGGCGTTCGTCCGCGGTGACACCGCCGGGGCCTTGGCGCTTCACCGAGAGTTGTTGCCGGTGTTCACCGGGGTTTTCGCCACCCAGGGCGTCATGCTCGTCAAAGCGGGGCTCGCCTCGCGCGGGTTTGCCCCGGGCTCGGTGCGCGCCCCCCTGCTGCCAGCCAACGCCGAACAGACGGCTACGTTCGTCGCTCTGCTCGACGCCGCAAACCTGTAACCGGGAGGCGCGACCCCCGAATGGACTTCAATCTTCCCGAGCTCCTCATCTTGGTGGTGCTCGCAGTCATCATCTTCGGGCCCGAGAAGTTGCCCGAGATGGCGCGGAAGTCTGCCCGGTTGGTGTCTTACCTGCGCGGCATCGCGAATAATGCCCGCACGCAACTGCGCGAGGAACTCGGCCCGGAGTTCGCCGACATTAAGCTCAGCGATCTCAATCCGCGGGCCCTGGCCAGCCGAATCATGAGCGCCGAGGACCTCTCCGACCTGCAATCCATCCAGGACGAACTCAAGGGCGTGGCCCAGACGATTCAAGCCGTCCCGGTGGAGGCCCAGGCCGCGCTGGATGCCACGTACCCCAATGTGCCCGTCCCCGTGGTCGTCCGATTCGATTCTGAGGCGACCTGACAGCTGTGTCCCGGTGGCTGCGTTCGCCGTCGGCGAGGTAGCCTGCGAGGCGTGAGTGGACCCCAGACGGTGATTTTCACCTCCCGTATCAAGGACCTACCCCTCATGGACGACACGGGCGACCAAGTGGGGCGGGTTCGAGACGTCGTCATCACCAACCGCGCCAGCAATCGGGCGCCGCGGGTGAAGGGCTTGGTGTGTGAGTTGCTGGCGCGACGCCAGATCTTCTTCCCCATGGAACGCATCCACACCATCGACACCAACCAGGTCGTCATTTCGGGTGTCGTGAACACCAAGCGATTCGCTCGGCGGGAGCGCGAGATGCTCGTCGTGGCGGACCTGTTCGACGCCAAGGTGGTCCGACGGGACGACCCCAAGAGCTACACGGTGTTCGATGTGGGCTTCAAGCTCGTCCGCGCCCGGGAGTGGGAGATCAGCGAGATCGCCCTGCGTGAAGCGAACCGCCCCCGCCCCTGGCAGCGCGGCGCGGTTCAGATCGTCCCGTGGACCGAAATTCCCCAGCTTTCGGCGATGAACGAGAAGCTGGCGGATCAACTGGTGGCACGCCTTACTGAGATGCCCGCCGCCGACGTGGCCCGCGAGCTGCACGATATGACCCCGCAGCGCCGGGCCGAGGTCGTCCGGGCGATGGACGACGAGACCCTGGCCGAGGCGCTGGAGGAGTTGCCCGAGGACGAGCAGGTCGCCGTCATCGCCTCCCTCGACACCGAGCGTGCCGCCGACGTCTTGGACGAGATGGATCCCGACGACGCCGCCGACCTCATCGCCGAACTCGAACCCGGCATGGCCGAAGACATCCTCACGCGCATGGAGCCCGACGAGGCCCGCGACGTCCGCACCCTGCTCGCTTACGACCGCGGCACTGCCGGTGGTCTCATGAACCCCGAACCGGTGGTTCTGGCTCCCGGCGCCACGGTGGCCGACGCGCTCGCGCTGCTGCGCCACGAGGAGGTCACCCCGGCGATGGCCGCCTTGGCGTTCTTGTGTCGTCCGCCGCTGGATACGCCGACCGGTCGTTACTTGGGGGGCGTGCACATTCAACGGCTGCTGCGGGAGCCACCGTCCGCCCTCGCCGCGACAGTGATCGACAACGCGATCGCGCCGCTGCGTCCGGATTTCAACGTGGCCCAGGTGAGCCGCTACTTCGCGACCTACGACCTGGTCTGCGCGCCGGTCGTCGACGCGGACGGACGCCTGCTGGGCGCGGTCACCGTGGACGATGTTCTTGACCATTTGCTGCCCGAGGACTGGCGCGGCATCCAGCTCGACGAGGAAGGGGTGAAGCATGGCTGACAACGGAGGACGTCTCAACACACCAGGGCGCCGACCCCAATTCCTGCCCAAGTTCGAGGACGACTTCTTCGGCCGATTCTCGGAGGCCTTCGCCCGCTACATGGGCACCGCCAAGTTCCTGCTCTGGATGACCATCCTCATCGTGGCGTGGGTGCTGTGGAACGCCTATGCGCCTAACCCTTGGGCGCCTGACCGGTTCCCGTTCCTGTTCTTGACGTTGGCGCTGTCGCTGCAGGCCTCCTACGCCGCACCCCTGATCCTGCTGGCGCAGAACCGCCAGGAGGCCCGGGATCGGGTCAACCTAGAGCGCGATCGTCGGATCGCCGCCCAGAGCAAGGCCGACATGGACTTCCTCGCTCGGGAAATCGCCTCCCTCCGCATGCGGATGAACGACGTCGCCACCCGCGACTTCATCCGCTCGGAACTGCGCGATCTGCTCAGCGACCTTGAGGAGAGCCGCGACGCCGAACGGCGGGAGACTGAACGTCGCCAGGGGGAGCACGCCTCGTCGGCGGCCCACTGACCCGCGTGCGGGGGAGCTGTCGCGGGCACGTCGGATCCGGCTGGTCGGGTTATCCTTGCGAGCGTGTCTGAAGAGCTAACCACCCACGTCGAAGCCGCCCTCGCGACGGTCATTGACCCCGAGATCCGTCGTCCCATCACCGACCTGGGCATGGTGTCCGGTCTTGAGGTGACCGCGGACGGGGTCGTCAGCCTCACCATCTTGTTGACGATCGCCGCTTGTCCGCTGTCGTCGACCATCGAGAACGACGCTCGCTTAGCGCTCTCCAAGGTTCCCGGGGTGACCGAGGTGCGACTCAAGCTGGGCGCCATGAACGACGAGCAGCGCGCCGAGATGCGGACGTTGCTGCGCGGAGGCGTGCCGGCGAAGGAGATCCCCTTCACCAAGCCCGGCAACACCACCCAGATCATCTGCGTGGCCTCCGGCAAGGGCGGCGTCGGCAAGTCGTCCGTCACCGTGAACTTGGCGCTCGCCTTGGCGCAGCGCGGCAAGTCCGTCGGCATCTTGGATGCCGACATCTACGGCCACTCGATCCCGGCGATGCTCGGCCTCGCGGACGCCGTCCCGACGGCTGTGGACGACATGCTGATGCCCGTCCCGTCCTTGGGGCTCAAGGTGATTTCCATCGGCATGCTCAAGGAGTCGCGCGACCAGGTGATCGCTTGGCGCGGACCCATCCTCGACAAGGCGCTGTTCCAGCTGCTGACCGACGTCTACTGGGGTGACCTGGACTTCCTGCTGCTCGACCTGCCGCCCGGCACCGGCGATGTGGCGCTGTCGATCGGGCAGCGGCTGCCGCACTCCGAGGTGCTCGTCGTGACCACGCCGCAGGTGGCCGCGGCCGAGGTTGCTGAGCGCGCCGGCACGATGGCCTCCATGATGAACCAGCGCGTCATCGGCGTGGTGGAGAACATGGGCTACCTCGAGGTCGTGTGTCCGCACTGCGACGAGTCGCACCAGGTGGACGTCTTCGGTTCGGGCGGCGGCCAGGAGGTCGCCGAGACCCTCACCGCGCGGCTTGGCTACGAGGTGCCGCTGTTGGCGCGCGTCCCGCTGGCGCCCGCGCTGCGCGTGGCCGGCGACGAGGGCGTGCCTCTGGTCGCCACCGACCCATCCAGCCCGGCTGCCGTGGCTCTGGAGGGCCTCGCGGAGCATCTCGCCACCCGCAAGCGCGGCATGGCCGGCAAGTTGCTCGGGGTGACCCCTGTCGGCTGACCCCGGTTGGCGTGCCCCCCGGCCGATCCGACCCCGGACGTTCGTCCGCGGCACCCCCCTTTTCCACCGACCTTGCTGGCGCTAGGCGTCTTTGCTGGCGACATTGCGCCAGCAAAGATGGCAAACGCCAGCAAGGTGTCGCTAGCGCCAGCAAGGTGCCGCTAGCGCCAGTGGCGTGGCGACACCGGTCACGGGGTGCGAAGGCGGCGGCGTCCAGGGTGCTGTGGGCCACGGGGCCGGGCTTTAGGCTGACTTTCGTGACTGCTACTCGCCGCACTGTGCTGGCTGTTCCCGGGTCGTCCGATCGGTTCATCGCGAAGGCCCGCGGGCTCGCCGTAGACGCCTTGTTCCTCGACCTGGAGGACGCCGTCGCCCCCGCCGTGAAGGTCGAGTCGCGGGCGCGGATCGTGGCGGCGCTCAATGATCCGACGGGATTTACCGCGCCGCTGGTGACCGTCCGCGTCAACGACTGGACGAGCCCCTGGACCTACGGCGATGTCGTCGATGTGGTCGAAGGTGCCGGGGCGCAGATCGCGGCGATCGTCCTGCCGAAGGTGACCTGCCCCGAACACGTCGTGGCCCTCGACCTCCTCCTCACCCAGGTCGAGCGCACCGCCGGGCTGCCCGTCGGGCGCATCGGCCTGGAGGTGCAGATCGAGGACGCTCTCGGGCTGCTCAACGTGGCGGCTATCGCCAAGGCCAGCCCACGCCTTCAGACCCTGGTGTTCGGGCCCGGGGACTTCATGGCCTCCCTCGGCATGGCGGGGCTCAACGTGGGGGCGCAGCCCGAGGGCTACCCCGCAGACGCATTCCACCACGTCCTGATGAGCATCCTGGTCGCAGCGCGGGCGAACGGGCTGCAGGCCATCGATGGTCCGTTCGTGGCGATCCGCGACATGGAGGGGTTCCGGGCGTCCGCGCGGCGGGCGGCGGCCTTGGGCTACGACGGCAAGTGGGTGCTGCATCCCGATCAGGTGGCGGCCGGCAACGAGATCTTCACGCCCTCCGCGGCGCACCTGGGGCGGGCCGGTCGGATCATGGCCGCCTACGCCGCCGCCACCGCTGCGGCGGGGGGAGCGGTGGGGGCCATCGTCGTCGACGACGAAATGGTGGACGAAGCCGGGGTCAAGCTGGCCGCGGCCATCGTGGCGCGTGGGCGGGCGTCCGCGGGGACTGCCTGAGTTTCCCGCCCGAGCTCGTCCGAATCGATGCCGATGAGCGCTGAGAGCGACATAGGGCCGTCCGCCGAGACGACAAAGGCCGCCGGGGCTCAGGTGAGCGTCCGGCGGCCTTTGCGGGTTGTGGGATCAGGCGTCGAGGTCAGTCTCGATCATGCCCGCGATGAGCTCGACAGCGTCAGCGTTGTCGGAGGTCACGGTGACAACGGTGCCCTTGGCGGCACCGAGCGTCATGATCATGAGGGTCGAAGCGGCATCAACGGCGTCGCCGCCTTCGACACTGAGCTCGATGTCGTCGTCGAACGCCGCCGCTGCCTGAGAGATGAGAGTCGCGGGACGCGCGTGGAGTCCGACGGCGGACGCCACGATGACGGTCTTGCTGGGCATTGAAGCTCCTTGTCCTTGGGGAGGTGATCGAAGCAGATCTGTTGGCAATCCTAATGGGGCGGTGGGGCCAGGCGGGGGTGTACCGACGTTCGGTCTGTAGGCTTATGTGCGGGCGAAAGGACTTCCCTATGACGCAATCGCAGCCCCGGCTCGGATCGCTCTTCAAATTGGAGTTTCCGCAGACCATCGGGACCTACGCCAGCTACGAAGAGGCGCAAGTCGCAGTCGACTACCTGGCCGACAACGAGTTCCCCGTCCAGAACCTCTGCATCGTCGGCACGGACCTTCGCACGCTCGAGCGGGTCACCGGGCGCCGCACCTGGTGGACGGCCGTCCTGCAGGGTGCCCAGCAGGGCATCACCATGGCGCTGATGTTCGGAGTCTTCTTGTGGATCTTCAACAACGGGGCGGTGGCGACCGGGCAGATTCTGGTCTTGTTAGGCCTCGGCATGGCGATCAGCATCCTGTTCTCGGTGATCACTTATGCAGCGACACGGGGCCGCAAAGACTTCACGTCCGTCTCCCAGACGGTCGCTACCAAGTACGAGGTCTTGTGCGAGCACAAGGTCGTCTCCCAGGCCCGCGAGCTGGTCGCCGGAATGCCGGGCGCTCGCGCCGCGCAGTTCGATCCGCGTTTCGCGCCTCAGGCGCAGGGCGTCCAACCTCAGGGCCTGCCGGGAGGCTATCCGCCCGGGTATCCGCAGCCCTACCCCGGCGGCTACCCGCCGCCCTACCCGTATCCGGTGCAGCCCGCCTACCCGGGCCAGCCGGGATACCCGATGCAACCCGGCTACGCCTACCCGGCCCAGCCGGGGTATCCGACTCAATCCGGTTATGGTTCCCAGCCCACGAGCGGGGTGGATCCCGGCGTGCAGCCGCTGCCCAGTCCGGAGGCTCCCGGCCCCGATGGCGGGCTGAACTATGGTTCCAACCCCTTCGCCCCGAAGCCCGAGGCTGATTCGCAGGGGCAAGACAAGAAGTCCTGACCTGAGATCCCTGTCGGTGGCGTGCGATCGCGCGGCGCTCACGTTGCCGCAACCCACAGTGAGAGTGTTTGATGCGGTTCCCCAACGTTGCGTTGTGGTCCGGGCCCGGCGCTGAAGCGCCGATTGGAAACGTGGTCACCACAGGCACCCACTCGTGACCCATGGCGGACACTGGTCGGCGCGAGGACGCACGACACGACGGCCTTGCAGGGTCCGCAATGGGCAAGAGTGAGCGGTGGAGGTGGCCACGTTTTGATCGGCGCGGCAGCGCCGGTGATCTCACGCGTGGGGGGGCCGTGCACCAGACGGCATCGAGGGTCCGGAATCGGGCCCCGGGCTGGACTTCAGCGTCGGCGCAGTCGCGCGAGGGTGGCCGTGATCGTGGCGACGAAGGCTTGCTCATCGTCGACCTGGGCTGCGGTGAACCGCAGGACGGTCCAGCCGTGGGCGATCAGCCGGGCGTCCCGGGCACGGTCCGCCTCAAAGCTGCTCCGGGAGTTGTGATAAGCCCAGCCGTCGATCTCGATGGCGAGGAGCTCCCGCTCGAAGGCGATATCGAGGAACATCGTGGTGCGGCCAAGGGCGACCCGCACGTTGGTCCGCCACCCCGTGATGTGGGCCTGGCGAAGGTGCCGTTGCCCAAAGCGCTCGGGCTCGGACCAGGGGAGATCTCGCGAGTCCTCCACCAGCTCTTCTCGCTGGGCGTTGCCACGCCGGCCGGGGGTCTCGGCGAGCGTGCCGCGTAGAGCAGTCAGGGTGACGGCTCGTCGGCGCAGGGCCTCGTCGATAACGTTCCCACCCATGGAGGGGATCAGGTCGAGCACCGTGAGCGCCGGGCAGGTGATGGCGACCTGGCCGCGCCAGGTGATGTGGCCACCGTTGACGGCCCGGCGCTCCACCTTGAAGCTGCCGAACGAATCGCCTCCGTTCTTCCGCGCCACCACGATCGTGTCTGCCGGCAGCTCCGGCCACCAGGTGAGCGCCGCCGCCGTGCGCCCCGTGATGACGGCATCGGGCCAGGCAAGGCTTGCGGCCAGGGCTCTCAGAGGAAGGCTGTTCCTCGCGTTGCTTGGCCCATAGACACCCGGCGCCAGCCTGTCGAGCAGCCCGCGACTACATCGCCGACTTAATGCCGCCGCCAGATGCGGGTGCTGGGACCTGGTGACCAGCGCTTCCGTCTGGAGGAGGTCATCGAGAGAGAGCTTCACGCCTTTACGTTGGTCACTCAGGCCCGGGTTCCGTCACTCGTCAACAGGCCTTCTCTGCTCAGATGCAACAAAACACGCGCTCGACCCCGTTTCGAGGGCTTTTGGCCCCAGATTCAGCGTCGAGCGCGTGTTTTGTTGCAGTTCAGCTCAGCTGTCGGCCATCTTGCCTTGGATGAACTCGTGGTAGGCGGGCAGGTCGAGCTGGCCGTTGCCGGAGACGCCGACCAGGATCACCGGCGAGGAGCCGTCCTCGGTAGCCTTTCGGGCCTGTTCGACCGCCCCGGCGAGGGCGTGGCACGACTCGGACGCGGGGATGATCCCCTCGGCGCGGGCGTACATGACTCCGGCGGCGAAGGCGTCGAGCTGCTTGACCGAGATGGCGTCCATCAGGCCTTCGCTGTAGCAGTGCGACACCAGCGGCGCCATGCCGTGGTAGCGCAGGCCACCGGCGTGAACCGGGTCGGGCACGAAGTCAGCCCCGAGGGTGTACATCTTCAGCAGCGGCGTCATGTTCGAGCTGTCGCCGAAGTCGTACTTGTATTCGCCCTCGGTGAGCGACGGGGCCGCCTTGGGCTCGCAGGCCACGATCTTCGTGGACGCCCGTCCCTCAAGGTTTTCCCGCAGAATCGGGAAGCTCAGCCCGGCCAGGTTCGAGCCGCCGCCGGCGCAGGCGAACAAGTAATCCGCCGGACGCTCGCCGAACGCCTCCAACTGCAGGATCGCCTCTTGGCCGATGACCGTCTGGTGCAGCGCCACGTGGTTGAGCACCGAGCCGAGCGCGTAGGACGCATTCGGATCCTTGACGGCCTCCTCGATGGCCTCTGAGATGGCCATGCCGAGCGAGCCGGTGGTGTGCGGGAACTTGAGGCGAAGCTCACGGCCGGCGTGCGTCCGGTTGGACGGCGACGGCGTCACCTTGCCGCCGAACACCTCCATCTGCATGCGGCGGTAGGGCTTGCCCTCGTAGGTGTTGCGGACCTGGAACACGTCGCAGCTGAGCCCGAACATCTCGGACGCGAACGACAGCGCCGCACCCCACTGGCCGGCGCCGGTCTCGGTGACCAGCCGGGTCTTGCCCTCGAGCATGTTGTAGTAGGCCTGCGGCACGGCGGAGTTGGTCTTGTGGCTGCCGACGGGCGAGGCGCCCTCGTACTTCACGTAGATCTTCGCAGTGGTGCCGAGCGCCTTCTCGAAGCGGCGCGCGCGGTACATCGGGGACGGACGCCAGAGTCGGTAGATCGCCCGAACCTCCTCAGGGATCTCGATCCACCGCTCGGTGGACGCCTCCTGGGCGATGAGTCCCATGGGGAAGAGGGCCGTCATGTCCTCGGCGGCGAGCGGCTCGCGGGTGCCTGGGTGCAGGTGCGGCGGGGGCGGCGTCGGCAGGTCGGCGACGATGTTGTACCAGTGCGTCGGGATCTGGTCCTCAGAGAGAACGACTTTGGTCAGCGTTGATTCAGTCACGCTTCACGACGATAGGGGTTCGTCCGGTGGTCGTGTCGCCATTTGGACGGACTTCTCAGGAGGTGGGCGGGGACCGCAGCGTGAGTCGAGACGCAGGCATGGATTGAGGCGCACCGCTGAGCCTCAAGAGTGGTCGGATTGAATCCCCGGCCCGCCGGCGAGGTAGGCCGATTCCCAGCGGCCTAATTCTGAGCCCAGAGACCTGGCTTTGATGGACAGATCCTCTGGTTCGGTCAGCGCCACGAGGTAGAGGGCTGGAAGGATGCCGAGGAAGAGCCACGCGTCCCGCTCGCCCTCTGCAACGGTGTGTCCAGCCGCGTCCAGGCGCGCAGCCACATCGTCGAGGGTCGCGGTCACTGCTTCGAAGACGGGTCGAGTGGCCCCAGGGTTGCGAATCGCCTCCACGAGGACCACTCGGATGAAGTCGCGCCGGGGTGCCAGGACGTCGGTGATCGCCTTGGTCAGGGTCTCGCTGAGTTCGGACGAGTCGCATCCGAGGGCGGGCCCTTGACCGTCGAGGAGGGCGGCCTTGTCGGCGAGCAGCTCGGATGTGCGCAGCCGGATCAACCCCTCCAAAAGCGAGGTCTTGGCGGGGAAGTGGTAATACAAATGGGATTTGCTCACGCCTGCAGCGGCAGCGATGTCGTCCACGGTGGCCGACTCAAAACCCTGGCTCGCGAACAGGCGCTCAGCGGCGTCCAGGATCCGGCGCCGGGTGGGGTGACGGAGGCGACCGAGGTCCTGGCTGGGCATGCCCTATTAGTACCGCATGGTCCAACTTTCCGTAATTAGGTCTTGACGGTACTAGTACCGCTTAGTTCTAATAGGAGGGTCGTCCGCGGTCATGGGTCGAGTTCTGGCGGGCGGAACGGACGAGCCCAGCGAAGCGAGGAGAGATCCAATGTCGGGCGACATCATGCGCCGAGGACGCAGATCTCGGATCTTTCGCGACGCCACCATGGCATTTCTGGCTGAATGGCTCTTGGGATTCGCCTCGCAGGGCGGGACCTCGGTGGGGCTTCTCTTGCATTGCTTCGGCCTGATCCGCGACGGTGACCCGACATCGTGGATCGCGGTCTTCACTCTCGCCACCGAGCGCGAGGCTGAGCGTGCGGCGGCCACTGAGCGGGCGGGTCGTAAGCGCGAGGCAGCAGCGGCGTGGCTGTCAGCTTCGGTCGCCGCCAAGGCCAGTCTGATGTTGACCCATCCCGTTGGCCCTTCCCTCGTCGGCGCGATCGAGGCCATGCGCGACGGCTTCGCACACTTCCTACGTCTCGCCGCCCCCGACGTCGTGCCCTTGCAGGTGCCGTTTCGGGACGGGTGCATGAGGGGGTACGCCTCGGAGGGGATCGAGGCTGCTGACCTGGCGGTCTTGATCCTGGGCGGCGGGGACACGTTCGCAGAAGATCTCTGGTTCTTAGGCGGCCGGGCGCTTCATGAGGCGGGTATCGCCTTCGCCGCGGTAGATCTGCCGGGCCAAGGCGATGCGCCGTTGCAGGGGTGGTATTTCGGGGCGGACACTCTGGAGGGTCTCACCGCCACGCTTGACACGCTCCACGCCCGTGGCTTGGCTGGCGAACTGGTGCTCCTCGGGTGGAGTGGAGGTGGGATCTTCGTGACCAAGTACGCCTCGTTGGCCCGCCCGGAGGATCGGCTGCGGGCGGTCATCGGTGCTACCCCGATTCACGACGTTGGCGCCTTCTTCGCCGCCGCCCTGCCGTCCGTGCTTCGGCGCCCAGATTCGCCGCTCGCCCGCGCGGCGATGGCCCTCGCGCGTCGACATCCCGTCCGGCGCGTGCTGCTGGCCAAGTACGACTGGCAGTTTGGCCCGACGGGCATCGCAGGCATGATCGCGTCGGCCGCCACCCTGGGTCGAACGGAACTTGAAGACCTCGATCTGCCCGTTCTCGCGTTGGTTGGGGGGAGCGAGGACGCTGAGGCCTTGCGGCAGGCCGCCGCGGTGGTGGATGCCGTTCGCCCCCGCCACCCGGCTTCGGACGTGGTCGTCTTTGATGGCTGGACGGGAGCCGACGCGCATTGTCAGGTTGGGAATCTCGATTTGGCGCTGGAACGGGTTATTGGTTGGCTGACTGCTTAGCCACGGTCTCGTTTTCACATGAGGGGGCTTCGTCTTCACGCCTTGGGCGCGAGGGGGGAGCGCCTGCGCAATGGTGACCGGCCCGCCGGTAGGGATTCGCCCTCCCTGCCCGGGCGCGATCAATAGTGTGCAAAGTCTTCTTTACACGCTAACCGTTCAGCGGGACGCCTGCTTCAATGGCGGCTTCATTGGTGGGATACCGGCGCTCCCAGCGGAACCTCACGATCCCGATCCAGAGCAGGATCGTGCCCAGCACGCCGAACATCGCCAGGGCGATTGCCAGACCACTGGGGTCTTCGGCAAATGATCCGCCCTCATAACCAAACCCGACCGCGACCGTGACGCCGACGCAAAAGAATGCCGGAAGGCTCAGCACAATCATCGTGAGCGAGCCGATGCCGCCGTTGCGCCAGCCGATGAACCATAACGGTCCAGGCGGATAGGGCGGACCTTGGAACAGGGCCGATGGCAACGGGAGGATCACAATGCTCGCACCTCAAGGGAGGGGTCTGGATTGAGGAGAGTCGCCTCCCCAGGAACCAGGATGCCAGGAGTCAAGGTTCACAGGTCTCGCCGCGCCGACTTTGCTCGGCTTGCTCCTTCGCATGACAGGTCAACGTGCGGGCGACCATGGAACGGAACCGGCGCCGTGCTGGTCCGCACCGCCGCAGCGCCGGTGACATGCGTTTCCGGCTGCCCTTTCGACGGCATACTTTGTGTCGGTGAGTTCATCCGAGGATCTTCTGGTCCCCCATGCGTCGAACTGGAAACTAACGGCGATGCGGGTCTACTGGGTCGTCGCTACGGGTGGCGTCTTTGCCCTGGTGGCCGCGATTGCGGCGGGTTACCTGTTCCAGCGGCCGTTCGCCAGCGGGGCTTTGCTGTATGTGGCGCCTCTTCTCGTGATTCCGGGGCAGCTCTTCGTGATCCTGATGGCCAATGACCAAACCCGTGGATCGGGCAAGCGATCGCGCGCGTTCGATTTTGGCTGGCTCCCGGGAGGGATGGTTGCCGTCACGGCCGTGTCAACCGCTTTGGTCGGGTCGCTGGTACTGCTCGTGGTCAACTCGCCGTTGCTCTCGCTCGGCTCATCCAGCCCCCAACCCGAGTGCCCGACGGGCCTGCGGAACAAGGGAACATTCACGTGCGCCACGGCGCAGCAGTTCCTCCAGGTTCAGCTTGCCGAGCAAACCATGTTCCTGGGCGCCGCCGCCTACTTGTTGTTCTTCCAAGCAGTCATCCTCACCAACGTCCTTCGCGGCGTCGAAGGCGAGCGGACGAACCCGACCGACTCGCGTTGAGACTTGCTCGACGGATCCGGGCCGAACTCCTGTTCCGGCACTAGTGGCCTCGTTCGGTCGTACGTTTCTTCCGTGCTTTCGGGCGGGGTAGTACCGCTGCGATCGCCTGTACGGCTTCGCGGAGGCGGTCGGATTCGACGTCCAGCACCCCGGGACGCAGCCGCCAGCTCGGCGTTGCGCCGGGGTAGGCGGGGGAGAGGTCCGCCAAGCCTGCCAGCAAGGCATCGCGGGAGGACGCCTTCACGAACACCGCGCCGTCGTTGATGAGGCCCAGGACCTTGCCGTCCAGGTACCAGCACAGGCCGCCGAACATCGGACGCACGACGATCTCGACGGGCAGGAGCGCCGCCACCAAATCGCGGGCGACACTGTCGGTAGCGGAATCCATCAGGCCCTCGGAAGCAAGGTGGCCATCCAGGCCTCGACGGCGTCGGGCGTCCGGGGCAGGTGATGCGAGAGGATCTCGTTGCCGGTCTCGGTGATGAGGATGTCGTCCTCGATGCGGACGCCGATGCCGCGCAACTCCTCGGGCACCAACAGGTCCGTCGCCTTGAAGTAGAGGCCCGGCTCGACGGTCAGCACCATGCCCGGCTGAAGTGTCGCCTCGCGGTATTCGGCAGGCGGCAGGGACGCGCAATCGTGGACGTCCATGCCGAGGTGATGCGACGTGCCGTGGACCATCCAGCGCCGATGGTGGCCGCCGGTCTCGGGGTCAAGGGACTGCTCGACGCTGACCGGCAGCAACCCCCACTCGTGCAGATGCTCGGCGATCACCCGGATCGACGCCGCGTGAATGTCGGAGAACTTGTTGCCCGGCTTCGCCGCGGCCAGCCCGGCCTCCTGGGCGGCCAGGACGGCCTCGTAAACTTTGCGCTGTGCCGGCGTGAACGTGCCGGACACCGGCAACGTGCGGGTGATGTCGGCGGTGTAGAGGCTGTCGACCTCGACGCCGGCATCGAGCAGCAGCAGGTCGCCCGGATGAATGTCGCCATCGTTGCGGATCCAGTGCAGCGTGTTGGCGTGGTCGCCGCCCGCCGAAATCGTCTCGTAGCCGACCGCGTTGCCGGCATGGCGGGCGTGCAGGCCGAAAACACCCTCGACCCAGCGCTCGCCCCGCCCGCGGGCGATGGCCTCGGGTAACTGCTTGACCACCTCGGCGAAGCCGACAGCCGTGGCCGCGCAGGCGTGACGCATTTGCTCGATCTCGAACTCGTCCTTGATGAGGCGGCTGGCGTCGAGCCAAAGTTCCAGCGCGGTGTCGGCCTCAGCCTGGACGACTTCGCTGACGCCCGCCTCCGTCCGCAGAACGTCCAGCCGACTTGTCAGGCCAGCGTCGGCCTCACGGACCACGCGCAGGCCGATCGTCCCCAGGTTCTTGGCGAGCGCGTCGTCCAAAGTCGAGATCGGGGCGCAGTCGAGCCCGGTGAGGGCCGACATCTCGGCCAGCGACTCCCTCTGCCCGACCCACATCTCGCCGTAGCGGGCGTTGGAATAGAACTCGGCGTCGGTCCGGGGCGCGCGCGGGGAGAAGTACAACGTGGCCGCGTGGCCCGCGTCGGTGGGCTCCAACACCAGCACCGCATCCGGCTCCTGGTCGCCGCCCAGTCCGGTGAGGTGCGCGAAGGCGGTGTGCGGCCGGTAGGGAAAGTCGGTGTCGTTGGAGCGCTGCTTGAGTCCGCCCGCCGGGATCACGAGGCGCTCGCCCGGGAACGCGCTGGACAGCGCCGTGCGACGCGCGGGCGTGAACACCGAGGCGGGTGTCGGAGCGGGCAGCTCGTCGCTGTAGGGCGCCCAGCCGACCGGAATGAAGGCCCGGAAGGGCTCGCTGAACGGATTCATCCGGGACGAGATGGGCTGGTTCTGCTCGTTCTGCTCGCTCACCGGATCATGCTACGGCGCTAGCTGTTCCACACGATCATCGCCGGGGATTCCTTTTCCTGACCCATGATCGACAGGCTGCCGACCCCCAGCGGGAAGTTCTGGCCGAAGGCGATCGGGAAGTCGAGCCAGCACAGGGCCAACACCCGCAGGGCGTGGCCGTGAGCGAAGCAAATGGCCTTGTCGACGCCGGAATCGTCGACCCTCTTGACGATCCGCGTGAGGCGGCGGCGCACCGCGCGCGAGTCTTCGCCATTGGGGCAGCCGTTCCACCAGATTCGCCAGCCCGGGTAGATCTTGCGGATCTCCGCGCTGGTCTTGCCCTCGAAATCGCCGTAGTTCCATTCGGCGAGGTTCTCGTCGACCTCGAAATCCTCGAAGCCCGCGAGGCGCGCCGTGCGCTGGGCGCGGAGGCGGGGGCTGGCCAACACCAGCCCGAAGTCGGCGGGATTCAACCGCGCGCGCAGGCCCATGGCCTGCTCGACGCCGTGGTCGGTCAGGTCCAGGTCGGTGACGGACGTGTGCTGCCCGGATTTGCTCCAGGCGGTTTCGCCGTGTCGGACGAGGTAAAGCTCGGTCATGTGGCCCATCTTCGTGGCTGCGGCTAAGGCACGGGTAGAGTCCGTGCCGAGATCTCAGGAGGACCTATGAAGGCGCCCGTCGATGCCCAGCTTAAGCTGCTCGACCTCCAGGCCACCGACACGGCGATCGCGCAAGTGCAACATCGTCGCAAGTCGCTGCCTGAACATGCAGCGTTGGCGGAGGCGCAGCAGCGCCGCGGACGCTTGACCGAACAGATCACCGCCATCGGGACGCAGGTCTCGGATCTGGAGCTGGATCAGGCCAAAGCCGAGGCGGATCTGGTGCCCGTGCGCCAGCGTTTGGTCCGCAATGAGACCCGGCGGGACGATGGTTCGGTCACCGATCCCAAGCAGTTGCAGAGCATGATCGAGGAGATCGGCCACCTCAAGAAGCGGATCTCCGACCTCGAAGACGCTGAACTTGAGGTGATGGGTGCCGCTGAAACTGCGCAAGCCCAGCACACCGAACTCGTCGCCGGTCGGACCGCCGTCGAAAACGAGATGCGGGCCCTCCTGGCGACCCGGGACGCCGCCACCAAGCTGCTCGACGCCGAACTCGCCGGACTTGAGACCACCCGCACCCGCCTCGCGGGCATCCTTCCCCGCGACCTCGTTGACCTCTACGACCGCCTCCGGGGCCGGCTGGGCACCGGCGCCGCAGCCCTCCGCGCCCGCCGCTGCGGTGGCTGTCAGATTGAGGCCGACACGGCCGCACTCATGGCCTATGCCGCAGCGGCCCCGGACGACGTCCTGCGCTGCGAAGAGTGTGACCGCATCCTCGTCCGGACGCTCGAGTCGGGGATCTGACGTGACCGGTCCGCGGTTGGCGATCCTGGACGACGTTCCCGCGGACCTGCAGCAAGGGCTCGCGAACCTGCGCACCGCACTGCTGGTGCCGGACGCTTTTCCGTCGGACGTGCTGGCCGCCGCCGACGTGGCGGCCGCGAATCCGACCCTGCCCAGCGCCAATCACTCCGACCTGCCGTTTTGGACCATCGACCCGCCGGGCTCAATGGACCTCGACCAGGCCATGTATCTGACCAAGGACGACGCCGGCTATCTCGTCCGCTACGCCATTGCTGATGTCGCGGCCTTCGTGGCTGCCGGGGGTCCGATCGATCTCGAAGCGCACCGCCGCGGGGAAACCTTCTACGCCCCGAATGCCCGTACCCCGCTGCATCCACCCACGCTCTCTGAGGGCGCGACCAGTCTGCTGCCGGGCCAGGTGCGTCCGGCGCTGGTGTGGGAACTGCGGCTGGACACGTCCGGCGCCCTCGTGGAGACCCACGTCGCGCGCGGGCTCGTCCGCTCGATCCGCCGCACCGACTACGAAACCGAGCATGCCCGGCTCAACGCGGGCACCGCAGACTCGCAGATCGGCCTGCTCGCCGAGATCGGACGCCTGCGCGAGGCCCAGGAGATCGCCCGCGGAGGCGTCAGCCTCAACGTGCCCGAGCAGCAGGTGGACGCCCACGGCGACGATTGGCGGTTGTCCTACCGGGCGACCTTACCCATCGAGGACTGGAACGCGCAGATCTCGCTGCTGACCGGTATGGCGGCGGCCAAACTCATGCTCGACGGGGGCATCGGACTGCTGCGGACCCTCCCGCCGGCGCAGCCCCAATCCATCGCGCGCCTGCGCCGGGTGTCGCAGGGCCTGGGCCTGTCGTGGCCGGCCGCGGTGACCTACCCGGAGTTCGTCCGTTCGCTCGATCCGGCCGTCCCCAAGGAGGCCGCGATGCTGAACTGCTGCACGTTGCTCTTCCGCGGGGCGGGGTATGCGGCCTTCCAGGGCGCCCCGCCGGCTCAACCCCTGCACGCCGCCATTGCGGCACCCTACGCGCACGTCACGGCGCCCCTGCGGCGCCTGGTCGACCGCTACGCGGGGGAAATCTGTGTGGCGCTGTGTGCGAGAACCAGCGTTCCCGAGTGGGTCCTCGCCGCCCTGTCGACATTGCCCGCCGAGATGGACGCAGCCGATCACCGCGCCAAGAAGTACGACCGGGGGATCGTGGACCTGGTCGAGGCCCTGGTTCTGAAAGATCGGGTGGGGCAGTCGTTCCCGGCCACCGTGATCGAACTCGATCCCCAGCGCGGGGGCGGGATCATTCAACTGGGGCAGCCCGCAATCGAGGCCAGGGTTGCGGACCACCATTTGGTGCTGGGGGCGAGCGTCCAGGTGGTGCTGCAGCACGCGGACGTCCTCACTGGCGCGGTGCAATTCGACGTCGTCTGATCTTGGACGACCGTCCAACGGTCAAGACGTGACGATGCGGTTCGCGGCCCGAGCGCGATAGTTTCTTGCCGCGCCGGTCGGGGGACCAGTGGCGCCGTTTCGCAAGGGGTTACTTCATGCTGCCTAAGCTCGCCGAGGGCCAGCGGGCGCCGCTGGCCGTCTATCGTCCGCTCGCTGCTGCGCGGTGGCTGCCCTTCGGCAGGTGGTCGATCGCCGCCTGGGGGGTGGCTATCGGCGTTGTGGTTGCGCTCGTGCTGTTGGTCGGCCGAGTCGTCCAGCACCCCACCATTGACGCCGTGGTGGACAACCAACTCTTGCTGTGGGTGTCCGGCGGAGTGGTGGTGGTTCTGCTGGTCGCCGCCGTCGGGCCCGGCCTGTTGGGTCGCCGCGAGGTTCGCGTGTACCGCGATCGCGTCGACGTGGTGGACGGCACGGAGGTCACGTCGGTGACGCGCGCCGACATCGTCAAGGTCAGCATGTACACCACCAAGGGAACAGGCCTTGAGGAAATCGAGTTGCGTTACCGCGACGGTTCCGAGGCCGTGATTTCCGGCTGGCTCCTGGGCGAACAGATCCGGGTGCTGGCGCGTCGCCTCGTCAACGGCACGTAAGCCTCCGCGGGGCGCGTTGGCCTTGATCCGCGGTTCCGAGGTCGCTCGGCGTTCGCCTTCTTGGGTAAAACCCGTTGTCAGTGACCCTGTCGGACGCGCTGATCCCCGTCCGCCTGGCGGGGCGCGGGGGCGCCCCGCGCACAAACGGGTGGGGAGCTTGACCAATCCCTGACTTCTGTGGTTCATTACTCATGTAATGAACCAAGGAGGTGCGATGGACGTCATCGGAGCCGAACGGCCGATCTTCGTCGAGCTGGCCGATCGCATCGCGGACGACATCCTCGGTGGGTTGCTTGAGGAGGACACCCAAGTGCCCTCCACCAACGAGCTCGCCGCCTTCTACCGGATCAACCCCGCCACCGCGGGCAAGGCTCTCAATCGGCTCGTCGATTCCGGCGTGCTAATCAAGCGGCGCGGCCTGGGCATGTTCGTCGCGCCCGGTGCGCAGCAATCCCTGCGCCAGGCCCGGCACGCCGCCTTCGCGGACGAATACGTCCGCCCCCTGCTGGAGGAGGCCCGTCGTCTCGGGCTCACCGCCGACCAGGTCACCGATCTCATCCACCACTACCCCCAGGAGCAGAAATGACCCACACCCACACCCTCCCGCCCCGAGCGGCCAACGCCGCCGGCATCCGCATCGAGGGTCTGAGCAAAACGTTCGGTGAGGTGCAAGCCCTCAACGACGTCAGCCTTGACCTTGCACCGGATCGGATCTACGGGCTCGTCGGCCCCAACGGCGCCGGTAAGACGACCCTCATGGCCTGCCTGTGCAACCACATCTTCAAGACCGCCGGCGTGATCGCGATCGACGGGGCCAACCCGGCCGAGAATGCCGCGGTTTTGGGTCGGACGATCTTCATCCACGAAGACCAGGCCTACAACGATGCCTACACCATCGATCGGATCCTGGCTGCGATGCCTTCGTTCTACCCCACCTGGGACGCCGAGACGGCCCAGCGCCTCATCGAGCGGTTCCAGCTCCCCATCAAGCGGCGGGCGCGGAAGCTGAGCCGCGGCCAGAAGTCAGCCTTCGCGGCGGTGCTCTCCCTCGCCGCTCGCGCTCCGTACACGCTGCTGGACGAGCCCTACCTGGGGCTCGACCCGACGGCCCGCGTGGTGCTGTATGAAGAGGTCCTCCGGGCCTACTCGGAGGTGCCCCGGATGATCCTCATGTCCACGCACCTCATTGATGAAGCGGCCGATCTGATGGAGGAAGTCATTGTCCTCCACGCCGGACGCGTCGTCATGAAGGCCGACGTCGATGAGGCGCGGAGTAGCGCCTTCGTCGCCCGCGGGCTCGGCGAGGACGTCCGGCGCCTGGCCGGTTCCCGCGAGATCATCGCCGAACACGCCCTCGGCCGGATCATCTCGGCCACCATTCGTGGCCGGGCCACGCCGGAGGACGAGCGACTGGCCGCAGAAACGCGGGTCTCCCTCGAGCCCGCCAGCCTCCAGGATCTGGTGGCCGCCCTCGGCATCCACGACCTCACCGAAGCACTCAAGAACGGATCACAATCATGAAGAACTCCTGGAAGTCCCTGCGCCTCTACGCCACCAGTCCGGCTTATGTCTTCGGGATCCCGGCGTTGATCTTGGCCATGATGGTCGGGGTCAGCATCATCATCGTCCTGATTTTCGGCATCGCGGTCGGGCTGCCCTTGCCCGAGACCACGTCCAACAGCATGCACAACAACGTGGGTGCCCTCAGCGCCGTCCCGGGCTTCATGATGGCGGTCGGCATCATGGCGGTCACCCGAAACTTCGCCATGGCTTTGGCCTTTGGCAGCACGCGCCGCGACTTCTGGTTCGGGACGAGCCTGGGTTTCGTCCTCAGTTCGCTGGTGACGGCAGTCTCGGCGGTCGGCTTGTTGGGCGTCGAGAAGCTCACGCACGGTTATGGCATTGGAGCCTGGGCGTTCGATGTCACCGTCCTGGGCAATGGCAACTACCTCGTGACGTTCGTGTCCTTGTTCGTGATGTCCTTGCTGTCGCTGTTCCTCGGGGCGTTCTTCGGGACGATCTATCGCGCCTTCGGCGCCGTGGCCACGACCATGGCGGCCATCGGATTCGGTCTGCTGGTGGTCGGTGGAATCGCGCTGGCCGTGTGGCAGCGGGTCTCGCTGTTCGCCTGGCTGGGGGACTGGGGCGTGTGGGCGGGCATCACGCTCGGGGCGGTGCTCACGCTCGTCGCGGCCACCGGATCCTTCGCCGCGAATCGCCTCGCGACCGTCTGAGGCTAGACTCGACTTCGGACGAGTCGGCCGGGTGATCGCGGCAGCAATGTCGAGGAAAGTCCGGACTCCACAGGGCAGGGTGGTGGGTAACGCCCACCCGGGGTGACCCGCGGGAAAGTGCCACAGAGAACAGACCGCCTGGCAACAGGTAAGGGTGAAACGGCGGTGTAAGAGACCACCAGCATCCTGGGTGACCAGGATGGCTAGGCAAACCCCACCCGGAGCAAGACCAAGAAGGACTTCGGTCCGCGGATGCCGTTTGAGCGTTGCTCGCGCGAGGCATCCGGGTAGGTCGCACGGCGCATGCGTCGAAGGCAGTCGGCAACGGCTGTCGCAGATGGATGATCACCGGCTCCGCTTGGAGCCACAGAATCCGGCTTACAGGCCGACTCGTCCCTAAAACTAGCTAAAGGATGTTTATCCCAACGACTTTGTGTACCGGCTCACACCGGCATAACGTGGTTCGGGATCCCGCCCAAGGCGCATCTACCCGGTAAGGGTGCGTCCTGCCCGTCGTCTGGTGAGGGTGGCCGCCCGTTCAAGCCGGGCCGGGTCCGGGGAACTCACTCCTCGACGGGAGGTGTCGGAGTTTCCACCTAAGCGGCGTTGTACGGCTCCGCAGAGCAGAAGCCACCACAACGCCGCCCGCAGCGGTTCGGCCTGAGAGCTTGGCTCGGCCTGAAGGGGTTTGGGGTCGTGATCCCAGCCCTGTCGTCCGCGCCGGCAAACCCCTTGTCCTTGGGCGATCTGTGTACTACATCACACAGGTGACGACCATCGAGCGCGCTGAGGAGTTCGCAGACTGGGAGTCGAAACTCAAGAAGAAGGACCTGCATGCGGCGGCTCGCGTCACCGTGCGTGTCCAGCGACTGGCCATGGGCAACCTGAACCGCCCCGGTGTTTCCGGAGACTTGAAACCTTGGGAAGGTTGGAGTCATGCCAGGGAACACGTCGAAGAGGTATCCGGATGAGCTGAGGGCTCGGGCGGTGAGGATGTATCACGAGTGTCGGCCTGATCAGGGCACGGACTGGGGTGCGATGCGGCATGTGGCGGGGCTGTTGGGGATTTCCACGGCAGAGACGCTGCGGAAGTGGGTGCGTCAGGATCAGATTGATCAGGGGACACGTCCGGGGGTGTCGAGTGAGGAGTCGGCTGAGCTGAAGCGGTTGAAGCGAGAGAATGCTGAACTCAGGCGGGCGAACGCGATTTTGAAGGCGGCGTCGGCTTTCTTCGCGGCCGAGCTCGACCGGCCAGGTCTGTGATCGTGGATTTCATCCGCGAGCATGCCGACCACCAGGAGCCTGGTGGTTTGCGATGGGGTGTTGTGACGAAGTGGGAGGCACGACCAGCCGATCTGCGCTGTGCTGACTGAGCATGGTGTTCCGATCGCCCCATCGACGTATTACGAATGGGTAGACAAGCTGCCCACTGACCGACAGCTTCGCGATGAGGTGTTACTTGTCGAGGTCCGCCGCGTCTTCCACGCCAACCGAGGTGTGTATGGGCCGCGGAAGGTGTGGTTGCAGCTGAACCGGGAACAGATCCCGGTGGCCCGCTGCACCGTGGAACGCCTGATGCGCGCTGACGGGCTGGTGGGGGCCCGGCGTGGCAGCAAGAAACGCACCACCATCGCCGATCCGGCAGCGAAACGGCCCGAGGATTTGGTGGGTCGTGACTTCGAGCCGGTGGCCCCGAACCGGTTGTGGGTGGCTGACATCACCTACGTGTCGACGTGGGTCGGCTGGGTGTATGTCGCGTTCGTGATCGACGCCTACGCCCGCCGGATCCTGGGCTGGCGGGTCGCCATGACGATGACCACCACCATGGTCCTCGACGCCTTAGAGCAGGCCATCTGGACCCGGGAACGGGAAGGCCGTGACGACTTCACCGCCTTGGTGGCGCACACCGATAGAGGCTCGCAGTACACGTCGATTCGCTACACCGAACGGATCGCCGAAGCGGGCATCACCCCTTCGGTGGGGAGTGTCGGCTCGTCGTACGACAATGCGCTCGCGGAGACGATCAATGGCCTCTACAAGGCTGAAGTGATCCGCCACGAAGGGCCTTGGCATGGGGTCGATCAGGTTGAACACGCCACCGCGACATGGGTCGACTGGTTCAACAACGTTCGCTTGTTCGAGTACTGCGGCGACATCCCGCCCCTCGAGCTCGAGAACGCGTACTACGCTCACAAGCAGCCACAAACAGAGGCTGCTTAGTCAAACAACGAAGCCTCCGGACACGCCGGGGCGGTTCAACCCTGGTGACGTCAAACCGGTCGGAGAGGGTGTGTCCGCGCTGCGGATCCCGTACGGGCCCGGCTATCGGGTCTACTACACCGCCGAGGGGGATCTGTTGATCCTGCAGCTCACCGGAGGCTCGAAGGTCACGCAGCAGGACGACATCAACGAGGCTAAGCGCCTGGCCCGGGCCTGGCGAAGGGAGACGAGATGAGCAAGACACAGGCGGTGAAGACCGCACCCTGGGATGCGGCAGACTTCCTCGACACCCCAGAGGCGATCGCCGCCTACCTTGACGCCGCCGTTGAGGAAGCACGCGACGACCCCGGCTATCTGTTGACTGCGCTCGACACAGTGGCTCGCGCGGGGAACTCAGCGAACTCGCACGAGAGATCGGCATCAGCCGGAAGGGTCTGTACAAGGCTCTCGGAGAGGACGGCAACCCGTCTTTCGCGACGGTCTGGTCGCTACTGAACAAGCTCGGGGTCCGCATGGAGTTCCACGCGGTCGCGTAACTCGCGTTCCTCGGGTCGGGAGGATGAATCTCACTCCGCCGCTGTCGGGCAGCGGGACGCTCTTTCCCTGTCGCCCGGCGTCAGGGTCGTTGTGGACGAGGAACTCGGCGAACTGGGCTCTAGTTTGGCATGAGTATCGAGACTATACTCATGACGTGGCGAAGCGGGTCAAGTTCATCAAAGCTGCCCGGCGTCACTTGATCGGCAAGGGGCACGCATTGGCTGCGATGGCCGACGCGGGCCAACCTACGGTGATGGGCAACGGTGATCTGTTGTGGATTGGTCTTGATGACCGTGGCCTCTTGCTCGAAGTAATCGCCTTCGTGGATGGCCTCGACCCCGAGGTGGTCGTCGTGAAGCACGTCATGCCGTATGGATACAGGAGGAAGCCATGAGTGGACCTATTGACCCGGCCGACTACGTGTATGTACCCGGCGTCACGGTCGTTGTGGACGAGGAACTCGATCTCGACGCCGTTGTGGTGATCAACGCGGCGACCGGGCGGCGCGTGACCGAAGCGGACGTCGAAGCGGAGGCGCGAGAACTCGACCGGATGCGAGGACTCATTCCCGGCGGCAAGTCATTGTCGGGCGATGGCTCGCATTCGCCCGCGCTGCGGGTCGTGGTCGGAGCGGAGACGGCCTTAGCAGTCCGCGAGCGCGCGGCTGCTGAGCACATGTCCGTGTCGAAGTACCTCCGCCGCCTCATCGAACGCGACGTCGCCAGTGAGGGCCACTGCCAAGCAGGAGACATCGACTGGCGTAGTGAGGTCAATCGGCGCGTTGTCTCCTGACCTTGGGCGATACACCTTTTTCGGTCGGCTTCTGACGGACCTTTGATTTTGACCATCTCGTATGGGCAGAACCCTTTCTTCTGCAAGGCTGAATTGCAGCCCTTTAGTGGCACCTCATACTCCCTCCCAGGAAGCGACCCCCTATGAAGAAGGCGATCTTCGCCCTTGCCGCCACAGTCTTGTTGGCTGGCTGTACCCCCGCAGCGTCCCCATCGCCCGCTTCCTCCGGCAGCACGACAGCCACGAGCGCGGCGGCGACGACCACATCGACGTCTGCGTCGGCAACGCCCAAACTCAAGGACGCGACCCAAATCGCGGGAGCCATCAAGCAGGCCTCGACGACCAACGTCGTGACGATCACGGAGGACAACGATCCGAATAGTCTTATCGGGCGGCCCAATGGGTATGCCTCCGCCGCAGTCTTTTACGACTCGGGCGTGACCTGCCCCAATCTTGGAACCTCATGTGGCGGAGCCGTCGAAGTATTCGCCAACGAGACTGAGGCGCAGGCCCGCGCGCAGTACATCCAAAACATCCTGAAGGGTTCGCCGGTCCTCGGGACGGAGTACGACACGGTCCATGGGGCCGCGTTACTGCGCGTGACTGGGAAGGTGAAGCCGTCAGTGGCTGCCGCCTATGCTGCCGCCTTCACCGCCGGGTGATCGCGGCAGCAATGTCGAGGAAAGTCCGGACTCCACAGGGCAGGGTGGTGGGTAACGCCCACCCGGGGTGTCTCGCGGGAAAGTGCCACAGAGAACAGACCGCCTGGCAACAGGTAAGGGTGAAACGGCGGTACAAGAGACCACCAGCCGGGGGCTGGCTGTGACCTTGTGGGAGATAGCCTCGCCGTCGCGGTGGAGGACCCCAAAGGGGTGACTGGTGGGACCCGGGTCACGACTCGGGACGGAATCTTGATGACGACGTTCGTCACCAACATTCCCTCGGGCTGAAGGAATTGGCTCCCCCTGGGTGCATCGCCGGTGCCTCGATGGTGACGGCCTGCACTCCCGCGGGCACGACCCCGCCCAGCGCGACGGCCAGTCCGTCGCCCTCGCAGGTGGTGACCTGGGTGCCACCGACCGTCGGCGTTCCGCGTGACGTCACGCAATCGGAGCTGCTGCTGGTAAAGGCCAAGACGGGCACGTTTCGAGGGAGCCCCGCCCCGTTCGCGGTCGATCTCAGTGGCGAACGGACGTTCATTGCGGGCGCGTACGTTGACAACGTTGGGCCCGGATTCTTCACTCCGCGGCCGTCCTACGGGATGGTCGTGACGGACGGACGCAAGCTCGCTGTCGTGAGTTGCCAGTGGGACGGCAGTGAGGCTCTTGGCGTTGACACGGGGCCCGCGGGACGGGCGGCTGTGCAATCGGCCATCGCCCGCTATGGCTCGGGCATGTGCCCGAATCTGTGGATCCAACCCACCCCTAGGGCCTCCGCGTAGTGCATTCCGTCCTCGTGAGCTCGCAGCATTCTCGCCGCGAGAGACCGACGTTCCCCGGGCATCCGGCGCGTCGGCCATGAGCCGATGCCGCGATACCGTCACTTTGCCTGCGTCTGGTCACAGCAGGTCCGAGGGATTCAGAGGCCGTCGTTGGCTTCTTCGCCTTCGTGGACTCGAAGAGAATGAGGATCGACGTGATGGATTTCAGTGGTGCGTTCACCGGATGGATCTTCCTGATCGTCTCCGCCGGGTTCTTCGCGCTGGGGCTCTATATGGCCTACCTGATCATCAAGGCAGCGGTGCGAAACGGCACGATCGAGGCCTACATCACGCTGCGCCGCGAGGGGCTGTATCCGCCCCCGTGAGGGACGGCTGGCGAACGTGACGCGATTTTGGTTGAGGTGGAACAGGCCGGATCGGGACGTGGTGGCGAGGCTCCCGGTGCCAATCGCTAGTGTTCGTGCGTGAGTAACGCTGAACCCACAACACCTGACAGGTGGGCCACTTCGCTGACGTGGGTCGCGCGGATTGTCCCCGCGGTCGCGCTCGTCGTCGTCGGGTGGTGCTTGGTCGCGGAGTTTCCGGCCATCGTGCACGCCCATCCGGCCTACCCGATCCTGCTAGCCCTCACCGCGGTGGCAGCGGCGCTCGCGGGGTGGCGGGCCTGGCGCTCTCCTCGGACCAGCGTCGGCTGGCGTCGCATCCTGCGGATCATCGCCCTCGCTCTCTCGATCGTCTGGATCGCCGCCCTCGGCTGGCTGTGTCCGCTGTCGGCGCAGGAGCCGGCGCTCGCGGCGATGGCGTCCGACTCCGCCGTGACCGTTGTGGAGACCCCGACGCAGATCGTCCTGACCCCCACGGCCACCCCCTCGAGCCTCGGGGTGTTCTTCCAGCCCGGCGCCAAGGTGGACGCCCGCGCTTACGCCGCCGTGCTGCGCCCTCTCGCGGAGGCCGGGCATGTGGTCGTCATCACCAAGCAACCGTTGGGGATCGCATTTCTGGCTCAGGACGCCTTCGTGAATGCTCGAAGAATGTTTCCCCTCACCGCCGGGTGGGTCGTCGGGGGGCACTCATTGGGCGGAACGGTCGCGGCGGAGATTGCCGATGACCACGACCAGGATGAGGGGGCACGTGTCGTTGGATTGTTGCTCTATGCCTCCTATCCGGCCCGTCCCATGCCGCGGACGCTCTACGCACGGGTGTTGTCGATCTCGGCGAGCAATGACGGGCTGGCGACACCTGCCAAGATCGATGCCACCAAGGGGCGGTTCTCGGAGTTCGCGGTCTACGAGGTCATTCAGGGTGGAGTCCATGCGTTCTTTGGCGACTACGGTCCGCAGTCGGGCGACGGGGTGGCCACTATCACCCGCGCCGAGGCGCAGGCGCAGATCGTGAACGACACCTTGGCCTGGGTGGCGACGCTGCCTCGGTAGCGGACGAGCGTCCCGGGGCCTCCGGCATGATGGAGCGATGTTCGTCGTCCCGTCCGGTCTGGAGGCCCAGCGCGAACGCTCCGTTGAGTGGGCCGCGTGGCTGGACGGGCTGCCGCGGCTGGTCTCGGGGTTGCTGGAGGACTGGGAGCTCGCCGTGACTGGCGCCCCTCGCCACGGCAAGACCGCGCTCGTGCTGCCGGTCTCGCACACAGACGGCAGCCGGCTGATGCTCAAGGTCGCACGTCCGGAGCCCGACAACGCGGGGGAAGTTGAGGCCCTCAAGGCGTGGCGCGGGCTCGGTGCGGTGCGGCTGGAACGCGCGGACCCACACCGCGGCGCCCTGTTGCTCGAACGGCTCACAGCACGGGATTTGAACTCCGTCGACGCGCTTGAGGCCTGCCAGGTCGTCGCCCGGCTCTACCCGCGGCTGCACCTCCCGCCCACCCCGCGGCTGCCACTGCTCGCCGACCAACTGTCGACGTGGTTGGACGACCTTGCGGCTCTAGGCCGGGACGTCCCCGCGCCCCCGCGATTCGTCCAGCAGGCGCTAGCCGCGGGGCGGGCATTGGTGGAAGACCCACCCACAGCCATCGTCCATGGGGACCTCCACTACGGCAACGTGTTGGCCGGACGCCGCGAGCCCTGGCTGGCGATCGACCCCAAGGGTTTCTCCGGGGACCCGGCCAGCGAACTAGGGCCCCTCTTGTGGAACCGGTGGGAGGACCTGGTCGCCACCGGCGACGTCGGCGGGGCGCTGCGCGAGCGGTTCTACGTCCTGGTGGACGCCACCGGTCTCGATGAGCGTCGCTGCCGCGATTGGGTGGTGGTGCGCGCCATGGTCGGGGTCGGGTGGGAGGCGTCCGAGGCCCGCGCCTGCGGGCGTTCCCTTGGCCCGGAACAGCGGGCGTGGATCACCCGGCTGGTCACGACCGCCAAGGCGATGCAGGAGGTGGGCGCCCCGCCCTCCTGGTGACTCCTCAAGCCGGTTAACGATGCGATTCTCCGTCCGCACGTGCCCTAACATCGTTCCGCGAGCGACGCTCGCCGTCGGGATTCGGGGAGGGGGACCGCCATGTTCTCGTGCAGGAACATCGCCAGGTTCGGGTGCTGGCGCCGCCGCGACGGGGAGCTCACCTGATGCGCCGTTTGCCCCTTGCCGTGCGTCGCGCGGAGCTCATCGACGCGGCCGTGCGCGTGATCGCCCGCGACGGGCTGGCCAAGGCCAGCACCCGGGCGATCGTGGCCGAGGCGGACATGCCGCTCGGCGCCTTCCACTACGTCTTCCGCACCCGGGAGGACATGATGCGGGCCCTCGTCACCGAGGTGGTGGACAAAGAGCGCTCGGCGGCCCTCGCCGCCTTTGAAGCGCAGGGTTCCGACACGGACCTCCGCTCCATGCTGCGCGCCGGGCTTGGCAGCTACCTGGCCCTTCTCAAGACCCGTCCCGACCTTGAGTTAGCCATGCTCGAAGTCGCCCTCTATGGCGTGAGGCACGATGCCACCATGGTGGCCGATCAGTGGCAGAGCTATCACCGGGCCGCCGCCGAGGGCCTCGAAAAGGCCGCCGAGTTGTGCGGAGTGACGTGGCGGCAGCCCATCGAACATGTGGCGCAATCCCTCATCAGCGCCTTCGATGGGATCACCTTGACCTGGATCGCCATCCGGGACGCCGAGGCGGCCGAGCGCCACATGGACTTCCTCGCGGACTCCTTCGCCCGGTTGGCTTCGTAAGGCCCGAACGAGTCCGGCCGCAGCACCGAGGAGTCTGCGGACCTTTCATGTCCCGGCTGTGGCGCACCCGGACGGGCGATCTGCGGCACCTCAATCCGGCGTGGGATGTCCCATCCGACTACCAGATCGAGCCACCCCAGCTCATCCCGCCGGGCACGTCCTCGCTCGGAACAGCAAAGTTCCGCACACTCCTAGTGCCGTCCGGGCCAGCGCCCCGGAAGAAGTCGCACCAGGTTCGAGGCACCCTCCAGGAACGACGCCCAACGCTGCTGATCCATGCCGCGCGGACCACCGAAGTTCAGCAGGGTGGTTTGGGTAGCGACGGTCTGGGCGTGGGTGTATTTCAGCAAGCCTTCTCGGCCGTGCCGGTAGCCCAGGCCGGAGATGCCCATGCCGCCCGCGGGACCGCCGAGGCTCGACCACGCAGCGGCGTACCCCTCGTTGACGCTCACCATGCCCGTCCGTAGCAGCGCGGCTACCGCCTCGCCCTGCGCGCTCGTGGCGCAGAACACCGCGGATGCGAGCCCGTACGACGAATCGTTGGCCTGGGCGACCGCCGCGTCGAGGGATTCGACCCGGTAGAGGGACACGACCGGTCCAAACGTCTCCTCGCGCGCGCAGAGCGCCGACGCCGGGACGTCGGTCAACACCGTCGGCTCGTAGAACGTGGGACCCACGTCCGGGCGCCGGCGCCCGCCTGTTAACAACCGCGCCCCCTTCGCCAGGGCGTCGCGCACATGCTCCTGCACCACGGCCAGGTGCTCCGCCGAGGCGAGGGAGCCCATGTCGACTGTCCAGCCGTAGCCCGGGCCGACGCGCATGGCCTCCACCCGGCGGACGAACGTCTCACAGAACGCCTCGAAGATCGAGGCCTCGACGTAGATGCGCTCGATTGAGACGCAGAGTTGCCCGGCGGACGCAAAGCAGGCCCGGACGCCGATGTCGGCGACCGCCGCGAGGTCGGCGCCGGCCCCGACAATCATCGGATTCTTCCCGCCGAGTTCGGCTGAGAACGGCACCAGCCGCCGCGATGCCGCCGCGGCAAGGGTCGCTCCGGTCTCGGAGGCGCCGGTGAACATGAGGAAGTCGCATTCCTGGACAATCGCCGCGCCCGCCTCGCGTCCGGCCCCCGTCATGACTTGCCACAGGTCGCGGGGGAGTCCTGCCTCCACGAGCAGGTCGGCCCCGAACAGCGCCGACAAGGGCGTGAGAGTGGCGGGTTTCAGCACCACGGCATTGCCAGCGAGGAGCGCAGCCAGCCCGTCCGACACCCCCAAAGCCAGGGGATAGTTCCATGGGCCGATGATCCCCACGACGCCGAGCGGCCTGTGGTGGACGCGGGCTCTGGTGATGACCGGCATGGCGGTTGTTACCCGGTGCGGACGCAGCAGGCCCGGTCCCTTGGCGGCGTAGTAGCGCGCGTTGAGAAGTACGTCCATGACCTCGTCGAGGGCGCTCAGCCGGTTCTTGCCGGTCTCGGCCTGGACGATATCGAGCAGGTCGGCCCGGCGGGCATGTACGAGATCCGCCAGGCGCGCGAGGACAGCCGCCCGCTCCTTCACCGGACGCGCCGCCCAGGCCGGTTGCGCCCTGCGTGCTCGCGCGAAGGCGTCTGCCACGTCGACGGTCGTGGCAACCGGCACGTCGACCAGAGCGTCCCCCGTGAAGACTTCCCGGACCGTCGACGTCGGACGGGCGCGGGCGTCGCTCTGCCAGGCCGGGACGTCGATCCGCTGGACCAGGCGCCGCAGCAGCCCACTGTCGGGACGAGGCATCGTTGACCCTCCACTTTCTGGTCGACCTTCGGGCGAACCTACAGACCGGTTGTGCTCGTCACCAGCCCAGCGATTGTCGTCCTTAGCGATCCTAAGGGCGTCAGTGCCCACGCCGACGGGTCGGCGCTTACATGCGCCAGGAGCCGTCTACCATGGCCAAGGAACCATTGGGGGAACCGAAAGGAAGCAGATGGATCAGCTCAGTCGTCGCACCATGATGGTGGGCGGTTTGGGAGTCGCGGGAGGCCTGTTAGCCGCTTGCAATCCTGCCTCCAACGCCCCGACGAACCCTGCCACCACCCCTGCCGTGACGTCGACGCCGAGCGCGTCTGCGTCCGTTCCCGCCGACACGCGTCCCCGCTGGCCGCTCACCGGGGTGCTCATGACAGACCCGGCGGAGGGCAAGCACGCCGCTGTCGCAGTCATGGTGCCGGACAACAAGAACGAGCATCCGCAACGGGGCATCGAGTTTGCCGACCTTGTGTTCGTCATCAGCGACGGTTACGTCGACAAGCTGGGACAAGCCGCGACCAGACTCATGCCGGTCTTCCACTCCTCGATGCCGACGGCGGGCTGTGGCCCCGTCCGATCCGTTCGTCCGGTGGATGTGCCGATCATGGCGCCGATGACCGGCATCATCGGCAACGCGAGCGGGGGTCCTTGGGTCATCGAATACCACAGGCAGAATGCTCAATACGTCGACGGTGTCCTCGACTACATGTCCACCAAGGGCACGGGTTCTTACTCCATCGATCAGTCGCGGGTCTATCGCGTCGGGACGAAGGTCGAGTATGACCGTGCCGTCGTGTGCTACCCGATCGTCCTGGCGAAGCAGACGTCCAGTTTCGCTGACGGTCCGGCTTCGCTCTATTTCCCCTTCGCCACCGGCGACGCGCAGGCCAGCACCGCGACCGGTGTCCCGGCTACTCGCGTGGTCATCCCCTGGAAACGCGCGGACACCTACAACATGAGCTACGACTACGACCAGGCCACGAACACCTACCTGCGCAGCGAGCCGTGGGGGCCCCATGTGACCTCAAGTGGCACACGGGTAGCGGTCGACAACATCTTGGCCATCCGTGCCGAGCAGACCTGGGTACAACTGCTGCCGGGGCTAGGTGGCCTCGAGCCAAACCACGAGATCGTGAACAGCGAGGGTTCGTTTGTCTACGCCAACGGCGGGAAGGTCGTGGGTGGGCACTGGTCAAAGGGTGCGGTGAACGATCCTTGGGCTTTCGTGCTCGACAACGGAAAGCCCCTCGTCATGGCGCCGGGTCGGACCTTCGTCGAGTTCCCCACCCTGGACGCGAACATTCAAGTCACTGCCTAGGAGCCCCACCGTCGGGTCGGACTGAGGGAGAACCACTCACACTTTCGAGAAAAGCCTGGAGGTTTGCGAGGGCGCCGGGCGTCAGCGAATAGTGTGCCCACTTGCCCTTTTGCTGACGCGTGATGAGCCCGGCCGTCACCAGCTTGGTGAGGTGATGGGAAAGCGTCGGCTGACTGATGCCGAGATCGTCCGGCAAGTGGCAAATGCACGCCGTGGCGTGCTCGGCCGAGGCGATGTGATGGAGCAATCGGACGCGCGTCGGATCTGCGAGGGCTTGGAAGGCCTGGGAGATCAAAGCCGCCTGGTGGTCGGTGAGCAGACTGCCCCGATGGCCAGCATCGAGGACGGGGAGGGATCGCACGTCACGAGGCTACTCAACGTATTGACAATCATCAATATGATGAGAAACGATTCGTTCAGAACCACCACCGTTGGAGATTTCATGAGCGCCGAGCGTCCTTCGATCATGTTCGTCTGCGTTCACAACGCCGGCCGCTCGCAGATGGGTGCGGCGTACGCCCAGCACCTCTCCGGGGGGGCCGTCGAGGTGCGTTCGGCCGGGTCCGCCCCTGCCGATTCGGTGAACCCGGCTGTCCGCGAGGCGCTGCTCGAGGAGGGCATCGACATCTCGGCCGAGCGTCCGAAGATCCTGACCCCCGAGGCGGTGCAGGCCTCCGATGTCGTGATCACGATGGGGTGCGGCGACGCCTGCCCCTACTTCCCGGGCAAGCGCTATCTCGACTGGGCGCTTGCTGACCCGGCTGGCCACGGCGTCGAGGCCGTGCGTCCGATTCGGGACGAGATTCGCCGCCGCGTCACCGAGCTCCTCGGCGAACTCGGCGTCGAGGTTCAACCCCTGCCGAACGACCACTGAGATGATCGCCCTCGCCGACCGGGTTACCACCCCCAAAGCGGCGTGGGTGACCGTCGCGATCGGGCTTCCGGCCTGGTTCGCCCTCTACAGCCTCAATGAGCCGTTTTGGGCCTGGGCATTGGGAGGCGCGACCGCCACCTCGTGGGGGGCCGCTCTGCAATTCTTTTGCTACGACTCGATCAAGGTGTTGTTGTTGCTCGCGGGAATCATCTTCCTGGTGGCAATCGTGCGCTCGTTCACCAGCGTCGAGCGAACCCGGGCACTCCTTGGCGGCAAGCGCGCGGGCGTGGGCAATGTGCTGGCCGCCTGCCTGGGCGTCGTCACGCCGTTCTGCTCCTGCTCGGCCGTGCCGGCGTTCATCGGCTTCGTGGCGGCGGGAGTCCCGCTGGGGGTCACGATGAGCTTCCTCATTGCCTCCCCGCTGATCAACGAGATCGCCATCGCGTTGTTGCTCGGACTCTTCGGGGTGGGACCGACCTTGCTCTACGTGGGCTCGGGGCTGATCATCGCTTCGGTCGCGGGCTACGTGATTGGAGCGCTCAAGCTCGAGCGCTTCGTCGAACCCTTCGTGTACGAGACCAAGCTCCGCGGGAAGCCGCGGGACCCCAACGCACATCTCACCTGGCCCGATCGGGTCGCCATCGGCCTCGACGAAGTGCAATCCATCGTGGGCAAAACGTGGCCTTACCTGCTGGCGGGCATTGCGCTGGGTGCCGTGATCCACGGGTGGGCTCCGGCCGACTTCTTCGCCACGGTGGCCGGACGCGATAATCCTTTCGCTGTCTTGATCGCCGTCGCCCTCGGGGTGCCGCTCTACAGCAACGCGGCGGGCATCCTGCCTGTGGTCGAGGCCTTGCATGACAAGGGCCTGCCCATGGGCACCTTGCTGGCGTTCATGATGTCGGTAGTAGCGCTCAGCCTGCCCGAAATGATCATTCTGCGACGGGTGTTGAAACCGCGACTCATTGCCACATTCGTCGGGGTCACCGCGGTGGGCATCGTGGCGACCGGGTATTTGTTTAACGCCATCTTGTGAAGGAGTACGACATGGAGATCTTGGTGTTGGGATCGGGGTGCGCCAACTGCCACACCCTGGAGGAGCGCACCGCTGCGGCCCTCGCCCGACTGGGTTGGGAGGCCTCCATTGGCCACGTGCGGGAACCGGACGAGATCGCCTCGTACGGCGTGATGCGGACGCCTGGTCTTGTGGTGGACGGTGATGTTGTCGTCGCCGGAAGGGTGCCGACCGTCGAGGCGTTGGTGGCTCTGCTAGAAGGTGTTCGCGGCTGAGCCCCCAAGGGGATCGGGGTAGACTTCGGCGGTGGTGTCCCAGGGTGTTCGTGGCTTATTTGCGTGGCTGACGGCCTGCCTTGCCCTCGCCCTCGTGCTGGTCTCCGGCCAGGTGATCGCCGCCGAACCGTTGCTCCCGGGCCGCCTTCAGGCTGACACCGCCACCGCGTTTGTGTCCCTCGTCGCCGACTTCGTGACTCGCCTCGCGGCCGTGGCCACCGTCGGAGGGTTCGTCCGATTCATCGCCTTCGGGGGCGGCCTGCCCCGCTGGACAGGTCGCATCGCCCAGCTGTGGTTCGTCGGCGCCCTGGCGATGGCCGTCGCCAACACGGCCTTCGTGAACGGCGTCCCCATGGGCTTGGTCGCGCGCCTTGACGTGCTGCCCGGGTTCCTCGGCGCCACGCCGTCCGGGCTGGCCTGGCTCGCGAACGCCGTGGTGGCGCTCATCGCCGCCGTCTTGGCGTATCGGACGCCCGCGCGGGCGGGCTCCCTGCTCGTCGTCGCGGCGGGCGCGATCGCTTGGATCTTCGTGGGCGTCACCGGCAACGTCTCGGTCGGGGCCGACCATGACTGGGCCACCGACGCCAACGCCGTGGCTTCTGGGGCGATGTTCCTGATCCTGGTCGGCACCTTCGCGGCCGTCGGCGTCGCGGGCACGGACGCCCGGCGTCGCTGGCGACGCGCCATGCCGATCGCGGCACTCGTGGCCGCCGGCGGCACGGCAATGGTCGTCTGGCAGCAACTGGTGGGCGCACCGCCGTGGAGCCAGCCGGTCGGCCAGGCCTACCTCGGCCTTTTGCTGTGCCTCGTTCTGGTCGCCGTCATTCCCGACACCGGGTGGGCGCAAGGCCCGGCGATCCTGCTCGTGGGCTTCCTGGTTTCGACAGACCACCTGCCCCCGCCCCGATTCCTCGTCCCCCAGAGCACCCAAATCAACTACCTCGGCTACGAGATGAACGTCCCGGCCACGGTCGCCCGCCTCGCGGGGCTGGGGCGCCCGAACGTGTTGTGGGTCGCGCTCTGCCTCACCGCGCTGGGGCTGTACGCCTGGGGGATCGTCCGCGTGCTGCGCGCGGGGGGCACCTGGCCCCCGGGGCGCGCCATCGCGTGGACCCTCGGGTGGGGCCTCATGCTCTACCTCGCCGTCAGCGGGCTGTGGGAGTACTCCACGGCGGTCTTCAGCTGGCACATGCTCGTCCACATGACCGTCAACATGCTCATTCCGATCTTGTGCGTCCTCGGCGGCCCCGGGACGCTCATCGCCCAGGCCTCGCGCCCAGCCCAGCCGGACACCTTGCCCGGTCCGCGGGAGTGGCTGGCCGATCTCGGCGGCAGCCGGTTGCTGCGTTGGGTGCTGAGCCCAGGGGTGCTCTGGCTGGTCTACATCGGCAGCCTGTTCGCGGTCTACTTCACCCCGGTGTTCGCCTGGCTGATGCGCTACCACTGGGCTCACCAGCTGATGTTGCTGCACTTCATGGCGGCGGGCTACCTGTTCTTCGGCCTCGTGATCGGGGTCGACAAGAACCTGTGGCCCATGCCGCACATCGTGCGGTTCGCGCTCATCATGAGCGTCATGCCCTTCCACGCGTTGTTCGCGGTGGGCCTGATGTCGGCCCAAAGCGTGCTCGGCACGCCGTTCTACCAAAACCTCGGAGTCTCCTGGGTGGGGGACCTGCTCGCCGACCAGAACACCGCCGGACAGATCACCTGGTTCACCGGGGAGATCCCCATGTTCGTCGCCGTCATCGCGTTTGCCCTGCAATGGTGGCGGGCTGACCACAGCGAGGCCGAAGCTGCGGATGTTGCCATTGATGAGGGCGCCGATGATCCGATGGCGGCCTACAACGCCATGCTGGCCGACGTTGCCCGGCGCGATCACGCCCTCGAGGTCGAGGCGCGGATGAACGAAAGGCACCTCGAGTGATCGACGATCGCATCGAGCTCGATGTCTCGGGCATGACGTGTGCCGCCTGCGCCAATCGCATCGAGCGCAAGCTCAACAAGCTGGACGGCGTCCACGCCACGGTCAATTACGCTACTGAGCGTGCCGTTATTCTCGGGACGGATAAAGGACGCACCCCCGAGCTCATCAAAGCCGTCGAGAACGCCGGGTATGGGGCCACCGAAATCAAGGAGGGGCAGCCCGAGGCCGACGGCTACTCCGACCGGGTCACGATGCTGCGCAACCGGCTGCTGGTCGCCGCGGTGTTGACCGTCCCCCTCGGGGACATGGCGCTGACTCTCGCCCTGGCCCCCCAGCTGCGTTTCCCCGGGTGGCAGTGGCTTCTGATCATCGGCGCCCTGCCCGTCGTCTTCTGGTGCGCGTGGCCCTTCCATCGGGCGGCGTGGCGCAACCTGCGCCACGGGTCCACGAGCATGGACACCCTCGTCTCCCTGGGCGTGTTGTCGGCGTTCGGGTGGTCGGTCGTCACCACGATCATGGGCGACACCGGCACCAGCTACTGGCTGGGTTACGGCACCGCCCCGGCGGGCGCCGACACCCTCTATGTGGAGGCCGCAGCCGCCGTCACGACCTTCCTGCTGGGGGGTCGCTACATCGAGGCTCGCTCCAAGCGCTCCGCCCGCGGGGTGCTGTCGGCGCTGGCGAACCTGGCGCCGAAGTTCGTCCGCGTGGTGCGCGACGGCACCGAGCAGGTCATCCCGATCGCGCAACTGAAGGTGGGCGAGCGGTTCGCGGTGCGTCCGGGTGAGCGGATCGCCACCGACGGCCGCGTGGTCGAGGGCAACTCGGCCATCGACACCTCGGCCATGACGGGGGAGTCGGTGCCGCGCGAAGTCGGGGCCGGGGACGCTGTGCTGGGCGGCACGATCAACGCGACTGGCGCCCTGCTCGTCGAGGCCGAGCGGGTCGGGGCCCACACCCAGCTGGCGCAACTGGCCGCCACCGCGGAACAGGCTCAAGCCCGCAAAGCCGCCGTGCAAACCTTGGTGGACAAGGTCGTCGCCATCTTCGTGCCGAGCGTCCTCGGGGTGGCCGGCGTCACCTTGCTGGCGTGGCTGGTCCTGGGGGGCGGCCCGCGCGCCGCCTTCAACGCCGCCGTGTCGGTGCTCGTCATCGCCTGCCCCTGCGCGCTCGGCCTGGCCACCCCCACGGCGCTGATGGCCGGCGTCGGACGCGGCGGCCAGTTGGGCATCCTCATCAAGGGTCCTGAGGCCCTGGAAGCGTCGGGCGTCATTGACACGGTCGTCCTCGACAAGACCGGCACCCTCACCACGGGCCTCATGACCGTCACCGGCTGGCGGGCCTACGGGGGGCTCGGTCAGGACGAAGCATTGGCGCTGGCAGCCTCCCTGGAACACCACTCCGAGCATCCGATCGGGGCGGCGATCGTCCGCGCCGCCACCGAGCGTGCGCTGTCGCTCGGCGAGGTCACCGACGTTCAGGCCCTGCCCGGTCAGGGGGTGACGGGGCGGACGTCCGACGGGCAGCCCCTGCTCGCCGGGACGCCCGCCATGCTGACCGAACACGGCATCGCCCTCCCGGCGGGGGAGTCGGCGAACGTGCTACTGGCCCGCGACGGTGAGGTGGTGGCGGCGTTCGACGTCGCCGACACCCTGAAGCCCTCCGCGGCCGCCGCCGTCGCCCGGCTGAAGGCCATGGGGTTGCGCACGGTCTTGCTCACCGGCGACCGGCTCGCCACGGCCCAGGCGATAGCCGACGAAGTGGGCGCCGACGCCGTGCTCGCAGAGGTGCTGCCGACCGACAAGGCCGCCGCTATCGCGACCCTGCAAGCCGACGGGCGACGCGTCGCCATGGTCGGCGACGGCATCAACGACGCCGCCGCGCTTGCCACCGCCAACCTCGGCATGGCCGTGGTGACCGGCACCGACGTGGCCATGAAGGCCGCCGACATCATCTTGGTGCGCGCCAGCTTGGACGCCATTCCCGACTCCATCGCGCTCGCCCGTCGGACGCTCGGCACCATTCGCGGCAACCTCGTGTGGGCCTTCGCCTATAACGTGGCGGCCATCCCGGTGGCGGCGATGGGGCTGCTCAACCCGCTGATCGCGGGGCTGGCGATGAGCCTGTCGAGCGTGTTCGTGGTGACGAACTCCTCGCGCCTTCGCCACTTCGACCCGAGCAAGGTGCGCTGAGCAGGGGCGTCAGGCGCCGACGGCGAGCGACTCCCCGTCCGCTGGCTGTTCGTCCCTCGGTGGGCTGCTGACCGGCTCTGCGGCACCGAACTGCTCGGCGAGCAGGCGCTCGATGACGAGGGCGACGCCGTCCTCGTTGTTCGTGGCCGTGATGAGGTCGGCCGCCTCCTGCGCGGCCTGGATGGCGTTGCCCATGGCGACGCCGCGCCCGGCCCAACGCAGCATGCCGAGGTCGTTGCCCGAGTCGCCGAACGCCATGGTCTCGGCGGGCAAAATGCCCAGGGCGTCCGCGATCAGGCTGAGGGTTGACTCCTTGCTCACCCCGGCGGCGGCGATCTCTAGGAAGGGCACCCCGGAGGTGGTGCAGTTCACGCCTGGGTGGGCGAGTTCGCGTGCGACGACGAGCAGTTCCTCCTCGTCGAGGACGGGGTGCCGCGCGACCAGCTTCACCGCCGGTTCGGACACGACGCCAGCGAGATCCAGTTCGCTTTCGATGCTGCGATTGCGGCCGTGGTCACCCTGGCGCATCAAGGTGAGGTAGCCGGGGCCGGCCCGAAAGCTGTGGCCGCTGTCGGTGACCGCAGCCCACGCGAGCCCGGGGAGCGCCCGTGAGAAGGCGTCGACGAAGTCGGCCTGGACGGCCGGGGCGATGGTCCGCTCGAGCAGCACCCGGCGCTCGCCGTGGTCGTAGGCGATGGCCCCGTTGGTACAGACCATCAGACGGGTCATCGATGCCGGGATCAGCTCGGGGGCGGCGACGATGGGGCGACCCGTGGCCGGAACGACGACGATCCCCGCCCGTTGTGCGGCCGTCACCGCCCGTCTGGTTCGCTCACTGACGGTCGTTGCTGAGGACAACAGCGTGCCGTCGAGGTCGGTGGCGATAAGGCGGATTCCCACGCCTCCACTCTACGGGGAGGCGTTGGCTGGGGTCCGCACCAAGAAAGTGCCGACGGTCCGGCCCGTCCGAGTCGGTGCGTTCCGCCGACTGCTGGCTAGGACACTCCCAGGTAGCCTTCGAGTGTCTCGCGAGAGTTCGCGCCAAAGTGTGAGGCCACGTCCACCCCGACGAAGCGGTAGTGCCACGGCTGGTAGGCGAAGCCCACGACGTCCTCGCTGCCGGGCGGGTAACGCATGATGAAGCCGTACTTGTAGGAGTTGGCCCACAGCCACCTGCCGGCCTTGGTGGACGCGAACCCTGTTCCCAGGGTGCGGCCGTCGTAGAGGTCGAGGGAGAGGCCCAACTGGTGCTCCGATTGTCCGGCCCGGGCGTTCGTCCGGCTGGCGGCGTCGAGGCCCAACTCCTTGACCTTGGTCGCGAAGATCGTGGCCTGCTCGGCGTAGCTGCGATACCCCGAGGTCACCTCCAGCGTCACCCCTGCCGCCGACGCCGCCTTTTGCATCGTCAGGTAGGCCGCGAGGGTTTCCTTGGTGAACTGGTCCCCGGCCCCATTGACCACCGGTGGGACGAAATCGGCCGAAACCAGGTGCTTCGGCGACACGATGGGGATGCCGTCCTTGGAGAAGGGCGTCGCCAGTTGGGCGCCGCAGCGCCCGTCTGGAGACTTCTTGTCTGAGGCCGCACAGGTGGGCGTTTCCGTGGGGAGGTCGACGGCGGTGGGCGTCTCCGAGGGGGACGGGAGCGGGGTCGTCGAGCCCGTGGGGGTCGCGACCGCGCTGGGGGAGGGAACGCTCGCCCGCGGCGAGCCGTTGATGGTCATCAGGGGACCGGGTGCGGTGCACCCGACCACCGCCAAGGCGCTGATCGCGACCCCGCCGCGCCTGAGGATGGCGACGGCGACGCGTTTGCTGCCCACTCTGCGCAGCCCGTAGGGCCGCGTGTCCGGAATCGCCATAGCGACACTGTAGGTCGGGAGGGGGGCCTGGGCCGTGCAGAACGGGCTGGTGGACAGCGTGTCCTTTTGTACCGATCGCCCGGCTAGGCCCAGTGGAATGGCCCGCCAGGTGTGCCTCCGCACAGGCGTTTCATCGGACGCCCAGGTATTCCTCCAACGTCAAGACATTGTTGGGCCCCAATGCTGCGGCGACATCCGTCCCGACGTAGCGGAAATGCCAGGGCTCCCACGGCCAACCGGTGATCGCCTGCTTACCTTCGGGATATCGGACGATGAAGCCGTAGCGGTAGGCGTTGGCGAGCAGCCAACGTCCGGTCTTGGACGCCGAGACGTTCGCCGCACCCAAACTGACCCCATCGGTGATGTCGGCGGCCAGGCCGGTCTGGTGCTCGCTGGCTCCCGGAGGCGCGGTGGTGTCATGAGAGAGGTGGGCGTACTGATCGGCTTGGACGGCGAAGGTCCGGTAGGCCGAGCGGATCACCAATGTGATGCCCGCGGCCTTGGCGGCAGTGTTCATCCGGGCGTAGGCGTCCGCGGCCGGCTGTGCGAGAGCTGTCTCAGGCGTCCCAGCCGGCAGCGGCGCGTACGCGGCGGTGACTCGATGATTCAGGTTGATGAGCGGCAACCCCTTGACCATGAAGGGGGCATCCAGCGCCAAGCCCGTGCGGGCGTCCACGGGGGCACCGACGGCGGCTGTCGGGGTCGGGGAGAGCAGGGCTGACCCGGTAGGCGTCGGCTCTGGGAAAGAGCTTGGCGTGGTCGTGGGCGTGGAGCTTTGCGTGGGGGTGGGCGACGCCGCGTCCGACACCCTCGGGGACGTCGCCGGTACCCCAACCGGAGGCACCCGTCCGCAGCTGGCGACCGCCATAAGGACGATCACCGCGGCCACAACCCGCCTCACGTGACCCCTAGATACTCTTCGAGGGTCAGGGTGGAGTTGGCGCCGAACGCGCTCGCCTGCGCACCGATGTAGCGGTAATGCCAGGCCTCGTAGGGGTAGCCGGTGATGGCCTGCTTGTTCGGCGGATAGCGCAAGATGAACCCGTACTTGTAAGCGTTGGCCCACAACCACTTTCCTGTGGCCGTGGCGGCGACCCCGGTGCCCCAGGTCTTGCCGTCATAAAGATCGATGGCGAGGCCCGACTCGTGCTCGGATTGACCCGGGAGGGCGTTCCACTTCTTAGCTTCGGCGAGGCTGCCGTACTGCTTCACCTTCGCGGCAAACATCTGCGCCTGATAGGCGTAGGTGTGGTAGCCGTCCTTGATGACGAGGGTGATGCGGGCGGCCTTCGCGGCGGCGTTCATGGTGTCGAACGCGGCCTTGGCTTCGGGGGCCATGCCCAGCGGGGACTGATCATCGGGGAGCGGGGCGTAATTTTCGCTCACCCAGTGGGCCTTGTTGATGACGATGATGCCGTTCTTCGTGAACGGGGTGTCGAGGGCGGCGCCCGTGCGTCCATCGGGGGAGCTGGCCCCCGTTGCCGCTGTCGTTGCCGACGTGGCGCTGGGGCTCGCGGTCAGCGAGTCTGCTGGCACGGGCGTGCCAGCCGGCATAGTGGGGGTCTCGCTGGGCGCGCTCACCGAGGCGGTCGGGGCCTCAGTCGCCGGCGACGCTGAGCCCGGGGTGGCCGGCGTCCCCTGGCAGCCGGTGAGGGTGATCACTGCGACGGCGAGGGCGGTCGCGGTCAGGGGCGTCCTGTGGCTGCGGGTGCGGGTACCGCGCGCAGAATTTCGGATGCCCGTTTTCGCCATGGGATCCAGTTTAGGTGGCGGCGTTGGTCGTCCCTGAACCGGCCAGGAACCGCGCGTAGCGACGCTCCAAGCGGGTCGGGTGCGCTCGACGAAAGAGTGTGAGTTACGTGTCAACGGTTGGTACGTAACTCACACTCTTTCGCGCGGGACGCGCTCGTCATGGGCGCCATTGCGTCGTTGCGGCGGAGACAGTTTCGCTGCAGAGGCGAAGTTATCCACAGATTTGGGCGACGCTGACGGAAAGGTGGCATGGGCGCCGAGCGTAAGGGGTGTGCCTCCCGCTTGGTCCCCGACATACGACTTCCTGGCGCTGACCCGTGCCCAATCTGGTGTGATCAGTCGCGCGCAATGCCAGCTGTTGGGTATCTCGACCAGTACGGTGCGTCGCCTCATTGACCGAGGGTGGTGGGCGAGCCTCGTGCCGGGTGTCTACCAACTCTCGGGGGAGACCACCTGGCTCGCGCGGGCCTGGGCGGGGATCCTCATGGCGGGGCCTGATGCCGTGCTCGGCGGCGAGGCCGCAGCGCACCTGCATGGTCTACGGCCGGAACCGTTCGAGATCACCGTCTACAGCCGAGCGCAGCTGGTGCGGGTGCCCGGCTGGAGATTCATCCGGTCCCAGCGTCAGGGCGTGGGCGCCCTCCCGCGAACCCGGGTCGCCGAGACGATTCTCGACCTCGCAGGTGATCTGCGGGCCGAGGAACTGCTTGCGGTCATGGCTGACGCTCTGGTCAGGCGCCGCGTGACGCCGGAGCGGTTGCGAATGGCCCTCGCGGATCGACCGTGGCAGCGCCAACGGGCGCTCGTCGCCGAGGTCATCGGGCAGACCAAGAGGGGTGTGAGGAGTCCGCTGGAGGGCAGGTATGACCGCGATGTGGAGGTTGCGCATGGCTTGCCTGTTGGAACACGGCAGAAGTCGTTAGGGCACGGCGACTCCGACGTGCTTTATGAGGCCGAACGGGTGATCGTCGAACTGGATGGGCGGGAGTTCCATAGCGGCTCCCGGCTCGTCAGGGACCGCGAACGCGACAACCAGCACCTGTTGCTCGGCGTCACCCCCCTTCGTTTCGGCTGGATCGAAGTCGCCGGGGACCCCTGCCGGGTGGCCACGCTTGTTGCTGGCGCCCTCACAGCGGCCGGTTGGACAGGCGTTCCAACCCCCTGCCCACGCTGTCGCCGCGTCGTTGGCAAAAGCGTGTGAGTTCCGTGCCAACGGTGGGCACGTAACTCACGCACTTTCGAGGTCAGGGCAGGGTGAGGATCTCCGCCCCGGTCGGGGTGACCACCATCGTGTGCTCGAACTGCGCGCAGCGGGATTTGTCGCGGGTGACGACCGTCCAGCCGTCGCGCCAGACCTCGGAGGAGGCGCCACCGAGGGTGAGCATCGGCTCGATGGTGAAGGTCATGCCGACTTCCATCACCGTGTCGAAGTGGGGGCTGTCGTAATGGGGGATCACCAGGCCGGAGTGGAACGCGGTGTGTACGCCGTGGCCGGTGTACTCCTTCACGACTCCGTAGCCGAAGCGCTTGGCGTACGACTCCACCACGCGCCCGAGAACACCGACCTGGCGTCCGGGCATCACGGCGGCGATGCCCCGGTTCAGGGCCTCTAGCGTCCGCTCGGTGAGCAGCCGGGAGTCCTCGTCGACTTCGCCGCAGAAGAAGGTGGCGCAGTTGTCGCCGTGGACGCCGTCCTTGAACGCGGTCACGTCGATCTTGACGAGGTCGCCCTCTTCGATCGGACGCCCGTCGGGAATCCCGTGGCAGATCACCTCATTGACCGAGGTGCAGATCGACTTCGGGAAGCCGCGGTAGCCGAGCGCCGAGGGGTAGGCCCCGTGATCAAGCATGTACTCGTGGGCGACCGCGTCCAGGTAATCGGTGGTCACCCCGGGCGCGATGGCCTTCGCGGCCTCGTGCATGGCCTGGGCGGCGATCCGTCCGGCCACCCGCATCTTCGCGATGGTCTCCTCGTCCTGGACGTGCGACCCCCGATACGGCAGCGGCGCGGGCAGCCCCACGTAGTGCGGACGCTCGATCGAGCTGGGCACCTTGCGTTTGGCTGACTGGGGGTAAGGCTTCACGACGGTCACCCGACGATGATACGGGGTGGTGGGTTGGCCCTTGAGCGGGGCATAGTCGCGGGGAGCGGCCTCGCTTAGGCTGGGCCGAACAACGTGACGCAAGGAGGCGAGCCATGTCCGACGGTCAGTGGTACTGGTGTTTGGATCATCACGCAGTGGAGCCCTACGACGGCTGCAAGAGCGCCGATCGGTTGGGCCCGTACGCGACCAAAGACGAGGCCGCGAATGCCCTCCAGGCGGTGCAGGACCGGAACGTCGAGTGGGACAACGATCCCCGCTTCAACGACGACGACGAGGACGACGACTAGACCGGCGAAGGTCCGGGCGCCACGGCCTCTAGCTCTGCGGCTCGAGCGATCCCGCGCGCTCGTCCGGGGTAGTGGCTGGATCAACACGTCAGGATCGGCACCGTTTCAGTGCCTGCTTCAAGGCGCGTGCTCGGACGGACAATGAGTGCCATCTGGACAAGAAGGACTACCCGTGGTTTTGGATGTGCGGATGCTGCTCGACCTCCCCGAGGTCGGGCTGGTGGGGCAAGGCTTCAAGCGAGTGAGCCGCTGGGCCATGGAGAATCGGGTGGCTCCCGACCTCTATTGGCGGGTCGTGGCTTACAAGGATCGCGATGATCCGCCCAGTCGAGTCACGCTATACGCGGGCATTTATGTTCCCGCCTTGGTTCCGCTACTTCCATACGCTCTCCCCGACCCGGAACTGCCGGGGATCTTCTCCGAGAACCTGTTTCAGCTGGCTGGGCGTCCGCGCGCGAACCCCGACTCGTGGTTCGATTCAAGTCGAGCACGGCTTCGCTGGTTGCTGCGAAAGCCCTCACCCGAGGAGCGCCGTGAGGTGACCATCGCCGACTTGGCGGACTTGATGGTCCCCGCCATGGCGTGGTTTGCCCAGATGCCCGACCTGGCGACTGCTGCGGGTTGGCACCAAAAAGAACTCCTGACGCGGAAGTTCACGGTCGGGCAGTCATGGGCGGAACTCGGAGGCATGTGGCTTCTCGCGAATGAGCCGGAGGCCGCCGAGGAGGCGTTCGGTCGCGTGACCGAACGCGATGACGTGAAGTACGCGAACAAGATCCGACGCGCCGTGGCCGACTGCCAGCGACCGGATGGCGCCTCCGTTGAGCCACCGCCCAAGCAGCCGGCCCGCCGACGACGGGCGGCCTCAACGCTGGCCGCTGGAACCCCTCCGCCAGCGCCGGAGCTGAGCTCGGTCCCCGCGTTCGTCTGGACCACCGACGGCGACGCCAGGGTGCTCTCCCAACCCGGCCGGCCGACCCCATTCCTCCATGTCATGACTCACGACGGCGACATCGGGATCCTGACCTATGACCCCGAGTTCGGCGGGGCCGGGGTCGCCTATGCCGGGGTCGCCCCGCGCACCTACTTCGAGGACGAGACCGCCGCTCCCAGCGTCAAGCCCCGCGAGGTGGCCGCACTGACGGCCTGGCTGAGGGCAGCAGGTGTCCAGGTTCCGAACCTGGAGAGCCTGGTCGATGGACTCCTGGTTGCCGAGGGTGAGATGGCTGGTGAGCCGTTCGTGGAGGAGTCTCTCAGCACGTTCTTCGCGTCGATCGGTCTGCACTGGCCCGAGCAGTGACCGGCGACTTCTGACGTACCGACAGGCTTCGCATTTGCGTACGTAATAACGTACGCTCAGGGGGAAGGGGGTCACGCCATGACAGCATTGAGCGCAACCGCGGCCCGAGCGGCTCTGTATCGCCTGATCGACCAGGTCAACGAGGATTCACAACCGGTGACGATCACGGGGCAGCGCGGAAACGCGGTGTTGATCGGCGAGGCTGATTGGGAAGCCATTCAGGAGACGCTGCTGCTTGAGTCGGTGCCCGGATTCACCGACTCGATCCGTGAGGCTCGCGCTGAAGGTGTCGAGGCCGCCACGAGCGAACTCGACTGGTGAGCGACGACTGGGTGGTCGTCTTCTCCAAGCAGGCCGCCAAAGACGCCAAGAACCTCGCCGCCGCTGGGCTGAAGGGCCGGGCGCTGGCACTGCTCGACATTCTTGCTCGTGACCCGCTGGCAAACCCTCCTCGCGTCGAAAAGCTCGTTGGGAACCTCGCCGGGTGCTACTCCCGCCGCATCAACATCCAGCACCGGCTGGTGTATGAGGTCTTCCCGGACGAGCGCACCGTTCACGTACTGCGCATGTGGACGCACTACGAGGACTAACCCCCCGAAGCGGGGGCGGTCGGGGTCACGTCTCGTCCGACCAGCCCAACTCGGACCAGAGGCTCGCGGGGATCAGTCGGTCGAGGCGGTCGAGCACGTAGGTCGGACGATCGGCGGGGGCCAAGGTACCGGCCGCCTCGGCGGACGTGTCGCCCGTGAGGACCAACGCCGACGCCATCCCCGCGTCCTGCGCCATGCGAATGTCGGTGTGCAGCCGGTCGCCCACCATGACGACATCGTCGAAGGGCACCTCCAGCCCCGCGAGCGCGGCCTCGATCATCAGCGGATCGGGCTTGCCGAAGCTGGCCGAGCAGCGCACCCCCGAACAGGCCTCGATGGCCGCGGTGATTGCCGCCGCATCGGGCTCGCCGCGCCCGCCGGGAAAGGGGCAGTACCGATCGGGATTCGTCTGCACCAAGATGGCCCGTTTGTGGAACCACAAGGCATCGAAGGCAATCTGCAACTTGCGGTAGTCAAATGTCCGGTCGTAGGAGGCGATGACCACGTCGATGAGGGAGGGGTCCTCGCTGAGCCGGAAACCGGCCTCGCGCAAGGCCCGGAGCAGGGGCTCCTCGGCGAGAGCGAACACGACGGCGTCGGGGTGGTGGCGCTGCAACCAGCGGACCGTCGTCACCACCGTGTTGACGACGTCCCCGACGGCGGTGGCCAGCCCGAGCCGGGTCAGCATGGCCGCGTACATCACCGGATCCTTGGTCGGATTGTTCGACAAGAAACGGACGGGAATCTCGCGTCGGCGTAGCTCCGCGATCAGCCGGGCGGCGCCAGGCAGCAACTCCTCGCCCAGATAGATCGTGCCGTCGAGGTCGAAGACATACGCCGCGTGGAGGTGTTGCGGGAAACTCAGTCCCGCCGCCTCCTGGACCATCCGACTCATGCGTGCCTCCTCAGAGTCCGATGCTGACAGGCCAACAAGGTGTGAGCAACGTGCTCACAGTGAGCACGTTGCTCACACCTTGTTGTATCGACGGCTCACGTCGCCCCGCCCGTGGCGGTCAAATAGGCCAGGACCGCGCGGACGCGGCGATTGTCGCGCTCGGGTCCGAGGCCGAGTTTGGCGAAGATATTGGCCACGTGCTTGGCGACCGCCGCCCCGGAGAGGTACAGCTGGGCCGCGATCTCGGCGTTGGACAACCCGTTCGCCATCAGCTCCAGCACCTCGCGTTCGCGGGGCGACAAGGCGCTGAGCGCGTCCGGACGCTGGCGGCGGATCAGCACCGAGGCCACGTCCGGATCGATGACCACGCCGCCCTCGGCCACCATCGCCAGCGAGCGCATGAAATCGGCGACGCGGGCGACGCGGTCCTTGAGCAGGTAGCCCACCCCGCCCGCCTCCGGAGCGTCGAACAGCGCGATGGCATACTCCGGCGCCACGTATTGGCTGAGCACCATGATCGCCAGCCCCGGATAGTCGGCGCGCAGCGCCACGGCCGCTCGGAGGCCGTCGTCGGTCATGGTCGGCGGCATCCGGACGTCCGTCACCACGATGTCGGGCAGGCCCTCGCCGATGGCGCACTGGCGGACCACCGCCACCAGCTCATCGGCGGACGCGGCCTCCCCGACCACCGTGTGCCCGAGCCGCTCGAAGAGGCCGACGAGGCCTTCGCGCAGCAAGGCGGCGTCGTCGGCGATGACGAGTCTCATGGGGTCTCCTGGGGTGGGGGTTGGGGGAGGGGCAGGCGTCCGACGATGCGGGTGCCGGCCCCGGGCGTGCTTGTGATCTCCAGCAGCCCGCCCAACGCCGCAAACCGCTCCTGCAGGCTGGCCAGCCCGTGGCCGGCGGTGAAGGTGGCGCCGCCCGGACCGGAGTCGGTGACGGTGATGCGCAGGTCGGCGCCCGCGGTCGCGGCCACCACGGCCGAACTCTCGGGGGCATACTTGGCGACGTTGGTGAGGGCCTCGGTGACGAGGAAGTATGCCGTCGCCTCCAGGGCCTCGGGTAGGTGGGGTAGCGGGTAGGGGATCGAGACAGTCACCGGTAGCAGCGGTCGCGCCGCGGCATCGCGGATCGCCGCCTCGAGCCCCAAATCGGAGAGCACCTTCGGATGAATGCCTGCGACCGTCTCCCGCAGCTGCCGCAGGGCCGTCTCGGAATCGTTCTGCGCCGCCTTCAACAGGTCCGACACATGCCGCAGGCGAGCGGGGTCGAGCGGCCGTCCAGTGGCCATCGAGCCATCGAGCAGCATGGCCGCCTCGCCGATCTTCATCGTCCCGGCCACCAGGAACTGCTGCGCGCCGTCGTGCAGCGAACGCTCGATGCGTCGCCGCTCGTGCTCGAAGCCGTTGAGCAGCAAGAGGCGCGAGGTGGTGAGTTCGGCCACCCGCCCGGCGAGGTCCGGCCGCGGACGCATCACCTTGATCACCGACGACGCCTGCCAGCCGCTCACCGCAGCGGCCGCGAGCAAGGTCAGGCAGATCGCCACGATCAACAACAATGCGCCCGTGATGCTCATGGCTGACAGGCTGAGCCCCCCGCGCCGAAGAACGAGGAGCGTCAACGACCCCACCCCGAGCACGGCGCAGACCGACGAGGCGGCGAGGTTGATGAACAGGAAGGCCACGGTGAGGCACCACGCACCCAAATCCCGCGCGCCCGGTAGGCCCTGCCACAGCCAGATCCGACGCGCCGCATGCGGATCTGGATCGGGGATCGGCTCCAGGTCGAGCAGTGTCACCCGGTTGCGTTCCAGTTCGGCCACCCAGCGCATCACCAGGGGTAGGGCCGGGAAGCCCACGACCCCCAGCACCAGCGCGGCGAAGCCCACGAGGATCGCCGACCCAGCGTAGGCCAGGTAGAACAACGGGTTGAGAGTGCGCAACAGTGTCCAGGGATTCCAGCCTCTTGGGGTGCGCATGCCGTCATCGTAGGGGCGCGCAGGCTCCCCACCCGGGGCCGCTAGCACCCGGCCGGGGTAGCGCCAGCACTACCTCTACTGGGGCTCGTGGGCCCTGGGATCGGACGCCCGCCCCTGCTGGGATGGTGACATGAACCTCCCGAGCATCCAGCGCCATGGCGACTTACGCGCCCTTGAACTCACCAAGACCTACGGTCCGGTGTTCGCTCTCGATCACGTGAGCCTCACCGTGCCGTCCGGCCAGAGCCTGGCCATCATGGGTCCGTCCGGCTCCGGCAAGTCGACCCTGCTGCACTGCCTGGCCGGCATCCTCGTGCCCGAGCACGGCGAGGTCAGCCTGGGTGACATCCCCATCACGCTGCAGCCAGACGCGGCGCGCTCGGCGCTTCGCCGGCATCACTTCGGCTTCGTCTTCCAGGACGGTCAGCTGCTTCCCGAGCTCTCGGCCCGCGAGAACGTCGCCCTCCCGTTGATGCTCAATGGCGTCCGGCGCGATCAGGCGTTGGTCCAGGCGGACGACATGCTGGCCCGCCTAGGCCTGCACGCCGAGGCCGCCCGGCGTCCGGGAGAGATGTCCGGAGGTCAGGCCCAGCGCATTGCGATCGCGCGGGCGCTCGTCCATTCCCCGTCGGTGGTGTTCGCCGATGAGCCCACGGGCGCCCTCGATCAGGCCACCGGACGCGACGTGATGCGTGTGCTCACCGGGGCCACGCGATCGTGCGGCGCAACCCTCGTCCTCGTCACGCACGACTCCCTCGTGGCGCAGGGGTGCTCCCGGACGGTTGAGTTGTTCGATGGACGCCTGCACGCCGATCGGATGGTGGCCGCATGAGCACCGTGCTCGCCTTGGCGCCCCGGCTCGCCGTCGCCCGGATCCGCAACAGCCGCGGCGGCATGATGTTGGACGCCCTCGCCGTCGCCGCCTTCTCAATCTGCACCGCGTTGGTGCTGACGGTGGCGGGTGGCGCGTGGATGTTCGTCCAGCGTCGCATGAATCCGACCCAGGCCATGGCGGACGCCCTCGGCGGCGGCTCCATGAGCAATCTCGGCGACTCTCCGTCGCTGTATGTGTTCCTGGCCTGCTTGGCCTGCGGTCTCCTGGTCGTTCCGATTCTCACCCTGGGCGGCGGGGCCGCGCGGCTGGGTGCCCAAGGGCGTGCGCGGCGCCTGGCCTCCCTTCGGCTGCTCGGCGTCACAGGCGGTGAGGTGACATTGATGGCGGCGTTGGAGTCCCTCGTTCAAGCGGGTATCGGCGCGGTCATTGGCAGCCTCCTTTACCTCGTCACGCTGCCGGCTTGGGGCGGAGTGAGCTTCGAGGGTGTGCATATCGGCGCTGGCGAGATGCTGTTGCCCGCGTGGGCCTGGCTCGGTCTTATCGGGCTCGTGCTCTTGTTGGCCGGGTTGTCGGCGCTGTTCGGGTTGCAGGGTGTCCGCATTTCCCCGCTGGGCGTTGCCAAACGGCAGACCCCTCCCGCGCTGCGGGCGTGGCGGGCAGCGCTGTTGTTCGCCGCGCTGGTGGTGTACGTGATCACGGCCTTGGGTATGCGCATCACCAACATCGAGTGGGGAATGTATCTGACGCTGCTCGCCATGCTCGGCATGATGCTGCTGGTGATCAATCTGGTCGGGCCCTACATCCTGCAAACGCTGGCGCGCCTCTGGGCGTTGTCCAACCGTCCCGCCGGGCTGATCGCCGCGCGCCGGATCGTGGACGATCCCCGCGCTGCCTGGCGCAATGTGGGCGCGTTGTCGACCTTGTCGCTGGCAGCAGCCTTCTCCGCGTGGGTGCCGCTCCAGGAGGGACGGGCAAGTTGGGCCTACGTGATCATCGTGGCGGATCTTCGCCGGGGCGTCCTGATCACGCTGGGCATCGGGTTCGTATTGGCGGCCTGCGCCACCACGATCGCTCAAGCATCATCGGTCTTCGATCGCCGTCAGGAACTCGTCGCGCTCGACCGGATGGGGGCGCCACGGTCCCTCGTCCATGCGACGCGGACGCGCGAGGTGTTGCTGCCCGAGGCCATCACCGCGATCGGCTCGGCTGGCATTGGCACCGTCATGAGCCTTCCGTTCGTGGTCACGACCCAGGTGCAACCGACGCTGCGGGGGATCGTCATCGTGGGCGTCGTGATGGTCATGGGCTTCGCCCTGGCCTGGGGCGGGTCGCAGGTCGCTCGTCCGCTGGTGAATCACGTTCTGACGGAGCCGCATCGACGAAATGATTGAGCCGGGAACCATCTGAGCGCCCTCGGCGTACTGAGGGTGAAGAAAGGTGGGCTCATGGGAGTTTCCGGACGAACGTCGGATGACGCGTTCGCGGCCTTTGCTCGGTCTGCAGGTACCTCGTTGTATCGGACGGCCTGGCTGCTGTGCGGGGATACCGACATCGCCAAGGAGTTGACGCAGGCGGCGTTGGTGAAGGCCTACGTCGCCTGGGGACGCATCGATCCCACGACGGCCTTGCCGTACACGCGCAGGATTCTCGTCCGAGAGAACGTCGACCGGTTTCGCCGGCGGCGCGAATATCCGGTGGCGGAAACCCCGGAGCGCGCTGATCCGATCTCGGCCGAGGACGCCTTCGCCGAACGTGAGCGGGTCGCGGGGATGCTCGCCACACTGCCCATCCGGCAGCGACAGGTGCTCGTCCTCCGGTTCTACGACGACCTCTCCGAAGCCCAAATCGCCGACGCGCTCGGCATCCCGGTTGGCACCGTCAAATCCACCGCCCACCGGGCGCTCGAAAGCCTGCGCACCCACTACGCCCACGCCCTGGAAGGGGAGCTCGCATGATCCACGACCTTGAAGACCTCGTCCGTGCCGATCTGCACCCCGCCGCGGACAGCCTCACTTACGAACCTGACCTGGACGCGATCGTTCGTGAGGGCGCGAAGACATCTTCCCGGAACCGATGGGGACGCGGAGCGCTCGCTGTCGCGGCTGTGGTGGCAGTTGCAGTCGTGGGCATTCAGTTCATGAATCGGACGCTGCCCGCGCTGCCCCCTGCGCCGATGGGCCAGCCCAGCGACACCAACCCGCCCCTCAACGAGACGACAAGGGTGCACGTCACGACCACGTTGCCGGCGTCTGGGGTGGATGCCGTGATGACTCAAGACGGTCAAAGCGTCGTCTTCACCTCGGGTACGGCGCGGGTCACTGTCCCCGTGCCTGGGCAGGGGCGGGCTGCCTGGAGCCATGACGTGGCGCCCTTCGCCGCGATGGTCATCAATGGCCAGGCGACGAGCCTGCGATACCTGCTCAACAGTCCAGGTATCGGCGCTGCGCAGGGCGGCTGGCGCCTTGAACCGGTCCCAAATACCCCCCTGACCGTTGCCGTGATGGGCTGGACCGATCCGGCGCCCTTCGATTTGGTGGCGCTCGTCTGGGGCGATGCCTTGGGTGGTTTTCACTCCTTCACGGGTGTCAGCGATCCTGTCGTTCGCTTCAATTTGAAGGCGACCTGGGGCGGGACGAACGATCCCATCACGTGGGTCGTGGTGGAGGACCCTGAGGTGGGCGTCATCGTCTGGGGGGCCACTGCGTTCGACAGCGGACCCTTCGATGTCCTGGCGACTGGCGCTGGGCCGTCGCTGGCGTTGAGGTTCTTCGCAACGGATGAACCGACGTTGAGTGAAGTGACGGTCATGACGTTCACGGTCCTGCCGGGCGGTGCTCGGGAGGCTGCGGTGACAGCCGAGCCCGGCTACACAGCTGTGGACCCGCTCACCATTCAAACTTTTCCGTCGGGCCGGCAAGTCGCAGTCTCCTCCTGGCGGGGAGCGGACCCGACGCCCGGTGTCCCCAGCCTGAGCCTCACGTACACCACCGCCGACGGACGCCAGGTCGTCCTGACCCCCTAGGTCGCACACACACCCCACGAAGGGCGACGCCCCCTGTCCTTTCCCACCTTGCTGGCGTTCAGCGTCCTTGCTGGCGAAATATCGCCAGCAAGGATCACTAACGCCAGCAAGGTGGGAAGTTCGGAACTCGGAGAGGGTGCTTCGAGGCCGGGGCGGACGCGTCGGGGAGGTCTCGCATCCACGGTGTGGACGAGCGTAATACCGCTGAAACACCTGGCAGGCAGACTGTCGTCATGGATAAGCAGACGGAGTTCGTGCTGCGGGCGATGGAGGAGAAGGACATCCGCTTCGTCCGCCTCTGGTTCACTGACGTCCAGGGTTACCTGAAGTCCGTGGCCATCGCCCCCGCCGAGGTTGAAGGCGCGTTCGGCGAGGGCATCGGTTTCGACGGCTCCGCCATCGAGGGGTTCGCCCGCGTGTACGAGTCCGACATGGTGGCCCACCCCGATCCGGCGACGTTCCAGTTGCTGCCGTGGCGAGGGTCCACTCAGGGCACCGCGCGCATGTTCTGCGACATCAAACTCCCCGACGATTCGCCAGCCTTCGCCGATCCGCGGTTCGTGCTCAAGCGGGCGCTGCGCCGCGCCGGCGACATGGGCTTCACGTTCTACACCCATCCCGAGATCGAGTTCTACCTGTTCAAGGAGCCGATCGTCCCGGGGCAGCCGCCCATCCCGGCCGACAACTCGGGGTACTTCGACCACACCACGTCCGGGCCTGGGACGGAGTTCCGTCGCAACGCCATCACCATGCTCGAGCAGATGGGCATCTCGGTGGAGTTCAGCCACCACGAGGGCGGCCCCGGCCAGCAGGAGATCGACCTCCGCTACGCCGACGCGCTCACCATGGCTGACAACATCATGACCTTCAAGGTCGTCGTGAAAGAGGTCGCCGCCCAAGCGAATCTGTTCGCCTCGTTCATGCCGAAGCCGCTCACCAACGCGCCGGGCTCGGGTATGCACACCCACGTGTCGCTGTTTGAGGGCGACACCAACGCCTTCTACGACGCAGCGGGGGAGTACCACCTCTCCAAGACCGGCAAGCAGTTCATCGCCGGCCTGCTGCATCACGCCGCCGAGATCGCGGCCGTGACCAACCCCTGGGTGAACTCGTACACCCGCCTGTGGGGCGGCGGGGAAGCCCCGAGCTACATCTGCTGGGGCCAGAACAACCGTTCGGCGCTCGTCCGGGTGCCGATGTACAAGCCCAGCAAGGGCGCCTCCGCGCGCGTCGAACTGCGCAGCATCGACTCCTCCTGCAATCCGTACCTGGCCTTCGCGGTGATCCTGCGCGCCGGCCTGGCGGGCATCGAGAACGGCTACGAGCTGCCGGAGGGCGCCGAGGACGACGTCTGGACGCTCTCCGACAAGCAGCGCCGGGCCCTCGGCATCAAGCCGATGCCCAGCAACCTCGACGAGGCGATCAGCCTCATGGAGCAATCCGAGCTGGTGGCCGACACCCTCGGCGAGCACGTCTTCGACTTCTTCCTGCGCAACAAGCGGGCCGAATACGAGGCCTACCGTCGCCAGGTGACGCCGTTGGAGCTCGAGCAGCTACTGCCGACGCTCTAGGCCTTTCGACAGCAGAAACGCCGCGGACTTCAGGTCCGCGGCGTTTGCCACGTCATGGTCAGGTGTCGACCACCGCACCGGACGATCAGCGCGTGGGCGTCGGCTGTGCCGCCGAGGCGCTGGACGAGGCCCGGGCCGAGCTCGACGAACCCGTCGTGGAGGTGGTGCCTGGACGTTGCGCGTTGGCGTTCGCGGGGATCGAGGCGGAACGGTCCGCGAGGACCACGATGGCCCCGGCGGTGAGCCCGGACGAGATCTCGACCTTGCCGCCACCGACCGCTCCGAGCGTCACGGTGACGCTCTCCGCGGCAGTGGCCCCGGCCTTCAACACCTTCACGGTGCCTGTGGTGCTGGTGACCGGGGTGACGGCCGAGACCGGCACGGTGAGCACGTTCGAGGCCGTCTTGACGGGGATCGAGGCGTCCGCCTTGCTGCCCGGTGCGAGCAGCAGGTCCGGATCGTCCACCACGATGGTGGTCGTGTAGGTCGGAGCGCCGGTGGTGCCGGAGGTCTCGAGGGCGTTGATCGTGGCGACCTGCCCGGCGAGGGTCTTGGTCGACCCGGCTGCGTTGACGACCACGTTCATGCCGACGGTGATCATCGGGCGGGTGGCCAGCGGGATCTCGACGGCGATCTGGGCCGAGCCCGAACCGATGAGGGTGACCGACGACGTGCTCGACGACTGACCGGTGGTCATCGACACGGCCGCCACGCGCCCAGCGACCGGAGCCGTCAGTGTTCCAGCCTCGACGTTGGCCTGCGCTGTGGCCACGGCTTGCCTGGCGGAGAGCACCTGGGCCTCGGCCTGCGCCACCTTGGCGGCATCCACGGTCGGTGTTGCCGCCGCTGCGGCCGTGGCGGCGGAAACCATACCGCTGCCTGACGACGTAGCTGCGGCGCTCGCCTTGCTGACCTCGAGTTGGGCCGCCGACACGGCCTGAAGCGCGGTCCCGGCCACGGACTGGGCCTTCGTCACCGCCGCCAACGCCGTCTGGCAGGCCACGATCTGGGCGGTGGTCGGAGTGCTCGTGCTCGTCGACGGGCTTGCCGTTGTCGAGGTGCTCGTCGTGGCCGATGCGCTGGCGGTGGCCGTCGTCGTGGCCGTGGCCGTGGCGGATGCGGTGGCGGAGCTTGATGTCGTGGGGGTGCTGGACGCGGACGGGCTTGCTGTGGGCGCCAAATAGGCAAAGACAGGTGCGCACGCGGTCGCTTCAGCGGTCGCCGCCGACTGCGCGGCGGCGAGATCCTTCGTGGCGGTGGCGAGTGCTGCCTGCAGTGCGGCCTGCGCCTGCTGCAGCGTCGGACCGCTGGCCGCGACGGTGGCCGAGGCAGTGGCCGCCGTGGCGCTGATAGCCGAGGCCGAAGGCACCGGATTCTCCGCCGAATCGAGCGTCGCCAGCGCTTGCGCGAGCTGCGCCTTGGCCTGCAGGACGGCCTGGTTCAGCGAAATCGGATCGAGGGTGGCGAGGGTTTGGCCGGCGTTCACCGAGTCGCCGATGTGGACCATGACCGCGTTCACCAGTCCGCTGGCCCCGAAGGCCGCCGCGACCTGGTTTGTCCGCGAGACCGTCCCACTCACGTTGAACGACTGGGTGACGTCCCCGTTGGACGCGGTCGCCGTCACGTAAGTCGAGGAGGGGCCCTTCGGAGCGGCCAAGGCGAACCACGCCGCGACGCCCGCGACGAGCACCAGGGCGAGGATCCAGGCCACCAGCGAGCGGCCGCGGCCGGCCGTGGCGCCACCCCGACCGGTGCGCAAGGCGCCCGACGGGGTGTTCGGGGCGGCTGCGGGCTCGTTCGGGACGCTCTCCATGGCAACGGTCGCCTCGGGGGGCACAGGGGCCTCGTTCGGGAGGGTGGGGTCGGTCATCATTCGCTCCTGAGCGCGTCGATGGGGGCAAGCTTGGCGGCCCGGCTGGCCGGGTAAACGCCCGCGACGACACCGATTCCGAGCGAGACGCCAAGCGCCATGGCGGTGGCCGACCACGAAATGGTGACCGGAACGCCGACGATGGGGGTGAGGATCGCCGCGCCCAGGAGGCCCAGGCTGACGCCGAGGAAACCGCCGAGCAGCCCGAGCACGCCGGCCTCGACGAGGAACTGCCTCCGGATCAATGCCGGACGCGCGCCGAGCGCCTTGCGCAGGCCGATCTCGCGGACCCGTTCACTCACCGACACCAGCATGATGTTCATGACGCCGATGCCGCCGACGAGCAGCGAGATGGCCGCGATGCCGCCGAGCAGCGCCGTGATGATCCCGGTGATGGACGCCGCAGCCGCGACGAGCGCCTCTTGGGTGCTGACGTTGAAGTCCTGGTTTGCCGCGGTCACCTGGTGGCTGGTGAGCAGGGCCGCGGTGGTCTCCTGGTAGGCCGCCGCGAGGCTGTTGGCGTCGCGCCCTTGAATGTAAATCAGATTGACCGCCCGGCTGTTGGCCGAGGTCGACAGGCGCTGCACGAACGTGGTGCGGGGGATCACCACCATGTCGTCTTGGCTGCCCGACAGCGATGATCCGGCGCTGGCCATCACGCCGATCACGGTGAAAGTTTGGTTGCCCACCGTGAGCGACTGCCCCACGGGATCACGGGTGCCATACAGCTCGGTGGCGGTCGTGGCGCCCAGCACGGCCACACTGTTGGCGGCGTCCAGATCTCCCTGTAGGAAGGCCCGTCCCTGGCTGATGGTCCGCGAGGTGACGCTGAACCAATCGGGCGAGGTGGCCGTGATGGTGGACGTCCACGTGCTCGTCCCTGCCACCAGCGCGGCCCGGGAGGACGACACCGACGCCACTGCCGCAATGTCGGGGGCCACGGACGGCATCGAGAGGATCGCCGCATCGTCGGAGGTGAGCGTCGTGACGTTGGTGGCGCCGCGGATGCCGCTCACCGTCAGGCTCGACGTGCCCGGGGTGACGATGATCAGGTTCGAGCCGAGGGAGTTGATCTCTTGGGTGATGCGCGTCTGAGCGCCCGCCCCGAGGCCGACGGTCAACATGACCGCGGCGATGCCGATGAGGATGCCCAGCATCGTGAGCAGCGACCGCATCTTGCGGGCGTAGAGCGCCTCCCAGGCGGTGCGGAGTGATTCGAGCCAACCCATGTCAGCGCACCTCGACCTTCTCGCTGAGGAGGCCGTCGCGGATGTGCCAGGTGCGGTGCGTCCGTTCGGCGACGTCTTGCTCGTGGGTGATGAGGACGATTGTCCGACCTTGCTCGTGCAGTTCGTCGAACAGCGCCAAGACGTCGTTGGTGCTCACCGAGTCGAGGTTTCCGGTGGGCTCATCGGCGAGCAGCAGGGCCGGATCGGTGACCATGGCGCGGGCGACGGAGACGCGCTGCTGCTGGCCGCCGGAGAGCTCGCCCGGGCGGTGCTGGACGCGGTCCGCCAAGCCCACCCGCTCCAGGGCGATGAGGGCGCGTTCGCGGCGCTGGGCCGGGGCCACCCCGGCGTAGATAAGAGGCAGTTCAACGTTGCGTAGGGCGCTCATTGAGTGCAGCAGATTGAACTGCTGGAAAACGAAGCCGATCTCGCGATTGCGGACTTCGGCGAGCTGACGCTCGGTCATCCGACTTACGTCCGTTCCAGCCAACTCGTAGGTGCCCTCGGTCGGCACATCGAGGCAGCCGATGATGTGCATCAACGTCGATTTGCCCGACCCGGACGGACCCATGATGGCGACGTAGTCGCCCGGGTCGACGGCCAGGTCGATCCCGCGGAGCGCCTCCACTTGCACCACCCCGGTGTCGTAGGTCTTACGGATCCCTGTCATTTTCAGAAGCGGGTTCATCAACGCGCTCCGGTGCCGGTACCGGCAGCGGGCGCGACGCCCCCGGGGGGCGCGCCGCCACCGAAGTCGCCTCCACCAGCCGGGAAATCACCGTTACCGAACCCACCGTTGGCGCCGCGGGTCGAGATGCCCGTCGGGATTGCTCGCGTGATGGTGATCACGACGCTGTCGCCGTCGTTGAGTCCCGACAGAATCTCGGTGGTGGTGCCGAACACGCGTCCCACCTTGACCTGGGTTGCGACGGTGCCGCCGTCCTTGCTCAGCTGGACGATGGCTTGGCCGTTCTGCGTCGAGATGGCCGCGGTGGGAACGACGAGCACGTCCGGATACGAGGCCGCGACCACGGTGACGTTGACATTGGTACCCGAATACAGAGTGGTGCTCGGGTCGGTGAGATCCACCACGACCGGGTAGGAGGAGGAGCCGCCACTGGAGGTGACCGCGACGATGCCGATCGAGGCCACGGTGCCCTTGAGGGCGGCATTGCTGCCGGTGACCGTCACCGTGGCCGCCTGCCCCACCTTGAGGTTGGCGAGGTCGGCGCTCCCGACGGAGGCGTTGACCTTCCACAGGCTGGTGGCGATGACGACGATCTGGGCGGAACTCGCACTGGACGAACCTGAGGTGCCGCCCGCGGAACCCCCGCCACCGGCGCTCACCTGCTGACCGACGGTCATGCCAACGGAGGCGACCGTCCCGGCGATGGGGGAGCGCAGCGTGGCGTTCTTGAGGTTCGTTTGGGCGGTCGCGAGGTTGGCGTTGGCCGAGGTCACCTGAGCTTTCGCGGCGGTGATCTGGGCGGACGTGGAGGTGCTCAGGCCGCTCACTTGGGTGTAGTTGGCCTGCGCCGAGGTGAGGTTCGCGTTCGCGAGTGACACGGCGTTACGCAGGGAGGTGTCGTCGATGGTGGCGAGCGCGTCGCCGGCTTTCACCGTGGCACCCACTGTCGTGTTGACCGCGGTCACTTGCCCGGATACCGGAAAGCTAAGGTCTGATTCGATCTGCGGGGCGAGCGTCCCGGTCATCGACACGCTCACGGTCTGGGTGGTCTTCGTGGCCTTGACGGTTTGCGAGAAGGACGTGGTCGTCGCGGCTTTCGGCCGGGTGGCGAAGAACACGCTGAGACCGATCGCGACGACGGCTAGAAGGCTCACCGCCGACACCACGAGCTTCCTCGTCCGTGACCACTTGACCCTGGGCTTGTTCGCCATTGACCCACGCTTCCTCAGCACACTGACAGCCCAGTCAGGGCTGTTTCTCATGCTACGCGCGCCAATCTGTGACGAGCCTGTGAGGGAACTATGCGGCGCCTAAGGTGCGGCCTGGGGGCGACTAGGGGTGACGCCCCAACGGAAACAATGGCCCCAGGTCTGACCGGGCGCCGCTGGCGTGGACCAGATTCGCGGCTCGGGCGGACGTCCACGAGGTCGCACCTGTCACCAGCGCCAGGAAGGTGTCTGGGTCGGTTTCGACGACGTTGGGAGGGGTGCCGCGCCGATGCCCGCCGGTGGCGTCGGCGAACCCGAGTTGGACAGCAACAAACGGGGGGATCCGGAGTTCGACGAGATGCCCCGGATGGTCGAGGGCGAGCCAGCGGGCCAGGGCCCGGACGGCCTGGGCGCGGCTCGGGGCATCCAGCGAGGGCGTGGCGCGGACCATCGCCAGCGCCTCACGGCCCGCGCGCGCGGTTTCTTCAGCCCGAGTCACGCCGCAAACTTACTGCCCTGACTCCTCCGCGATGGCTAGGCTCCCAACCGTGACCCGCACCACGACCTCGACTGGCGCCATGGCCCGGTTGGGCTTCGGTGATCCGACGGCGGTGGCCGAGCAGTTGGCGAGTTGGAGTTCACTCTCGACCGTCACCGAAGCCGAAGCGTTGGTCGTGGTCGAGGAGATCGCGCGCTCGGCCGACCGCGACCTGGCATTTACGGGGCTGCGGCGGCTGGTGGCCGAGCGTCCGCTGATCGTCCGGGAGTTGGCCGCGGATGAGGCGTGGCGGCGGCGCACGTGTCTGGTCCTGGGGGCCAGCACCGCGTTCAACCAGGCGCTGTCGGTCCGTCCGGGCGCCCTGGACGAGTTGCGGGGCGACATCTCGCGCCGCACACCCGACGCGCTTCGGGAGGAACTGCTCGCTGCGGTCGACGGTGCCGCCGAGCCTCAGGACGCCTTGCGCTGGGCCTACCGGCGAGCCCTGCTGCGGATCGCCGCACGCGACCTCACGGCCGCGGATGCGCTCGTGGAACTGCCGTCGGTCGCTGGGGAACTCGCCGATCTCGCGGACGCCACCGTCGCGGCGGCCCTCGCCATCGCCCGCCTCGAGGTGGCCGACCACGCTCTCGTCCGATTCGCGGTCATCGCGCTCGGCAAGACCGGCGCCCAGGAACTCAACTACGTCTCGGACGTCGACGTGCTCTACGTGGTCGAGCCCACCGAGGGTCCGGACGGCGAGCCGCTGTGCACCCCCTCGGAGGCCGTCGCGATCGGCACCAGGCTGGCCGGCGCCTTGACCCGCGCCTGCTCGGCCCACACCGCGGCGGGCACGATTTGGCAGATCGACGCCGCGCTGCGCCCCGAGGGCAAGGCCGGGGCGCTCGTCCGGACGATGGCCAGCATGCGCTCCTACTACCGCGATTGGGCCAAGAACTGGGAGTTCCAGGCCATGCTCAAGGCGCGTCCGATGACAGGTGATCTGGCGCTCGGTCAGGAGTTCGTCGACTTCATCACGCCCATGGTGTGGAGCGTGGCCGAGCATCCGCAGTTCGTGCCCGAGGTGCAGGCGATGCGCAAGCGGGTCATCTCGCTGATCCCCGCGAAGGAGCAGGGCCTCGAAATCAAGCTCGGGGCGGGCGGCCTGCGCGACACCGAGTTCACCGTCCAACTGCTGCAGTTGGTGCACGGACGGACGGACGAACGGCTGCGGACCCGAGGCACCTACGACGGGCTGGCGGCCCTCGTCGAGCACGGTTACGTCGGACGCGAGGACGGCGCCCAATTGGAGTCGGCCTACAGCTTCCAACGGCTGCTCGAACACCGGCTGCAGCTGTGGCAGTTGCGGCGCACGCATCTGCTGCCCACCGATCCGGTGGCGCAGGCGCGGCTGGCCCGGTCGGTCGGCCAACCGAGCCCCGAGGCGTTGGTGGAGGCGTGGCGATCGTCCACCCGGCGGGTGCTGCGGCTGCACGAGCGGATGTTCTACAGCCCGATCCTGGCGGCCGTAGCGCGGGTGAGCTCCGACGAGGCGCGGCTGACGTCCGAGGCGGCGGAGGCACGCCTCGCGGCCCTCGGCTACGGCGATCCGCGGGCAGCCCTGCGCCACATTGAGGCGCTGAGCCACGGGGTGTCGCGGCAGGCGGAGATCCAACGGCAACTGCTCCCCGCGATGCTCGGCTGGTTCACCGAGGGTCCGAACCCCGATCACGGGTTGCTGGCCTTTCGGCAGGTGTCGGAGGCGCTGGGGACGACCCCCTTCTACCTGCGGGCGCTGCGCGACGAGGGGGCCATGGCCGAGCATCTGGCGCGGATCCTGGCCTCCAGCCGCTACGCCGTCGACCTGCTGCTGCGCGCGCCGCAGACCGTCCAACTGCTCAGCGACGATTCGCAGTTGGTGCCGCGGTTGGCCTCCGAGATCGCAGCCGAAATGCGCCAGACTGCCGCTCGCCATGACGACGCGGAACGGGCGGTGGACGCCATCCGGGCCGTGCGCCGCAAGGAACTGCTCCGCCTGGCCATGGGCGACATCCTCGGACGCATCACCCTCGATCAGCTCGGCGTGGCGCTCGCCGAGGTCATGAGCGCGACGCTCGATGCCACCTTGACCGTGGTTTCGCGAGACGTCGCCGATCCGCCGGCCGTGGCTGTGGTCGCGATGGGCCGGTGGGGTGGACGCGAGCTTTCCTACGCCTCGGACGCTGACGCGTTGTTCGTGATGGGCGATTCCGACGACCCCGAGGCGCTCCGCAAAGCCACGCTGATGGTGAGCCGGATGCGGGCGCAGTTGGCCCGCCCGGGCACCGATCCGTCGCTCGGCGTCGACGCGGACCTGCGGCCCGAGGGCAAGAAAGGCGCCCTCGTCCGCAGCCTGAACTACCACCAGCTGTACTACCGGCAGCACGCCGCCACCTGGGAACTCCAGGCGATGCTGCGCGCCTCGCACGGCGCCGGTGATCCGGCGATCACCGAGGCGCTCCTGAGGTCGGTCGATCCGCTGCGTTACCCGGCGGATGGGCTGACTCGAAGCCAAGTCAGCGAGATCCGTAAGCTCAAGGCCCGCATGGAGGTCGAGCGCATGCCGCGCGGATCCGACCCCAGCCGCAACACCAAGCTTGGCCCGGGTGGGCTCAGCGACGTCGAATGGGTGGTGCAGCTGCTGCAGCTGCGGCACGCGGGCGCGCTGCCCGAGCTTCGGACGACAGCCACCTTGCCTGCCCTGCAGGCCGCCACGGACGCGGACCTCATCGGGGAATCCGATGCGGTGATCCTCCGCGATGCCTGGACCCTCGCCAGCCGCATCCGCAACGGAATCATGCTCCTCCGCGGACGCGCATCCGATTCGCTCCCGACCGACACCCGCGAGCTTGGCGCTCTCGCCGAGGTGTTGGGCTTCACCAAGGGGGAGGCGAGCGTCTTGCAGGAGACCTACCTCAAAGCCACCCGCCAGGCCCGTGCTGTGATGGACCGCCTGTTCTGGGAGGACTGAACCCGTCGCGCTAACAAACTGAACCCGTCGCGATAACAAACTGTGTGCAAAGTGGGTCGCGGTGAGCACGTTCCTCACACTGTCGTGGGGGCAGGCCCCGGTCGTATGGCTGGCCCATTGGGCGGGCTGGTTTCGGGGTGCCCCGCTGCTGATTGTGTGACGCCGTTCCCGCCCGTCAAGGGCGCCTGACGGCGTCCCTGCGGGATGGGCTTCGCCCACCCTTGACTGTCGGGCCCCCGGCGTCAGGTATTGCAGCGATGGGTTCACCCCTCCATGTGGGCATCCACGCAACCGGTGGTTTGCCGGTCGGTTGTTGGATTCTGTGGTGCCCATTGCCCTGCGGCGGGCCCGGACTGCAACAAGACACGCACTCAACCTCGATTTCGTGTGTTCGGGGGCACTTTTCGCCGTCGAGTGCGTGTTTTGTTGCACAGAGGCCTCAAGAACCCGTCGATCCTGCCTTGCCCGTGACGGAAACATCCCCGTGAGGGTTGCTCGTGGATGTCAGCTCCATGAGAGAGGCCGACGGGGATGTGAAGCTCCCAACCGACCTCGCCCACAAGGAGGGGTGAACCCATCGCTGCAATACCTGACGCCGGGGGCCCGACCGTCAAGGGTGGGCGAAGCCCATCCCGCAGGGACGCCGTCAGGCGCCCTTGACGGGCGGGAACGGCGTCACACAATCAGCAGCGGGGCACCCCGAAACCCGCCCGCCCAATGGGCCAGCCATGCGCCCGGGGCCTGACCCACGACAGTGTCCTGACCCACGACAGTGTCCTGACCCACGACAGTGTCCTGCCCCCCGACAGTGTGAGGAAGGTGCTCACCGTGAGCGCTTTGCTCACACTGTCTTTCGAGATCCGACGTGAAGGGCCGTCCCATCGGGATAAACCTCGGCGTCGATGGCCGCCAGCAGTCCTTGGAGTCGGGCCAACGGCGGATTGTGGTGGCCGAGGTGGATCGCGACGCACCGAGTGGTCGGATGGACGTTCCCCCAGGCGCGGAGATCGGCCAGCGCCGCGCCGAACGTCGCGAGATCGTGGTGATGAGGCGATTTGGAAGGAACCTCGCCGAAGGTTTCCTCCAGCATGACGAGGTCGAGCTGCCAGCCGGCCAGCCCCTCGCGGACGCCCGGCGCCCAGGGCCCGGTATCGGTGGCGTAGAGCAACGACGACGAACCGTCGCTGATCGCGTAGAGCACAGCCTCGCCGAAGGCTTCATGGGTGGCGGGCAACGCCGTGATGCGGTAGCCATCGACCTCCACGACGTCCCCGGCCGTCACCTGGACGAACGTCACACTCTCATCGCCGGGTTCGAGCCACTCTCGGCAGGACGCGATCACCGGGGCCGGACCGATGACCCGCAGTGGAGGCGGTGGGGAGTCGAGCCAGGCCCGATGCAGCAGGAATGAAGGGTGGCAATGGTCGTCGTGCGCATGGGTGATACACACCGTGGTGACCTGTGTGAGATCGCGTCCAGCGTGCGCGGCGGCCCGGTTCATGTCGGCGCCGGCGTCCAGCAGGAGCCGATCGTCGACCAACGCGCTGGTGTTCGCGCGGACCAGGCCGAGCCGCCGATTGTCGGCGCAGGAGGCGCACGGACACCAGGGGTTCGGCCAGCCGTCGGCGGCGCCGGTTCCGAGCAAGGTGACATCCATGCCCCCATCTTGGCCAAACCTCGACCCTGATGGCAGGGATAGACTCGCAGTCAATGGCTACCAACGAGAAGACCTCACTCACCGGCTGGGGCCGCACGGCCGCCACCGTCGCGGACGTCGTCCGTCCGACCACCGTCACCCAACTCACCCAAGCGGTGCAGCGCGCCGCGGACGGTGGCCGCGGGGTGCTTGCCCGGGGGCTCGGGCGCTCTTATGGCGATGTCGCCCAAAACGCCGGCGGCGTCGTGATCGACATGGGCGGGCTTTCGATCATTCACCGCATCGACACCGCCTCGGCCACGGTCGATGTGGACGCGGGCGTGAGCCTTGACACCCTGATGAAGGCTTGCCTGCCGTTCGGTTTCTGGATCCCGGTCCTGCCCGGCACTCGCCAGGTCACCGTCGGCGGCGCGATCGGGTGCGACGTCCACGGCAAGAACCACCACAGCGCCGGTTCGTTCGGCAACCACGTCGTCTCGATGGACCTCCTCGTGGCGGACGGTCGGACGCTCACCCTCACTCCCGGCGGCAGCCCGGACGATCCGGACGCCTCGCTGTTCTGGGCGACCGTCGGCGGCATTGGCCTCACGGGGATCATCGTCCGGGCCACCCTCGAACTCGAGCGCACCGAGACCGCCTACTTCAAGGCCGACGGCATTTCGACACACTCCCTCGATGAGACGATCGCCGTCCACTCCGACGGCTCCGAGGCGCGCTACGCCTACTCGTCGGCCTGGTTCGACGCCATCTCGGCCCCGCCCAAGCTCGGACGCGCGGCCCTCTCGCGCGGCAACCTCGCCACGCTGGACGAACTGCCCGCCAAGCTGAAGTCCAACCCGCTGGCGTTCACGGCCAAGCCGCTGGTGAGCCTGCCCGACATTTTCCCGAACGGGCTGGCCAACAAGCTGACTTTCACCGCCCTCGGCGAGCTGTGGTACGCCAAGTCCGGTACTTACACGGGCAAGATCCAGTCGCTCACCGGCTTCTACCACCCGCTGGACATGTTCGGCGATTGGAACCGGGCCTACGGTCCGGCGGGCTTCCTGCAGTACCAGTTCGTGGTGCCGCCGCAGGCGATCGACGAGTTCAAGGCGATCATCGGCGACATTCAGGCGTCGGGGAATTACTCCTTCCTCAATGTGTTCAAGTTGTTCGGCGAGGGCAACCGCGCACCGCTGTCTTACCCGATGGCGGGCTGGAACGTGTGCGTGGACTTCCCCATCAAAGCGGGCCTCACGCCGTTCCTGCGCGACCTCGACGCGCGGATCCTCGAGTTTGGCGGACGCCTCTACACCGCGAAGGATTCGCGGACCGACGCCGCCACCTTCCATGCCATGTATCCCCGCATCGGGGAGTGGTTGGATGTCCGCCGCCGCATCGACCCCGATGGGGTCTTCGCCTCTGACATGGCCCGCAGATTGGAACTTGCATGATCGACGCCACCGGAAACCCCCAATCCATCTTGGTGTTGGGGGGCACGTCCGACATCGGGCTGGCCGTCTGCGCGGCTTACCTGGCGCGTCAGCCGGCGAAGATCGTCCTGGCTTGTCGTCCCGGCACCCGGACGGACGACGCGGTCGCCGATCTGGTGAATCGGGGCGCCACGGACGTTCAGACCATCGACTTCGATGCCCTCGACTTCGCCTCGCATCCGGCGGTGCTGGACGAGGCCTTCGCCCAGGGCGACATCGACGTGGCCATCGTTGCGTTCGGACTGCTGGGTGATGCCGAGCAGTTGTGGCAGGACCAGGCCAAGGCCGTCGAGTTGGCGCAGCTGAACTACACCGGCGCGGTGAGCGTGGGCGTCCTGCTGGGGCAGCGCATGACCGCGCAGGGGCACGGCAAGATCGTCGCGCTGAGCAGCGTGGCGGGCGAGAAGGTCCGTCGTTCGAACTTCGTCTACGGCTCGTCGAAGGCCGGTGTGGATGCGTTCTACCGCAACCTTGGCCAGGCGTTGGCGCCCGCGGGTGTCGGGGTCACTGTCGTGCGTCCGGGGCAGGTGCGCACCAAGATGAGCGCGGGCGTGAAAGAGGCGCCCCTCACCCTGGATGCCGACGAGGCGGCTCGGCAGATTGTGGTGGCCGTCGACGCCGGCAAGGAGCTCGTGTGGGTGCCCCCGGCGTTCCGGTTCGTGATGTTTGCGTTGAAGCACATCCCCGACCCGATCTTCCGTCGGCTCCGGATCTGATCCGGCCGAGGCCTTTGGGCTAGGACGCCCTGCGCCCGAGCTCGCGTCCGAGCGCCGACAGCAGCGCCACGGTGCGGATGGCGGCGGGGTTCGTCCCGGCGCGGTCGCGAACCAGCGCGACGATCCGCCGCTGCGGCGTCGGGTTCAGCGGACGTACGTAGGCGACGTCGAAGTCCGACCAGTGTGAGGCTAGTTGGGGCACCACGGTGACCCCCACGCCCGCGGAGACGAACGCCAGGCCCGTCACGTGGTCTTGGGCGCGGGCGACGTAGCGCGGCGTGAACCCCGCCTCGGCGCAGGAGAGGGCGGTGATCCGCGTGGCGACGTGGTCGCGGAAGTCGTATTGCACCCACTCGTCATCGGCGAAATCGCGGAGATCGGCCGTCTCCCGATCGGCCAGCGGATGTTCCAGTGGCAGCGCCATCACGAAGTCATCGATCCCGAGCACGCGGCGCCCGTAGGCGGGCGGTACCGGGGTCGTTTCGCTCAACAGTTCGGTGTGAATCTCAATGTCGGCGCGGCCCGCGGACTCGACTCCCTCGGCCTCGTTGATGGACAGTTCCAGCGTAAGGCCGGGAAATTCGCGGCGCAGGGTGCGGGTGATGGACGGCATCCAGGCGTAAGCGGCTGAGGCGAAGGTGGCGATGGTCAGCCGCTTCTTCACACCGCTGCGCAACTCGCGGGCGGTGGCCTCAAGGCGGGCGTTCGCGTCCAGCACCTCGACGGACGCCTTGGACAACTCCACCGCTGCGGGCGTGGGACGAATCCCGCGTCCCACGTGTTCGACCAGCGGGAAGCCGACCTCGGTGCTCAGGGTCTTCAAATGCTGGCTCACGGTCGAGGGACGGTAGCCCAAACGGCGAGCTGTTTCGTTCACCGAGCCACTCGCAACGACGGCTCGAAGGATGCGCAAACGGTTGAGATCGAACACAGGTCAATAGTACGGTAATACCGAATGATCGTACGGAATTCATTGCTTGTGCCGAACGAAAATCCTCCCCACACTAGAGGTATGTGGAGTTACACCGTGACAGACAGGGACCGCCAGCGCGTGGTTCACGACCTCGAGATCTTGGCGCAGTCTGATCCGCGCCCCGCCCCCGAGGGCCGCGCCTTTTGGAACCTGCCTCGTCTGCGACGCCACGTGGTGCGCGCCGTCTAAAGCGGCCCCCGCTGTGCGGCGCCCTGCCCCCCGACTTTGGGCGCCGCGCAGGCACCTCTCTTCCCCTCAACCCCTTTCAACTCGCAGCCAAGGAGGCCGCCATGTTGCATCTCCCACGGCGCACGCGCCAGCAATCCACCCGCCCGACCATCCAAGAACGTCGAACCGCTCGTCGCGATCCGCTCGACGTCGCCGTCATGAAGACGCAGGCGAAACTGTCCCTGCCGATTCGCTGAGGCCCAAGCCCGCTCCGTGTGAGCGGGCTTTCGCACGTCCGGGGCCACCACGGCGGCTGGGCCTAGGTTCCCAGCGTCCCCGTCATGGGGTTGCGGTCGGTGAGGCAGTAGACCTGGCCGTAGGGCGACCGCATGACCGTCCAGCGCTCGTGGACGCCGATCACGTCCGCCCCTAGCTCACGGTGCTGGACGACTGCCGCCGCGCGATCGCGGGCCGCGAGGTCGGGATGGCCGCGGACGGGGCCCGAGCCGTCGTCCAAGCGCTGCAGCAGCAGGCGCAGTTGCCCTGTCCGTCCGAGCACAACGAACTCGGCGCGGCTTCCGGTCGCGGGCGTCCGCCCGGTAAACGCCGTCCAGAACGCCACCTCGGTCTCCCAGAGGGCGGGGGGAATGTCGAGGCAGAGTTGGTCGACGATGACCGGCTCGGAACGATCGACGACGCGGGCCGACGTGCCCACCGTCTGACAGAAGGTGAAGCCGCCGGGGGAGCGTTGCACCTCGACGTCGTGGTAGGTCCACGCCGGAGTGGCGCCCAACTCCAGCGCCCGGGCCGTCGCTGCGCGGCGAGAAAGAGTGTCGAGGTCCAGGTGCACGCCAGCCGGGCCAGCCACCGCCTGCAGCTTCAGCCACGAGTCGCCCGAGGCAGAGAGAAGGGTGACGAACTGATCTTGTTCTCCGCGCCGCGGCGAGGGCGTCCAGCCAGTCACGGACGCCCAGAAGGCAAGGCCGTCCTCAAAGTCCGCACGGGGAATATCGAGGAACAGGTCGATCCAGGCGACCGCCCCCTCCTGCGGGCCGGTCACGGCGAAGAATCGGCGCCGGAGGCCAGCGTGAAGATGCCGAGGCCCACCAGCATCACCGCCCCGGTGCGCCGCAGTTGCACGAGTCGATGCGCGTCCCCGCCGAACCAGGCGCGCGCCTGGGCGGCCCCGAGGGCCCACAGCGAATCCCCGGCGATGGCCAGCGCGGCGAACGCGGCAGCTAGGACCAGCATTTGCAGGGTGGCCTCCGAGGCCCGGGTCACGAACTGGGGCAGGAACGCCGACAAGAAGATGAACGTCTTGGGGTTGCTGAGCCCGACCAGGAAGCCGCGCCCCAAGAGGTGCGAGGTGCCGCGGGCCGGCGCCGGAGCCGACTGCTCGGTGCCCGCGCCGCGCCACGCCTGGATGCCCAGGTACACGATGTAGAGCCCGCCGAGCACGCGGAGCACCAGCAGTGATCCACTCACCGCCGCCAACAGCGCGCCCAGTCCCAGCGAGACGGCCACGCCCTGGACGGCCACGCCCAACCCGTTGCCCAGCACCGAGAGCAGGGCCGCGCGGCGCCCATTCGCTAGCGATTGTCCGACGGCGAACAGCACGCTCGGACCCGGCACCGCGATGATCAAGATCGCGAGCGGTAGGAACGTGAGGACGGCAGGCACCGCGTCAGCCTAAGGTGCGGGCGGACGCCACGCCAGCGTGGTGGTCACGCGCGTCCCGCCCTCGTCGAAGGTTTCGGTGCCAGCCTCGTCAGCTACCTGGACGAACGCCGCCTCGGGCACGCCCACCGGCCATTGCCGCAGTACCGGGCCCTCCTCGCCGCGGACCAGCGACAGCTCGCGCGGGGTGGTCATCCGGCCGCGGCCGCCATCGAGGGGAACGTCCGCGGCGTAGTCCCAGTTGCTCATCCAGGCGAGGAAGATCCGCCGCCCGTCCGGGGCATCGTTGAACGTTGTGCCCGCGTAGCAGTCGGGGCCGTGATCGAGCAGCGGCCAGGGGGTCTCGCCGAGGTCCGTGGGATCCGGTTCGCCCTGCCGCCACACCGGATCGATCGTGTACCGCATGCCCGTTCCCCGCCCCGGAGCCACGGGCCCCACGCTCACCAGCAGCACCTCGTGCAGCTCTCCCTCAATGGCCAGCGGGAATACGTCTGGGCATTCCACCAGTCCCTCGCCGGGGACGCGCAGCCAGCCGTCCAACGTCCAGGCCCGCAAGTCCGGCGAGCGGTACCGCAACACCAGGTGGTCGGCGGCCTCGACGACGACCATCGTCCAACCGTCGACCTCCCGGAAGACCTTGGGGTCGCGAAAGTCCGGCGTACCCCGGGTGAGGACGGGGTTTCCCGGGAACGGCGTCCAGGTGAACCCGCCGTCGGTGCTGGACGCCAGCGATTGGGCCTGCGTGCCGTGGCGCGGGGAGCCGGGGGAGTAGTGGGAGGTGTAGACCGCCACGAGCGGGGCGACCCCGTCGCGGCCCAAGCCTGAGGTGTTCGCGACGTCGTGGACGACCGACCCCGAGAAGATCTGTTCCTCGGCCGTGCAGGGCAACGCGACGGCGTGTTCGGTCCAGGTGGCGAGGTCCGGGGAGGTGGCGTGCCCCCACGACATGGTGCCCCAGTCGACGCCCTCGGGATTGGTTTGGAAGAAGAGATGCCACAGCCCGCCGTGGACGATGAGCCCATTGGGGTCATTGATCCAGTCGCGGGAGGGACGAAAGCGCGCCACCCGCCTAGCCTAGGCAGTGTCGGCGGTGCGATCGGTGTCGACCGGCCAGGGAACCCATGGATGGGAGGATCCGATGAACATCACAGTCTTGGGCACCGGTGTGGTGGGACGGACGCTTGCGGGACGGCTGGCCGAGGTGGGCCACACGGTCTGGCTCGGGACGCGGGACACCGCCCGCGCGGAGCAAGGGCTCGTCGCGTGGCTGGCCGAGCACCCCGGGGTGAGCTTCGCGACGTTCGCCGAGGCGGCTTCGCACGGGGCGATGATCGTCCACGCGGGCAACGGGGTGCACGCCGAGGAGATTCTCGCCGCCGCCGGGGAGGCGAACCTGGCGGGCAAGGTCGTCATCGACGTGTCGAATCCGCTCGACTTCTCCCACGGCTTCCCGCCGAGCCTCACGGTGTGCAACACCGACTCGCTGGCCGAGCGGCTTCAGCGCGCGTACCCCCAGGCGCGGATCGTCAAGGGACTCAACACCGTCACCGCCGCGGTGATGGTCGACCCGTCGCTCGTCGCTGGTCCGTTCAGCGTCTTTGTGGCCGGCGATGACTCCGATGCCCGCGGTCGGGCGGCGGGGCTGATCGCCGAGTTGGGCCACACCGACATCGTCGACCTGGGCGCGCTCACCGCCGCTCGGGGCCTCGAAATGTTCCTGCCCTTGTGGCTGTCCCTCATGCAGTCGATGGGTTCCGCCAACTTCGGCGTCTTGCTGCAACGTCCGGCGCAGTCGACGGCCTAGTACACCGAGGAGCCCGTCCGTCGCATCCCTGTCAGCTTCGGCCATGGACGTACCGTCCACAGCGGATGCTGACGGGGATGTTTCGGATCAGCGATCGAAGCCGGCGGCCGCCACGAGCGTCCGAGTGATCTCGGGATCGTGGGGCACGGGCACGCCGTCCAGGCTCACGATCGGCACCACGCCCTTCACTGACGAGGCGAACCAGGCGCCCTGGGAGTGGGGCAGGTCGGCGGGACGCAGGAGGGCGCGCCGGACGCGCACCCCCGCCGCCTCGGCGGCTTCCGTCACCACGGCGACCGTGATCGAAGGGAGGACGCCGGTGGCGCCGGTGGGACTGGTGATCAACTCATCGTCGCGCGCCACGATGAGGCCCGCCGTCGGACCCTCGAGGGCGTACCCGTCGGTGGAGACGAACAAGGCTTCCTCCGCGCCGCGCTCGGCGGCGGCCCTCCGCGCCGCGAGGTTCACCCCGTAGGAGAGCGATTTGACGCCGCCCAGCAGCCACGGGGCGTCGCCGAAGGCGTCCGAGGCATAGCCGCGGGGGATGCTCGCCACCGTGATGCCAGCCCGGGAGGCGGCCAGCGCGGCGGGGTCTTGGGCGGTCAGGGTGAGGTAACCGGTGGGTCCGCTGGGGACATTCTCGCGGCCCCGGGTCCACACCAGTTTGAGCGCGGCCTCGCCGGGGACGTGCCAGGCCGCCACCGCCTCGTGCACCAGCGACTGCCAGGCGTCCGCGTCGGGGGCGGGCAGGGCCAGCCGGGCAGCGGAGGTGCGGAACCGGGCCAGGTGCCGGTCGAGGTGATCGACCCGCGACACGCCCTCGGTGGTCACCACCCGGGTGACTTCGAAGATGCCGTCGCCCCGGGTAGCGCCGAGGTCGTCGGCGGAGAGAATGGGCGCGTCGGGATCAACGACGCCGCGGCCGAGGACGGCGACCAGGTGCTGGGCGGGGCTCACGGCGGCAGCCTAGCCGCCCCCGCGGCGCGGCGCCCCTCTGTGCGACGTTGCTTGTGTCGTCGTCCTTGCTCGCGCTGTAGAGCAAGCGAGGACGACAAGCGCAAGAAGGGTCACCAGATGACCGCTGTGGCGGGGGACGCTTAGGGGGCCGAGGGTGCCGGGCCGGCATCGGTGGCGTTCAGGCGCTCCTGCTCTTCGGCGATGATCTTGGCGGCCAGGTCCTGATCGAGCACGTCCACGGCGTCGTCAGAGGCTTCGGCCAACGAACTGCGGCGGGCATACTCGTCGAACTCTGAGGCCTTCAGCGCCGCCAGTTGGTGCAGGCGTTCGTCCACCCCGTCCGGGTTCAGCAGCCGATGCACCTGGACGCCCCGCACCTGCCCCATGCGATGCACCCGGGCGATCGCTTGCTCCTCGATCGTGGGGGTGAGCTGCGGCTCGCACAGGATCACCACGGACGCCGCCTGGATGTTGAGCCCGACGCCTCCCGCTTGGATCTGGGCGATGAGCACGGCGGGTTCGGGGCAGTTGGTGAAGTCGTCCAGCAGGGCGGCGCGCTTCTCAAGGGGCACCGAGCCGGTCAGCGGACCAAAGACCTGCGGGCGACCCGGCTTCGGCAGCGTGGCAGCAAGCTGCTCGGCGAGCGTCCGAAAGAAGGTGAAGACGACCGTCTTGCGCCCGTTGGCGGCGGCCTCCTCGACGAGGGCCACGAGACGATCCGCCTTGCCGCAGCGGGCGGGGTCGGTGCTGTGAAAGCCCGCGCGCCGCATCGCCATGAAGTTGCCCTCAAGGACGGCCTGCCTATAGGCGAACCAATCCCAGGAGGTGAAATCCACCCAATCCTCGGATTCCACTCTTTCGGGCAGTTCGACGAGAACGTCCTCGGTGTTGCGCCTCAGGTAGACGGGGGCCATCTTGCGGCGGAAGACGACGGCGCCGAGCGTTCGCGCGCTGCCCGGGACGGACACGTCCGGTTGCAGCATCTGCGCCAGCACCTCGAACTCCTCGACCCCGTTCTCCATGGGGGTGCCGGTGAGAAAGAGCACGCGTTGCGAGCGTCCGGCGAGGCGGGCGACGGCCTGGCTGCGGCGCGCTTCGGGGTTCTTGGCGTAGTGGGCTTCGTCCACGATGAGCGCGTCCAACACCAGGTCGGCGGGCAGCTCGAGGCGCTGGACGGTCTCGTAACTGGTGATCCCTAACGAGCCCGAAGTCAGCCAGGTTGTCACCTCATCTTGCCGATCGTCCCCGTGGATCACCGTCGCGGCGAGCTGGGTGCGGGCCGTGGTTTCGCGCGCCCAGTTGCTCATGAGGCTGGCTGGGCAGAGGACGAGAAAGCGCGGTGGCGTGCGTCCAAAGGGGGCTTCGGCCTTGAGGTGGGCGAGCATGGCGAGCGCCTGGATGGTCTTGCCGAGGCCCATCTCGTCGGCCAGCAGCACGCGCCGCTGCCCGAGAGCGAACTTCGCGCCGAACGCTTGGTAGCCACGCAGGCTCACGGTGCGCAGGCGATCGTTGAGCGTGATGCCTTCGATGCTGGCCACGAGTTCGTCCGACAGGTGGCCGTGCGCCGCCGACTCCAGGCCGAGGGGCACGAGCTCCGACAACCAGGCGTAATAGTCGGAGGCCCGCTTCTCGAAATCGGGCCACGGGTTCGGCTGGGGTTCGGCGAGGCGTTTGTCCACGGCGTCAAAGTGCTGCTCGAGCTCCGGCTCGGCCACCTGGGCGGCGAGCCAGTCGAGCGCCGCCTGCGCGCGGGCCTTCGTGGCGGCATCGCGCGTGAACATCCAGCGCAGGCCCCAGGCGGTGGGACGAGCGTCCGCGAGGGCGACGGGCAGCGAGGTGGCCAGCGATTCGGCGGTATCGCGGACGGGCGCGATGGCCGTCCGCACCGACCGATAGCGGGCCAGCGCTCGGACCAGCGCATCCCCGTCCGGGTTCGCCGGATCGAGGTCGATCCGGAACCGGACGTCCTGTCCCGCCACCTCCCACAGGTGCGAAACGGCTCCGGCGACGGCCCGGGCTGTGGCCTCGCCCATCCCGGGCACGACGGCCAGCTCTTCGGCGGGCCGATCGAAGAGGTCGCCCACGGTGCTGAAGCCCGCGTCGGTCAAAGGCGCGAGCAGCAGGCGCTCGGTGCTGGCCTGGCGGAGCTTGTCGAGCGGCATCCCGGCCAGCTCGTGGCGCAGCTGGGCGGTGCGCAGGCGGTCGAAGGCGGCGGTGACCGCCGTGGTCGCCCCGGCCAAGGCGCTGAGCGCCCCCTGAGCGCGGGCCGCCAGCTGGCGGGCGGACCGCAGCACGTCGCGGGCCTGGCCACCGATGGAGATCACGGCGCCTATCCTGCCGCACCGCTCCCATGGTGTCGGATCGTGAGCCACAGCAAGACGGCGGCGCCGATCTGGGTCGCCGCGACCAGGGCGATCAGGGTGGGCAGCGACGTCCCGTACAAGAAGCCGCAGCCGCGCCCCCGACCCGACTTTTATCAGTGGGTGTGCAAGTGGTCGGCGTTGAGGCCGGCGTGAGCGTCGTCGGGGAGCGGGTAGACGGCTGTCATGACTTGGTCACCGTATGTGATCGGGCGGTGTGGTGCGGCGGAGTGTCAAGACCGGCCTTTTGAGGCGCCTGCCGGCGGTGGTTTGAGCCAGGCGGGCAGCGGGGTCTGAGATGAGCTGTTGATCGAGGCGCAAGGTGCCCGCATGGCGCCGAAAGTGGGCGCCAACAGCAAATGTGCGTCAGTCGACGAGGTCGCACTGGACCTCACATGCCTCTGGCAAGGGGTAATGGGAATGACATTTTCGTCGAGCGACGCAGAATCGTTGTTGGAGGCGCGCGCTTCGTCGGAACTGGGGCTCACCCAACTCATGCTGAATTCGGCCCTTGCTTCTCGTGGGCGACTTGAGCCTCGGTATTCAGCATGGTTTGGGTGGGGTTGGCGTTGATCGTAAGGCGCGGCGCCAAGCCGTACTCACGATGCGGTGCCGCTACCCGTGCCGTGCCGTCGGATCGTGAGCCACAGCAAGACGGCTGCCGCGACCTGGGTCGCCGCGACCAGGGCGATCAGGGTGGGCAGGGACGTCTCGTACAAGAAGCCGGCCGCCGCGCCGCCGAGGATGGCGGCGCCGCCCTGGATGGCCGCGAACACCCCGTAGGCGGTGGCGCGTCGATCAGGTTCCACGAGATCGGCGACCAGCGCCTTGACGGTCGAATCCTGCAGCCCGCTGGCGGCCCCCCAGCACAGGACGCCCGCGACGGCGATCCAGGCGGTCCGAGTGAACGCCAACGCTGGGACCACCGCCACCAGCACCGGCAGGACGAACAGCACCCGAGCGCCGACCCGGTCGTAGGCGTAGCCGTTGACGAGCGCCACGAGGCCTGAGGTCGCCTGCCCGGCGGCGTACGCCACGGGGATCGCGGCGAGCGGAATCAGGTGGGCGGCGTCGAGGTGGAAGGAGATCACTCCGAAGGTGACCAATCCCGCCGTGGTCAGGGCCGAGCAGGCCGCGAACAAGAAGAACGGGCGTCCGAGGTGCGTCCCGAAGGTTTCAGCCCACCAGCCGCGACCGGACGACGTCGGTGCCTTGGAGCCGAGGTCGGTGGGCGTCTTGGCGCGCAACCAGAACAGCAGGAGCATGCAGAGGGCACCCGGAATCGCCAACCAGGCCATGGCTGGGGCGATGAGACCGGTGGCGCCGATGAGGGCGGCGACGAGCAGCGGTCCGGCGAAGGCCCCCACCTCGTCCATGGCCTTGTGGACGCCGAAGCCTCGTCCGCGTCCGACCTGGCGGGCCATTTCGGCGAGCAACGCCGACTTCGAGGGGGAGCGGATCGCCTTGCCCGTCCGCTCGGCCAGCAGCAGGACGCACGCGAACCCCAGCCCGGCCGCGCCCACCGCGGGCGTAATCGCGAGCAGCGGGACGCACACCGCGGTGAGGCCGTAACCGATGATCGTGAGGGACCAATAGGCACCGGTTCGATCGGCGAGCGGTCCGAACACCACGCGCAAGACCAAGGCCATCGCCTCGCCTGCGCCGGTGATCAGGCCCACGAGCACCGCGGAGGCCCCGAGCGAGGCCAGCAGCGGCCCCGACACCGACCGGGCGCCCTCGTAGACCATGTCGGCCGCGAGGCTGACGAACCCGAAGCCGATGACGGCTCGCCACGCCGCCGCTGTGGACGTCGTGCTCACCAGCTGGCGCCCCCACCCAACGAGCTTGGCGGATCCGTCGCCCAGGTGATGGCGGCCTCAGTAGCGAGGTCGTCCTCGGGGTTCAGCGCCTGCTCCTTGTGGGGATCGTCGGGGACGACCCGCTCGAGGTCCGACGAGTCGGGGGGCCGCACGTCGGACGGCAAGGCTCGGCCATCGTCCGACACCGGATCGGTACTGCGGTCTTCGGGCTCCAACATGGGGGCCTCCCGTCGTCGATGGTCGGACATGTCTCTGATTCTCTTCCGGGGACGCCCCCCGGCGAAACTGTGACCCACTCACTTTGCTGGCGTTAGCCGCACTCTGCTGGCGTTCGGCTTCATTGCTGGCGATATTGCGCCAGTCAAGACGGGTATCCCCAGCAGAGTGGTCCAAAGGTCAGCAAAGTCATGGACCATGGCCCCACCCGAGGTCCTTGGTGTAGTCGTGCCGTCAAGGCCTCACGCCCTCAGGCGCGATCAGCCCGAAACTTCGGCAAAGCTTGGTGACGCAGCAAGCGGGGGCCCGATCGAAGTCGGACCCCCGCCTGCAGGGAAGTTCACACCAGTGAGCGGTGGCTCACCGGTCGTAATCGACGAAGTACGGAGACCTCGCGACGCTGAGTCTGAGCCTTACTGAGGACTCAGAGGTCGTAGTACATCTCGAACTCGTGCGGGTGCGGACGAAGACGGATCGCGTCGATGTCGTCGCGCTTCATGTCGATCCAGGTCTCGATGAGATCGGAGGTGAACACGTCGCCTGCGAGCAGGTAGTCGTGGTCCTTCTCAAGGGCGTCCAGAACTTCGCCGAGGGAGCCGGGGACCGTGTTGATGGTCGCGTGCTCGTCCGGGGGCAGCTCGTAGAGGTCCTTGTCGACCGGGGCCGGGGGCTCGATCTTGTTCTGGATGCCGTCCAGACCGGCGAGCAGGCATGGCCGCGAACGCGAGGTACGGGTTGGCCGACGGGTCGGGGCAGCGGAACTCGATGCGCTTGGCCTTCGGGTTCGGGCCGGTGATCGGGATGCGGATGCAGGCCGAGCGGTTGCGGCTCGAGTAGACCAGGTTGACCGGAGCCTCGAAGCCCGGCACCAGGCGGTGGTAGGAGTTCACCGTCGGGTTCGTGAACGCCAGCAGCGAGGGGGCGTGGTGCAGCAGGCCGCCCACGTACCAACGAGCCAGGTCCGACAGGCCGCCGTAGCCAGCCTCGTCGGCGAAGAGCGGCTTGCCGCCTTCCCAGATGGACTGGTGGACGTGCATGCCCGAACCGTTGTCACCGAAGATCGGCTTCGGCATGAACGTGACGGTCTTGCCCGCCTCCCAGCCGGTGTTCTTGACGATGTACTTGTACTTCATCAGGTTGTCGGCGGCGTTGAGCAGCGAATCGAAGCGGGTCGCGATCTCAGACTGGCCGGCGGTGCCGACCTCGTGGTGCGCACGCTCGACGACGATGCCCACGTCCTGCAGGTGCTTCACCATGACGTCGCGGAGGTCACCGAAGTGGTCGACAGGTGCCACCGGGAAGTAGCCGCCCTTGTACTTGACCTTGTAGCCGCGGTTGGCGTCGCCGCCCCGCTCGGTTTCGGTGCCCGAGTTCCAGGCGCCAGCCTCGGAATCGATGTGGTAGTACCCGGCGTTGGCCTTCGTCTCGAACCGCACGGAGTCGAACACGTAGAACTCGGCCTCGGGGCCCATGTAGGCGGTGTCGCCGATGCCGGTGGAGCGGAGGTACGCCTCGGCCTTGCGCGCAATGTTGCGCGGGTCGCGGCTGTAGGCCTCCTTGGTGAGGGGGTCATGGACGAAGAAGTTCACGTTCAGCGTCTTGGAGGCGCGGAACGGATCGACGTAAGCCGTCGTCGGGTCCGGCATCAAGGTCATGTCGGACTCGTGAATCTTCTGGAACCCGCGGATGGAGGAACCGTCGAACGACAGACCGTCCTCGAAAACCTCCGGACCAAAGGTGGCCGCAGGCACGGTGAAGTGCTGCATGACACCAGGCAGGTCGCAGAACCGAACATCGATGTTCTCGATGCCCTCGTTCTTCACGTAGGCCAACAACTCGTCGGCGCTCTTGAACATTCTTCCTCCACAGGCTTGTCCCACCGAGATGCGGTGGTGGCTTCACGGACCAACCTACGGACCGGGCATTTCCGGTCAGTTGCGTCCATGTTTCAGCCATGTAACACCCACCCCGGTACGCTCGCCCCGATGAGTACGCCTGCTGAGACATATCCGGGGGCCACCCTGGGGTTGCCCGCCGTCGGACGGGGTTCCCTGGCCACCTGGGGCCGTCGCATCGCGGCGCTGGTGGCCGACTGGGCGGTCTCCATGGGCCTCGCGGTGCTCTTCTTCGGGACGTCGGTGCTCCGCGACTCCGCACCCCGCAGCTTCCTGGTGCTGGGTGTGTTCTTCGTCCTCACATCCGGGTTCATCGTCGCCAGCGGGTCGACGCCCGGGCAGCTCCTCGCGCGGATCGGGGTGACCCGGATCGACAGCGAGCCCTTGGGGTTCTGGCGTCCGATCGTGCGGCAGGCGTTGATCTGCTTGGTGATCCCCACGGTTGTGATCGGGGCCGAGCGCCGCGCGCTCAACGACCTGATGCTGGGGACGGTCGTCGTCCGCCGCTGAACGCTGTGCCGCATCAGGCAAAGCACGGGGCTACGGCTCGCGCTCGGCCACGGCCCATGCCGTCTCTGGCAGGCTCACTTTGCTGGCGATCAGCGTCTTTGCTTGCGAAATATCGCCAGCTATGACGCCCATCGCCAGCAAAGTGGACAAGGGGGACGCGTGGGACGACAGGGGCTGGCGCAGCGGAATGGCAGCAATGGGGGCCGGACGGCAGGAAGGCGCTGGGCTCCAGGCCTGCTGAGCCCGGACGCGCCTTAGTCGATCAGGTCGGAGAGTTCCAGCCAGCGTTCTTCAAGCTCAGCCGTCTCACCCTCGACAACCTGCAGTTGGTCCGCCAGCTTCACGAGGCCGGTGTGGTCGGCTTGGGCGTGCTCGGCCATGCGCTGGTGCAACGAGTTGGCCTCGGTGGCCAACTTGCCAAGGCGCCGTTCGATCGCTGCCACTTCCTTCTGGGCCGCCCGCCGTTCGGCGCTGGACATCCCTGAAGCGTCGTCAGTGGCAGCGGGCCGGGAAGCAGCCTTGCGCGTGTCACGCGTCTTGGCTTGCTCGCGGCGCAGCCGCAGGTACTCGTCCACGCCGCCGGGCAGGTGGCGCAACCGTCCGTCGAAGATCGCGTACTGCTGGTCGGTGACCCGCTCGAGCAGGTAGCGGTCGTGGGAGACCACAAGAAGGGTCCCGGGCCAGGAGTCCAGGAGGTCTTCCATCGCGGCCAGCATGTCGGCGTCCACGTCGTTCGTCGGCTCGTCGAGGGCGATGACGTTCGGTTCGCTCAACAGAAGGAGCAGCAGTTGGAGGCGGCGTTTCTGGCCGCCCGACAGCTCCCCAACGCGGGCCGACAGGTGTTCGCGCGCGAAGCCGAGCCGCTCGAGCAATTGCGCCGGCGTGAGGTCTTTGCCATCGATGGTGAAGGTCGTTTCGGTGCGTGCCAGCACCTCGCGGACGCGATCGCCGCTGATGTCGGCAAGCTGACTGAACTGCTGGTCCAGCATTCCGAGGCGCACCGTCTTGCCGCGCTTGACCCGTCCCGAGGCGGGCGGCACGGTGCCCGCGATGAGGCTCAACAGCGTGGATTTGCCGCTGCCATTGGCGCCGAGAATCCCGGTCCGCTCCCCGGGGGCGATGCGCCACGTCACTTTGTGCAAAATTTCACGTTCGCCGTAGCTCACGCTCGCCTCTTCGAGGTCGATCACGTCTTTGCCCAGGCGCGAGACCGCGAGCCGTTGAAGCTCGATCGGATTGCGGATCGGCGGCACGTCTTCGATGAGGACGTTCGCCGCGTCGATCCGGAACTTGGGCTTGGATGTGCGCGCGGGCGCGCCCCGGCGCAGCCACGCCAACTCCTTGCGCATCAGGTTCTGGCGCTTGGACTCGGTCGCAGCCAGCATTCGGTCGCGTTCGACGCGTTGCAGCACGTAGGCCGCATAGCCGCCCTCGAACGGTTCCACCGTTTCGGTGTGCACCTCCCAGGTCTCGGTACACACCTCATCAAGGAACCAACGGTCGTGGGTGATGACCAGCAAGGCCCCAGAGTTCTTCGACCAACGGGTCTTCACGTGCGCGGCCAGCCAGGCGATGCCATCGATGTCGAGGTGGTTGGTCGGCTCGTCCAGGGCGATGACGTCCCACTCGCCGACCAGCAGCACGGCCAGGGAGACGCGGCGCCGCTGCCCACCGCTCAGGGTGCCGATGGTCGCGTCCCAGGGCAGGTCGGAAACCAGGCCGCCGATCACGTCGCGGATCTTGGCGTCCCCGGCCCACTCGTGCTCGGGACGATCGCCGACGATGGCGGCGCCGACGGTCAGTGCTGGATCGAGATCGTCGCCTTGCGACAGCATTCCGAACGTGACGCCGCCGCGCCTGGTTACGCGACCGGCCTGCGGCTCCACGAGCCCGGCGAGCATCCCCATCAGACTCGACTTGCCGTCGCCGTTACGACCCACGATCCCGATGCGGTCGCCCTCTTCGACCCCCACCGTGACAGAGTCGAAAACGACCCGGGTCGGGTACTCCAAATGCAGGGCCTCACCGACCACCAGGGGTGCAGCCATCAGCGCGCTCCGGGGGTCGTGGAGGGACCAAGGGGCAGCATGACCGCGTCCACGACCTCAGGGTCGCAGCGTCGTAACGGGTCGCCACCGAGCAAGGAATGCGGGTCGCGTGGTGCGCCGATCGGTTCGGCGTTGAGAAGGTTCGCCAAGGGTCAGCGGCCGCGCATCGCCCGGCGCATGCTCCCCTTCATCGCGGGCATCGGGCCCTTGGGCAGGGGGGCCTGGGTGCGGATCTTGTCGAGGCTCACCAGGCGCTTCTTCACGTCATTGACCTGGCTGGGCTGCAGCGTGCTGGGCAACTTCTTGATGTAGTCGGCCAGCTTCGGCAGGGGCACCTGGCCGTCGCCGTCGCCCATCATCACAGTGGTCACCTTGACGCCGTAGGCGACCGTCTCGTGCTTCTTCGCTTGGTCGGCGAGCAGCGGCTTGGCGCCCTTGCCTTCGCCGATCAGCAGAATGCCGCACGGACCCACCACGCGATGAACGAGGTCCATGTTGCGGTTCGCGGCGATGCCAGCCGTGTAGCTGTACTTCTTGGCGTCCAACATCTGCAAGGCAACCTGGGCCGACCCCGGCTGGTCGGCGTACCGCTTGTAGGAGGCCGCCTTGGCCCGATTGGTCAGCAGCAGGAGGCACAAGACCGCCGCCATCATGAGACCGGTGATGCCCCACAGCAAGATGGTCCAACCACCGCCGAAGACGACACCCAGCACGACACCCAAGACGATCGACGCCAGGGCAACCCCGCCCAGCAACCAGGGGAGTTGCTTATCGTATTCAACGGTGACCTTGTAGGCCTCACGGATCTGCTTCAGCTGATTCCAGTCCTTGGGGTCGGTCGAGGTGCGCTTGCGCTCCTTTTCGGCCTTGAGAAGGGCCTTCTGCTGCCTGGCGAGTTCTTTCGCCTTTTCGCTTGCCATCAACTGCTCCGGGTGCTGGTTTGTCGAGCGCTCATGGCCTGGCGATACAGGCGTCCGGCGCGGTAGGAGGATCGTACAAGGGGACCGCTCAGAACGCCCACGAATCCCAACTCGTCGGCCTCGACCTTGAGTTCCTCGAACTCTTCGGGGGTGACCCAACGGTCGATGGGGTGGTGCAGGGCGGACGGGCGCAGGTACTGCGTGATCGTGAGCAACTCGGCACCGGCGTCGTGAAGGTCGCGAAGCGCCTGCGAGATCTCATCGCGTGTTTCGCCCATGCCGAGGATCAGATTCGACTTCGTGACCAGCCCGGCCACGCGGCTCTTCGTGAGCACGCCCAGCGAGCGGTCGTAGTCGAAGCCCGGACGGATCCGGCGGAAGATCCGCGGCACCGTCTCGACGTTGTGGGCGAACACCTCGGGACGTGTGTCGAACACCTGGTTCAGGAACTCGTCCTTGCCCGAGAAGTCGGGCGCGAGCATCTCGACCCCGACGCCGGGATTCACGCGATGGATCTGCCGGATGGTCTCGGCGTACAACCAGGCACCCTCGTCCTCCAGGTCGTCGCGGCAGACGCCCGTCACGGTCGCGTACCGCAGCCCCATCTTTTGGACGCTCTCAGCGACCCGCAGGGGTTCGCCGATGTCGTAGCCGGAGGGCTTGCGGGACTCGATCTGGCAGAAGTCACAGCGACGCGTGCACGAGTCGCCCCCGATGAGGAAGGTGGCTTCGCGGTCTTCCCAACATTCGAAGATGTTGGGGCACGCTGCCTCCTGGCACACCGTGTGCAGACCCTCGTTCTTCACCAGCAAGCTCAGTTCGCGGTACTCGGCGCCCATCGTGGCGCGCGTCCGGATCCACGGTGGTTTGCGTTCGATCGGGGTTTCGGCGTTGCGCGCCTCGATACGGAGGAGTCGGCGTTCGGTCACCGGCCTAGCCTACGTCGTCTTGGAGCGGGCACGTGAGGGGAGAAGGTGTCGACGGCTCGACGCGAAGCCCAGTCGATCAGGACGGGGAGGGAACCCATCCCACGTAGGCGACGTCGGTGTCATTGGTGAGAACCCCGTCATCGATGGCGTTCGTGGCCGTCAGGGTCGCCTGATAGACGATTTGTTGGGGCATGTCCAACCACATGGTGGCGGTGATCACATAGGTCACGGTCAATGTCACGCTGCCGCCGGCAGGGATGATGCCGGAATGCACAAACGTCCATGTCGGAAATGACTGACTGAAAGACCAGTTCGCCGTGTCGCTGAGCGTGATGGAGCCATAGGTGTCGAATCCATGAAGGGCGCTCACGGTGATCGAGACGGCACCCGTTGTGGCCCCAGGGCCAAGGTTAGTGAGCGTCAATGTCATCGTCGAAGGCGTCGGCGTGTCGAGTGCGATAGCCGTGGGCGTGACGTCGATCGAAACGGTCAAGTCGGTGCCACCCGACGCTGCGAACGCTGGCGCGGCCTCAACCATCGCGATGACAGGGACCGACCACGCACTGAGCGCGAGCGTCCGACGCGTGATTCCCTGAATCGGTGTATTCCCCATCATGATGATCCCCCCATAGCTTCGCAGCGCAAATCGTTTGAAACGTAGTTGCGCCTAAAAGACACTGTCAAATGGGTCCCAGTGCATCTCGCATACAGAAATGAGCTCGCTGGAGTGTCGCCAATAGTGCCGGTGGCGGATGGGGCAGAAGATGTACTTTTTCCCGTGGGGCGAAAAGCCTGTCAGGCCTTGAGTGCCCTGCCGCGATCGACGGCCCAGCCGAGGCCGAAACCGAGGCCAAAGAGAACCAGCCAATAGACGATCGACCACACCAAAGCAGTGCCGGGGGCTACGTCGAGGATGAGCCAGAGGAGGTAGACCAGAGGGTTGATGGGCGCGAAGACACCGCCCAGCACGATCAGCACCATTCCGAGGGAGAGGCCGACCGCCAGTGCGATCCAGCCAGGAAGCCGGAACCGACGAAAGACGGTGCCACCGCATTGTCCAAGGATCGCCATGCCGTACACCCACATTGCGCCCCTGACGATGCCCGGGATTGCGGCGCTGACGTCGGGAACCGGCACCCCGGTCGAGTTGGTGAGGAGCCAAGACACGCCGGCGGAGGCCAACCCGGCCAAGGCACCCCCGACCGCCCATGGCCACAGCCCGGCGGTGCGGCGCCCATAGGACACAGCCCCGGGATCATGGGCCGCCTTTGTTGCGGCGAAGTAGTAGGCCATCCACCCGACGAAGAGCAAGACCCAGATGATGCCCACGCTCGCTGCGCTGGTGGGGGCGCCGTTGTAGCCCGGGCTCGTCATGAGCGCCATGACGACCGCTTCCGAGGCGGCGAACCACAGGCCGAAGATGACCGTGAGCAGCGCGAGGCTCAGACGTTTCATAACCTGACCATCGGAACAGTGGGACGGGGGGGAACGGGCACGAGGTCAACGACGTCGGGGGACATGGTGTACGGCTCGAAGGCCAGCATGTCGGCCAGGTAGGGCTCTAGGAGGCGGCCCACCTCGGCGACCGTAGGCGGTGTCGCTGCCAGCTCATCAGCCAGTGAGGTCACGCCGGCGTCGGCGATCCCGCACGGGATGATGTTGTCGAAGTAGCCCATATCGGAGGCCACGTTCAACGCGAATCCATGCATCGTGGTCTGCTTGCTCACCCGGATCCCGATAGCGGCGATCTTGCGCTCCGGACGCCCGTTGCCTGCGGCAAACCAGACGCCCGTGCGGTCGGCCACCCGCCCGCACGTGAGCCCGAAATCGGCCAGGAGGCGGATCAGCGCCTCCTCGACCCGACGCACGTAGTCGACGACGCCGATGGCCCCGCCGAGCCGGACGATCGGATAGCCGACAAGCTGGCCAGGGCCGTGGTAGGTGATCTTGCCGCCGCGATCGACATCCACGACGGGAGTGCCATCGCGGGGACGTTCCTCAGGTAACGTCCGGCGCCCCGCGGTGTAGACCGGCGGATGCTCGACGTACAGCACCGTGCTGGGCAGTTCCCCGGCCGCCACTTGCGCGTGGACGGCGCGCTGGAGATCCCAGGCCTGAACGTAATCGGTCAGGGTGCTGGGATCTGTGTCCAGCCCGATGTAGCGGAAATCGACCGTCATCAGCGACTAAACGCCAAGCTCGGCGCCGAAGTCACCTTCTTCGAGTCGTGCCTTCACAGCGCTCAGGAAGCGAGCCGCGTCCGCGCCATCGACGAGGCGATGGTCGTACGACATCGACAGGTACATCATGTCTCGGATGACGACGATGTCGCCCAGGCGTGAATCGGAGACCACCACAGGACGCTTCACGAGCGCCCCAGTGCCGAGGATCGCGACCTGCGGCTGGTTGATGATGGGGGTGTCCATCAAGGTGCCAGCCGAGCCGTAGTTCGTGATGGTGAAGGTGCCGCCCGACAGTTCGTCCGGCGTGACCTTGCTCGAGCGGGTGCGCGAGGCGAGGTCGGCGATCTTGGTGGCGAGCCCCGAGACATTCAGGGTCTCGGCATCGCGGATCACCGGAACCAACAACCCCTTCGCGGTGTCGACCGCGACGCCCACGTGCACACCGTTGGGGTAGGTGATGATGCCCGCGTCGGTATCGATCGTGGCGTTCGCCTTCGGGAACTGGACGAGTGCCTCGACCGCCGCCTTCGTGATGAAGGGAAGGTAAGACAAGCCCACGCCCTCGCGCGCCTTGAAGGCGTCCTTGGCCTTGGCCCGAATGGCCGTGATGCGCGAGAGATCGACCTCGACGGTAGCCGTCAACTGGGCGGACACCTGCAGCGACTCGACCATGCGCCGGGCGATGGTGGCGCGCAGGCGGGTGACCTTCTCGGTGGTGCCGCGAACTGCACCCGAAGAGGCGGCGGGTGCTGCGGCGGCGGGAGCCACGGGTGCAGCCGGTGCCGCAACGACGGGAGTCGCCACTACGGGAGCCGCCACCACAGGAGCCGCCACCACGGCGGGTGCCGCCATGGGTGCCGGGGCCGGGGGCGCCGCGATTGGCGCTGCGGCGGCGACCGGCGCGCCGCTCGCGCGACCAGCCTCCACAGCCGCGAGGACGTCAGCCTTGCGGACGCGTCCGCCGACCCCAGTGCCTTCCAGCGAAGCCAGGTTGATGTTGTTCTCGGCGGCCAGCTTGCGGACCAGCGGCGTCACGTACCCGGCGTCTTCGGCTTCGAAGGCCGCCCGGCGGGGGGCCTCCTCGGCATGGGTAGGAGCCGGGGCAGCGACGACGACCGGAGGGGCAGCGACGACGGCCGGTGCGGGAGCGGCAGGAGCCGCCACCGGGGCGGCAGGAACGGGCACAGCCACCGAAGCGGCGGCGGGGGTGCCGACGATGCCCAGGGAGGCGCCGACAGGTGCCACCTCATCGTCGGGAACCAGGATCGCCAGCAGTGTGCCAGCAGCCGGTGACGGGATCTCGGTGTCGACCTTGTCGGTGGAGACCTCGACCACGGGCTCGTCGAGCTCCACGGTGTCGCCCACGCTCTTCAGCCAACGTGAGACCGTGCCGGTCGTCACCGACTCCCCAAGCGCCGGAAGGATGATCGGGGTGCCCTCCGCAGCCGCGGGGGCCGCAGCGGGAGCGGCTGCCGCCGGAACGGCGGTCGGGGCGGGGGCCGCGACTGGAGCCACCGGAGCCGGAGGCGCGACGGGGGCTGGGGGCGCGGCAACAGCGACGGGAGGTGCGGCCGGGGCAGCCCCGACGGCTTCGGACGCATCGCCAATCACGGCGAGCACAGCCCCAACCGGGGCGTCGTCGCCCTCGGCGAAGCGAATCTCGAGCACCACGCCCGAAGCGGGCGCGGGGATCTCAGTGTCGACCTTGTCGGTGGAGACCTCGACGAGGCCTTCATCGGCGTCGACGTGGTCGCCGACCTGCTTTAGCCAGCGGGAAATCGTGCCTTGACTAACACTCTCGCCGAGTGCGGGAAGCTGGACCTCTGTGGCCATGACCTGGACTCCTTGGATATCGGATGGCGTGACGCCGGAGACGATGTCTTCGCAGCTTATCCAAGCATGCCTACGAAAGTGACGGGGGCTTGCCCGCCTGGGGGACGCGGGATCTGCCCAGCGCCGGGTAGATTGCGGGTGTGTCGTGGTTCGGACGGAAGCGGAAGGGCGAACCCGGGGTTGCCTCGGGTGCGCCCTCGTCGGATGCTGACCCCACCGCTTCCCACCTGGCCGAGTTCGCCCGGACGCGTGTCGGTGTCGAGGCCTTCCTCGAACGTCCGACCACCGTGACACGCACGTCGCTGCTCCTCGTGGCTGCCGACGGGGAGTGGACACGGCGCTCCGTAGCTTCCGAGCAGTGGGCCAGGCGGTTCGCCTCGGAACATCGGCTGCCGATTTATGAGCCTGCGGTTGTCGGCTATCCGCAACGGATGCGCGACTATAACTCCCGGCAACGTGGCCGCTGAGGCGTGGCCCGCAACCTCCTGCTGACGCACAACTCAGGCAGAATTTCGGCCCTGGGTCGCAGCGGCGTCTTGAGGCCCAGATATCAGCCTGATTCGGTGGTCAATCGGACGAGCCGGTCGCCAGCGACCTCGAACGAGAGGACCGGCTACAGCTCGTCCACCGTGTCGAGTTGGCCGCAGACGTGCATGGCTGCCCGGTACGCCTCCACGCAGGCCAGCGCCAGCGCCGTTCCCTCTGCCGGGACGTTCGTTTTGACGATCGAGGCCGCGCTGCCACCGGTGGCATAGAGCCCCGGCACCACGGAGCCATCGGCACGCAGTGCCCGGCTCGCGGCGTCGATGCGGACGCCACCCTTCGTGCCGCGATCCCCTGGGTACACCTTCACGGCCCAGAAAGGACCCTTCTCCAGTTCTCCGAGGTTGGGATTGCGTCGCTTGGTAGCGTCCCCTTTGGCCCTTTCAAAGGGGGTTTCGCCGCGTCCGAAGTCTTCGTCCTTGCCCTTGGACGCGAACCCGTTAAAGCGGACGGCCGTCCCAAGTAAACCCGCGCGATCGATGCCGAGGGCGGTAGCCAGGTCGCTCAAACTGTCGGCCCGGACGATCTCGCCCGACTCGAGGGCGCTGCGCGGAGTCGCTCCCGGTAACCAAGGGCCGAGTTCGTAACGGGCGCGGAACTTGTTGTCCATGACGAGGTACGCGGGCACGGAGCGGACGGTGCGATTGCGGTCGTACATCGCCTTGCCCACCCGATAGGCCGGACCCGCTTCGTTCACGAAGCGATAGCCCGCCTGGTCGACGATGACGCAGCCGGGCAGTCGTCGTTCCGTATCGATCGGATGCACGCTGCCGTCGGCGATGATGATGGGGAGCCACCAGGCATCACTCATGCCGCCGAGGGCGGCGCTGGCGCGCTGGGCGGCATTGATGGCGGCCCCGTCATTGGAAAGGCAACCGGCGGTCCAGGCGAGATCAGTGGGGAGCGGCAGGTTCTCTTCGCGCTCGTCCTCGCTACCCTCGAACCCGCCAGCCGCCAAAATCACGCCATCGTTGGCGCGCAGTTCCAGTTCCTCGCCGTCGCGGAGACAGCGCAGCCCCACCACGCGTCCGTCCTCCACGATCAGGTCGGTCATGCGGGCGTCCGTCCAGACATTCACGCCCTGGCCGAGGACACGGTTCAACAACTCAATGACGAGCGCGGCACCGCCACGGGCCACGTTGCGGTCGGTGGTGAACAGGCGTCCGGCGACCGCCCGGGTGGCTCCGAGGAGCTCCGTGGGGGTCCGGGGGCGCAACTCGTGACCGGAGGTCACGGGAACGCGGAGCCGATCCAGCCATGGGCCCAGGATGCGCTTATCGAGTGAGGGCACTAAGAGCGCGCGTCCCTGCTTGCGGTAACCGGGCGCGGCCGGAAGGTAGTCCGCCTGCCCGCGCACTGGCTGGAGGGCCAGTTTCGAGGCGTCGAGCCAATGGGCCAATTTGGGAGCAGTGCGGATAAATGCCGCGCGCCGCTCGCTCGTCGAGATCTCGTTGACAGCGCCGAGGGCGGCGTTGAGATAGGCGGTGGCGTCCTCCTCAGAGTCGGATTCACCGAGCTTGCGCATCGCCTCGTTCTGGGGCAACCACAGCATTCCGCCCGAGGCGGCGGTGGAACCGCCCACCGATTCGGTGGCCTCGAGGACGATCACTTCGCGCTTCAGGCGCCGGGCCGCCATGGCGGCGAGTAACCCGCTGGCGCCCCCGCCGACGATGAGGACGTCAGTGGCGATCGTCCGCATCAGCTGGCCAGGAACTGCGCCAGCGCGACGAGCGTCCGGACGCCGAAGCCCGTGCCACCGCTAGGCACGTAGTCGTAGGCCTCTTCCTCGTTGAAGGCGGGGCCCGCGATATCGAGATGGGCCCACGGGGTGCCTTCGGGGACGAACTCGTGAAGGAACGTCGCGGCCACGAGGGCGCCGCCGTACCGCTGACCTCCCGAACGGATATCGGCCACCTTGCTGTCCAGCACCTTGCGCAGATGTTCGGGGATAGGCAGCTGCCACAACGCCTCGCCCGCCGCCTCCGCTGCGTCAAGGATGTGGTCAGCAGTTTGATCGTCCGACGCCATCAGGCCTGCGGTGCGCAATCCGAGCGCGATCATGCAGGCTCCGGTGAGGGTCGCGACATCGATGATCATGTCGGGCGCGTCCTGTGTGGCGCGGGCGAGGGCATCCGCGAGCACGAGACGGCCCTCGGCGTCGGAGTTGTAATTCTCAACGGTCTTGCCGCCGTACATGGTGAGGACGTCGGAGGGACGGTAAGCCTCACCCGAGGGCAGGTTTTCGGCGAGGGCCGCGTAGGTGGTGACCTTGACGCGCAGGCCCAGATCCGCGATGGCCTTGGTGGCGGCGAGCACCGCAGCGGCCCCCGACATGTCGCACTTCATCGTGTACATGCCCTCGGCGGTCTTCAGGTCGAGGCCGCCGGAGTCGAACGTGATGCCCTTGCCGACCAGCGCCAGATGGAAGCGAGCGCCACGTGGTGCGTAGGAGTACCGCACGAGTCGCGGCTTGCGTGACGAGCCACCGCCCACCGCGAGGATGCCGCCAAAGCCCTCCTTTTCGAGGACCTTTTCGTCCAATACCTCGACGGTGATCTTGGCGTCGCGCGCCACGACGCGGGCGTCCTCGGCGAAGCTCGCGGGGTAGAGCAGGTTCGCCGGAGTGTTGATCCACTCGCGGGCCAGGCAGACGGCCTTGCCGATGGCGGTGGCCTGCTCAAGGGCCTGGCGGGCGTCCGACCCGGTGGCGGAGGTGACGATGGTCAGCTGGCCGACGCCGCCCTTCGAAGGTTGCCCCGTGACCTTGCCGTAGGTGTAGGCGCCCAGCACGGCCCCCTCAACGGTGGCCTTGATGAGCTCCGGCTCCAACACGTCGAGGCTCACGGTGACGTTCAGGGGACGATCGCCGCCCACCTTCGCGGCCGCGCGCACACCGTTGCCGGCGGCTCGGCGCACTTGTTCAGGAGTGACGTCCACGCCACCGAGCCCGGTCACGACCAGGAGGGTGCCGTCAGGTAGGGGCAGCAGCACGGTGGTCCCCGGGGTGCTCTTGGCACCGATGGTCTTGGCGAGGAACAGCAAACCGGGCTTGCGATGCGCGCGCTCGAGTTCGTCGGGGGCACCGACAAGAATTTCGGCGGACGAGGTCTCGGCAAGGCCGATGACCAGCACGTCGGTTTGCCCCACGCTCTTGGCGAGGGTGATACCTACCTGGCTCTGCACGGGCACGTGAGCTTCCTTTCGCTGGTCTGGCCGGGTGACGGCCGCAGGTCCCAGGCTATCCCGGTCGTGACCCGCTAGCGTAGGACGCAGACGTCCTCGGCCCCTCAGGAGGAACTGATGTCGGACTTGCTCGAGTCCCCACTGCACAGCCGTCACGTGGCGCTCGGCGCCAAGTTCGGTCCTTTCGGCGGTTGGGCGATGCCGCTCGACTACGGTTCCGTGGTCGCGGAGCACAAAGCCGTCCGCGATGGGGTGGGGGTGTTCGATGTCAGCCACCTGGGCACGTTCGATGTCTCGGGCCCCGGCACGATCGACTTCCTCAACAGGTGCGTCACGAATGACCTGGCGAAAATTGCCGACGGGCAGGCCCAGTACAACCTGGTGTGCAACGAAGACGGCGGCGTCATCGACGACATCATCGTGTACCGGTGGTCCGAGGATCACGCTCTCGTCATGCCGAACGCCGCCAACGCCGCCACGGTCATCGCCGCCCTCACCAAGGTGGCCCCCGCGGGCATCACCATCGTCGATCAGCATCGCGACATCGCCGTGCTGGCGGTCCAGGGCACGACGTCGGACGAGGTGTGCGCCGCCCTCGGCTTCCCGGTCGGCCACGACTACATGCACTTCGCCGTCGGCGACTTCCACGGCACCCAGGTCATCGTGTGCCGCACCGGCTACACCGGCGAACGCGGCTACGAGCTGTTGGTCCCGGCCGCGATCGCCGGTGAAGTCTGGGACGCCCTCATGGTCGCGGGGGAGCCGTTCGGCATCCGGGCTTGTGGCCTAGGAGCGCGCGACACGCTGCGCACGGAGATGGGCTACCCCCTGCACGGCCAGGATCTAGCGCCGAGCATCTCCGCGATCGAGTCGGGGGCCGGCTGGGCCATCGCGTGGGACAAGCCGACGTTCTGGGGCGCCGAGGCACTTCGTGCGGCGAAGGCCGCCGGTCCGTCGCGTCGGATCCGGGGCTTGGTGGCCACCGGACGGGGCATTCCACGTCCGCACATGTCCGTGGTGGGAACCGATGGCGAGGTGCTGGGCGAGGTGACGTCCGGCACGTTCTCACCGACCCTCGGCAAGGGCATCGCGCTGGCGCTGCTGCGCACGGGCATCCCCGAGGGCACGGCGGTGGCGGTCGAGGTCCGCGGCCGGCAGGAGCCCTTCGAGGTGCGTAAGCCGCCGTTTGTGACGCCAGGCGTCCGCGAGGGTTGACCTCAGACACCGCCGCCGCAGTCGGCGGCGGTCAGGCCTCCAACGGCATCGGACCATAGACAACGCGGTCCTCTTCGACGAGGGTCACCGCGGCCACCCCAGCGTCAGCCAACTCCACGTAGAAGCCCGTCAGCCAGGCTTCGGCGCGCGCTTGGTCGTCCCAGCCGCGCTCGGCGACGGACGCCAGTTCGGGATCGTCGCAGGACGGGGTGAACGTCCAGCGGTAACTCATCAGACCGGCTCGCCGCGCTTGGCCACCACCGGAGGCATGCGCAAGCGGCGGAAGGTGATGGCCCGGTTGATGCCGTAGAACAACAGACCCTTGGTGGGCTCGTTCGGAATGCGCTCCTTGGCGAACTTCTTGTACTTCCACCACAACAGGGTCATGTCGATGATCAGCGCCAAGAAGACTCCCCACGTGACGAACATGACGACGACCGAGAGCCAGGCGGGGAACATGGTGCTCAGCATCGTGAGCACGAGGACGCTCAACATCACCGGGGTGGCGTAGTCGCCCCAGTTGAAGCGGGTGTCGACCACGCGGCGCATGAGCTGTTTGCCGGGGGCGTTGTCTTGCCGCTCGGTGGCCTTGGCTCGCTCGGTGCTGGCAAGCGCCCGCTCGCGGGCCTTGGCCTGCTTGGGATCGAGGGTCGGATTGATCCGCTCCATGCGGGCCCGCTCGGCCGCCGCGCGGCTGGGAGTCGGGACGCCCTTCTTCTGGCCGGGCGCGGGCGGCGCCTCCGGCGTCGGATCGGCTGGCTGCGACTTGTCGCTCTTGCCTGAGAAGATGCCCACGGATCGTCCTTGTTCGTGATGGATTCGCGTGAAGTTTAGAACACCAGGAGGGAACCGATGGCCGATGTCGCTCAGGCGGGCCTCAGCAGAGCCCGATGGACGTGGAACGACCGAAGGACGGGGTCGTCGTGCGGGTGCTGATTGCGGCTGGTCCGGTGGGTGCCCTGTCGGCCTCTCAGGCGGGTGCCGCGCTTGCGACCGGCCTTGCCTCGGGGGGGCACCAGGTGGCGCTGATCCCGCTTGCGGATCCGGGGCCAGACTTCGGTCGACTGCTGGCCGACCTGAGCAGTGCGCCGCTGGTGGTCACCCACGGGGGCTGGGCCGTCGCCACGGATGACCTGCTGGCCGTGGGTGGGGACCTGGTGACCGCTCTCAGGCAGTACGGGCCCCGGCCGGAGATCGTTCTGGATCTGACGGCAGTACCCGAGGGCCAGGCGGACGAACTGGCCGCAACGTTGGGCACCTTCGCCGCGGCGGGCAGCCACCTCACTGGGGTCGTGCATGCCGCCGAGGTGGGGGGTGCTGCCGCGGAGGCGGGGGTGCTGGCGGTGGTCCGTCGTCCCACAGGTGCTGGAGCGGCCGGAGGTCTCGGGACGATCGTCCTACGGGCGGGTGGGCAGCTGGTGTCTTCCCCGGGGTTCTGCGCCGCCCGCGCGGGTCTCGGCCCCACCATGGCGCAGGCCGGGTTGGTCATCACGGCCGCCACCCGGTTCGATGTGGGCTCCCACGGCGGCGATGTGGTCCCGTTCGTGACCTCGCTGGCGCTCGACCTGGGCAAACCGGTCGTCCTCGTGGCAGAGACCCTCGCCATCTCGCGACGCGAACTGCGGGCGAACGGGATCGAAGAGGCGATCGCCTTGGCCGACGCGCACCCAATCTCCCTTGTCAACGCCGGAAAACAGCTGGCTCATGGCTGGTAGCGAAGGGTCTGTCGGAGCCTCCGCGTAGACTGCCGAAAGCGCAGAGAGGGAATAGTGCGCCCGCGTGGCGACGTTTCCCGAACAGACCTACGACGAAAGAGTTCACTTATATGAGCATCGATACCACGTCCCTCGAGACCGAGGGCCAGACTGTGCAGGGCATTGCCCTCACCGAGGCCGCCGCCGCCAAGGTCAAGGACCTCACCGCCAACGAGGACGCCGAGCTTGCCCTGCGTATCTCCGTCGCCCCGGGTGGATGTTCGGGCCTGCGCTACCAGCTCTCCTTGGACGATCGCGCCCTCGACGGCGACGTCACCACCGATTGCCATGGCGTCGCGGTGATCACCGACAAGATGAGCTACCCCTATCTGATGGGTGCCACCATCGATTTCCTGGACACGATCGAGGCCCAGGGCTTCACCATCGACAACCCCAACGCCCAGGGCTCCTGCGCCTGCGGCGACAGCTTCCACTAGCGGGTGGCCCCTCAGCGGCAAGCTGAGGGGCGAAAACCCCCTTCCAAACCCCGGGTTCAGGGGAGCGGATTGAGGTTTCAATCGGTTAGGGTGGCCCCAGGAAACGTGGGGCGTCCACTCGTCCGAAGGAGCAATGAGCGCGTGGGTTACACAGCAGCGACGTCGAAGGCCCGATGGCTGGCATTCGCGCTTGTGCCGGTCGGAATGCTGGCGCTGGGAGGGTGCTCCCAGGAGCACCTCGACCAGTGGGGCCGTGTTGGCTATCCGGAGGCCATTACCGACCGTGCACCCTGGATGGGAAACCTCTGGGTAGGAACTTGGATAGCGGCCATGGTCGTGGGCGTTTTCGTCTGGGGTCTCATGGCGTACGTGGTGGTCAAGTTCCGGCGCCGCGCCGACGAAGACAAGCCCCGGCAGACGCAATACAACCTGCCGCTGGAGCTGCTCTACACCGTGGTGCCGTTGTTCATCATTAGCGTGCTCTTCTTCTTTACGGTCCAGGCTCAAGATGCCGTCCAGGCCAAGGTCGCGACGCCGACGCACACCGTGAACGTCGTGGCGTCGAAGTGGTCGTGGACCTTCAACTACATGGAGAACGCCAACTCGAAGGTCAGCGCAGTTGTGCATGAGGCCGGCACCATCGAGACAATCCCTGATCTCTACCTTGTGATCAACGAGCCGGTGCGCATCAACCTGACGTCCGCTGACGTCGATCATTCGTTCTGGGTTCCGCAGTTCTACTACAAACTGGACGTCCTGCCCGGCCACCCGAACTCGTTCGATGTCACGCCCACCAAGGAAGGCGTCTACCTCGGCAAGTGCGCCGAACTGTGCGGCACCTATCACTCGAACATGTTGTTCAACCTGCACGTGGTTTCCCAGGCAGAGTTTGACGCCAAAATGTCGGCCCTGAAGGCCGCGGGCCAGACCGGCGAGATCAAGGCGCCGGATTACACCTCAGTCGTCACGGTCCCAACCACTGAGGAGGCACCGAAGTGACTACCGCACGCATTGCCCTAGAGGCGGTTCCCGCGTCGCGCACGAAGGCCGGCTCGAAGCTCATGAGCTACCTGACGACGACCGATCACAAGGTCATCGCCCGGATGTACATCTGGACGGCCATGTCGTTCTTCGCCTTCGGTGGCGTGTTGGCTCTCGCCATCCGCGCCGAGTTGGTGCTCCCCGGGCTGCAGTTCCTCGATCGTGAGACCTTCAATGAGTTCTTCACGATGCACGGCACGATCATGCTGCTGATGTTCGCGACCCCCATGTTTGCGGCGTTCGCCAATGCGATCATGCCGATCCAGATCGGCGCCCCCGACGTGGCCTTCCCGCGCCTGAACATGATGAGCTACTGGCTGTTCCTGTTCGGTTCGCTGATGGCCTGCTCGGGCTTCCTCACCCCCGGTGGGGCGGCCTCCTTCGGTTGGTTCGCTTACGTGCCCCTCTCGGACGCCATCAACTCGCCAGGTGTTGGCGGCGACCTGTGGCTCATGGGCCTCTACATGCTGGGCTTGTCGTCCATCCTGGGCGCGGTGAACTTCATCACCACGATCGTCACCATGCGCGCGCCGGGCATGACGATGTTCCGGATGCCCATCTTCAGCTGGAACATTCTGGTGACCTCGATCATGATCCTGATCGCGTTCCCGATCCTGGCTGCCGGCCTGCTGGTGTTGGAGTCGGATCGCCGCCTCGGCACCCATATCTTTGACGCGGCCACGGGCGGCGCGGTGCTCTGGCAACACCTGTTCTGGTTCTTCGGGCACCCCGAGGTCTACATCATCGCCTTGCCGTTCTTCGGCATCATCACCGAGATCCTGCCGGTCTTCAGCCGCAAGCCGGTCTTCGGCTACATCGGCCTGGTGGCCGCCACCCTGGCCATCGGCGCCTTGTCGATCGCCGTGTGGGCGCACCACATGTTCGTGACGGGCGCGGTCAACCTGCCGTTCTTCTCCTTCATGACGTTCACCATCGCCGTGCCCACCGGTGTGAAGTTCTTCAACTGGATAGGCACGATGTGGGGAGGATCGGTCAGTATGGACGCGCCCATGCTCTGGGCGCTCGGCTTCCTGACGACCTTCCTTTTCGGTGGCCTGACCGGCATCATGCTGGCCTCCCCGCCGCTCGACTTCCAGTTGTCCGACACCTACTTCGTGGTGGCCCACTTCCACTACGTGCTGTTCGGCACAGTCGTGTTCTCGGTGTTCGCAGGTCTCTTCTTCTGGTGGCCGAAGCTCTACGGGCGTCGCCTGAACGAGTTCTGGGGCAAGGTGCAGTTCTGGCTGCTGTTCGTCGGGTTCCACACGACCTTCCTGGTCCAGCACTGGCTGGGCGTCGAGGGTATGCAGCGACGGATCGCCGACTACCTGCCGCAGGAGGGTTTCACGTTCTTGAACCAACTCTCCACGTTCGGGGCTTTCCTGCTTGGTGTCTCGTTCCTGCCGTTCATGTGGAACCTGTGGATCTCGCGCAACGCACCGAAGATCACCGTTAACGATCCGTGGGGTTGGGGGCGCTCGCTTGAGTGGGCAACCTCGTGCCCGCCGCCGCGGCACAACTTCACGTCGCTGCCGCGCATCCGTTCTAACTCCCCGGCGTTCGATGTGTCGCACCCCGAACTCGGGGCCCTTGCTGGCGCGAAGTCGGCCAAAGTGGTCGAGGAGGCCAAGGCATGAAGGCCGAAGGTTGGATCTTCACATTCATCGGAGGCTTCTTCCTCCTGGTAGCCCCGATCTACTTCTGGATTACCCAGGATCCCATCGGTGGCGTCGCACTGGGCTTGTCGGCGGGCGTGGGCGGCATCATCGCCTTCTACCTGTTTGTAACCGGCAAGAACCTTCCGCTTCGTCCTGAGGACGACAAGGATGGCGAAATCGTCCAGGGCGCTGGCGACCTCGGGTTCTTCCCCCCGTCGAGCATTTGGCCCCTGTGGGTCACGTTGTCGCTCGGGGTCATCCTGCTCGGCCCCATCTTTGGTTGGTGGCTCTCTATCCTCGGTATCGGTATTGGCTTGTGGGCTACCTCCGGCTGGGTCTTCCAGTTCTACAAGGGTGACTACCAGCACTGAGTGTCACCACTCCACGCGAGATTGGCCGGCGAGGAATCGTCGGCCATTCGCACGTCCGCGCGCTGCTCGCCCCATCGGAAAGGATGGCCCCGCATGTCTGATCACCTCGAAACCCTGCCCCGTGACCAGCCCGCTAAGCAGATCGGGATCCTGCTCTTCGAGGGCGTGGAAGAACTCGACGCCATGGGTCCCTGGGAGGTTCTCTCCCATTGGACGCAGGAGTACCCCGAGGACGAATGGCAGGTCGCCCTGGTGTCGCTGGACGGTCGGCCAGTCGCTGGCGCCAAGGGGGCGATCCTGACGCCGCACGAAGCCCTGCCCCGCGTTCTGGACGCGATTGTGGTTCCGGGTGGGGCCGGCACCCGCCCCCTGATGCGGGATGAGCCCCTGCTCGCGCGCCTGCGGGAGTTCCACGCCACGGGGACGCTCGTCACGAGCGTGTGCACCGGCGCCCTGGTGTTGGCGGTCGCAGGACTGCTGCAAGGTCGCCCTGCCACCACCTACCACGCCTGCTTCGACGAACTCATCGCGGCCGAACCCACGGTCCTGCCACGGCGGGATGCCCGGTGGGTCGACGACGGCGACATTGTGACGTCTGCCGGGGTTTCCGCCGGCATCGACATGTCCCTGCACCTCGTGCGGCGCTTGGCGGGGGAGTCCCGCGCCGTCCAGGTCAAACGCGGCATCGAATACGACCCCGAACCGCCGATCTAGTCCGGCCGCGTCGCCCGATGACCCCGTTCGGCGCCCGGCCAGTGATCGTGTGTCAGGGCCCACGCCCTGGTCGTGTTTCCCTGCCCGTGCCGCACCCTTCCCTGCCTCATCTTCCCTGCCGCAAACTCACCTTCCCTGCCGCTGCAGCGGCAGGGTAGGCGGCAGGGTAGGCGCAGGAACGGCAGGGTAGGCGCAGGAACGGCAGGGTAGGCGCAGGAGCGGCAGGATGGGCGCGGCAACGGGAGGTATGCGCGGGAACGGCAGGTGGGTAAACCCCCACGGGCCTGGTAGGGGGAGCAGGTACCGGGTCCTTAGTCGGACCCGATCCTGCGGGTGAAGGTGAAGTGGGTGACGCCAGTGGGGGAGGAGACCGCCTCGATCGTGAACTGCTCCTCAACGCCCTCCAGCCCGTCCCAGAGCCGCACCCCACGTCCGAGGACGATCGGCACCTGAACCAGATGCATGTGGTCGACGAGGCCGGCCGCGAGGAACTCCCGGACGACCGTCGGCCCGCCGCCGATGCGGACGTCCTGGCCGTCGGCGGCGTCCCGCGCCAACGCCAGGGCATCGGCGGGGGCCGCGTCGAGGAAGTGGAAGGTCGTGCCCCCCTCCATGGCGAGCGACGGACGCGGGTGGTGCGTGAGCACAAAGGTGGGGGTGTGGAACGGTGGGTTCGGACCCCACCAGCCGTTCCACTCGGGGTTGTCCTGCCAGCCAGGCGGCCCGAACTTGTGGGCGCCCATGATCTCGGCGCCGATGCCGATGCTGTGTTGCTCGGCGAAGGCGTTGTCGATCCCGACGGTCCCGTGCGTGGCGTCCCAGAACCTGGTGGCCATCATCCACCGGTGCAGGCGCTGGCCGGCGTGACCAAACGGCGCTTCCAGGGACTGCGGCTCGCCGGTGGCGAAGCCGTCTAACGAGATGGCCAGGTTATGAATCCTGGTGAGTGACATGGCTCTCCTCGGTGGTGGCTGACCCCTGAAACAGAAGGGCCGCCGGGGTTACCGGCGGCCAATCTGAGGCTGTGGTGCGCGAGATCACTTCTCGGCGGGGACGGGTTCGTCGTGGTGGTCGTGCAACTCGTCCGCGCTGACTTTGACCACCGTGGTGCCCATGAACCAACCGGACAGGCGCGCCCGTCGCTTGGAGACCCCTGCGCCGGCGACGGGGATTCCGTGGCCGTCGGTGGCCGGAGTGGCCTCCAGGGGTGCCAACTGCTCGTGTTGGGTGAGCGTGAAGAGCTCGTCCTCGGTGAGCGGCTCGTGCGCCTCGGAGTAGCCACCGCCCGGTGCCCGCACGATCACGCCCGATTCGCTGCCGTGCAGGACGCGCTCGTTGTCCGCGTGCTGCAGTGCGAGGCACACGCGCCTGGTGATGAAGAAGGCGATCACCGGTCCCACGAACACGGCCACGCGCATGAAGTACGTGACGTCATTCAGCGAGACGTGGAACTGCGTCGCCAAGATGTCGTTGCCGCCAGCGAGCCAGAACAGTGCGTAGCACGTCATGCCGGCCACACCCAGCGAGGTGCGAATCGGCGCGTTGCGGGGACGATCGAGCAGATGATGTTCGGCCTTGTCGCCGGTCAGCCAGGACTCAACGAAGGGCCAGGCGCCTAGGACGGTGAAGAGCAGGCCCATCAGCACGACGGCCGGCAGGAACACGTTCCACGACCACGTGGTCGATCCCAGGTGCCATTCGATCGGGGCCATGATGCGGACGGCACCCTCGACCCAGCCCATGTACCAGTCGGGCTGGCTGCCCGCCGTGACCTGCGAGGGGTTGTACGGACCGAAGTTCCACACCGGGTTGATCTGCATCGTGGCGCCCATGAGCGTCGTCACGCCAGCCACGATGAAGAAGAAGCCGCCGGCCTTGGCCATGTAGACCGGGAACAGCGGGTAGCCGACCACGTTGGTCTCCTTGCGGCCCGGGCCGGGGAACTGCGTGTGCTTGTGGTAGACGATCAGCGCCATGTGGGCACCCACCAGGCCCAGGATCAGTCCCGGCACCAGCAGCACGTGCGCGATGAAGAGGCGAGGGATGATGAGCGTCCCGGGGAACTCGCCGCCGAAGACCAAGAATTCCAGCCAGGTGCCCACGATCGGAATGGAGCGCACGAGGCCGTCCACGAAGCGGAGGCCGGTGCCTGACAGCAGATCGTCCGGCAGGGAGTAGCCGGCGAAGCCCTCGATCAACGCGATCGAGAACATGCCGACGCCCAGCAGCCAGTTGAGTTCACGCGGCTTGCGGAACGCGCCTGTGAAGAACACCCGCAGCATGTGGATGGTGGCGGAGGCGACGAAGAGCATGGCCGCCCAGTGGTGGACCTGGCGCACGAGGAGCCCGCCGCGGACGTCGAAGGAGATGGCCAGGGTCGAGGCGTAGGCCTCAGACATCGGCAAACCCTTGAGGAGCTGATAGGAACCGGCGTACTCGACCTCGCCCATCGACGGCTTGAACCACAGCGACAAAAAGATGCCGGTGAGCAGCAAGATGATGAACGAGTAGAGCGCGATTTCGCCCAGCAGGAAGGACCAGTGGTCGGGGAAGATCTTGCGCAGACCGCCCTTGGCGACTTTGCCCAGACCAGTGCGTTCGTCCACCCAATTGCCGACCTCGGCGAGGCGTCCGGGGGTGGGTTCGGCATCGGGGCGGGTTGTTTCGAGAACGGGCGCGCTGTCGGCGAGGCCAGCTGGCTTAGCCATTACTTGTCTCCGTCCTGGTAGTCCTTGGTCGAGTCACGCTCGAAGTAGCTCGGACCCACCGGCACGGTGAAGTCGCTGCGGGCCACCAGGTAGCCCTCGGAGTCGACCGCGATGGGCAACTGGGGCAGAGAGCGCGCAGCCGGCCCGAAGACGACGACGCCGGAGTTGCCGAGGTCGAAGGTTGACTGGTGGCACGGGCACAACAGGTGGTGCGTGGTCTGTTCCCAGAGGCTGATCGGGCACCCGACGTGGGTGCAGATCTTGGAGTAGCTGAGCACGCCGCCGACCTGCCAGTCCTTGCGGGAATCCGGGATCTTGATCGTGTCGGGGTCCATCTTCACGACGATGATCGCCGCCTTGGCGCGGGCGACCTGCTGATCGGCGCCGGCGAGATCGAACAAGGTGGCCGGTTCGGCGTTCACGAGCTGACCAACCTCGAGGTCACCGGGCTTGATCGGCAACTTGTTGATGTCGTTCACCAAGCGGACGCCGGGCGCCCAGATGGTCTTCTCCAGCGTCTTCTTGCGGGTGGCGTCCGTGGGCCAAGGGCCAAGGTCGGCAAGGCTGACCACGACGGGAACGGCCAGAATGCCGACGCCGCCCAGCGCCGCCGACAGCAGCAACGGACGGCGCTTCACGCCGGAATCCGCGACGCCTGCGGCGAACTTCTTGGACAAGACTTCGCGGTCCGCGGGGCTGGTCGCCAAGGTGTGGCGCTCTTCGGCCACCTCCTCGTCGTTCATGATGTAGCGGGCCCACTCGACGGCGCCGATGCCGATCAGCAAGATCGCGAGACCAAGCGTCACGCCGAGCAGCAGATGCTGCAGCAAGAAGCGGGTGCCGAGAACCTCGACCCAGGCCGTCTTGTCCATGGCGAAGTAGACCACCACAAACGCGATGGCCAGCACCGGCACGAGCGCGAACTTGAACAGGATCGACCGGTAGACGCGGTTACCAGCCGCCGGATCGGCGTCCGTGAAGCGCTCGACGTGTTCGCCGAGTCCCGGGTCGGGGATAGCGGCCGTCGTCGCCTGCGACGCAGGGATCAAAGTGTCGTGACTCATCGGGCGCGGGCTCCTCGTGCGGCAATCCAAACGGCGAACAGGGTGAGGGCTCCGATGCCAATGACCCAGGCGAAGAATCCTTCAGCCACCGGGCCGACCCCACCGAACGTCAGGCCACCGGCGGGCTGGGCGTGCAGTTCCTGAAGGTAACCGGCGATCGAACGGACGTCGGTGTCGGGCATGGTGGACTCGTTGAAGATCGGCATCTGGTTCGGGCCGACCCGCATGGCTTCGTAAATGTGCTTGGCGGAGGCGTCCAACAGGGACGGTGCTACCGCGCCGTTCGGCAACGCGCCGCCGCTGCCTTGGTAGTTGTGGCATGCCGAGCAGTTCGTCCGGAACAACTCGCCGCCGCGCGCGAGCTGCTCTTCGGTGAGCCCGGCCGGATCGTACTGGGCCTTGGTGGGCACTGCCGGGCCCGTGGCGAGCGAGGCCACGTAAGCGGCGAGCGCGTCGGTCTCGGTCTGGGTGAACAGGTTCACCTTGGGGGCGGACTGGATCGCAGGCCCAGCCTTGGGCATGCGTCCGGTGGAGACCTCGAAGTCGACCGCCAGGGCGCCCACGTCGGTGATCGCGGGGCCGGCGCTCGTGCCTTCGCCGCCGAGCCCATGGCACGACGCGCAGGACTGAGTGAACAGACCCTTGCCGGTGGCGACCAGGGACGTATCCGCGCTGGACTGCTGCGGCGGCGCCGCGAGTGAGTACAAAGTGCCGGTGACGAGGAGGGCCAGCAGCATGAGCAGCGGACGGACCGCCTTATGCCGCCTCCGTGAGGTCAGGGAACGCATTGGTTCGAACTCCTTGGTGCGGCTCAACGGAGCAGGTAGATGACGGTGAACAGGATGATCCACACGATGTCGACGAAGTGCCAGTAGTACGACGTCACGATGGCGTGGACCTGCTGTTCGTGCGTAAAGCGGCGAGTGAGGTACGTGCGCGCCAGCATGAACAAGAAGGCGATGAGCCCGCCGAGCACGTGGAGGCCGTGGATGCCGGTGGCGAGGAAGAAGGCCGACGAGTAGGCGTTCGTGGTGAGCGTGAAGCCCTCGTTGATCAGGTTCGCGTACTCGTACGCCTGGCCGCCGAGGAAGACCGCGCCCATGAGGAAGGTGAGGATGTACCACTCACGCATGCCCCACTTGCGGAAGTCGAGGAGCGAACCGGTGCGGTTCAACTGCCCGTGCTCGGCCCGCCACACGCCGGTCTGGCAGGTCACGGAACTCAGCACCAGGATGATCGTGTTGATCAACGAGAACCACGGCAGTGTCCAGCTGAATGGCCCGACGGTTAGGAAATGCGAGGACCCCCACTCCCACATCGTCTGCGTTCCCGCCGGCGCCAGCGCCGTGGTCACGTTCTTCAGATGGAAGTAGGCCGCGAAGAGGGCCGCGAAAAACATGAGCTCGGAGGCCAACCACACAATGGTGCCCACCGAGACCATGTCGGCCCGGCCTTTTACTCCGCCTGTTCGGACGGCTGCCACGTGATGGGCTGCCCCGATCGGCTTGTCGGCCACTGCGCCTGCTGTTGATGAACTCGCCACTTCAGCATTATGGATTGTCAGACCCCTAAAGGTCACCCCGACGGGGCTTACCGGTTGAAGATTGAGATACTTCGCGTCCCAGCGGAGGCTGGAGTGTTCCAAAGCCGCCCTCCGGAGCGGGGTACGATGCAACAAGCCAGGTGGCCACGAGCCTTGGAGGAGCGGAAATGAGCAACGCGACGGCGCGTGTCCTGCTGTATTCGGACGACCGGACGGTGCGCCAGCAGGTGCGCCTAGCCCTCGGGTCGCGCGTTTCGGCAGATACCGACGAGCTTGAGGTGTTTGACGTCGCCACCGAGCCGGGGGTTTTCACCGCCGTGCGCGAAGGTGGCATCGACCTGATCATCCTGGACGCGGAGGCAACTCCCGCCGGAGGCATGGGTGTCTGCCGGGGCCTGAAGGACGAAATCGCCGACTGTCCGCCCATCGTGCTGCTCGTCGCGCGCGTTGCGGACGCCTGGTTGGCGTCGTGGTGTCGCGCCGAGGCCGTCTGCGCCTACCCGGTCGATCCGGAGCGCCTTCCCGCCGCCGTCGCCGATCTGCTGCGCGCGAAGGTGGCCGGGGCCGCCTCGTGACGTTCCAGTGGCCGGACATCCTCACGGGGCTGGTCCAGCGTCGCGATCTCACCAGCGAGCAGGCCGCGTGGGCGATGGGGGAGATCCTCAGCGGAAACGCCACCCCCATCCAGATCGCCGGGTTCGCGGTCGCCCTTCGCAGTAAAGGCGAAAGCGTCGAGGAACTCGCCGGGCTGTCGCAGGGGATGCTGCAGCACGCGACCCCGATCAACCTTGATCGCGAGTCGGTGGACGTGGTGGGTTCGGGCGGCGATCGCTCCCACACCGTCAATGTCTCCACCATGGCAGGCATCGTGGCCGCGGCTGCGGGCGCGCGCGTGGTTAAGCACGGCAATCGCGCAGCATCCTCCGCGTGCGGCACCGCCGACTGTTTGGAGGCGCTCGGGGTGGCGCTCACCGTCCCGCCCGCCAAGCAGGGGGCGATCCTCGACCAGTGCGGGATCGTCTTCCTCTTCGCGGCCGCCTACCATCCGGCCCTGCGCCATGCCGCGCCAGCGCGCAGCGGGCTCGGGATTGCGACAACTTTCAACTTCCTCGGCCCCCTCGCCAACCCGGCCCGGCCCCGCGCCCAGGCGGTCGGGGTCGCGGACGCGCGTATGGCGGCCCTTATGGCCGATGTCATGGCCGCCCGCGGGGATCGCGGCTTGGTCTTCCGCGGCACCGATGGCCTGGACGAACTCACCACGACCACCACCTCGGACGTGTGGGTGATCGGCGACGGACGCGTGACGCGCGACACCCTCGATCCGCGCGAATTGGGTCTTGTGCCCGCAGCGCCAGCCGATCTCGTGGGCGGCGATCCGGCCCACAACGCCGGCGTCGTGCGGCAGGTCATGGGTGGGGCGACCGGGCCGGTGCGGGACATCGTGCTGCTGAACGCAGCCGCCACCCTCCTGGCTTACGCCGGACCGCGGCATGACGTGCCCGTCGCTGAGCAATTGCGCCCCCAGCTCGTGACCGCCGCGGCGGCCATCGACTCCGGCGCGGCTCTCGCACTCGTGGACCGTTGGGCCGCTGCCACCCAGGCCGCGCTCGCCTGAGATCTGTAGAGCCTTACGCTCAGGCTGCGTTGAGGGCGACCGCCACGAAGGTTCCTACGATCAGCCCCGGGCCGTAGGCGAAGGCGCCGTCGCGGCGTTTCCAAAGAGCGACGGCGATCCCCCAGACCAGAGCGGTGAGCGTTCCGGCGAAGACCGCCCACATCGTCAATTGCCAGCTCACCGCCCCCGTGACCCCGCCGATCATGAAGGCCAGTCGCACATCGCCGAAACCCAGCTTGCCGCCACCGACCCACCACACCGCCGCGAAGAAGCCGCCCGCCGCGAGAGAGCAGACGGCGGCGGTGACAAGAGGGGTCGGAGTGCCCATCCACCAAGCGGACACCGCCACGCCGAGCGCCGTGAGTGCCCAACCCCACCAGCACAGCACGCGCGGCAAGTAGGTCGTCCGTGCATCAATAGCGCCGAGGAGCGTCCCCAAGCTGGCCATGGCGCCCCAGGCTGGCCAGAGGGAAAGAGGTAGCCGCCAACTGACGATGCCGCCCGCCACGAGGCAGCACGCACCGACGCCCAGGGTGAAGCGGACAGTGGCCAAGCTGGCATACGGACGCTTGTCGGGATCGTCGGCGGGTTCCGACAAGGCGCGCAGGATGGTGGGCGTCGCCAGCGTCAGCAGGGCGGCTACCGCCGCCCACGCCAGCGCAGTGAGCCACTCCATGGATCGAAGGCTAGGGCTCATGCCGCCTCGCGGGTCGCCCTGGCCACCCAACGAGCCTCCGCGGCGCCCACCAGGGCGGCCGTCAGCTCGGTGCAGGAGCCCGAGCGGGCGGAGCCAAGGGCTACCAGTTGGCCAGCTGTCATCCGGCAAAACGTCGCCAAGGAGGTGGCAGGGGCTCCTTGGGCTAGGAGGGCGCGGACCTTGGCGGTGACGTCTGTGGCGTCCACCACCCGATGCCGCAGGTCGCGTAGTTCGGCGGGTGTCACGCCGAGCAGTTTCGAGGCGCAATGGGGGGCCAGGCGCAGGACGGTTCGTCCGCCGCGCCCGTGAAGGAGATGGTCGACGAGAACGGTCGACACTCCCGCCCGTGACGCCACCACCTCCCACGGCAGATCGGCGCTCGCGCACAGGTGGCGCACGTGCGCACGAAACGGGGCCGCATCGACCCAGGCGACAGTCTTCATTGGTACCTCCAGCAGGTTTTGCCCAACAAAGCCCTTTGAGGGAGACGTTTTGTGAGTCCGCCGTCGAAACTTCTTCGAAAGTTTCTCCGCCCGGTTGCCCAGCGGGGGCACCGGGCGCACCAAAGGGGTGGCGGCAGGCCCTGTTGGGCTGCCCCCACCCCTTCGGTGAGCGAGTGTGTTAGCGCTGCGCCTTGACGAAGCCAGCGGCCTCGGCCGCCCCTTCGCTGTCGAACCACACTTCAGCGATGGTCCGCTCGTAATGCTGCCCGCCGGGCAGGTGGTACTTCATCGAGTTGGCGTTGCCTTTGATGTCGAAGCCTTCAGGCGGAGTGGCACCCACGTAGGAACCCTCCCCGTACGCCGGGGCATCGGGACCGGCCGCTGGCGCGTCGTCGGCCACGGTGACGGGCGACGCCTCAGCGGGCGGTGTCGTCGGCTCCAGGTGTTCCACGATGTCGGCCACCGGGTCGGCCACGTACGCGGCCGACGGCTGATGGGCTTCCCAGCCAGCGTCCGACGGGCCGAGCAGCTTGCGCACGGCCACCACGACGCCGGCCAGCACCGCACCAGCTGCTACTACCTTGCCAGCCGTGCGGAAGAAGCCGCGCTTAGGCTTGGCCACCTCGACAGTGGCGACCAAAACCACCGGCTCCGTGTGTGTTTCGAGTTCGCCGGCCAAGGCCTGCGTCGCGAGCGACAACCGGCGCTGAGCCTCTTGGGCCACCGGGTGGTTGGCAGCGGAATGGAGCGCCTCGGAGAACTTCGGGATGAACTCCTCTTGCACGCGTCCGCGCGCCGCGTCGACCGCCGGCGCCACGCGCTGCAGCGCGTCCTCGATCACCGGCTGCAGGCGGTTGATCGTCTGCTCGACGGTCGGGGTCACCTGATCCAAGGCGTGGTGGATGTGCGGCTCCCAATTGTCTAGATGGCGAGCCCCCCACTCGGCACCCTTGACGAACAACTCGTGAGCCATCGGGATGAGCACCCTGGCGGCGTTGTCGAAGTACCGCGTGCCAGACTTCATCGCCTGATCGACGTAGGGAGTCGCGAGCCGTTGGGCCTCGTGGGCGTAATGGGTACCCGTGCGTAGCGCCTGGTCGACGTAAGGCTGCGCCTGGTCGAGGTACGGCTTGGCTTGGTCCAGATAGGGCTTGGCGGCCCTCGCCGCCTCCTGTGCGTAGTGGCTGCTCGCCTTCACGGCTTGCTCGACGTAAGGCTGCGCCTGGTCGAGGTACGGCTTGGCGGCGGTGTGGGCCTGGTCGAGGTAGGGCTTCGCAGCGGTGTAGGCCTGGTCGACATACGGCGCGACAAACTCGCCCGCATGATCGAGGGCGGCCTGCGCGTCGGTGAGAACCTTCTTCTTTTTCACGGGGTTCCTCCGGGGGTCGAACGGACGGTCGTTGTCCGGTCCCACGGTACCCGTAACCGATGCCACTTCGGGAGCGACTCCCTTTTCAAGGTCAGCTTCCCCCGTCTGCGAAGATAGACGGCGAACCAACCGAAAGGACGCATCGTGGGCCACACCGCCACCCTGCACACCAACTACGGCGACATTGTCATTACCTTGTTCGACGATGCCGCACCCAAGACTGTCGCGAACTTCGTGGGGCTGGCTTCCGGCATCAAGGAATACCGTGACGCGACCACCGGCGCGGCGACGACTGGCAAGTTCTACGACGGCCTCGTCTTCCACCGTGTCATCGACGGCTTCATGATCCAGGGCGGTTGCCCCCTGGGCACCGGTACCGGCGGCCCGGGCTACAAGTTCGCCGACGAGTTCCACCCCGATCACAAGTTCGATCGTCCGTATCTGTTGGCGATGGCCAACTCAGGCCCGGGCACCAACGGCTCGCAGTTCTTCATCACCACGGCCGCCACGCCCTGGCTCACCATGAAGCACACCATCTTCGGTGAGGTCGTCGATCCGGCCAGCCGTGCGGTCGTCGACAAGATCGGCACCGTGCCCACGGGTCGCGGTGATCGTCCGGTCACGCCGGTCGTCATCGAGTCTGTGGTCGTCGAAGAGTCCTGAGCCCCCGTTCGTTCGTCCGCGAGGACGGACGAAGACCGCCTGCGAAGCGGCCTTCTTCCTGGCTAGCTGCCCTGGGAGAAGGCCGCTTTGAGGTTCTTCGGGCTAGATGCCCAAGGAGAAGGCCGCCTCGAGGTCGTGCGAGGAATAGGCGCGGAACGCGATGTGCGTCTCGGTCGAGGCGATGCCCGGAACCTTGTTGAGGCGGTCAGCCACCACGGCGGCGACCTCATCGACGTCCCGCACGCGGACAATGGCAATCAAATCGATGGCGCCGGTGACTGAATAGACCTCGGTGACACCCTCCAGGTCGGCAATGGCCTGGGCCGTCTCGTTGAGAGAGTCGACGTCAGCTTTGATGAAGACGAGCGCGGTGATCATGGTGGCATCGTAGTGTCCTGCCCCCCGGCGGCGTGGCGTGCCAAGTCGCCCTCGGACAGCCCGATGTGCAGCGGCCAGGCCCAGTCGCCCTCGATTTCGATGAGCCGAACCCCTGGACGCTCGAGCCAGTCGGCGATGCGCTCGGTCTCTTCGATGGTTGCCGAGGGCAGACCGCCCACCGAAGGTTGCACCTGCTCGGCCACCAGCACCGCATCGCGGGCTACCGCTTGCGGCACCTCGCCCGGGCGGGCAAGGGCCGCTGCCGCGAGGCGCCCGTGGCGGATGACGTGGATCTCCCACCCCAGTTCGGCGCGGCAGGCGGCCACGATCTGCGGGCAACCCGCCAGGCTCAGGATCCGCTGGCGGCGCAGGGCCGCCCGGGCGTACGTCTCAAGGCGCCCGGTGAGGATGCCCGCCTCTTCGTAGCGCTGCTGCTGCACCAGGGACGCCAAGCGTCCGCGGGCAGCGATGAGCACCGGACGCACGTCGTGAGTGCACGCCCGCCGGACGGCATCGGCGACGTCGGCGTAGGCATCAGGGGAAATGGTCAGGTCGCACGGTGAACTGCAGCGGCCCAAGCCCGCCAAGGCGCACGGCGTGCCGCCGCCCTTGAGGCTGAGCCGGGCGGTGCATTGCCGCAACGGGAAGGCGTCCAGGATCGCCAGCATGCTGGTCTCGGCGGACGCCCGACGCCCAAAGGGCCCGAAATAGGTAGCCCCGTCGTCAGCCACGCGGGCGACCAGCGAGAGCCGTGGAAAAGGTTCGCGGGTGAGTTTCAACCAGCTTTGCTTCTCGGGGAACTTCGAGCGGCGGTTGTAACGAGGGGAATGGGCGGCGATCAGACGCAGTTCGAGGACGTCGGCCTCAAGCGGCGTGCGGCACACGGTGGTCTCGACGCCGGTGGCGACGCGGACCATTTCGTCCATGCGGGAACGTTTTTCGGACGCCGTGAAATACGTGCGGACGCGGGTGCGCAGGTTGCGGCTCTTGCCGACGTACAACACTTCGCGGCGAACCCCCTGCGTTTCAGCCCAGTCGGCCACAAAGCAGTAGACGCCGGGTTCGGTGGGCAGGTCGGACGCCCAGCTGCGTTTGGCGCGCCGCTGCGGCGATACCTGCCGGGTGAACTCGAGCAGGTCTTCGAGGGTCGTGACCCCGAGGTTGCCGATGCGTTCGATGAGGGCGTGCAGCACGTCGACCGTCGCGCGCGCATCTTGCAGGGCCCGATGGTTGGGGGTGACCGGCGACCGGAAATGGCGGGCTAAGGTGCCGAGCCGGCAGTTGGGGACCTCGTCGCGCAGCAGCACTGAACGCGCCAAGGTCACCGTGTCGACGACCGCCGGGTTGGGCCAGGCGTACCCAAGTTCGAGGCAGGCCCGGCGCAGAAAGCCGGTGTCGAAGGACGCGTTATGTGCCACGAGCACCGCACCCTCGGCGAACTGCATGAAGGCTGGCAGCGCCTGCGGCAGGGTGGGGGCTTCGGCCACCATCGTGTCGGTGATGCCGGTGAGCACCGAGATCAGCGGCGGGATGTGGCGCCGCGGGTTGACGAGTGTGCCGAACTCTCCCAGAATCTCCCCGCCCCGGACTTTGACGGCGCCTATCTCGGTGACCGTGTCGTCGGCCGTGCTGCCTGTGGTCTCCAGGTCGACCACCACGAACGTCACCACCGGTAGGGCGGTGCCGAGGTCATCGAAGCTCGGCTGCGGATTCGGAGACGCGGTCATGGCAACGACGCTAGGAGGAGGGTCTGACAACTTTCGCTGCCCGGCTTCGGGTGGGGACGTGTCGTCGGCGGGTCGCCCCACCGGCCCCACGACGGTGGACGAGACCTCGGCCAGGTGGTGGAGGTCTTTGGGAGGCCACGGCCCGCCCGCCGGAAAACTGTCAGAGGGGGCGGGCATGGTGTGGGTATGGACGTATTGAGAGTCGATTGCGGGACCTGTCGGGTCCGAGGCCCCGCGTGTCGGGACTGTGTGATTTCGCTGTTGCTCGGGGTGCCGCAAGAGGTCACCGAGCTGGAGCACGACGAGAGGCGGGCACTGGCGGCCTTGGCCGGTTCGGGGCTGATGCCGCCCCTCCGCTTGGTGCCGCCACTATCCTCTGAGCAGCTCGAACCACGCTCAAGCGAGGCGTTTCCTGAGAGTGGAGTTGAGATTCAACTACTTAGCTCTTAGACTTTTCTCAGAAATGTCCCCCCCGAAAGGGAGTCGCGCGTGTTCCAGGCTCGCAAACTCGCCCTCGTTGTCGCTACGGCTGCTACATCGCTGTCGCTGATGATGACAGGCGTTGGTGCAGCGCGCGCCGACATCACGTCCGTCGATCAGGCCAAGGCTGAGTTCCAGAAGTTGGAGGCCGAGGTCAACCAGATCGGTGAGCAACTCGACCAGGTGCAGCAGAAGCTCACGACCTCGCAATCGCGCGTGGCCACGCTGGGCACGGACATCTCCACGCAGCAGGCCAAGGTGGATTCGTTGCGCGGCCAGGCGGCTCAGATTGCCCTTGAGCAGTTCCAGAACCGCCAAGTCGGCACCACGATGCAGTTGTTCACCTCGGACGATCCCGATCACCTCATGCAGGCGCTCACGACCGTTCGTCAGGTGAACGCCACCATGAACAGCCAGCTGCAGGACTTCCAGACCGCCCAGGCGGACCTCGCTGATCTTCAGCGCAGCGCCCAGTCTGAGCAGGCGGCCCTCGCCGACCAGAAGGCGAACCTCACGGCGCTTCAGACCAAAGTCCAGGGCAAGGTCGACGCTGTCAAGACGCTGATGGACCGGTTGACGGCGGAGCAGCAGGCTCAGGTTGACCCGGTTCGCGCGGCGACCACCACGTCTCGTGACGCCACCCGATCTGCCACCGTGGCCGCGGAGGCGCCCGGTGCCACCGTCAGCGGTAACGCCAGTGCTCGCGCGCTGCAGGCCGCGAAGCTCGCTGCCTCTAAGGCGGGCTCCTCCTACGTGTGGGGAGCTTCGGGTCCGAACGCCTTCGACTGTTCCGGGCTGATGCTGTGGGCCTACAGCCAAGTTGGCGTTTCCTTGCCGCACTCCTCGCAATCCCAATCCGGTATGGGTGTCCCCGTGGCGAAGTCGGACCTCCAGCCCGGTGACCTGATGTTCTTCTACTCGCCCGTTTCGCACGTCGCCATGTACATCGGCAACGGGTTGATGGTGCACGCTCGCCAGCCCCGGTATGGCGTCCAAATCACAGTCGTGGCGACCTACCCGTCGTTCGTGGGCGCCCGGCGCGTCGCCTAGAGGCCAGCTACCCTGGTGGGGTGACAGAGGGACTGCGTACGGCGAGACGGTTCTCGCTGGGGGCATTCTTCGCTGCCATCGTTCTCGGCGCCGTTCTTCTCAGCGGCTGCTCACTATGGGTAGCTGCCCCTCGCTCATCCGCCCCTCCCGTCGAACCGTTGGGGCTGCGCCTGACCGCGGCTCTGAAGTCCAAAGACTCGGCCGCGTTCCTGGCGTTGTTCGACAGCAGCACCCACGCGCAAGCGGACGGTACCCGGCTCTTCGCGAATCTCAGCAAGTTCGCCTCCGCCGAACTCGCGGCGGCTGTCCCCGTCAAGGGCGATGGGGAGCTCTATTCCGAGTTGATCAAGACCACCTGGCGAGTGACGGCCGATGCACTGGGCAACGAGTGGGCGGTGAAGTTCTCGATCACCGGGCCGGAGGGATCCGCGAAGATCACCTCGGTGGTCGTCGCGACGGATACGCCGCTGTGGGCTCGCACAGACATTGACGTGGTGACCGAGGGCGATGTCACCATCGTGTCGGACCACGCGATGGCCTCCGTCGTGCCACGTTTCACCGCAGCGGGCGCCTTCGCCTTGAAAGCCGTCGCCAAGCAGGCGTTCGGCGACCTTTCCTCGGGCTGGGATGGCAGGCTGGTCCTCCAAATTCCCGGCTCGTCGGCGGTGTGGGAAGGAGTTCTCGGCGCTGCGCCCGGGTCCCTTGCCGCGATCGGGGGCGTCACGTCCTTCGCGGGGAGCGACACGCGATCTGAAGCTCAGGTGTTCATCAATCCTGTGGTGGCTCGGAGAGCAGGCGTTGATGAGGCAAACGCGCTCATCACCCACGAGGCAGTCCACGTTGCCACGGGAGCACTCCATTCCCCGGCACCCAAATGGATGACCGAAGGATTGGCAGAGTCGGTCGCCGCGGCGTCTGTCACGCCGTACACGCAGCGCAACAAGGCCGTCCTGCGCGAGTGGTTCTCCACCCATCCGCTCCCCACCGACTATCCATCGGACGCAGAGTTCGCTGCCGATTCGAAGAGCCTGGACGCGGCCTACAGCCTCGCGCAGGTCGCCATCGACACCTCGCTTTCCAAGACGGGAAAGCCGGCCACGTACGCGATGATCGCGTCGGGGGAACCACCAGCGAAGCTGTTGAGTCCCTACCTCGCTTCCGTGGCCAAGTTGCGCTGAGGCGCCGACGGAGCGTCGGTTTGCGGACGCAGCGGCTAGAGGCGAATGCCGTCGTCATCCGGGGCCGGACGTTGGCCGAGGCGGACCAACAGCAGTACCGCGCCCCCCGCGACCGCCGCGACACACAAGCCCGTCAGCCACGCAGGCAACACGACACCGAAAATCACCGAGAAGAGCGCGGCAAGGCCCACACAGACCAGCGCGGCACCCGCCTTGCCGAGCATCGACCAGGGGTTCCCGGCGATGACCGGCGGTGGTGCGAAGTCGTCCTCCGGTGGCTCGTTGAACCATTCGGGGTCAGGCTCGACCAGGGGCAGTTCGGTGTCTGCCGGCTCGATGCCCGCCGGGAATTCCGTACGCATCAGGTCGTCGAAGCGCCCGTTGACGTCGGTCATGGGCCGCAGAGACGGTTCAAGAACTCCAACGACTCGGCGACGATTCGGGGGGCGTCATTGTCGAGGGTGGCCACGTGGTAGCTGTTGGTGAGGACGGAGTCGGTGATGTCGTGGCTCGACACGTTCCGCAGCACGACCTCTTTGCTCACCATGGGCACGACATGGTCGATCGAACTGCGCCACAGGATGAGCGGGGCGACGACCAGGTCGAGGCAGGCGCGAACGTCGGCGAACAGGCGTAGCGAGCTGGCCAGGGCATCTAAGGGTGTGTGGTCGTAGGAGAACTCGTCCGCGCCGAGCTTCTTGATGTCCCCGCCGACGCCGGGCAGTCCCTTGATGACCTTGCGCATCACGGGGAGCGCCACCAGGCGCGGGTCCTTCAACTGCACCGCGGGGTTCACCAGCATGAGCCCCGCGACGTCGTCCGGGAACTTCTCGGCCAGGCGCAACGCCAGCGCGCCACCCATGCTGAGGCCAGCCACGAAGACCCGGTCGGATTCGCGGCGCAACCTCAGGTACTCCCGCTCGACGCAGCTGTACCAATCGCGCCAGCCGGTGACGTTCATGTCCTGCCATGTGGTGCCGTGGCCGGGCAGGCGCGGGACGCTCACGCGGTAGCCAGCAGCCGCGACCTGCTCGGCCCACGGTTTGAGCGACCAGGGCGAGCCGGTGAACCCGTGGCAGAACAGGACGGAGGTCGGACCGTCGCCGATTTCGATGGGCTGGGCAGTTGTGAGGATCTCCACGTCCCCGATGGTACGCAAGCTTGCGAGTTCCGCAGTAGTGCACCGCTTGTCCAGCGTCGGCAACGGGGGCGGCGCCGCGCGGCGACCCACCGTTAGGCTTTCGGCCGTGAACGACCATGCGCTCTATGACGTGTTCAAAGCGACCCTGTTTCGTCCGGCCGTCAAGTACGTGTTTCGGGCCAAGGCCGTGGGGGAGCAGAACATTCCGCCGACCGGCGGGGCGATCTTGGCCAGCAACCACATCGGCGAGGTGGAGACCTTCGCGACGCCTGCCCTCATCGAGCGGCGCATGACCTACCCGGCCAAGGCCGAACTCTTCCGGGGCGACCGCGGCCTCGTGTCTAAGTTGCTGGCCTGGTTCTTGAAGGCGGTCGGACAGGTGCCGCTGGATCGCTCCGGTGGCCGCAACAGCGTCGATGGCCTGGGGCCCATTCTGGACGCCCTCCGCGGCGGTGACCTCGTCGGCATTTACCCCGAGGGCACCCGCTCGCCGGACGGCCGCCTCTACAAGGGCCGTACCGGCGTGGCGCGCATGGCGCTCATGACGGGCGTGCCCGTGGTGCCCGTGGGGGTGCGGGGCACCGCGTTCGTCAAGAAGGGCCCGATCAAGTGGGTGGATCATCCGGTGGCGGTGATCGGCAAACCGCTCGACTTTTCGGCGTACCAAAACCAGGCGGACGATCGCGCGGTGCTGCGTTGGGTCACCGACGAGATCATGTACCAGATCATGCTGTTGTCCGGGCAGACCTACGTTGACGCGTACGGCAGCTCGGTGAAGTCGGGCTCGTTGACGACGGCCGAAGCGGACGGGCGGGTCAAAGCCCGTCCCGGCGGTGGCCCCGCTCCCGCAGTGGCTGGGGCGCCGCCTGTATCCTGACGCGGTGTCCGACCTGTTTCCCTCCCTTGCTGACCTGCATCGCTTGAAGCCGGCCCAGCAGCCGCGCTACGACGATCCGGCCGAACTGGCCCGTGTCGTCGCTGAGTTGCGTCGCCGTCCGCCCCTGGTGTTTGCGGGTGAATGCGACGACCTGCGCTCCAAGATCGCGGAGGTGGCCCAAGGGCGCGCTTTCATCCTTCAGGGGGGCGATTGCGCCGAGACGTTCGCGTCCGTGACCGCAGCGAACATCCGGGGCAAGCTGCGCGTCCTGCTGAGCATGGCGGTGGTGTTGACCTACGCCGCCCAGGTCCCCGTGGTGAAGCTCGGACGGATCGCCGGCCAATACGCCAAGCCGCGAAGCAATGACTCCGAGACCCGCGAGGGCGTCACGCTGCCGGCTTACCGTGGCGACGCCGTCAACGCGCTGGCGTTCGATCCCGAATCCCGCCGCCCGGATCCGCAGCGACTGGTCGAGGTGTACAACCATTCGGCCGCGACGCTGAACCTGGTCCGTGCCTTCGTCAAGGGCGGTTTGGCCGACCTGCGCACCGTCCATAGCTGGAACTCTGACTTCGTCCGCAACTCCCAAGTCGAGGAGCGGTACGAGAAGGTCAGCGCCGAGATTGCCCGGGCGTTGTCGTTCATGGTGGCGTGCGGGATCGACGACAACAGCTTCCGGACGGTCGACTACTACGCCTCCCACGAGGCGCTGCTGCTCGAGTACGAGCACGCCCTGACGCGTATCGATTCGCGCACCCAGACCCCGTATGACACTTCGGCCCACATGATCTGGATCGGCGACCGGACCAGGCAACTGGACGGCGCTCACATCGAGTTCCTCCGCCACCTGCGCAATCCGATCGGAATCAAGGTCGGACCCACGACCACGCCGGACGACGCCGTGGCGCTCATCGAGCGACTGGATCCCGATCACGAGCCCGGGCGCATCACGGTCATCTCGCGCATGGGTGCGGCGAAGGTCCGCGACCTGCTGCCCCCGATCGTGGAGGCCGTCGAGGCCACCGGTCGCAAGGTGGCGTGGGTCTGCGATCCGATGCACGGCAACACCTACTCGACCGAGCTCGGCTACAAGACGCGCGCCTTCGATGAGGTGGTCTCTGAGCTGCAGGGCTTCTTCGACGTGCATCAGGAACTCGGCACGTGGCCCGGGGGCGTCCACATGGAGCTCACCGGGGACGACGTCACCGAGTGCGTGGGGGGCGCGGACGAGGTTGCCGAGCAGGATCTTGCCCACCGGTACGAAACCGCCTGCGATCCTCGGCTCAACCGCAACCAGTCGCTGGAACTCGCGTTCCTGGTGGCGGAGCGGTTGGCGGACGACGCTATTCGACGCGAGGCGAATCCGGTTCAGAGCTTCAGTCCTAAGGACTTCTAGGAAGTCCGAAGCACTTCTAAGCTCGGACGTCCGTCAGGCGCGGGTGGCCTCGAACTCGAGGCGGACGTAGTCGATGATGGGTTCGTCCATGGCGGCTGCCACTGCGGTCACCAGGGCCGCGCCGTCGTTGCGCGACATGCCCGCCAGGTGCTTTCCCAGCATCACGGTCGCGAGGTAGCTGGGCAGCGATTCGGGCGTGAGGAGCAGCGGATCGGGGCGCAGTCGAGCCCGCACGTCGACGAAACCCGCGGCGCGTAGAAGGGCCGCCGTGTCCTCCACGTCGGCGAACTCCCACGCATCCGTGGCCTCCCCGATGGTCCGGGCCAACGCGGCTTCGAGGCGCGCGATGTTGCCGCGTCCGCCGCACTCGGCGACGAAGCGTCCACCGGGGCGCAACGCCGCGTGCACGGACTCGAACACGGGACGGTGATCCGGGATCCAGTGCAGCGCGGCCACCGACATGGCGGCGTCCGCAGGGGCCGCAAGAGTGAAACCATCCCGGAGGTCGGCCACGGTGAGCTGGAAGCGCCCGTGGTACGGCGCCAGCGTTTCGCGGGCGGCCTCCAGCATCGCGGGGGAGGCATCGAGGCCCACCACGCTGAGGCCGGGGTGGGTCGCCAGGGCGACGCCCGCGTCCCGTCCGGTGCCGCAGCCGAGATCGAGCAGTCGTTCCGTCCCCTCGAGGTCGAGCCGCTCGAGCACGCCTAGGCCCCAGCGGACGTGCGGCAGGGGCAACGCGGCGTAGCGTTCGGCGTCCCAATCGAAAGGTGAGGAATCGTTGACCATGGCTCGACGATGACCTGTGGCCGACGCCCTGGCAAGGCACGATGCCCAGACGTCTCGTTAAGCGAGACAATTTGTCTTACTAGGTGAGAATCGTCGACACCTGTCGCGGACGGGTGAGGCGCCAGGCCGGGGGCGGGTCGCTCAGTGTCCGGTGAGCAACAGCGACGCGAACTGCTCGGGCGTGGTCGCGACGATCTTGAGCTTCGGCGCAGCCACCGGGTGCACGGCCAGTTCCACGCCGTTGCGCTGGAAGGTGGGCGTGCCGCCGACGTTCGCGGCGTACCCCGCCTTGGTGACGTTGGCGAGGAAGGCCCGAGGGGCGGCGGTGTCGTAGCACTGTTGGTATGTGGTGAGGGCCGCGCCCGTGATGCCTACCTCGACGGGCAGGGTCGAGCGCAGCAGCGAATCCTCGTAGCCCACCGATCCGACGAGTTCCTCTGTCTGTTGCCGGGCGTAGATGGCGGCGGTCATGGCCGGGTAGGTCGTGCCATCGATGTCGGCGCAGGTGGCTGCGGTGGCGGCTCGGGTGGAGGCCGTGTTGTGCAGGTTGCCGTCCATGAACGTCAACGTGTGCTGCACCAGCACGATGTCGCCTGCCTCGGCGAGCTGCTTCATCGTGGCGTTGTAGCTCGACTCGGCCGTCTTGCAGACGGGGCACTGGAAATCGAGGTACACGTCGATCCTGGGAGCGTCCGGCTTGGCGTGCCCCGCGTAGAGGGTGACGCCGTCGTTGGTTGCCGTGGCGTTGCGCGGGGCGCCTGAGGCCGCCCCTGGGGCGCTGGCCGGGGTCCGGATGAACACCACGATCACGATCACCGTGAGGATCAACGCCACCACGCCCAGACCGATGCCGACGATCCGGCGGGTGCGGGCGGCCTTTGCTGCTGCGGCCTGCTGTTCCCGGAGGGCGGACCGCTTGCTTGACTGGGTCATAAGGCTCCTGGCAGTTCCGTGACGGTGAGGATCGCCGCGTCGGCGGGTGATCGGTTCCGAGCCTAAAGAGGGTGGGGGTCACCGAAGGGAGGCCCACTTTCGGCCGGGGAACCTCGTGCACGTCAGGCTGGCACCCCGCGAGAAACCGCCTCCCGGCCTGGCCAGCAGCACGATCGGACGCCCCCGCGGCCGTCCTTGCGCTAGGCATCGAGACGTCGTCCCGCCTAGGGTGGAGCATGCAGATCACCCATCTCGGACACGCAACAGTGCTCGTCGAGGTCGCGGACGCACGCATCCTCATCGATCCGGGGAACTATTCGGACGCCTGGCATGGGCTCACCGACCTGGACGCCGTTCTCGTGACGCACCAGCACCCCGATCACATTGACCCGGCGCATGTCCCGGCGCTCCTTGCCGCCAACCCGGGCGTCCAGCTGTTCGTCGAACCGTCCGTGCGGGAGGTTGTCCCACTCCCCGAGGCCGAGCCGATCTTGGCCGATACGACGGTCAGCCTCCGCGGCGTCGGCATCACAGCTGTGGGCGGTTGGCACGCGGTGATCCATCGCGACATCCCCCGCATCGGCAACGTGGGTCTCGTGCTCTCTGCCGAAGGGGAGCCGACCTTCTTCCATCCTGGCGACGCGCTCGACGCGGTTCCGGCCGGGATCGACATCGTCGCGGTCCCGATGCATGGTCCCTGGGCGGCCATGAAGGAGCAGATCGACTTCCTGCGGGAGCTCAATGCCCCCCAGGGATTCGGAATTCATGAGGCCCTGCTCAGTGCCCCCGGCTGGGCCCTGGCCTTCGGTCGATATAACCAAATGACCCCCACGAGCTTGTCGGATCTTCGCGATCACGCCCCCTGGCGCGTGGGCTAGCGAAGGAGCATCGGTCGCGCAGGCCCGAGCGTGGACGATTCGGCCACTGTGGGCCGGTGGGGCACGGGCGCGGAAGCATCGAGCGGGGCCCTGTGAAGGTGCGCCGCTTAGGCGATGTTGATCGTCACCGTGGAGCCCTCGGGCGCCTGCGTACCCCAGGCGGGGCTGGTGGTCAGCACTCGGTTGAAGCCGTTGGTCAAGACGTACTTCACCTCAACTTGGAAGCCATCCTTCTTCAAGGCTGCGGTGGCGGCGGAGGGTGACTGGAGGTAAACGTTCGGGACGGTCACCATGACCGGTCCCTTGGAGACGACGAAGGTGATCGTGTCACCTTTGTGCACGGTGCCCGCGCCCGGGTTTTGGGAGATGATCGAGCCTGCCGGAATGGTCGCGGAGTTCTGCGTGTCGCCCTGCGCTACCTTCAGCCCGGCGGCCTCCAGCTGCGCTTTCGTGTCGTTGAACACCTTGCCTGTGTAGTCGGCGAGTTGGATCGGCGCGGGTCCTTGGGAGACCACGAGGTCGACTTTGGTGCCCGGCTTCACCAGCGTGCCGGCGTCCAGGCTCGCCGAAATAACCATTCCGCTACCGATGGTGTCGTGATAGCTCTGCGTGACCGTCCCGACCGCCAGCTGAGTGTCGGTGAGAGCCTTCGTGGCCGCCTCCAGCGAGGCTCCGGCCAGAACCGGAACGGCGTAGCGCTCCGGCCCCTTGGAGAGGTAGGCCTCGAGAGTGCCGCCGGTGAGGATCCGTTCGCCGGCGGACGGGTTGGTGCGCGTCACCTGGCCCGCCGGGACGTCCTCGGAGTACTCGGGGGTGAAGTTGGCTTTCAGTCCCGCCTTGGTGGCGACGTCGGCCGCAGCACTCTGCGTCAAGTGGGCCAGCTGGGGGGTGGTCGTCCACCGTCCGGCACCCCACCACCAGCCGACCCCCCCGAGACCCAGGGCGAGAACCAACAGCAGGATCAAGACGACGCTGCGGCGACGGCGGTGCACCGACTCCTGTGAAATCGAGTGCCGGGCAACGGGGGTCGGTGGCACGGCCGGTGGCACAACCTCCGGCGCGGCGTCGGCATGGTAGGGAATGTCGCCAGTGTCCAAAGGGGCGTTCGGGCTCAGCGGCGTCGAGGCGGTCAGCCGTACCGGCGACACGGACGAGCGGGCGCTGGGCAGGCCACGCAACGCGCTCCCGGGACCGGCCAGCACCCCCATGTCGGTGGGGGTGAGTTCGGTCGGAGCGGTGAAGACTGGCACCTGCTGGGTCACCAGGGAGCTGGGATCGAGCCGAACCGCCTTCATCTGGGCGGTGAGTTCCGCATTGTCCATCACGGAACTTGCCAGGGCCTCGCGGGCCAACAGCATGTGGTTCAGGAGCACCCTGGCGTCCATCGGACGCTCGTCCACCATGCGCGCGGCCGCCGTGGTGACGAGGGCGTCCAGATAGGGCGGGATGCCCGAACGGGAATTGCGCCAATTCGTCGACACGTCCTGCGATGGGGGCGGTACCTGATTGTGGACGTGGCTGTAGGCGACCTGGATCGGCGAATCGCCCGTGTGCGGCTTGTGGCCCGTCAGCATCTCGTAGAGCACCACGCCCACGCCGTACACGTCCGCGCGAGGCGAGGGTTTCCCCTGCGTGACGAGTTCGGGGGCGATGTAGGACACGGTGCCGATGAGCAGGCCTGCTGACGCGGTGGCCGTTTGGCCGCTGACGGCCCGCGCCAAACCGAAGTCGGCGACCTTGATCTGCCCACGGTCGCTCAGCAGCACATTCTCGGGCTTGATATCGAGGTGCATCAGGCCTGCGTCGTGGGCCGCGGCCAAAGCGCTCACGACAGGCAGCATGAGGTCGAGCGTCCGCAGGGGATCCATCGGTGCTTCGCGGGTGATGACGTTGCGCAGCGTGCAGCCCTCGACGTACTCCATCACGATGTACGGACGGTCGTGGTCGAAGCCCTTGTCGAACACGGCGACGATGTTCGGATGATTGAGCTGCGCAGCGGCCTTCGCCTCACGCTCGAAGCGCTTGATGAAGTCGTGATCGGAGCCCAGTCCCTCATGCATGACCTTCACAGCCACCGTCCGCGAGAGGCGCCGGTCCTCGGCGACGTAGACGGTAGCCATGCCGCCGCGGGCCAATCGGCGGCGAAGTTCATAGCGGTCGTCAAGAACGCGCCCCACCAGGGGGTCGGCAGCATTCAACGACGTCACGCTCGCTCCAGGCTCGAAAAGGGGAAGAGGGCCAGAACCGATATCTCGTCCGCGAGTCTAGGCGGCCGCACCAGAGTAAAGGACGCGACCCGCCGACGCGACGGGTCCTCACCAAGCCTGGCTAGCGGGGGGCCGCTAAGCTGAGCGCCGTGACCGCGCTCATGGGACTTGATACACGGATCCGGGCTTCCCGGCTCTACCTCATCACCGACGGGCGGACGCGCACCCGCGACCTCGCCGGTTTTCTCGATAAGGCCTACGGGGCGGGAGTCGACCTCATCGAGATCCGCGACCCCTTTCTCAAGGGCATCGAATACGTTGCGGCCGTCACCGGCGCTCGGCAGATCGGCATGAAACACGCCCAGGGATTGGTCGTGGCTTACAACGATCTCGATGCGGCGAAGGAAACCGGGGCGGACGTCGTTCTGATCGGGCAGGCCGCTGGCGCTACGCCCGCCGAGGCCAAGGCGGCGGTGTCGCCGTTCGCCGTGATCGGACAAAGCGTCCACACCCCCGCGCAGGTGGATGCGGCGCTCGCGGATCCGGCCGTCGGCTTCTTGATGGTGGGTCCGGTGTTCACCTCCGTGCGGGGCGATTCCGGCACCCAAGGTGGGATCGCGCTCGTCCATTACGCGGCCGAGAAGGCCCCGGTGGGAGACTCAAAACCCTGGTTCGCTGTGGGTGGCATCAACGCCGACAACGTCGACGAGGTGCTGGCCGCGGGAGCGCGCCGAGTCGCGGTCGCGAAGGCGCTGACGGCAGCCCCGGACGTGGCCGAGGCCGCCGCCGAGCTAGCCGAACGCCTCACGGAGGCGTGGAACGATGATCCGGCGTTGGCCGACAAGATCGTCATCGCCCCACCCATGATCAAACTCCCGGACGCGCCGACCTTCCCGGGCGAGTTCACCATCGCCCACGATGAGCAAACCCACGACTGACCTAGGGTCCAAGGGGAATCCGCTGCGTGAGCTCGAGCCCCTCGTGAGGGAAACTCACGAATCAGGCGCTACGTCGAGTGGCGGCGTCGGCCAATAATGTGAGTGCTTGGCGTCCGTCGTCGGTGAAGTCGGCGGTGTGCAGGGCGGCGAGCGCTCGCGTCCGTCCGCTTTCGATCGCTTCTTCCACGGCCGCTAAGGCGCCGGACTCGCGGACGATCGTCCGCGACTCGTCGACGTCGTCCGAATCGAGATCAGCCCGTCCCAGGAGGGCGCCCAGGCGATCGGCGGACGGTCCTCCCGCCTCGAGCACGGAGCTCACCAGCGCGGTGAGCTTGCCCTCTCGAAGATCGTCCCCGGCGGGCTTACCGGTCACCGCGGCGTCGCCGAAGATGCCGAGCACGTCGTCGCGGTACTGAAACGCCCGTCCGAGCGCCGACCCGTACTCGCCCAGCGCCGCGAGTTGGGAGGCCGAGGCACCGGCCAGGGCCGCGCCGAACTGGACTGGCCTTTGGACGGTGTACTTGGCGGTCTTGAATTCGACCACCCGCTCCACGAGGGTCGTGAGCCGGTCGGGGCTCGTGAGGGGATGACCTTGGGCCATCACGTCGAGGAACTGCCCGGCGGTCACCTCGCTGCGCATGGCGTGGACGAACGGCAACCCGCGGGTCATTGCGTCGGCGGGCAGCCCGGACTCGGCCAGCATTTGCACCGACCACATCACCAACAGGTCGCCGAGCAGGATCGCCCCCGCGCGGCCGTAGGCCTCGGCAGAACCGCGGAGGCCCAGGTCCGCGTGCTGGGCCTCGAATTGGCGATGGGCGGCGGGCAAGCCCCGTCGCGTGTCGGAGGCGTCCATGACGTCGTCGTGGACGAGGGCGCTGACGTGAAGGACGTCTAACGAGGCGGCGGCGTCCACGAGAGCCGGTTCGAGAGCGTCGGACGGGGTCGCTACGCACCGATACCCCCAGTAGCAAAACGCGGGACGCAGTCGCTTCCCGCCCCCCGTGAACGCGGAGGCAAGGCTGGCCGCCGTGGCCAATTCCGGAGCAATCGCCACCAGCTCGCGGCTGTAATGTGCCACCGCCGCGGCGACCGCGGCATCCACGGCCGCACGCAGGTCGCGACCCAGGGGCTCTGAGGCGAGGAAGTTCACAGGGTGAGCCTACGTCCAGGCGCGGTTTGACGGCTCATCTAGGGTGGCCTGGTGCAGGCAACCCTCCCCACCATCCCGGAGATGCTGGCCGCGGCGAAGGGTCGTCCGCTGCTCAGCTTTGAGTTCTCCCCGCCCAAGGACGACGCGGGCCAAGACCTGCTCCACGCCACGATCCTCGAACTTGACCAGCTGAACCCCGATTTCGTGTCGGTCACCTACGGTGCGTCGGGGTCGACCCGTGACCGCACGCTGGGTGCCACGCAGTTCATCAAGAAGCGCGTCGGTCCCCAGACGATCGGGCACCTGACGTGCGCTAGCCAGTCGTCCGACGACCTGCGGGACGTGGTGCGCGGCTACGCCGAGGTCGGGGTCAACCACGTGCTGGCCATCCGCGGCGACATGCCCGGCGGGCCCAAGGCCCCGTGGGTGCGACACCCCGAGGGGCTCGACAACGCCACGGAGTTGGTCCGCTTGGTCAAGGAGGTCGATCCCGCCTTCGTGGTGGGGGTGGCCGCCTTCCCTGACGGGCATCCCGACAAGCATGACCTCGCTTTGGACGCTCGGCTCATGCTCGCCAAGCAAGAGGCGGGTGCGGAGTTTGCGATCACCCAGTTGTTCTTCGATCCGGCGGCGTACGTCCGCCTGCGTTCGACGTTGGACGCGATCGGCTGCACCCTGCCCGTCATCGCGGGCGTCATGCCCGTCACGAGCCTGGGGCAGATCGAGCGGCTCGCGGAAATGTCCGGCGCCCCGCTGCCCGAGGCGATGGTGGCCCGGCTGCAAGCGGTGGGCGACGATCCGCAGGCGGTGCGCCAGGTGGGGGTCGACCTCGCGGTCGAGTTCTGCCAGGCGTTGCTGGACGAGGGCGTTCCGGGCCTGCACTACTTCACGTTCAACCGCGCCCGGGCCACCCGCGAGATCGTGGCTCGGCTCGCCGACAGCTAACCACTGACCTGGTCGGCAGCGGGTTCAGTGCTGCCGGTCGACCTCGCGGCGATGCCCGACAGCGACGACGAGGACGAGCAGGACCCCGTCGTGGATCTCATAAACGATGCGGTAATCACCGGTGCGTACCCGCCATTCACCGCCACCGCCAGTGAGGTTGGTGGCTCCCGCGGGCCGTGGCTCCTCGCTGAGCAGGTCGATGGCCGCCTGCACCCGTAGCCGAGCTGTGCGGTCTAGCTTGCGCAGTTGGCGAATCGCGGCTGGGGTGATCGTGACCTGATAGGTCATGCGAGGCCGAGGTCGGCCTTGACCTGCTCCCACGGGACGGCGGTGGCGCCCGCGGCCACCTCGGCGCGCGCTGCGCGGGCGGACTCGATGTCGGCCAAATCCTCGGCAGCCTCGATGAGCCGGTCGAGGTCGTCGGCATCGATCACGGCGGCGATCCGCTTTCCGCGGCGCGTCAGATAGACCGGATCGTGCGCCACGCGGGCGGCGTCGACCACGTCGGCGAGGCGAGCGCGGGCGTCGGTCACGGACATGTCGGTCATCGGACAAGCATAAGCGAGAAGCGCAGAAACGTACGTTTCGGCGCTTCGTGGACGAGGTGATCGGCTGCTCGTGGTCGGCGATGGGTGTGGCGGCCAGCGCGCCAGCGGTCCTCTTGCGCTTGCCGGGAGGGTCAGCCCGCGCGCTTGGACTTGACGATAGCCGCCACCAGTTCGGGGCTGATGCCCACCGCACGCGCCAGCGCGCCGTAGGACCACGTGGTGGGGTCCTCGGCGCGCAGGCGGCGGATGAGATCATCACGCTGATCGCGATGGCGGGCGGCCAACTCCTCAGCCTGTTTGGCTTCGACGTTGAACCGCCGCGCCATCGCGGCTCGAGCGTCAGAGACCACGGCTGAACTCAGCGATGAGGTTCGGCACCGCCTGATCAAACCCGGCCACATCGAGCATTCCAGCATCGTCGGGATCGGCGATCGAGAAGTTGGTCGCGGTCATCCCGACGACCACCAGCTTCGCGTCGATCCCGGACGCCTCCCGGTACTCCCGCAACGCCTGGTGCGGATGCACGTCCCCGAACCAGGTCTCGTTGTCGGTGTAGACCACGAAGGTGTCCACCTCGAGCCCCTTGTCGCGGGCGTACAGCATCGGCAAAGCGCAGTCCGTCCGGCCGAAGGCCAGCCCGGACACGTAGCTCAGCACGTCATCCAGCCGCTGCCGCGGCGAGATCGACAACGGGTTGATCGCCGTGGCCGGCCAGCCGCCGGTGAACCCGAACGCTGCCGCCTCCGGCTCCGTCGCCAACTGGACAAGGGCCAGGGCCGCCGATGCCTCCCGTGCCGAGATCGGCAGGTTCGAAATCGGCACCGTCATCGACCCGGACACGTCCAAGCCGAGGAACGTCCGCTTGCCCGACGGCTCGACCGCGCCGAACGCCGCGAAGAACGCTGCGTCCAACGCATCGACGACCGCAGGCGTGGGCGTCCACGTCCCCGACCCCCGTGCACCCCGCCCGGACGCGTACGTCCGTTGGGCGATGAGCACGTTGACCGGGTGGACGCGGGCCTTACGAAGCCGCTCCGGATCCCGAAGCTGCTCGGCCACCCGGGACGTCCAACCACCCAACGGCGGCAGGAGCCCCAGGTTGGTCAACCGGGGGAGCTGACGCATCAGCGCCGTCTGTGGCATGCCCTTGGCGAGCAACGCCTCCCAGACGCCAGGCTCGGCGAGCGCGGCATCGGGGAGCATCTCCCAGCTCAGCCCGTACTCACCCACGAGGGCGGCCACATCGGCGTCCGGCTCGGACGCCTTGAGGAAGCCTTCGATCAGGCGCGGGGTGCCGTCGCCGACCGAACCGCGGACGATCCAGTCGAACAGCGCGCGACGCGCGTCCTCGGTGGTCACGGGGTGTGCCAACCGCAGCAGGTCGCGGTGGGACCAGCCCTCGCGCTGGCGGTACTTGACCGCCTGGTAGGCCAGGGCGTCGACATCGCGGTCGGCGTACCACGAGGCCACCGCGCGCCGCAGGCCGCGGCCCCAGCCGCGGAACTGCTCGACGTAACCCGCGAAGAGAAACAGGTGGGTACCCGTCCGGACTACCTGCGGCAGCACGGCCAGGGCCTCCCGCTTCTCCTCGTCGGTCCCGATGGAAGCGGCGATCGCCAGCGCGAACAGGGTCGGGTTGACCTTCGGGGCGGCGCCGCGCAGCGACACGTCCACGAGGGTCCGAACCAGCGTCGCGTGGTCGGTTTCGGCCATGCGGACGACGCACTCGGCGTTCTGCCGGGTCAGTTCGTGAGCGGACGTGTAGTACGTGGCACCGTCGGTTCCCAGCGTGAGGAACCGGCGAAGCCGCGCGGCGTCGTCGAGGACGAAGGTGTAGCCACCCGCACTGTTCGGCTGTTGCCGAGCGTCGGCCGGCTGGCTTTGCGGCGTACGCCGCAGGTTGAAGGCGCGAAGGATGTCCATCACCGGCCTCCCTTCCATCGGTTTGGGGGATGAGGCGTCGCGGGCGTGGGGTGGCCACCGGGATTGCGGGAGTCGAACCCTGGCCCCGTGGGGCCTCACCAAAGAGAACCGATGAGCCTTCGGCCCGCGACGTTTGATCCCAGTTTCATGACTTGGGCAGCACGGACGTGTCGACGACCGCCGGGGTTTGCCAGGCGCTTTGCGTTAAGCCACCGCGATCGCGGCCGGGATGCTAACCCCGGATCTTCCTGGTCCGTTAACCGACCGTCTCCGGCCCGTGCTGCCCAAGCCAAGTCCACGAGGGTGGGGCGGTCGTGGGGTGACGACCGGAGTAAGCGCTCTACCGTTGAGCTACCGCCTCACAGCGGACGGGATTCGAACCCGCAACATCTCCATTAACAGTGGTAACCGACCGTCTTCGGCCCGCCCACCTCGTGGCTTTTCTAGGTATTCAGTTGTGGGCGCCGCGGTCGTGAGGTGACGACCGGATGTGTAGACCTTGAATCGTCACGGCGGCTGTTAACCGTCATGCCGACATCGGCCCCCGGAGTCCTCCGACCCCGGACCACAAACTGGAGAGGTTAACCGATCCTCTTCGGCCCGCAGCGCTGGCTAACTGTAATGCGTTACACCCTGTCAGAGGCAAATGGTGACCGCTATGTGAGCGGATTCGTCTCAGCGGTGCTTCCGGCGACGCTGGATTCCTTGGCGGCATTCGGAAGTGGTCCGTGAAGGATCCGAGCTCCATAGCCCATCCTGGGGGATCGGGTCCGCGCGGCGTCTGGGCGCACCCTTCACACGTGGTCGCGGATGAACGCCGCCGCCGCGGGCAGGTGGCCGCGCCAGTAGTCGCCTTCGTGCTTGCCGGCATCGAACACGGTGGTCGCGTGGGGGAGCAAGGCGGCGAGGCTCCGGTTGGACGGGAGGAGATTGTCCTCGGTGCCGCAGGCTAGCCAGACCGGCACCTTGGCGAGCGCGTCGGCGCGGCCGAAAACGTCGTGCGCCGCGAAATCGTCCGGCCCGTCGAAGGCGCTGCCCACCGGCACCGACGCCCAGGTCGGCCAGACGGCCGAACTCATCGCCGCGATGGCGATCACGGAGGCGGGGGGCAGTCCGGAGCCCAGCAACAGCGCCCCGAAGCCACCCATCGACAGGCCGGTGAAGCCGAGGCGGTCGGTCGGCAGGCCGGCAGCGCTGAGAGCGGGGATGAGGTCGAGCGACACCAGGGCGCCGGTGTCGATCCCGGACGAGCGCGCATGCCACCAGGTGCTCCCCCCGTCGACGGCGGCGATGGCCAGTCCGGTATCGGAAGCCACCTGGGCGGCGTCGTAGGCGTCGAACCAGCGCTTTCCGTCCCCGCCGAGGCCATGCAGGGCGATCACAGTGGCCTTCGGACGAGCCGGGATCGCCACGCCCCACCACGGATTGCCGCCCGGCCAGCGAGGGGTCGTGAAGTGGCCCTCGACGAAGGTCACACCGGTGGGAAGATCGCGTGGCCGGGTCGCGACCCACGCCACGCCCGCGCCGGCGGCCCCGATCACGGCCGTGCGGATCAATGTCCGACGTGACGGTCTCCAACCCATACTCGGACTCTAGTATGGGTGGCGTTCAGCAGGGGTGCTCGAAACGGCCCCGGTTGGGGTGATGCCGGAGCTGGGGTCCATGAGGGGCGTGGGGCGGGCTTGTTTGAGCGGGTCGCAGCGCCGACTCAGACCTGGGCGGCCAGGAACGCGGCTGCCAGGGGGAGATGGTCTCGCCAGTACGAGTCTTGATGGACGCCGGTGTCGAAGAGGGTCTGCGCGTTCGGGAGGGCGGCAGCCACGCTCTGCACGTTGGGGTAGTAGTGGTCCTGCTTGCCGCAGCACAGCCAGACGGGCATCGCGTCGAGGGCAGCAGTGCGCTGGTAGATGTCGTTGGCGTTGAAGTTGGCCTCGTCGTCCCAGCCGTCCTCATTCTTTGCGTCAGCCCAGTTCTTCCACACCGCGGGACTCATCGCCGCGACGCCAACCACCCGTTCGCGGGGCAGCATCGTGGCCAGCAAGAGCGCGCCGTAACCACCGCTCGAGAGCCCGGTAAAGCCGATGCGCTCGGTGGGTGCCCCAGCCGCACGCGCTGCCGTGAGGAGATCCTCCAACACCAAGTCGGCTCCCTCTACCCCTGAGGCCCGGTCGTGCCACCAATAATCGCCGCCGTCGATCGCGGCGATGGCCATGCCAGTTTGCATCGCGGCCGAAGGCGCGTCGTAATACTCGAACCACTTCTTGGCGTCACTGCCAGTGCCCTGAAGGGCGATGATCGTGCCCTTAGCGTTGGGTGGGATGACCACCCCCCAGTACGGCTTCCCACCCGGCCAATGGGTGGTGGACAGGGTGCCGCTCTTGAAGATCAGGCCCGTCGGGATCGGCGCCGGCTCCGAAGAGACAGGAACCACGAGTTGGGCCACCTCCATGAGCTCCGGAACGGCCACCGCGGCCGCGCCGAGCAGCGCAGCGCCTGCGATGCCAGCGGTGGTGAACAAGGTGCGCCGAGATGGCGACCAACTCATGATCGAACCCTTCGGGGCCTTTTAGCTCGCGTTGCCAGGCAAGTGAAGCCCGGTGCGCCAGGCGAGAGTGCTGCCCTCGATGTCGAGCGTGACCAGGCGTTGCGTGGGACGAGTCAGGGCAACATAGAGCACCCGCTCCCCGCCAGGCGATTCGGTCACGATCTCGTCCGGCGCCACGACCAGCGTCGCGTCGTACTCCAGGCCTTTGACGGCCAGCGGTGTCAGCAACGACAGGCGCAGTCGGAGTCCTTCGGGCAGGTCGGTGTTCTCCAGCGCCGCCTGGACGCTCGCCAACCGCGACGGCGGGACGATCAGGCCGATGGAGCCTTCGACCTGGGTGCCCAGGATGGCCAGCTGCTGCTCGATGCCCGCGTGGAGCGTCGCCTCGGGCGTCGATGCGAGCACCGGCTCGACCCCGGTTGAGCGGACGGCGTGAGGCAGGTCGGCCGACGGGTAGGCCCGACGGATGATCTGCCCGGCAAGGTCGAATACCTCTTTGGGGGAGCGGTAGTTCGTCGACAGCCGGAAGCTGCGATGGACGTTCGTGCCGATGAGCTCGGTGATGGCCCGGGTGTTCTCCGCCACGTCCGGCCAGGACGACTGCGCCGGGTCGCCCACGATCGTCCACGAGGCTTGGGACCCGCGACGACGCAGCATGCGCCACTGCATCGGGGTGATGTCCTGCGCCTCATCGACCAGCAGGTGGGCGTAGGTGCGGTGCGGTTCGGCGTGCGGGTCGTGCTCGATGCGACGGGTGAATGTGTCAGCGGTGGTGACGAGCTCGGAGTAGGAATCGCCCTCGATGAACAGGTCGCCGCCGGGCTCGGCCGCCTCCGGGGGCTGGCCCAACTGCGAGACGAGTTCGTCCAAGAGGGCGGCGTCGCCCACGGACCAACCTTCGCGCTGGAAGCTGGCGGCGAGAGTGTCACGCTCGGCGACGGTGAGGCTGGCGGCCACCCGGGCCACCACCTCGGGGTCGGCGAGGCGGCGTAGGAGGTCGGGGGCACCGATCTCGGAGGGCCACCAGGCGTCCAAGAAAGAGCGGAAGGCCCCGCCCGACGTGATCTGGTCGGCGATCTCCTCGGGCTCAAGCTCCACGTCATCGGTGAGTTGCGCCATCAGGGCGGCCACGAGGGCCGACTCCGCGGACGCCCGCCCGCCGTGGTACTTATGCCGGGCCAAGACGTCGGCGCGGATCGCGGCCAACTGCTCGTGGCGTAGCGTCATCACCTCGCCCTTCACGGACGCCCGCAGCACGTCGACGGGGGCCGGGGCCAACGCGACGAGGGCTTTCAGGACGGGCACCATGCGGAGCGTTCCCTTGAGTGCCGCCTCGGCTGCGGTGTCTTCGCGATCGCAGCGGACATCCAGGACGTCGTTGACGATCTGACCGGTCGCCGCCAAGGAGACGGAGTCTTCGCCAAGGGACGGCAACACCCGCTCGATGTAGTTCATGAACACGGGGCTCGGACCCACGACGAGGATGCCGCCACGCTCGAACCGGCGCCGGTTCGAGTAAAGCAAATAGGCCGCCCGATGCAGCGCCACGACGGTCTTGCCCGTGCCGGGGCCGCCCGAAATCACGGTGACGCCTTGATACGGGGCGCGGATCGCTTCGTCCTGCTCGGATTGGATGGTCGCCACGATGTCGCGCATCCGCGGACCACGGGCCCGCGAGAGGGCCGCCATCAAGGCGCCCTCGCCGATGATCACCAATTCGGACGGCTCGGTGGAGTCGAGCAGGTCGTCCTCGATGCCCACGACCTTGTCGTTGCGGCAGCGCAGCACCCGCCGTCGGACGACGTCCATCGGATCATTGGCGGTCGCCCGGTAGAACGGCTCGGCAGCCTTGGCGCGCCAATCGATCACCAGCGGCTCGTACTCGGCATCGCGGACGCCGATGCGTCCGATGTAGCGGATCTCGCCATCGGTTTGGTCCAGGCGGCCGAACACCAGGCCTTCGTGCTCGGCGTCCAGCACGGCGAGGCGTTTGGCAGCCTGGAACGTGAAGGCGTCGCGCTCGAACATGGCCGTGCCATCTTCGTCGCGCATCCAGGTTTGCCGGTCAGACCTGTACATCGCGCGGCCTTGCTTGGCGGCGCGGCGGGCGGATTTCGCGGCTTTGGCGAGTTCCGCGTACACACGATCGACATGGGCCTGTTCTTGCGCGATTTCGCGCGCGAGCTTGGACTCGGAAACGGTGTGAGTCAAGGGAGGGTTCGTCCTTAAATCAGCGGATCGTTCGAGTCTACTACCCTCCCTAAAGTACGAAAGTGTCGGAGGTGTGGCCTAGGGTCGAGCGCATGGCAGTGATCGAGGCGAAGGACCTGACGAAACGGTTCGGGGAGTTCACCGCGGTTGACGGCATCTCGTTCGAGGTGGCGCCGGGGGAATCCTTTGGGTTGCTCGGTCCGAACGGTGCGGGCAAGTCCACCACCATGCGCATGATCGGGGGGACGGGACTCCGCACGTCCGGCAGCCTCTCCGTGCTGGGCATGGACCCGGAGCGCCAGGGCCCCGAGGTGCGCGCAAGTCTTGGCGTGGTGCCGCAATCAGACAATCTCGATACCGAGCTGCTGGTCCGCGACAACCTGATCGTGTACGGGCGCTACTTCGGGCTGCCGATGCGCGAGGTGAAGGCGAAGACCGAGACGCTGCTCGAGTTCGCCCAGCTCGTCGAGAAGGCGAACGCCAAGGTCGATGACCTGTCGGGCGGCATGAAGCGGCGGCTCACCATCGCACGAGCCCTCATCAACGATCCCTCGATCATCTTGCTCGACGAGCCGACCACGGGGCTGGATCCGCAGGCGCGTCACATTCTGTGGGATCGGTTGTTCCGGCTCAAAGAGCAGGGCGTCACCCTGGTCGTCACCACGCACTTCATGGACGAGGCCGAGCAACTCTGCGATCGCCTCGTGGTCATGGATCAAGGACGCATCGTCGCCGAGGGGTCACCGGCCGCCTTGATCCGGCAGTACTCCACCCGCGAGGTGACCGAGCTGCGCTTCGGCGCCAGTCGCAACGAGGCGCTGCTGGCCGAGCTGGCCTCCTTGGCCGTTCGTGCCGAGGCCCTCCCCGATCGGGTGCTGTTGTACAGCGATGACGGCGAAGCACTGCTGGAAGAGGTGAACCGGCGGGGATTGCACCCGCTGACGTCGCTGGTTCGCCGCTCGTCGCTGGAGGACGTATTCCTGCGGCTCACGGGTCGGAGCCTCATTGAGTGACGTAGCCGTTCAAAGGGGCGCGGTGAAGGCGCTCAAACCCCGCCGTTTCGGCTGGTGGTACGTCGCCGAATGGCGGCTGCGAGGCATGCGCTCCTACCGCTGGACGATCCTCCTCATGACGCTGGGAAACCCGGTGCTCTATCTGGCCGCGATGGGCATTGGGCTAGGTGCGCTCGTCCGGGTGGACGTCGCGGGCGTGTCGTACCTGCACTTCGTGGCGCCGGCGCTCCTGGTCAGCACCACGGTGGCGGAGGGCTTCAACGAGGCGAGCTGGCCCGTGATGTCCGGCTTCCGCTGGCAGAAGTTCTATCTGGGGATGTCCGCGACTCCGTTAGCGCCGGTGCAACTCGCGATGGGCGAATCGGTGGCCGTGAGCCTGCGGCTTTGGGTCCAATCATTCACCTTTTGGCTGATCGGCTTGGCGTTCGGCGCCTTCGACGGGTTGGTATCGATCCTGATCGTTCCCATCGCGGTGGGGGCGGCTATGGCGACGCATGCCGTCGTGATGGCCTACGTGGCCACCATCGACAACGACGTCGTGATGACCTTCATGTACCGCATGATCATGATGCCCATGTTCTTGTTCGCGGGCACGTTCTACCCGCTGGAAACCATGCCGGTGTTCTTGCAGTGGATCGGCTGGATCTCGCCCATGTGGCACGGCAGTCAGCTGGCCCGCGTGGTCGCGATCGGACTGCCCGAACCCGGCTGGCTCATCGCCTGCCATGTCGGCTTCCTCGCCGTCTGGACGATCGGCGGGTTGCTGTGGGCGCGCCGCACGTTCACCAAGCGGGTGGTCGTATGAGAGCCGCGCTATCCGGGCTTTCGTCCGGACGTTCCTGGGCGGTCGTCGAACGGGCCCTGCGGGCGATCGGACGCATGAACTGGCTGGTCATCCTGACGGGCTTCTTCGAACCGGTCTTGTACCTGTTGGCCATGGGGCTCGGGATGGGCGGCATGATCGGGTCCATTCCGGGTCCGGATGGGCGTCCGATGAGCTACGCCGCCTACATCGCCCCGGCGCTGATGGCCTCGTCCGCGATGAACGGCGCCTTGATCGACTCGACCTTCAACGTGTTCTTCAAGATCAGGTTCAGCAAGCTCTACGAGACCATGCTGTCGACCTCCCTCGGGCCTGCAGACGTGGCCATCGGCGAGATCGTGATGGCCCTGCTGCGCGGCGCGCTCTACGCCCTGGGCTTCCTCGGCGTGATGGGCACGATGGGCCTGGTCACGTCGTGGTGGGCGCTGGCAATGATCCCCGTCGCCTTGCTGATCGCCTTCGGGTTCGCGGCCCTGGGCATGGCGACAACCAGTTTCATGAGGACGTTCCAGCAGCTCGACCTGGTCTTCTTGGTGATGCTGCCGATGTTCTTGCTGTCGAGCACGCTGTTTCCGATCACCGTCTTCCCGCCGGTGGTCCAGTGGCTCATCATGGCGCTGCCCCTGTGGCACGGCATCGAGCTGATGCGCCAACTGTCCGTGGGCATCCTGACGCCGATGACGTTCGTCCACGTGGGGTATTTCGTCGTGCTGGGGGTCGTCGGGGCCATCGCCGTGACGCTCCGGCTGCGCAAACTGTTCCTGCGCTGAGAGTGGCGTCCGAGGTCAGACCTCGGACGCCACTCAAGGCGGTTAGCGACCGCGGCGGGAGCGTGCCGAGAAGGCCGCCGCGCCGCCGGAACCCGACGAAGACGTCGAGTACGAGCGAGGGCCGGAGGGACGACTTCCCTGAGGTGCGCGGGCGGCACCGTCGCGGCCGCCGCCGGTGCGGGGCGCACTGCCTGACGACGACGCGGCGGATTGGCCGCTGCGACCTCGTCCGCCGTCTCGACCGCGGCCAAAGTCGGCGCTGGCGCCGTTAGCAGCCTTGTGGCCGGAGCGGGCCGAGCTTTCGCCGCGCCGCGCACCCGGACGGGCGCCCCGGCCGGAGCCGTTGCGGGAACCGGAGTTGGATTCGCTCACCGGGGCCACGAACCCCTTCGTGAAGGTGCGCTCGCCGGGCGCCAGCTCGGCCAGCAGCGGGTGCGCGGCGGTGACGCGCGTGGTGGTCGCCGAAATGCCAGCCTTGCGGGTCAGGTCGCGGACGTCGCGGACCTGTTCGTCGGTCATCAGCGTGATGACCGTGCCCGAGTTGCCGGCGCGCGCGGTGCGGCCTGAGCGGTGCAGGTAGGCCTTGTGCTCCACCGGCGGATCGGCGTGAATCACCAAGCCGACATCGTCGACGTGCACGCCGCGGGCGGCGATGTCGGTGGCCACCAGCGTCTCGGCGGCGCCGCTGTGGAAGGCGTCCATGGTGCGGGTCCGCGCGTTCTGCGACAGGTTGCCGTGCAGCTCCACGGTGGGCACCCCGGAGGCGTTGAGCTGGCGGGCCAACTTCTTGGCGCGGTGCTTGGTGCGGGTGAACACGATGGTCCGTCCCGGCGCGGAGGTGAGGTTGAGCAGGACGGGAAGGTGCGCGTCCTGGGTCACGTGGAGCACGTGATGGGACATGTCCGCCACCGGCGACTGCTCGGAATCCACCTCGTGTGTGACCGGCTTGGTGAGGAAGCGCTTGACGATGACGTTGACGCCCGCGTCCAAGGTGGCGGAGAAGAGCATCCTCTGCCCGGCCTGCGGGGTGCGGTCCATGATGCGGCGGACGCCCGGCAAGAACCCGAGATCGGCCATGTGGTCGGCCTCATCAAGGATGGTGACCTCGATCTTGTCGAGGTTCACGTGGCCCTGGGTCATGAGGTCTTCAAGGCGGCCGGGGCACGCGACGAGCACATCGACACCGCGACGAATCGCCGCGACCTGCGGGGCCTGGCCGACGCCACCGAAGACGGTGCGCGAGGTGAGACCAAGGGCAGCCGCGAGGGGCGCCATCGCTTCGTCGATCTGGGTCACCAGTTCGCGGGTCGGGGCCAAGATCAGGGCGCGGGGACGACCCGGCGTCCGACGCTGGCCACCCTTGCTCAGGCGCGCCAGCAGCGGCAGCAGGAAGGCATAAGTCTTCCCGGAGCCGGTTTGGCCGCGGCCCAAGACGTCGCGACCGGCCAGGGAGTCCGGCAGGGTCGCGGCTTGAATCGGGGTGGGGGTGTCGATGCCGCGATCAGCGAGGACCGAGGCGAGGGCGGCGGGCACGCCGAGCGTGCCAAACGTGATGGAAGGCATGGGAAAACTCCAGTGCAGAAAGATGGTGGACGTAGTCGTCCTGCCCGGCGCGACCATCGAGGGCCACAGCGCAATGACATGGGGGACTTCACCGTCGGACGACTCATGGAGTCGCAGTCAGAGAAGGGGCCCGAAGCAGGACTGGGCGGGCCGCTTGGCTCATCTTAGCCTGTCGCGCGGGAAAACCTTGACCCGACCCGGTCGCGGCGGCCCTTCCGAGGCGCTTCTGCGGCGGCGAATGAAGGCCGGCGCTAGCGCGTTTTGTCCGTGGCAGCCCCGCCGCGCAGGGCGGCGATGATGCGGTCGACGCAGTCGGCGGCGGTGTGCTCGGTGACGTCCAAGGTGAGGTCGTAGCCGGTGTAGCGGTGCGGATCCCACGAGTGCATGCGCAGGGCGAAGTCGGCGCGAACGCGGTCCTCGCGCACCTGGCGATGTTTGGCCCGCGCGACCGAAATGCCCGCCGCCTCGGCGGCGCGCGCGATGCGTTGCTCTTTCGGGCCGACCAACTTCACGTGCACCGTATTCGGACGCCCGGCCAGGATCACGGTCGCGTTGCGACCCAGAATGACGGCACCCTCCGCGGCTTCCGCGGTCACGTCGGCGATGTTGGCGTAGCGCTCGTTGATGACGGCCTCGCCGCCGATGGGGGCTAGCGGGTTGTCGCCGACCACGGCGTAGAGGTCGATCAGGTTCTCGAAGGGCTGCTCGTCGGCCTCACGTTCGGCGGTTTCGAGCTCGTGGGAGCTGAGGGACTGCCCCACCCAGCGGACGCCCAGGGCTTCGGCGAGGGCGGGTCCGATCTGCTCGGCGCCGCAGCCGTATTCCTCCCACAGGGTCACCACGGGCGGGGTTGGCTCGACCGGGTCGCTCATGGGCCATCCTCCTTGGATTGAGTCTCCTTGGCTTCCGCCTCGCTGGATTGGACGATCCTAGGCGTCCGGCGCCGGGCCTTGTTGGTGGGACGGATGTCTTCCCCTGTCAGCACCTCGTGCACCGCGTAGGCCGCCAGCGCCCCGCCCAGCAACTGGGCCCAGGGCTCGTCCCCGCCGCGCCCACCTGTCGAGGCGTTGAACACGCCGCTCGCGTCCCGCACGGCTGGGCGCCGCAACCAGTCGGACGGACGCCGCCACAACGGCCCCCGCGGGCCTGGGCTGAGGCGACGCCAGGGCAGCGGACGGCGTCCGAGGAGGCGGTCGATCTCCAAAGGGGCGGTGGCAAGGATGACCGCCGCCGCGGTGAAGGTCTCGGAGTCGGTCGTGACGGACTTCTCGGTGGCGGAGACCGCCGTCACACCGGTGCGCAGGACGACGCCGCGGGCGCGCGCTCGCTCGACCACGAGATCGGCCAGCGCGGCGCCGGGAACGGCCACCCCGGCCTCGGACGAAAGACGCCACAGGCCGAACGTCCGCTCGACAGCGAGGCGGCTGGCGAGCCACGAGGGGGTGCGCCGCGGATCATCGCCGACGTCCAAGGCGAGCGCTCGGACGCGCGCCGCCAGCTCCGGACTAGCGAGCCGCCCGGCCACCGATTCGAGGGTGCCGCGCAGTAGGGGCTGTCGCGTCGCCGCGGCGTCGGTCAGTTCGGCCTCCAGTCCGAGGGGGCGTAGCGCCTGCCACACCTCGTCCTCGTGATCCAGAAGGTCGCGCCATTGGCCGGCTGCCGCTTCCCCGTAGGCCTGGACCATCGTCCGCCACTGCTCGCCACGATCGGTGATCGCCGTCGGATCTGGAGCCAGCACCAGCCCGGCCTTGCGCAGTTCGGCGTCGAGCGTCCGTCCGGTCTTGGTGAAGAAATCGCGCCAGGGTGCCGGGAACGCGAGGGGGTCGATGGCCCAGGGGCCGAACTCCTCGCGGCGCTCCAGCAGCACGACGCTGTGGCCTACCCGGGCCAGCCGGGCGGCACTCGCCAGGCCACCCAGCGAGCCGCCGACCACCACCACACGCATGGGGGCACCCTATCCAGCCGGCCACCAGGCCTGCGTCGCGGGGTCCTTTGTGTCGCACCGCGGACGAGCTGACAGGTCAGAGCATAAGAATCCTAGGTTGGAGGGCATGCCCGTTGAGCCAGAGTTGTTGGTCCGTCGATGGGCCCGGTACGGCAAGGAGGCTGTCGGGCAGTGGCTGGCCCGACTCGAGTCTCGCGGCTGGCGGGTTTTTCACGCCGTCCCGGTCGGCGAGCGCGGCAGTGACATCGATCACGTCTTGATCGGCCCGGGTGGGGTGTTCACCCTCAACACGAAGACACATCCCGGGGCCAGCGTGTGGGTCGGGGCGCGCGCCATCATGGTCAACGGCCATAAGCAGCCCTACCTGCGGAACTCTCGTTTTGAGGCTCAACGCGCCTCGAAACTACTCACCGAGGCCATGGGTCGCCCGATCAATGTCGGGTCGGCCCTGGTCATCTTGACCGACACCTTCGTCCCGAATCTCACGATCAAGCAGCAGCCCGAGGGCGTCGTGGTGCTCCACCGTCTGAATCTGGTGAGGCATTTCGCGCACCGCCAAGGGGTGCTGTCGCCGACGGAGGTGGAGGCGATTTACGACCTGGCCAGAAGGCCCTCCACGTGGGTGACGGGAAGCCCTCCGGCTCCTAGTCCGGGTGTGTAAAAGTTACGTGGTGAAGTGAGTCGATAGTGCTACTATTGAAACACTTTCGGGGTCATGGCTGCTGATCCAACAGGAACGAGGGGTTCCTTTTTAAGGGCAGCGTCCAGGGCGACGGTTTCGGCCCCCTCCCGGAAGCAGGCTTCGATGAACGAGTTCCCGTTCGTGGCCCCCCATCCCCACACCCATGGCTTCGCGCCCCACGCCCGTGACTTCGCGGACGTCTCGGCGTCGCGTCCGGGTGCGCGGCGTGCGGCCTGGGCGGCGCTCTGCCTCGCGGGCACCCTCACTTTTTCGTTCCTTCCCTTCGCCGGTGCGCTGACGGCGAGGGCCGCGGACGCGACCATCACCCTCGGCATGTCGGCCGACCTGCCGTATTTCAGCACCGCCGCGACGACCATCACGTACTCCTACGAGGTGGCCAACACGGGGACGTCGTCGCTGGACCAGGTGATGATCTCCGACCCGCAGGCGGGGTTGTCGGCCATCAGCTGCCCGAGCGCGTCGCTGGGCGGCGGCGAATCCATGACCTGCACGGCCAGCTACGAAACGACGGAGGCCGACGTGGTGGCCGGCGCGGTGAACACCCTCGCCTCGGTGTCGGCGACCGACCCCGCGGCGGTGGAGGTCACCGCGTCAACCCGGTTCCGCATCCAACAAGCGGCCCTGGAGCTCCGGGCGTCCGCAGGCATCGAGTCGGTCGCTCCCGGCGGGGAGGTCGACTACACCGTGACGGTGACCAACGTTGGCTCGTTCGCCTTTGGCGGGGACACACCGGCGACCTTGCTCGCCTCGTTGGACGGGGTCTTGGACGACGCCACCTACCTGGGCAATGAGGTCGCGACCGAGGGAACGGTGTCGTACCTGAACGGGGCGGTGCGCTGGGGCGGGGCGCTGGCCCCGGGGGTTTCCGCGAGCATCACCTACTCGGTGCAGGCGGGTGCTGTCGGCACGGGCGACGGGGCGCTCACCAGCGCCGTGGTGTCGCGCCAGCCGTCCAACTGCCTGCCGGACGCCAGCCAGCCGGCCTGTTCGGTCACCGTGACGCTGGCCGATCCGCCGCCCCTGCAGACCCAGGATCCGATCCTCGTGGCCGCACCTCCGCCCGTCGTTGAGGCGCCCCCCACTCCGGCTCCCACGGTGGCCGCGACGCCGGAGCCGACGATCCAACCGTCCGTGCCGACCCCGGCCGCGACCACAGAGCCGACCACGGCTCCCCAGACCACTACCCCCACCCCCACCGACTCCGGAGCGACCGTGTCTGCGGTCACCGGGGCCACGACCAGTGCCGGTGACAGCGTTGTCCCGGCGCTGGTTGGGAGGGGCGAGGTGAACGCGCCGCGCGCTGCGATCGGCGGGGCCCAGCTCGGGAGGCCGATCGTGGTGGAGGCGGCGGTTCTCGGGCCCGAACCTGACTTCGTGCCGTCGCCACCGGATGAGGCGGCGCGGGAAGAGGCCTCCAACGTGGGGCTGGCCAGCTACCTCGTGCTTGGGGGGTGGGCCGTCATATTCGTTGCCGTAAGGCATGGCCGGCGCGGCTAAAGCGCACCGTTTGGGAGGCACCCTTCCTCCTCCGGGATGGGGTCGAGGAAGCGGGAATGGTGTTGAGAGCTGCTTGCCCCGGGGCGTGACCGAGATTGACCCTCTCGGTCACGCCCTCGGCACGTGATGGCACTCCCGGGTCAGTGCCCCAGGAGGCGCCAGGGTTCGGCGGGCGGGCCAGCGGTGGCCAACTGGTCAAGGAGGTCGGCCAAAATGCGCGGGACGAAGAGGTCGGACGAGGCGGCGATGTCGGCCCGCCGCCACCATCGCAACTCCTCCAGCCCCTCGGCGTTGAGCTCGGACGGTGTCATGGCGGGATTCAGGGTGAGGTGCTCGGATCGGACGGCGAATACCTTTTCGATCTGGCCGTCGTACCCCTCACCCTCGGAATCCTCGAAGCTGGCGTAGGCGGTCTTCGTCCACAGGTGCGGGCCGATGGTGTAGCTCGTGAGGCCGGTCTCTTCGGCGAGCTCACGGCGTAAAGCGACCTCGTCGGTCTCTCCGGGGTGTACGCCCCCGCCGGGGCAAATCCAGGCGCCGCCGAGCAACCCGGCGATGCGGAGGTGGGCGAGCAGAAAGCGTCCGTCCGGCCCGGAAATCAGCGCCCGAACGCCCGCTCGCAGCCGGGGGGTCGCCACCCCGACCGGGGGGATCGTGCCGTCGCTCACCGCCCTAGTATCCGCCGAAACCGCCCGGGGATGACTGCTCCTTGACGTGGTGTCGGAGGGCCGTCCTATAGTGGAATCACTCGAACAGATGTTCGAAAAGAACTGACGATCGATGCGGCCCGAAGGGAAGACGGTCCGCCACCGACGCCCCGGTTCGGCGCACCTCACCGTGCGTCCGAGCCGGGGTTCGCTGACCCATGAGACCTGACGGGGAGGGAGTGCCATGCGCCGCTACGACGATGCCATCGAGGTGCGACACCTTGACGGGGAACCGGTCACGTTCACGTGGCGGCGTCGGCATTGGCTCGTCACCGAGGTCGAAACCCGGTGGGTCGAGACCGCCGATTGGTGGAACTCGCCCCAGGTGCGCATCGCGCGCGGTTCGGTGGCCGAAGACCTGGGCGACGACCTGCTGGGAGAACGCGAAGTGTGGCGCGTGATCGCCCATCCGGTCGGGGTGGAGTATGCGGGGGTCTTCGAACTGACCTGCCGCGATGGGCAGTGGACGCTGCGACGGGTGGTCGACTGATGTTGAGCGACGACCTCCAGCGCGCCCAGGCCGCCTTGGTGGCGGCCGAACTGGCCGAGCGTCCACACGAAAGATTCCTTGCCGCGCACGTGGCGGCGCTGCGCATGGCGGCCTGCGTCTTGGCCGTCCGGGCCCATGGGGTGCGCACCAGCCGGTTGGGCAGCGTCTGGGAACTGCTGGCGGCCGTGGCGCCGGAGTTCTCCGAATGGGCGGCGTTCTTCGCCGCCAGCCAACTCAAACGCCAAGCCGTAGCCGCGGGAGCGACCGCGCTGGTGGGCGCCCGCGAAGCCGACGACCTGCTCCGCGATGCCGCCGCCTTCCACGACGACGTTCGCCGGCGCCTGCTCGGGCGCCGCGTCCAGACCGAGGCCGGTGCCGGATGAGCGACCCGTTCGTCCACCTGCGGGTGGCGTCCGGATACTCGCTGCAATACGGGGCCTCCCACCCCTCGGAGCTGGTGGCGGCTGCTGCGGCGCACGAGATGGACACCCTTGCCCTCACCGATCGCGACGGCCTTTACGGCAGCATCCGGTTCGCGAAAGCCTGCCTGAGCGCCGGCCTAGCGCCCATCGTGGGGGTCGACTTCGCGTTGGCGTTACCAGGGCGCGGCGATCGGGCCGGGGGGCGAACGGGGGGTGATGGTGAGAGGGGAGCTACCTCGCTCGCGGCCCGACGCGAGGCCCGCCCGACACCCAAACCGGTGCGGGGTGGTGAACTGCGCGATCCGCGGCTGCCGCGGGTGGTGGTGTACGCCTCCTCCCGGGCGGGCTGGGCCTCGTTGTGCCGGCTGACCTCGGCGGTCCACTTGGCGGGGGAGCGCGGCAAACCGGTGCTGACCCCCGAACTGGTGGCGCGGCACGCCGACGACCTCATCGTGTTGTTGGGTTCCGATTCCGACCTCGGCAACGCCCTCGCCACGGGCGGCCCCGACGCCGCCGAGTGGGCGCTCGCCCGCTGGCGGGAGGTGTTGTCTCCTGAGCAGTTGGCGGTCGGTGTCACGAATCACCGGCTGCCCGGACGAGGCATCGGCTCGGCCGCCCATGCCGGGCGGATGCTCAGCTTCGCCGACAGCCACCGGCTGGTAGGGGTGCTCACCAACGACGTCCGGATGGCCGATAAGCGACGCGCGACCACGGTGGACGTGTTGGACGCGGCCCGACGTTTGGTCCCGCTCGACCTGCGCAACGTCGATCGCCGCAACGCCGAGGGTTACCTGAAGTCGGGCAAGGAGATGCTGGCCGCCGCCGAGGAGGCCGCTTTGTCGGCGGGGCGCCCCGACGCCGAGCGGCTGTTCGCCGACACCCGCACGCTGGCGATCCGCACCCGGCTCGACCCGCGGGCCGACATCGGGCTCGGCGAAATTCACCTTCCCGAGTTCAGCGCGCTGGGGGTCTCCGGTGAGGCGGAGAGCGCCTTCGCCGCGCTGCGGCAGCGGTGCGAGGCGGGCATCAACTCCCATTACGGCACCACCAGTAGCGCAATCGAGACGAGGCTCGACGACGAGCTCCGCGTCATCAAGACCATGGGCTTCGCCAGCTACTTTCTGACCGTCGCCGAGGTGGTCGGCATGATCAAAGACATGGGCATCCGGGTCGCCGCCCGCGGCTCGGGGGCGGGCAGCCTGGTCAATTACCTATTGGGGGTCTCGGGGGTCGATCCGCTGCGGTACGGGCTCATCATGGAGCGCTTCCTCTCCCCACTGCGCCAGGCGTTGCCCGACATCGACATCGACGTGGAATCCGCGCGCCGCACCGAGATCTATGACCGGATCCTCGACGCGTTCGGCGGCGAGCGGGTGGCCTGCGTGGCCATGGTCGAGACCTACCGCGTCCGGCACGCGATCCGCGACGTCGGGGCGGCGCTCAGCCTGCCGCCCGGCGAGATCGACGCGATCGCCAAGTCGTTCCCGCACATCCGCGCCCGCGACGCCCGCAGCGCCATCCGAGACCTGCCCGAACTACGCAGCGCCGGCCTGGGCAGCCGCCGCCTCGACGTCTTGTTCGAACTCGTCGAATCCCTGGACGGGTTGCCCCGCCACCTTGCGCTGCACCCGTGCGGGGTGCTGCTGTCGGACGCCACGCTGCTCGACCGCACCCCCGTCGAGGCCAGCTTCGGCGGCTACCCGATGAGCCAGTTCGACAAGGACGACGTCGAAGACATGGGACTGCTCAAGCTCGACGTGCTGGGCATTCGGATGCAGTCCTCGATGGCGCACGCCCTCGAAGAGATCATCCGCATCGAAGATCACTGCCCCGACATCGACGCGCTCGCCCCTTTCGACGATCCGCAGGTCTACGACGTCATCGCCCACCGCAACACCTTGGGCTGCTTCCAGATCGAGTCGCCAGGGCAGCGGGAACTCATCGGCAAGTTCGGTCCCAGCACCTTCCTCGACGTCATCATCGACATCTCGCTGTTCCGCCCCGGTCCGGTGAAATCCGACATGATCACGCCCTTCTTGGAGGCGCGGCACGGCTGGGCCAAGGTGCGCTACCCGCACCCCGACCTCGAACCGGTGCTGCGCGACACCGGCGGGGTGGTGGTGTTCCACGAACAGATCATCCAGATCGTCTCGGTGATGACCGGCTGCACCCTTGCTGAGGGCGATGAAGCCCGCCGGGCCCTGGGCGATCGCATCGGGCAGGCCGAGGTGAAGCGCTGGTTCTTCCCCGCCGCCCGGCGTAAGGGCTACGCCGAACCTTTGATCGAACGGGTCTGGGGGATCTTGGAATCCTTCGCCTCGTTCGGTTTCTGCAAGGCGCACGCCGCCGCGTTCGCGCTGCCCACCTACCAATCGGCGTGGCTGAAAACCCACTACCCGGCCCACTTTCTCGCCGGGGTGCTCACCCACGACCCCGGCATGTACCCCAAGCGGCTGATCCTCGAGGAGGCCCGGCGCTGCGGGGTGGAGATCCTCGCGCTGGACGTCAACGAATCCTCCGACGCCTACCGAGCCATTCGGTTGGGCGAGGCACCTCGGGAGAGCCGACTTGGTGGACGCGAGGTGGCCTGGGCAGACGGACGAAGGGAGGCCCCGGACGGCCGCGAGGAGGCCTGGGCGGACGGACGCGGGGAGCCCCCGGACGGCCCCGAGGAGCCCTGGCCCGACGGATTGCCTGACGGTCGCGGCTACGGCATTCGGCTGTCGCTCTCGGACGTGAAGGGCATCACCGCCACCGAGGTCGGCCGCATCATCGCCGGTCAGCCCTACGCCTCCCTCACCGACTTCGCCAACCGCACCGGTTGTGCCGCCCCCGTCGTGGAGCGGCTGGTGCTGGCCGGGGCGTTCGATGATCTCTACGGGGTCGGCAGGGCCATCGGTGTCGCCCCCCGCGACCGCATCACCCGCCGCGACCTGCTGCTCACCGTCGCCGACCTCGAACGCGCAGCCCGCGTCGACCGCCGCCTCGCCGGCGCCGGACGGGCCCGCGGCCTGGCGGGGGGCGGACGCGCCAAAGTCAGCGCCCGCGGGCTGCGCCCCGAAAGCGATGATCCCTGGCAGCGGGCCCAGGGCCAGGCCCTCGCCACCCCGCCGCCGCGCCCGGTCGAGATCCAACTGCCGCTCGACTTCTCGACCCCGCCCCTGACGGAGACCCCACCCTTCACGGAGGATGGCGCCTATGAGGGCTGGACGGGTGGGGCGAGTGGGCCGGGGGACGTCGTGGCCACAGGGTTGCCCGAGATGACCGACGACGAGCGGCTCGCCGCCGAGCTCGAGATCGTCGGCTTGGACGCCACTCGTCACGCCCTCACCGACTACCTGCCCTTCTTGCGGACGCTGGGCGTCACTTTCGCGGCCGACCTACTGGGCAAGCGGTGGCGCTCGGACCTGCTGATCGCCGGGGTGAAGGTGGCCACCCAGACACCGGCGGTCCGCTCGGGGCGGCGGGTGGTTTTCTTGACCCTCGACGACACCACCGGCCCCTCGGACGCCACCTTCTTCGAAGATGCCCAGGGCCCTTACGCCGCCACCGTGTTCGGGTCGTGGCTGCTGGTCGTCCGCGGCGAACTGCGCCGCACCGGGCCGCGCGGGGTCTCGCTGCGAGCCACGGCGGCCTGGGATCTTCCGCAGCTCTACGCGCTCTACACCCGCACCTTGGACGAGGGCGGCGGCGAGGCCGAGGCACTGGCGGCGGTGGTCGCGCTCATGACCGAGGTGCCCGAGGGGTTCGGCATGGTCGGCGAGCAACTCACCGACGAGCAACTGGCGGCGCTGCCGCCCGAATCCCGTCCCGACGCCGATGCCCAACAGCACGGCAAGGGGGGCGGCATGGGGCGGCGGCGCACCCTCGTCCACGCGAGCGGGTTCGCCCAATCTCCCTACGCCGACGTCAAGGCGGCCGAGCCGACGCGCAAGTTGTGGCATTCCTCACCCGGAAGCTCCGGACGATGAGCGGGGGCGAGGCACTCTCGTGGACGCCCACCCGCCACCCCCTTTTCTTCTCGACTTTGCTGGCGTTAGGCGTCTTTGCTGGCGAAATATCGCCAGCAAAGACGCCTAACGCCAGCAAAGTGGGAGAGGGGGAGGCGCCGGAGCAGTTAGCGGAGCAGCCCTTAGCGCGGTCTTTGGGGCAGCCCTTAGCGCGGTCCTCGGGTGGGGCGCGATGACCCCCGGATTCTCGAGCTGGTTCGATCCCTCCGCCACGCCCCGGTTCGATCAGCCCACCGCCCCCGGACGCGATTCGGCCGGAAGCCCGTCGTCCGGACGCCCGGCGACCGGTCGCGCCATCATGCACGTCGACATGGACGCCTTCTACGCGTCGGTGGAGTTACGGCGGCACCCGGAGCTCAAAGGCAAGCCGGTGTGGGTCGGCGGCGCGGAGCGGGGTGTGGTGCTGTCGGCCAATTACGAGGCGAAGGCGTTCGGCGTCGAGGGGGGCATGCCCAGCACCCGGGCGCGTCGGCTGTGCCCGCAAGCGGTGGCGATTCCCCCCGATTTCGACGCCTACATGGCGGCTTCGAAGGGGGTCTTCGAGATCTTCGGCACCATCACCGACACCGTCGAGGCGATGAGCATCGATGAGGCTTTCCTCGACGTGACGGGGTCGCTGCGGCGGCTCGGGTCCCCCGTCCAGGCGGGTGAGCTCGTCCGGGCGCTCGTCCACGACGAGCAGCGCATCACCTGCTCGGTGGGCATCGCCCCGACGAAGTTCTTGGCCAAATTGGCCTCGTCGGCGGCCAAACCCGACGGGTTGCGGCTCATCGAACCCGACGCCGTCGTGGAGTTCCTGCACCCGTTGGGGGTGCAGAAGCTTTGGGGGGTGGGGGACAGCACCGCCGCCAAGCTGCACACGCTCGGCATCAAGACGGTGGCTGACCTGGCGTATGCGCCCAAGGCGACCTTGCAGCGGGCGTTCGGGCCCCGCCTGGGGCAACTGTTGTCGGATCTGGCCTGGGGGCGCGACACCCGCAAGGTGACGGTCACGCAGGCCGAGCGCAGCATCGGGCACCAGGAAACCTTCGCGCGCGACACCGACGACGTCGATCTGGTGATCGGTGAGCTGTTGCGGGTCTCGGGCACGGTCGCCTGGCGGCTGCGGCAATCCGGCATGCTGGCGCGCGGGCTCACATTGAACCTGCGCTTTGCCGACTTCACGCAGGTCAACAAATCCGCGACGCTGTCGAGCCCCACCGATCTGACCGGGGAGATCCATGCCCAGGCCGTCACCCTGTTTGGACGCTTGGGCCTGCAGCGGGCGCGCATCCGCCGCGTTGCGATCCGCGCCGAGAAGCTGGTGGTGGCCTCGGAGGCCTACGTCCAACCCGCCTTGGACGAGCCGGACGCGGGCTGGCGCGCCGCCGAACGGGCCTCCGATGCGGTGCTGCGTCGATTCGGGCCGAAGGCCGTCCAACGCGCCTCCCTCACAGCGTCCCGACGCCCCTGACCATTCCGTTGGCCATCTTCGACGCGTAGACTGGGTCAACCACCCACCTGCGGACGTGAAGGGGGATGAGGTGCCACTCTCAGAACACGAGCAGAACAGCCTCCGCCAGCTTGCGCAAGCCCTCGCCGCCGAGGATCCGAAGCTCGCCGACACCCTGCGCGGCACTTCGCGACGGTTCATTCATCGACGCGTCGCCGCCCTTGCTGGGCTCGGCTTCATCGTCGGTCTCGCCGCCCTGATCGGCGGCATGGAGGTCGGTTGGATCGTCAGCGTCCTCGGCTTCATAGCCATGCTGGCGTCTACGATCATCGCCCTGCTGTCGTGGCGCGAGGTTGAAGTCGATACGCCCCAGGGCCCGAGCCCTTCGGCCGCCGCCCGTTCGGCCTTCATCGACATGCTTGACGAACGTCGCCGTCACCACCCCGAAGACGAAAAGTAGCCGCAAGCCCCCGCGAGCGTCGAACCCTCGACCTCCCTCCCACGAACAAGGCCGCCCCCGGTTCACCGGGGGTGGCCTTCGTTTGTGCCCTGACTCTTATCAATGTGGCGAGTTTTCGGGACTGATGTGGCGTTGACTACGGGTTTCTGTTTCCGGGTTGTGCGCTAGCCGGGTGGTTGGCGAGAGCTAAGTCGTGCCGGAAGTCCAAGACCGATCTCCGCGCCCGCCCGATCTACGCCAGGAAACGGCCTCGATCGAAGCCCAACTCACCATCGTTTTCGCCGCCTCGTAGTCGCCCGCCGGCTCATCCTCGCCAACCCCACCCAAACCATGCTGAATACCGAGGCTCAAGTCGCCCACGAGAAGCAAGGGCGGAGTTCAGCATGAGTTGGGTGAGGCCGACCCCGCTGCCTATCCCTTGCGCCCCATCCGACCTAGCCGTCCCACCTGTGCGCTCACGTCAGCCGATCTGGCGTCTACCCTGCCCTTCACGCACCTTCCCTACCGTTGCAACGCAACGGCAGGGAAGGTGCGTTGGCGGCAGGGTAGACGCGATGGGGCGGCCGAACATGGGGCAAATACGGGACGGATGGGACGAAGAGGATCAGTGGCCATTGGCGGCTGCTGGCAGGGCCGCTCTCTAGCGTGGGAGCGCTTTCCTGAGGTTCACATCGCCGTCGACAATCGCGGACGCTGTCGGCGGCGCTCGAAAGACGCCGCTCCACGAAGGGCTCTGGCGGGGATGTTTCCATCGGGGTACCGGCCCGTTGAGCCCAGTCCCGCCGAACCGCGCGCCTCCAACAACGATTCTGCGGCGCTCAACGAAAGGGTCATTCCCATTACCCCTTGTCGGAGGCATGTGATGCCCAGTGCGTCCTCGTCGACTGACGCACATTTGCTGTGGGCGTCCGCCGTCGGCGCCAATCGGGCACTTGAGCCTCGACCAACAGCTCGTCTCAGGCCGAGCTGCCCGCCTGGCTCAAACCACCGCCGGCAGGAGCCTCAAGAAGCAGGTCTTGACACTCCGCCGCACCACACCGCCAGATCACAGACGGTGACCATGTCATGACAGCCGCGTGCCCGCTCCCCGACGACGCTCAAGCCGGCCTCAACGCTGATCACGTGCACACCAACTGATAAAAGTCGGGCTTTGTGCCTCAGCGGCGGCGTTCCTTGCGGGGCACCCAGGCGCGCTCGGTGGCCCCGGTGTAGATCTGGCGCGGACGGTAGATCCGCTGGCCCGGAGTCTCGTGGAGTTCCTTCCAGTTCGCGATCCAGCCGGGCATGCGTCCCATGGCGAACATGACCGTGAACATGTCCATGGGGATGCCGATGGCGCGCAGGATGATCCCGGAGTAGAAGTCCACGTTCGGGTAGAGCTTGCGGCTGACGAAGTACTCGTCCTCAAGCGCGACGGCCTCGAGTTCGCGCGCCAGATCCAGCATCGGATCGGTGATGTGGAGGCTGTCGAGCAGCGAATCGGCAGCTTCCTTGATGATCTTCGCCCGCGGATCGAAGTTCCGGTACACGCGGTGCCCGAACCCCATCAGCTTGACGCCGTCCTCGCGGTTCTTGACCTTGTCGACGAACTGCTTGGTGGTGATCCCCGACGCCTTGATCTGCTCCAGCATCTCGACCACCGCCATGTTCGCCCCGCCGTGCAGGGGGCCCCACAGCGCACAGACGCCCGCCGCCACCGAGGCGTACAGGTTGGCCTGCCCGGAGGCGACCATTCGGACGGTTGACGTCGAGCAGTTCTGCTCATGGTCAGCGTGCAGGACGAGCAACAAGTTGAGGGCGTGCGAAACCTCGGGGGTCGGGACGTAATCGTTGTACGGCACCGTGAACATCATGTGCAGGAAGTTCTCGACGTACTTCATGTCGGGGCGCGGCCACACGATGGGCTGCCCGATGTGCGACTTGTACGAGGCCGCCGCGATGGTGCGGACCTTCGACATCAGCGACGCCGCCGCGAGCGCGAACTCCTCCTGGTTGGTGGGGTGCAGGTTCTTGAGGTCGTAGCTTTCGAGGGCGTTGATCATCGCCGACAGGATCGCCATTGGGTGCGCGTCGGTGGGGAAGCCGTCGAAGTGGCGGCGCATGTCCCACGGCAGGGCCGCGTTGTCGGTGAGCATTTGACCGAACTGGTTGCGCTCGGTGGTCGTGGGCAGCTCACCCCAAATCAGCAGTTGGGCGACCTCGACGAAGGAGCTCTTCTGGGCCAACTGCTCGATCGGATAGCCGCGGTAACGCAGAATGCCGGCGTCCCCGTCGATGTAGGTGATAGCGGAACGGCACGAGCCGGTGTTGCCATACCCGTCGTCCAGCGTGATGAGCCCGGTGGCCGCACGGAGCGCGGAAATGTCGATCCCGCGCTCATTCTCCGACCCGGTGACGATCGGGAGCTCGAATATTTTGCCGTCGATCTCCAGCTTGGCGACGTCAGACATGGGAGCCTCCTGTGATGGGTGAACACCCAGAGTCTGCCAGCGATCGGGCCCTGTCAGGGCGCGGGACGTCCGAACACCGAGACCGGACGCCACCACGCGGACCATCGTCCGCGCCGGACGCCCGTCCACAGGGACGCCGTCACGGTGCGGGCCAGGCCCGCCGGGTCGGACGAATTCGTGGCATGAGGTGAATACCGGGCCAGCTCGACGCCGTGGGCAAGGTCGGTGAGCGCCGCAGCGGCGGGGGCGTCCAATCGCGCCCCGATCGCGGACGCGATGCCCCGCGGCGATTCATTGGGCCAGGGAATCCCAAGGTCGATGCAGGTCGCCCGTACTTCGGACCACGCAGCCTCGAGTGCCTCTGGGCCGCGGGCTCGCAGCCGGCGGCGTCGCTGAGTCGTTCGCACCAGGCGCGGGACCGCGAGCAGCAGAACGGCGACGACCCAAAGCCCTGCCGCGATCGCTGGGTAAAGGTCCTGGGTGCTCACGGTCGTGGTGGGGTTTTCGTTGACGTCCTTGGGGGCAGCGCTGGCGGCTGTCGAGGGGGCGGACGCCGTTGACGGGGCGGCGGTGGCACTCTCGGTCGGGGCCACCGTGGGGGCGACCGTGGGCGTGCCGCTCGGGGTCGGGTCGAAGGACACCCATCCGAGCCCGTCGAGGTACAACTCCGTCCAGGAATGGAGTTGGTGGTTGGTGACCTCGAAGTGATCACCAACGCGGTTGCCTTCGGTGAAGCCGACCGCGACGCGCGCCGGGATCCCGAGCGACCGCGCCATGGCCGCCATCGCCGTCGCGAACTGTTGGCAGTAGCCGGTGTGGTCGACGAAGAGGAAGCGTCGCAGCATCACGTAGCCCGTCTCGGGGCCCGGCTCGAGGCTGTAGGTGAACCGGGGGGAGTGGAACCAGTCCTCCAACGCTTTGGCCTTCGCGCCCGCGGTGGAGGCGTTGGCCGTGAGGCGGCGCGCCAGGTCGCGGAACTCGGGCGGATAGTCGTTCGGAAGAGCTCGGGTGAGGCCGCCGTCATCGGGGGTCCCGGCCGTGGCGGCGAGAACGGCAGCGGCGGAGGGGCGAGTATCGAGGCTGGTCACGGTGTAGGTGCTGCGGGGCGCCACCCCCGTCCCGGTGCTGGTCACGATGGCCAACGAGTAGGGGTCGTAAGCCCAACTGCCCGGGGCGGTTTGGTTGGCGGGGGCGTAGGGCGCGGGTAACCAGGTGGTGACGAAATCGCCGAGGGTCACGTCGGTGCGCACGCGGGCCGCGTCCCCGTGGTACCCGGGAGGTCCGGGCAGCCAACCGAACCGGACGTCGACCGCGGCGAGCGTCCAGCCCTGCTGCGTGAAGTTCGGCAGGGACGCGAGCCGCAGCCGTACGCCATCTTGGGCGGTCGTCTTGTAGCTCAAGATGACCTGCTCCCGCGGCTGGATCAGGTTCTTGCGCAGGTCGATCGAGGGATCGGCCAACTGCAGCGTTCCCGGCGCCCAGCGCAGGGCCTGGGCGGTCAGCTGGGGGCTAGCGATGCCCACCAGTTGGGCGGCGATGAGGCCGAGTGCGGCCAGTGCCGCGGCCGGCGCCCAGGCGGACGACCCTCGCAGGTTCCCGCTGATGATCGGCGCCCCTCGGGTCGCCCGATCGACGCCCAGGACGAGCAAGATGCCGCCGCAGGTCGCCGCGAAGGCCCAGAACGGGGTGTCCCAGGTGAGGATCAGCGACGGGATGAGATAGGGCGTGAACAAGGGGAGGGTGCTCAGCCCGGCGCGGCCCAGCCCGGCGGCAAACAGGTCCGCCGCCATCGCGACGAGGGCTCCGAGCGTGATGAACATGAGCCCGGTGGCGGGCTCGGGGGGCATTGGGGCACCGGAGAGTCGAAGGTGCCGCAGGGCCGTGGCGACGACGGCGTCGGGGCCGCCCGGAATGGGGGTGAGCACATAGCCCGCGACGATCACGGCGACGGTGGCGCCCACTTCGGCGAGGAGTGCCATGGCTTCGCTGCCCGTTCGACGTGCGGCGATGCCCGCGCCGACAACCGCGAATCCGGCCAGGACGGCACCAAAGACGGCGCCCACATCTTGGGTGAGCGAGGTGAACGACAACACAGCGAGCGCGGTGGCCCCGCCGACGGCGAGCGACACCCGGGTGCTCATCGCAGGGCCCCCAGTCGATGCTCCGCCCATGCCTGCGACACCGTGGTGCCAGGAGGCACCGGGGTAACCCGCCAGCCATCCGCGACGAGGATCTGGCGCGCGTCGGTGGACGCGTCGCCGGTGACCTCCTGGACGAACGCCCAGCGCGTCGAGCGTCCGCGGCCCGCGGTGGCGAGGTAGCGCGCGTCCTCGGGGCGGAGGCGTCCGGTGACCGCGATGAGGATCGAGCCCACACGATCGGTCTCGGACGCCTTGGCAGCCGACGCCAGGGAAGTCAGGGGCACGGTGCGCAGCTCGGCCAGGTGACGCAGCACGCCGCGGACGCGTTGTGGGCCGGGGCCGCTCGGGACGAGCAGGGCGCCCGTGTTGTCTGCGACGGCGATCGAGTAGCCGTCGTGAATGAAGGTGACGGCGAGCGAAGCAACGAGGGAGACACCCCATTCGAGGGTGCTGAGGTCATCGGTCCCGGCGTGGGCGCTGCTGCGGTTGTCCACCACGATGAGGGCGTTCGGCTCCGCGGCCCGCTCTTCGCGGCGGACCATCACCTCACCGGTCCGGGCCGTGGAGCCCCAGTGGATGCGCCGCAGGTCGTCGCCGGGACGGTATTCGCGCACCAGCATGTCGTCGGGGCCCGCCTTGCTGGAATGGTGGCGGTCCGCCTCGCCCGACTGCAGGGTGCCCATGCCTGGCCCGGCTGCGTTGAGAGCGTGCACCGTGGGGGTGACGACCACCTCGGCGGTGTCGGGCTCGAGGTGCTGAGCTTGAGCGAAGCCGAAAGGATCCTCAAAGCGCCAGACGGCCGGACCCACCACGAAGACTCCCCGGCGGGTGGGCCGCGCGGAATACGCCAACACCAGGGGTGCCGGCCCAGGGCGTTGCACGAGGCGGAACGTGGGTGACATGCCCCAAGGAAGGGCTTCGGTCAGGGTGGTGGTGGCACCCCAGGGGGTCGGACGCACGCGCAGCCGGCCGGTGAGCACCTCGCCGGCCGGCAGTTCGACGGGTGACAAGGTGCGCACGCTCGGACGCACGCGCCGGCCCAACGACACCAGGGCGAGGCCCAGTAGAGGGACCGCCACCAAGAACGCCCCGGCCCACACCACGTCGCGGTGGCCTACGGCGACACCGCCGACGGCGACAGCCAACCCCACGCAGAGGAACGCGAGCCCCCGTGTGGTGAGACCGACGCCGCGGCCGGACATGTCAGGCGTGGTCGCGGATCGGCACCGCCGCGACGACCTTGGTGAGCACCTCAGTCACGGTGCCTTGCGACAACTGCGCCGTCGGTGTCAGGAGGACGCGATGGGCCAGCACGGGGATCGTCAACTCGCGGACGTCCTCGGGCAGCACGTAATCGCGGCCTCGCAAGGCAGCGCGGACCCGGCTTGCCCGCAGGAGGTGCAGGCTGGAGCGCGGGGAGGCGCCGAGGCGCACCTCAGGGTGATGTCGGGTGCCCGCCACGACGGCCACGAGGTACTCCTTGACCGCCGGGCTGACGTGCACCGTGGTGGCGGCGGCGATGCCGGCTCGAAGACCCGCGGTGTCTGTCACGGGGCGCAGGGTCGCCAACGGGTTGGCGGCACCGTGGTGATCGAGCATGGCGACCTCGGCGGCGGTGCTGGGGTAGCCCATCGAGATGCGCATCATGAATCGGTCGCGCTGGGCCTCGGGCAACGGATAGGTGCCCTCCATCTCGATCGGATTCTGGGTGGCGACGACGAGGAAAGGTGACGGCAACGGGTGGGTCGTGCCGTCCACGCTGACCTGGCCCTCTTCCATGGCTTCCAGCAGGGCGGACTGGGTCTTGGGGGAGGCGCGGTTGATCTCGTCCCCGAGGACGACGTTGGCGAAGACCCCACCTGGACGGAACTCGAAGCCGCTGGTGTGTTGATTGAAGACCGCGACGCCCGTGATGTCGCTCGGGAGCAGGTCGGGGGTGAACTGGATCCGGCGGACCGTCCCTCCCATGGCGAGCGCCAGTGACTTCGCCAACATGGTCTTGCCCACGCCGGGGACGTCCTCGACGAGCAAGTGCCCTTCAGCTAGCAAGGCGGTCAGCGCCAGCTCCACCACCTCGGGTTTGCCCTCGATGACGGTGCCGATGGCCGTCCGTAAGGACTGTGCCAACGCTGTCAGCCGCCCCAGTTGTTCGCCCGTGTCCGATCTCACGGGCCCACCCTAACCGGCTGCGGTCCATAGCCCGCCTGGCGGGGGCACGGTGCGCAGATCGCGCGGCGCAGAGACGCGTGAGTCGGGCTCCGACGCGTTCCCGCTAGCCAGGCTCACCCCGGGGTTGAGGCGTTTGTGGAGCAATTCTTGTTGTGAGTGGAGGGAAGTGGAGTATGGTGGAGCGCAGTGGAGGATCCAACAACCACAGGGGAGGGGATGGCCCATGTTTCTTGGGACCCATACCCCTCGTTTGGACGAGAAGGGTCGCTTCTTTCTCCCGGCGAAGTTTCGTGACGAGCTCAAGGCGGGGTTGGTCATCACCCGGCAGCAGGACCGCTGCCTGGCGATCTACCCCAAGGACGTGTTCGAGGCGGAAGCCACCCGGGCGATGAGCGGTTCGACCACCCTGGCGAAGGTCCGCGACTTCCAGCGAATGCTGGCGTCCGGAGCTTCCGAGGAAAAGCCGGACGCCCAGGGGCGACTGATGGTCCCGCCGGCGCTGCGTGCCTACGCAGGGCTGGACAAGGACGTCGTCGTCATCGGCGCGATCAATCGCGTTGAGGTCTGGGATTCGGAGGCCTGGCAGGCATACCAGGCCACACAGGAGGCGGCATTTGCCGAAATGAACGAGGAGATCTCCGGGTTGGCATGAACCCGGTGAAGCGGTTCCCACGTGCGGGGCGGCTTCGATCCGCAGGGCCTTGCTCCCTGGCTCACCTTCCCCGGTGCCAGGTCGCACTTCCCGAGGCGCGCGGATCGAAACCACTTCGCACGACGGAGGAAGAAATAAGGGGTTGCGCATGGCAGCTGGCACACCAGCCACGCACGTGCCCGTTCTGTGCGCCCGCGTGGTGGAGCTCCTCGCCGTGTCGCTGCAGGCGCCCGGCGCCATTTACGTCGACTGTACGCTCGGACTCGGCGGCCATGCCCTGGCCGTCCTGCAGGCCTGCCCTGGCGCGCGGCTCATCGGAATCGATCGGGACACCGACGCCCTGGACGAGGCCCGGCGGCGGCTGGCGCCGGTCGCGGATCGGGTCGAGTTGTACCAGGCGATCTATCACGAACTCCCCGAGGTGCTCGCCGAGGCGGGCGTGCCCAAGGTATCGGCCATCTTGGCCGACCTGGGGCTTTCCAGCCTGCAGATCGACCGGCGCGAACGTGGGTTTGCGTACTCCGTGGACGCCCCGCTCGACATGCGGATGGACGCCTCCGAGGCGCTCACCGCGGCCCAGATCGTGAACACCTGGCCGGCGCCGCGGCTGGTGGAGATCCTCCGCCGCTTCGGCGAGGAGCGGTTCGCGGATCGGATTGTCCGCGCCATCATCGCCGAGCGGGAACGCGAACCATTCGACAGTTCCGCCCGGTTGGTCACCGTCATTTCTTCCTCGATCCCCGTGGCTGCGCAGATCACCGGTGGGCATCCGGCCAAACGCACCTTCCAGGCCCTGCGGATCGCTGTCAACGGTGAACTGGATTCGTTGGCTGGCTTGCTGCCCGAGGCCCTCGACGCACTGGCGCCGGGCGGACGCTTCGCCGTGCTGGCGTACCACTCGCTGGAGGACCGGGCAGTGAAGACCGCCTTCCGGGAGGCCAGTACCGACCGGGCGCCCCGAGACATGCCGTTGGTTCCGGAGGCGCTGCAAGCGCGCTTCCGGTTGGTGACGCGGGGTGCCGAGCGTCCCGGTGAGGCTGAACAAGAAGAGAACCCGCGCGCGGCATCGGCCCGCCTGCGGGTGATCGAGCGAACGAGGGAGGCCGCATGAGCGCCACCATTGCCCCCAAGGTCCGCCTCCCAGAATCTGCGCCGGCGCCCACGCGCCGCCTGCGGCAGGTGACGTTGCCGCGTACCCCGATGGCGCGGGTGCCGTTCGCGATCGTGGTGGCCACTATCTTGGCGCTCGGAATGGTGGGGCTGCTCGTCCTCAACACAGCGCTGCAAACGCAGGCCATCGATCTACGCCAAGCCCAAATTCAGGCGTCCAACCTCGACCACGTCGTGAACGCGCTCAACTCCAAGGTCAATCAACTGCGGTCTCCGGCGCAGGTGGCGCAGCGCGCGTCGGCCCTCGGCATGCGTCCGAACCCCTATACGGCGTTCGTTCTGTTGCCGGACGGCAAGATCGTCGGTAACCCCAAGAAGGTCACCGGCGAGGAGCTGCCGAGCATGGTGTACGCCACGGATGCCCAAATGCAAGAGGTGGCCAAGGCGGATGTGGCCGCCGCCGTGGCGCAGGCCGACGCCCAGGCGACAGGCGGTCACTAATGCCGGCACCGTGGGTGAACGCGGCCCGCAGGCGTCGCGCTGGGCACGTGACGAAGCTGCCGGTCGGCAAGCCGCAGGCGCGCGTCCGCATCATGCTGGTGGTGATGGCGTTCCTCTTCTCGCTGCTGGCCGGCCGCGCCTTGCAGGTCCAGGCGCTCGATGCTGAGGCAAACGCCGCCGAGGCCGCCAAGCAGATGACCGTGGCCCGCGACCTACCGGCTGTCCGAGGGCAGATCACGGACAGCTCAGGGCTCGTCTTGGCCTACACCGAATCGGCGGTCAACGTGATCGGCAACCCCGACACCATTGCCGACAACGGCAAGGAACATCCGACCGCCAAAGACCTCGACTTCGCGAAGGCGGCGCCGGCGAAGATCGCCGCGATCCTGGTGAAGTATCTGGGCGGCGCCGACGCCGACTACCTGCCCGGCCTCACCAAGGCCAACACCAAGTACGTGATCTTGGCCAAGCAGATCCAGGCCGCCACCTACGACGCCATGTCAAAGGAGTTGGCCGCGAGCAAGCTCGTCGGCATTTACCGCGAAACCGCGCCGAGCCGCACCTACCCGAACGGAAGCGTGGCGTCCAACATCGTCGGGTGGGTTGACGGCGATGGCAAGGGCGCGGGTGGCCTGGAGTACTCGCTCAATGACTCCCTCACCGGCACACCCGGACGGGAAGAGTATGAGAACTCCCCGAACGGGAAGATCCCGCTCGGCTCCCAGACGTTGACCGCCCCCGTGGACGGCAAGAACTACCAGCTCACCATCGACTCCGAACTGCAGTGGATGGTCGAGCAGCGCCTCGCCCAGAGCGTCAAGGGATCGCAGGCCGACTGGGGCACGGCGATCGGACTGAACGTCAAGACCGGCGAGGTCTTGTTCATGGCGAACTACCCCTCCTTCGACAGCAACTCCCCGGGCTCCGCGAAGACCGAGGATCTGGGTAACCGCGCCGTCGCGGCCGCCTATGAACCGGGTTCGGTGCAAAAGACCCTGACCTTCGCCTCGATGTTCGACGCCGGCACCATCGACGCTGAGCAATCCGTGGTGATCCCCCCGAGCATCAAGTCCGGAGACCACGAGATCGCCGACGCCGAGAAGCACGGCACCGTGACGTACCTGGCCCGTGGCGTGTTCGTCCATTCGTCCAACATCGGCACGATCGAACTGGCCCGGCAGATGCCTAAGGACCAACTGGTGACCTACCTCCAGAACTTCGGCCTGGGTCAGAAGACTGGGCTGGGGCTGCCGGGCGAGGCCACCGGCTACCTGCCGCCCACGACTCTGCCCGACTACACGCGCGACTCCCTCGCCTTCGGCATGGCGTTGTCGGTGACGCCTATTCAGATGGCGGCCGCGGTCGCGACGGTGGCGAACGGTGGCGTCTACAACGCCCCGTCCATCATCAAGTCGGTGACCACCGCGGACGGCCAGGACGTCACCCCCGCCAAGGCGGCGCCGCGCCGGGTAATTTCGGCCGAGGCGTCCAGCAAAACCTTGTCGTTGATGGAACAGATGGTCTTGTCCAAGGGCAAGGGCTTGATGATCGACAACTACAACGTCGCGGGCAAGACCGGCACGGCCAAACGCATCGATCCGGCCTGCAACTGCTATCGCGGTCTGGTGACCTCCTTCATGGCGGTGGCCCCCGCGGAGGACCCGCAGATCCTGGTGTACGTCGTCGTCAGCAACCCGGCCATCGGCGGCTCGGGATACGCGGTCGCGGGCCCCGTCTACCAAGACATCATGCGGCTGGCCCTGCCCCGGTATGGCATTGCACCGTCGACAACCAAGGTCACCTCACTGCCCCTCGCACCCTGACGCCCGCGATAGCCTGGGACCGATGACTGACACCCTGCACGCCCTGCGTCCGGAGCGGGTGCCCGGCGTCCCGCTGTCGCGGTTGGCGCCCGGGTCTCCCGAGGTCCCGGTGACCGGGGTCACCCTCGATTCCCGCACGGTGCTCCCGGGCGATCTGTATGTCGCCTTGCCCGGGGCGCACGTCCATGGGGCTCAGTTCGTCGACGCGGCGACGGCCGCCGGGGCGATAGCCGTGTTGACGGACGCCCGCGGTGGCGAGCTGGCAGGTCACGCCACGATTCCCGTGCTGGTGACCTCCGATCCGCGCCATGCGATGGCGACCGCGGCAGCGGAGGTCTATGGGCACCCGGGTGACGCCATGGCGCTCTTCGGCCTCACCGGCACGAACGGCAAAACCAGCACGACATTCTTGCTGCAGGCCGCGCTGGAGGCGATCGACGTCCGGGTCGGAACCATCGGGACCCTCGGGTTCTGGGTGGGTAAGACCGCGTTGGAAGGCTCGCGGTCGACCATCACCACCCCCGAGGCCCCCGACCTGCAGGCGCTGCTGGCGCTGATGCGGGAGCGAGGGGCCCACGCCGTCGCGATCGAGGTCTCCTCGGTCGCCCTCGACCGTGGGCGCGTCGATGAACTCACGTTCGCCGTGTCCGGGTTCACGATGTTCGGCCAAGACCACCTCGACTTCCACGGCGACCTGGAGTCGTACTACCGGGCCAAGACGCGACTGTTCTTGGACGGCCGCAGCCGCGCGGCCGTGGTCAACATCGATGATCCGGCGGGGATGCGGCTCGCGGGGGAGATCCGGCGAGATGCATCAGCGCGGTTGACCACGACGGGAACGGCGCCGGAGGCGGAGTATCGGTTGCTCGAGACCAGTCCTAGGGAAGACGGTTCGTGGTGCGCGCAGGTCGCCACGCCGCAAGGGCGGCTCGACTTCGTCGTGGGGATGCTCGGTGATTTCAACGTCCGCAACGCCTTGACGGCGCTCGCCATGGTCGGGGAATCGGGGGGAGACGTGGCGCACGCGGCGAAGGGGTTGGCCCACGCTGCTGTGCCGGGCCGCATGCAGCGCCTGGCCCTCGCGGGAGACTCCCCGAACGTGCTCATTGACTTCGCCCACACCCCCCAGGCGGTTTCGGCGGCCCTCGCGGCGTTGCCGCCAGGGCGGCGAATCGCGGTGCTCGGCTGCGGCGGGGATCGCGACGCCACGAAGCGTGGCCCCATGGGTGCCGCGGCGGCGCGTGGCGCTGACGTTGTGATCGTGACCGACGACAATCCGCGGTCCGAGACCCCCCTCGCGATCCGCGAGGCCGTCCTGGCCGGGGCACTCGCAGAGCCCGCGGCCCGCGCACGCTCCATCCGCGACGGGGGCGACCGCCGAGGTGCGATCGAATCGGCGCTCCGCGAGGCTCGTCCAGGCGACTGGGTCGCCATCCTGGGCAAGGGACACGAACGGGGCCAGACCATCGGGACGACCATTCACGCCTTCGAGGACGCGACGGTCGTCCGCGAGCTGTGGTCCACGATTCAGGGGGCCTGACATGGATCCGCGCAGCCTGTCCGATCTGGCGGCCCTCACCGGTGCCGCGATCGTCGGTGACCCCGACGCCGCGATTGGGCCGGACGTTGTCATCGACTCCCGGCGAGTGACTCCCGGTGCCCTGTTCGTGGCGATCAAGGGTGAGCGCGTCGATGGGCATGACTTCGTTGACGTCGCGGCCGCCGAAGGCGCCGGGGCCGTGATGGGGGAGCACCTCCTTGACACCTCGCTACCGCAGCTGGTGGTCGCGGATGCGGTCAAGGGCCTGAGTTCCTTGGCGCGTGGCATCGTCGCGGAGGCCCGTGCCAACGGCCTTCGGACCATCGGCATCACCGGCTCGGCCGGCAAGACCAGCACGAAGGACTTGATCGCCCACGTCGTGGAGACGGCCGGTGCGACGGTCTCCCCGGTGGGTTCGTTCAACAACGAGGTCGGGGTCCCCCTCACCGCCGCGGCCATCACGCGCGAGACCCAGTTCCTGGTGAGTGAAATGGGGGCGCGCGGCAGCGGCCACATCGCCTGGTTGTGCTCGATCGTCCCCCCGGACGTGGCGGTCGTCATCAACGTGGGGCACGCGCACGTGGGCGAGTTCGGCTCGGTCGCCGCCATTGCACAGGCAAAGGGTGAGCTCATCGAGGCCACGGCCTCGGAGGGTTGGGCGGTGTTGAATGACGATGATCCGCTGGTGTCAGACATGGCCGCCCGGACGTCGGCCCGCATCGCCCGTTTCGCGGTCGGACGCCCGCCGGTGGGCACGTGTCAGCGCGCCGTGTGGGCGACCAACATTGCGTCTCAGGACGAGCGCTACGCCTTCGACCTGCACATTGATCAAACCCAAGCCCCCGTGCAGTTGCAGGTGGTCGGGGCGCATCAGGTGCCCAACGCGTTAGCGGCAGCCAGCGTCGGCGCGGTTCTGGGCCTCAGCATCTTCGCGATCGCCGGCGCCCTGAACGACGCCCGACCCCGTTCGCGGTGGCGGATGGAGGTCGCCGAGGGGCCCGGGGGGCTGCTGGTCGTCAACGACGCCTACAACGCCAACCCCGATTCGATGGCGGCCGCCCTGCGGACATTGGCCGGGTTGCGTCGCCCCTCCGGCCGCCTCGTGGCGGTGCTGGGGGACATGTTGGAGCTCGGCGACGGCGCCGCGGGCGACCATGAGGCGGTCGGACGATTGGCCGCGGTCCTGGGCGTTGACGACCTGATCGCAGTCGGGGCGCATGCCGCCGACCTGGCTCGTGGGTTTGGCGCCAACGCAATCCAGGTGGCGGATGCTGGCGCGGCGCTCGACGCGGCGAAAGCTCGAAGCGGCCCTCGGGCCGTAGTGTTGGTCAAAGCGTCGCGCGGGGTGGCGCTAGAAACCGTGGCAATGAGACTGCTGGAGAGCCGGGGGGACGCGCAGTGAAAACCATCCTCGCTTCAGGGGCCATTTCGTTGATCGTGACCCTGTTCGGCACGCGCTTCGCGATCGCTCTGCTGGTCAAGCAGGGCTATGGGCAGTTCATCCGCGATGACGGACCCACCTCGCATCACACGAAGCGCGGCACGCCCACCATGGGCGGGGCGGTGATTCTCGCGGCGATCGCGTTGGGCTACTTCGGTGCGCACTTGGTCGTGTGGACGGTGCCCTCAGTCAGCGGCATGCTGGCCGTCGGGCTCACGGTCTCCCTGGGCCTTGTCGGCTTTGCGGACGATTGGATCAAGGTCTCCAAGCACCGATCCCTCGGCCTCACGTCCCGGGTGAAGTTGGCCGCCCAAGGTGCGGTCGCGCTCGCCTTCGGCATTTTGTGTTTCCAGTTCCCGGACGCGCGGGGCATGACCCCCGGCAGCCAGGCCATCTCGTTCCTACGGGATCTGCCGTGGCTCACGATGCCGATTTGGCTCGCCGTCTTGTGGATCATCTTCCTGATTTCGGCTTGGTCCAACGCGGTCAACCTGACCGATGGGCTCGATGGGTTGGCCACCGGTGCGTGCGCCATGGTGTTCGTCGCCTACGCCCTGGTCAACATCTGGCAGAACAACCAAAACTGCGCTGTGGCCTCCACAGCGTCCGTCCAGTGCTACGAAGTGCGGAGTCCGCTCGATATGGCGGTGTTCTGCGTGGCCGTCGCGGCCGGTTGTTTCGGTTTCCTGTGGTGGAACGCGAGTCCCGCCAAGATCTTCATGGGCGACACTGGGTCGCTCGCGCTCGGCGGCGCCATCGCGGCGGTGTCGATTCTCACGCGCACTGAAATCATGGCTGGCATCATGGGCGGGTTGTTCGTGATCATCACCTGCTCGGTGTTGCTCCAAGTCGGCTACTTCAAGTTGACCAAGGGCAAGCGGCTGTTCAAGATGGCCCCTCTCCAGCACCATTTCGAGCTCAAGGGTTGGGCCGAGATCACCATCGTGATTCGATTCTGGCTCGTGTGCGGAATCTGCGTGGCGACCGCAGTCGGGCTGTTCTACGGCGAGTGGGTGATCGGCCAGTGAAGGCGTGGATCGACGCTGCCGACCGACTGTCGCCCTGGCCGGAGGCCACCGTGGTCGTCACCGGCCTGGGAACCTCGGGGTACGCGGCGGCCTGCGGACTCGAATCGTTGGGCGCACACGTGGTGGTGCTGGACGAATCAGCATCGCCGTCGAACGAGCAGAAGGCTCAGATCCTGCGAACCCTCGACGTGGACGTCCGCCTTGGCGTCGGGTCCACGTCAACCCTCCCCGACGACTGTGATCTCGTGGTGACCTCGCCGGGTTGGCGCCCCACAGCGCCGCTCCTTCAGCAAGCCGCCGAACGCGGGGTGCCGATCTGGGGCGAGGTCGAACTCGCCTGGCGCATGATGCACCCCGACAAGGTGATTCCCTGGCTCGGCATCACCGGCACCAACGGTAAGACCACCACGGTGGGGATGTTGGAATCCATCCTTCGTGCGGGCGGGTACCGCGCCGCGGCCGTGGGCAACGTCGGGCGTCCGATCGTGGAAGCGCTGCTGGACGAGGTCGAGTACGACGTCTTGGCCGTGGAGCTCTCGAGCTTCCAGTTGCATTGGATGCACACCGTGGCCCTGCATTCTGCGGTGGTGACGAACCTCCAACCGGATCACCTGGAGTGGTACGCCCACGAGGCTGACCCGATGGCCGCTTACGCCGCCGACAAGGCGAAGATCTATCACCACGTGTCGCGCGCCTGCGTCTACAACGTGGCTGATCCAGCCACGCGGACGATGGTCGAAGAGGCCGAGGTCACCGAGGGCGCCCGCGCCATCGGGTTTACGTTGGGCATCCCCGCGGTCTCGCAACTGGGCGTGGTGGAAGATCTGCTCGTTGATCGGGCTTTCGTGGCTCAACGTCACGACTCGGCCATGGAACTGTGCAAGGCCGAGGACGTCCGTCCATTCGCACCTCACAACATCGAAAACGCGCTGGCGGCGTCCGCGCTCGCCCGGTCGTTCGGGGTGAAGGCCAAGGCCGTCCGCCAAGGGCTTCAGGACCTGACCATCGGTGACCACCGCATTCAAACGATCGCCGAGGTGGGGGGCATCCGCTACGTCGACGACTCCAAGGCCACCAACCCGCACGCGGCGGCGTCGGCACTGCGCGCCTTCGACCGGGTCGTGTGGATCGCCGGGGGGCAGGCCAAGGGCACCCGCTTCGACGACCTCATCACGCAGTACCGCGGCAAGCTCGCGGGGGTGGTGTTGTTCGGTATCGATCGCCACGTGATCGCCGACGCCCTTGCGCGACACGCCCCGGACGTCCCCGTGCGCATCATCGATTCGACCGACACTGGTGCGATGGAGGACGTCGTGACGCTCGCGATGTCCCTTGCCACGGCAGGGGACACCGTTTTGCTTGCGCCAGGATGTGCCAGCTTGGACATGTTCACCGGTTACGACGCTCGCGGCGACGCGTTCGCGGCGGCGGTGGCCCGGCAGACCGGGCCCGGTTCGTAAGGAGGTGGCCGTGGCGATCCTGTCTTCCCCCACAGTGGATCGTGTCAAGGCAAACGCAGTAACGCAGACCCGTCCGGCCGGTGCCGTGATCCGGGAGTGGCTCGCGCATCCATTGGCGAGCTTTTACCTCGTGCTGTCGTCCGCGGTGCTGTTGCTCGTCATCGGCATGCTCATGGTCTGGTCGGCGTCGAGCGTTGAAGGACAAGCCCGTTTCGGCGACGCGTACTACTTCGTCCGGCGGCAGGTCATCTTCTTGGCCGTCGGCATCCCCAGCATGTGGTGGGTGGCGACCCGCAGCCCGCGCACATTGAAGGTGCTGGGTTGGCTGGCCATTGTCGGCTCGATGGTGCTGCTCGCGGCCACGTTCGTGCCCGGGTTGGGCGTTTCCATCAAGGGCAACCGCAACTGGCTGCAGCTGGGCACCAACCTGCTGCGCATCCAGCCCTCGGAGTTCGCCAAGCTGGCCATCGTGCTGTGGGGGGCGGACGTATTCGCGCGCAAGCGCAAGCTGATCACGGAGCCTAAGCATCTGCTGTTCCCTTTCATTCCGGTGTCGGCGCTGATCATCGGCCTCGTCATCTTGCAGGGAGACCTCGGCACCAGCCTGGTGTTGGCGGCCATCGTCCTCATGGTGCTGTGGTCTGTCGGAGCCAACTGGCGAATCATCGCCTCGCTGCTGGCGGGCGGCGCCTTGGCCGTCTTCGGGCTCGTGATGACCTCCAGCCACCGGATGGCGCGCATCGGCGGCTACCTGAACCCGACCGGCGACTCCCTCGGGGTCAACATGCAGCCGTTGCGCGCCATCTACGGGCTCGCCTCCGGCGGGATCTTCGGTGTGGGACTCGGCGCCTCGCGCGAGAAGTGGGGTCTGTTGGCGGAGGCCCACACTGACTATGTGCTGGCCGTCATTGGTGAGGAACTCGGGCTGGTGGGGACGCTCATGGTTCTGGGCTTGTTCCTGACCCTCGGCTACGCCGGCTTCCGAATCGCCCTTCGCGGGGACAATGCCTTCCACAAGATCGCCGCCGCGGGCATCACGTCCTGGTTCATGGTCGAAACCGTGCTCAACGTGATGGTGGTGCTGCGGCTGCTGCCCGTGCTCGGGGTGCCCCTGCCGCTTCTGTCGTATGGTGGTTCGGCGCTCTTGGCCAACATGCTCGGGCTCGGGGTCCTTCTTGCCTTGTCGCGGCAGGAGCCGGAAGCTCGGCGGGCGTTGGAGCGCAAGGCTAAGTTGTCGCGGACGCGAGTCAGCACCGTGGTGCAGGATCGCCGCTCCTGAAGGGATAGGTCATGACAAGTGTCGTGCTAGCCGGCGGCGGTACGGCGGGCCACACGTCGCCGCTCATCGCCACGGCTCAGGCCCTGCAGGTCGCTGAGCCGAATGTGACGCTGCTCGCCATCGGTACGCCAAAAGGCTTGGAATCGCGGGTGGTCCCCGCCGCGGGCCTCGAGTTGGCGATGATCCCGCCGGTGCCGCTGCCCCGCAAGATCACCCCGGAGCTGTTCAAGGTGCCGGGTCGGCTCGTGGGAGCCGTCCGCGAGGCGCGGCGGATCCTCACCGCCGCCCACGCTGACGTCGTGGTCGGCTTCGGCGGTTACGTGTCGATGCCTGTCTACCTCGCCGCGAGGGCCGCCAAGGTGCCGATCGTGATCCACGAGCAAAATGCCGTTCCGGGGCTGGCCAACAAGGTCGCCGCGCGCCTCACCCACAGCGTCGGGGTGTCCTTTCCGGGCACGCCGCTGCCGCACGCCACGCTCGTCGGGTTGCCGGTGCGCGCCGCGATCGCCACGCTCGACAGGGCCGCCGCCCGGCCCGCGGCCCGCGCCGCCTTCGGGCTTCCGGCCGAGGGCCCGGTGTTGCTCGTCAGCGGAGGCTCGCAGGGCGCCCGCAGCATCAACCAGGCCGTCGAAGGCGCGCTCCGCGAGATCATCGCGGCCGGGGTCAGCGTCCTGCACGTCCTCGGCCCCAAGAACATCACCAGCGCCCACGAGCCGCGGACGGACGCCTCCGGTGCGGTCTACCTGCCGCTGGGCTATGTGGACGAGATGGCGGACGCCTACGCGGCGGCCGACCTGATGCTGGCGCGCGCCGGTGCCGGGACGGTCGCGGAGACGGCCACGGTCGGCTTACCGACCGTGTTTGTGCCGCTGCCACACGGCAACGGGGAGCAGGCAAAGAACGCGGAGGGCCTCGTTGCCGCCGGAGCCGGAGTTGTCGTGCCCGACGGTCTCCTCACCTCCGACTGGTTGGTGGCGACGGGGCTGCCTCTGGTCCTGGACGCCAAGCGCCTGGCGACCATGGGGGAGCGGTTGCGGGGCCTCATGCCGGCGGATGCCGCCGGTCGCGTCGCGGCCATGGTGCTGGGGGCGGTGAAGCGCTGATGCCGTTGATCCGACCGGTGCCGCTCGTTCCTCCCGGCGAGCTTGGCGGCGTCCACTTCATCGGTGTGGGCGGCGCTGGCATGAGCGGCATCGCTGCCCTTTACGCCGCCTTGGGGGTGCCTACCTCGGGCAGCGATCAGGCGGCGTCCCCGACCCTGGACGCGTTGGCCGGAGCCGGCGTTCGCACCTTTGTCGGCCACGATTCCGGGCATCTGGGCTCGGCGCAGACGATCGTGGTGAGTTCGGCTGTCCGCGAGACGAATCCCGAACTCTCGGAGGCGCGCCGCCGGGGGCTTCGGGTCTGGCATCGCTCCGCGGCGTTGGGGGCACTGATGCTCGGCCACCAAGGCGTTGCGGTGTCGGGCACCCACGGCAAGACCACGACCAGCGGCATGGTGGCGGCCGTCCTATTGGCTGCCGGAGCCGATCCCGGCTACGTGATCGGGGCGCCGCTGGCCAACTCGGGGGTTTCCTCGGCGCTCGGCGCGGGTCCGTTCGTCGTGGAGGCCGACGAGAGCGACGGCAGCTTCCTGCAGTACCCGGCCGAGATCGTGGTGGTCACCAACATCGAGGCCGACCACCTGGACAACTGGCGGACTGACGACGCCTACGCCGCCGGAATGGCCGAGTTCGCCACCGGATCGGACGTGCGGACGGTCATCGCGTGCCTGGACGATCCCGGCTCGCGCCGCCTCGTCGAGCAGTTGCGGGCCGAGGGACGCGCGGTCGTCGGGTACGGCACGAGTCCTGATGCGGAGATCCGGGTGCGTCCGCTTCCCGATCTACCCGGCAACGACGCCGAACTCATCGCCGCGGACGACGCCGGCACCTTCACCCTGGCGGTGCCTGGGGCGCACAACGTGCTCAACGCGTTGGCGGCCTACGCCGTCGGCCGGGAAATGGGATTGTCCGGGCCGCAACTGCGGGCAGCGTTAGGCGCGTTCCGCGGCACGCACCGGCGGTTCGAGCAGGTGGCCGACGTGGGGGGCGTCCGAATCGTCGACGACTACGCCCATCACCCGACTGAACTAGCCGCGACTCTCACGGCCGCCCGGGAGGTCACCACCGGTCGGATCGTCGCCTGTTTCCAGCCGCACTTGTTCACTCGGACACGCGATTACGCCGACGACTTCGGTGTGTCGTTGCAGGGTGCGGACGAGGTCGTCGTCATGGACATTTACCCGGCCCGCGAGGACCCGATCCCCGGGGTCTCCGGCGAGTTGGTGGCCGAGGCCGCGCGGAGGCACGTGGGCGCGGATCGCGTGCATTACGTACCGGCCAAGACGGACGTCCCGGGGGTGCTGGCGGAGATCGTCCGCCCGGGCGATCTGGTACTGACGCTGGGCGCAGGTGACGTCACGGGCGTGGGCCCGGCATTGGCGAGCAAGCTTCGGGGTCGCGCGTGACCGGGCGGGTCACTGACCTCACCGGCACCCTAGACCTGCGGCGTCGACGACGGCGGGTCACACTCGCGCGCCGCATCGCCCTGGGGGTCGTTGCTGTAGCCCTCGCGGTGGCCATGTATTGGTTGGTCGCCATCTCGGACGTCCTTGCCGTGCGCAGGGTGGTGGTCCAAGGAAATGCGCTGGCCACCGAAGACGCGGTCGTCGCGGCCGCGGCCGTCCCCATGGGGTTGCCGCTGGTGTGGGTGGACACCCAAGCAGTGGGCGCCCGGGTGGCACAACTGCCCGCGGTCGCGCAGGTGACGGTGCGGCGCGACTGGCCCAACACAGTCACCCTGCAGGTGACGGAACGGTCGGCCGCTCTCGGCGTCCCGCAAGGCAGCGACGCGTTCACGCTGGTGGACGTCGACGGGGTGGCCTTCAGCACTGTGGCGACCTTGCCGGAGGGAGTGGTGCCGGTCACCGCGAGCCTTCAAAACCAGCGCGTGTTGCGCGACGTTGCCACCGTTTTGTCTAGTCTTCCCGCTGATTTGCGCGCGCAGGTGAACGCGGTCACGGCGCCCGGGCCCGACGAGATCGTCCTCACTCTGCCCGGTGTGAAAGTGACCTGGGGAAGTGCGTCCGACACCACCGTGAAGGCCCAGGTGACCAAGGCGCTGCTGGCCACGAAGGCCACGACCATCGATGTTTCGTCCCCGAGTCACCCCACCACGGGTTGATCGAGACTCTGAAGTACTGGTTGAGGGACGCACCCTCGCCCGCACGGCGCGTCGCTGGCGTGGACGATCGGGCCCTAACATGAGCGAACACCCTAGCTGGACTTCCCCTGGTCTCACCCAACAGCGCCCCTGGGTTTTTTGACATCGTATGACGCCGAGCAAAGGTTGGATTCGTGGGGACTGCATCGCAGAACTACTTGGCCATCATCAAAGTTGTGGGGGTCGGCGGCGGAGGAGTCAACGCCGTCAACCGGATGATCGAGGCTGGCCTTCGCGGCGTCGAGTTCATCGCCATCAACACCGACGCGCAAGCACTCTTGATGTCGGACGCCGACGTCAAGTTGGACATCGGACGTGACCTGACGCGCGGTCTCGGTGCTGGCGCTGACCCGGAGAAGGGTCGCCAAGCCGCCGAGGACCACGCCGACGAGATCGAAGAGGTGCTCAAAGGCGCTGACATGGTCTTTGTGACGGCTGGTGAAGGTGGTGGCACTGGCACGGGCGGCGCCCCGGTGGTGGCGCGCGTGGCGCGGTCTCTGGGCGCCTTGACGATCGGCGTGGTCACCCGTCCGTTCAGCTTCGAGGGCAAGCGTCGATCCACGCAGGCCGATAACGGCATCAACACGTTGCGTGAAGAGGTCGACACCCTCATCGTGATCCCCAACGACAAGCTCTTGGAGATGACCGATCACCATGTGGCGATCCTCGAGGCGTTCCGGCAGGCCGATCAGGTCTTGACCCAGGGCGTGTCCGGCATCACCGACCTCATCACCACTCCGGGGCTGATCAACCTCGACTTTGCGGACGTGAAGGCCGTCATGAGCAACGCGGGTTCCGCGCTCATGGGCATCGGCTCGGCGCGCGGTGAAGACCGGGCGCGCGCTGCTGCCGAGATGGCCGTGAGCTCGCCGTTGCTGGAGGCCAGCATCGAGGGCGCGCACGGCGTGCTGCTGTCGATCGCCGGCGGTTCTGATCTTGGGTTGTTCGAGGTCTCGGCAGCCGCCAACCTCATCGAGTCCGCCGCCCATGAGGACGCCAACATCATCTTCGGCACCGTCATTGACGATGCCCTGGGCGATGAGGTCCGGGTCACGGTCATCGCTGCAGGCTTCGACGGCGGTGCTCCACCCCGCAGGCAGCCGGCTGTCGTCCGTAACCCGCAGGCGGCCCGCCCGGTCACCGCGCCGGTCCAGACCGAGACAAGGCCGATGGTCGCGCCCACGCCGGGTCCGGTGTTCGTCGAGCCCGAGCTTGACGACGACGACCTCGACGTCCCTGACTTCCTGAAGTAGTACCGACGGTTTCAAGGAGCGGCTTTGTTCCTGTCCTTGCGCGATCCCGGCACCGATGGTGTCGGGATCGCTTTTTCCGACCGGCGAGGGGGCGTCAGCGCCGCGCCGTTCGACACGCTGAACCTCGGTCGCACAGACGCCGATGATCCCAGCGCGGTCATCCGCAACTTCCGGTTGCTGCGCGAGGCGCTCGACCTCCCGGCCCTCGTCACGGTGAATCAGGTTCACGGCACGGCGGTGATCGACATCACCGCCGCTGACGTGGCTGCGTGGCGGCCAGGTTTTGAGCTGGGCGACGCCGTACCCGGGCAGCCACCTCTCCGCGTGGCGGACGCCGTCATTACCCGAGAGTCGGGCGTCGGCCTCGCCGTCCGGGTCGCGGATTGCCTGCCCGTGTTGTTCGCGGACGAGGAAGCCGGGGTGATCGGGGCCGCGCACGCCGGAAGACAGGGGCTGATTGAGGGCGTGTTACCGGCGACCATCGAGCGGCTCCGTGGCATCGGGGCGAAGAACCTCACGTCCTGGGTTGGGCCGCACGCCTGTGGCGCATGCTACGAACTCCCCGAAGCGATGGTGGCCGAGCTCGCCGCCCGATGGCCGGACGCGCGTCGACTCACCGCCAACGGCACCTCCGCGGCCGATCTCGGAGCGATCGCCGCGTCTCAACTGGCCGCGGGCGGTTGTGAGGTCGTCCGGATGGACGTCTGCACGATGACCACACCTACGTTGTTCAGCCATCGCCGTGACGGCGCCGCGACCGGACGGCAGGTGGGCGTCATCTGGCGTCGGCGCGGGGGAGTGTCGTGACGGGTCGTGTGCCCTCGCGGCGGCTAGGGTCGTCTTGGACGATCTCAGGAGGACGCGACAATGGCTGATCGCATGCGCAAGGCCGCCATCTGGCTGGGGCTCGCTTCGGACCAGGCCTACCCCGACGACCATGCGGACGCCGAGGTCACCGAGGCAGTCGAGCCGTACGGTCGCCCCGATGAGGTGCCTGCGGCCTCCGTCACAGACCTTGGCACGCGCCGTCCGGCCGTCGTGCCGGCAGCCGCGCAGCGTGCCGCCGACCTGAGCCGCATCGTGACCGTGCATCCTCGGACGTATAACGAGGCCCGCACAATCGGGGAGCACTACCGCGAGGGCGTGCCCGTCATCATGAATCTCTCCGACATGGAAGACGTCGACGCCAAGCGCCTCGTTGATTTCTCGGCCGGGTTGATCTTTGGCCTGCGTGGCACGATTGAACGTGTGACCAGCAAAGTCTTCTTGCTGTCCCCGGTCAACGTGAATGTCACGGCCGAAGATAAGCAGCGTATCGCTGGTGGGTTTTACAACCAGAGCTGACGAAGGGAGACGCCGTGGCGCTCATCGCCGGAATCGTTTCGTTTCTTATCGGGGCCTACCTCCTTCTGCTCTTCGCTCGCGCGGGCTTCAGCCTGATCCCACTCTTGGTGCGCGATTGGCGTCCCACGGGTTTGGTGCTCACGGCCTCCCAGGTCGCTAAGGCCCTGACCGACCCACCACTCCTGCTGGTGAGGCGCGTCGTCCCCCCGCTTCAGTTGGGCGGGGTCTCGTGGGACCTCGCCTTCGTGGTGCTGTTCGCCCTGTTGACCGTCCTGCAGCGCGTGGTGACAAGCCTCGCGGGCTGATTGAGATCACACGTCCGAATCTTGGTAAACCCAACTCGCCTGGACTAACCTGGCCAACGCGCGCCTTTCGGCGCGCCCCGACAGATCCCACGTGAGGTGCACGATGACCCTAACCCTGGACCAAGTGCGGCAAACCCGATTCCACTTGGCTCGCCGTAACGGTTATGAGCCGGTAGACGTTGACAACTTCGTCGACAAGGTTGAGGCCACACTGACGCAACTGGGCGAGGAGAACGACGCGCTTCGAGAGCAGGTCGACGCGCTCAAGTCGTCCGCGCCGGAAGCCATTTTCGCGACCCCCCCGGTGGCTGCGTCCTCCGACTCCGGCGAGGCCCAGAAGCTTCGCGGCGAACTGGGCAGCGCCCAGTCCCAGGTGTCGGCCTTGCAGCAGCAGTTGGACGCCAGCAACGCCGAGGTCAATCGCCTCCGTGAGCTTCTCGGCCAGGCCGAGGCGCGCGCCAATGAGGCTGCCGGTCAGGTGGACGCTCAGCGCGGTGCCCTTGAGCAAGCGCAGGCCGAGGCCGAGCAGGCCAAGTCCCAGGCGGAGCAGGCGTTCGCCCAAGCCGCCGCTCCCGTCGCCGTGGCCCCGGTTGCCGTCCCGCACGGCCAGGTTGAGAACATCGTCGTCACCTCGAGCGCCCAGGCGTCTTCGGCCGTCACCAAGCTGCTCGAGATGGCCACCGATCAGGCCGAGCGCCTTGTCGGCGACGCCGAGGTCGAAGCCCGCCGGATCGTGGGCGAGGCCCACACCACCGCCGAGCAGACGATCGACGAAGCCAACCGCAAGGCCCACGAGACCATCACCGACGCCCGCACGAAGGCCGATCGGGTTGAATCCGAGGCGCGTGTGAACGCCGAGAAGCTCGCCAGGGATGCCAAGGCCAACGCTGACGCTGTGAACGAGGATGCCGCTCGTCGCCGCCAGGAGGTGTTCGCCATTCTGGAATCGGAGCGCGATGAGTACACGGCCAAGGTCAGCCGCTTGAAGGAATTCGAGTCGTCGTTCCGGTCCAACTTGCAGAACCACCTGCAGAACCACATCGACTCATTGTCCGGCGGTGTTCTTGAGCCGGCGGATTCTCCGAACTTGTTGTCGGAGACCGGATCCACCACGCCGCGTCTGGACGCCTTGCTCAATCGGGAGTGAGTCTCAAACCTTGAGAGGGCCGGGTCGGAATTGTTCCACCCGGCCCTTTTGTTTTGCCACCGCGGAGTCGCCCCAAAGTCTTGGGTCGCAGTGGTACTGTCTGTCGCTCAACCACCCCAAAGGGAGTTAGAAGCCTTATGCCAACCTCTCGCACCTCGGACGGCACCGCCGCCAGCATCGACCCGACGCGGTTCCCCGTGGCGGCTGGAGAAGATCCCTGGACGGTCGAGGAGCTCGAAGAGATCCGCGAAGATCTGCAGGCCGAGATCAAACGCATGCAGCGAGCCGTCCAAGTGACCGAGGCGGAACTGGAAGATCTCTTCGCCGACGGCAGCGATGGCGCTGGCCGCGATCCCGCCGATGTGGGGTCCTCCAACTTCGAGCGCGACCAGGAAATGTCCCTCGCGCAGAACGCGCGCGACATGCTCGAGCAGGCGCAATTGGCCTACAAGTTGTTCCTGTCGGGCGACTACGGACGATGTGAGGTGTGTGGTCAGCCCATTGGCAAGGACCGCCTTCAGGTCTTCCCCCGCGCGACCATGTGCATGACGTGCAAGCAACGAGAGGAACGGCGATAACCGCCGAGGCTCCACCGCTGCGCGGAATCATCAGCGCCTCCCGGGCCCGGCAGATCGCTCTCGTCGTGGGTGCACTCGGTTTCGCGGCCGACCTGGGCAGCAAAACCTGGGCTCTCGCGTCGCTTCGACCGCAGCAGCCGGTCCCGTTGGTGCCGGGCTTCCTCGCCTTCAACCTCTACCGGAACCCGGGCGCCGCCTTCAGCATGGGCGAAGGCGTCACCTGGTTGTTCACCGGCATCGCGATCCTGGCTCTGGGGGCAACGCTGTTCATGCTCGTGCCGCGCCTTCGGCACGTCGGCTGGGCCTGGGGCGCCGGCTTGCTGCTGGCGGGAATCGCCGGCAACCTCGCTGATCGCCTCGTCCGAGAGCCCGGGCCCTTCCGTGGCTACGTCATCGACTTCATCCAGTTCCCCTGGTTCATCTGCAACGTCGCCGACATCTGGATCACCTTCGCCGCCATCGTCGGGGGGTGGGTGATGCTCATCGCCAAAGTGGGTCCGGACGGGCGTCCGGAGAGCGAACCGAAGCCCGTCGTCCCGGCCGGCCGGGACAAGGATCACCAGAGCGCCGATTCCGACGTCCCGGAACCCCCCACTCCCGGAAGCGCACCCCCGGGGGACGCCGCGTGAGCGTTCATCTCGTCCCGGACGGCCTCGCTGGTGAGCGGGTCGACGTCGCCGCGGCGCGGATGACGGGTCTCTCGCGGTCCCGGGTCGAGCAATTGGTTGCCGCCGGGCAGGTGCGGCTAGACGGCGAGGTGGCGACGAAATCCGCCCGCGTGCGGGCCGGGGCCATGCTGGAGATCGAACTCACCGAGGCGCCGGTGGCTACCATCGTGCCGCGCGAGGTGGCGGGCATTCGCATCGTCCACGACGACGCCGACATCGTCGTGATCGACAAGCCCGCCGGGGTCGCCGCCCACCCTTCCCTGGGTTGGGACGGCCCGGACGTCCTGGGGCACCTCGCGGCGGCCGGCTTCCGAATCTCGACCTCTGGGGCACCGGAGCGCCGAGGCATCGTTCAGCGGCTCGACGTGGGCACCTCCGGCCTCATGGTGATCGCCAAGAGCGAGCCGGCCTACACGGCCCTCAAGAGGGCCTTCAAGCAGCGTGAGGTCGACAAGGTCTACCACGCGCTGGTGCAGGGCCATCCGGACCCTTTCCAAGGCACGATCGACGCTCCCATCGCGAGGCATCACGGCCACGACTGGAAGATGGCCATCGTCGACGGGGGGCGCCACAGCGTCACGCACTACGCGACCCTGGAGGCCTTCCCGGCTGTGACATTGGTCGAGATCCACCTCGAGACCGGACGCACTCATCAGATCCGCGTCCACTTCCAGGCCATTCGACACCCGCTGGCGGGTGACCCGCTGTACGGCGGCGATCCAGTTTTGGCCGCCAAATTGGGCCTGGAGCGGCAGTGGCTCCATGCCGTTGAGTTGTCCTTTACGCATCCGGGAAGCGGCGATTGGGTGACGTTTACGTCCCCCTACCCGGCAGACCTCGCTCACGCGCTGGAACTGGTGTCGGCCTAGCGAGGTCCGACCGTCGGCCCTATGGACAAGGTGGGCTAGGGTTTCACCGTGCGTAGAGCGAAAATCGTTTGCACGCTCGGTCCTGCGACCGACGTGCCCGGGGTCCTTGTCCAAATGATCGAGAACGGCATGAATGTCGCGCGGCTCAACATGAGCCATGGTGACCATGTCGATCACATGGCCCGGCTGAAGTTGGTGCGCGCCGCCGCCGCAACCGCAGGCCGTCCGGTGGGCGTGTTCGCCGACCTGCAGGGTCCCAAGATCCGTCTGGGTCGCTTTGTCGAAGGCAAGGCGATGCTCGTCAACGGTGCCACCTTTACCATCACGATCGACGACGTGCCCGGCACGGCGGAGCGCTGCAGCACCACGCTGAAGACCCTCACCCAGGACGTGAACCCGGGCGACACGATCTTGCTCGACGACGGTCGAATCCAGTTGACGGCAGTCGAGGTCACTGACACCGATGTCGTCACCGAGGTGGTCGTCGGCGGTCCGATCTCCAACAACAAGGGCATCAACCTGCCCGGGGTCGCCGTCAGCGTCCCCGCGTTGACCGAGAAGGACACCGCAGACCTGCGCTGGGCGCTGCGCCACGGCGTTGACATGGTCGCGTTGAGCTTCGTCCGGTCGGCTGAGGACGTCGTGCTGGTGCACAACGTCATGGCGGAGGAGGGCCGCACGGTCCCTGTCATCGCCAAGATCGAAAAGCCGCAGGCCGTCGAGCACTTGGACGAGATCATCGACGCCTTCGACGCGTTCATGGTCGCCCGCGGTGACCTCGGCGTCGAGTTGCCGCTCGAGGAGGTTCCGGCCGTCCAAAAGGAGATCATCACTAAGGCGCGCCTGTGGGCGAAGCCGGTGATCGTCGCGACCCAGATGCTGGAGTCGATGATCAGCGCTCCGCGTCCGACGCGGGCTGAGGCCTCCGACGTGGCCAACGCGGTGTTGGACGGCGCCGATGCGGTGATGCTCTCCGGTGAGACCGCGGTGGGCGAATACGCCGTGGGTGCCGTGGCCGTCATGCGTCGGATCATTCACAACGTCGAAGACCATGGCCTGCGCAACATCCGCCAGCTGGAGTGGAACCCCCACACGACCTCTGGAGTGGTCGCCAAAGCCGCTGTGGCGGTCGCTGAGGCCATGGGGGCCAAGTACCTGACCGCATTTACCATCTCGGGCGATACGCCCCACCGCTTGGCGCGTCTGCGGTCGGAGGTGCCGATCATGGCCTTCACTCCGCTGCCGAAGACGGCGCAGGAGCTGACGCTGTGCTGGGGTGTGCAGACATATGTGACGCCCGAGTACACCTCGACCGAAGACATGGTTCGTTCGGTGGAGTCGGCCCTCAAGGAGATGGGTCGGGTCACCAAAGGCGACCGGATCGTCATCGTCGCTGGAAATCCCGGACGCCTGGCGGGGAAAACTACCTCGCTGCGCGTCTACGAAATCGGCTGACGTACCGGGAAGGGGAGTCGAACCCCTACGGCCTTGCGGCCAGACGGGTTTGAGCCGTCCGCGTATACCATTCCGCCACCCCGGCGGGTGCGGGAACGATCATGCCATAATCGGCACTGACTGCGGGAATCGACCATGCCTCGGGTGGCATGCGGCCCCAGGGCCCAGAACAGGAAGTGAGCGATCGTGAGCAACGTAGCGCCCGAAGCGAAGCGGGTCCTCGTCGCCGAGGATGAGGCTTTGATCCGACTCGACCTGGTTGAGTTGCTGACCGAAGAGGGCTACCACGTTGTCGGCGAAACGGGCGACGGCGAGCAGGCCGTCGAGCTGGCTCGCAGCCTTCGCCCCGACCTCGTGGTCATGGACGTCAAGATGCCGAAGTTGGACGGGATCACGGCCGCGTCGACGATCGCTGAGGAGCGGATCGCCCCGGTCGTCATCCTGACCGCTTTCAGCCAGCGCGACCTCATCGATCGCGCCCGCGTCGCGGGCGCCATGGCGTACGTCGTGAAGCCGTTCGACGCCTCGGACGTCGTGCCGGCGATCGAGCTGGCCATGGCCCGCTACGCCGAGATCAGGGCGGTCGAGGAAGAGGTCGAAGACCTTCAGGACCGCCTCGAATCGCGCAAGATCGTCGACCAGGCCAAGGGCATCCTCCAGGAGAGCCTGGGGTTGTCCGAGCCGGAGGCCTTCCGTTGGATTCAGAAGACGGCCATGGATCTGCGCAAGTCGATGCGTGAGGTCGCCGAGGGCGTCATCGATCACGCCAAGGCCAACAAGCCCCCGAAGGCCGCGCCGAAGAAGGACTGACGCTCGGCCGCACTCCGGTCCGGCGTCCACCCCCCAGATCTCTGACGTTGCTTGCGTTAGTGGTCCTTGCTCGCGCTATATCGCGAGCAACGACGACGAACGCAAGCAACGTGCCGCTGAGAGAGAAGGGCTGTGCTGCGGGAAGTGCTGGGGTTAGCTGGCCCGGGGTGGCCGCGGACGCTTGAGGAAGACCGTGATGCGGGCGCTGCAGATGCGGCGCCCCTCGTTCTCCAACACCACGTCGTAGGTGGCTAGGTGGCCGCCGATGCGAATCGCGGTGGCAGTGCCGACGACCCAACCGGCGGTGGCCGAACGGTGGTGGGTGGCGTTGATGTCCACACCGGTCACGGCGCCCGTGGGGCCCACTTCGACGAACGCGGCCACAGAGGCCAGCGTTTCAGCCAACACGCACGAGGCCCCGCCATGCCACAACCCCATGGGTTGAGTGTTGCCCTCGACGGGCATGCGTCCGACGCAGCGGCTGGGGGTCAGTTCCAGGAACTCCAAACCCATCTTGTCGGCGAGGGCGCCGGCCGCCATGTGGTGCCATTCCGGAAGCGTCATGCGCCCCACCCTGACACAACGGCAGTGGGTTGTCAGTGACGGGGGCTAAAGTCTCTCGCGTGTCCGATGCGAACGACGTCCTGCTCCTGATCGACGGCCATTCGGTGGCCTATCGGGCGTTCTTTGCCCTGCCGGTGGAGAACTTCTCGACCAGCACGGGGCAACACACCAACGCCGTCTACGGCTTCACCTCGATGCTCATCAACGTTCTGCGCGACGAGAAGCCCACGCACCTAGCGGTGGCTTTCGACGTCTCGCGGCAGACGTTCCGCAGCGCGGCCTACGCCGACTACAAGGCCAATCGCGCCACGTCCCCCGAGGAGTTCCGGGGCCAGGTCAACCTCATCAAAGAAGTGCTCGACGCGCTCAACATCGTCCACCTGGAACTGGACGGCTTCGAGGCCGACGACATCATCGCGACGCTGTCGAAGCGTTCCACCGCCGAGGGGTTGCGCACTCTGATCTGCACCGGCGACCGAGACACTCTGCAGCTGGTCAACGACCAGGTCACCGTGCTGTATCCGCGCAAGGGGGTCTCGGATCTGGCCCGCATGACGCCGACCAGCGTCGAGGAGCGCTACCTGGTGGCGCCGGCGCGCTACCCCGAACTCGCCGCGATGGTCGGGGAGACCTCCGACAACCTGCCCGGCGTACCCGGCGTCGGTCCCAAGACGGCCGCCAAGTGGCTTGAGCAGTACGACGGGCTCGAGAACGTGCTGCGGCGCGCTGACACCCTGCCGGGCAAGGTGGGGGAGTCCTTCCGGGCCCACCTTGACGACGTCCGCCGCAACCGCGAGCTCAACGCCCTCGTGGGTGACCTCGACCTGGACGTGACGATCCCCGAACTGAAGCGTCAGGACTGGAACCGCGAGGCCGTCCACACCCTTTTCGACTCGTTGGAGTTCCGGGTGCTGCGTGACCGGCTGCTCGAGGCGCTGCCCAACGAGGCCCCGCAGGCGAAGGGCTCCTTCGAGGTGCTGGGCGAGGTGCTGGCCCCAGGGGTGCTAGGCGCCTGGCTCGACACCCACGGCCATTCCCCGCTCACGGGCGTGTCCCCGAACGGACACTGGCGCGCGGGCGAGGGGGACATCACCGGGCTGGCGTTGGCCAGTTCCGACGCCGCCGCGGCCTGGATCGACACCGCGGCCCTGACGCCCGCTGATGATGCCGCGCTCGGCGCGTGGCTGGCCAACCCGGATCGGCGCAAGGTGTTGCACGACGCCAAGGGGCCGCTGCTGGCCTTCTGGTCGCGCGGCTGGCAGGTCGAAGGGCTCGCCTCGGATACGCAGCTGGCGGCCTACCTGCTGCGTCCCGACCAGCGGGTTTACGACCTCGCCGATCTCACCGTCCGTTACCTGCATCGCGACCTCTCGGTGGGAGGCGGGGAAGCGGGTCCGGCATCGGATCAGTTGGCGTTCGACTTCGAGGATCCGGCCGAGGGGCAGGACGCCATGGTGCGCGCGCGGGCGGTCATCGACCTGGCGGGCGCCCTCGAGGAGGAACTGGAGCAGCGGGGCGGCGCCAGCCTGCTGGCCGAGGTCGAGTTGCCGTTGCTCCAGACCCTGGCCCGCATGGAACGGCTCGGCGTCGCCGTCGATGTGCCAGCGTTGGAGGCGCTGCGTTCCGACTTCGACTCCGCGGTCATTAACGCCGAATCCGACGCCTTCGCAATTCTCGGGCATCCCATCAACTTGGGTTCGCCGAAGCAGTTGCAGCAGGTGCTCTTCGATGAGCTCGACATGCCCAAGACGCGCAAGACCGCGACCGGCTACACCACCGATGCCGAGGCCCTGGAGAACCTGTTCGCCAAGACCGAGCATCCGTTCTTGGCCCACCTGCTCCGGCACCGCGACCAGATCCGGCTCCGGCAGACCGTGGAAGGGCTGCTGAAGAGCGTGTCGGCCGATGGTCGCATCCACACCACCTACGTGCAGACGATCGCCGCGACCGGACGCTTGTCGTCCACCGATCCGAACCTGCAGAACATTCCGATCCGCACCGCGGACGGGCGCCGCATCCGCGAGGCGTTCGTCGTGGGTGAGGGCTACGAATGCCTGCTCACGGCCGACTACAGCCAGATCGAAATGCGGATCATGGCCGACGCCTCCGGCGATGAGGGGCTGCTTGAGGCGTTCAGGTCGGGCGTTGACTTCCACGCCGCGACGGCCTCGCGGGTGTTCGGGGTGGCGGCCGATGAGGTTACCCCTGAGATGCGGGCCAAGATCAAGGCCATGAACTACGGCCTTGCTTACGGCCTGTCGGCTTTCGGGCTCAGCGGGCAACTGAAGATCGAGGTCTTCGAAGCGCGCCGGCTCATGGAGGAATACTTCGACACGTTCGGTCACGTCCGTGATTACCTCTCCGATGTCGTTGCCCAGGCGCGCAAGACCGGGTTCACGGAAACGATCCTTGGGCGCCGCCGCTACCTGCCTGACCTCACCTCGTCCAACCGGCAGCGCCGCGAAATGGCCGAACGCATGGCCCTCAACGCCCCGATCCAGGGGTCGGCAGCCGACATCATCAAGGTCGCGATGCTTGACCTCGAAAACGGGTTGGCCCACGAAGGACTGCGCTCGCGGATGTTGCTGCAGGTGCACGACGAGCTGGTGTTCGAGGTGGCACCGGGCGAGCGCGAGGTGTTGGAGGCGTTGGTCCGCGACAAGATGGGCGGCGCGGTCGACATGACCGTCCCGCTGGAGGTCTCCGTGGGCACCGGACGCTCGTGGCACGAGGCCGCGCACTGATGCCCGACGTTCCCGCCGCCCGCGCCGCAGACCTGCTAGCGGCGCGCGTCTTGGCTGCCGCCGGGTTGCCGTACGTCCTGCACGAGCATGCCCCGGTGCTGGGCGCGGCCGATCACGCCCTGAGCGGGCTCGACCTGCACTCCTCGATGAAGACGCTGTCGTTCGTCCTCGCCGACGACTCGGTGGTGCTGGTCGGGATCCCCGGGCCGGCGAAGCTCTCCTACGGCGCGCTGGCGCGAGCGCTGGGCGTTCCTCGCTCGCAGGTGCGTGGGGCCCCGCCGCAGGTCATCGAGGCGCTGGGCATGCAGCCAGGGGGCGTGTGTCCGTTCACGTCCGAGCCCGGGGTGCAGGTGGTGCTGGATCAGGCCGTGCTGGACATGCCCGTCATCTACTGCGGAAGCGGCCGCCCGGACGTGACCGTCGAGGTCACGCCGGACGTCCTGCTGCGAGCCTGCCCCGCTGCCGAGGTTGCCGATCTCGGCTGAGGTCCCCGGTCGGCCTTGCGGGCCCGGGGGGTGCCGATCAGTAGCAGTGTCACTGCATCCTCAGATCAGCGGTCACCGTGTAGGCGCCTGAGGCTGGGCGGTAGGTTCCGATGATGTTTGCTTGCCCCGTCTGATGAAATACCCACGACCCCAGGTTGTCGCAGGTTCCCTCGGTGATGTGCTCCAGCCACGTGTCGTTCGTCGTTGGGTTGAGAACCCCTTTGCACGATCTGGGCGAACCGTCGAGCGCATAGGTAATTATCCCCTGGTCCCCGGCAAGGGTCACAGTGACCGTCCAAGCTTTCGCCTGCTTGCTGTCCTGCACAGCGACGCCGCGATAGACCCCTCCTTTGAGTTGGCTCGGCCTCGCGGTCGTGGACGTGGTTGGGTCGCCTGAAGGAGCAGTCGGCGTGGAGGTGACCTTCGTCGCGGATGTTGGAGGTGGTGCCGTTGCGCTCGGGTTCTGCGGTTCGATCCATCGCTGAAGCAATCCCAGCAACAGCCCCCCAACGACGAGGACCACGATGGGATAGACCACCAATTCAACCCATCGACGCTTGGTCTTTTCCGGGCTGCTATTCGTCACGGGACCCATTGTTACTGTCGTCCACTCAATGGAAGGCGCTATCTCGCAGCCGATGCGTGCGGGGGCGAGCACCGGCTTCGAGGTAGGGCCAACTTGAAGTTCGGCAACGACGGGTGTCGGTGGCGCCTTACCGCAGAACCGCCAGGACGGTCTCGTGATCGACACCGTCGAGCGTCCACGTTCCCGTGAGCAGGCCGATCGCCCGGTTGGTGTCGAGGGCGTGGGCGTCGTCCAGGCGGCGGGCCAATCGCACCGTCTGGCCCGCGGCGTTCGCCACGAGTGCGGTGCCGGAGCCGAGGATGCGCATGGACGCCGGGATGGCCACGCCGTCCGCGCTCACCACCTCAGCCTCGCCATCAGCTTCGCGGATCACGCGGATCAGCTCCGCCATGTACAGCGGGTCGCTGGTCGCGTCGTAGGCATAGCGCGTGCCGAGCACGGAATGGTCCATGACGCCGACGAGGCGACCGTCCTCCAGTTCCTCGGAATGGTAGGTCAGGGGCACTTGATAGACGGCGTCCCCGGCGCGCACCAGGATCGTCTCCAGTCCGACCTCACCGTCCGGATCAACGAAGCGGTAGGCGGCCACGCGCTCAAGCTGGGTGGCGTCGCCCTCGAACCAGTCGCGGGTGGGCAGCCACGCTGCGAGCAGGTCGAGCTTGCTGGGGGTCAGGGTGGAGCCGGTGTGGACTTCGGCGGTGCCGCTCATGGGGATCTCCTCGGGGGGCGCAATATGAGCTTCACGCTACCGGAATCGGCACTGATGGCCGAGAGATTGCCCGCCCAGCAAGCGGTCATTCGGCCGCTTTGACCGCCCTCCTCCCGCCCGAGTAAAGTGACTTGTTGGTGCGGTCTGCCCGGCCCCGGACGTAGTGGGTCGAGCGAAGAGGGACCGCTCCACAACATCTGAAGCATCAGTGCAGTTACCGGAGCCCTACTACATGACCTCTTCTTCCGAGGCCACCAAGGTCGCAATCGACGATCTTGGTTCCACCGAGGCATTTGCCGCAGCGGTGGACGCAACCATCAAGTACTTCAATGACGGCGACATCGTCACAGGTATCGTCGTCAAGGTCGACCGGGACGAAGTCCTTCTCGACATCGGCTACAAGACCGAGGGCGTTATCCCGTCCAAAGAGCTCTCCATCAAGCACGACGTTGATCCGTTCGACGTTGTTGCAGTGGGCGATGAGGTCGAGGCCCTCGTCCAGACGAAGGAGGACAAGGAAGGTCGCCTGATCCTGTCCAAGAAGCGGGCTCAGTACGAGCGCGCCTGGGGCACGATCGAGAAGATCAAGGAAGAGGACGGCGTCGTCACCGGCCGCGTCATCGAGGTCGTCAAGGGCGGCCTCATCGTCGACATCGGCTTGCGCGGCTTCTTGCCCGCGTCGCTGGTCGAGATGCGTCGGGTCCGCGATCTGCAGCCTTACGTCGGGATGGACCTGGAGGCCAAGATCATCGAGCTCGACAAGAACCGCAACAACGTGGTGCTGTCGCGTCGCTCGTGGCTTGAGCAGACCCAGTCCGAGGTGCGTCACACCTTCCTGGTCGGCCTGCAGAAGGGCCAGATCCGCAAGGGTGTCGTGTCCAGCATCGTCAACTTCGGTGCGTTCGTCGACCTGGGCGGCGTGGACGGTCTCGTTCACGTGTCCGAGCTCTCGTGGAAGCACATCGATCATCCGTCCGAGGTGGTCGAGGTCGGCAACGAGGTCACCGTCGAGGTGCTGGAAGTCGACATGGACCGCGAGCGCGTCTCCTTGTCGTTGAAGGCCACGCAGGAAGATCCCTGGCAGACCTTCGCGCGTACGCACGCCATGGGCCAACTGGTCCCCGGCAAGGTCACCAAGCTGGTGCCGTTCGGTGCGTTCGTCCGCGTCGGCGAGGGCATCGAGGGCCTGGTGCACGTGTCCGAGCTGGCCGAGCGTCACGTCGAGATCCCGGAGCAGGTCGTCACCGTTGGCGACGAGGTCACCGTCAAGATCATCGACATCGACCTCGAGCGTCGCCGCATCTCGCTGAGCCTCAAGCAGGCCAACGAGGGCATCGACATCGCGGCCGACGACTTCGATCCGGCGCTGTACGGCATGTCCGCCAGCTACGACGATCAGGGCAACTACATCTACCCCGAGGGCTTCGATCCGGAGACCCAGGAGTGGAAGCCCGGTTACGAGGATCAGCAGCGCGCTTGGGAGCACCAGTACGCCGAGGCTCAGGCCCGGTGGGAGGCTCACAAGTCCCAGGTCAAGGACGCGGAGGCCGCCGGAGTTCAGGCTGCCGTCGAGGAGTCCAAGACCGCGGCCTACTCCGCGGGTGCCGAGGAAGAGGACGGCGCGGGTTCGCTGGCTTCCGACGAGGCTCTGCAGGCCCTGCGTGACAAGCTCACCGGTGGCAAGGCCTGATTCCAGGCTGTCATTGATCGTTGCGCCCTCGTCCTTCGGGACGGGGGCGCAACGCTTTTTCCGACGCAGGGGGAGAGGTGAGAGGGGCGGACTAGGCAAGCCCACGGTCCTCCGGGGCTTTTGGCCGGTTGGTAGCCAGCCCTAAGGGCCGGACAACGCGGCGATCAGCTGAGTCACGGTCGCCATATCGGTGATCTCAGGGGTGTCGGCATCGTAGGCGGACGGAACCAGGCTCTGGGATGGCCGGGGGCGGGCGGCCCGCAAATGGACGCGCGCCACGCCCGTTGCCGCGACGCGGGCCACGTTGTCGGGTCGGATGCCGCCCGCCGCTGTGATCAGCAACGGGCTCTCGGCCGCCAGGCGCTGAAGCGCCTCGAGGTTCTCGATGCAGGCGCCGCCACCGCCCGAGGTGAGGACGCCCGAGACTCCCAGGCCTAGCAACTGTTCCGCCGCCGCGAGGGGATCCGGCACCGCGTCGAAGCCCTTATGGAAGACAAGGGTCCGTCCGTTGGCGGCACGCACCAGGGCCGACATCAGCTCCTCGTCGATGGTGCCGTTCGGGTGGAGCGCCCCTGTGGTGAAGCCGAGGTTCGTCCAACCGCGATCGTCCGCCCATGCTGTCAGCGACCCGAGGTCGGCCACCATGGCAGCGCCCTCGTCGGATCCGTAGACGAAGTCACCGGCCCGCGGGCGGATGAGTACGGTGACGAACGCGGTCCCGGCGGCTTTGCGGGCCATCAGCACCGCCCCCAGGCTCGGCGTGAGTCCGCCTACTTCGAGTGCGGTGCACAACTCGATGCGGGTGGCCCCGCCAGCGACCGCAGCCGCCACGCCGCCGGCGTCCGCGACACAAATCTCGACCTCAACCATGCGGGCATCCTCGCTGCCTGACCGGGAGGAGCCGATCGGGTGTCCGCAGACTATCGAGAGTAGGCCGATGTCCGCCCAAGACGGCCCCCTGGGGTCGGATGAAGGAGCGCACGTCCACAACGGGGGCTGTGGGGGCTGTTTTGGGATCGAGGCGCGCTCTCGTCGTCCCCTGTCGGAGAATCTGCCAGCATGGGAGGCATGCTTCGAGTCGGGTTGACGGGTGGGATCGCCTCGGGAAAGAGCGCCGTCGCTGATCGGCTGGCACGCCATGGGGCCATCATCATCGACGCCGACGTGTTGGCTCGGGAGGTCGTCGAGCCTGGCACCCCGGGGCTGGCAGCGATCGTCGAACGCTTCGGCGCCCCAATGCTGCACCCCGATGGCACGCTGAACCGCGCGGCTTTGGGTGCCACCGTGTTCGCCGACGCCGGTGCGCGCGCAGACCTCAACCGGATCGTCCATCCGGCGGTGCGGCGGCGGGCGGCAGAACTTGAACGCGCCGCCCCGGTCGATGCGATCGTCGTCCACGTCATCCCCCTCCTTGTCGAAACCGGGCAGGCACGCTCGTTCGACGTCCTGGTGGTGACCGACGCCGATCCCGACATCCAGTTGGCCCGGCTCGCCAGCCGCAACGGTTTGTCGCGTCCCGAGGCGGAGGCGCGCCTGAACGCTCAAGCGTCGCGGGAGGAGCGTTCAGCCGTCGCGGACGAACTCATTGACAACACCGGAAGCCTCGCGAGCCTGGACGCCCAGGTCGACGCCCTCTGGACCCGACTCCAGGCGCGCGCGACGGTCCCACTAGTGGAGCCCTGACCACGGCACGAGCTAGGGCGTTCGGACCGCAGGCAGCGGAGTCAAGATCACGAGATGGGTACCTACCCGGGGCGCCCTCTAAGCTGCGCTTGCAAGCGTGGACGCTCGGACGACCGTCGCCGTGGCGTTCGGGACGAAGGGATGGTGGCGCATGATCCTTCTCGAAGCTGGACCCCATGGACCTGTCGCGTTTGATCATCCCGTGGAGGTCGTGGTGGCCACCACCATCGACGAGGTTGTCCCGGCCTTGGCGCACCTGGACGACGTGCGGGCGGCTGGCCTCTGGGTGGCGGGGTGGATCGGCTATGAGGCCGGCTACGCCTTCGAACCCCGCTTGCAGCCGTTGGTGCCGACCCCAGCCGGGCCGCTCCTTGCCTTCGGTGTCTTTGCGCATCCGACCGCGCCGCTCGGGTGGCCGTCCGCCCCTGACGCCATAGCATCGCCGCCGGGCGACGGCGACGTCTGGTTGTCGTCCCCTCGGCCACGGCTGACGCCGCCGGAGTACGCGGCGGCGTTTGCGTGCGTCCACGACCACATCGAGCGCGGCGACTGCTATCAGGCCAACCTGACTTTCCCTCTCGACGCCAGGCTGCACGGCACGCCATCCTCGTTGGACGCCGCCCTCCGCGCCCTGCAACCCGTTGCCTACGGCGCCTATGTGGACCTCGGTGTGGGGCCGATTCTGATCTCGCGTAGTCCCGAGCTCTTCTTCGCGGTGGATGCGGACCGCAGCATCCGCACGCGTCCGATGAAGGGCACAGCGCCGCGGTCGTCCGACCCCAGAGTCGACCGGGAGCTCGCGGCCAACCTCGCGCGTGATCCAAAAATCCGAGCCGAGAACCTCATGATCGTGGACCTCATGCGCAACGACCTGTCGCGCGTGGCACGGCCGGGGTCCGTCCATGTGCCAGAGCTGTTCGCGGTCGACACGCTCGCCACCGTCCATCAGTTATCGAGCACGGTGGCGGCGGTGCTCGCCGACCCGCCCACCCTCGGACGCTTGCTCCCTGCTCTGTTCCCCTGCGGGTCCATCACCGGCGCGCCCAAGGTCCGGGCCATGGAGATCTTGGCCGAGGTGGAACCCTTCCCGCGGGGGGCCTACTGCGGCAGCATCGGATGGATGGCGCCCAACGGCTCAGCGTGCTTCAACGTGGCGATCCGGACGCTGAGCCTCACCGGCGACCGCGTGGTGCTCAATGCAGGCGGGGGGATCGTGGCCGACTCAACGGCGGCCGGCGAGTGGGAGGAGGCCCTGTGGAAGACCGCATTCGTCAACGGTTTGGTGCGGGGGTAGACGATCCGGCCCTGCGCCTCATCGAGACCCTGCGCTGGGACGGGGCGCGGTTCCCGTTGCTGGCGCGTCACCTCGCTCGCCTCGCCGCGTCGGCCGCCGATCTGTCGTGGACCCTCGATCCCGAGCGGATCACCGCCGCGCTCGCAGGGGCTGCCACGGGCGGCGCCCTCGCCCGCGTCCGCCTGACCGTCGGTGGCGATGGCGTGCCGGACGTCACCACGAGCCCACTGCCGCCCACCCCCGAGGCGTGGGACGTGATGCTGGCGGGGGAGGTGATCGACTCGAGGGACCCGTGGCGACGCGTCAAGAGCACCCACCGAACCCTTTACGACGCCCTGCGCGGGGGGTTGCCGCCCGGAATCGGCGAGGTGCTGGTGACCAACGAACGTGGGGAGATCGCCGAGGGAACGATCACCAACGTCTTCTTCGCCACGGGTTCGGGGATCTGCACTCCGCCCTTAACGGCGGGGTGCCTGCCGGGTGTGCTGCGGGCCGAGCTCATCGCGGACGGTTGCCGCGAAGTGCCGCTGCCCGTGTCCGCCCTCTCGGACGTTCAACTGTGGGTCGGCAACGCCGTCCGCGGATTGATCCCCGCACGTGTCCGCCCTCAGGTGGGCGAGGTGCCCTCCCCGGTGGCCACCGGCACCTGATCGCTCGCCAAGCGGGCGATGTGCATCGTCAGGTAGAGCAGTTCGTCATCGGTGATCGGCGAGGCCAGCCGCAGTTCCAGGATGTTCTTCACCCTGGCGGCGCATTTGAAAGCGTCCGGGTACGTGCCGCCGACCGCCGACAGCAGTTCCTGGCGGCCTTCGTCCAACTGGGAATCGTTGTGCATCCGGACAAAGAAGTAACGCAGGTGGGTGATGAAGCGCGCAGCGCTGATGCCCTCGAAGTCGAAAGGGCGGCCGTAGTAGCCCTCGATCACCTCGAAGAGCTGCTTGAAGACACCGGTCATTTGGTAGGTATGCGACAGGTCGCCAGTGGCGAAGCCCGCGTTGACCAGATGGAGGGCGATGGGGACGGCCTCTTCACGGGGCAACTGCACCTCGCTCTGGGCGTTGAACGAGTCGACGATCGTGGTGGCCAGGCGCAGTTCCTTGGGGAACAGGTGGGCGACCTCGGCGCGCAGGGGGTAGTCGATCTCGATGCTTTGCCGCATGCGCTTCAGCGCGAAACTGAGGTGGTCCGCGAGGGCGACGAGCACGCTCTGGTAGGCGGTGTCCGGTAGCTCGTCTCGGACGGACGCCAAAGCCAGGTCGGCGATGATGATGTGTTCGGGGGGGATCTCGGCGATCAGGCTGCCGTAGGTATCAGGGTCCCCGCCGGGCAAGGGGAGAAAGATCCGCGCTACGCGCGTGTCGTCGATGACATCCCCGGGACGGCCTTTGTATCCGAGGCCGCGTCCCGTGACGACCACTTCTCGGCCCGCAGCGTCGCGCGCCAGCACGACGTTGTTGTTAAAGACCCGGAGGATGTCCATGGTTTCCTTTCGTCCTTCCCAGGACCACTCGGTGCGTTTGGCAACGCCACGGTGCGTGTACCCCCTCGGACCATCGTCCGCCAGAGAGGCACCCCAACGCCAGTGCCGCCCCCGCCCGCGGGGCGGGCGAGGGCGGCAGCGATTCGGTTAAATGGTGACAAGAATCGCCGGATCGCCGTGCTTGACGCTCGCCGTGGTGCTGGGGGCAACCCCCGCCAGCTTCGCGGTGTTCGTCACGACGACGATCGTGGTGGTGTCGTAGCCGGCGGCCTTGATGGCCTCCAGGTCAACCACGACCAGCAGGTCGCCCTGGTTCACGCGCTGCCCCTTCTCGACATGGGAGGTGAAGCCCTTGCCTTCCAGCTGCAGCGTGTCGATGCCGACGTGGACGAGCACCTCGACGCCCTCGTCGCTCTTGATCCCGAAGGCGTGGCCGGTGGCCATGGTGGCGACGAGCGTGCCCGAGATCGGGGCGTAGATGGACCCATCGGAGGGGACGATCCCCAGCCCGTTGCCCATGGCGGCGGAGGCGAAGACCTTGTCCTCGACCTTGCTGAGCTCGACGACCCGCCCGTTGACGGGGGCGGCCACGGTCAGCGTGGTGCCGGCAGCGGCAGCCACAGGAGTGTCGACCTCATTGGGGACGTCCTTGAACCCGAGGGTCAAGGTCAACCCGAAGGCGAGCAGACAGCCAACGCCGGTACCGATCAGCTGCATGGCGAAGCTGCCCTGGTTCAGGTACAGGGGAATGCTGAGCACCGACGGAATCGCGAAGCCACTCATCGCTGAGCCACCCGCAGCGGCGATGCCGCCACCCACCGCGCCGCCGATGCAGCCGAAGATGAAGGGCTTCTTCAAGGGCAGCGTGACGCCGTAGATGATGGGTTCGGTGATGCCAGCCAAGAATCCGGAGACGACGCCCGGGGCCGCCACCTCTTTGAGCTTGAGGTTCTTGGTGCGGAAGAACACGGCCAGGGCCGCGGCAGCCTGCGCCATCACGGGGGCCAAGATGGCGCCGGTGATGAGCGAGTAACCGTGATCGGCAAGGTCGATCATCATGACGGGGACGAAGCTCCAGTGGATGCCGAAGATCACGAACACCTGCCAGAACCCGCCCACGAGGGCGCCCGCGAGCCAGGGGGCCATCTGCCAGACGGCCATGATGCCGCCCGAGATCGCCTTGCCGACCCACGTGGTCACTGGGCCGATCGTCAAGATGACGAGGGGAACCATGACCAGGACGACAATGAAGGGCGTGGTGAAGTTTCGGATCACCGACGGGAGGCGCTTGTTCAAGAACCGCTCGATGTAACCCTGGAGCCACACGGCCACGATGATCGGGATGACCGAACCCACGTAGCTCACCACCGGGATCGGAATGCCGAAGAAGTCCGTCGGAGAGGACTTCAGACCCGTCCACGCTGTGAGTTCGAGGTACATCAGGCCGCCGGCGATCACCACGGACGTGTACGGATTGGCGCGGAAGCGCTTGGCCGCGGTCATGGCCAACAACACGGGCAGGAACTTCAGCACAGCGTCGCCTGCGGCGTTGAGCACGGCATAGGTGTTCCCGGCCGGGTCGATCCACTTGAACTGCCCGGCCAAGCCCACGAAGGCCTTCACCAGGGCCGCGCCAGCGAGCGTCCACAGGAACGGGTTGAAGATCGCGCTGATCATCTCGACGAAGCCGTTGAAGATGTTGCCCTGGCTCTTGCCGGGGGCCTCTCCGCCTTCGGAGACCTTGGTGATCTTCGTCATCTCCTCGTAGAGGATCGGCACGTTGTTACCGATGACGATCTGGTATTGCCCACCGGCTGGCATCACGGTGATGACACCGGGGAGCCGCTCGATGCCAGCCTTGTCGGCTACCTTCTCGTCCTTGAGCTTGAGGCGCAACCGTGTTGCGCAGTGGGTCATCGAGGCGATGTTCGCCTCGCCGCCCACCTTGTCGAGAATCTGGCCGGCCAGTTGCCGGTAATCCACCGACGCCATTGTTGGTCCTTTCGTAGGTACTCCCGGCTCTGGACGCAAAAAAAGACCTGAGGCGCACAAAAGTGCATCTCAGGTCTTGCCTCACTGGGAGTAACAAACCCATGGAGCTTGAGCTCCGGGCGCCACGGTAGCCGGTTAGCCTCGCCGCTGCAAGGGGGTGCCTGGGATTGCCTTGCAGGAGTCTGGGTGGATGGGGTGGGCTGCCGGATGGTGGCTCCAAGACGGCGGTATGACCAGGGGGAGGGCGGACGGACGAAAACTGTCAGAGCCGTCACTTAAGCTGCCCGCATGCGTCCCATCACCGATGTTCAGCGAACCGTCGCCCCCTTCACGATGGAGGCCGACTTCTCCCCGGCAGGTGATCAACCGGCGGCCATCGATGAGCTGGAGCGCCGTATCCGCGCGGGCGAGAACGACACCGTGCTGCTGGGCGCCACGGGCACAGGCAAGACGGCCACGGTTGCGTGGCTGGCCGAGCGTCTGCAGCGCCCCGTCCTGGTGATGCAGCCGAACAAGACCCTGGCCGCCCAGTTCGCGCACGAACTGCGCACCTTCTTCCCGAACAACGCGGTCGAGTATTTCGTGAGCTACTACGACTACTACCAACCCGAGGCGTACGTTCCCCAGACCGACACCTACATCGAGAAAGACTCCTCGCTCAACGAAGAGGTCGAGCGACTGCGCCACAGCGCCACCAACTCGCTGTTGACCAGGCGCGACGTGATCGTGGTGGCGACAGTGTCGGCGATCTATGGTCTGGGCACGCCGCAGGAGTACGTCGATCGCATGATCACGCTCAAGGTCGGGCAGCACATCGACCGCGACGTGCTGCTGCGGCAGTTGGTCGACATTCAATACGTCCGTAACGATCTGGCCGGCACCCGGGGCACGTTCCGCGTCCGGGGTGACACGCTCGAGGTGTTCCCGATGTACGAGGAGCACACCGTCCGCATCGAGCTCTTCGGCGACGAGATCGATGGGTTGTCGACCCTGCACCCGCTCACTGGAGAGATCATCCGTGAAGACCTCATGGTGTACATCTTCCCGGCGTCGCACTACGTGGCGGGGCCGGAACGCATGGAGCATGCGATCGCGGGCATCGAGGCCGAGCTCAGCGAACGGTTGGAGCAACTGCAGGGCGAGAACAAGCTTCTCGAGGCCCAGCGGCTGCGCATGCGCACCGGGTATGACATTGAGATGATGCGCCAGATCGGCACCTGCTCCGGCATCGAGAACTACTCCCGGCACCTCGATGGGCGCGGTCAGGGCACACCCCCCAACACTCTGCTCGACTACTTCCCTGAGGACTTCCTGCTTGTCATCGACGAGTCGCACGTCACCGTCCCGCAGATCGGCGGCATGTACGAAGGCGATATGTCCCGCAAGCGCACGTTGGTCGAGCACGGCTTCCGGCTGCCGAGCGCGATGGACAACCGTCCGCTGCGGTGGGAAGAGTTCGTCGAGCGCGTCGGGCAGACGGTCTACCTGTCGGCGACCCCAGGCCCGTATGAGTTGGCGAAGGCCACGGGGGTGGTCCAGCAGATCATCCGTCCCACCGGCCTGGTTGACCCCGAGATCATCGTGAAGCCCACCCGCGGGCAGATCGACGACCTCATGGCCGAGATCCGGTTGCGCACCGACCGCAACGAGCGGGTGCTGGTCACCACCCTGACCAAGAAGATGTCCGAAGACCTCACCGACTACCTCATGGAGCACGGCGTCCGCACCCAGTACCTGCACTCCGAGGTCGACACCTTGCGACGCATCGAACTGCTGCGGGAACTGCGGCTGGGGGAGTACGACGTCCTGGTGGGCATCAACCTGCTGCGCGAGGGCCTCGACCTGCCCGAGGTGAGCCTGGTGTCGATCCTCGATGCCGACAAGGAGGGCTTCTTGCGTTCGGAGCGGTCTCTCATTCAGACCATCGGGCGCGCGGCCCGAAACGTCGATGGCCAAGTGCACATGTACGCCGACCGCATCACCGACTCCATGGCGAAGGCGATCGACGAGACCAACCGGCGGCGGGCGCTTCAGGTGGCTTACAACACCGAACGGGGGCTTGATCCGCAGCCGTTGCGCAAGAAGATCGCCGACATTACCGACATGTTGGCGCGCGAAGACGCCGACACCGAAGAGTTCCTCAAGAAGGCGGGGCGCCCGGCCCGCGGCAACGTCTCGCCGGTGCCGCGCAACGACTCGCGTACCCGCGACCTAGGGTCGATGCCGGTCACGGAATTGTCGATCCTGATCGGGGAGCTCACCGAGCAGATGCACCAGGCGGCCAAAGACCTGCAGTTCGAGTTGGCGGCCCGCCTGCGCGATGAGATTTCTGATCTCAAGAAGACCGTCCGACAAATGGTCGAGGCGACTAAATAGCCTTGTGGCAGCAGAAACCTGAGGCACTCGCACCGCGTATGGGAGAATAACTGCACGATGCATGTAACACCGCTGGTCTGGATCATTACCCTCGCGATCACCCTTGCCGTCCTGGCGTTTGACGTGGTCGTCATAGGGCGCCGCCCCCACGAACCCTCGATGAAAGAGGCCTCGATCGCCATCGCGGTCTACATCGGGATGGCCGTGCTGTTCGGAATCGGCGTCGGCTACTTCACGGGTTCCCGATACGCCGGGGAGTTCTTCGCGGGCTGGATCACTGAGTACTCCCTCAGCATCGACAACCTGTTCATCTTCATCCTGATCATGTCGAACATGCGGGTGCCCAGACAGCTGCAGCAGTACGCCCTGATGGTCGGCATCATCTTGGCGCTGGTGTTCCGCGGCATCTTCATCGCCGCCGGCGCCGCCGCCATCGCGGCCGCCTCGTGGGTGTTCTTCTTGTTCGGCGCGTTCCTGATCGTGACCGCCGCGAAGCTGATGAAGGACTACTTCCAACCCGAAGACGAGAACGAGGCCACCGACAACTGGTTCATGAAGTGGGTCAAGCGCAGCTTCCCTTCGACGGACGAGTACGACAGCACCCACGTCTCGACCGTCGTGGACGGACGCCGCCTGCTCACCCCGATGGCGTTCGTGATCCTGGCGCTGGGCAGCACCGACCTGCTATTCGCCCTGGACTCCATCCCAGCCATCTACGGCCTCACCCAAGAGCCCTACCTCGTCTTCACGGCCAACGTGTTCGCCCTGATGGGTCTCCGCCAGCTGTACTTCCTCATCGGCGGCCTCCTGCAGCGCTTGGTCTACTTGTCGCTGGGCCTCTCGGTGATCCTGGCCTTCATCGGCCTCAAGTTGATCTTCCACGCGATGCACGAGTACCACCTGGATGCCTCGATGGGCCTCGACCTTGAGATCTCCACGATGACCTCCCTCGGCGTGATCATCGGCACCCTCGCCATCACCACCGTGGCGTCTTTGTGGAAGACCTCCCGCGACGCCAAGGCCGTCAGCGGCGCCGAGAGCTGAGCTCTAACTGCCCCGTTCGGCACCCGAATCATGCTGAATTTGGGGGCTGCTGTTGCGACCCGATTCCGTCAGAACTCCACCCAAATCATGCTGAATCTTTGACCTGCCTGCGCCCACGCGCATCAGGGCGGGGATTCTGCATGAGTTGGGTGAGGGTGGCGGCGGGGTGTCCCGCTGCCTCATTGTTTGACGCCGTTCCCGGCCGTCAAGGGCGCCTGCGGCGTCGCTTTGCGATGGCCTCCGGCCACCCTTGACTGCCAGGACCCCGGCGTCATGGAAGGCAGCTAACGGATCACCCCCAAGACTGGGTGACCCGTCGAAGCCGTTGGCTTGGTGACCTTCGCGTGCCCCTAGGAGGCACCCATGGATGTCAGCTCCATGGCTGGCGCTGGCGGGCACGTTTCGGTCAGGGTTGGGCGCCACAAGAGCCAACCACGCGCGTTTCGGCCGTTCGAGCTCTCCCCCGGGCGGGAAGGACGCCTCGAACAACGATTCTGCGTCAGTCGACAAAGCCGCCATTTCTATCACCCCTTGTCAGAGGCATGTGAGACTCAGCGCGAACTCGTCGACTGACGCGAATCTGCTGTTGGCGCCCTCCGCTGGCGCCAAACAGGGCGCCAAGGAGCTTCAATCATCTGCTCGCCCCGTGCCCATACGGACCTCGACTCCCCACTCCTGGGGTGATCCCGTAGCTGCCATAAATGACGCCGGGGACCCGTGTCTGTCGGCGACGCTCGAAAATGAGGCCCGGCAGTCAAGATTGGGTGGCGTTGCGCCCCGGCCGTGGATATGACGGCGTTCCCTCCCTGTCGGCGACCAGGTGGTGACCGAAACACCCCTCACAGCAGCGGCCGTGGAGGTTACGGCCATGGCCAGGCCTGACGGGGATGTGAAGGGTCAGCCTTGGGGGGTGGGCGGGCTTCGGGGTGCCCCGCTGCTCCTTGTGTGACGGCGTTCCCGCCCGTCAAGGGCGCCTACTGGCGTCCCTTCGGGATGGCCTGCGGCCACCCTTGACCGCCGGGTCCCCGGCGTCGGATTTGGCAGCGATGGGTTCACCCCTCCAAATGAGCGTGCCGGGGTATGACCGAAACAGCCCTCACAGCGACGGCCGCGGAGGGGAGTTCCCTGGCGGAGCCTGACGGGGATGTGAAGGGTTCGGCCCTGCGGCATGACTGGGGCATCCAGGTCAGCCTGGGTCTGCTGCGCCCGCGGCCGGTGTGAGTTGAGATCGTGTGGTGCTGATGCGGTGACACGACAGATTTGCGTCAGTCGATGAGGATGCGCCGAGTAGAACACGCCGCTGACAAGGGGGGATGCATGTGGCCACTTCGTCGAGCGCGGCAGGATCGTTGTTGAGGGCCGACCTTCCGCCCGGGGAGGTCGGATCTGCGGCAACCCGCATGGTGTGGCTGACGGGGGTCCACATCCCTGCCCGAACCGGCCCCGCCAGCGCCCTTGGTGGAGCTGACAGCCGTGAGAGACGCGCAGGGGGCCAGTTTGAGCGTTCCCTGAGCGGATCACTCAGTTCTGGGGGTGAACCCCTAGCTGCCTTCCATGACGTCGGGGACCTGGCAGTCAAGGGTGGCCGGAGGCCATCGCGAAGCGACGCCGGAGGCGCCCTTGACGGGCGGGAACGGCGTCAGACAATCGGGCAGCGGGGCACCCCGCCGTCACCACACTCAAATCATGCAGAATCCGCGACTTGATGCGCGTGGGTTGAAGCAGGTCGACCATTCAGCATGGGTTGGTCACTCGCGTCCGATGATGTGGCACGGCGCCCGCCTGCGCGGAGCCTTTCGGGGCAACCCTCGGGGTTCAGAGCTGAGGGCCTTCGGCCAGACCGCGCAGGATGTCGAGACGATTTGGGGGCGCGTCCGGGGAAAGGAAGTCTGGGATGGTCTGAGGGGTCCGACGCGGTCGACTCAGGAACTCGACCGGCCACTCGGCGATCCGTTGTTCCCGCACGTGCCGGTATTGGCCCTCGACCTCCTCGTCGATGTACTCGCGTTGCAGGATGAGCGCGAGCGGCTCCTCCGAGCCCGCGTACCGGGCTTGGGCCTCCAGAGCCTCTTCGAACGTGGTGCAGGCGTAGTAATAGTCGTTGCCGTCAGCCAGGTCCTCGGCGCCAGAGTCGGGGCTCCACCAAACTCGGTACTCGAGCACCTCGTCCCACACGTAGCCACCACCAGCCTTGGCCTCAGCGTCGTAGGACCCGACCAGCTCCGGGTTCGCAACGGTTGGGTAGTTCATGGCCCCAGGCTAGGGATCCAGCCAGCCAGAATCCAAGGGCCGTAGGCGACGGCTTCGGTGAACGAACCCACCAGTGTGGTGGCCTTTTCCTGGCCCTGCTTGGTGCGGGGCGAGTTCCCCCAGGACCCCTTGGGGCTACCAGCCCCGGGCGCGCCATTCGGCTAGGTGCGGACGCTCGACACCCAATGTCGTGTTGGCGCCGTGGCCGGGAAGGATCACCGTGTCGTCGTCGAAGCGGTCGAAGATCTTGGTCACCACGCCGTCGTAGAGGCTCGTGAAGTCGGCGGGGGAGTGCGTCTTTCCGACGCCGCCGGGGAAGACCGAGGCGGGGGGCTCCAAGTGCATCGAGGTGTGGTGGCTGGGGTCGTCAGTGCCGCCAACGGACACGATGCGTAGGCGCTTTCTGGGCGTATGAACGGTTCTCGTCCAGCAGCCATTCCGCCCGTAGGAGGGTCGCGGTAGTCGGCGGCTCTCGGTGCCCGCGGAGTGCCTGTTCCAGACGCCCACAGTTGGGGTCTTCCTCGATTGGCCTGGGGGATTCATTGCGGTCGAAGGCGCTTCGCCACTCACACCACTTCAACCACCACTCAGACTCCAGGTCGAGAGCAGCGCTCGGGACTGGCCACACCTTATAGAAGTCCTCATAGTCGTCTAGGACCTCCGAGAACTCGCACACGAAGTAGTGCGGGCGCCCCCGAAGTGGGACTACGCCTCCCAGCGGGCGGTCCCACCAACCGAACCAGGACGATAGTTCGGCAAACTTCTCGCTCTCCTCAGGCAGGGGCCGCCCTGGCTCGGCTACCACCGCCGAGCCCACCACTCCGGAACCTTTGGGCGCTCTGTGCCCAGTGTCGTGGGCAGCCCGTGGCCGGGCAAAACGATCGTGTCGTCAGGGAAGCGATCGAAAATCTTCGTGACCAGGTCACTCATGAGGGTCTCAAAGGCCTCGGGACGTATTACCTTCCCAGGCCCGCCCGGGAACAGCGAATCGCCGGTGAGGATCCGGACGGGCTCGCCGGGCTCGGCCAAGACCAACGCGATGGAACCCGGGGTGTGGCCAACCAGGCCGATGACCTCCAGGGTGACGCCGCCGAGTTCGAGCACGTCGCCGTCCCAAACACCGTCCGGCGTCTGGACGCCGGCACCCAGGGCGATCGCGGCCGCGTCGGGATCCCCGGCCACCAGCTGCGCCCCGGTTACCTCGGCCACCTCGGCGAGGGCGGCCCAATGGTCCCGATGCCGGTGCGTCGTCACGATCGCGGCCGGACGCCGGCCGCCCAGCCACGCCAAGAGCGCCGGAGCGTCGTCCGCGGCATCCACCAGCAGGCATTCGCCGCCGGCCTCGAGCAGGTAGGCATTGTTCTCGAGAGGTCCCACGACCAGGGACGAGATCGAGGCGGTCATCGCGCCAGCGGCAGCCGCAGCCCCTCGGCGCCGGTGACGGACTCGGGTCCGACCCGTCCATTGAGCCAACCCCACAGGCGGGCGTCCGTCCCGGTGACCGTCCGCGTCGGCTCGCCTTCACCCAGCACGGCCTCGACGCCGGACTCGCTCTGAATCCTGAACGCTGGGATGCCTTGGCCCGCGAACTGGGAGATCCGGAAATCGAGGAGCCACAGAGCGGGCACGGGCTCAAGGTCGTCGACGGTGAAGCCCACGCCCAGGTCGATGTGGTGAATGGTCACTTCGCGAAAGCGAATGATCGGAAGGTTGGCCAGCGTCATGGGGCCGCGTCCGATGTCGATGGGGAGCTTCCAGTCGGTGACGGCATCCCAGCAGGTGTTGAGGGTGTCCGCGCTGGTGTCGAGGTCGATCTGGAGGTCCAGGCCGCGGCGCATCGCGCCCTCTTCGATGTCGACGAACCGCTGCTGCGGCGAGCTGTAAAGGGGAATCTGGCGTCCCTCGAGGGCGGCCTCGGTGACCCGCCGAAGGGCATCGGCTTCGCGCGCCAGGTGGGTCGCGATATGCGCCCGGGACCAGCCCGGAAGGGCGGTGGCGGCCTGCCACTCATCGTCCGAAATGCCGATGGTGTCGCCCAAAAGACTTTGTGTCGCCTGCAGTTTGCGTTTGCGGAGCGTCTCAACAGGGACGTCCGGCGCGGTCGGGCTCATAGGCCGACATTACGGGCCGTGCGGCGGCCCTGCCAAGCCGCCCAAGAATCTGTCAGTCCCGCCAACTACGATGTCGGACGTGAATGATCGACTCATTGTGCGCGGGGCGCGCGAGCACAACCTGCGCAACGTGAGCCTTGATCTACCCCGCGATGCCCTCATCGTTTTCACCGGGCTCAGCGGCTCGGGCAAGTCCAGCTTGGCGTTCGACACCATCTTCGCCGAGGGGCAACGCCGCTACGTCGAGTCGCTGTCGGCCTACGCCCGGCAGTTCCTCGGCCAGCTCGACAAACCTGATGTGGACTTCATCGAGGGGTTGTCACCGGCGGTTTCCATCGACCAGAAGTCGACCAACCGCAACCCCCGCTCGACGGTGGGCACGATCACCGAAATCTATGACTACCTGCGGTTGCTGTACGCCCGCGCCGGGCGTCCGCATTGCCCCATCTGTGGCGAACTGATCACCCGGCAGACGCCGCAGCAGATCGTCGACCGCCTCATGGCGCTGCCCGAGGGCACCCGGTTCCAGGTGTTGGCGCCGGTGATCCGCGGGCGCAAGGGCGAATATCACGACCTGTTCAGGCAGCTCCAAACGCAGGGGTTGGCGCGCGTCCGCGTCGACGGCGAGGTCCACCAGCTCAGCGAGCCGCCGACCCTCGACAAGCAGAAGAAACACAACATCGACGTCATCGTCGACCGGCTGGTGGTGAAGCAGTCGATCAAGCGGCGCCTCACCGACTCCGTCGAAACGGCGCTCGGCCTGGCGGCGGGGGTCGTATCCATCGACTTTGTCGATCGTGCAGCCGATGATCCGCAACGGGAGCGCCGCTACTCCGAAAAGCTGGCCTGCCCCAACGAGCACGACATCTCTATTGAGGAGCTCGAGCCGCGGCAGTTCTCGTTCAACGGCCCCTGGGGAGCCTGCCCGGCCTGTTCCGGCCTCGGCACCATGCTTGAGGTGGACGTCAGCCTCGTCGTCCCCGATCAGACCAAGTCGCTCGACGATGGCGCCATCACCGTGTGGAACTCGGTCTACATGGCCTCCTACTACCAAACGTTGCTCGGTGCGCTGGCGGACGAAGTGGGGTTCTCGACCGCCACACCGTGGATGGACCTTCCGACGAACGCCCGGCACCTGATCCTGCATGGGATCGACCACCGACTCCACGTCCGCACCCGCACCCGCCACGGCCGCGAGCACTCCTTCAACGCCACCTTCGAGGGCGCCCTGCCGTACGTAAAGCGGCGGCACAGCGAGGCCGAAACCGACACGGCCCGCGAACGCTATGCGGGCTTCATGCGCGACATCCCGTGCACGACCTGTCACGGCGCCCGGTTGAAGCCGTCCTCCCTGGCCGTGACGGTGAGCGGCAAGAACATCGCCGAGGTGTCCAGCCTGTCGATCGACGAGGTGGCGGTCTTCATGCGCACCCTCGACCTCACCGAGCGCGAGGCGCAGATCGCCGAACGGGTCGTCAAAGAGATTGACGAGCGGCTTCGGTTCTTGTTGGACGTCGGCCTCGACTACCTCACTCTTTCCCGCACAGCAGGCACGCTGTCCGGCGGTGAGGCGCAGCGCATCCGGTTGGCGACCCAAATCGGCTCAGGGCTGGTGGGGGTGCTGTACGTGCTCGACGAGCCGTCCATCGGGCTCCATCAGCGCGACAACCGGCGCCTCATCGACACCCTCGTCCGGCTCAAGAACCTCGGGAACACGCTCATCGTCGTCGAGCACGACGAAGACACGATCCGCATGGCCGATTGGGTGGTCGACATTGGTCCGGGCGCGGGGGAGCACGGCGGTCGGGTGGTGGTCTCGGGGCCGGTGCATGACCTGCTCACCAACACCGAATCCCTGACGGGTGCGTACCTTTCGGGGCGGCGCTTCATCCCGATGCCGACGTCACGGCGGCAGGGCAACGGCAACGTTCTTTCGGTGATCGGGGCCACCGAGAACAACCTCAAGGACATCACCGTCGACTTCCCGCTGGGCACCTTCATCGCCGTCACGGGGGTTTCCGGGTCGGGCAAATCGACGCTGGTCAACTCGATCCTTTACAACGCCTTGTCGCGCCACCTCTACAGCTCGCGCGTGGTGCCGGGGCACCACCGCGGCATCCGGGGGCTGGAGCACGTCGACAAGGCCATCCACGTCGATCAGTCCCCGATTGGACGCACGCCCCGCTCGAACCCGGCAACCTACACCGGCGTTTTCGACCACGTGCGCAAGCTCTTCGCCGACACCCCCGAGGCCAAAGTGCGGGGCTATCAACAGGGCCGCTTCTCGTTCAACGTCAAGGGCGGACGCTGTGAGAACTGTTCCGGCGACGGCACCATCAAGATCGAGATGAACTTCCTGCCCGATGTGTACGTGCCGTGCGAGGTGTGTCATGGCGCGCGCTATAACCGCGAGACGCTCGAGGTGCACTACAAGGGCAAGACCATCGCCGACGTGCTCAACATGCCGATCGAGGAGGGGCTGGAGTTCTTCGCCGCCATTCCCCCGATCGCGCGACATCTGCGCACGCTCGTCGATGTGGGTCTGGGGTACGTCCGGCTGGGGCAGCCCGCCACCACCCTGTCTGGCGGCGAGGCGCAGCGGGTGAAGCTCGCGTCGGAGCTCCAGAAGCGTTCCACCGGGCGCACGGTCTACGTGTTGGACGAACCCACGACCGGCCTGCACTTCGAAGACATCCGCAAGCTCATGCACGTGCTGGGCCGACTCGTGGACGCGGGCAACACCGTCATCGTCATCGAGCACAACCTGGACGTCATCAAGACCGCCGACTGGGTCATCGACATGGGTCCCACGGGGGGCAGCCGCGGCGGCCTGGTGCTCGTGGAGGGCACCCCCGAACTGGTGGCCGCGACGCCGACCTCGTTCACCGGCGAGTTCCTCCGCCCGGTGCTGGAGGCCAGCGTCGGGGACGCCCCGCCGTTGCCCGTCGGAACAGACTGATCAGCGATGGCCGACCCGCGCACCTACCGTCCCCCGACGGGGTCGATCCCCACCGAACCGGGGGTGTACCGCTTCAGCGACCCGCAGGGGCGCGTGGTCTACGTGGGCAAAGCGAAGTCGCTGCGCCAACGCCTGAACTCCTACTTCGCTGACCCCGACGCGCTGCATTTCCGTACCCAGACGATGGTCCGGACGGCCTCGAAGGTCGAGTGGACGGTCGTCCGCAACGAACTCGAAGCCCTGCAGCTGGAGTACACCTGGATCAAGCAGTTCGAGCCGCGGTTCAACGTCAAATACCGCGACGACAAGTCGTACCCGTGGGTCGCGGTGACCTGGTCGGAGGAGTTCCCCCGGGTCTTCGTCGGACGCGGGGCCAAGCGCAAGGGCAATCGCTACTTCGGGCCGTACGCCCAGGCGTGGGCCATCCGCGACACCATCGATTCGATGCTGCGAGTGTTCCCCATGCGCTCCTGCACCGCCGGGGTGTTCCGATCCGCCGCCGCCTCTGGACGCCCCTGCCTGCTCGGGTACATCGGCAAGTGCTCGGCCCCGTGCGTCGGACGCATCACCGCCGAGGAACATCGCGGCCTGGTCGAGGACATGTGCGCCTTCCTTTCCGGACAGATGCGGGGCCTCGAAGGGCGCCTGCGTCGGCAGATGGTGGCGGCCTCCGAGGCCCAGGAATACGAAAAGGCGGCGGTGATCCGCGACCGTCTGGGTGCCCTCGCGAGCGCCATGGAGTCCAACGCGATCGTCCTCGCCGATGGCACGGACGCCGACGTCATCGCCTTGGCGGAGGACGCCTTGGAGGTGGCCGTCCAGATCTTCCACGTGCGGGGCGGACGAGTGCGCGGTCAGCGCGGCTGGGTCGCCGATCGCACGGATGACACCGAGACGCCGGGGCTTGTGGAGGCTTTCTTGCTGCAGCTCTACGCCATGGAAGACACCGAAGTCCCGAAGGAGATCCTGGTGCCGGTCGAGGTGGAGGCCCCGGAGGCCTTCGCAGAATTGCTGGGCGAGCTGCGGGGCGGCAAGGTGAGCATCCGGGTGCCGCAGCGCGGTGACAAGGCGGCCCTGCTCGACACGGTGGCCAGAAACGCCGCCGAATCCCTGGCCCAGCACAAGTCCCGGCGCGCAAGCGATCTCTCGACGCGTAACCGGGCCCTGGAAGAACTTCAAGTCGCCCTCGGGCTGGCCGAGGCGCCGCTCCGCATCGAGTGCTATGACATCAGCCACACCCAAGGCGTTGAGGTCGTGGGCTCCATGGTGGTGTTCGAGGACGCGCTGCCGCGCAAGTCGGATTACCGCCGCTTCGTATTGAAGACCATCGACGGATCCGACGACGTCGGCGCCATGAAAGAGGTGCTGGGCCGCCGGTTCCGGCGGCTGCTCGACGAGGGGCCCGCCAGCGAGGACGGCCCCCTGCTGATTGACCCGACCACGGGCGCCCCGCGGCGATTCGCGTACGCCCCGGCGCTGGTGGTCGTCGACGGTGGTGCCCCGCAGGTGGCGGCGGCCGCTGAAGCGGTAGCGGCTCTGGGCATCCAAGGGGTCGCCATTGTCGGCCTCGCGAAGCGCCTCGAAGAGGTGTGGCTCCCTGGCGAGCCCGACCCACTGATCCTGCCGCGCACCAGCGAGGGCCTGTATCTGCTTCAGCGCCTGCGGGACGAGGCCCACCGGTTCGCGATCACCCATCACCGCAGCCGCCGCGGCCGCGCCATGATCGAATCTGTCCTGGACGGGGTCCCGGGCCTGGGTGAAGTGCGGCGCGCGACTTTGTTGCGACACTTCGGCAGCGTCCGCAAACTACGGGCGGCGAGCCTCGAGGACATCGCAGCCGTCCCCGGGATCGGAACCAAGACGGCCGCGGCCATCATGGCCGCCCTTGCCGACCAGCCCGCGGGCGAGTCCATCAACGTCACCACCGGCGAGGTGCTCCCCGGCTAGCTTGGGGCGCGAAAACTTGGGCGCCACAACGGGGGATAATGGGGCCATGAACCAGTCGGACACGAAGTTCGTTGTGATCACCGGAATGTCCGGCGCGGGACGCCGCACGGCCTCCCACGCCCTTGAAGACCTGGGCTGGTACGTCGTCGACAACCTGCCGCCGAGCATGCTGCCCCAACTGTTGCGCATAGCCAAGGAGCGCTTCATCTATCGGATCGCCGCCGGCCTCGACGTGCGTACCCGGTCGGAGTTCGAGCAGATCCCCCAGGCGTTCACTGAACTGGAACGCATGGGCGTGGTGCCGCAAATCTTGTTCCTCGAGGCCTCAGACGAGGCGATCATCCGCCGACAGAGCTCGGTTCGGCGTCCGCACCCGTTGCAAGGCGACGGGACGCTCATCGAGGGCGTCGAACGGGAGCGCCGCATGGTGGCGGGGCTGCGGGCGGCCGCCGACGTGGTCATCGATACCTCCAGCCTCAACGTCCACGAGTTAGTCGCCCGCCTCCATCACGGGTTCGCGGCCCCTGGCGAGGAGGGCCTGCGCATCACGCTGATGTCGTTCGGCTTCAAGAACGGGGTTCCGCTCGACGCCGACATGATCTTCGACGTCCGGTTCCTGCCCAACCCGTTCTGGCAGCCTGAACTACGTCCGCAAAGCGGTCTCGCGTCCGCGGTGAGCGCCTACGTCCTCGGGCAACCCGCGGCAGCTGAGTTCCTCGTCGAGGTGGAGCGGCTGGTCGACATCGCGGCCCCCGGGTACCTCAACGAGGCCAAACGGCAGGCGACGATCGCGATCGGCTGCACGGGGGGCAAGCACCGCAGCACGGCCATGGTGGAGGAGCTGGCCAAGCGACTCCGGGCTGCTGGACGTTCGGTGCACGTCCAGCACCGCGACCTGGGTCTGGAGTGATGCCCTGGACGCAGGCCGGCCCCCGCGTCACCGCCCTCGGCGGTGGGCATGGCCTGGCCGCCTCGCTCGCCGCTCTGCGGCTGCTGACGACCGCGCTCACGGCGGTCGTCACCGTTGCGGACGACGGCGGCTCGTCCGGGCGCCTGCGCCACGAGTTCGACATCCTGCCCCCAGGCGATCTGCGGATGGCGCTGGCCGCCTTGTGCGACGACGACGAGTTGGGGCGGCGTTGGGCGGACGTCCTGCAAGCCCGCTTCCCGGGGGAAGGGCCGTTGGGGGGCCACTCGATCGGCAACCTGCTGATCGCCGGGCTGTGGCAGCAGTTGGACGATCCCGTGGCCGGTCTCGACATGGTCGCTACCTTGCTGCAAGCCCGCGGCCGCGTGCTGCCGATGGCGATGGTCCCTTTGGTGATCGAGGCGGACGTCATCGGCGCCGACAGCGCGCACCCCGACGAAGTCACCGTCGTGACCGGCCAAGAGAACGTGGCATTGGCCCGCGGCGAGATCGCGGAGATCCGCCTCACCCCCGCGGAGCCGCCCGCCTGTCCCGAGGCGCTGGCGAGCATCCGGAAGAGCGACTTCGTAGTGTTGGGGCCCGGGTCATGGTTCTCCTCCGTCATCCCGCATCTCATGGTTCCCGAACTGGCTCGCGCCCTGGTGGAGACCCCCGCCCGCCGCATCCTCACCCTCAATCTCGTCCCCTTCGAAGAAACCGAGGGGTACACTGCGGCGCGGCACATCGAACTGATTGCCGAGCATGCGCCCCTGTTGCGCCTCGACTACGTGGTGGCGGACGCGACGTTCGTGCGGGGCGACCGGCACCTTGCCTCTTTTGTAGAATCGCTCGGTGGTCAGCTTGTGGTAGCTGATGTCCGGATGCGGGACGGATCCCCCCGTCACGACCCGCGCCGGCTGGCTTCGGTGTATGCCGATGTCATGGGGATTTAGTGGGGGACCGAGAGGTAATGCAATGGCGATGACTAGCCAGGTCAAGGCGGAGCTGGCGACCGTCCAAGTGACGCGTCCGAGCTGCCGCAAGGCCGAGGTAGCGGCCATGCTGCGCTTCGCCGGCGGGCTGCACATCGCCAGCGGCCGGATCGTGGTCGAGGCCGAGTTCGATACCGGGGCGGCTGCGCGACGGCTGCGGACGGCCATTGGAGACCTCTTCGGCTTCACGTCGGAGTTCGTCGTGATTTCGTCCTCCGGCATCCGCCGCGGTACGCGTTACGTCGTCCGGCTCATCAAGGACGGCGAGAACCTAGCCCGCCAGACTGGCCTGGTGGACGGACGCGGACGTCCCGTCCGGGGCTTGCCTCCGGCCGTTGTCAGCGGTGGTTTGGACATCGCGACGGCGGCTTGGCGCGGCGCCTTCTTGGCGCACGGCTCGCTCACCGAACCAGGGCGCTCGATGGCCATGGAAATCACGTGCCCCGGCTCCGAGGCCGCCCTGGCGCTGGTCGGCTCCGCTCGCCGTTTGGGCATCCAGGCCAAGGCCCGCGAGGTGCGTAACGTCGATCGGGTCGTGATCCGCGACGGTGACGCGATCGCCGCCATGTTGACCCGCCTCGGGGCGCACCAGTCGATGCTGATGTGGGAGGACCGTCGGATGCGCCGCGAGGTGCGCGCGTCCGCCAACCGTCTGGCCAACTTCGACGACGCCAATCTTCGGCGCTCCGCCCAGGCGGCGGTCACCGCAGGCGCCCGGGTTGCCCGCGCCCTCGACATCTTGGGCGACGACCTGCCCGAGCATTTGCGGACCGCTGGCTTGCTCAGGCTTGAACACAAGCAGGCCTCACTCGAAGAGCTGGGCCAGTTGCACGTTCCGCCGCTCACCAAGGACGCGGTCGCCGGACGCATCCGGCGCCTCCTCGCGACCGCCGATAAGAGGGCTGCCGAACTTAGCATCCCTAACACGGAAGCGGGTTTGAGCGGGGATTCTTGAGGGATGTCCGACTAGCGCACAGACTCGATCAGAGACGAATCCGTCCACCGATTCGAGACTGCTCGTAGGCACCTGATTCTTCGCTAGGGTGAGAAATGTCCATCCCGCCGGGCGGCGACTGGCCGCGCGGCACTCTGCGAAGGAGACCACCCACCCATGACCGTCAAGGTTGGCATCAACGGCTTTGGCCGTATCGGCCGCAACTTTTTCCGGGCCGTCGTGGCCAGCGGCGCTGACATCGAAATCGTCGGCGTCAATGACCTGACCGACAACAAGTCGCTCGCCCACCTGCTCAAGTACGACTCCATCCTGGGTCGCTTGGATGGCACGGTGACCTACGACGACACCTCCATCACCGTCAACGGCCACAAGATCAACGCTTACGCCGTGCGCAACCCGGCCGAGCTGCCCTGGGGCGAGATCGGCGCGGACGTCGTCATCGAGTCCACCGGCTTCTTCGTGGACGGCGCCAAGGCGAAGGCTCACATCGACGCGGGCGCCAAGAAGGTCATCATCTCCGCCCCGGCGAAGAACGAGGACATCACCATCGTGATGGGTGTCAACGACGGCGACTACAACCCCGCCACGGACAACATCATTTCCAACGCGTCGTGCACCACCAACTGCCTCGCGCCGATGGCCAAGGTCCTCAACGACACCTTCGGCATCGAGCGTGGCCTGATGACCACGGTCCACGCTTACACCGCTGACCAGAACCTTCAGGATGGCCCGCACAGCGACCTGCGTCGCGCCCGCGCCGCCGCCCTGAACATCGTTCCGACCAAGACCGGTGCCGCCGCTGCGGTGGCGTTGGTGCTGCCGGAGCTCAAGGGCAAGTTCGACGGTTACGCCCTGCGCGTGCCGACGCCCACCGGTTCTGCCACCGACCTGACCTTCATCGCGGGCAAGGAGGTCTCCGTGGAGGCCATCAACGCCGCCATCAAGGCCGCCGCCGAGGGCCCCCTCAAGGGCATCCTTGCCTACACCGAAGACCCGATCGTCTCCAAGGACATCGAGACCGACCCGCACTCCTGCATCTTCGATGCCGGCTGCACCAAGGTCATCGGCAACCTGGTCAAGGTCGTCGGCTGGTACGACAACGAGTGGGGCTACTCCAACCGCCTCGTCGACCTCGTTGCCCTCGTCGGCTCCAAGCTCTGAGTCTCAGAGCTGAAGACTGAAAAAGGAAAGTAGACACAAGTGAAGTCAGTACAAGACCTCGGCGACCTGCGCGGTAAGCGGGTCCTCGTTCGCTGCGATTTCAACGTGCCCCTCGACGGTGATCGCATCACCGACGACGGGCGCATCAAAGCCGCGTTGCCCACGCTTACGCAATTGCGTGCCGCGGGTGCCAAGGTCATTGTGCTGGCTCACTTGGGTCGCCCCAAGGGCGCCCCGGAGGCCAAGTACTCCGTGGCTCCTGCGGCCAAGCGCCTCGGCGAGCTTCTCGGTGCACCCGTGAAGCTTGCTGAGGACGTCGCCGGTCCGTCCGCCGAGGCGACTGTCGCCTCGCTTGAGGACGGCGACATCTGCCTGCTGGAGAACGTCCGCTTCGAGCCCGGTGAGACCTCCAAGGTCGATGCCGAGCGCGAGGAGTTGGCGGCCAAGTGGGCCAAGCTCGCTGACGTGTTCGTCTCCGACGGCTTCGGTGTCGTTCACCGCAAGCAGGCGAGCGTCTACGACATCGCCAAGCTGCTCCCGAGCGCCGGCGGCACGCTGGTGAAGAAGGAAGGCGACGTCTTCGGCAAGGTTCTGAAGAACCCCGACCGTCCCTTCGTGGTCGTGCTCGGTGGCGCCAAGGTGGCTGACAAGCTCGCCGTCATCGACAACCTGCTGAAGATCGCCGACACGGTGATCGTGGGCGGTGGCATGGCTTACACCTTCCTCAAGGCCCAGGGCCACGAGGTCGGCAAGTCGCTGCTCGACGAGGCCAGCCTCGACGCCTGTCGCGGCTACCTGGCCCAGGCCGAGGCCAGTGGCAAGCAGCTGCTGCTGCCGGTCGACGTCCGCGTCGCCTCCGGCATGGACTTCGCGGCACACACCGTCGATGGCCCCATCGACGTGGTGGCGGCTGACGCCATCCCCGCCGACAAGATGGGCCTCGACATCGGCCCCGCCTCGGAGAAGCTCTTCGCTGACGCCATCACGGCTGCCCAGACCGTCGTCTGGAACGGCCCCATGGGCGTCTTCGAGATCCCCGCCCTTGCCGGTGGCACCAAGGCCGTCGCGCAGGCGCTGACCGAATGCACGGGCCTGACCGTGGTCGGCGGTGGCGATTCCGCCGCGGCCGTCCGCATCCTCGGATTCTCCGACGACCAGTTCGGGCATATCTCGACCGGTGGCGGCGCTTCCCTGGAATACCTAGAGGGCAAGGAACTGCCCGGACTCGCCATCCTTGAGGAGAACTGACAATGACTGATCGCACCCCGCTGATGGCGGGCAACTGGAAGATGAACTGCAACCACGTGGAGGCTGCTGGGCTCGTCCAGAAGCTCGACTGGACGCTGAAGGACGGGCATTACGATGCCAGCAAGTCCGAGTGCGCGCTCATCGTGCCGTTCACCGATATTCGCACCGTCCAGACGCTGGTCGAGGGTGACAAGATCCCCATGGCCTACGGCGCCCAGGACGTGTCGCTGTACGCCTCCGGCGCCTACACCGGTGAGATCTCGGCCGACATGCTGGCCAAGCTCAAGTGTGCCTACGTCGTCGTCGGTCACTCGGAGCGCCGTGACTACCACGGTGAAACCGACGAGATCATCAACGCCAAGGCCAAGGTGGTTCTCGCGGCCGGCATGATTCCGATCGTGTGCTGCGGCGAGAAGCTCGACATCCGCAAGGCCGGCGAGCAGGTCCCGTTCGTGCTCGCCCAGGTCGACATCTGCCTTGCTGGCCTCACGGCCGAGCAGGTGGCTTCCCTCGTCATCGCCTACGAGCCCGTGTGGGCCATTGGCACCGGCGAGGTCGCTACCCCCGAGGACGCGCAGGAGGTGTGTGGCGCCATCCGTGAGCGGGTGGCGGCGACCTTCGGTGCCGAGGCGGCTGACAAGGTCCGCATCCAGTACGGCGGCTCGGTGAAGGCGAACAACATCGTCGACATCATGGCCAAGCCCGACGTCGATGGAGCCCTCGTGGGCGGCGCGAGCCTCAACGCCGACGAGTTCGCCAAGATCGTGATGTTCTACGCGGTCTGATTTTCGCTTCAGCACAGAACTGCCCACCGGCCTAGCCGGTGGGCAGTTCTGGTCGATGCGAGTAATGCCTAGTGGGTGGGTTAGGATTCTGCGCGTGGTTGCACCTTTGATGACGTGGCCGATTCTCACCGTCTCGATCCTGTTGATAGCGACGAGCGTCGTCTTGGCGCTGTTCATTCTGCTTCACAAGGGCCGGGGTGGTGGCATGTCGGATCTCTTCGGCGGCGGCATGTCGGCCAGCATGGGTGGAACCTCATCGGCCGAGCGCAACCTGGATCGTTTGACGATCATCGTGGGCGGCTTATGGTTCGCTTGCATCGTCATCCTCTTGGCGTTGTACCGGTATTTCCCAGATCTCGGGACCCTCGGCTAGGCCGGGGCGGACAAGGAGTTTTTTGTGGCTGGTGGTAGCGCTATTCGTGGTAGCCGCGTTGGAGCGGGTCCGATGGGCGAGGCAGAGCGTGGCGACGCCGCCCCGCGGCTGTACGTCTCTTTCTATTGCGTAAACGGGCACGAAACGCGCCCCGCGTTCGCGGCCGACGCCTTGGTGCCCGAGTCGTGGGACTGCCCGCGCTGCGGGCTGCCGGCCAGCATGGACGCCGAGAACCCGCCGCCCCCGCCGCGCATCCAGCCCTACAAGACGCACCTCGCCTACGTGAAGGAGCGTCGTACCGAGGTTGAGGCCGCGGCCATCCTCACGGAGGCGTTGACGACGCTGCGGGCCCGTCGGGCCTCGGGCGAGGTCATCTACTAAAGGGCGTCCGCCTCACCAGCTGCAGTCAAACGACGCCAGCTTCGCGGCGGCCGCCTGATCGAGCCACCAGATGGTGCGTTCGCGCCCCCGAACGACACCACCTGGAATCGTCGGATCACCCTCCAAAGCCCTGGCTACGGCCGGGGCTTTGTCGGCTCCACTCACCAAGTACCAAACCTCCCGCGAACGGTTCAATGCCTCCACCGTGAGGCTGATTCGCTGCGCTGGCGGTTTCGGAGCGTCGTTGACGCCGATCACCGTCTGGGTCGAATGCTCGAAGGATGGGTGGTCGGGGAAGATCGAGGCGACGTGCCCATCCGGCCCCATGCCCAGCAAGCAAATATCGAACGCCGTGTCGCCGAGTTCCTTGGCGTACGTGGCGGCGGAGGCGGCGTTGTCGAGCACCCCGTCTGCGGCGGGCATCGGATGGGTGCGGCTTGCCGTCAGGGGGAACTCCCCGGCCAGAATGCCCAAGGTCGGACCCGCATTGCGATCGGGATCGTCGGTCGGCAGGAACCGCTCATCGCCCCACCACAGCTCCAAGCGGGTGGGATCGAGAGCAGAGTTGGGCACGAGGGCCGCCAGGCTGCCGTAGACGCGGTTGGCGATGCGTCCCCCGGTCAGGCACAGGTGCGGCACCCGATGACCGGCCTGGAGGGCAACGAGGCGATCCAATAGCCCGTGAGACGCGTTATCTGCGAGGGCGGCAGCATCCACGCTGCGTCGGATGATGGGCTGCGGTGCCATCAGGCACCCGCGCCTTCGGCCTCGCTGGAGACCGCCGCCTTGCCGGCGAGGCACGCCATGGTGGCTGCCAGCACCGGTTCCTCGTCCAGGAACCGCAGCTCTTCGGAGATCAGCGCCGTGACATCGCGCCGCCGCAAGGCAACCTTGCGTGCCGGCAGCCCCGGTGCGGTGAACGTGGCGACCCGGCCGTCGTCCCGGGTGATGCGAATGTCGCCCTTCGTGGTGGCCAGCATGACCTCGGTGATGCCGTACCCGGTGCGGGAGACCGTCCGCGTCACCGCGACACCGAGGCGGCATTCCAGCCACGAGTGCAACAGGAGGGCCCCCGGGTTGCCTTGCGCGCCCGACACGGACGCCGCCACGACCGGGGCCGGATACTGGTCCAGCGCGGCGGTGAGGAGCGCCCGCCAGGGGGTGACGCGCGTCCAGGTGAGGTCGGTGTCGCCCGGGGCCAGGTGCTGGGCACGTTCGATGAGGGCGCGCACAGGATGCGAGCTGCTGGTGGCATCGGTGATCCGCCGGGTGCCCAGCTTCCCGATCGGATCATCGGCCACCATCGCGGGGGCGTTGCCCGTCCACCACACCACGACCGGGGAATCGGGCAGGAGCAGCGGCAGCAACACCGAATCGCGGTGCTGGCTGAGTTCACCGGTGAAGGTCAACACGACGATCTCGCCGATGCTCTCCTCATCCATGTGGACCTCGGCGTCCACGCCCGTCTTTTCGCCCTCGGCGTTGCGGACGACCAGGATGCGTGAGGGGTGCTCTTTGGCGGCCGCCCGGCAGGCTTCGAATACGGCCTTGAAGTGGGCCTCGGAGTCGGCGACCACGATCAAGGTGAACACCATGCCCGAGGAGGCAGCGCCGTTCGGACGCGCGTCGGCGATGGCCTGGCCGATCTTGGCGGAGTTGGTGTTCCGCAGGTGCTGAATCATTGGTTGCCCCCTTACGGCCTGCGCCAGGTGAAGCCGTCACGGGCCAGGAGTTCGTTGGCGCTGGCCGGGCCCCAGGTGCCGGACGCGTAACCCTCGGGTGGGGTCTCGCTTGCGGCCCAATAGTCCAAGACGGGATCGAGCAGGCGCCATGACAGCTCCACCTCGTCGGCCTGCGGGAAGAGTGGCTTGTCGCCGACGAGGACGTCCAAGATCAACCGTTCGTACGCCTCGGGGCTGGTGACCGCGAAGGAACTGCCGTAGGCGAAGTCCATGGTGACGTCGCGGATCTCCATTAAGGTGGCGGGCACCTTGGCGCCGAACCGGATCGTCACGCCCTCGTCGGGCTGGATCCGCATCACGAGGGCGTTGCTGCCCAACTGCTCAACATCGGTGTGGGTGAAGGGCAGGTGCGGGGCCGGACGCAACACCAGGGCAACCTCGGTGACGCGCCGGGGGAGGCGCTTGCCGGTGCGCAGGTAGAACGGCACCCCCGCCCAACGGCGGTTGTCGATTTCGACCCGGATGGCCGCATAAGTCTCGGTGCCGGAGGTGGGGGAGACCCCGTCCTCTTGGAGGTACCCGCCGACCAGCTCCCCGCCGGCCCAGCCGCCCAGGTATTGCCCGCGGGCGGTGTCGCGCCGAACGTCCGCCACCGGGCGAAGCGCGGCGAGCACCTTGCGTTTCTCATCGCGCAGTTGATCGGCGGCGAAGGACGTCGGTTCTTCCATGGCGGTGAGGGCCAGCAACTGCAGCAGGTGGTTCTGGATCACATCGCGGGCCGCCCCGACGCCGTCGTAGTAGCCCGCCCGGCTTTCGATGCCGATGTCTTCGGCTTGGGTGATCTGGACGTGGCTCACGTAGGCGCGGTTCCAGATGGGTTCGAACAACTGATTCGCGAAGCGCAGGGCCAGCATGTTCTGGACGGTTTCCTTGCCCAGATAGTGGTCGATACGGAACACGCTGTTGGGTTCGAAACCCTTGGCGACCGTGCGCTCCAACTCTATGGCGCTGGCGAGATCGTGACCGAAGGGCTTCTCGATGATGACCCGCGACCACGTGTCGGGCGAGGTCTGGGTGAGTCCGTGAGTGGTGAGCTGGGTGATGACCGACTCGAAATCTTTGGGCGGGATCGACAGGTAAAAGGCGTGGTTGCCGCCGGTGCCGTGATCGCGATCCAACTCGGCGAGCGTGTCAGCGAGCCGGGCGAAGGCCTCGCCGTCGTCGAAGGTGCCCCGGACGAAGCGGATGCCCTGCACCAACTGCTGCCACACCTCGTCGCGGAATGGGGTTCGAGCGCGCTGCTTTACGGACTCGAGAACGCTGGCGGCGAACTCGTTCTCGGTCCAGTCCCGGCGGGCGAAACCGACCAAGGCGAACCCCGGCGGGAGCAGGCCGCGGTTGGCCATGTCGTAAATCGCGGGGAGCAGCTTCTTGCGCGCGAGATCACCGGTCACCCCGAACATCACGAGGGCACAAGGCCCGGCGATGCGAGGCAACCGGTGATCTGCGGGATCGCGCAGCGGGTTGTCGAAGGGAACGGTCACCCTTCGGAGCCTAGTGCGCTCACTTGGCGGCGGCCAACGCCTTCTCGACGGCAGTCACGAGCTCGGCATCCCAGGAGACCACGAACTTGCTCACGCCCTCGTCTTCGAGAACGCTGAAGACGTCGCCCAGGTCGATGCCGACGGCGTCCAGGGCGTCCAGCACCTGCACCCCGTCCGCACCGCGCCCCTCGATGCTGGCGCCCACCTCACCATGATCGGCGAAGGCCTGCATCGTCTTCTCGGGAATCGTGTTCACGACGCCCTGAGCGACCAGATCGGAGACGTAAAGGGTGTCGGAGTAGGACGGATCCTTGGTGCCCGTGGAGGCCCACAGCGGACGCTGCACGTTGGCGCCCTTGGCGGCCAGGGCGGCGAACCGCTCACCGCCGAAGACCTCCTGGTAGGCCGCGAAGGCCACCCAGCCGTTGGCGACGGCGGCCTTGCCCTTGAGCGCCAGCGCCGTGTCGGTGCCGATGTTGTTGAGGCGCTTGTCGATTTCGGAGTCCACGCGGCTGATGAAGAACGAGGCCACGGAGTGGATCTTCGCCAGGTCCAGGCCCGCGGCGGCGGCGGTCTCCAGGCCGGTCAGGTAGGCGTCCATGACGCCGCGGTAGCGCTCCTCGTCGAAGATGAGGGTGACGTTGACCGAGATGCCCTTGCCGATCGCAGCAGCGATGGCCGGCAGGCCCTCCTTGGTCGCCGGGATCTTGATCAGCACATTCTCGCGGTCGACCAGGGCGTAGAGTTCCTCGGCCTGAGCGACGGTGCCGTCGGTGTCGTAGGCGAGACCGGGCTCCACCTCGATCGAGACGCGACCGTCGAAGCCCTTGGTGGAGGCGTACAGGCCGGCGAACAGGTCGCAGGCGTCGCGCACGTCCTTGGCCCACAGTTGCTTGATCGCCGTGGCGGCGCTGACGTCGCCCAGGGCGACGATGTCGGAGACGTAGTCGTCGCTACCGGTCAGCGCCCCAGCAAAGATGGTGGGGTTGGTGGTCACGCCGGTGACCGAGTCCTCGTCGATGAGGCGCTTGAGGCTGCCGCTGCGCAGGCGTTCCCGGGACAGGTCGTCCAACCAGATGGAGACGCCAGCGTCCGCGAGCGCCTTGAGTCGAGTGTTCATGCAAACTCCTATGTTGTGAACCACGTTTCGTGGCGTGGGTGACCTCCCGTCCACTCTAGCGGCGGGCTATCGGGCGTCGCTGGCGGTTGCTGGCTGTTGCCCAGATAGTGACTGACCTATGCTTCGGGGGAGTTCCCAATCGTCATGGAGGCCGCCATCCCACCGCAGCAGACCGCCGCCGCCACCGTCGTCCAGCATCCGATGCTGAGCCGGGTGTCGGCCTATGTCGCTTTGACGAAGCCGCGGATCATCGAGCTTCTGTTGGTGACGACGGTCCCGGCGATGTTCCTGGCCGCGCACGGCTGGCCGGATTGGCGGCTGATCGTGGTCACCCTCGTGGGCGGCACCCTGGCCGCCGGCAGCGCGAACGTCTTCAACTGCGTGCTGGACGCTGACATCGACGCCGAAATGCATCGCACGCGCACCCGACCCATGGCACGCCATGAGGTCGCGAAGGTCCCGGCCTACATTTACGGGTCGGTGCTGGCGATCGTGTCGGCGCTGGTGCTGGGCTTTGGCGCGAATTGGCAGTCCGCCGCGCTCGCGTTGGTGGCCAATCTCTACTACGTGTTCGTCTACACCCTGGGCCTGAAGCGCCGCACCTCGCAGAACATCGTGTGGGGCGGCATCGCGGGCTGCTTCCCGCCCCTGATCGGCTGGGTGGCCGTGACCGGTTCGGTGGCCTGGCCGCCGCTGGTGCTGTTCGCGATCGTCTTCTTCTGGACGCCCCCGCACACCTGGGCGCTGGCTTTCCGGTACCGCGAGGACTACGCCAAAGCGCACGTCCCGATGCTCCCGGTGGTGAAGCCGGCCCCGCAGGTGGCCCTGCAGATCCTGGTGTACACCGTGGTGACGGTGCTGGTGAGTCTGCTGTTGTGGCCGGTGGCGCACACCGGCTGGCTCTACCCGCTGCTCGCGGGTCTGGCGGGCGCCTGGCTGACTGTCGAGGCGGTCGCACTCCTGCTGCGGGCGCGCGCCGGTCTCACCGACGCCGCCCTCAAGCCCATGCGGCTCTTCCACCTGTCGAACAGTTACCTGACGCTTGTCTTCGTCGCGGCGGCGCTAGATCCGCTGATCTTCGGCTGAGGTTCCACCAGCAGCCAGGCGTGCCCCACGGCCACCAAGAACAGGGTGGTCAGCACCATGTGCGCCATCACGAGCGCGATGGGCAGGTGGGTGAAGTACTGGGCGTAGCCCACGATCCCCTGCAGCACCTCGACCCCCGCAAGTCCCATGAGGACGCGGTTCAGGCGCGTTGCTTCGCGCGTGAGGGCGATCGCCAGGACGGTGAGGGCGACGGTGGCCCAGACGCTGAGGGAGTGCAGGCGAGCGACCTCCTCAAGGCCGAACCCGTTGCGCTGGGCGCCGCCATCGCCGGAGTTCGGGCCGGCCCCGGTGACGACCGTCCCGAGCACGACGACGAGCAGGCCGAACCCGAACAGCGTCCGCACGACGGCCCGAACCCGCGGCGTGACTCCCACGGGGGCGAGCTCGTAGGCCTCGTGGACCATCGCCACGCAGATCAGGATCAGCGCCGCCGAGACGATCATGTGCAGGCCCACGACCCAGGGGTTGAGCTGCATCCAGACCGAGACGCCGCCGATGACGGCCTGAGCGATGATGCCCAGGCCCACGGCCAACGACTCCCACACGAGGCGTGGTCGGGCCGGACGCCGCGCGCGCGCGGCCAGGAACGTGCCGATGGAGATGGCCACCAGGACGAACGTCAACAACCGGTTGCCGAACTCGATCACGCCGTGCAGCCCCGACGCGGGGACGGGTGTGTAGGAGGAGCCGGTGCACTGCGGCCACGTCGAGCAGCCGAGGCCTGACGCCGTCAGGCGGACGAGCGCCCCCGTCACGACGATCACGCAGTTGGCGATCAGCGAGGCGAGCGTCCAGCGCTTGAGGGAGTGGGGGCCGGTCAAGACATCCATCGGAAGACCTTTCGAGCAATCGCCGCGGAGACGATCGCCCATGTAATGAGGACGAGCAAAGGAGTAAGGGGGGCGGGTGCCAGGCCGTGCGTCCAATGACGCAGGCCATCGCCGAGGGCTGCCGTGGGAAGCCACCACAGGGAGGGCACGGCCACCACGAGACCCGCCCCAGCGAGAACCAGGTAGATGAGGTTTCCGACGGCCAACACCAACTCGGCCTTGAGGAGGCTGGCTAGGATCAGCGCCCACGAGGCGAAGGTGATCAGCGCGAAGGCGATGTCGAGCAGGGCGATCAGCGTCCCGGCGGGGGTCGGCTCCGGCCGCCACCACAGCGCGATCGCCGCCCCCCCGATCAGCAGGAGCTGTCCGGCCGCGATGATGGCCACGGAGGCTGCCTTGCCGGCAATCACGTCGGCCTTGCGCAGAGGAGTGGCGGCCAGCCGCTCCAGCACCCCGTAGCGCAACTCGAAGCCGGTGTTGATGGCCAGGGAGGTGAACCCCGTCGACCAGATGGCGAGGGCCAGGACGCCCGCCGGGAAGGTGGTGGCATCCACGATGCCTGCGAGCCAGCCGCGCGCCACCACCAACAGCCCCAGCGGAATCACCAGGGTCAACAACAACTGCTCGCCATTGCGCAGGACGTTCGTCAGTTCGATGCCGGCGTGCGCGAGGATCCGCCGGCCGCGCGGTGCGGCCTGTGGGCGGGGGGTCAGGTCGAGGTTCACAGCTCACCTCGGCTGGTATGGCGCAGGAAGACCTCTTCGAGGGGGCCGTCGGCTGTGAGCTCAGCAACGGTGCCGTGCGCGGTGATGTGCCCGGCGTCCATGATCCAGACGTGATCGGCCAGCCGCTCAGCCTCGTCCATCGCATGGGTGGTGAGCAGTACGCCGACCCCGGCCGCGGCCAGCCCGCTGATGAGGTCCCAGGTGCGGCGGCGGGTGTGGGGATCGAGGCCCGCGGTGGGCTCGTCCAAGAAGACAAACGACGGGCGTCCGATCACGGCGCCCGCCATGTTGACCGCCTGCTGTTGGCCGCCGGAAAGCCGCCGATAGGGCGTGCGGGCGAAGCCTTCCAGGCCGAAGGCCGCCATCAGCTCAGGCACCGGGTGCGGATCGGCGTAGAGGCGTCCGAGGTAGGTCAGCAGTTGCAGCGGGGTCACCCCGGACCAGGTGCCGGTGGCCTGCGGCATCAGGCCGACGGCGTCCATGGCGCCCGGCTCGGACGGCGTGCGTCCGAGAAGGTCGACGCGGCCGGAATCGGGGGAGAGCAGCCCCGTGCAGCACCGAATCGTCGTGGTTTTACCGGCGCCGTTGGGGCCCAGGAGCGCCGTCACCGAGCCCAGGGCCGCGGTGAGGCTGAGCCCGTCCAGGATCGTGCGTCCGCCCAGGGTGAGGCGAACGTCGGATACCTGGAGCACGTCAACCACCGTACCCTTCCTCGTCGGTTCGGCTAGTCAGCGGCAGCCCGCCGGACGGGCAGCCACGCGGTCTCGGCGTAAATCCCCACGCCTCGTGGTCGAAACGCCGTGTGCCACGCGGGCGAACAGCGATGGGGACCCCAAACAGACGTGGTGCCCGCCAGCGAACTGGCGGGCACCACGACGTCCGGAGTGGTTAGGCCTCCACCTCGCTGGCGTCGGCGGCTACCGTGACGGCGATCCTGTCGGAGGCCACGAGTGCCGCGGCGTCAGCGGCTGCGATGGCGGCGCGCTCCTCGTCGAAGTCCGCCGCCGTCAGCATCGGGGCGTCGATGCGCATCGCGTAGAACGAGCGCCACACCATGACCATCGAGGCGATGAAGAAAACGGCCGCAAGCGTGCCGGTGATAGCCGGGTTGGTGATGGTGACCGCCAGCTGGACGGCCAGCAGGCCGAACAGCGTCGTGAACTTGATGACCGGGTTCAGGGCCACCGAGGAGGTGTCCTTGAACGGGTCGCCCACGGTGTCGCCCACGATGGAGGCGTCGTGCAGCGCAGTGCCCTTGGCCTTGAGGTCGACCTCAACGATTTTCTTCGCGTTGTCCCAGGCGCCACCGGCGTTAGCCATGAAGATGGCCTGGTAGAGCCCGAAGACCGCGATCGAGATCAGATAGCCGATGAAGAAGAAGGGCTCCACGAAGGCGAACGCCAGGGTCGAGAAGAAGATGCCCAAGAAGATGTTGAACATGCCCTTCTGCGCGTACTGGGTGCAGATCTCGACCACCTTGCGGGAGTCGGAGACGCTCGCCTTGGTGACCCCGTCCAGCTTGATGTTGTCCTTGATGAACTCCACCGCGCGGAACGATCCGGTCGTGACGGCCTGCATCGAGGCGCCGGTGAACCAGTAGATGATGGCCCCGCCGGTGATGAGGCCCAACAGGAACGGCGCATGCAGAATCGACAACTTGTCGAGGTTCGTCGTCAGGCTGTTCGTGAGCCCCATGATGATCGAGAAGATCATCGTGGTGGCGCCCACCACCGCGGTGCCGATGAGCACCGGCTTGGCCGTGGCCTTGAACGTGTTGCCGGCGCCGTCGTTGGCCTCCAAGAGGTACTTGGCCCGCTCCCACTTGACGTCGATGCCGTAGTCCTTCTTGAGTTCCCCCTCGATACCGGGGATGGTCTCGATGGTTGAGAGCTCGTAGACGGACTGGGCGTTGTCGGTGACGGGGCCGTAGGAGTCCACCGCGATGGTGACCGGGCCCATGCCCAGGAAGCCGAAGGCGACCAGGCCGAAGGCGAACACCGCCGGGGCGATCATGATGGCGCCGACCCCCAGGGTGGAGATCAGGTAGCCGATGGCCATGAGCACGATGATCGCGATGCCGAGCCAGTAGGCGGAGAAGTTGCCCGCGACGAGGCCGGAGAGGATGTCGAGCGAGGCGCCGCCCTCCTTGGCCGATTTCACGACCTCCTCGGTGTGCTTGGCCTTGACGCCCGTGAATACCTTGACCAGTTCGGGGATGACCGCGCCCGCCAGGGTGCCGCAGGAGATGATCAGCGACAGCTTCCACCACAAGGTGCCGTCACCGAGGTTTCCGATCAGCTGCTGGGACGTGATGAAGGTCAAGATGATCGACAGGATGGAGGTGATCCACACCAGCGACGTGAGCGGCTTCTCGAAGTCCATCTCGTCCGCGTTGCCGTACTTGTTCTTGGCGATGATGCCGTTGACGGCATACGACAAGCCGGAGGCAATGAGCATGATGGCGCGGATGAAGAACAACCACACGAGGAGCTCCACCTGGATGTTCGGTTCCTTGACCGCGAGCAGGATGAAGGTGATCAAGGCCACGCCGGTGACGCCGTAGGTTTCGAAACCGTCCGCAGAGGGGCCGACCGAATCGCCCGCGTTGTCGCCGGTGCAGTCAGCGATGACGCCGGGGTTGCGCGCGTCGTCTTCCTTGATCTTGAAGACGATCTTCATCAGGTCGGAGCCGATGTCGGCGATCTTGGTGAAGATGCCGCCCGCGATGCGCAGGGCCGAGGCGCCGAGGGACTCGCCGATGGCGAAGCCGATGAAGCAGGAGCCCGCGATCTCGCCCGGCAGGAACAACATGATCGACAACATCATGAACAACTCGGTGGAGATGAGCATCATGCCGACGCTCATGCCGGAGCGCAGCGGAATGTTGTAGACCGGGTAGGGCTTGCCCTTGAGGGCCGCGAAAGCGGTGCGGCTGTTGGCGAAGGTGTTCAACCGGATGCCGTACCAGGCGATGCCGTAGGAGCCCGCCATGCCGACCAGGCTAAACAGAAGGACGATGGCCGTGCGCCCGAAGCCGAGCCCGGTGAGGACTCCGAAGTAGACCGCGATGACCGCCCCAATGAAGACCCACAGCAGCAGCAGGAACTTGCCCTGCTGAATCAGGTACGCCTTGCAGGTTTCGTAGATGAGTTCCGAAACTTCGCGCATCGAGGAGTGCACCGGCAGTTTCTTGAGCTGGATGTAGCTCACAATGCCGAACGCGAAACCCACGAGGGTGATGAGGAGGCCGATCAAGAGCAAGGTCCGACCGGTGCCGGTGAAGGCGGGCAAGGTGAGGTTGGCCTCGCCGCCGGCGTGCTCGCCGGTGCCGCCCGTCGCCGGGGTGGAACACCCGGCAAGGATCAGGGCCAGGCCCGCCAACATGAGGTAGACAACAGAGCGCGCTCGCTTGCCGTGACGGGCAAGTGGTGCGGAACTCGGGGGGGTCACAACTGCTTCCTTCATTCGAGAAAATTAGTCCTTGAGCCCGCGACATGGATACGCCAAAAGGGCCCAGTCCACTCTACGACGCTGTGTCGTAGATAGCGCGCGGCGCGTCAAAGGGCGGGACGATCCGCCAATGGGTACTTGTTGGGGGGTGGTCGGACGTCCTGGTCGCGGCGTTGGGAGGTTGTCCGAAGGGTGAGCGCATCGGGTGTGGCAAGGTTGGCGACGCGGAGCATTTAGGTCACAATGGTGTTGTGAAAACGACGGGCGATCAGGTGCTGGCCAAGGGGGCAACCTCCGATGCCTCCACGCGTTCGCTCGTGATGCTCTCGATTTTGCAGAACGGCCCCTCCACGGCGTCGGAACTCGCCTCTCGGCTGGAGTTGACGGCGGCCGCCGTCCGGCGGCACCTCGGGGTGCTCGAAGAGATCGGGCATCTGAACTCCCGCCAGCAACGCACCTACGGCGCCCGCGGCCGCGGCCGCCCAGCGCTCGTCTTCGAGCTCACCGACGCGGGCCGCGCGGTCTTCCCCTCCTCCTACGACGCCGTCGCCATCGCGGCGCTGTCGGCGCTCGCCGCCGAGGGCGGGCCGCAGGCCATCGACCGCTTCGCCGACGGCATCACCGAGGCGGTTGCTCAGCGGTATGCCGAACTTCGTCCGGACTTCGACTCGTCGGTCGAGGCGCTCGTGCAGGCGCTGACCGACGAAGGCTTCGTTGCCACCCTCAAGCCCATCCCCACCGGCCAGCAGTTGTGCCTCTACCACTGCCCGGTCTCGCACGTCGCCGCCGCCTTCCCCCAGCTGTGCGCCGCCGAGGCGCGCGTGTTCGGGCAGTTGCTCGACTCCCATGTTCAGCAACTGGCCACCATCGCTCACGGCGACGGGGTGTGCACCACGCACATCCCCCGCCCCGTCACACCCGAAGACCACACGTCCTCACGGAAGGTCGCATCATGACCCAAACAGCACCCGGATTGGGCGCCACGCAGGAGCAACACCTCGAGGCGCTCGGCAGTTACGCCTACGGCTGGCGCGACTCCGACTCGGCCGGCGCGCTGGCCAAACGCGGCCTCAGCGAGGACGTCGTCCGGAACATTTCCGGTCTGAAGGACGAGCCCGCCTGGATGCTCGAGACCCGCCTCAAGGGCCTCAACCTCTTCGGACGCAAGCCCATGCCGACCTGGGGCGCCGACCTGGGTGGCATCGACTTCGACAACATCAAGTACTTCGTCCGCTCGACCGAGAAGCAGGCCCAGAACTGGGAGGACCTGCCCGAAGACATCCTGAAGACCTACGACCGGCTCGGCATCCCCGAGGCCGAGCGCGCCCGGCTCGTCGCCGGCGTCGCGGCGCAGTACGAGTCCGAGGTGGTCTACCACAAGATCAATGAGGAACTGGAGCGCCAGGGCGTCATCTTCCTCGACACCGACACGGGGCTGCGCGAGCACCCGGAGCTGTTCAAGGAGTACTTCGCCACGGTGATCCCGGTGGGCGACAACAAGTTCGCCTCGCTGAACACCGCCGTGTGGTCGGGTGGCTCGTTCATCTACGTGCCCAAGGGCGTCCATGTGACGATCCCGCTGCAGGCTTACTTCCGGATCAACACCGAGAACATGGGCCAGTTCGAGCGGACGCTGATCATCGCCGACGAGGGCTCCTACGTGCACTACGTCGAGGGCTGCACGGCGCCGATTTACTCCTCTGACTCGCTGCACAGCGCCGTCGTGGAGATCATCGTGAAGAAGAACGCGCGCGTCCGCTACACCACGATTCAGAACTGGTCGACGAACGTCTACAACCTCGTCACCAAGCGCGCCATCTGCGAGGCCGGCGCCACCATGGAGTGGATCGACGGCAACATCGGCTCGAAGGTCACCATGAAGTACCCGGCCGTGTACCTGATGGGGGAGCACGCTCGCGGCGAGACCCTGTCGATCGCGTTCGCGGGTGAGGGTCAGCACCAAGACGCCGGTTCGAAGATGGTGCACGCGGCCCCGCACACCTCGTCCTCGATCGTGTCGAAGTCGGTGGCTCGCGGTGGCGGACGCTCGTCCTACCGCGGCCTGGTCAAGGTGGAAGCCGGCGCCCATCACAGCGCGTCGACCGTCCGCTGCGACGCCCTGCTGGTCGACAACATCAGCCGTTCCGACACCTACCCCTACGTGGACGTCCGCGAGGACGACGTGTCGATGGCTCACGAAGCCACCGTGTCGAAGGTGAGTGAGGACCAGTTGTTCTACCTCATGAGCCGCGGCATGAAAGAGGACGAGGCCATGGCCATGATCGTCCGCGGGTTCATCGAACCCATCGCCCGCGAGCTCCCGATGGAGTACGCGCTCGAGCTCAACCGGCTCATCGAGCTGCAGATGGAAGGAGCTGTCGGCTGATGTCGGCGCTGAACGTGGCGGAGGCCGTCGAGACGGTTGCTTCGCACCTGCATCCTGTCGCGTCGTGGGACGTGGCCGATCATCCGATGCCCACGGGCCTGGAGGAGGTCTGGCGGTTCACCCCGCTGCGCCGCCTTCGTCCGCTGCTGACCGAGGCGCCGAGCGACGCCACGCTGGCCTGGTCGGAGCACCTGCCCGCTGGCGCGACGAGTCGGACGGTGACCGTCCGCGAGGCCCGCTTGCTGACCGCTGAGGCGCCCATCGATCGCGTGTCGGCCCTGGCCGCCGCCCACAGCGGGGGTGCGCGGGTCATCGAGATCGCGCCGAACGCCGAGTTGGCCGAGCCCGTCACGATCACCCTTACCGGTCAGGGCGGGGTCGTGTGGGGTCACACGATCGTCCGGGTCGGGGCGCACGCGTCCGGCACCGTCATCGTCCGCCATGAGGGCTCGGCTCACTACGCCGCCAAGGTGGACGTCGTGGTCGGCGAGGGCGCGCACCTCACCTACGTGGCGCTGCAGGATTGGGAGGCCGACGCCGTGCACGGTGGCCAGACCTCCTTCCGGCTGGGCCGCGATTCCCAGGTCCGCACCGCGGCGTTGAGCCTCGGCGGCGACATCATCCGTCTCGCCGACACGGCGTCCTACGACGGCCCCGGCGGCGACCTGCAGCAGTTCGGGGTCTACCTCGTGAACGCGGGCCAGCACATCGAGCATCGCCTCTTCGTCGATCACAACGCCCCCCGCACGAAGAGCCTGGTGGATTACCGCGGCGCCTTGCAGGGCGAGGGCGCGCACTCGGTGTGGGTCGGCGATGTGCTGATCCGGCACGTGGCCGAGGGCATTTCGACCTACGAGAGCAACAAGAACCTCGTCCTCACCGACGGGTGCCGCGCCGACAGCGTGCCGAACCTCGAAATCGAGACCGGCGAGATCGAGGGGGCAGGCCACAGCTCCTCCACTGGCCGCTTCGACGACGAGCAGTTGTTCTACCTCATGAGCCGCGGCATTTCCGAGGCCGAGGCGCGCCGGTTGGTCGTCCACGGCTTCTTCGCCGACATCATCCGCCGCATCGGCGTCCCCGAGGTGGAGGAGCGCATGCTGGCCGCCGTCGAGAAGGAGCTCGCGAGCACCCTCGGCACCCCGGAGGTGGGGCAGTGACGTTCGTCTACGCCTGCGCGGTGGCTGACCTGGTCGACGACAAACCGCTCTCGGTCGAGGTCGGGCGCGAGTTGGTCGCGATCGTTCGTCATCAGGGCGAGCTGTTCGCGATCCGCGACGAATGCAGCCATGCGTCGGTGATGCTCAGCCTCGGCGACGTGGAGGACACCACCATCGAGTGCTTCGCCCACGGCTCCCGTTTTGACCTCCGCACCGGCCAGCCCATCAACCCCCCTGCGGTGAGCCCCGTTCCCGTTTATCCCGTCCGGGTCGTCGGCGACGACCTCGAGGTCGACCTCGACAACCCCACCAGCTTCCAGGAGTAGCGAATGTCCGCACTGACCATCACCGACCTGCACGTCGATGTTCTGACCGAGACCGGCCCCAAAGAGATCTTGAAGGGTGTGAACCTGACGATCCGCGAGGGCGAGGTGCACGCCATCATGGGTCCCAACGGCTCGGGCAAGTCCACGCTGGCCTACTCCCTGGCCGGTCACCCGAAGTACGTCATCACCTCAGGCAGCGTGCTGCTGGACGACGTGGAGCTGACCAAGCTCGACGTCACTGAGCGTGCCAAGGCGGGCCTGTTCCTGGCCATGCAGTACCCGATTGAGGTTCCCGGCGTCTCGGTGGCCAACTTCCTGCGCACCGCTAAGACCGCGCTCTCCGGCGAGGCGCCGAAGGTCCGGACGTGGGTCAAGGAAGTCAACGCGGCCATGGATCAGCTTGGCCTCGATCACTCCTTCGCGTCGCGTTCCCTCAATGAGGGGTTCTCCGGTGGCGAGAAGAAGCGCAACGAGATCGTCCAGCTCGAGCTGCTGCAGCCGAAGTTCGCCGTGCTCGACGAGACCGACTCGGGCCTCGACATCGATGCGCTCCGCATCGTCTCCGAGGGCGTGAACCGCTACATGGCCAGCGGCAACCACGGCACGCTGCTGATCACGCACTACACGCGGATCTTGAACTACATCACCCCCGACTTCGTCCACGTCTTCGTCGACGGCCGGGTGATCGCCGAAGGTGGCCCGGAGCTGGCCGCGAACCTCGAGGCGGAGGGGTACGACCGCTTCCTCAAGATGGCTCGGGTGGATGTCTGACCGCTACGACGTTGACCGCGTCCGCGCCGACTTCCCTGTCCTGGCGCGGACGATCAACGGCTACCCGCTTACCTACCTCGACTCGGCGAACACGTCGCTGAAGCCGCGACCGGTCGTGGACGCCATGAGCGACCACTACCTGTTCCACAACGCCAATGTGGCTCGCGCCATGCACACGCTCGGCGCTGAGGCGACGGCGGGCTACGAAGGTGGTCGGGCCAAGGTGGCGGCTTTCATCGGAGCCGCAACGCCCGAGGAGATCGTCTTCACGAAGAACGCCTCCGAGGCGCTCAACCTGGCGGCCAACACCCTCGGGGCGGGGCTCGGGGTGGGCGACGAGATCGTCATCACGGTGATGGAGCACCACTCCAACATCGTGCCGTGGCAGTTGGTGGCCGAGCGCACGGGGGCGACCCTCCGGTGGTTCGACATCACCGATGACTTCGTGCTCGATCTCGACAAGGCGCGCGCCGAGAACCTCATCAACGAGCGCACCAAGGTCGTCTCGTTCACGTTCGTGTCCAACGTCCTCGGCACTGTGAATCCGGTCAACGAGCTCTCCGCCTGGGCCCACTCGGTGGGCGCCCGGGTCGTCGTGGACGCCTCGCAGGCCGTTCCCACCCTCGACGTCGGGCCGATCAGCGACCTGGGGGCCGATCTAGTGGCCTTCACCGGCCACAAGATGCTCGGCCCCACCGGCGTGGGCGTGTTGTGGGGCCGCGCGGACGTGTTGGCGTCCCTCCCACCCTTCCTCGGTGGCGGTGAGATGATCGCCGTGGTCGAGATGACCGGGTCGACGTACGCCGAGCCGCCCTACCGCTTCGAGGCAGGCACGCCGCCGATCGCGGAGGTCGTCGGCCTGGGAGCCGCCTGCGACTACCTGACCGCCGTCGGACGCTCGGCCATCACCGCGCACGAGGCCGACATCACCGGCTACGCGCTCGACGGACTACGGGCGCTAGAGGGCATTCGCATCCTCGGCCCGAGCGCGACGATCGACGGCCTGGCCGTGAATCGTGGGGGAGCGGTGGCCTTCACGGTTGAGACGGCAGACGGCCTCGACGTTCATCCGCACGACGTCATGACGATGCTCGATTCGCGCGGCGTCGCCGTCCGCGGCGGGCATCACTGCGCCCGTCCGTTGCACCGCCGCCTGGGCGTCACCGCGAGCACGCGATTGTCGCCCTATCTCTACTCGACGCGCGCCGAGGTGGATCGCCTGATCGAGGCACTCACCTGGACGCGCGACTTCTTTGGAGGCAAGCGATGAGCCCGTTCGGAGGTCACCGATGAGCGTCGAACAGCTCTACCAAGACATCATCTTGGACCACTACAAGCAACGGCATCACGCCGGGCTGCGCGACCCCTACGACGCGCAAGTCAGCCACGTGAACCCCTCCTGCGGGGACGAGATCATGCTGCGGGTGGCGCTCGACGGCGACCGGGTGACGGACGTCTCGTACGAGGCCGTGGGCTGCTCGATTTCGCAGGCGTCCACGTCGGTGATGTCGGATCTCGTGATCGGCAAGACGGTCACCGAAGGGCTGGCGCTGGCCGCTGAGTTCAGCGACATGATGCACAGCCAGGGTGAGTGGGAGCCCAACGAAGACACCCTCGAAGACGCGGTCGCGTTCATCGGTGTCGCCAAGTTTCCGGCGCGCGTGAAGTGCGCCTTGCTGGGCTGGTCAGCCTGGAAGGATGCGGTCGCCCGGGCGACCGCGAAGGAGGAGTCATGAGCGCCGAAGTGCGTCCGTCCGATTTGGTCAAGGACACCCTGCCCGACCAGGTGGCCCCCTCGGCCAAGCCGTCGGTGGAGGACATCGAGGAGGCCCTGCGGGACGTGGTCGACCCCGAGTTGATGGTCAACGTCGTCGATCTTGGGTTGATCTACGGCATCTTCGTGGACGACGACAACAACGCCACCATCGACATGACGCTCACGTCCCCGACGTGTCCGCTCACCGACCGCCTGGAGATGGACGTGAACTACGTGCTCGAAGGCCTGGTCAATTCGGTGACCCTGAACTGGGTGTGGCTGCCGCCGTGGACCCTGGAGAACATCTCCGAGGATGGCCGCGACCAACTACGCTCGATCGGCTACAACCTCTGAGGGAGCGTCGCCCCCGGCCGCGGCGCGGCTGAGGAACGTGGTGCCGCCGCTGCGGCATGATCGTCACATGATCCCCTCCGACGCTCCCCAGCCCTGGCCGACATTCCCGGGCGGCGGGGGTGTGCTCGGCCCCACCGGGGGCGACCCCGTCGTCAATCTGGCCATCATTGCCGAGGTGGATCAGGAGTCAGGCATGGTCGCGTACGAAGTGTGTCGGTTCCCCGCCACCTGGGATCAGGGACGCACCATGCTGGTGGCCCAAGCGAAGGTGTTTGAGCCGAAGTATCGCCCTATCTTTACCAAAGTGCGCAGCATCTATCGGGTCAACCAAGACACGGTGTGGGTGATGTTGGGCACCATCGGGCACACCGGCCGCTACACCTTGCGCCTGGTCGAATGGCTGGACGACATCGCCGAGCGGTGACTCCTTAGGACCCTGCGGACCTTTCATGTCCCGGCTGTGGCGCACCCGGACGGGCGATCTGCGGCACCTCAATCTGGCGGGGGATCTCCTAGCCGCGGAGCGCGGTCACAAACGGCAGCAGGGGGCTGAGGAGGCCGAGGCTCATCCACACCATGCCGACACACATCGCGGCGTCCGCGGCGAGGTCGACGAGGTATTGGAGTTTCGTTCGCGCATCCGGTCCGCAGCAGAATCCGTCTGGCATCGGACGCGTCAACGCCACGACGTCCGCGATGGCCTGGATGAGGAGCAGGCTGAGCAGGGCGATGCCGAGGATGGCCAGGACCATCGCCCACGTGCTCGTCGCCCCACCTGGCATGCCGGCGTGCCCCATCCCGGACTGGTCCATGCCCGTGTGATCCATCCCGGAGTGATCCATCGGGGGCCTACCAGAACTCATCGAACCCATGTCGGGGATCGATGGTTGAGGGTCCGCCCCGGGACCGTCCGCAGGCATCGAGCGCTTTGAGCCCATCAAGATTTCCATGGCCGCCAGGTGCCAGGTCATCGCCAAGAACATCACGGTGCACCCGGCGAGGTGCAGGCGGTGGTCGCGGTCCGTCGCGCTGAAGAGCTGCCGGGCGAACCACGCTGCACCGGCGGCCATCGCGAGCACGAACACCCAGCCGGTCACGACGCTCGTCAGCGGACGCCAGACAGTCGATGGCACCATGGCGACCATGACCACCGACATCAGCAGGTGGAAACCCGTCCCGACGCGCTGATTGACCGATTGCTCGCGCATCACGGCGAACGTCCCCTGGATGGTCGTGAAGCCGAACAGCAGCAGAAGGCCGACGTAGGTCACAGGTGTGGCCAGTGTGAACACAAGTCTCCGATCGAGCGACGGAAGGGCGCCCCAAGTATGCCCCCGAGGCCGTGTTCAGCCGAGGAAGTAGCCCTGAATGTCGGCCACCACGTCGACCGTCCCCCCGACGGAGTTGTAAACGCTCACGGATTGGTTGGTGCCCAGGGGGGCGATCGCCAAGTTGGGCACTGTGCTGCCCGCTGTGAAGTTGAGGTTCGAGGCGAGCGGCAGGCTCGTCCCGGAGGGGTACACGGTGAGATAGCCAGAGGTCGTGGCGTTCGTGGCGGTGACGTTCATGACGGCAGCCGCGACGCCTGCAGCCGGAATGGAGCCCGTGCTCGTGAGCGGCGCCACCAACGACGTCCCTCCGGCGACGGCGCCAATCCCGGCGCGGGTATCCACCACCCGGGCCGGTGTCAGCGGGACGTAGGTGCCTGGAGCGGTGGCTGTGCCCGCCAGGAAATAGCCCGCCACGTCGGCAACCAAGGCGACCGGGGCCGCACTGCTGTTGTAGAGATCGACCTGCCCCGCGGCGTTGGTTCCGACGAGCGTCAAGTTCGCCGCCGTGCTCCCAGCCAGGAAGTTCACGTTCGAGGTAGTGGGACGGTTGGCGCCGGCGGGATACGCCGTGATGAACCCCGGCTTCGAGGCGCCGGTCACCGTGACGTTCAGGGCCACAGCGGCGACCCCGGTGGCGGGCACCCCGCCATGACCGCCGACGCTCAACGTCAGGGTTCCTTGGGCGGCGAGGGGCGCGGTGGGCGCGCCGACCCCGACGCGAGTGTCGAGGACCCGTGCCGGACTAATCCCCACGAGAGAGCCAGGTGGACTGTTCGTCGCAGCCGAGAAGTAGCCCTGGATGTCCGCCACAAGTGTGACCGACTTGGACGAGGAGTTATAGAGCAGGATCTTCCCCCCGGAGCCGAGTCTCACCACCACCTCATTTGCGACCGTTTGCCCGGCCACGAAGTTGAGGCTTGACACTGTTGGTTGCGCCATCCCGGTGGGGTAGACGGTGATGAAGCCTGGTGCTTGCGCATTGGTGACGGTCACATTGAGCGCCACACTGGTGGCGCCTGAGGCGGGGACGCCGCCGCGTCCGCTCACCTGAAGTTCCACGGATCCGCCCGGGGCGACGGGGCCGACGGCTCCGTTACCGACGCGGGTGTCGAGTAGCCGCGCCGGGCTCAGCGCAGAGAACGTCGACGGCGAGGTCGGCGGCACAACGTCGCCCTGTTTGCTCCAGGCCACCAACTCGTCGTAGGTGCCGTTCCACACGTCCCCGTCCCCGCCGGCGAAAGGCCCTGAATCCGTGTACTGCCAAAAGCCCCAGGTTGACCAGCCAATCGGGAGCGGCGAGGGCCCGACCTGGTTGTAACGGGCCGCGAAGAGCGTTTGGGACGAGAAGGCAGTGCTGGCCACGCACAGCGACCACCATGAGGTCGAGGTGTAGATGGTGATGCGGCGTCCCACCAGCGAGGTCATGGTGGAGACGAAGTCCTGTACCCAGGTCGTCAGCTGGGCCGGCGACATGTTGTAACAGTCGTTGCCCTGGCTGGCATAAGGGTTCCACTCGAGATCCAGCATCGGCGCCATCGTCTTGCCGTCGGGCGTCCAGGTGCCTCCGTTGTTATAGAAGAAGCGCGCTTGATCCGCACCCGAGGATCGGGAGGGAATCGCGAAGTGGTACGCACCATGCAGCAGCCCCGCTGCCGCGGCGCCGGATGATTGGGAGCCGTAGATGGGGTTGACGTAGCCCGGGCCTTCGGTGGCCTTCACGTAGGCGAACCGCGCACCGAGATTCCACTGGGCGGGCCAGTCGATGGTGCCGTTGCCGCCGTAGACGTCCGTGCCCTGAACGCCCGGAGGCATCCAGGTCGAGATTGCGGCGGGCTGCATCGTCGAGGTCGTGGTCTGCGGAGCAGTGGTCGAGGTGCTCGTCGTCGTGGCGCCGGGTTCCGGATGGCTCATCCGAGCGCCTCCCGCGGCCAGCTTCGCTGCATCGGCGGCGGTCTCGCCAGTCGCCTGCGAGGGCGCGGGAGCAAGGGTCAGCAAGAGGAAGGTCGACAGAACAAAAGCTATGGCGCGCGTGAGGTTTCGCACTCGTGAGCCCTCCGTGGTGGGTTGATAACGGAAGTCAGTGAAGCACGGGCGCGGAAAGCCTCCTACTCTTTGCCAGCTAACCGTCGAGTCTTGCTCGACGGTTGCGAGTAACCTGCGCCGTGTGATCGACCCACTGACGCCCGCGTTCGCGTTGATGGCGTTTGCGGCCTTGGTCATCGGGGTCTCGAAGACGTCGGTGGGCGGATTCGCGGCCTTCGCGGTGTCTGCTTTCGCTTTTGTTATGCCGCCAAAGAATCCACTGCCGCGGTATTGCTGCTGCTCATTCTGGGTGATGTGGTGGCGGTGCTTCGCTATCGCCGGGACTGCGACTGGGCGCTGCTGCGGCAGCTCTTGCCGAGCGTTCTCCCGGGAATCGCGCTCGGGGCGTGGTTCTTGAGCCTCGTGCCGGACGGCGTGCTCAGGCTGAGCATCGGGTGGCTGCTGGTGGTGTTTGTCGTGGTGGCGATCGTCGGCCGGCTGCGCACGCCTAAGGAAGTGCCCGAGGAACCCAGCCGCCCGCACTGGGGCGTGGCTGTCGGCACCGGGGTGGCGGCCGGGTTCACCACCATGACGGCGAATGCCGCCGGGCCGGTGATGACGTTGTATCTGTTGGAAGCGGGCGTCAAGAAGGCGGCCTTCATCGGGACGGGTGCCTGGTTCTTCCTGCTCGTCAACGTGGCGAAGACCCCCTTTAGTGCTGCCCTTGGCCTCTTTCCAACGTCGACCCTGATCTTGACGGTCTTCCTTGCCCCATTTGTCCTGCTCGGCACCTGGGTGGGGATCCGGATCGTCCATCGGGTCGGCCAGCGCGCCTTCGAGAACCTGGCCCTGGTGGCGTCGCTCGTGGGCGCGGTGCTGCTTATCGCGCGCTGAGGGTGATCGGGGGCCGATGAGGGGGGCCGCGCGGGCACCGGGTAAGCTCGTCCATTGTGCTGGTTGCAAAGGATGTCGAAGTTCGGGCGGGGGCCCGGCTGCTGCTGTCCCCGGTGAGTTTTCAGGTCGGCCCCGGTGATCGCATCGGACTGGTGGGTCGCAACGGCGCTGGCAAAACCACCTTGACGCGGATCTTGGCGGGCGAATCGCTGCCCGCGGGCGGTCTGATCACCCGGACCGGGCATATCGGCTACCTGCCGCAGGATCCGCGCACGGGTGACCTGACCGTGCTCACCAAGGACCGCATTCTTTCCGCGCGCGGGCTGGATTCGATCCTGCGCCGGCTCAATACCTACTCCCATGCGATGGCCGAGGACGGCGATGAGGAGGCCCGCCAGAAGGCGATGGACTCCTACTCGCGTGCCGACGCGGAACTGGCCGCCGCCGGCGGCTACGGCGCCGAATCGGAAGCGGCGCGGATCGCTCATAACCTCGGGCTCCCCGACCGCGTCCTAAACCAAGAGATCGGAACGCTCTCCGGCGGGCAGCGACGCCGCGTGGAACTTGCCCGGATCTTGTTCTCCGGCGCCGACACCCTGCTGCTCGACGAGCCCACCAACCACCTCGACGCCGACTCCATCGTGTGGTTGCGCGGCTACCTGAAGGACTACTCCGGTGGCCTGATCGTGATCTCCCACGACACCGGCCTGCTCGAGGTCGTGGTCAACAAGGTCTTCCACCTGGACGCCAACCGCGCCGAGATGGACCCCTACGCCATGGACTGGAAGCGCTACCTCGCGCAGCGGGAGTTGGACGAGAAGCGACGCAAGCGGGAACGCCTGAACGCCGAGCGCAAGGCCGACACCTTGATGGCGCAGGCCGACAAGATGCGCGCCAAGGCCACCAAGGCCGTCGCCGCTCAGAACATGGCCAAGCGCGCCGAGAAGCTGCGGGCCGGTATTGAAGGGGAGCGCGCGTCCGACAAGGTCGCCAAGATCCGCTTCCCGAAACCCGCGCCCTGCGGCAAGACGCCGCTGACGGCGGCTGGGTTATCGAAGTCCTACGGCTCGCTGGAGATCTTCACCGACGTCGACCTCGCGATCGACAAGGGCAGCCGTGTCGTCGTCCTGGGCCTCAACGGCGCGGGAAAGACGACGCTGCTGCGGATCTTGTCGGGCGTCGAGGGCGCCGACACCGGAGAGATCGTCCCTGGGCACGGGCTCAAGCTGGGTTATTACGCCCAGGAGCATGAGACCCTCGACACCTCGCGGTCGGTCCTGGAGAACATGATGACGGCCGCCCCCGACGACATGGGTGAGACCGACGCGCGCAAGATTCTCGGCGGCTTTCTGTTCAGCGGAGACGACGCCGACAAGCCCGCCCGGGTGCTGTCGGGTGGCGAGAAGACGCGGCTGGCGCTGGCCATGCTGGTGGTCAGCTCGTCGAATGTCCTGCTGCTCGACGAACCCACCAACAACCTCGACCCGGCCTCCCGCGCCGAGGTGCTCAACGCCATTGGGACCTACGCCGGCGCGATCGTCCTGGTGACGCACGACGAGGGTGCCGTCCATGCCCTGGAACCCGACCGGGTGCTGCTGCTGCCGGATGGCGTCGAAGACCTCTGGTCGCCCGACTACGCCGATTTGGTCTCCCTCGCCTAAGCGGTGACCCCTGGAGCAGGGTTGGCGGACGCCTAGATCTGTTGGCAGTGCGCCGGGACGGTGATTTCGCTAAGGCCCCACTTTGCGGTGGCGTGGCCGTCAGCCGTGGCAGTGAGCTCCAAATGCCGGTATTCCTCGGCGCCGAAGATCGCCTGGGCGCACTGTGCCACCCAGGCGCCGTGGATGAGTCCCGGGTCGAAGACGTGGGTAGGGGTGCTGCTGGTCTCGGTCACGGTGTTCATGATCAGCCGTTCGGGGACTTTCGACGTAAACGAGAAGATGAACGCTTTCTTCGTCGGGAAGGTCACGTGGACATCGTCCCCTCCCGGGGTGCTGCTCAATTCCACTTTCGTCACGGTGGCGGGCATGCCCCCCTTGAGACGCGCGAGGATGGCGTCAATACCTTCGGCCGTGGCGAGGTCCACGGCGACCTTCTGCCCGTTGTCGAGCCAGACTTGGTTGAGGACCTCGGTGTCGCAGGCATAGGACACCGTGGGGGACAGCCGGTAGGGCGGCCACACCGTGACCGTGGGCGTCGCCATGCCGCACTGCGCCAGCGTGGTGCGAGCGGTCATGATCAGAGCCGTGACATCGAGTGAAGACGCTGGAAACCCGCGGAAGGTGACGTCGTTGCCCCACTCGTCGATCGGGTCCCCGTCCGTCGCGTACCGGCGGAGGTCCTTAGTGCCAGGCACCCACACCGCGACCCGGGTGGGGGTCACGGTGAGCTGGACCACAAGGTTGGTGCCCGCGTGGGCGAGGGTTGAGTCCAGGAATGCTTGGGCGGCGCTGGGGTTTGCGAAGTAGTCAGGAGCGGCGGTCGGCGTCGGCGTGGGGGACGGGGTGGCGGGGCCGCCTCCCGTGCAGCCCGTCAGGGCGAGCGCGGATCCGAGAACCAATGCCACAAGGCGTAACGTCGCAGAGGAGGTGCTCGGTACGCTACGTCGGGCCCTTCGCGGGCAGACTGCCGAGGATCGATTCACGGACCAACCGTATCGAGGTCGAGGCTCAGCGTTCGGTGGCAGCCGGGGAGAGCAGACCCGAGCCTCGAACCCGTCAGGCAACGGTTGAGCGGGAACTCAAGAGGTCACCCTCGCGGGCGATGAGGCCTCGGTCGGCGGAACCCAAGGTGACCTCCGCCGGAGCGATCGTCCTGGTAACTCACGACGAGGGGGCCAGGGGGGGGGGGGGGGGGGGGGGGGGGCGCGCCGGGGGGGGGGGGGGGGGGGGGGGGGGGGGGGGGGGGGGGGGGGGGGGGGGGCCTGAGACGCGGGATGGTCCCCGATGCAGGACCAGGATGCGGACGGCGTCCTACGGCCTCAGATCTGGCGGCACTGGGTCGGGATGGTCGCTGACCGGGTGTCAGGAACATTCCATTGGGCCGTGACGTGTCCGTCAGTGGTTGGCCGGAATCCGAGGTGGCCGTACTCGGCACTGCCGAAAATCAGGGTGGCGCACGACAGGACCCATGCTCCTTTGACGCGCGTCGGCTCGAACGTCGGTCCAGGCGTGGGCGTATCTGTGAGGGTCGGCAGCGCCGTGCCCATCTGCAACATGGGCAGGCGTGAGTCTTCACGATCGATCGAGGTGTAGGCAGCAGGGAACGCAATGTCGGCGCTCGCCCTGGCTGACTCGTTCTTGAGGTCGACTCTGGTGGCAGTGGCGGGCCAGCCATTCGACAACAGGGCCACTGTCGCGTCGATCCCCTCGGCGGTGGCGAGGTCGAGAGTGACTTTCTGACCCGTGGCGAGCCATCGCATGTCCTTCGCGACGTTGCCACAGCTGTACGTCACGACCGGGGCCCCCTTGAACGGCGCCGCGACGGCGACGGAGCGTACGGCGTCCCCGCAGCCTAGGTCGGCGGCGCGGACCGTCGAAGCGAGGGAATCGGCGTCGATGGCGCTTGCTGCATACGTGAGATGAGGCAATCGATCGTTGACCGAATCGGCCTGGCCAGCATCCTCGCTGCTGAACGTCCGAGTGCCGGAAGCTGTGGGAACAGTCAGGACGGCCTTCGTCGGCGTGAAGTGGAGGAGGATCACCTGATCTGACCCAGCTTTGGCGAGACTGGCGTTGACAAAGGCCTTCACCACGCCTGGGTCGAAGTAATTTGTCGAGGGCGTGGTCTTTCCGGTGGCGGAGCCGGTGGGCGGCGCCGGCGTTCCCGCGACGCACCCAACGAGCACGGCCAAGCAACTCACCGTCAAGGCGGCGAGACCCATCGTTCTTGCTGCTGGCATCACTCGCATGACCGTTCGTTCCAGGCTGCGGTAGTCACCAATGCCTTGTCCCCTCAATGATTTGCTAGCCGTTCTGCAAGGTTACAGGGGGACGAGTCGCGAACTGCCCGAGTGCGTTTCCGCCGCTGACGGGGAGTGAGAGGGGGCCGTCCTACGCCAACCAGGAGTACAAAGTGCGCGGGCCGCAGGTGGCAACCCCGAGGGCTTCGACGCGCGCGATGAGGCCTCTGTCGGCAGAAACTAGGGTGACCTCCGCCTGATCCGAGGTGGCCCGGCACTGGGCCACGAGTTCGTCGTCGCCGGAGCCGGGAGCATGGACGACGGTGACGATTCCCTGCGTGCCGCTGGGGACGCCCGCGCTGGCTTTGCCTTCCAGAACCAGGATCACCTGATCGAAGGGCAGATCGGCCGCGAGGAGGTTGCGATGGAGACGGGCGGCGGCGCCGGGACGGTCCTTCCACCAGCCGTCGGGCACCGAGCCGACGACGTTGGCCGCGTCCACGACGAGGACCTTCATGCGGAGGGCTCGGCCCGGAACGTCCGGACGGTGACGTCGACCTCCAGCAGGCTCGGGGCGGCGACAACTTGGGCGTGGAAGGCGTTGGGACCCATGCCGATCACGTCGCGGACCAGGTCGGCGCCCGCCTCGGTGTGGCTGGTCACCCTGACCTGAGTCGTCTCCACAAAGCCCGTGAGCGTGGCGGCCAGGCGTTCGTCCTTGGTCGGATCAATGTCGAGCAGTCCGTAACGGCCGCGCACTGTCGCCAGGTGGCCGGGGTTGGGGGTCACGACGACCAGGCGCCCGGAGGCTGCCAGGACGCGGCGGAACTCGGCGCCGTTTCGGGGGGCGAAGACGCACAACACGGCCTCCACGGATGCGGGTAGCAGCGGCAAGGGACGCCACACGTCCGCCACGATCGCCGCCACCCGGGGGACGCGCGCCGCCTGCTTTGCTGCCGCCGTCGAGATGTCCAGCGCGATCCCCGTCGCTTCTGGGAAGGCGCCGAGGGCCCGTCCGAGATACCAGCCCGTTCCCGCGCCGACCTCGAGCAGCAGGCGGCAACCCACCAAGGCCCGCGCCACGGCGTCGGCCACACCGTCGAAGGCGCCGGAGGCCAAGACTCGCCCTCGGGCGGCGACCATCGCTGGGGTGTCGGCGTGGTGCGGCTGGGGTCCGCCGAGCAGGTTCAGGTAGCCCTGCCTGGCCACGTCGAAGCTGTGCCCGGTCGAGCAGGCCGCCGCGCCGTCGGCGAGGAGGAGCGCCTCGCCGCACCGCGGGCAGGCCAGCAGGCCCTCGGCGTCGGACAGGCTCACAGGGCCCGCATCGCGCCGCCGTCGACCGGGATCACGCTGCCGGTGACGTAGCTCGCGGCGGGGGAGAGCAGGAAGGTGGCCACGCGTCCGAACTCGGCGGGCTCGCCGAAGCGACGCAGCGGGATGCCCGCCTCCGCGGACGCTCGCGCCGCGGCCGGATCCGACGTCTGGTTGTGCAGCCACGTGATGCGCTCGGTGAGGATCGACCCCGGCATCAGTCCAAACGTGCGTCCGCCCTTGGGGCCGAGTTCGTCGCCCAGTTGTTTGACGAGGACGCCCAGCCCAGGACGCAGCCCGTTCGATAAGGCCATGTGCGGCAGGGGCGCCTTCACCGAGGTCGACAACACGAACCCGAGCACCGGCGGGGCTGTCGCCGCGGCCACCACGGCACGGGCGACCCGCAGGGCCGTGAGGAAGACCGAGTCGAAGGCCGCGTGCCACTCGGCGTCAGAGTTCTCCAGCGCCGCACCTCGAAGCGGACCGCCGACGCTCACCAGCGCCCCGTCCAGGCGTCCGAAGGTGTCCAGGGCCAGTTCGGCGGCGCGTTGTGCGGTCTCGGGTTGGGTCAGGTCGGCGGCCAGCGCTACCGCCCGCCCTTGCGGGTAAGAGGCGACAGCGCCGTCCAAGACTTCGCCCCGGCGCGCGACGAGCACGACCCGGGCGCCTTCAGCGACCAAGGCATCGGCGCAGGCGCGTCCGAGACCCGCCGAGGCGGCAGTGACGACGAACGTCCGATCAGTCAGCTGCAGGTCCATGGGGGTCCTCCTCTTGCTCGGCGGCCTCCGAGGCTCCGGGGGCGCGTCGTAACTCCACTATGTCTTTGCGGACCATCGCGAACCAGCCCACGAACGCGAACGCCGCGAACATGAACCACTGCACGGCGTACCAAAAGTGCGGACCGTCGGAAATCTCGGGGGTGTCGACCGGGACGAACGTCCCGGGCTGCGGGGGCGTGGCGGTCAACAGTCCGATGTAGCCGTTGGCGATCGGGTAGGGGAGCGTCCGTCCGATGGCCTCGGAGTTCACCAACCGCACCGAGTTGCCGATCGGATCAACGGCGCCGGTGTCGCCCTGCTCGTCCCGGCGGACGTACCCCACGACGGTGACGGGGCCGGACGGGGGAGCGGGCGCGACACTGGGGAAATCCTCACCGGCGGGCTTCACCACGAAGCCACGGTCGACCAGGACGGTGCCGGACGCCGTGTGCAGCGGCGTCACGATCTCGTAGCCCGGCCCGGTCGCGCTGCTGCGATAACGAACGATGAACTGATGCTCGGCATCGAAGGTGCCGGTGGCGCTCACGCGCTGCCAGGCGTCGGCGTCGGTGATGGGCTTGGTGAAGACGTCCGTCCAAGGGATGGGTGCGGCGTTCTCGTGGCCGACTAGCACCGTGTTGGTGGCGCGCCGTTCCTCCAAGCGATCCAACTGCCAAAACCCGAGCTTGACGAAGAGGGCACCGAAGACGGTGACCACCACCAGCAGCGCCAACCAGCGCCCCACGAACCGTCGCACGTCCGCGAGCCTAGTCGTCCACCTGGCCGGGGATGGTGTCGGGGCTCGTCAGTTGTGGACGTTCGGGCCCCGGTTCGAGGGCCGCGGGCTCCGGAGAGGTGCGCTTGTCGATCAGGTTGGCCAGCACGACGGCGAACATAGGGAGCAGCGCGGCTCCGGCCACAAACACCCACCGGGCCCAGCCGTCGAACACCGCCGCGCAAATCACGCACAGCACCCGCACGCCCATCGTGATCAGGTAGCGCTTCTGGCGTTGATCGGCGTCGAGCGAGCGGCTCAGCCGCGCGGTGGTGATCACCGCGGGCGCGTTGTGCCGATTCGCCATGTTTTCACCCTAGTTCGCGCCTGGAAACGCCGCCAGGCGACCCCTCGCCCGCCCCGTTCGTTGTCGAGGTCCTACAAGAGCGGCCTCCCGACACTGTCGTGACTAGGCATCCTGGGTGCCTAAGGTCACGTTAAGGTTTCGACGTGAGTGAACAAGCACCGGCCCCTGTGTCGCGCAGCGCCCTGGTTACGGGGGGTAACCGTGGCATCGGACGCGCCATCGTCGAACGGCTTGTCGCGGACGGGCATCGGGTCGCCAGCCTGAGCCGCGCGGGCGAGGCCCCCGACGGCGTGTTGGGCATCGCCTGTGACGTCACCGATGCCGCCCAGATCGAGGCGGCGTTCGCCACCGCCGAAGACGCCCACGGCCCGATCGAGATCCTCGTCGCCAACGCCGGGATCACCAAAGACACCCTCATCTTGCGGATGACCGATGCCGATTGGGATTCCGTCCTCGCGACGAACCTCACCGGCTCCTTCCGCACCGCGAAACGCGCCGCCAAGTCGATGCTTCGCCGCAAATGGGGCCGCATCATCTTCACCGGCTCCGTCGTTGGCTTGTACGGCTCGGCCGGGCAGGTCAATTACTCAAGTTCCAAGGCTGCCCTGGTCGGCCTGGCCCGCTCGCTCACCCGCGAGCTGGGTGGACGCAACATCACCGCCAACGTGGTGGCTCCGGGCTTCATCGAAACCGACATGACGGCGGTTCTTACCCCTGAGGTGGTGGCCGGCTACAAGGCGGCCATCCCCGCCTCGCGTCTAGGACGCCCCGAGGAAGTGGCCGCTGCGGTCGCCTTCTTGGCCAGCGACGACGCGGGTTACATTTCTGGCGCGGTTATCCCCGTCGACGGCGGCCTCGGCATGGGGCATTAAGGCAACTGTTATGGGAATCCTCGAAGGCAAGAACATCCTGGTCGCTGGCGTGACCATGAACACCTCCATCGGCTACCGGGTAGCGGAGTTGGCGCAAGAAGAGGGCGCGACCGTCGTCGTGTCCAACTTTGGGCGCGCCATGAGCCTCACCAGCCGCATCTTGAAGCGCCTGGATCCTCAGCCGGCGCTGCTCGAACTGGACGTCACCAACGACGAGCACCTCGCTGGGCTTGCCGACGCCCTGCGCGCGGTCGGCATCGACCGCCTGGATGGTGTCGTGCATTCAATCGCCTACGCCAACCCTGAAACTGCCCTCGGCGGCAAGTTCCTCACGACCCCGTTCGCGGACGTGAGCACCGCCATCCAGGTGTCGGCCTACTCGCTGGTGAGCCTCACCATGGCGTGCAAGCCACTGCTGGCGAACCCCTCCTCCGTGGTCGGCTTGTCCTTCGATGCCCGCATCTCGTGGCCCACCTACGACTGGATGGGTGTGTCGAAGTCGGCGTTGGAGTCCACGTCCCGCTATCTGGCCCGTTTCCTAGGGCCGGAAGGCATCCGCTGCAACATCGTGGCCGCCGGTCCGATCGAGACCATCGCGAAGAAGGCCATCCCGGGCGCCGACAGCTTCAACGACATCTGGGCCGGCCGCGCCCCCCTCGGGTGGGACCCCAAGGACAACACTGCGGCGGCCAAGGCCGTCGTGGCCCTCCTGAGCGACTGGTTCCCCATGACCTCTGGCGAGATGATCCACGTCGACGGCGGGTTGCATTCGACCGGAGCGTGAGCGTGAGCCGGGCGCATTTCCTGCTGTGAACCCGGTAAGTTGACGCCTATGACGGTTGTGGTTGAACTCTCGGGAGTCACGATCGTCCGGGGGACTTCGACGTTGCTCGACGACATCACCTGGTCGGTCCACGAGGACGAACGCTGGGTCATTCTGGGCCCGAACGGCGCTGGCAAGACGACACTGCTCCAAATCGTGGCCGCGCAGATGCACCCGTCGCGGGGCACTGCCACGCTCCTGGACGAACAATTGGGTCGCGTTGACGTGTTTGAGTTGCGGCCGCGCATTGGGGTGACCTCCGCCGCCTTGGCGGACCGCATCCCTAAGGCCGAATCAGTCGAGAACGTCGTCATCTCGGCCGCCTACGGCGTCGTCGGACGCTGGCGCGAAACCTACGACGAGGACGACTATGACCGCGCCGACCAGCTCATGCGCCAACTTCAGGTGCACCATTTGGCGCGCCGCACGTTCGGCACCCTGTCGGAAGGGGAACGCAAGCGGGTTCAAATCGCGCGGGCTCTCATGACCGACCCGGAGTTGCTGCTGCTGGATGAACCCGCCGCGGGCCTCGACCTGACCGGCCGTGAGAACCTCGTAGGCACCCTCAGCGATATCTGCACCGACCCTTATGCCCCCACCACCATCATCGTGACCCACCACGTCGAGGAGATCCCAGAAGGGGTCACCCACGCGCTGCTGCTGCGATCCGGCAAGATCCAAGCGGCCGGCCCGATCGAGGACGTGCTGAATGGGGTGAACCTCAGCGTCACCTTCGACCTACCGTTGAGCGTCGCCGAGGTCGATGGTCGCTGGAGCGCTCGCGCTTTCCGGCGCACCCCTCGCCGCTTCGCGACGACCGAGGTGACGCCCTAAGCGGGCACGGTGGTCTGCGCCGCAGGTGCCTCCCGGGCATAACGGGAAGCGAGCGCGGAGCACGCCATCAACTGCGCCTGATGGAACAGGATCAGCGGCAAGACGATGAGTCCGACCCCTTGCCCGGCGAACAAGACCAACGCCATGGGTAACCCCGAGGCCAGCGACTTCTTCGTTCCGCAGAACTGGATGGCGATGACGTCCTCGCGGTTGAACCCAAGCCGGACGGCGACGGTCCACGTGAGCCACAACATGAGGGTGAGCATCACCAACAGGACGCCGATGAGGGCGGCCATGCCAACGGCGGAGACCTGCGTCCAAATGCCCTCGCGCATGCCTTCGGAGAACGCCGAGTACACCGCCAGGACGATGGAGCCGCGGTCCACCAGCTTGAGGGGCCGAGAGTGGGAGGCCACCCATGCACCGATCCACGGGCGAAGCACTTGGCCGAGGGCGAAGGGAACCAAGAGCTGGCCCACGATGTCGAGAACCGAACGGGCGTCCAGGCTGACTCCGGAGGTCGTCATCAGCGCGGCGCAGAGCAGGGGAGTGAGCACGACGCCGAGCAAGTTCGAGGCCGAGGCGCTCACGATGGCCCCGGCCACGTTGCCGCGCGCGATCGAGGTGAACGCGATCGAGGATTGGACGGTGGAGGGTAGCAAGGTCAGGTAGAGGACGCCCGCGTAGAGCGCCGGGCTCATCAGCGTCGGCACGGTGACGCGCAATGCAAGGCCGAGTAGCGGAAACACGACGAACGTGAAGCTGAGGATCGTGGCGTGCAGGCGCCAATGCCTCAGCCCGTCGAGGGCCTGCCGGGTAGACAGGCGGGCGCCGTAGAGGAAGAACAGGGCCGCGATGGCGAGCTTGGTGGCCCAGGCCACGATCGGGATCCACGCCCCAGTTGCCGGCAGCACGGAAGCCAACAATGCCGAGGCGATGATCGCCATCAGGAACAGGTCGAATCGACGCAGCCATTGCACGTCGCCCAGCCTAGAGCGCCGCTACCCTGACGGGATGCCCGTACTGATTCACGTGTCCGATCCTGCGGATCCGCGACTGGACGATTACGTCCGGCTCCGGGAAACGAAGCTCCGCGCAGCGCTTGAGGCGGAGCGACGGCTGTTCATCGCTGAGGGTGAGCTGGTGATCCGCAGAGCGCTCGCGGCCGGCTACCGGCCCCGTTCGCTGATCTTGGCCGAACGGTGGCTGACGGGGCTGATGCCGGTGCTAGCCGATTATCCAGATGTCCCCGTTTACGTGGTCACCGAAGTTCTCGCCGAGGCGGTGACCGGGTTCCATGTGCACCGCGGGGCACTGGCGGCGATGATCCGGGAGGAGCGCTGGACGGTTGCCGACCTGCTCGGAAAGCGGCGGCTTGTGGTGCTGGAGGACATCGTCGATCACGCGAACGTCGGAGCGATGATCCGGAATGCGGCCGGGCTGGGCTGGGACGGTGTGCTGTTGGCGCCCCGCTCCGCTGATCCGCTGTATCGCCGTGCGATCAAGGTCAGCATGGGGACGGTCTTCGCGCTGCCCTGGGCCCGGCTGACGTCCTGGCGGGACGCGATTCCGACGCTCCAAGCGGCGGGTTTCACAGTGGCCGCGTTGGCGCTGAGCGACGATGCCGTGGCGTTGGACGACCTGGCCGCTGATCCACCCGAGCGATTGGCCATTCTGTTGGGGACCGAGGGAGACGGACTCTCCTCCACCTGGGTCTCGCAGGCGGACGTGGTCGTCCGGATCCCCATGTCCGCGGGCGTGGATTCCCTCAACGTGGCGGGGGCGGGCGCCGTCGCCTGTTGGGCGCTGCGCTGAGGCCCGACCAGCAAGTGACCTACTGGTCGATCGCCGAGCGCTTCTTCGGAGTGACGGGCCAATCGTCGGGGTAGAGGTGGGCGAGCTCCTCGTGGTGCTCGTACAACTTTTTGCGGGAGCGGGCCGAGAGCCGGTCGCCGAAGACCGTGCCGCCGAGGTGGTCGGTTTCGTGCTGAAGGCAGCGGGCGAGAAGCCCCGTGCCGTCGATCTCGACGGGTTCACCGAAGGCGTCCAGGCCCGCGCAGTGGGCGATGTCCGGACGCGCCAACGGGGCGTAGCCCCCGGGAAGTGAAAGGCAGCCCTCTTCGGTCGATTCGAGGTTCCGATCCTTGCCGTCGGGCAGCGTCACCACGGGATTGCAAACCACGCCGACATGCACGACGTCGTCATCGTCGGGGCAGGCGTAGACGAAGATCGATCGATCGTCTCCGACTTGGGTGGCCGCCAGGCCGACGCCGCTGGCGGCTTCCATCGTGGCGAACATGTCGCGGACGAAGGAGCGCAACTCGTCATCGAAGACCGTGACGGGCTTGGTGGGTTGGTGCATGACGGGGGTGCCCCAGCGGGTGATGGGCCGCACAGTGCCGCCCGTCGTCAGGTCGTCGTCGCTCATCCCATGCCCTTTTCGCCAATGTGCCTGCTCCCATGCACATGTCGCCATGCCCATGAAAGTGGAGTTCGGAGCCCTGCTCCGCGCGCCCCGCGGCAGCTTACCGCGCCCCGCCGAGCGTCCGACGTACGCTGACGGCGTGACCGACGACGCCCCTGCGCTGCCCGCCGCCCTGGCGCGCCCGTTGGAGGAATGGCTGTCGCACCTCGCTTTGGAGCGCCGGTTGTCGCCCCACACCGTGCGGGCCTACGAGGGCGACGTCCGTGCACTGCTCACGTTTCTCGTGACAGATGGGTGCATTGACCTGGACGCCGTCGATCTGCGTGCGTTGCGGGGCTGGCTGGCGGCGATGCACGCCGCTGGCGCTGAGCGCGCGACGCTCCAACGCCGAGCCGCGGCGGTCCGGGGGTTCTTCAGCTGGCTCGCCCATCGGGGACTGATCGGCCTCGATCCGGCCTCCGGCCTCCGTTCCCCGCGGGTCGACCGTAAGCTCCCGGCGACCTTGGCCGTCGACCAAGCCCGCGAGGTGCTGGACGGACTCCAGTCCCACGCCGCGGCGGCCACCGACCCCCGCGACCGGGCCGCGGCGCTGCGCGATGCCGCCATCGCCGAGGTGCTCTACGCCTCGGGCGTACGGGTCTCGGAGTTGTGCGGGCTTGACGTGGGTGACCTCGACCATGACCGCCATATGATCCGCGTGCTCGGCAAGGGGAACAAGCAGCGCACGGTGCCGCTGGGCGCCCCCGCCTACCGGGCTCTCGTGTCCTGGTTGAGCGTCCGAGGTGTGCTGGCCGCTCCCGAGGCCGGCCCCGCCACCTTCGTCGGAGACCGTGGCGCGCGGATCGACCCTCGGGTCGTGCGACGCATGGTGCACCGCGTGCTGGCGGGGGTTCCCGATGCCCCGGATCTCGGACCCCACGGCCTGCGGCACGCCATGGCCACCCATCTGGTCGAGGGCGGTGCGGACCTGCGCAGCGTCCAAGAGTTACTCGGCCACGCCTCGCTGGCGACCACGCAGTTGTACACGCACGTCAGCAGCGAACGCCTCCGTTCGGCTTTCCGCCTGGCGCACCCGCGCGCTTGATGCTGACCCGCGGTACCCCAAAGCCATCCCTGGCGTCCACCGCCCCTCGGTGTTTGGCACCCACCGGCGGCGCCCCACGGTGACCTCGGCGTCTCCGGGGTTGACGTATCGTGCACGACGATCACGGCGCCTCGGCATTGACCTCGGCGACGCCTCAGGGACCCCCGCCGCTTTGACGTGGTTGTCGCGGTCACGGGGCTCTAGGCCAAACCTAGGTAGGGCGCCGGATCCACCTGAACGCCGTCGGCCTTCACGCTGAAATGCAGGTGACACGCCGTGCTCAACCCCGTGCTGCCCACCCAACCCACCACGTCCCCTCGAATGACGCGATCTCCCACCGCAACCCGGTATCCCTCCGCATGGAGGTAGCTGGTCACGAGGGCCCGCCCCTGGACGGCACCCACGTCGACGACCAGACGATTTCCCCCGCTGGCGTCGAAGCCGACGTGGGTGACCACGCCGTCAGCTGCGGCGCGAATGGGGGTGCTGCAGCCAGCGTGGAGGTCGACACCGGCGTGCAGACGCCAAATGTGCAGGATCGGGTGGAAGCGCATGCCGAAGGGCGATCCGATGCCGCCCCCCACGGGATTCAGCAACGTGCCCTGGCTCATTGCCCCTTCGGCCGCACGTTGCGCGGCCGAAGCGTCGGCGGCCACGGCGCTGCCTGCGGGCAGGAGCCGGAGGTCCGCGGCGGCGAGCAGCAGGCGAGGATCGAGATAGGTGTCGCCGCGCTTCAAACCCCAGTGCAGACAGGCTGCCGCCGAACAAGCATGACCGGCCTGCAACCGGCCGAGTACATCTCCGATTTCAACCTCCTGCCCGACGCTCACCGTCGCCACCACGGGTTCAAACGTGCTTCGCCGCTCACCGTGGCTCACCACAACCACCGGCACGCCGCCCACCTGGCCGACGAAAGTCACCACCCCGGCGGCCGGCGCCACCACCGACTCCCCGGGGAAACCCGCAAGGTCGAGCCCACGATGCCCCGCGTTCCAAGCCACCTTGGGCGGATCGAACTCCCCGACGATGGGACCGGGCAGGGGAGCGACGCCTTGGGCGCTGGCCGTTGGCGTGCTGGTGAGGACCCCGAGAACAGCCACAGCCAGCGCTAGCACGATCGTCACCGCTCGCCGCAGTGCCTGTGCCACCCCTTTCAAGCCGCTCATGCAGACTCCTTTCGGACTGCATACTCGGCGCCTGGAGGTCGAATCCGTCATCCCCTCCAGCATCTGTGGAAAACTCCCCAGCCGGAGCGTGGCAGCACACGGAGGCGCCGCGACCGCGCTCGGCACGTCGCTCGGGTAGGGGGAATGAGAGGCCGACCAAGGTCCTCACTCCCCAGGCGGCGGGGCCGATTGGTCACCGTCCAGCCGCGCGGCGTAGACTCGCGCCTTGCGATCCTTCTGGATCGACATCGCATGTGGTCTTCCATCTCCATGATGGGCCGAGCCCGTGGTCCCCCTCGGGGGTGGGCATCCGGCGACTACGTCAGGCGGGCCGAATCATCGTCCCGGACAACCCAATATCGCGGATCAGGCGTCTCGACGCGATCCGCACAGAAAGGAACGCCACCATGGCTGTCGTCACGACGCGCCAATTGCTGGAGAGCGGCGTCCACTTCGGGCACCAGACCCGTCGCTGGAACCCCAAGATGAAGCGCTTCATCTTCGGAGAGCGCAATGGCATTTACATCATCGACTTGCAGCTGTCGCTGTCCTACATCGACAAGGCCTACGGCTTCGTCAAGGACACCGTCGCTAAGGGCGGGCAGATCCTGTTCGTCGGCACCAAGAAGCAGGCCCAGGAGGCCATCGCCGAGCAGGCGACCCGCGTCGGGATGCCTTACGTCAACCAGCGCTGGCTGGGTGGCATGCTCACCAACTTCGGCACCATCAGCAAGCGCATCTCCAAGATGAAGGAGCTCGAGGGCCTGAACTTCGACGACGTGGCCGCTTCCGGTCTCACGAAGAAGGAGCTCCTGCAGCAGCGCCGCAAGAAGGACAAGCTCGCCAAGACCCTTGGCGGTATCCGCGACATGACCCGCCTCCCGCAGGCGATCTGGGTCGTCGACACCAAGAAGGAGCACCTGGCGATCGATGAGGCGCGCAAGCTCCACATCCCGATCGTCGGCATCCTCGACACCAACTGTGATCCCGACGAGGTCGACTTCGCGATCCCGGGCAACGACGACGCGATTCGTTCCGTCGCCCTGCTCACCCGGATCATCGCCGACGCCGCCGCCGAGGGGCTCCTGTCCCGCTCGTCGTCCGCCGCGTCGACCGGCGAAGCGGCCGAGCCCATGGCCGATTGGGAGATGGAACTCCTCGCCGGTGCTGCCCCGGTCGCCGCCGTTGAGGTCGCCCCTGAGGTGGCCGAGGTCGTCGAGGTCGCTCCTGAGGTGACCGAGGTCGCTGAGGTTCCGGTCGAGGCCGTCGCCGTCGAGGTCGCCCCGGTCGAGGTCGTTGAGGTCGCCGAGGTGGCTCCCGAGGTCGTCGTGGAGGCCGCTGAGGCGGTCGCCGACGAGGCCAAGTGACGCTCGCTTAGAGATTTTGGAAAGGTAACCACATGGCAATCACTGCAGCAGATGTGAAGAAGCTCCGCGATCAAACCGGCGCCGGCATGATGGACGCGAAGAAGGCCCTCACCGAGGCCGACGGCGACTTTGACGCCGCCATCGAGATCCTCCGCGTGAGCGGCCAGGCCAAGATGGCCAAGCGCGCCGATCGTGAGGCCAGCAACGGCCTGGTCGCCTCGCACGGCAACGCTGTGATCCAGCTCGCCGCCGAGACCGACTTCGTCGCCAAGAACGCCGAGTTCATGGCCCTGGCGCAGGACATCGCCGAGGCCGCGCACAACGCGAAGGCGTCCACGACCGACGAGGTCCGGGCCGCTGTGCTCCCCTCCGGCAAGACCGCCGGCGAGGCCGTCGACGAGCTGGCCGTCAAGATCGGCGAGAAGCTTGAGATCGCCAACGGCGTTCACTTCGCGGGCACCTCGACGATCTACCTGCACAAGCGTTCCTCCGACCTCCCGCCGCAGGTCGGCGTCATGGTCGAGTACGAGGGTGGCTCCGAGGACTTCGTCCGCGGCGTCGCCATGCAGATCGCGGCCATGAGCCCCCAGTGGGTCACGCGCGACGAGGTTCCTGCGGACGTCGTGGCCAACGAAGCCAAGATCGCCGAGCTCACCGCTCGCGAAGAGGGCAAGCCCGAGGCGATCATCCCGCGCATCGTGGACGGTCGCGTGAGCGGCTTCTACAAGGAGGTCGTGCTCGTCGAGCAGGCTTCCGTGTCGGACGACAAGAAGACCGTCGGCCAGCTCCTCAAGGAGAACGGCGTGACCGTCACCCGGTTCGTCCGCTTCTCCGCGGGCGGCTAACGCACAACGCCAGAGGCCGGTCGGGTTCGCCCCGACCGGCTTTTGCGTTGTTTCGGCTGCCGCCATCCTTCCTGCGCTTGCCTCCATCTCAGCTACCCTGCCGCTCATGCGCCTACCCTGCCGTTCCAGCGGCAGGGTAGTGGTGGAAACGGCAGGGTAGTGGTGGAAACGGCAGGGTAGTGGTGGAAACGGCAGGGTAGTGGTGGAAACGGGCAGCCCTTGCCTCCATCTCAGCTACCCTGCCGCTCATGCGCCTACCCTGCCGTTCCAGCGGCAGGGTAGTGGTGGAAACGGCAGGGTAGTGGTGGAAACGGCAGGGTAGGAGAGCGGGCGTCAACTCATGAGAACTGGTTCGGCGTGGGTCGGTCGGCCGCGCTTGATGGCCAAACACATCCAGGCCGCGAGGGCGCAGAGGCCGGCAGCGACATAGAACGCCAGCGTGTAGCTGCCCAGGTTGTCACGGACGGCACCCGCGGCTGACGCCGCGATGGCGGCCCCGATCTGGTGACTCGCGAACACCCACCCGAACACGATGGGGCCCTGCGCCGACCCAAAGGCCGTTCGGCACAGCGCGATGGTGGGCGGGACGGTCGCCACCCAGTCCAGGCCGTAGAACAGCACGAACACCACCATGCTCGGTTGGACGTTGTCGGTGAACAACGACGGCAACAAGGCCAGGGAGAGGCCCCGTCCGGCGTAGTAGAACCCGAGCAGCCAGCGCGGATCCACGCGATCGGTGAGCCAGCCCGACGCGATGGTGCCCGCGACATCGAAGATGCCTACCAGGGCCAACAAGCCGGCGGCGGTGGTGCTGGGCATCCCGTGATCGTGGGCGGCGGGAATGAAATGGGTGCCAACGAGCCCGTTGGTGCTCATGCCACAGATGGCGAAGCTGCCCGCCAGCAGCCAAAACACGGGGGTCTTGGCGGCGTCCCGAAGCGTCGTCAGCGCCGTCCGGACAGGCGCCGGGGTCAGCGGCGGGAACGTAGGCACCGCGTCTGTGGGCGCCCCATAGGGGGTGGTACCGATCGAGGCGGGGGAGTCGCGCAGGAAGATCGCCACGATCGGGACGACCAGGAGGCATGCGGCGCCCGTCACGAGGGTGGCTGCGCGCCAGCCATGCTCGGTCTCCAACCACGCCATGGCGGGCAGGAACACCAGTTGCCCGGTGGCCGCCGCCGCGGTGAGAACACCGGTCACCACACCACGCTTCGCCTCAAACCAGCGCCCCGTGACCACCGCGATGAACGACATCGAGAGCGCGCCCGTCCCGGCCCCAATGAGCAGCCCCCAGCAGACCAATAACTGCCAGGGCTCGGTCATCCAGATCGGCAAGGTGGCCCCGAGCGCGATGAGCAGCAGGGCGACCAACGCCACCCGGCGTACTCCGAAGCGTTGCATCAGTGCCGCCGAGAAGGGCGCCGCGAGCCCGTAGAGCAGCAGGTTGATCGAGACCGCGGATCCCATCAGCGCCATCGGCCAGCCGAACTCGTGGTTCAGTGGCGTCATCAGCACCCCGGGGGCTGCGCGGAAGCCCGCCGCGCCGATGGAGGTCAGGAAGGTCGCGGCCGCGACGCCCCAGGCTGGGTGCAGGCGTCCGGACGTGCTCACAGGTCTAGCAGGTTCTCAAGATAGGTCAGCACGCCGGAGTCAGCGTTGGAGTGGGTTTTGTCGTCGGCCACCTCATGGACCGCGTCCATGGCGTTCGCCATGGCCACCCCAAGGCCCACGGTCTGCAGCATCTCGATGTCGTTTTGGCCGTCGCCGAAGGCCACCATGTCGGCGGTGGCGATCCCGAGTTGCGCGCCCAGCCACGCCAAGGCTTCGCCCTTGTTGACGTCCACGCGATTGATGTCCAGGAAGTCGTTGCCGGGGGAGACCACCGCCACGTCCGCCGGGGCCTCGGCGATCAGCCGGGCGAGCCCGTCCGCGAGGTCACCGGTAGGACTGACTGCCGTGAACTTCAGCACCCCATCGGTGACCGCCCGCAGATCGTCCACGAGCTCGAACCGGGTGTAGTGGTGCTGCAGCTTGGGCAGTACGCGCGGATCGACGGTCGCGGACGCGTAGGCGCTGTGGTGCCCGCAGAGGACGGGATCGATCGTCAGGCCATCGTCGAAGATATCCAGCAAGGTCGATACCGTGGCGTCCGCGAGCATGCTGACCCGCAGTTCGCCGTCCGGACCCACGATGAAAGCGCCGTTTTCCGCCAGGTAGTAGTTGTCTGGGTGGTCGGGGAAGAAGCCGGCCAACTGCCAATACTGGTTACCGCTCGCCACCACGAACGTGATGCCCCGGTCGCGCATCGTCTGGCGGATTCGTGCGAACCGCGCGCCGTCGTAGGACTTTTCGGGACTGAGGAAGGTGCCGTCCATGTCGACCGCCACCAGACGGATTGTGCGGGCGGGCGGCGGTGTCTCGGACATGCCACCATTATCGACCGCGATCAGCGGACACTTTGGTCGCGAAGGGCAAGGGTCCAACTACCGGACGCCCTCCAGGCGCCTCGGGGCCCAGACCTCAGGGCCGGTCACCCACTACAGTGGTGCCGAACGTTGATCGGCGCAAAGGAACCCCCATGGCGAGCCCCTATACCCGCGTGATGTTGAAGCTTTCGGGCGAAGCCTTCGGGGGTGGGCAAATCGGCGTTGATCCCGATGTGGTGCTTTCCATTGCCAAACAGATCAAGACCGTCGTCGAATCCGGCGTCCAGGTAGCGATCGTGACAGGCGGCGGCAACTTCTTCCGCGGCGCCGAACTGCAGCAGCGCGGCATGGACCGTGACCGCGCCGACTACATGGGCATGCTGGGCACGGTGTTGAACTGCCTCGCGCTGCAGGATTTCTGCGAGAAGCAGGGTGTGCAGACGCGCGTCCAAACCGCCATCACCATGGGTCAGGTCGCCGAGCCCTACATCCCGCGCCGCGCCGAGCGTCACCTCGAAAAGGGTCGCGTGGTCATCTTTGGCGCCGGGTCGGGCATGCCGTACTTCTCCACCGACACCGTTGCCGCCCAGCGGGCGTTGGAAATCAAGGCGCAGGTGCTGTTGATGGCCAAGCAGGGCACCGATGGGGTCTACGACTCCGACCCGGCAAAGAACCCGAACGCCAAGCGTTTCGACGAACTCACCTACGACGAGTTCCTCTCGCGCGACCTCAAGGTGGCCGATGCGACGGCCGTCAGTTTGGCCCGCGACAACAAGCTTCCGATGATCTTCTTCGACCTCGGCGGGGCGGGAAATATCGCCCGGGTCGTCGCGGGTGAGAAGATCGGTACCACCGTTCACGCCTAGGCGTGGCCAGCAGACCCGGTAATCCCAACAGAAAGGCCGAGCAGTGATCCCCGAGATCGTCGCCGACACCGAACACAAGATGAAGGGTGCGGTGGAACACCTCCGCGAGGAATTCGCGGGTATCCGCACCGGACGCGCGCACCCGGCCATGTTCAGCAAGATCCTGGTGGACTACTACGGGGCACCGACGCCGCTGCAGTCGTTGGCCACCTTCCAGGTCCAGGAGGGCCGGACGGTCATCATCACCCCCTTCGATCGCGGGGCGACGAAGGGCATCGAGAAGTCGATTCGCGACTCCGACCTGGGGGTCAACCCGAGCAACGACGGCGCGACCATTCGACTGGTGCTGCCTCCCCTCTCCGAGGAGCGTCGCAAGGAGTACATCAAGGTCACCAAGCACAAGGCGGAAGAGGCCCGGATCGCGGTGCGCAATACGCGCCGCCACTCCAACGAGGCCGTCCACAAATTGCTGAAGGACAAAGAGATCGGCGAGGACGACTCGACCCGCGCCGAGAAGCAGCTCGACGGCATCACTAAGAAGTACACCGACCAGGTCGACGAGATCTTGAAGGCCAAGGAAGTCGAGCTGCTCGAGGTCTAATGACCCAAGCTGATCAGTCGCCAACGGCGCCAGCCCGCACAAGCGGTCGGGATCTCCCGGCCGCCACTGTCGTGGGCCTGGCGCTGCTGGCGATTGTCATTGTGACCCTGGCCTATTTTCCGTGGGGGTTCGTGCTGCTTCTCTGCGTGCTGTTCTCCTTGGGTGCGGTCGAGGTGCACCAGGCCTTGGGCAAGATCGAGATGCACTCTTCGATCATCCCCATCGTCGTGGGAATCAACGCGTGCCTGGCGGCCTCCTACGCGGCCGCCCAGAACGTGGGGGGTCTGGGGATCCCATGGCACATGGTGCTGTTGGCCTGTCTCGGCTTCACGGTTCTCGCCAGCTTGGTATGGCGGATGTTCGGCGGCGCCGAGGGTTACGTCCGCGACTCGGCAGCGAGCCTGTTCATCGTCGGGTACATCGCACTCCTCGGATCGTTTCTGTCGCTGCTCTTGGCGGCGGACAACGGCCCGGCTCGGATCGTCACAGTCCTGCTGTGTATCGCGGGCAGCGACACCGGTGGCTACGCCATCGGCGCCTGGCTTGGACGACATCAAATGGTGCCCACCATTTCGCCGAAGAAGACCTGGGAGGGGCTCGCGGGCTCCATCCTCCTCGCGTCGTCGACGGGCGCAGTCGCCTTCACCTACCTGATGCAGCGGCCCTGGTGGCTCGGGCTGATTTTCGGTCTACTCATGGTCGTGTCGGCCACGGCGGGCGACCTCATTGAGTCGCTGATCAAACGCGACGTCGGCATCAAAGACATGAGTTCCTTCCTGCCGGGTCACGGGGGTGTCATGGATCGCCTCGACTCGATCCTGGCGAGCGCTCCGGTGGCCTGGTTCGCCCTTTATCTGATGGTGCCCAGCGCGTGACTGAAGCAAGAGACGGACGCAGCCGCGAAGAGCTAGCTCTGGAATCGGAGCTCGACCAGCACGTGCGCGTCGGGCGTCGGGTTCCGCTCGTGATGCGTGGTGGCCCGCGCCGAAGCATGCCGCCGCGGCACTGGCTGGACCTGGACAAGCCCGGACGCATGGCGGCGGTCGCCGAGCTCGGCCTGCCCACGTTCCGCGCCGACCAGATCTCGCGCCAGTACCTCGGACGGCTTGAGCTCGACCCGCTGGCCTGGGCGGATCTGCCCCTGGCTGCGCGCGCGCAGGTCGCGGAGGCGTTGTTCCCGGCGTTACTGACCCCCGTCCGCGAACAGTCTTGCGATGGCGGCACGACGATCAAGACCTTGTGGCGCCTGCATGATGGGTCGCTCATCGAGAGTGTCTTGATGCGGTACGGCGTGCCCGGCGTCCGAGCGAGCGGCTCTGGGCGTCCGCGCGCCACCCTGTGCATCTCGTCGCAAGCGGGCTGCGGCATGGCGTGCCCCTTCTGCGCCACTGGCCAGGGCGGGCCGCAACGCAACCTCTCGACCGCCGAAATCGTCGAACAGGTCGTGGTCGCTGCCGCCCGACTGAACCGCGGTGAGGTCCCGGGTGGGCCGGGACGTCTCAGCAACGTCGTGTTCATGGGCATGGGGGAGCCCATGGTCAACTACGACAACGTGATGCGCGCCGTGCGGACGCTCGTCACGCCCGAACCGGATGGCTTAGGCCTCAGCGCCCGCGGGTTGACCGTCTCGACCGTCGGGCTCGCACCGCGGATGCGCAAACTCGCCGAAGAGGGGCTCCCGCTCACCCTCGCGCTCAGTTTGCACGCTCCGGATGACGAACTGCGCGATGAGCTGTGCCCGATCAACACCCGCTACAACGTGGCCGAAACGCTCGATGCGGCGCGGGCGTACTTCGACGCGACCGGGCGTCGAGTTTCGATCGAGTACGCCCTGATCCGCGACATCAACGATCAGGTCTCCCGCGCCGACCTCCTCGCCAAGGAACTGAACAAGCGCGGTCGCGGCTGGGTCCACGTGAACCTGATTCCACTGAACCCGACGCCGGGATCGAAGTGGACGGCCTCGCGCCGCGCTGATTCTGACGCCTTCGTCGACCGACTCGATGCGCGCGGCGTGCCCGTCACCGTTCGTGACACGCGCGGACGCGAGATCGACGGCGCCTGCGGGCAGTTGGCCGCCACGGAGATCACGTCGGCGTGACCGACATCCAGCCCTGGCTGTTGCTGGCTCTGATCGGGGCCGGCTTTCTTGCGGGCTGGGTCGATGCCGTGGGTGGCGGCGGCGGCCTCATTCAACTGCCCGCGCTGCTGCTGGCCTTTCCGCAGGCGGCCCCCGTCCAACTCCTGGCTACCAACAAGCTCGCGAGCGCGTGCGGGACGTCCGTCTCGGCGGTGACGTACTACCGGCGCGTGCGTCCGGACCTTCGCACGGCCTTGCCCTTGGCAGCGACCGCCTTCTTAGGATCCGCGTTCGGGGCCACGTTGGCGAGCCAGATCCCGAAATCCTGGTTCAACCCGATCATCTTGGTCGCCCTCATCCTGGTGGGCGGCTACACGTTGGCCGTGCCCGACCTGGGCAAGGTCACGGCGTTGCGCTTCGGGGGCGGCAAGCACCTGGCCGCCGCCCTCGTGGTAGGAGCCGCGATCGGCTGCTACGACGGACTGCTCGGTCCCGGCACCGGGTCGTTCTTGCTGTTCGCGCTGGTCGGGCTGATGGGTTACGACTTCCTGCAAGCCTCCGCCAAGGCGAAGATCGCCAACCTGGCCACCAACCTGGGCGCCCTCGCTGTCTTCATTCCCCGGGACGCCGTTTCGTGGGGGGTCGGACTCGCGATGGGCGGGGCGAATCTCGTGGGCGGCTGGACGGGGGCGCGCGTCGCGGTCGCCCGCGGTCGTGGGTTCATTCGCGGAGTCTTCGTGGTGGTGGTCACCGGTTTCATCATCCGCATCGGAGGTCAGCTCCTCGGCTGGTGGTGAGTAGGGGCTCCCGGACGATCCCTCGATCGATGCTGGGCTGGTCAAGCTGGTCAGCGTGGGCGATCCCAACCATTCCCTTGGCCTGGTGACGCGCGCGCGACAAGCCGACCCTGAGCTCGAGCCTTGGGGACCAATACGATCATGAGACGTTCGCGATCCGGTCGTCGGCCACGCAGTTCTCGGCCAGGCGCCCCGGTCAGACAAGGAGAACCCTCGATGGTGTCAATCGTCGATGACCCCTTCCTCCCGTATGCCGGGCGGGTGGTTGCGCCACGCTCCCACCTCCAGACGGACGCCGTGGCGTTCGACCTGAGCGGCGAATGGGACTTCCAGCTCACGGCGGGAGGGAGCGTCCGTACCGGGACCATGCCCGTCCCGGCCCACTGGGTGCTGGAAGGCGACGGCGTGTGGGGGAGTCCGGCTTACACAAACGTGCAGTACCCCTTCCCGGTCGATCCGCCGTATGTGCCGGAAGATGGTCCGGTGGGGCGGTATCGGCGCTCGTTCACCCTGCCGGAAAGCTGGCCGGCGGATGGCGGTGACCGACTGCGCCTGTTGGGGGTGGAATCCGAGGCCACGGTCGTGCTGAACGGTGAGCCCGTGGGCATGACGCGCGGGTCGCGCCTCACTCGCGAGTTCGACGTCACGGGGCTGCTGAGCTCTGGGGCGAACGACCTCGAGATCACGGTGCGGCAATGGTCGTCCGGTAGTTACCTTGAGGATCAGGATCAGTGGTGGCTGCCCGGCATCTTCCGCGACGTCGAGATTCTGCATCGCCCGGTAGGGGGCCTCGACGACGTCTGGCTGCGGGCCGACTTTGATCCGGAGACGGGGCGCGGTGCGCTTGATCCGGAGATTCGGGCCGATGCGGCCGCGTGGCCGGTCACGCTTCGCATCGCTGAGCTTGGCGTCGAGGTGCGCTGGACGTCCGCCGATGACGTGCGTCCGCTCGACGTGGGGGCGGTCGCGCCCTGGAGCGCCGAGGATCCTCGGCTGTATGCGGCTCAGGTGACGTCCCGAGGCGAGGTCGTCGAGCTGCAGGTCGGGTTCCGGCGCTCGCAGATTGTCGCCGGCGTCTGGCAGGTCAACGGTCACCCCGTGAAGCTGTGGGGGGTTAACCGCCACGAGGTGCATCACCGGGTCGGGCGCGTCTTCGATGAGGCCTGGACGCGCGCCGATCTGGCTCTCATGAAGGCATTCAACGTCAACACCATCCGGACGTCCCACTACCCGCCTCACCCCCGAGTGCTCGATATCGCCGACGAACTGGGCTTCTACGTCATGCTCGAGAACGATTACGAAACGCACGGTTTCGTATTCGATGGTTGGGCGGGAAATCCCTCCGATGATCCGCGGTGGGCCGATGCCCTCATGGATCGCCAGGTGCGGACCGTCGAGCGCGACAAGAACCACGCCTGCGTCATCGCGTGGAGCCTCGGCAACGAGGCCGCGACCGGGGTGAATCTGGCGGCGAACTCGGCCTGGGTGCACAGGCGCGATCCGTCGCGGCCCGTCCACTACGAGGGGGACCACGAGGCGGACTACACCGACGTGTACTCCCGCATGTATCCCACGACGGACGAGGTCGATCTCGTCCTCAACCAATCCTCCGGCCCTGTCGCGGCCGCCACGCACGACGCGAACCGGGTGAGCGCGGCCCAGGCGGCGCACCTCCGCACCCAGCCCTACTTCTTATGTGAGTACGTCCACGCCATGGGCACGGGGCCCGGTGGGATCAGCGGCTACGTGGACGCCATGACCCACCCTCGGCACTCCGGTGGTTGTGTCTGGGAATGGCGCGACCATGCGCTGGACCGCGTTCTGCCCGACGGTCGGACGGCCCTGGGCTACGGCGGTGACTTCGGCGAAGCGGTCCACGACGGCAATTTCGTGTGCGACGGCCTGGTGGACGCCCACTCTCTCCCGTCGGCGGGCCTCGTGGCCTGGGCCAACGCGGTGGCGCCCGTGATCGCGGTGCCGGACGGCAGCGGCTCGATAACGGTCACCTCGCGGCTGACCCAGCGGCCCATCGCGGGGCTGGCGGTGGCCTGGGAGGCCGTGTCGCCCACGGAGGCGGTGTGCGGCGAGTTCGCCGTGCCCACCTTGTCGCCGGGGGAGACCGTGGTGTTGGCGGTACCCGAACTTCACGCCGCGCTGGCTCAAGCTGCGGCGGTCACAGCCGCGGTGCTCGATCCCCACGTTCCCGGCCTGGCGCCGCGCGCACCCCGCGAGGTGGAGCCGGCTTCCGGAGGGCTGCTGCTCCCGCGGGTGGGCGAGACGGTTCCCGACGGGCGCCGCGTGATGAGCGTCCGCCAGTGGGTGGGTGCCGCGGCGGTCCCCGCCCCGGCGCCCGGTGGCTCGGCAGCCCTCGCAGAGGCATTCCTTCGGTCCCTGCGGCCGACCCTCTTCCGGGCCCCGACCGACAACGACCGAGGGGGTCACCCCTCGGACGCGGACCTCTGGGCGGACGCCCGACTCCACCTGCTGGAACACCGCCTGGCGCTGTCAGAGCCTGGTCGGCAGGTGATTGTCAGCGGCGTGCCCAGTCGTCAGCGTCGCCTCACCACCGAACTCATCTGGGACGACCAAGACGCGCCGCGCGTGACGGCGACCTTCAGCTTCGACGGAGACTGGCCCGAGGCGTTGCCCCGGATCGGACTCGCCGCGGCCCTGCCTGCGGATCCTTGGGGTTCGGCGCACGTGACCTGGTGGGGTCTTGGCCCGTCCGAGAACTATTCGGACATGGAGGAGGGGGCCCGGCTGGGTACTTTCCAAGGCTCGATCGACGATCTCTGGGGGCCCAACATCCGCCCGCAGGAGGGTGGCCATCGAGGTGAGGTCGGCAGCGTCGCCCTTGAGGTGGCGGCGCGTCGGCTGACGATCACGTTCGTCCCGACTGCCACGGCGACTCCCGGTTTCAGCGTCTGCCGTTGGTCGCCGCTGCAGTTGGACCAGGCCACACACCCTGAGGAGCTACCGAGTTCAGACAGCGTGTGGCTCACCGTGGACGCTCGCATGGCCGGCATCGGCACGGCCTCCTGCGGACCGGCCACGGCCCCGCAATATCGGGTGGCCCCGGACACAGTCACGATGGAGTTCGTCCTCGGAATCGTCTGATGTCGGGAGCCTCCCAAGTAGGGCGGCCCAGGGGTCGCCCTACCAGTGGGAGTGAAAGCTGCCTGCCCAACACCTCCCCCCACAGCCCCTGCCCCGCCGCCAACCCGACCTTGCTGGCGGTCGGCGTCTTTGCTGGCGACATAGCGCCAGCAAAGACGCCTAGCGCCAGCAAGGTGGGCAGGAGAGACGAGTGGGACGGCGACGGTGAGCCGAACAACCCGTTCACCCCAAAACCCGCCCCTCCCCGGCGCTCAGCAGGTAGCGAATGAGGCGGCAGTAAGGGCTAGCCGACGAGGTCGAGTGCCTCATCGACGGTGTCGACCAGGTGGATCATCGGCGCCATCGGACGACCGTCCGCCAGCTTGTGCAACAGCGGCCATACCGGGACGCTGGTCGTCCAATACTCGCGACCCACCAGCACCATCGGGGCCACGGCGTCCGGGCTCGCGGCGTAGTAGTTGCTGGTGAGGGTGTCGAAGATTTCTTGGACGGTCCCGGCCGCGCCTTGGACGAACACCAACCCACCCCGGCACAGGCGCAGCAAGAAGTCCTCGCGCAGGGCATTGGCGAAGAACTTCGCGATATCGGTGGCGAAGGCGTTGGGCGGCTCGTGACCGTAGAACCAGGTCGGGACGCCGATGCTGGGGTTCCCGCAGGGCCAGCGGTGCCGGACGTCGAACGCGGCCGCGGCCCAACCGTCGACGTCGGACGTGAAATCGGGGGAGGCGGCCAGCACCTCTAACGCGGCCGCCATGTCGTCCGCGGTGCCCTGGAGGGCCGCGCCCAGGTTCGCGGCCTCCATGGCTCCCGGACCACCGCCGGTCACGACGGTGAGCCCCCGCGCGGCCAGCGCGTGGCCCAGCCGGGCGGCATCGGCGTAGCCCGCCGAGCCGCGGGTGAGCGCGTGGCCACCCATGACCCCGACGATGGCGCGCGGGTGGGCGAGCGCCGGGAGTTCCTCCATGGCGTCGTGAATCGAATTGTCATGCAGCACGCACGCGAGTTGCGGCCCCAGTTCACCGGCCCGGGCCACCTCGCGGGACCAGCGATAGATGCGGGCGTCCAGCGTGGCCGCGTAACCGCCCTCGGCGAGCCCTGCATAGAGCTCCTCGGCGGCGTACAGCCGGGCCCGATAGGCCTCGAACGGCACGCTGGGCAGCTGCGGAAAGATCAGGGCCCCGCCGCGGCGCAGCCGACTCGCCAGGACGTCATCGATGGTGCAGCCGAGAAAGGTCGCTTCGCGGACGTCCACCCCCGCCAATAGCGTGTCTTGCCCCGTGAGATCCACGGCCTGGATGAAGCTTCCAGCCAGGCCCACACCAACGGCGAGGCGGTCGCGCAGCGCCTCCACGGACTCGATTTCAACGCTCATGGTGCCCCGATTGAACCACGCCTTGGGCCGGATGAGAGACTGGACGGCGTGCAGCATGAGGTAGAAAACCGCGCGGGCCTCGCCCACGCAGAAACGGAGCGGGACGCATGACCGACACGTTGGTGTCCATCGCGTTTGGGTTGCTCTTCTTCCTGCTCATCATCCTTTCCATCGTCGCGCACGAGTTCGGCCACTTTCTGCCGGGCAAGATCTTCAACGTCCGGATCACGGAGTTCTTCGTGGGCTTCGGTCCGAAGATCTGGTCGCGCAAGGTGGGCGAAACCGAGTACGGCATCAAATGGATCCTGCTGGGCGGCTACAACAAGCTGCTCGGTATGTACCCGCCGCGGCGCGAGGATGCACCGCCTGGTTGGCTCCAGAACTTGGCGGACGAAGCCCGTGCAGCGGAATGGGAAGACATTCGCAGAGCCGACCGCACCGCGAACCGTTTGGTCTACCAGCAAAAGACGTGGAAGAAGCTCGTCATCATGGCGGGTGGCATCACGATGAATCTGCTCATCGCGTTCCTGTGCTTCTTGTCGGTCGATGCGCTGTATGGGCAGTACCGCCCGACCACCACCGTCCACGAGATCATGCCGTGCGTGCTGCGCGCCGACGCCAACTCGACTATCTGCGCAGCTTCTGACCCCAAGTCTCCGGCCGCCCAAGCCGGGATACAGGCTCAAGACGTGGTGGTGGCCTTCAATGGCACCGCGATCACCTCGCAACCGCAGTTGGGGGAGCTGATCCGCACCAACCTCGATCACGAGGCCAGCATCGTGGTCGAGCGAGCGGGAGTCCGGACGACGCTGCCGACGGTCCACACGGTCATTGACGGCGTGCGGGATCCGGTTGATCCGAGCACCATCATCTCGGCCGGGTGGCTCGGGGTGTATTTCGAGCAATCGCTCGTCAAGGGCGGTCCGGCTGAGGCTGCCTCGGACATGTGGACCCTCAGCAAGCAATCGGTGGTGGCGATCGTCCAACTGCCGGTGAAGACCTACAACGTGGTCGTCAACATGGTGACCGGCAAGCCACGCGACCCCAACAGCCCGATGAGCATCGTCGGGGCCAGCGCCGCCGCGGGGCAGGTCGCCGCCTCGCCGCAGCTGGACGTCGGCGCCAAGGCCGCCACCTTCGGGCTGCTGCTCGGCTCACTCAACCTCTTCCTGGCCCTGTTCAACCTCGTGCCGCTGCCCCCGATGGACGGCGGCCACGTCGCCAGCGCGATCTATGAGTGGATTCGCCGCCAGGTAGCCCGGCTGCGGGGCAAGCCCGATCCAGGCCCGGCCGATACGGCCAAACTGCTTCCCGTGGCGTACGCCGTCGGTGCACTGTTGCTCTTGTGTGGCGCGGTGCTGATCGTGGCTGACATCCTGAGCCCGATCAAGATCTTGTAGAAGGGACGTCCCATGACGATCAACCTCGGAATGCCGCAGGCACCTCTGCCGGTCTTGGCCCCCCGCCGCCCCACCCGTCGGATCAATGTCGGCTCGGTCCCGGTCGGTGGCGGCGCACCCGTCTCCGTGCAGTCGATGACCACGACGAAGACCACCGATATCAATGGCACGCTGCAGCAGATTGCCGAGCTCACGGCGACCGGTTGTGACATCGTCCGCGTGGCCGTGCCGAGCCAAGACGACGCGGATGTGCTGCACATCATCGCCAAGAAGAGCCGCATCCCGGTGATCGCCGACATCCACTTCAACCCGAAGTACGTGTTTGCGGCCATCGACGCGGGCTGTGCTGCCGTGCGGGTGAACCCGGGCAACATCAAGGCGTTCGACGACAAGATCGCCGAGATCGCCAAGGCGGCCACCGACGCCGGCGTGAGCCTGCGGATCGGCGTGAACGCGGGCTCCCTTGATCCGCGCATCATGAAGAAGTACGGGTCGGCGACGGCGGAGGCGCTCGTCGAATCGGCTCTGATGGAGGCGGCACTCTTCGAAGAGGTGGGGTTCCGCGACTACAAGATTTCGGTCAAGCATCACGACCCGGTCGTCATGGTGAACGCCTATCGGCAGCTCTCTGCCGCCACCGACGTGCCGCTGCACCTGGGCGTCACCGAGGCGGGCCCGATGATGCAGGGCACCGTGAAATCGTCCCTCGCGTTCGGCATCCTGCTCGCCGAGGGCATCGGCGACACCATCCGCGTCTCCCTGTCCTCCCCGCCCATCGAAGAGGTCAAGGTCGGCACCAAGCTTCTCGAGGCCATGAACCTGCGACCGCGGCAGCTCGAAATCGTCTCGTGCCCGGGGTGCGGTCGGGCCCAGGTGGACATCTGGGGGCTCGCGGACGAGGTCACGGCGGGCCTGGAGGGCATGACCGTCCCGCTCCGTGTCGCCGTGATGGGGTGCGTCGTCAACGGTCCGGGGGAGGCCCGCGAGGCCGACCTCGGCGTGGCGGCCGGCAACGGCAAGGGTCAGATCTTCGTCAAGGGCGAAGTGCTCAAGACCGTCCCCGAGTCCGAAATCGTGGCCACCCTGATCGAGGAGGCGAACCGCCTGGCTGCCGAGTCGGGTGAGCTCGGCTCCCCGCAGGTCGTCATCGCCTGAGGATCTCGTCACCCCCATGGAGGTCCGCCAGCTTGCCCGCGAGGACGAACCACTCGCCCGTCGCCTCGTGGCCGCCGATCCGGTCTCACACGTCTTCGTGGCCGGACGCCTCGACGCCGGGCTACTCGACCGGCGGGTGCCCGGACGCCTCCTCGCCTACCCCGCGCATGACCCCCGCGCGCTGCTGCATGTGGGCTCTAACCTCGTGACCGTCTCCGCCGATCGGGAGGCCTGTCGCGCCTTCGCCGAGCAGCTTCCCGATCGTGGCGCCCTCAGCATCGTGGGTCCCAACGAGGAGGCCATGGCCCTGTGGGGCGCGTTGGGAGCCTCGTGGGGACGCGTGTGGTCTCATGTGCGCGAGGTGCGTCCCGCTCAGCCGGTGATGGTGCTGCGGGGCGAGCCCGCCGTGCCGTCGGATCCGCGAGTGCACCTGGCCACCTCGGGAGAGTTTGCGTCTTACTTCTCGGCCGCGGTCGACATGTACACCGAAGAGGTGGGCGCTGACCCGTTGGAGGGCAACGCGTGGGGTTATCGCCGCCACGTCCAAGGCCTCATCAGTGACCGGCACGCCTATGCGATCGTCCATGCGGGCCGGGTGGTCTTCAAGACCGACGTGGGGAACGCCGCGGGTGGGGTGGCGCAGCTCCAGGGCGTGTGGATCGATCCGGAGTTTCGCGGGCGGGGTTGGGCGGCGCCAGCGGTAGCCGCGGTGTGTCGCCTGCTGGCGGGGCGCTTTCACACCATCTCGCTCTACGTTAATGACTTCAACGTGGCCGCTATTGCGACCTACCAGCGCGCGGGTTTTCGCTTCCACAACGAGTTCGCCACGGTGCTCTACTAGAGCACCGTGGCGAATCGGTGGGGGTCGAGGGGCCTGCTCAGCCGAACAGGGACAACTTGTTGAACTGCTCAGCGAGCATGTAGTAGACCGTGACGCGGTTCTTGCGGTTCACTCCCTTGAGCTCCTCGCCGACCTTGGCGAGGGCGGCATCGAGAACATCGTCGGACTCGGTGAGGGCCAGCTTCTTCTTCATGAAGCCTTCGCGGACGCGATCGGTCTCGGACTTGTCCGAGAAGGAGACCAGCGATGAATCCACCCGCTGGAGGGCGATTCCGCAGTGCTTGACGATCCCGGTGATGACCTTGTCGTCGGCGTTGGGACGGTACTTCTTGACGTCCGCAGCCCAATCGGTGGCCATGTGGTTCCTCCTTCTCGACCACAACCCTTGCGATCTGAGGCTCACATTAGGACTCGGGCGGGGCGTCGGCCAGATTCCGGCGATTTGGCGTCCGGCGTGTCGGACGGATTGAGACCGTGGTCGCATTCCCACGGCGACTGCGGGGGATATCCGTCCCCGCCGGGGGTTGGGGTCCGTGCCCGCTAGGATGACGGCGATCTAGTTCGGAGAGGAGTCCCGCTCGTGGTGACTCGCATGTCGCAGTTGTTCGTCCGTACCCTTCGCGACGATCCGGCCGACGCCGAGGTGGCGAGCCATCGGTGGCTCGTCCGCGCTGGCTACATCCGTCGCGTCGCCCCCGGCATCTACTCCTGGCTGCCGCTGGGGCTCAAGGTGATGGCCAAGGTCGAGCGGATCATCCGCGAGGAAATGGACTCCATCGGGGCGCAGGAAGTGCGCTTCCCCGCCCTGCTGCCGCGCGAGCCTTACCAGGCCACGAACCGCTGGACGGAGTACGGGCCGAACCTCTTCAGGCTGCAGGACCGGAAGGGATCCGACTACCTGCTGGGCCCCACCCATGAAGAGATGTTCACTCTCATGGTGAAAGACCTGTACAGCTCGTACAAAGACCTGCCCTTGTCGCTGTACCAGATTCAGACCAAGTACCGCGATGAGGCGCGCCCCCGCGCGGGCCTGCTGCGCGGACGCGAGTTCGTGATGAAAGACAGCTACAGCTTCGACATCGATCAGGCCGGGCTGCAGGCCTCCTACGATGCCCACCGCGGCGCTTACATCAATATCTTCGACCGCCTCGGGCTCACGTACGTGATCGTCAAGGCCAACGCGGGTGCCATGGGCGGCTCGGCGTCCGAGGAGTTCCTCGCGGTGCTGGAGGCGGGCGAGGACACGTTCGTCCGTTCGCCCGGCGGCTACGCGGCCAACGTGGAGGCCGTCCAGATCCAGTCCCCGGCGGCGATCGACGCCAGTGACGTGCCGCCGCCCAGCCCGCTGCCCTCCCCGAACGATCACACGATCGACACCTTGGTGGCGCGCCTGAACGCCGAGCGGCCGCGGGCCGATCGCGCCTGGACAGGCGCCGACACGCTGAAGAACGTCGTGTTCATGCTCGTGGCGCCCGATGGCACGCGCACACCTCTCGTCGTCGGTCTGCCTGGTGACCGCGAGGTGGATCTGAAGCGCTTGGAGGCCGTGGTCGGCCCCGCTGAAGCGGTGCCCTTCGCAGACGCCGATTTCGAAAGCTATCCCGCGCTGGTCAAGGGCTTCATCGGCCCGCAGGTGCTGGGCGAGCGGTCTGAGTCGAAGGTGCGCTACCTCGTCGACCCCCGCGTCGTGCCGGGCACGCGCTGGGTTACGGGAGCCAACGAGCGTGACCTGCACGTCGTTGACCTGGTCTGTGGCCGCGACTTCACACCGGACGGCTACCTGGATGTCGCCGAGATCCGCGCCGGCGATCCGGCGCCAGACGGCTCTGGACCGTTGGAGTTGGCGCGCGGCATTGAGATGGGCCACATCTTCCAACTGGGCAAGAAGTACGCCGAGGCCCTCGGGCTCAAGGTGTTGGACCAGTCCGGACGCCTGACCACCGTGACCATGGGCTCCTATGGGGTCGGCGTCAGCCGCGCCGTGGCCGCCGTGGCCGAGAGCACCTGCGACGAGAAGGGGCTCGCCTGGCCGCGCCACCTGGCGCCGTTCGACGTGCTGATTGTGGCCACGGGCAAGGACGCGGCCGTCTTCGAGGCGGCGACCACCTTGTCCATCGAGCTGGAGGCGTTGGGCATTGACGTCTTGTTGGACGACCGTCCGGCGTCACCGGGTGTGAAGTTCGCCGACTCCGAGATTCTCGGGATCCCCACGGTGGTCGTGGTCGGACGCGGCCTCGCCGATGGTGTGGTCGAGGTTCGTGACAGGGCTTCCGGTGAACGGACCACCGTCGCTGTATCGCTGGCCGCTACGGCCGTGGCGGATGCCATCAGAGGCGACTAGTCGCCGTGAACGAGCGCCGGGCACTCTGTGGTCCGGGCTCTCACGACAGCTGAGTTGCGCTACGGTCGTGCGCGATTCACCTTGACTAGAAAGTCGCCATGACGACGTTTTGCATGATTTCGCCCGGGTTCCCCAACCCGAACGTGTACTTCTCGGAACACCTCGCCCTCAGTGGCGTGACGGTGCTGGGCATCGGAGACCAGGCCTTTGAGACGCTGCCGGAGCGCTTGCGCCGGGCGCTCACGGAGTATTACAAGGTCGACTCGCTGGAGGACTACGGCCAGGTCTACCGGGCGGCCGCCTACCTCGCGTACCGCCACGGCAAGCTCGACTGGATCGAATCCAACAACGAGTACTGGCTGGGGCTGGACGCCCACCTGCGCACCGACTTCAACGTCACGACGGGCCACGGCGCTCAGGCGACGCCGATTATCCGCTCGAAGGCCGGCCAAAAGCAGATCTTCGAGAAGGCGGGTATCCCGACGGCCCGCCAGGCCCGCGTCACCGACGTCGAGTCCGCGCGCGGGTTCGCCACGGCCGTCGGGTACCCGCTGGTCGCCAAGCCCGAGTTCGGCATCGGAGCGGTCGGCGCCTCACGCTTGGACGAGGACGCCCAACTCGTCGACGTGATCGGACGCGTGTCGGGTCGGTACGTGCTCGAGGAGTACGTCACCGGGACGATCGAAAGCTACGACGCGATCGTCGACGGGGCTGGCAACCCGGTTTTCGACGGCGCCATCGCGTGGCCCCCGTCGGTGATGGACATCGTGAACGAGGATCTCGACCTCACCTACCGGATCCTCAAGGTTGTCCCCGAGGACCTGCGCGCCATGGGACGGGCTACGATCGCCGCGTTCGGCATGCGCAACCGGTTCGTCCACCTCGAGTTCTTCCGGCTGACCAAGGCGCGCGCCGGGCTCGGCGAGGTGGGGGACCTGGTGGCCCTGGAGGCCAACATGCGGCCGCCGGGCGGGGACACCCCCGACATGTACAACATCGCCCGCTCCACCGACGTCTACCAGATCTACGCCGACCTGGTGACCGGACGAGATTCGGGCACCGCCGCCCGCGCCAATGACACGGCCCAGTTCTGCGTCTACGCCGGACGCCGGGATCATCACCACTACCGGGTGCCCCGCGAGGAACTCATGGCGCGGTACGGCAAGCTGATCGTCCGCACTGGCCGTCAGCCCGAGATGTTCGTCCCGCAGATGGGCAACGAGTTCTTCCTGCTCCGCACCCCTGACCAGACCGTCGCGGATGCCTTCGTGGCCGACGCCCTGGATCGGGCGTCCTGAGGTGGAGATCAGCTACCACAAGGACTACTCCCACGTGCTCGGGCGCGACATGGAACTGAAGGTCTACGGGCATGCCGGGCGTCCGTGCTTGGTGTTTCCCTGTCAGGCCGGTCGGCCGTGGGATTTCGAGAACTTCGGCATGGTCAGCGTGCTGGCGCCCTGGGTCGACGCGGGGTTGTTGCGGCTGTTCTGCGTGGATTCCCTCGACGACGAGAGCCTGTCGGGCCACGGCGACCCCGGTGCCCGCGCTTGGCAGCTTGAGCAGTACCACCATTACGTGGCTGGCGAGGTGCTGCCCCGGATGCTGACGTGGGGCGGCGCCTCGGACGCCACGGCCATGGTGATGGGCACGTCCGCGGGCGGCCTGCATGCCGCCATCAGCATCTTCCGTCGCCCCGACCTGTTCGACACCATGATCTGGCTCTCGGGGTTGTTTGACACCCGCCACTATTTCGGCGAATGGCGGGACGCCACGTTGTACGAGAACTCCCCGTTGGACTTTGTCTCGGGGCTCCCGAACGATCACCCGTGGCTCGACCGCTATCGGCAGCGGACGCTGATCGCCGCCGCCGGGCAGGGCGACTGGGAGGAGGAGGCCCTAGCCTCGATGCGGGCGATGGACACCTTGCTCGCAGGGCGCGGCATCCCCGCGACGTTCGACTACTGGGGTCACGATGTGCCCCACGATTGGCCGTCGTGGCAGCGCATGATCGCCCACTTCATGGGCAAGCTCCTGCCGCTGGAGTGAGCCGACCCGACCGTGAGGCTCAGGCGGTGACGCTCAGGTAGCGCCGGGCCAGACCAGCTGCGGGGACCCCCACCGGACGGCCGCCGCGTGCGCACCCACGAAGGTGTCCACGGCTGCGGCCACCTCGTCGGGGGTCGTCTGCGCCAGCAAGGAGGCGGCCAACTTCGGTACCGCCGCGGCTTCCAAGCCCGCCGCCTGCTTCAAGGCGGCCTCGAAGGTGGCCGGGACGCCGATCCGATAGGCCGGTGAGGCTTGGGGAATGGAGACCATCGGCGTCGCGCCCGGGCCGTGTAGGCGGGTGGTCAGCGTGTCGCGAAGCCGTAGCCAGGCCTCGTAGCGCTCCAATAGCGGGGCCCGGTTGTCGGCGTTCAGGCTCGGAGTGGCCAAAGTCACCTGGTAGCCGTAGAGAATCTCATACACCCGGGCGAGCAGGGTGGCGTCCGGCTCGACGTTCGGGGCGGGTGGCGCGGACGGACCGTCCGCATGCGTTGCTTCGAGGCTGAACGCAGGTGGAGAGAGCGGCGTGGGTTTGACCTTGGAATTGGGGCTGGTGGACGGGGTGGCCGTGGGGCCCGGCTGAAAGACTCGGGGGGTCAGCGCCGGACCGGCGGCCGCCCGGAAGGCTGCCAGGGAGGCCCACAACACAGCAACGGCACCCGTGGTGCCCTTGGCGCGCGCAGACGAACTGGCGGCGTGATCGGTGAGGAGCTGCGTGACGGCGGCGAGTGCCTCCGCGCCGGTGGCGAAGGGCGGCTCGGGCGAGGCGACGGTGCTCGCGCTGGGGGAGGGGGATCGCTTCACGAGGGCGCCCCTCTGGACAGCGATGGACGTTCCGAGCCACGCCAGGTTTGCGACGTCAGCAGCGCTCAACGGGGACGCCGCGGCGAGGCTCGTCGCACGGCGCACCAGGGCCTCCAGTGCCACGCACTCGGCTTCTGCCTCCGTGGCGCCGGCCAGGGGCGAGGGGCTGGGCGTCGCGGGCTGGGCCGATGTTGAAGGGCCCGGGCTAGGCGTGATCCCGCACCCCGCCAGCGCGGTTGCACCCAGGGTGCCCACGCCCAGGGCACTCACGAGGACCGTGCGTCGACTCACCACGTCAGCGAGACTAGCGCCCCACCTGCCGTCCTTGTGCGCCAGCGCTCGTGTGCCCCGTCACCGAGCCGGGTATGCTACCCAGATGTCGGGATGGTCCCGGCGATACAACTGCACCGCACAATTGGAACTCCTGGACGCGGATCCTGCTTGGCGCGGTGCACTGACGGAAGGGGTTCGACCATGCGTGATGCTGACGTCGCCGCCATCGTCGGGCCGATCGTCGAAGGCCTCAACCTCGAGATCGACCGGCTCAAGATCGGCTCCGCAGGCAGCCGCGCCGTGGTTCAGATCTATCTGGACGGCGACGGCGCTACCGGCTCCGGCCCTTCCTTGGACGACATCGCCCAAGCCACCCGGGCCATCTCTCGTGCCCTCGACGACGCACCCTCGATCGGGGACGCCCCCTACGTCCTCGAGGTTTCTTCGCGGGGGGTCACCCGTCCGTTGACCGAACCTAAGCATTTCCGCCGCAACGCCACGCGCCTGATCCAGGCCGAACTGCGCGACGGGACGTCCGTGACTGGCCGCATTGTCACCACGACCGATGATGCGGTGACGCTGGACGTGGTCGGTGTCGAGCAGGTGCTCGCACTGGCTGATCTCCGGCACGCCGTCGTCCAGATTGAACTGAACCGCCCCCTGACCCCCGCCGAGGAAGCCGCCTTCGCGGCCCCAGACGATACCGATGACGAGGAGTGACGATGGATATCGACCTGAGCGCGCTGCGCATGTTGGAGCGCGACAAGGGGATCCCTATGGAGATCCTGGTGAACGCTCTCGAGGAGGCGATGCTCAACGCCTACGAGAAGACCCCGAGCGCGGTGAAGGGCGCTCGCGTGGTGTTGGACCGGCGCACCGGCCGGGCAGCTGTTTACGCACCTGAGCTCGACGACGACGGTGAGGTCATCGGCGAGTACGAAGACACCCCAGAAGGCTTCGGACGTGTTGCGGCATTCACTGCGCGCCAGGTGATTCGGCAGCGCCTGCAGGAGGCCGAGGACGACCAGAAGTTTGGTCATTTCCAGGCGGTCGAGGGCGACATCGTGTCCGGGGTCATCCAGCAGGACCGCGATGCGCGCGTGGTGCGGGTCGACCTCGGCACCATCGAGGCCATCATGCCCTTAGCCGAGCAGGTGCCCACCGAGACCTATGCCCATGGCACCCGTATTCGCGTTTACGTGGTGTCGGTGCGGCGCGAAATGCGCGGCCCCCAGGTTGTGGTCTCCCGCACGCATCCGAACTTGGTGAGCAAGCTCTTCAAGCTCGAGGTCCCGGAGATCGAACAGGGCGTCGTGGAGATCAAGTCCTTGGCCCGCGAGGCGGGGCATCGGACGAAGATCGCCGTCGTCTCCCACAACCCGGACGTCTCCGCCAAGGGGGCCTGCATCGGCCCGATGGGGCAGCGGGTGCGGGCGGTCATGCATGAGCTGAACGAAGAGAAGATCGACATCGTCGATTGGTCGGAGGATCCCAAGGCGTTCCTCGCCCAGGCGCTCTCCCCGGCCAAGGTCAGCCAGGTCATCGTCACCGACCAGTACGCGAAGGCGGCTCGGGTCATCGTCCCCGACTACCAACTCTCGTTGGCGATCGGCCGCGAGGGGCAGAACGCTCGCCTGGCGGCCCGCCTCACCGGCTGGCGCATCGACATCCGTCCGGACACGCAGCAGTAGCTGCGCCCACACAGGCGTCCCGCGGGGTTAACCCCGCGGGACGCTTGACGTTTCGCCCGCGTGTCTCGCCCGGAAAGGGGCTCATCGTGCCGGTGTTGCTCCGGACCCCCGCAGCTGCCGGAAGCGTCCCTCTCGTCCCGCTGTAGGCTTTGCAATCGAAGGGATATTGACCGCCGTCCGGGCGCGGTCGACGTCATCATTCTTGGGGGACGAGTCATGGTGAATGCTGTCAGGCCGCGCGGCGCGCGCACTCTGCTGTCGGGGTTGGTGGTGCTCGCCGTTGCCCTGTCCCTGATCGGGGTGGTGGCGCCACCGGCCCATGCTGCGACGGGTCAGCAACCTGGGACGTTTGTTGCTTTGACGCCGACTCGGATTCTCGATACTCGGGACGGGACGGGCGTGGGGGTCGCCGGTGCGGTCGCCGCGAACGGGACGGTCAACCTCAAGATTTTCGGTGCTGGTGGGATCCCGACATCGAATGTCTCGGCGGTGGTGATGAACGTGACCGAGGTCGCGCCTACTGCTGCTGGCAACATCACGGTGTATCCGTCGGGTGTTTCGATGCCGACGGTGTCGAACCTGAACTTCCGAGCCGGTGACGTGCGTCCGAACCTGGTCACCGTGAAGCTCGGCGCCGATGGTTACGTCAAGTTGACGAACTCTTCGGCCGGGTCCACCCACCTGATCGCCGACGTGGCCGGCTACTTCGTCGGTGGGGTGCCGGCGGTGCCGGGCGCGTTCGTTGCGGTGACCCCCAGCAGAATCCTGGACACTCGGCTCGGGTCTGGGGCCCTGGTGGGCCAGTCCGGGGTGGTGCTCCAGGTATCTGGACTCGGCGGCGTACCCACGACCAACGTCGCGGCGGTGGTGCTGAACGTGACCGAGGTGGCCCCCACCGCGCCCGGCAACATCAACGTGTTTCCCTTCGGCGATACGTTTCCGCGAATCTCGAATTTGAACTTCGTCCCGGGCGACGTCCGCGCCAACCTGGTGACCGTCAAGGTGAAGCCGACGACCGGGCAGATCGCGCTGTGGAACGCCTCCGCGGGGTCGGTGCACCTGGTGGTTGATGTAGCAGGCTACTACCTGGGCGGGGTTGCCACGGCTGCCGGAGCGTTCGTCCCCGTGTATCCGTCGCGGGCGTTGGACACGCGGATCTCGCCTGGGCCGCTGCCGCCCAACGGGGGCATCTCTGTGTCGACCAATGTCGGGGTGGACCTGAGCGCCGGCTACTACATGCCAGCCGCCGGGGTCGGCGCCGTGATGCTGAATGTGACGGAGACCGCACCCACGCAAGCCGGCAACATCACCGCTTATCCCTCAGGCCTGGCCAAGCCCAACGTGTCGAATCTCAACTTCGGTCCGGGGGAAACGTATCCGAACGCGGTGTCCGTGGGGTCGGACTCGAGCGGGCGGATCATGCTCGCGAACTCATCGGCGGGCTCCACGCACCTCATCGCCGACGTCGCAGGGTATTACCTGAAGAACGCCTTGACGGGCCTGCAGGGCGGACAAACCCTGTATCCCGGCAACGGCATCAGTTCACCGAATGGGCAGTACTTGTTGGTGATGCAATGGGACGGCAACTTGGCCTTGTACAACGCCAACATGGTCGCCATGTGGAGCTCGAATACGTGGGCCGGGAATCCGGAGGGGCGGGCGTGGATGCAGACCGACGGAAACCTCGTGGTCACCACGGCGGGGGGCTCACCGCTGTGGTCGACCGGCACCGCCAACCACCCCGGGGCCACGCTCCAACTGCGAGACGATGGTCATCTGGTGATCGTCGCCAATGGTCAGACCATCTGGATGGTGTGAAGCCTGACGCAACGCGCAGGAGCCCCAAGTCGGACGGGTATGTGAAGCTGACCAACTCGTCAGCCGGGTCCACCCATGTGATCGCTGATGTGGCTGGCTACTTCGTGGGTGGGGTGCCGACAGCGCCGGGCACGTTCGTCCCGGTGACCCCCACCAGGCTTCTCGACACCCGCAGTGGCGGCGTCCCAGTCGGCGCCCAAGGGATCGCACGGCTGCAGGTCATCGCCAACAGCGCAGTGACAACGGTGAACGTCGGGGCGGTAGTGCTCAATGTGACCGAAGTTGCTCCGACTGCGCCCGGCACCATCACTGTGTATCCGGGCGACGAGGCTATGCCGATTGCCTCGAACCTGAACTTTCTGGCCGGGGACGTGCGAGCCAACTTGGTCACCGTGAAGGTGACCAACGGGCAGATTGCGTTTAAGAACGCCTCGGCAGGTTCGGTGCATCTCATCGTGGATGTGGCTGGCTACTACCTTCGAGGCACTGCCACAACAGCGGGGGCATTAGTGGCGGTGACACCGACCCGGGTGTTGGACACTCGGGCCGCGATGGGGGTGCCGACAGCGTCACCGGTGCCGGCCTCCGGAACGATCCCGCTCAACCCCCTGGGGTCACGACCACCAGACGCGGCGGGGGTCGCCGCGGTGATCCTGAACGTGACAGAAACAGCGCCGACCAAACCGGGGAACATCACCGTGTACCCCGCTAGCGTTTCCCTGCCGACCGCGTCGAATCTCAACTTCGGCCCGGGGGACACCTACCCGAACTTGGTGGCCGTGTCCGTCGGAGCCACAGGTCAACTCAACCTCAGAAACTCATCGGCTGGCTCCACCCATGTGATTGCCGACCTTGCCGGGTACTACCTCAAGAACACGTGGACGGGGTTGCAGTCGGGGCAGATGCTGGACTCCGGCGGCGTGATTGCCTCCCCTAGTGGGGAGTGGAGACTGGTCATGCAGCCGGACGGCAATCTGGTGCTTTACGGTCCGCAAAACGTCGTGAAGTGGAGTTCAGGCACCTACAACGACCCGGGTTCATTCGTGGTGATGCAGGGCGATGGGAATCTGGTGGTCTACCGGGGTTTGCCGTATGCCGTGTGGAATTCCGGCACCGCGCAACACCCAGGGGCGATTCTGAGGCTTCAAGATGATGGCAATCTTGTGATCTACGACCAAGGCCAGGCGATCTGGGTGCGTTAGTACCAACCCAACCGCGAACACACCAGCGTCCCGCGAAGTCATTCTTCGCGGGACGCTGGTGCGTGAGGGCTGCGGTTTCCAGCTCCGGCCTAGCCGCTCGTCGTGGTCGCGCCGGGCGCGGTGCCGTTGGCGGGGGCGGCCTGGCCGCCTGGTGCCTGGCCGGTCATCGGGTTCTCGGTGCGCAGAGCCGCCATCGCATCGGTCACCTTGGACTCATCGATCCCCAGTTGGGTGGCGATCACTGGGGCAAGTTTGGCGTCCATGGCTTCGCGCGGGTCGGTGCTCGTGCCGCTCGCCTGCTGCTGCGTGCCACTGGACTGCACCTGGGACATCGCCGCCGTGACCGCGGCCTGCACCTTGGTCTGGTCGATGCCGAGCTTGGTCGCCAAGCCGGTGACCAGTTGGGTGGGAACGCCGCCCTGCTGACCGCCCGGCCCGCCCTGAGCCCCTGCCTGGCCGGCGGGGGCGCCCATCTGGGAGGTTCCGGTCTGGGTGCTGACGCTGTTGGCCGAGGCGTTGGCGAGGCTGCCGATGCCGACCGCGCCGCCGATGGTGAGCACGGCGGCGCCGATCGCGAGGCCGGTCTTGGTCTTGAGGTCCATATCTGGGTTCCTTTCGGAGTTCGTTGTTGGGCTGGTGGGCTTAGACACCATTCAGCCGTCCGCACCTGAGTCCGCCCTGCTGGTTTCCTGTGGGCCCTCTGTGAGTGCTGGGGGCTTCCCTGCAACTCCCGGAACGTGCCGAACCCCGGTCCGTAGGGACCGGGGTTCGGGCGGAAAAGGCACTGAATGTGGCTCTGCGATGTGGTTCCTTTCCGTCGTCGGGTTGTCGATGTCCCTACTTCATCGCGCCGCTCTAGCAGCGGCATGTCGGAACGCTGTGAGTTCGGTGTGGGCCGAGCAGCTTAGAATCGCGTCCGTGACCATCCCAATGCGCCAATGCGCCGGCTGCCGCGAGAAGGCACCGCGCGCCGACTTGGTGCGTCTGGTGCAGGACGGCAAGGAAACGGTCCGCGTCGACGCCGCCAAAGTTCTGCCGGGACGGGGGGTCAACCTTCACCACGGCTGTCTAGACCGCGCGCTGCGGACGCGGGCGATCGTCCGGGGCCTGCGGCTGCAGAGCGGGATCAGCCCCGAGCAGATCCTCGACTGGCCCGACCAGATCCCGGCGTCCTAGGACACCCCGCGACCTGCGACCGGGACGGGCACCCGCCTCACGCTTATGAGAAACAAGGTGCCCCGGTCTAGACTTCTCGGTGCGCGTCCGTCCGGTCCTGGGCGGCACCAACCAGAAAGTGGGCTCACGCTCATGACCACTCGATGAAAATTTCGAAATGAGCATCAACAACTACTAACTGGTCCGCCACGTTCCAAGCGCGGGCCTGAAGGAGACTAGTGGCCAAGGTCCGCGTCTATGAGCTCGCAAAAGAGCTCGGACTCGAAAGCAAAGATCTGCTGAAAACCCTCAATGACATGGGGGAGTTCGTGCGGTCTGCATCCTCCACGATCGAACCGCCGGTCGTTCGCCGACTCAACGAGAAGGTGAAGTCTGAGCGCGCGGGAGCAACTTCTGCCCCCGCAGCCCCAGCACCCGCGGCGCGCCCAGCGCCCGCCCCTGCGGCTACCCCAGCCCCCGCAGCTACCCCAGCCCCCGCAGCGGCATCACCCGTCGCGCCGGCGGCCCCAGCCGCGCCCGCTCCGACTGCACCCGCAGCCGCAGCACCCTCTGCTCCGGCCGTGCGTCCCTCGGTGACCCCGGCGGCTCGCCCCGGCGCCGCGCCTGGGCCCCGTCCTCCGGCGCCGCCCGCTGCGGCTGCGCCTGTGGTCGCGCCGGCCCCCGCCGCTCGTCCGGCCGAGACTCGCCCGGCTGAGACTCGTCCGGCTGAGGCGGGCTCTCGTCCGTCCGCTCCGGCGCCCCGCCCGGCCGCAGCTGCCCCGCGCACCCCGGCTCCCGGTGCTGGCGCGCCGCGACCCGGCATGCCCGGCCCTCGTCCGGCACCCGGTGCCCCCGCCGGCGGCCCCGGTGCTCGTCGCCCTGGTGTGGCACGTCCTGGCAATAATCCTTACGCCTCGCAGCAGGGCATGGGCGTTCGTCGTCCGCGGCCCGAGGCTCCCGCTGGCCCCGGCGCTCCCGGTGCCCCGGGCGCCCGTGGTGATCGGGGCGAACGTCCCGGTGGCGCGCGTCCGCCGTTCGGCGTGGCGGGCGTCCCCCGTCCCGGTGGCGGCGTTCCCGGCATGCCTCGTCCGAACCCGGCGATGATGCCCAAGTCCTCCGGCTTCGCGAGCACGGGTGCCCGACCGGGTGTCCGCGCGGGTGGGCCCGGTGGCCCCGGTGCCCGCGGCGGTCGTCCTGGCGGTGGCCCGGGCGGGCGTCCGTTCGGTGGCCCGGGTGCCGGTGGTCCCGGCGCTGGCGGCGCACCTGGTGGTGCTCCCGCTGGCGGTGGCCGTGGCGGTCGTGGCGGTCGCGGTGGCTCCGGAACCCAGGGTGCCTTCGGGCGCACGGGTGCCCAAGCTGGCAGGCGTGGTCGCAAGAGCAAGCGTCAGCGTCGGCAAGAGTTCGACCAGATGGAGGCGCCGACGATTGGCGGCGTGCGCATCCGGCAGGGCGACGGTTCCACCGTCCGTCTGCGTCGTGGTGCTTCGCTGGCCGATCTGGCCGAGAAGATCGGCGTTGATCCCGCAGCGCTGGTGCAGGTGTTGTTCAACCTCGGCGAGATGGTCAACTCGACCCAGTCCGTGGCCGACGACACCCTCCAGGTGCTGGGCGCGGAGCTCAACTACGACATCCAGGTCGTCTCGCCGGAAGACGAAGATCGCGAGCTCCTCGAGAGCTTCGACGTCAGCTTCGGCGAAAACGAAGGCGACGAGGACGACCTCGAAGCCCGCCCGCCGGTGGTCACCGTCATGGGTCACGTCGACCACGGCAAGACCAAGCTGCTGGACGCCATCCGCAACACCAACGTGGTCGCTCGCGAGCACGGTGGCATCACGCAGGCCATCGGTGCCTACCAGGTGTCCGGTGAAGTCGACGGCGTCGAGCGCAAGATCACCTTCATCGACACCCCGGGTCACGAGGCGTTCACCGCCATGCGTGCCCGTGGCGCCAAGTCGACCGACATCGCGGTGCTCGTGGTGGCGGCCGATGACGGTGTGATGCCGCAGACGATCGAGGCGTTGAACCACGCCATCGCGGCCGAAGTGCCGATCGTGGTGGCGGTTAACAAGATCGACAAGGAGGCTGCCGATCCCGTCAAGGTGCGCGGTCAGCTCACCGAGTACGGCCTGGTTCCCGAGGAATACGGCGGCGACACCATGTTCGTCGACGTCTCGGCGGTCAGCCGCGAGGGTCTCGACAAGCTGCTCGAGGCGATCATCCTCACCGCGGACGCTTCGCTCGACTTGCGGGCCAACCCCGACATGCCGGCGCAGGGCGTCGCCATCGAGGCGCACCTCGACAAGGGCCGCGGCCCGGTCGCGACCGTCTTGGTGCACCGCGGCACGTTGCACACCGGCGACTCGATCGTCGCGGGATCGGCTCATGGCCGCGTCCGCGCCATGATCGACGACATGGGCAACACCGTGGACGCCGCTCCGCCGTCGATGCCCGTCCAGGTGCTGGGTCTCACCAGCGTCCCGGGTGCCGGTGACAACTTCTTGGTCGTCGAGGACGACCGGATGGCTCGCCAGATCGCCGACAAGCGGGAGTCGCGTCAGCGCGCTGCCCTGTTGGCCAAGACGACGCGTCGCAAGACCCTCGATCAGCTGTTCGAACAGCTCGAAAAGGGCGAGGCGCAGGAGCTCAAGCTCATCCTCAAGGGCGATTCGGCCGGTTCGGTCGAAGCGCTGGAGGACGCGTTGCTCGGCATCGACATCGGCGACGAGGTTGCCCTGCGGATCATCGACCGGGGCGTCGGCGCCATCACCGAGACCAACGTCTCGCTGGCCGCTGCCTCCGATGCGGTCATCATCGGCTACAACGTCCGTGCCCAGGGCAAGGCGACCGAAATGGCCGACCGCGAGGGTGTGGACATCCGTTACTACACGGTCATCTACGCCGCGATCGACGAGGTGGAAGCAGCGCTCAAGGGCATGCTCAAGCCGATCTACGAAGAGAAGGTCACCGGCCGGGCAGAGATCCGCGAGGTGTTCCGTTCGTCCAAGTTCGGCAACATCGCCGGCTGTCTTGTCATGGACGGCACGATCCGTCGCAACGCCAAGGCACGCCTCCTTCGGGACGGCGTCATCATGGCCGAAACCTCCATCGCGTCCCTGCGGCGTGAGAAGGAAGACGTCACTGAGGTGCGCGAGGGGTACGAGTGCGGCCTGACCGTGGCCAAGTTCGGGGACATCCGGACGGGCGACATGGTCGAGACCTTCGAGATGGTTGAGAAGCCGAGGAACTGATCATGGGTAATCCCAGGTGGACGAGAGTGGCCGAGCAGATCCGTGTGATCGTCGCCGAGTTGATTGAGCGGCGTATCAAGGATCCCCGGCTCGGCTTCGTCACGGTCACCGATGTTCGGATGACCGGCGACGGCCGCGAGGCGTCGGTGTTCTACACCGTTCTCGGCTCTGCCGAGGAGAAGGAAGACACCGCCGACGCGCTCGAGGCCGCCAAGGGCATGATTCGTTCCCAAGTCGGACGCCAGACGGGTCTGAAGTTCACCCCGACGATCACGTTCGTGGCGGACTCGGTTCCCGTGGTGGCGGCCGAGATCGACGAGCTCCTGCAGCGGACGCGCGCGGCTGATGCCGCCCGCGCCGCCCAGGCGTCCACGTCGTCCTACGCGGGGGATCCGGATCCGTACCGGAAGCCCGCCGAGGAGTCGGACGCCGAGGAGTCGGACGAGGGCGAGTGAGCGACCTGCCAGGTTTGCTCGTCCTCGACAAGCCTGCGGGGATCACCTCTAATCAGCTGGTCGGCCAGACCAAGCGCCGCCTCGGCACGCGCAAGGTCGGCCACGCCGGGACGCTCGACCCGATGGCCACCGGGGTCATGATCCTTGGGGCTAATCGGGCCACGCGCCTGCTGGGCTACCTGCTCCTGCACGACAAGAGTTACCTGGCCACCATTCGGCTGGGGCAGGCCACCGACACCGATGACGCGGAGGGGACGATCATCTCCACCGCCGGCGCCGCGGGCCTGACGCGCGAGCAGGTGGCCGCCGCGCTCCCGCCCTATCGCGGGGACATCACCCAGGTGCCGAGCACGTATTCCGCCATCAAGGTCGACGGACGCCGCGCCTACGATCTCGCCCGCGCGGGGGAGACCGTCGCCCTTAAGGGCCGCAGCGTCCACGTCGCACGCTTCGATCTCGTGGACGCCCGGCCCGCCATGGCGGACGGGCTTCCCGTCCTCGATGTCGATGTCGTCGTGGATTGCTCGTCCGGCACCTATATCCGGGCGCTAGGGCGCGATCTGGGCGCCGATCTGGGCACCGGCGGGCATCTCACTTCCCTGCGCCGCACCCGCGTCGGAGGGTTCACCCTTGACGACGCCTCTGAGGAGCTCATTCCCATGCTGACGGTGGCGAAGCGTTGCTTCCCGATCGTCGAGATCGACGCCGCTACGGCCCGCGACGTGGGCTACGGGCGTCCGATCGAGGTGCCGGTCACGGGCCCGGTGACGGCGATCGTCCACGACGGGCAGTTCCTGGCGCTGTACGAACCGACTGCCGAAGGGGCGCGCCCCGTGGCCGTGCTCGTCGGCTAGTGAGGACGCGACCACTCGTTGCGCCGGGGGGCTGCACGGAAGGGTAGAGTCGCCACTCGTGGAATCATCAGTCGTCGTCATCGGCAACTTCGACGGGGTACACCCCGGACATCGCGCGGTTCTGCGCGCGGCGAAAGCGCTAGAGCCGGGGCGCCCCTTGGTCGTCTTGACCTTCTGGCCTCACCCCCTGTCGGTGGTGGCCCCGGGCGCTGGGCCGATGCTGTTGACCAGCCTCGAGGAGCGGGTTTCGCTGCTGAAGCAGGCGGGCGCCAACCGCGTCGAGGTGCTGGATTTCACCCCGGCCTTCTCGCAGTGGTCGCCCGAGAAGTTCGTCGAGGACGTGCTCGTCCCGCTGCACCCCGCCCGCGTCGTGGTGGGGGAGAACTTCCGGTTCGGTCATCGGGCCGCTGGCTCCCTCGAGACCCTACGCACCTTGGCCCAGGACCGCTTCGAGGTGACGGGTCTGCCGTTAGTCCGCTTCGAGAACGAAGAAACCTGCTCGACGGCCATCCGCGACGCGTTGCTCGCGGGACGGGTGGAAAACGCGGCGGAGCACCTCGGGCGTCCCTTCCGCTTCACCGGGATCGTCCGGCTGGGCGACCAGCGCGGACGGCAACTCGGTTTCCCTACCGCCAACCTCATCGTCCCCGACTTGCTGGCCTGCCCCATGGACGGGGTCTACGCGGGCTGGGTGACGCGGTTGGACGGCCTCGACGCGCACGGCTATCCGCTGCCGGACGGTACCCCCGCGCCACGGTGGCCCGCAGCGATCTCGGTGGGCACCAATCCGACGTTCGACGGTCACCAGCGCCGCGTCGAGAGCTACGTGTTAGATCGCGACGACCTCGAGCTCTACGGGGCCTTGCTCGCGGTCGACTTCGTTGCTCACCTGCGCGGGCAAGTGAAGTTTGACGGCATTGAAGCCCTCATCGTGCAGATGCGGGACGATGTGGTGCGCACGCGCCTACTCCTCGGAGCCTGCTGAACTTTCATGTCCCGGCTGCGGCGCACCCGGACGGGCGATCTGCGGCACCTCAATCTGGCGTGTGGTGTCTGGGCCAGCGGCCAGCGACGCTCAGCGGTAGCGCAACGACTTGCGGTAGATCGACTCGGTCTGCGGCCGCTCAACGGTCGTGCCATCGGGCTCGACTGACACGTAGGCCACCTCGCGGTGCTGGCCGGTGGGCGCGTAGCCCAGCTCCAGGTACATCGGGATGGCCGAGGGGTTTTCGGGATCGATCCCGAAAAAGACCTCCTCGAACTTTTGGGCCTCGCCGAGGTCCTCGATGAAGGTCACCAGGGCGGAACCGACACCCTGACGGCGCGCTTCGGGGTACACCCACAGGTTCTTCATTTCCGGCTGTAATGGGCCGGTGCGGCAATCCAAGACGACGCTGCCCATGGGGAGGTCGTCGCGGAATGCCACGGCGAAGAAGTATTCGCCCTGGTTTTGTTGAGCAAAGTGCTGGTCGGCCAAGCGAGCCTCAGGCAGGGCCTCACGGGCTCGGAGCGAAGGCAAGTCCGATTCCTCGCACAGACGGACTTTCAGGAGCTGGGGCATCGATCCTCCTCGTGGCTTCTACGATGGTAGTTTCACCCCGACGGGTGACGAGAGGGTGAACGCCTCCGTGGCCGGGTAAGGGTCCTACCCTAACCCCTCGCGTCGACAAAGGGATCGAGGAGGGGACAACGTGGGCTCTGGCCGACGAGCGATTCTGGGAGCACTCACGGTGGTGCTGATGGCAGGGTGCGCGCCGCCACCCGACGGATCACCCACTCCGGCCACAACCGCGTTGCCGACAGCGTCCGCGCGCCCGACGGTGCTCCAGTCGGGTATCGCGCCCGGTGCGGCTGTGACCGTCGATGACTTCTTCGCCGCCGTCGAAAACGGCAGGGCCAAGGAGGTGAAGGTCAACGTGTCACTTGACGTGGGCCTGGGTGCCACCGTTTCCGTGGCGGTCAAGGGCAGCGTCGACGCCTCCAATCCGAACGACGTTTCCACGCACGTGGCCGGCTCGGCCATTTTGACTCCGACCGGCACGCCGACCGCTAAGTCCACGGTCACCCCGGGACCGATCAAGTCGGTCACCATTGACCTGGTCATCCGCGGGGACCGCGTGACTGGAGTCATCGCTGGCGGGGAACCCTCGGAGATCAGCGTTGACCAGGCTCGTCAACGTGGCTGGCCCGTGTACGAATACCGAACGGGAACCGTGGTCGCCGCCATGAAGCCTGCGGTTACTTCCGTGGTCTATATGGGCGCCGAGACCCAAGGTTCCCACTTCTCCCTGGCCCTCAGTGGACTCGTCGCCGAAGTACCGTGGGGGGCAATGACACCCGCAACGTGGCGGTGTGACGTCTGGCTTGACGCGGACGGGCGAGTAGTGACCTACCACGCCAAAGCGTCCACGACCGGGGGGCAAGGCTACGTCAAGGCGACCGAGGTCATCCCCGCCTAGAGACCCAGAATTGCGCCGAAGCCCCGGATTCCCATCGAGGGATCCGGGGCCGGCTGTTGTTTGCCTAGATCAACGTCTTCAGCTGGGTGATCACGTCGCCGATGGCCTGTTGCGCCGAGCCGTACAACATCGAGGTGTTCTCTGCGTAGAAGAGCTGGTTTTCGATGCCCGAGTAGCCGGCGCCCTTACCTCGCTTGATCACGATGCACTGCTGCGCCTTGTCAGCGTCCAGGATCGGCATCCCGTAGATGGGCGAAGCCTTGTCCGTCCGCGCCGCGGGGTTGACCACGTCGTTGGCTCCGATGACCACCGCCACGTCGGCTTGGGGGAACTCGGAGTTGATCTCGTCGAGGTCGAAGATCTGGTCGTAGGGGACGCCCGCCTCGGCGAGAAGGACGTTCATGTGACCAGGCATGCGGCCAGCGACCGGATGGATCGCGAACTTGACCGTGACGCCTTCCTCTTCGAGGAGCTTCACCATCTCGTACACCTTGTGCTGCGCGCCGGCGACCGCCATGCCATAGCCGGGGATGATGATGACCGACTGTGCGTAGCGCATCATGGCGGCGGCATCCATGGCGGATACCTCCTTCATGCTGCCCTCGATGGCGGCACCGGCCTGTGCCTCGCCCGTGATCGGCCGGAACAGCACACCAACGATCGGGCGGTTCATGGCCTTGGCCATCAGCTGGGTCAGCAACGTGCCGGACGCGCCCACGACGATGCCCGCGATGATGAGGGCCGGATTACCCAACACGTAGCCCTCGAAGCCCACCGCGAGGCCGGTGAAGGCGTTCAGCAGCGAAATTACGACGGGCATGTCAGCGCCGCCGATGGGGCTGGTGATGAACACGCCGAGGAGCAGCGACAAGATGAAGAAAAGCACCAACGCGTACGGATTGGCGCCGGCCACGACGATCCAGATGCCCAAGCCCAGGGTGACCAGCGCCAACGCGATGTTGATCAGGTTCTGCTGGGGGAGGGCGATGGCCTTCTTCATGATGCCCTGGAGCTTCAGGAAGGCGATGACCGAGCCTGAGAAGGCGATCGAACCGATAAACGAGCCAGCTACGGCTAGCGTGGTCGGGATGACTCCCACCACGTTGCCGCCGGAGAACTCCACCGCCGCGATGAGGGCGGCGGCGCCACCACCCATGCCGTTGTAGATGGCGACCATCTGGGGCATGTCGGTCATCTTCACGACCTTGCCCAGGTAGGCGGCCACTCCGCCACCGATGATGATGGCGACGACGATGAGGACGAGATTGATGAGCTTGTCGCTGTGGAACAGCAGCGGACCCGAGCCCTTCGCGTCCGGGATGACGAAGGTCGCGATGGTGGCCAGCACCATGCCGATACCCGCCCACGCGATGCCGCGGCGCGCGGTGACGGGGGAGGACATCGCTTTGAGGCCGAGGATGAACAGGACGGCCACGGCGAAGTAGACGGCGTTGATGGCGAAGGTCATGGTTTAGGCCCCCTTCGCCGGAGTCGCAGGAAGTTCCTTCTTCTTTGCCTGGAACATGCCGAGCATTCGTTCCGTCACGACGTAACCGCCGGCCGCGTTGGCCGCGCCGAGCAGGACGGCTAGGAAGCCCAATGCCAACTGCAGCGGCGTTTCGGCGTGCGCCAGGGCGTACATGGCACCGACGAGGACTACGCCGTGAACGAAGTTAGAGCCCGACATCAGGGGCGTGTGCAAGATGACCGGCACGCGGGAGATGACCTCATACCCGGTGAAAGCCGCGAGCATGAAGATGTAGACGTACAAAAGATCTTCCATGGTCACTCCTTAGGAGACTCGGGGGCCGACGCGACAGGTTCCGGGAACCCCAGCACTTTACGGACCATCGGATGACGGACCTCGCCGCCGTGGGTGAGGACTGTGCCCGCCACCACGTCGTCGGTCCAATCGAGGGAAAGCAGACCCTCGCGGATCATCGGCGTGATGAAGTTCAGCAGGTTCTTGGCGAGCATCTCCGAGGTGTGGACGGGCATCCGGCTGGGCAGGTTCACCGGACCCACGACGTGAGCGCCGCCGACGCGCACCTCTTTGCCAGCCACCGTGCCGAACACGTTGCCGCCGTTCTCGGCCGCCATGTCGACGACGATGGAGCCCGGCTTCATACCCTTCACCATCGCCTCGGTGACGATTTGGGGCGCTCGTTTGCCAGGCACCGCCGCAGTAGTGATCAGCACGTCGGAGTTCGCGATGGCCTTGCCGAGCTTCTCGGCCTGCAGCGCCTTTTCTTCCTCGGTCAGCTCGCGGGCGTAGCCGCCGCTGCCCGCGGCGCTCACGCCGGTGTCCACGAACTTGGCGCCGAGGCTTTCGATCTGCTCGCGGGTCTCGGGACGGACGTCATAGCCCTCGACGATGGCGCCAAGGCGCTTCGCCGTGGCGATGGCCTGCAGGCCCGCGACCCCGGCCCCGATGACCAGGACGCGCGAGGGACGAATGGTGCCGGCTGCGTAGGTGAGCATCGGGAAGAACTTCGGTGCCCGTGCCGCGGCGATGAGCACGCACTGGTACCCGGCGGCGGCGCCTTGGCTGGACAAGATGTCCATGCTCTGCGCCCGTGAAATGCGGGGCAGCAACTCCATGGCGAACGTGGTGACGTCGCCGTCGAGGTAGGCGTCGATCCGTTCCTTGCTCGCGTACGGCGCCAGCATCCCCATGACGACGGTGCCCTTGCGCAGCTTGGCGACCCTGGCGTCGTCGGGGTTCGAGACCTCCCAGATGACGTCAGCCGCAGCCAAGACCTCATCGGTGGTATCGACGAATGACACGTCGCCCATGGCGGCCTCGTCCAGGAAGGCTCCTGCGGTTGCGCCGCGCTCGATCACGATCTCGGCGCCGAGGCCTCGCAGCTTCTTCACCACGTCCGGAACCATCGCAACGCGACGCTCCTGTGGATCGGCGCACCTGGGGATTCCGATGACTACCGCCATCACCACTCCTTTGTGTTCCGGGATACCCACCCGGGTACCGCACCTAGTGTCACGGGCTGGGCAGACGTTGTCACATCGCCGGGCCGCGCGCCCCTACAGTCTGTCGTAGTCGGACGCTGGAGTGTGCGGAACCTTGCTGTTCCGAGCGAGGACGTGCCCGGCGGGATGAGCTGGGGCGACCGGATCTGGCAGTCGGATTGGGCATCCCACGCCGGAGCTGGGTGCCGCAGATCGCCCATCCGGGTGCGCCGCAGCCGGGACATGAAAGGACGGCACACTCCTAGGTGCCTTGCACTCGGCAGAAGTGCACGTAGTGGTCGGCGGTGTAGAACCATTCCGTGGGCTCGCTGCCGCCGCCCACCTGGCCGCCCGTGACGAGCCGCCGAGGCCCGGGAAACGACGAGGTGGGATCCGAGACTGTGTACTCCTTGTAGTAACCGTTGGGTCGCGACGGGAGCAGGTGTTCGTTGTTGCCAAAGATTCCGCCGTCGTTGCGGGGGCGTAGGTACGGCCCGTTGGTGCGGACGGTCTTGACCGCCTCAGCGACCTGTTTCGGCAGTTCGCTCAACTGGCAGTTCGGGATGGTCGCGGACGAACTGGACGTGCCGCTCGGCGACGAACTGTTGGACGTGGCCGGTTGCACAAGGGACCGGTTGAGGAAGCTCAGCAAGAGCCAAACGACCCCCAGGACGACCACCGCTCCGAGCACCGACATGCGGCGGTTCCGACGCTTCATGCGTCCGCCCTCTCGTTGAGGGAATCCAGGAACAACACCGTTTCGAAGAGCCTGTCGTCCGGCAGGTCGCCGCGCCACAGATCGTCGGTGGCTTGGCTGAGGACGTCGGTCAGTCGGTACCAGCCGGGCAGGTCTCGCCGGATGAGGACGTCCGCGCCGTCCCAAAGCAGTGCCAACCGGGGCTCGGGGCGGGCGGACAGACCGCGCAGACAATCGGCCAGCGCATCGAGATTGGAGGCGGCAGACGGGGGGAAGGCGAAAGCGTCCGCGATGAGCGCCTGGACATCACGAAAATCGGTGGCTTTCGAGCCGTCGATGGCGATGTCGGTGTACCCAGCAGTCCGGAGTCCCGCGTCGACGGCGGCTCGGTCCTCGCTGGCCGCGAAGACGATCCCCACCCCTTCGGTGCCTGCCACGGCGTCGGCGATGCACGTCCATTCCCTACTGATCATGGGCCTATCCTGGCGTTTCTCCCGCGTTCAAGCGACCGAATCGGCGCCGTGCAGCCAAGGCAACGTTTTGGCCCGGGCGTCCGGTGCCCGGTAGAGTGGGGCACTGCCGTTCGATCGGCCGCGCATATCCAAGGGCTCCCACCGCACACAGCAACGGGAGCGGCGCGCAACAAGACATGAAGGAGAACCGTGGACAAGGCCGCCAAGCAGGCCCTCATTGAGGAATACGCCACCAAGCCGGGGGACACGGGCTCTCCGGACGTCCAAATCGCAGTCCTCACCAAGCGCATCGCGCACCTCACCGAGCACCTCAAGACGCACAAGGGCGACCATCACAGCCGCCGTGGGCTCTTGCTGATGGTCGGTCAGCGTCGCCGCCTGCTCAACTACGTCATGAAGCAGGACGTCGAGCACTACCGCGCGTTGATCGCACGCCTTGGTCTGCGTCGGTGATTCACTGACCCCGTGAGGGAGTGGTTGGCAGTACTTGCCCGACCGCTCCCTTTCGGCACATACCTGGACCTTCTGGTCCAACCTCAACACACCCGCCATGACTCCACGACCCCTGGGCCTCGGTCTTTGGTAGTGGCCTTCGGAATTTGACGTCCGCGGGCCTCGATCGAAGACCGGCTCACCAGGCAAGTCGGTGGAGGGTGGCTTTCAGAAAGGAACCCTTCTATGGAAGGTCCCGACCTGCAGTTCACCGAAGCTGTCATCGACAATGGCAGCCACGGTAAGCATGTCGTCCGGTTCGAATCCGGACTCCTCGCTCGCCAAGCCGACGGCTCCGCCAGCGTTTACCTCGACGGCGACACCATGTTGTTCTCCGCGACCACCGCGGCCAACAACCCGCGCGACGCCGTCGATTTCTTCCCCCTGACCGTCGACATCGAAGAGCGCATGTACGCCGCGGGCAAGATCCCCGGCTCGTTCTTCCGTCGCGAGGGTCGTCCCAGCGAGGGCGCCATCCTGGCCGCTCGCCTGTGCGATCGTCCGCTGCGTCCGTGCTTCGTGAAGGGCCTCCGCAACGAGGTTCAGGTCGTCGTCACGGTGATGGCACTCAACCCCGAGGTTCTCTACGACGTGCTGGCCATCAATGCCGCCTCCGCGTCCACGACCCTCGCCGGCCTGCCTTTCTCCGGTCCGGTTGGTGGCGTTCGCGTCGCCCTCATCGGTGACAAGTGGGTCGGGTTCCCGACCGTCAAGCAGCTCGAGGATGCCGCGTTCGACATGATCATCGCCGGACGGGTGCTCCCGGACGGTGACGTCGCGATCATGATGGTCGAGGCGGAGTCCACCGAGTCCACCTGGAACCTGGTTCGCTCCGGCCGTCCCGCCCCCACCGAAGAGGTTGTGGCGCAGGGTATGGAGGCTGCCAAGCCGTTCATTAAGGCACTGTGCGACGCGCAGGCCGAGCTGGCCTCGCGCTTCTCCAAGCCCGTCCGTCAGCTGCCGCTGTTCCTCGACTATGAGGCGGACGTTCTCGCGGCCGTCGCCGAGGCCGACAACGGTCGCATCAAGGGCGTCAACTCCATTTCCGGCAAGGTCGAGCGCGAGACCAAGACCGAAGAGCTGCTCGCTGAGATTCAGGCCGAGCTCGCCGATCGGTTCCCGGGCCGCGCCAAGGAGATCACCGGTGCCTACCGTGCGGTCACCAAGAAGGTCGTCCGTCACCGCACGCTGACCGAGCAGGTGCGCATGGATGGTCGTGGCGTCCGCGACATCCGCACCCTGTCCGCCGAGGTTGGCGTGCTGCCGCGCGTCCACGGTTCGGCGCTGTTCATGCGCGGCGAAACCCAGATCCTGGGCGTCTCCACGTTGAACATGCTCGACATGGAGCAGAAGCTCGACACGCTGGCGCCGGAGACCACCAAGCGCTACATGCACAACTACAACTTCCCGCCGTACTCCACCGGTGAGACCGGTCGTGTGGGTTCCCCGAAGCGCCGCGAAATCGGCCACGGGGCGCTCGCCGAGCGGGCCCTCGTCCCGGTGCTGCCGACGCGCGAGGAGTTCCCGTACGCGATCCGTCAGGTGTCCGAAGCCCTCGGCTCCAACGGCTCCACGTCCATGGGTTCGGTGTGTGCGTCCACGTTGGCGCTGCTCAACGCGGGCGTCCCGCTGAAGGCGCCCGTCGCGGGCATCGCGATGGGTCTCATGTCTGAGGAGATCGACGGGAAGACCGAGTACATCGCGTTGACCGACATCCTCGGTGCCGAGGATGCCCTCGGTGACATGGACTTCAAGGTCGCCGGCACGCGTGACTTCGTCACCGCCCTTCAGCTGGACACCAAGCTCAGCGGCATTCCGTCCGCTGTGCTGACCGGTGCCCTGATGCAGGCTCGCGAGGCTCGCCTGGCGATCCTCGACGTGATGGGCGAGGCGATCGACGTTCCCGATGAGATGAGCCCCTTCGCTCCTCGGATCATCACGGTGAAGATCCCGATCGACAAGATCGGCGAGGTCATTGGGCCCAAGGGCAAGATGATCAACCAGATCCAGGACGACACGGGCGCCAACATCTCCATCGAGGACGACGGCACCATCTACATCGGCGCCGATTCGGGTGACAAGGCGGACGCGGCTCGCGCGCTCATCAACGCCATCGCTAACCCGACGATGCCCGAGAAGGGCGAGCGCTACCTGGGCACGGTCGTGAAGATCATGAACTTCGGTGCGTTCGTCTCGCTGCTCCCCGGCAAGGACGGCCTGCTGCACATCAGCAAGCTCCGCGCCCTCGCCGGCGGTGGCCGCGTCGAGAACGTGGAAGACGTCGTCAGCGTCGGCCAGAAGCTCATGGTCGAGATCTCCGAGATCGACGACAAGGGCAAGCTCTCGCTGATCCCCGTTGTCGAAGAGAAGAAGGACGACGCCGCTTCGGCGGAGTAACCTCCAGCTTCATTCAAAGGCGGCGCGTCGGAGTAATCCGGCGCGCCGCCTTTGCGTGTCCGTCCTTGCACCTACCCTGTCGTTCCTGCACCTACCCTGCCGTTGGAACGGCAGGGTAGGCGGGTTTAGGGCAGGGTAGGTGCGTCCCTTGGGCGGGGGAGGGCCAAGGTTGGCAGGGAATCCCGCGCCTTGCAGATGGCGCTCGGGACGGTGCTCAACTGGCTCGGGGAGGGCACCAAATCATCGTCGGGCTCGCTCGGCACCGATTGGGGAAGGGGCACCAGCCGAAGCCGTCGGATGCCCGCCAGCGGCCGAGGGCCTGGAGGACTTAACCATGAGCTCGCGGAGTCTGCTCAGGAAGTGTCCCGGTTCCTGCCTCTGCCTCGGCTTCTTGCGCCTACCCTCGCCGTTTGTGCGTCTACCCTGCCGTTCTTGCGCCTACCCTGCCGTTCTTGCGCCTACCCTGCCGTTGGAACGGCAGGGTAGGCGGGTTTGCGGCAGGGTAGACGCGTCTCTTGGGCGGGGAGTGAGAAGGCCGGCGTGACTCCGTCAGTTTGACGGCAACAAATTGACAACACATTTCCCTGTGGATAACTGAGCGAGGCGCCGGCAAGTAGTGATCCCATCTACCTATGGACTTTGACCTTCTCACCACTTCCCGACTGCTCAGCGAGCGCGGGCTGGGGCCCGCTGGGATCCGCCGATCAATGGCAAGCGGGGAACTCGCTCGCATCCGCCGAGGCGTTTATGGACTGAAGCGGGGCGATGTGAGGGCTGATCACCACGAACTTATCGCCGCAACCACCCCCCTCCTGGCTCCTGGCACCGTGGTGAGCCACACATCTGCGGCTGTCCTTCATGGGCTTCCGGTGCAACGGACTCTCCTCGGTCGACTATGGGTGATTCGCGGCGACTCCAACGGCGGGACCCGGCGCATTCTCACCGCCTCCGACGCCTCCCTCCGAGAGGACGAGATCGTCGAGATCGACGGCATCCGCGTCACGAGCCTGGCTCGGACGGTCGTCGATCTGGCTCGGACTCGTCCTTTCGACTGGGGGGTCGTCGCAGCGGATTCAGCTCTCCGACTCGGGCTGTCGCGGGACGCCATGGACTGGGCATTGGACTCGGCCCGGGGCTTCCCGGGTGTTCGACGAGCGCGCACCGTCGTGGGCTTGGCGGACGCCCGAGCCGAGTCGCCGGGCGAATCCCGGAGCAGGGCCGTGATGTTCCTCAAGGGCGTTCCCGCACCAGAGCTCCAGTTCGAGATCAGCTGCAATGGCGCCTTCGTCGCGCGGACGGACTTCGCGTGGCCGCAGTTCCGCACCGTGGGGGAGTTCGACGGCCGGGTTAAGTACACGGGCGAATTGTCACAAGGTCAGGCGGCGGAACAGGTCCTGTTTGAGGAGAAGCAGCGCGAGCAGCGGCTCAGAGACGCAGGGTGGTGGTTCGTCCGCTGGGGCTGGCGGGATCTAGCCCATCCCGAGGATCTTGCGCGGCGGCTGTCGCGCGCTTTCGAACTCGCTCCGATGGCCGCCTGAGCGTCTGCGTAAAGTTCCCAAGGGTGCCGCGGGCGCGCAAGGGCCGAGACGCCGGTCAACGCCCCTTCGGACGCCATTCGCGAGTGAGTGCGGGCGCCTCGTTGGGTCCGAGGACGCCGTACTGGCGAGCAACGTCCTTGAGGATCTGGCTGCGGCGCAAGTGGGTCCAGCGTGAGCCGTAGGAACGGAGCCGAATGCCGATTGGAAATTCCGCGAAAGGGATCTCGGTTGACTTGACGCTGAGAGCCCGCCGTGGCAGCCCCTCGTCCTCGCGGACGCTCGCCTCCATCTTGAGCGAAGCCGGGGGAACCCTGGTCTCGATGAACAGGTACCAACGCCCCATATCGACGGCCTGTCGGAGGGCTGTCACGTCGTCCCAGGAGGCGCGGAAGTAGCTGACATCGCCGCGAGAGATGTCGATGCCCGTGTCGCCGAATCGGATGTCCACCACGTCTTCAACCCACTTTGCGAAGAAGGCGACACAGCCCGACAAACCTGCGAACACGAAGAAGGTGGCGCTCATCCAGAGCATGCTGGTGTCACCCCGGACCTGCGTGATGGCCAGGAGTCCGCCGATGATGCCGGCGGCAACGCTGGCCAGCGAGCCCAGGAACCGACCCACCAACTGCAGGTCTCCGCGTCGTATCCGAATCTGGTGCACGGCGCGAGTGTAGACCTGGCGCTGGTCCGCTCCCGGCCTGAGGGACGGTGTCGCAAGGTGACCAGCCCAAGAGCGCCGGGGAGCCCTACAATCGCTCCTTGGAAGAAGGTTGATGGGATGACGACAGTTGCGGTGCTGGGCGCCAAGGGGCGCATGGGCCAAGAGGTGATCCGGGCCATTCAGGCTTCGGGCGATCTCACGTTGGGGGCAACCCTCGATGTCGGCGACCCGTTGGAGGCGCTCGTCGGTCATGCCGATGTTGTGGTCGATTTCACCCACCCGGACGCGGTGCTCGACAACCTGTCCTTCTGTGTCGCCCACGGGCTCCACTTTGTGGCCGGGACGTCGGGCTTCGACTCCGCCAAGTTGGAGCGTGTGCGGACCCTTCTCGGATCATCGCCCAAGGCCAACGTGATCGTGGCCCCCAACTTCTCCATCGGCGGTCTGCTGATGATGCATTTCGCCGAGGTTGCCGCGCCGTTCTTCGAATCGGTCGAGGTTATCGAGCTGCACCATCCGATGAAGGTGGACGCCCCGTCGGGCACCGCCGTGAACACCGCTGAGCGGATCGCCGCCGCGCGCGCGAACGCCGGCCTCGGTCCCGTGCCGGACGCCACCACCGATGACCCTGATCACGCTCGCGGCGCCACGGTCGAAGGCATTCACGTCCACGCGGTGCGGCAACGCGGACTGTTCGCCAATCAACAGGTGCTCTTCGGGAATGAGGGCGAGGCGTTGACGCTGACCCACAATTCGTTCACCCGGGCCTCCTACATGCCGGGGGTGTTGGCCGCCGTCCGCGCCGTGGGGGAGCGTCCGGGCCTGACGGTCGGCATCGAATCACTTCTCGGGATCGGCTGAGCATGCGGCGAATGATCATCGCGGGCGTTGCTGTGGTCGTGGTCCTCGCAGGGCTCTTCGTGGTGGACGGGCAGGCCCGGCAAAGCGCTGCCACCGCCGCGGCGACTCGGATCCACGACTCGCTCGGCTCGGCGGACATGCCCAGCGTCAGCATCGGGGGGTGGCCGTTCTTGCCCACCTTGGTGACCAAGAAGGTCGCGGGGCTGGACGCAACGCTGACCAAGGCGTTGTTGCCCATCGAGGGCGGCGGAGTTCTGACCCTGGACGACGTCACGTTCAAAGGGACGGACGTCACCCTGGGTAGTGGGCGTCCGGTCGTGGCGGCGTTAGCCACCTTGAGCGGGACGGCCAGCTACTCCAACATGTCCTTGTTCGTGAAGAAGAACATTTACAAGGATTCCTCGGGGATGGTCGGCATCGACACCGGGGCTACGGTGAACGGACACATGGTCGACGTGAAGGTGACCGGCCATCCCATGGTCGATCCCTCCAGCTCCGCGATCCTGCTCGCGGAGGCGAAGGTGATGGCCAATGGCGTCGATGTCACGGCCAAGGTCGACCCCCAAGAACGGGCCCAACTGTGGCCCATGATGCGGCTGACGCTGGCCGACGGCCTGCGGGTTCGCGACCTGGCGATCGGCGAGCGAGGCATCACGCTCGACTTCAGCGGGACGAACGTCCTGATGGGGTAGAGGGTCCCGCTACCCCAACTCCAACATCCCCCACGGCGATCCGTAACCGGCCGGTTTGGGGGCGGCGAGCAATTCCAGGAACGGAACCGCGTCGAAGGCCTCGGGCCCGAGAACGCCCGTCCCGGACCAGCGACCCGCCGCCAGCAACTCCAGCGCCACGACGGGATTCAGCGCGGTCTGCCACACGACGCATTGCGAGCCGTACTCGGCCATCGTGCGCTGGTTGTCGGCCACGTGGTAGAGGTACACCCGGCGAGGGGCACCGTCTTTGCCCAGCCCCGTGACTTCCAGCCCCGCGCACGTCTTGCCGGTCATGCGCGGCCCGATCGTCGCGGGGTCGGGCAGGCAGGCCGCCACCACGTCGCGCGGCGAGACCAGGGCGCCCTTCACGTTGACCGGGACAGTGGAATCCAACCCCAGCGTGTGCAGGGTCTTCAGGACGCCGATGAACCCCTCGCCGAGCCCGTACTTGAAGGTGACGCGCGTGGCGTCGACCCAGCGGGGCATCAGCAGCACTTCTTCGTGCTCGACGTTGACGCACTCGACCGGCCCAATGCCGTCGGGGAAGTCGAAAGTTTCGGGCTCGCTGAAGGGTTCGGTGGTGAACCAGCCACGTCCCTTTTCGAACACCACGGGCGGGTTGAGGCACTCCTCGATGGTGGTCCAGATGGAGAAGCTGGGCGCGAAAATCTCCTCCCCGGCGTCGTTGGTGACCACCAGGTTCGCGCCGTCGCGGACGCCCAGCTCGGTGATCTCCGAGAACAGGTGGTCGGACGCGTAGCGGGCGAAGACGTCCGACAATCCCGGCTCGACGCCGATCCCGACGAGGGCTAGCCGACCGTCCGCGGACCACTCTTCGGCGTGCGCGAACTGCCGGTCACCGAGCTTGACCCCCGTGAGCGAGTAGGGCTGGTCGGGGTGCGGAGTGGAGAGGCTCATGGCCATGTCCAGGTAGTCGGCCCCGGCGGCGCGCGCGCCTTCGAAGATCGGCATGACGAACCGCGGATCGACGGCGTTGAGCACGTGCGTGGCGCCGTGCAGCGTCGCGAGGGCGGTGACCGCCTCCGCGCTCGACGCGTCCACCTGCGCGGCCACGAACCTAGCTTCCCCCGGACGCCGAGCGACCACCCCGGCGACCGTGGCGGACGCCCGCGCGCCGTCGTAGTCGGACACGATCCAGGACTCGAAGAAGCCCCGCTCGCTGGCGAGACGGGCGACGGCGTCACCGACCCCACCCGCCCCGACCATGAGAACCCGCATATCAGGCTGCCTTCCTCCCATTGGAGATGAGCTGGCCGGCCACGGTGAGGCCGACCGCGATCACGAACATCGAGAAACCGACCACGTTCGCCTCGGCGGGGATGCCGCGCAGGTAGCTGACGTAGACGAACTTGGGGAAGGTGGAGGCGTCGCCCGACACGAAGTTCGTGATGATGAAATCGTCGAACGAGAGCGAGAACGCCAGCAGCGCCGCAGCCGAAATGCCCGGTAAGACCAAGGGGAACGTCACCCGCCAGAAGGTGCTGCGCGGATCGGCGAACAGGTCTTGGGCCGCTTCTTCCAAGCGCGGATCCAGGCTCTGCAGGCGCGCCTTGACGTTCGTGACGACGAAGCTGATGCAGAACACGATGTGGGCGATGACGATCGTCCAGAAGCCAAGCTTCAGCCCGACGCGGTAGTACCCCTGGACGAAGATCGTGAGCAGGCTCGCGCCCATCACGATTTCGGGGGTGGACATCGGCAAGAACACCAACAGGTTGGCGCCCGCCCGGCCGCGGAACTTGTGCCGCACCAACGCGAAGGCGATCATCGAGCCGAAGACCGTGGCGATGATGGTCGACAGGGCGCCGACCTGCAGCGACATCACGAGGGAGTCACAGAGCCCCGGAGGCCCGCACGGGTTCTGCCAGTGCGCCAGCGTGGGGCTGCCCTCGGGGTTCCAGCTGATGTTCGACTTCTTGTAGTTGTTGAAGCTGAACACGAACGTGTAGGCGACCGGCAAGAACAGGTACAGCAGGACGAGGATGGCCGCGATCATCACGAAGTGATCCGCGATCCAGAATCGGACCTTGGTCACAGGAGTTCCTCCGTTCCAAAGCGACGCGTGTAGGCGAAGAGCATCAGCAAGATGATGGCCATCAAGGTGAACGACAACGCGGCCGCCGTCGGGAAGCCGCCGGGAACCCGGAAGAACTGGCTCTCGATGACGTTGCCGACCATCTTGGTGTCGATGTCGGATCCGAGCAGGTCGGCGTTGACGTAGTCGCCGGCAGCCGGGATAAAGGTCATCAGCGTGCCCGCCAGGACGCCCGGCATCGACATCGGCAAGGTCACCCGACGGAAGGTGGTGAGCCCATTGGCGTACAGGTCGCCGCCGGCCTCGATCACCTTCGGATCCACCCGCTCCAAGGAGGAGTAGATGGGCAGCGTCATGAACGGCAGGAAGTTGTAGGTCAGGCCCGCCACCACCGCGACCCAGGTCTCGGTGATGTGCCCGCCCGGCAGCAGGTGCAGAGCATTGAGGGTGGATGCGATGGGACCCTCGTCCGCCAAAATCTGCCGCCAGGCGATCGTCCGCAAGATGAAGGACGTGAAGAACGGGGCCACGACGCAGATCATCATGACGTTGCGCCAGCGTCCGGCCTTGAACGCCATCGCGTAGGCCAGCGGATACCCGATGAGGAACGCCATGATCGTGGCGAGCCCGGCGAAGAGGAACGACCGCAGCAACTGCGGCCAGAACTCGCTGAGGGCATTGGCGTAGTTGAAGACGTTCCAGTCGAGGTAGTAGTAACCCGGGTAACCGGGGAACTTCGACTCGATACTCACGATGGCCAGTTGGACCATTGGCACCACAAAGAACATCACGAGCCACAACAGGCCGGGGATCAGCAGCAGGTACGGCGTGATCCGACGTCCCTTGACCCGGTGATCGCCCTCGACCGCGGTGGTGTTCGCGATCTGGGCTTGGGCGAGGGCGGTCATGGTGTGCTCGCCTCCGCCGTCTCGGTTGCGACCGTGAATGCGTGGCCCTGGTCCCAGGAGAGCCAGCACTCGTCGCCGGGGCGGTTGTGAACGGGGTCGACGTCGAGGTTCTGCTCGAACGCGCTCGCGGCTCCGAACCCGGGGACGTCCACGATGTAGTTGGTCGAGACGCCGGTGAACGACACGTCGATGATGCGTCCGGGGCCAAGCGTCACCATGCGCGACGGCAGGTCGGTCGGTGCCTTCTCGCTCAAGAACAGCTTCTCCGGACGGACGCCATAGAGCACGGTGCCCGTCTCGACCGCGGCCCGCTTCCGCGGCAGCGTGAAGTGGTGGCCGGCTCGCTCGAGGGTGAGGGTGTCAGCCGTTGAGCTGACGACCTCGGCCTCGAACATGTTCGCCTGGCCCAGGAACCGAGCCACGAAGGCCGTCCGCGGCAGGTCGTACAGGCTCGCGGGGGTGCCCATTTGCTCAATGCGGCCCTTGTTCATCACCGCGATGGTGTCGGCCATGGTCATGGCCTCTTCCTGGTCGTGCGTGACGTGAATGAAGGTCAGCCCCACGCGCGTTTGAATGCGTTTGAGTTCCACCTGCATTTCCCGGCGCAGTTTGAGGTCCAGGGCGCCGAGCGGCTCGTCGAGCAGCAACACCTCAGGCTCGTTCACCAGGGCCCGTGCCAGCGCGACGCGCTGCTGCTGACCACCGGAGAGCTGCGGCGGCTTGCGTCCGGCCAGGTGCCCCATTTGGACCAGCTTGAGCGCCGCGTCCGCCTTCTCCATGGCGTCGGGCAGGCCGCGACGCTTCGGGCCAAAGGCCACGTTGTCCCGCACCGTCAGGTGGGGGAACAGGGCATAGCTCTGGAATACGGTGTTCACCGGACGCTCGTACGGGCGTGAGCCGGTGAGGTCGGTGTCGCCGATGAGGATCCGACCCTGGCTGGGTTGCTCCAGGCCCGCGATCATGCGCAGGTTCGTGGTCTTGCCGCACCCCGAGGGGCCGAGCAGGGCGAAGAACGAGCCACGTGGCACGGTCAAGGAGAGATCATCCACGGCGGTGAAATCGCCGAACTTCTTTGTCACAGCCTCGAGGCGGAGATCGCCCTTGGCTTCGCGGAAGCTACCGCTGGTCTTGCTGAAGAGCGCCATCATTCACCCAATACCTTCGACCACAGCGTGGAGTAATCGGCGTCCTCGTCCGAGGTGAGCGCGCGGAACGCTTGCACCTTCTGCTCAGTGAGGAACGTGTCCGTTGGAAAGATGAACGGGTTCGCGGCCGTCGTCGCGTCCGTTTTGGCCAACTCCTCTTGGGCACCCAAGACGGGGCAGATGTAGTTGACGTAAGCAGCCACCTGCGCGGCCACCTCCGGCTGGTAGTAGTAGTCCATCAACTTCATCGTGTTGCTGCGGTGCGCGGACGTGATGGGGATCATCATGTTGTCGGTCCAGATGGTGCCGCCCGATTCCGGGAGAACGAACGTCCACGAATCGTCCTCGGTTTCGGCTTTGAGGGTGGCCAGGTCGCCCGACCACACGATGCCCGCGATGGCGTTGCCCGACTTGAGGTCCTCCAAGTACGAGTTGCCCTTGACGCGGCGGATACTGCCGTCTGCGATGTGCTTTGAGACCTCCTCGAAGGCGGTCTGCACTTGGGCTTTGGTGAACGAACCGCTGATGTCGACGCCGTTGGCCTGCATGATGAGCCCCGCGGTGTCGCGGAACTCGCTCAGCACCACCACTTTGCCCTTCAGGTCGGGGGCCCACAGGTCGGAAACGTTCTTGAGGTCGCGGCCGAGCTTGTTCTTGTTGTAGCCAATGCCCCCGAAGCCGCCTTGCCAGGGAAGTGAGTAGCGCCGACCGGGATCGAAGGAGACCTCGCGCAGCGACGGCAGCAGGTTGGGCGCGTGCGGCATCTGGATCAGGTCGAGCGGCTGTGCCAGACCCTCGCGCAGGACGCGGTTCGCCATCCAGTCGGTGAACACGAACAGGTCGCGCCCGATGGCCTGCTTCTCGCGCAGTTGCGGCGCGATCTTGTTGAAGTAGGTGTTGTTGTCGTCGATGTCTTCGGAGTAGTTGACCGTGATCCCCGTGGCCTTTTGGAACGCCTCTAACGTCGGATGGGTCTTGGTGGCGTCGTCGACATCGAGGTACGCCGTCCAGTTGGCCCAGTTGATCACCTTGTCGGTCGCCGAGAGGTCCTTGGGTAGGACGACGTCGGTCTTGCCAGCGGCTGGCGGGGTGGGGGGCGCGCACGCGGCGAGCAGGGCTGCCGCGGCCGCCCCACCGCCGAGGCCGAGCATTCGGCGGCGGGTGAGCCCGCTTTGGACCATGGAGACCAGGGCGCGGACGGTTGGATCCGTCGGCGCGGGTCGTGAACTCATGCTGACGCCCTTCAGGATTGGATATTGGCCATGACGTGCTTGAGGCGGGTGTAGTCCTCCAGGCCGTAGACCGACAGGTCCTTGCCGTAACCGGAGTGCTTGAATCCGCCGTGGGGCATCTCCGCGACGAGCGGGATGTGGGTGTTGATCCAGACGCAGCCGAAGTCCAGCGCCCGGGAGGCGCGCATGGCCTTGCCGAAGTCGCGCGTCCACACGCTCGAGGCCAACCCGAAGTCGACGTCGTTGGCCTTGGCGAGGGCTTCATCCTCGTCGGTGAAGGACTGGACGGTAATGACCGGCCCGAAGATTTCGCGCTGGATCGCCTCATCGTCTTGGCGCAGGCCGGCCACGACGGTGGGCTCGAAGTAGTAGCCGCCGCCCAGGGTGGTGATCCGGGAGCCGCCCGCTGCCACGCGGGCGTGCTTGGGTAACCGCTCCAAGAAGCCGCTGACATGGGCGAGCTGGTTGGCGTTGTTGACCGGCCCCAGCAGCGCGTCCTCATTGTCGGGCAAGCCGACCGCGGCCTGATCGCGGGCATACGCCGCCAGGGCCGCCACGAACTCGTCGTGGATGCTCGCCGCCACCAGCACGCGCGTCGCCGCCGTGCAGTCCTGGCCGGCGTTGAAGTAGCCCGCGATGGCGATGCCCTCGACGGCGGCCTCAATGTCGGCGTCGGCGAACACGATGACCGGGGCCTTGCCGCCGAGTTCGAGGTGCACCCGCTTGACGTCCTTGGCCGCGGCCTCCGCGACCTGCATCCCGGCCCGCACCGAGCCGGTGATCGAGACCATGCGCGGCGTCCGATGCGACAGCAGCGCGCCGCCGGTGACACGGTCGCCGGTGACGACGTTCAACACGCCCGGCGGCAGGTGTTGCCCGGCGATCTCGGCGAGCAACAGCGTGGTCTCGGGTGTGGTGTCGGACGGCTTGAGCACGACGGTGTTTCCGGCGGCGATGGCGGGAGCAAACTTCCAGACAGCCATCATCATCGGGTAGTTCCACGGAGTGACCTGGCCGATGACGCCGATGGGCTCCCGGCGGATCCACGACGTGTGGTCGGCCAGGTACTCGCCAGCCGAGCGGCCCTCGAGCACGCGCGCGGCCCCCGCGAAGAAGCGGATCTGATCCACCATGGGCGGCACCTCTTCGGAGGCCGTGAGGGCCCAGGGCTTGCCCGTGTTGTCGGCCTCCAAGTGGACGAACTCCTCCGCGCGCGCCTCGATGGCGTCCGCGATGTCGAGGAGGGCCTTTTGGCGGGTGGCGGGCGTTGTGCGCCCCCACTCCTTGAAGGCGGCGGACGCGGCTGCGTAGGCGGCATCGACATCGGCGGCGTCCGAGATGGGGGCGGTCGCGACGACGCCTCCGGTCACAGGGCTGATGATGTCGGCCCGGGACTCGCCGTGCGGGTCAACGAAAGCACCGTTGATGTAGTTGCGGAGGGCGCGGGGGGAGCTAACCATCGGCAGTCTCCATTCATGGTCGGAGGAGTGGGCGCCAGCCTAAGCGTTGGACTGCGGAATCGGTAGATGTTTGGGTCAACAACTTGGGAAAGACTTGCGTATCGGCAATCCAACGCATGGATCAGTGGTCAGGTGCTTGTCGGTGGGGGGCTCTCTACGTCAAGATGGGTGGCATGTCTCACGTTGCGCAGCCGAGTAGTCGCCGCGAACCAACCTCGGATCTGGACGCTGTCGCCAGAACGCTCATTGACCTGCTCCAGCAAGATGGGCGCCGCTCCTATGCGGCCCTCGCGAAGGAGGTCGGTTTGTCCGAGGCTGCCGTTCGCCAACGTGTGCAGCGGCTGTTGGCCGACGAGGTGATGCAGATCGTGGCCGTCACGGATCCGATGCAAGTTGGTTTCCGTCGCCAGGCGATGATCGGAATCCGGACGTCTGGGGACATGGCTGAGGTGGCCAAGAAGTTGGCCGAGATCCAAGAGATCGACTACGTCGTGGTTACTGCCGGCTCGTTCGACATCCTGGTCGAAGCCGTCTGCGAGGACGATGAACATCTGTTGGAGTTGCTCAGCTCGCGCATCCGCGCCATACCGGAGGTCGTCAGCACCGAGGCCTTCGTCTATCTCAAGCTCGTCAAACAGTTCTATCACTGGGGTACCCGATGAACACCACTCCCGTCCTGCCTTCGGGCGCCAGCTACTCCGATGCGGCTCGCGATCACCTATGGATGCACTTCACGCGTCACTCGACGTTCGAAGACGCGGCCTCCGGCGGGTTGGCGCAGTCCGTTCCGATCATCACGCGCGGCAAGGGCCACTTGATCTATGACGACAAGGGCAGGGAGTACATCGACGGTCTCGCCGGCCTGTTCGTGGTCCAAGTCGGTCACGGACGCGAGGAGCTCGCTCAAGCGGCCGCCGCCCAGGCTCGCGAACTGGCCTTCTTCCCGCTGTGGAGCTACGCGCACCCCCGGGCCATCGAGCTGGCCGACCGGATCGCGGCGAACACCCCCGGCGACCTGAACCGGGTCTTCTTCACCACCGGTGGGGGCGAGGCCGTCGAGACCGCGTGGAAGCTGGCCAAGCAGTACTTCAAGCTGACCGGCAAGCCGACCAAGCACAAGGTCATTTCCCGGGCCATCTCCTACCACGGCACCCCGCAGGGCGCCCTGGCCATCACCGGCATCCCCGGGGCCCGCGCGCCGTTCGAGCCGCTGGTGCCGGGTGCGTTCAAGGTGCCGAACACCAACCAGTACCGGGCGCCGGAGCATCTGCGTGATGATCCGGAGGCCTTCGGCCTGTGGGCCGCGGACCGCATTGCCGAGGCCATCGAGTTCGAGGGCCCGGACACGGTGGCGGCGGTGTTCCTCGAGCCCGTCCAGAACTCCGGCGGTTGCTTCCCGCCGCCCCCCGGCTACTTCCAGCGCGTCCGTGAGATCTGCGACCAGTACGACGTCCTGCTCGTCTCGGACGAGGTCATCTGCGCCTTCGGTCGCATCGGCGGCATGTTCGCGTGTGAGGATTTCGGCTACATCCCCGACATCATCACCTGCGCCAAGGGCTTGACCTCGGGCTACAGCCCGATCGGCGCCATGATCGCCTCGGATCGCCTCTTCGAGCCGTTCAAGAAGGGCATGAACTACTTCCCGCACGGCTACACCTTCGGCGGGCATCCGGTGTCGGCGGCCGTCGCCATGGCCAACCTCGACATCTTCGAGCGCGAGGGGCTGAACCAGCACGTCCGCGACAACGCCCCGGTGTTCAAGTCGACCCTTGAGACGCTGCTCGACCTTCCGATCGTCGGGGACGTCCGCGGCGCCGGCTACTTCTACGGCATCGAGTTGGTCAAGGACAAGACCACCCGCGAGACCTTCAACGACGACGAGGCCGAGCGCTTGCTGCGTGGGTTCCTGTCGAAGGCCCTCTTCGACGCCGGGCTGTACTGCCGCGCCGATGACCGTGGCGACCCCGTCGTCCAGTTGGCCCCGCCGCTGACCATCGGTCCGGCCGAGTTCACCGACATCACCGGGCGCCTGCGCAGCGTCCTCGTCGAGGCACAGAAGGTTCTCTGACCATGACACTCCAGGACGTGATTGCTGGAGTTCCCACCGGTCTGTTGATCGGTGGGGAATGGCGTCCCTCCTCGGACGGCGCTACCTACGACGTCGAGAACCCGGCGACGGGGGAGAAGCTGGCGACGCTCGCCTCGGCGACGTCGGCCGATGCCTTGGCCGCCCTGGACGCCGCCGCGGGGGCCCAAGAGGGCTGGGCGCGCACGCCCGCCCGGGTCCGCGCGGAGATTCTTCGCAAGGGCTTCGAGCTCGTCCGCGAGCACGGCGAGGACCTCGCCCAGCTCATGACCGCCGAGATGGGCAAGCCGCTGGCCGAGGCCCGGGGCGAGGTGACCTACGGCAACGAGTTCCTGCGGTGGTTCTCCGAGGAGGCCTCCCGCATCGACGGCCGCTTCAACGCCTCCCCGGAGGGCAATCTGCGGATGCTGGTGCGGCGCAAGCCCGTCGGCCCGTGCCTGCTCATCACGCCCTGGAACTTTCCCCTCGCCATGGCCACCCGCAAGGTCGGACCGGCGCTGGCGGCCGGCTGCACGATGATCCTCAAGCCTGCGCACCTGACCCCTCTCACCTCGCAGCTGTTCGCCCAGCTGATGGTCGAAGCCGGTGTCCCGGCGGGCGTCCTCAACGTCGTCGGCGGCGCGAATCCGCGGGCGATCTCGGGGCCACTGATGGCCGACTCGCGCCTGCGGAAGGTGTCGTTCACCGGCTCCACCGAGGTGGGGATCGCGCTGCTGAAGCAGGCCGCCGACAACGTGTTACGCACCTCGATGGAGCTGGGCGGCAACGCGCCCTTCTTGGTGTTCGCGGACGCCAACCTCGACAAGGCGGTCGCCGGCGCGGTGGCGGCCAAGATGCGCAACATCGGCGAGGCCTGCACCGCCGCCAACCGCTTCCTCGTCCAAGCGGAGGTGGCGGACGAGTTCGCGCGTCGCCTCGCCGAGGCGCTCGGGGCGCTCAAGGTCGGTAACGGCGCGGAGGCGGGCACGCAGGTAGGTCCGCTCGTCGAGGCCAAGGCCCGCGACAAGGTGCTCGAACTAGTGGCCGACGCCACCTCCCGGGGGGCCCGTGTGCTCACCGGCGGCCACGCGATCGCGGGGCCGGGTTACTTCATCGAGCCGACGGTGCTCACTGGGGTGACCCCCGAGGCCCGCGTCTTCACCGACGAGATCTTCGGTCCGGTGGCCCCCATCATTACGTTCACCGACGAGGACGAGGCCGTCCGCTTGGCCAACTCGACTCAGTACGGTTTGGCGTCCTACGTCTACACCCAGAGCATTTCGCGCGCGCTGCGTATCGGAGAGCGCCTCGACTACGGCCTCCTCGGCCTCAACGCCGGCGTCATCTCGAATGCCGCCGCCCCCTTCGGTGGCGTCAAGCAGTCCGGCCTCGGCCGCGAGGGCGGCGCCGAGGGCATCAACGAGTACACCGCCACCCAATACGTCGGCTTCCCCGATCCCTGGCAGGAGTGAAGAACACCATGACCACCCCCACCTCGCCCCGCCTTGAGCAGGTCCGCCGACTCGTGGGCCCCGTCCCCGGCCCGCGCTCGACCGAGCTTGCCGCCCGGCGCTCGAAGGCAGTCTCCAGCGCCATCGCCTCGACGATGCCGGTGTACGCCGCCGACGCGGACGGGGGCGTGATCCTCGACGTCGACGGCAACACCTTCATCGACTTCGGCACGGGCATCGCGGTCACCTCGGTGGGGGCCTCGAACCCGCGGGTGGTGGCGGCCGTCCAAGAGGCGGTGACCCACTTCACGCACACGTGCTTCATGATCACGCCCTACGAGGGGTACGTCCGCGTGTGCGAAGAGTTGGCCGCTCGGACGCCCGGCGACTTCGCCAAGAAGGCCGCCCTGTTCAACTCGGGGGCCGAGGCCGTGGAGAACGCGGTCAAAGTGGCGAGGGTCTACACCAAGCGCGACGCGATCGTGGTCTTCGATCACGCCTACCACGGTCGGACGAACCTCACGATGGCCATGACGTCGAAGGTGATGCCGTACAAGCAGGGCTTCGGGCCGTTTGCGGGCGAGGTCTATCGCGTGCCGACGTCGTACCCCTTCCGCGACCCCGAGGGCATGACCGGCGCCGAGGCGGCTCGTCGTGCGCTGATGCTCGTCGACAAGCAGGTCGGGGCTGGCAACGTGGCCGCCATCGTCATCGAGCCCATCATGGGCGAGGGCGGCTTCATCGTCCCGGCCGAGGGTTTCCTCGCCGAACTCGCGGCCTGGTGCCGCGCCAACGGCGCGGTCTTCATCGCCGACGAGGTTCAGGCCGGGTTCGCTCGGACGGGCGCCTGGTTCGCCTCGGAGCACGACGGTGTGGTGCCGGACGTGGTGGTGGTGGCCAAGGGTCTGGCGGGCGGCATGCCGCTGTCAGGCGTGGTCGGCCGCGCCGAGATCATGGATTCGGTGCACCCGAGCGGGCTGGGCGGCACCTACGGGGGCAACCCCGTCGCCTGCGCGGCCTCGCTGGCCGCCATCGAGGCCGTCGAGGCCGAGGGGCTGATCGTCAAGGCGCAGCGCATTGAGGCGGTCGTCCGCGAGGTGCTCGCCGATCAAGTCGGCGTCGGCGTCCTCGGGGAGTTGCGCGGTCGGGGCGCCATGCTGGCCTTGGAGTTCGTCGTGCCGGGCACGCGCGAGCCCCACCCCGACGCCGCCCGCGCGGTGGCGCAGGCCTGCTTGGCCGAGGGCGTGTTGATCCTCACCTGTGGAACTTTCGGCAACATCGTGCGGCTCTTGCCGCCCCTCGTCATCGGCGAGGACGTGTTGCGGGATGGACTGGGCGTTCTGCGGGGGGCGTTGATCGCCCAGCGCTGAGTCCGGCGGGCAACCGCCGGGCTCAGTTCCCCGCTTTGCGCAGATCCGTGTGCAGGCGCAGCAACTTCACCGTGGCGCCGTCGTCGTCCATGGCGCGCTCCTCGTGGGCGCCGTCGGGCGCCCACCCGCTCTGAGCGAGCAGGCCGCGCAGGACGTCGTCGGTGGACCGCACCCAGAAGGTGGCGAGCGTGAAACCGTCGGCGCCCAAGGTGTCGGCGCACGCGTTGAGCAACCGCGAGCCGTGGCCGCGACGCGTCGCCCGCGGATCGACGACGAACTCCGCGATGGTGCCCGTTGTCAGGTCGGCGTCAGGATCGCCGGAGGGCCCCACGCAGGCGAACCCCACGACCAGTTCGCCGGAGACGGCCACCAGCACCCGGATCTTGGCGTTCGGCGGTCGGACGATCGCCTCGCACCATCGTTGGACCATCTCGTCCTCGCTGACGCTGGCCAGCAAGGGCCCGGCGATCTCGGGCGGCACGGTGGCCTCCCACGAGCGGCGCTGGACGGCGGTGATGCCTTCGGCCTCGTTCGGCAAGGCCAGGCGGACGCTGTCGGCGATCATGCGGCGCCTCCGTTGTGGGTGGCGGGGCGGCGGGCGAGCACGTAGATGCGCTCGGTTTCGGCTTCCACCCCGGCGATGGGGCCGCGCACATACCACTCGACGACCTCCAGCCCGGCGGCGGTGACAGCGGCGCGCACCCCGGCCGGGTCGTGGAACACGAAGTGCAAGTCGACCGAATGGCCGAACCAATCCTCGACATGGCGCACCTCGTGGCCGACGTGGGTGGCCAGGCTCAACCAACCCCCCGGACGCACGACCCGTCCGAGCCGAGCCAAGGCATCGGTCAGCTCCGACGGCGCGGTGTGGACCAGCGCATAGTGCGCCAGCAGCACGGCCCACCCGTCGCCGGGCTTGGGGAGGGTGCGCAGGTCGGCGACTTCAAAGCGGACGCCGGGGTGATCCAGACGCGCCTGCTCGATCATGGCGGGGGAGAGGTCGAACCCGAGAGCTCGCGCGCCCAGCGACTTCAGGTAGGCCGTGAGGTGCCCGGTGCCGCACCCGACGTCCGCCACCGGCTCCCCGGCCGCCAACTCGGCCAGGCGGCCCAGCCACCAGCGATCGAAGGGCTTCTCGTCCAACTCCCCGCTGATATTCGTGGAATAGGCCGAGGCGACCTGGGCATAGGAGGCGAGTACGCGGGCGTCCCGCGCTTCGGGACCCTCGGCCAACACGTCGACCGCCGTCAGCGGTACCGGCGGTAGCGAAACCGGGCCCAACAGATGGATCCAGCGAGTGTCATGCTGTCCGGGCTGCTTCTCGAGTTCCTGGACGAGGGGCGGTTCCGTCGCCGCCATCGTCGCGAGCTGCGCCTCGACGGTCACCCGATCCGTGAACGGATGGAGGCGTTCGGTGCGGGCCTTGAGTTCGCCCGCGGCCTGCGGTCCGCGCAGCAGGAGCACGGTGAGGAGGGCGCGGGAGGGATCGTCCAACCCCAGGGTTTCCACCAGGCGCTGGGCATACTTCACCGTGCGACCACCGTGATCGCGGACGAGCCGCACCAGGTGTCGCTCCTGCAGGCGCAGGGTGACGGCGCGGAGTTCATCCTCGGAGTACTCCGTCAGCGGATCACGGCTGGTGGTTTGGTTGCACGCGGTGCGCAAGCCGTTGAGGCTCAACGGATAACTGGCCGGGACGGTCACCTGCTTTTCCAGCAGCGCGCCCAGCACGCGTTGCTCGTCGGCATCCAAGGGGGGGTGTTCACTCACCCGGTCAGGCTACCCAAGTGGCCCGACGATAGGGTGGGGGGGTGCGAGAGACAATGGCAGCCCCGCCTCGATTGGCGCGAGATACCCTGCGAATCACCCCGATGGGTGGGCTTGGCGACGTCGGTCGCAACATGGCCTCCTTCGAAATCAACGGCGAACTCCTGCTGCTCGACTGCGGCGTGTTGTTCCCCGGCGAAGACCATCCGGGCGTGGATCTGATCCTTCCCGGGCTCCATCTGCTGGACGATCGCCTCGACAAGGTCAAGGCCCTCGTCCTGACCCACGGCCACGAAGATCACATCGGTGCCGTGCCGTATCTGCTTCGTCGCCGCCCAGATATTCCTATTTACGGCTCCCGGCTGACGCTCGCGTTGCTGCGCGAGAAGCTTCGTGAGCATCGCCTGCGCGAAACCGTCTACCGCGAGGTCGCCGAGGGCGACCGGGTCTCCGTCGGGCAGTTCGACCTGGAGTTCCTGGCCGTCAACCACTCCATCCCGGACGCCCTCGCGGTGGCCCTGCGGACGAAGGCCGGTCTGGTCCTGCACACCGGCGACTTCAAGACCGACCAGCTCCCCTTGGACGGTCGCCTCACCGATCTCGGGGGCTTCGCCCGCCTCGGCGCCGAAGGCGTCGACCTGTTCATGGCCGACTCCACCAACGCCGAAGTGCCAGGCCTCACGCCGCACGAGCGCGACATCGAGCCGGCGCTGGAGCGGGTGTTCGCCTCGGCCCGCAAGAAGCTGATCGTGGCGTGCTTCGCCTCCCACATCCACCGCGTGCAGCAGGTGCTGAACGTGGCCGGCCGCCACAAGCGCAAGGTCGTCTACGTCGGACGCTCGATGATCCGCAACATGGGCGTGGCGCGAGATCTGGGCTACCTGCAGGTGCCCGGCAACACCCTCATCGACCTCAAAGACATCGAGCATTTCCGCGACGACGAAGTGGTCATCATTTCGACCGGCTCGCAGGGTGAGCCGTTGAGCGCGCTCAGTCGCATCGCCAACCACGAACATCCGGTCATCACCGCCGGCGACGGCGACGTCGTCTTGCTGGCCTCCTCGCTGATCCCGGGCAACGAGAACTCGGTCTACCGCGTCATCAACGGTCTGGCGCGCAACGGCGTCCGGGTGGTGCACAAGGGCAACGCGATGGTCCACGTGTCGGGTCACGCGTCCGCCGACGAGCTGCTCTACTGCTACAACCTGCTGAAGCCGAAGAACGCTATGCCCGTCCACGGCGAGATCCGGCACCTCATCGCCAACGCCAACCTCGCGGTTCAGACGGGGGTCGCCGCCAAGCAGGCCCTCGTGGTCGAGGACGGCACGGTGGTCGACCTTCGCGACGGCGTCGCGAAGACGGTGGGACGCCTGGAGTGCGGCTACATCTTCGTCGACGGTGGGACGGTCGGAGAGCTGGGCGACGCCGAACTCGAGGAGCGCAAGATCCTGGGCGAGGAGGGCTTCATCTCGATCATCGCGGTGGTCAACCTGCACAACGGGACGCTCGTCAGCGGCCCCGACATTTCCGCGCGCGGCTTCGCCGAGGCCGAGGATGTCTTCGACGAGGTCAGGAAGACGCTTGCCGCCGCCATCCAACGGGCGCTGGACGACGGTGCCGAAGACACCTTCCAACTGCAGCAGCTCGCCCGCCGCACCGTCGGACGCTGGGTCAACCAGAAGTACCGCCGCCGCCCAATGATCGTTCCGGTGATCATCGCCACCTGATTTCCCCACGCCCGAAGGTTGATTGCCAAGCTCTGCGAGCCTCATTGACCGGGCTGTTGCAGACGGCCTCATCCAATCTGCCCAAGCGGGCCTTGGGATTGCCAAATAGGCCCTGGCAGTAGCTTCGCTACTTTCGCCTGGCTGGTTGGGGTCTTGGGGCATGTTGCGGGGGAGGAGCGTTGCGGTGCTCTGGTTCACGCATCGGGCTTGGCCTCGTTGGCTGTGGCGGAGGTGGCGGCGGGGTTGGCTGGTCGGCCATGGTCAGACTCCTGTCATTCGTAGTACGAGTAGTAGAACGGTGATCGCGAAGGCGGCCAGGGCCCCCATGTGGATGCGGGTGACTATGACCAACTTCCGACGGTTGTCTCGGTATGCACGTTCGTAGGTCAGTGCCAGGTTCCTTGCCATTGCGTCACGCGTGTCGCCCTGATCGGCCCACCTAACCAGTTGATCCACGTCTGGACCTGGAATGATCTTCACGGGCTTGAGGACAAGAGCGGCGGCCAGCACTACGCCCGAAGATGTGGCTGCGGCCAAGCCAAGCAAGAGTTCCGCCCAGGGTCCGAGTGGTTTCCCTGGGGCACCGACGAGTATGGAGAAGGCCACTCCCGTGAAACCGAGCAAAGACCCCGCAGTCGCTCGCAGTTTAGAAAACTGACTCGCAAGGTCATCGAAGCCACGGCGCGCCTCTGTGAGCGCTAGGTCAAATGCGCCGGGGTCCGGTGTCATGGTCGGGGTTGCTGTCACGGTATGAGCCTCCTTGTTCTGCCCAAGGTATTGGGAACGTCCGACAAATCGACCCTGGTATTGGGAACGTCCGACAAATCGACCAAGGCCGTCTCGGAGTCTCACCAATTGGCCAATCCCTACCTCGGGTGGGGAGGCCGTGTGCGCACTGCCTTTCGGCAGTTCAGTAATGCGGGCCTAGGAACCGGTCGCCGTTCAGGTGGATCATGTGGTCGGGATCTGAGGCTACCCATGCCTCGGTCTCCCAGGACAGCCCAGGAAAGAACGGACGCATGCCTGCTCGGTCCGGGAAGCACGAGACGAAGACGAGACCCGCTGTGGAATTGTCGAACAGGGACTTCAGCTCTTGATGTCGCTTAGAGTCGACTGGGCCATGGGAGCTCGCTGCCTCCGCAAGCACCAACCAGTTCTCTTGTTGAAGATAGACGACGAGGTCCGGAAACTTTCCGTGGTGGTTGGCGTGAACACCGAGGCCCTCAAGGGCGGCCTCCTCAAAGATTGCGAGCTTTGCGTCAGCGTCACCCAGGTAGAGCACTTGCCCGCCCGGGGTGAAGCGTGGGCAAAACTGGCTCATCACAGTTGACGGTGTAGATGGGTTTGGCGCGTCGGTCACTGGGTAGGGGTCGAGGTCTTCAGATGATGGAAGTTCTCACACCACCCATCAAGAAGACCTCGACGTGCTTGACGCTACCTTCGCTGCCCCTGACCTGACCACTTTCTGCCGCCTTGATGAGCTTGGGCTGGTCGCGGTCGGTCAACGCCTCGAGCCAGGGCGGGCGATCATCGCTTGCCGGGTGACCGATCCCGATGATTGGTGTCACCGCTGCGGCCAGCAAGGGATGGTGCGGGACACGGTGGTTCGGCGCCTGGCCCACGAACCACTCGGGTGGCGACCGACTGTGTTGGTGGTCACGATCCGCAGGTACCGGTGCTCGGATTGTCAGCATGTGTGGCGGCAGGACACCAGCAGAATGGCTGAACCGAAAGCGAAGCTATCGAGGCGGGGTTTGCGGTGGGCGTTGGAAGCCATCGTGCTTCAACATCTGACCGTCGCGCGGGTCGCCGAGGGACTGGGTGTGGCGTGGAACACCGCCAACGACGCGATCCTCACCGAGGGCAGCCGTGTTCTGATCAGCAACCCTGCCCGGTTCGATGGGGTGACCACGATCGGCGTCGATGAGCATGTCTGGCGGCACACCCGGCGAGGCGACAAGTACGTCACGGTGGTCATCGACCTGACTCCGACAAGGAACAACACCGGACCGGCCCGCCTGCTCGACATGATCGAGGGCCGCTCCAAACAGGTATTCAAAACATGGCTCGCCAACCGACCGGAAGCGTGGCGGGACAAGGTCGACGTCGTGGCGATGGATGGGTTCACCGGTTTCAAAACCGCCACCGTTGAGGAACTCCCCGACGCAGTGACCGTGATGGACCCTTTCCACGTTGTCAGGCTCGCTGGTGATGCCCTGGACCGGTGCCGCCGCCGGATCCAACAGACCCTCCATGGGCACCGCGGACGCGCCAACGATCCGTTGTACCGGGCACGTCGACTGCTGCACACCGGCGACGGCCTCCTCACTGACAAACAGAGAACCCGCTTGGAGGCGCTGTTCGCCGACGAGGACCACCTCGAGGTCGAGGTCACCTGGGGCGCCTATCAGCAGATGATCACCGCTTACCGCGAACCCGACCCCGCTCACGGGCGGGAACTGATGCGACGCCTCATCGCCAGCCTCAGCAGCGGCATCCCGGCCGCGCTGATAGAACTCCGCACCCTCGGCCGAACGTTAAAGACCAGGGCCGTCGACGTGCTCGCCTACTTCGACCGGCCAGGCACCAGCAACGGTCCCACCGAGGCCATCAACGGCCGCCTCGAACACCTCCGCGGCTCCGCCCTCGGATTCCGGAACCTCACCAACTACATCGCCCGCAGCCTGCTCGAAACCGGCGGATTCAGACCCCACCTACACCCTCGATTGTGAAGAGCCGCAAAACTCCTCGACCATCGCTCGTAAGAGTTCGTTTTGGCCACCCGGGCTCAGCGAGATGGCCCGACCGTCGGGCATCCGGACCGGTATCCGATTCAATTCTCGAGAGGCCGCGTAGGTTGCCACTTGTCCAGGTAGTTCAATGAGATACGTGTCAAGGACATCGTTGGCGTCGACGCTGCCCCATGCTCGTACGACTTCGAGGGCTGCCGGGCTGAGGCGGTAGTTGGCCTTGGGGCTGTTCACTGGTCGCTGAGGATTGTCAGAGTTGTATTCGACCATGCCTGCGGCGACGAACTGGTGGAGGGTGAACCGACGTACGGTTTCGCGGGTATTCGGCGCCCATGCAGTTCCCCATCGTTTGGCGCGGTCGAGTATTGGTGTAACGCCAACAGTGTCGTTCCCTGCGTCTGACCAGTTGTCTCCCGGGTACAAGTCGGCAAGCGCCAAGAGAACCAGCCCCGCCCGCTCGTTTGATTGCTCTGCTGTGAAATTGAGGGCAACAAGGAGTTCCCGTGCTGCCTCGATTGATGCTGGCATCAGGCGGCCGCCTGCGCTGTGAGGATGGCCCTAACGGCCTCATCAAGGGCGCCCTGGGTCGGCAAAGCAGTTCCCAGGACTCGACCAATTTCGATTAGGTCATCCCGAGAGGGATATGGCAAGACCCTCAGGTCACCCGCGTTTACTTGGGTGTGCCCTGAGAAAGTGCGGAACAACTGATCCACGAAGGAAGTGTTCAACCACGCGGACAGGCCGAATGCGAGTGCGGGGAACAAGCCTCGACCTTGGTCGTGGAAGTAGTTCAGGTGGTTCTCGAAGGCAGTGGGGCCTTGCCCGTCCCACACTGCGGCAACTAGGCGACGGCGTTCTTCCTTGGCGCTAAATCGTTTCACGACCGTGTATGTGCCTTCCGGAACTAGCAATCGCTGGGCCGTTTCGTCGACAGGCAGGAACCCCTGTGGCTTGCCCAGCGGTAGCGGCCAGTCAATGATGCCTCCCCGTACATTTCCCGGATAGAGGAGGGGGACGGCGCCGGGTGTGGTTGTGTCGGTCGCCAGCAACTCGCGCACGCGAAAGTCGACGACCCGCCCCGTCGAAACGCCCAAGCCCACCTGGGCGAGCGAATAGGAAGCAGCTTCTGGGATGGCCACTGGGGTGACGCTGAATCTCACGAAACTATGACGATCCTGGGGGTGCACCACGGTCGACATGGGAACCGTCGTGTAGGACTGCTGATCCTCGTGTCCAAAGGAGGTAGAGAGAGTCACCGACGAGCCCTGCGTGTCGCCGCGCGTGCCGCTGACGATCACGTTCTCTTGCAGGACTCCGGTGTCTGCAAAGACGGTGGAGCGCGACTCAAATGTGTGCAAGGTGTCGAGGGTCAGGTGCCCTAGGAGCCACCGTCGGAACGGCTGGAAGTAGGTGCCATTCGCCCAGGACCGCGGAACGATAGCCACGCACTGACCACCGGGGGCAAGAGCCGCCACCCCTAACGCCCAGAACGCTGCGTACAGGTTGGGTGTGTCCACCAGGCGCTGAGCGACGCCGATGCGACCGCTCGCCGTCGCTGGCAACTTACCGTAAGGGGGATTCATCACCACCAGGTCAAAAGGCCCTAGGAGGGCCTCGTTGGCCATCAGCCCGGTACTGGCCTCCAAATAGTCTGAGTTCACGATGCGGAACTCGATGCCGCCCTCAGCAGCGCACTCTTCGAGTGTCTCAGTGAGAGGCGGGATCAGGGTTTGGTCCATCTCAACCGCGGTAATCACTATCCGAAGGTCTTGTCGCTCTTGCCTGAGTCGGGACACGACCGCCGCCGTCAACATGCCCGAACCTGCGCCGGGATCAAGGACGTGAACCGTGGCAGGCAAGTTGTCGAACTTGGGCATCGATGCAGAGCCTGTTGCTTTTTCGGGGTTGTGTCGGGCCGGGTTTCTGGGCGTGTGGGTGGAACAATTGTCTTGTGGCTAAGGGTTTCAAGGCGGTGGATCGGGACCAGGGGTTCTTGTTGCCGGTGGATATGCGGGATTGGCTCCCGGCTGATCATCTGGTCTGGTTCGTGATCGAGGTCATCGAGTCGTTAGACCTGTCGGCGTTCCGTGGCCGGTACCGGTTGGGTCGGGCGGGTCGGGAAGCGTTCGACCCGGTGATGATGGTGACTTTGTTGGCGTATGCCTACTGTCGGGGGTTGCGTTCCTCGCGTGGGATCGAGCGGGCGTGTTTGACTGATGTGGCGTTCCGGATCGTGTGTGGTCAGCGACGGCCAGACCATACGGTGATCGCCCGGTTCCGGGCCGGTCATGAGGGAGCCTTGTCTGACTTGTTCGCTCAGGTGCTGGTGGTGTGTGGCCGGGCTGGGATGGGTCAGGTTGATCTGGTCGCGATCGATGGCACGAAGATCGCTGCGAATGCCGCGTTGGATCGCAGCCGGGATCTGGCCTGGTACCGCAAACACGCTGCGGCGTTCCTCAAGGAAGCCAGCCAGGTTGACGAGGCTGAGGATGCCGCTGAGGCAGCCGCCGGGGAACCAGCCGATCCACTGTTACGGGACCCGTCGGGTCGTCGGGAACGGATCAGACAGGTCCTCGAAGAGTTCAACAACCGGCAAGCCAACCAGACCCTGCCAGTGGTCGAGGCCGAAGCCCGGGCCCGGCAGGCCCGAGCCGATTATGAGGCGTTGGTCGCTGCCCGGCAGGCAGGTATCCAGGCCCAACGTCAGGGAAACCACATCGGCCGATCGTTCGATCCGGACCTGGTCCCGAAACGACACCAGGCAGCCTTACGACGAGCCGAACGAGCCGAAAAGTTCGTTACCACGCTGCGGGAACGCCTCACCCGACAGTCCCCGGTCCGGGTGAACCAGACCGATCCCCAGTCCAAGATCATGAAGACCCGTCAGGGTTGGGTCCAGGGCTACAACTGTCAGATCGCGGTCAGCGCCGACGGGCTGATCCTGGTAGCCCAGGCCACTACCCAGGCCACCGATAACGCCCAGTTCATCCCGATCATGACCAAAGCCGTTGAGGCCGTGGACCTGATCAACACCACCACCGGACAATCCCGCCAGATCCGCACCGTGCTCGCCGATGCCGGCTACTACAGCGAAGCCAACCTCGCCGCCCCAGGCCCTGATCGGATCATCGCCGCCGGGAAAGCCCACAACATCACCGCAAACAACCCCGGCACCGGGAAACCCCGCCCGATCAACGAACGCAACACTGCCAGCACCGCCATGATCAACCGGCTCAGCGACCCCGACACCGCCACCCTGTACAAACGCCGAAGCGCCCTGATCGAGCCCATCAACGCCCACCTCAAAGACCGCCGAGGGCTCCGCGTCTTCGCCCGACGAGGCCAACCCGCCGCCCACAGCGAACTCAGATTCGCCGCCGCGATCACGAACCTGATGCGCCTCCGCAACACCGGCTACCAACCCCAACCCGCCTAACAAAAGGCCCCCACCACAGCCCTCCACGCACCCCACCCCGGGGTGGTCCCGCCCAACCCCACGGGCCGACCCGCCCACCCCACCAACCCCCGCCACGAAAAAACGACAGGCTCTGCAACTAGTGCAGCTGCTTTCATTGGGGTGAAGTACTGGCCCAGCATGGACTGACGTTGCGGATCTAGTGCCCGTTGTGTTGTAAGTCGGCGGCCATCGGCGCGCTGCAGCAGATCATCCACGGTTCCCAGCGTATTCTGCCGATCAGACGTTTCCTGACTGCGCACTCACGAGTCGGCCGGATCAAAGCTTGGCGGGTTGGCGAGCGAAGGTCTGCGTGGCTTGTCTTCTCCGCGGTGGTCACATCAACGGTCTGCTCGGCAAGGCTTGGGTGCCAAAGGTGGGCTGCTGCCTCGACGGCATCGTGGGAGCGGTGCTGGCAGGTGGGTCGTCTGGATTCGTGATTTTGAGTCAGCCACCTGCTGCAAGTATCGTTGTCCGAGTGCCCTGTTTGGGGCGCCATCTTTGACCGCCCAGGGTCTGACGATCATGGGGCGGGTCGACCACCGACACAAGGAGTATTCCCATGGCTGCCGTTTGCGACGTCTGCGCCAAGCGTCCTGGCTTCGGGCACAACGTCCCCTGGTCGAAGAAGAAGACCAACCGTCGTTGGAACCCGAACATTCAGCGCGTCCGCGCGAAGGTTGACGGTACCCCGATGCGTCTCAACGTGTGCACGGGCTGCCTCAAGTCCGGCAAGGTGTCCCGCTGATCGCGGACACACCTCAACCTCAACCCGCCCTCACCCGGGCGGGTTTTTGGTTTTCGGGGCTTTCTGAGGGCGTTGTCGGTGGCGACCGGTAGCCTCGACGCCATGGTGGCAACCGGCCTGTGGCGAACGCAGATGTTCGAGGCGCTCAACACCCCGCTGGAGTCGCTGTTGGGGCAAAAGACGGCTCAGGCGTTTCGTCCGCTGAAGGTCCAGACGATCGGTGACCTGCTCAAACATGTCCCGCGTCGCTACCTCACGGGCACCGAGCTCACCGATCTCGCCTCGCTGGAGAGCGGTGACCACGTTGCCGTCATCGCGAAGGTCCGCAACACCGAGATCAAGTTCAACAAGTCGACCGGGCGCGGCGGTGCCAATGCCCGCCTCGAGGTGGTGCTGACCGACGGACGGGGAACGTTGGGGGCGACCTTCTTCGGGCGCGACCACATCTGCAAGTGGTGGGACAAGCAACTCCAGATGGGGGTGCGTGGCATCTTCGTGGGCAAGGTCGGGCAGTTCAACAACCGTCCGCAGATGACGCACCCCGAGTTCGTCATGCTCGACGCCAGTGGCCACATCGTGGGGCGTTCTGAAGAGAAAGAACTGATGGCCACGGTGGTCCAACAGGCGGTGGTGGCCCTCTACCCGGCGACGGCCAAGTTGCCGACCTGGAAGATCGCCGACTGTGTTCGGTTGGGCATGGAGCGGGTCCACGGCCTGCCCGATCCGTGGCCCGAGTGGGTGCGCGCGCAAGCGACCATCCCGACCTACGACGAGGCGCTCAGGTACGTCCATGCGCCGGCTCGCGAGGGAGAGCCCGAGGAGGGGGAGCGGCGGCTGCGCTTCGATGAGGCGCTCATGACCCAGCTCACGATGGCGTATCGACGGGCCGACACCTCCCGCCACACTGCTACCCCTCGACCGCGGGTGGTCGGAGGCCTCTTGGACGCTTTCGATGCCCGGCTGCCGTATCGGCTCACGGACGGTCAGCTGGCGGTTGCCGACCAGGTGTTTTCTGACCTGGACGCTCGTCGCCCGATGCAACGGCTGCTGCAGGGCGAGGTGGGGTCCGGCAAGACCGTGGTGGCGCTGCGGGCCATGCTGACGGTCGTCGACAACGGGGGGCAGGCGGTCTTGCTGGCCCCCACCGAGGTGCTCGCCTCCCAACACCACCACACCATTCGCGGCCTGCTCGGGGAGTTGGCCGACGGTCCGATGCTGGGCGCCGCGGATGCCACCGACGTGGTGCTGCTGACGGGCAGTCTGCCCGCGTCCGCCAAGCGGGCGGCCATGGACCGCATCGCCTCCGGCGAGGCGGGAATCATCATCGGTACTCACGCGCTGTTAGCCGATCGGGTCCGGTTCCACGACCTCGGCATGATCGTCATCGATGAGCAGCACAGGTTCGGGGTCGAGCAGCGCGCGTCCTTGGCGCAGCGATCCGAGGCGCGTCCCCACGTGCTGGTGCTCACCGCCACGCCGATCCCGCGCTCGGTGGCGATGACCATCTTCGGGGACCTGGACGTCTCCACGCTCACCGAAGTTCCTGCAGGGCGCCAAGAGGTGAGTACGGTCGTGGTGGATGCCGCCACGCGCCCGGCGTGGGTGGAGCGGGCTTGGCAGCGCGTCCGGGAAGAGGTAGCCCAGGGACGCCAGGTGTTCGTGGTGGCGCCGCGCATCGGGCCCTCCGCGTCCGCGAGCAGCCTGACGCCCACCCCTGGGGTCGAGGAGTTGTACGCCCAGCTCAGCGCCGACCAGTTGGCGGGCCTGCGGGTGGGCATGTTGCACGGGCAACTCACCACCGACGCGAAGGAGGCCGCGATGGCCGCGTTTGCGGCCGGGGGCCTGGACGTCCTCGTGGCCACCACCATGATCGAGGTCGGCGTCGATGTGGCCAACGCCACCATGATGGTGATCGTGGACGCGGAGCGCTTCGGCATCAGCCAGCTGCACCAGTTGCGGGGCCGCATCGGGCGCGGGGAACATCCGGGCGTCTGTCTCCTCATCACCCACGCCGAACCCGGCACGGACGCCCGCCTACGCCTGGACGCCGTGGCCGCCACCCGTGACGGGTTCGCCCTCGCGGAACTCGACCTGGCCCAACGGCGTGAGGGCGATGTGCTGGGGGCCGATCAGTCGGGATCTCGCTCGAGTCTGCGTCTGCTGCGCGTCCTCGAGGACGCCGAGCTCATCGGCCTGGCTCGGCGCATCGCTGATGAGGCCGTCCGCCGCGACCCTGATCAAGTCACTGCTGGCTTCGCTGATGCCGTGACGCAAACCGAGCGCATGGCCGCCGCCGACTGGTTGGAGGGCACATGAGCACCGAGTGGTTGGAGCACACATGACCCGGATCATCGCGGGGGTGGCGAAGGGCCGCCGCTTCCTTGCCCCCACCCACGACCGCACGCGCCCGACGTCCGACCGCGTCCGCGAGGCCGCCTTCACGCTTATTGCCGACTGGGCGGGCACGGCGGGGGAGCCGAGCGAGACCCAACTCAAGGGATTCTCGTTCCTTGACCTTTACGCCGGTTCCGGCGGGGTGGCGCTGGAGGCAGCCAGTCGCGGCGCTGAGCCGGTGCGCTGCATCGAATCGGACCCGGGTACGGCCGACCTGCTGCGGCGCAACGTACGTGAGAGCAAGCTTGAGGTCTCCGTGACGGCGGCGAAGGTCGAGCAAGTCGTTCTAGCCGCCCCCGATCGCGCGTGGGACGTCGTGTGGCTCGATCCGCCGTACGCGCTGGCTGATACCGCCCTTCTGAGGGTCGTGGTGGCCCTTGAGGCCGGTTGGCTGGCCAGGGATGGCCTCATCGTGGTGGAACGAGCCAGCCGCAGTGGCGCGTTTCCCTGGCCTGGCTACGTGCATCACACCTGGGAGCGGCGGTACGGTGAAACCACTTTGCACTTCGGGAGCCCTGAACAACCATGAGAGCCGTCCTTCCCGGATCGTTCGATCCCGTCCATCTGGGGCACCTCAACGTCATCGCCCGCGCGGCGGTCCTCTTCGATGAGGTGATCGTGGCCGTGGGCCAGAACGTCGCGAAGTCCTACTTGTTCACGGGCCCTGAACGCGTCGAGTTGCTGCGGGCCGCCGTGGTGGACTTGCCGAGCGTCCACGTCGAACCACTCGAGGGCCTGGTGGTCGACTTCTGTCGTGCGCGGCGGGTCAACGTCGTCGTCAAGGGCGTCCGCTCTGGCGCGGACTTCGACTATGAGCTACAAATGGCTCAGTTAAATCACGCAATGACCAACCTTGAGACGGTTTTCGTGCCGACCGCGCCCGACCACAGCTATCTTTCCTCCAGCCGGATCCGTGAGATCGCCACACTTGGTGGTGACGTGTCGCGGTTCGTCACTCCCGCCGTCGCTCACGCGATCGACGGCCTCCTTCCCTAGCCGAAAGGGAGATCACTCCCATGCCTGACATGACTTCCGCAGCCCTCGCAGCAATTCGCCAGGCTGTGTCCCAGGCCAAAGCGGTTCCTATGTCCGCCTCGGTCATGGTGAACAAGGCCGACATGCTGTCCCTCCTCGATCGCGCGCAGGCCTCCCTGGCGTCCGACCTTGCCGAATCCCAGGCGGTGCTGGAGCACGCACGTCAAACCACCTACCAGGCCAAGGCGGAGGCGGAGTCCACCCTGGCCGACGCCCGTCGCCAGGCCGAGGGCCTCATCGCCAACCACGAAATCGTGACGCACGCCCAAGAGGTGGCTGCTGCCACGCGGGCGGCGACCCAGCGGGAATCGGTCGAACTTCGCAGGGAAGCCGACGCCTTCGTCGACTCCCGCATTGCTGAGCTGGAGGCGGCCATGACCCGCACGCTGAGCCAGGTGCGCACGATGCGCGCCCGGCTGGCCGATCGCTCCGGACTGGATGAGCCCGAGACCTCCGTCCTTCCCCGCCTGTCCGCGCTGCCCAACGCGTAGTGGCGGGGGAGTCGTGAGTTTGGCTCCCTCACCGGGGCGGGGTAGAGTTTCCCTTCGGTCATGACGATGTCATACCCCAAAGGGCGAAGGGACCCCGTGATGAATCATCGGCTACCTGACTCGCACTCTGGGTTCGTCATCGATACGCACGAACTTGGGCGGCGCGCAGGCGCCATGAAGACCATCGAACGGGTGGTCGACGCTCCTGAGGGCATCGGCATCGACATGATCGGAGTACCAACTGGTTCTCCCGTCACTCTTGACCTTCAGGTCGAGTCAGTGGTCGAGGGAATCCTGGTCACCGGAACCGGTGCGTTCTCCCTCACGGGGGAGTGCGCGCGGTGTCTGCGGGAGGTCACCTCGTCTGACGAGGTCGATCTTCAGGAGCTGTTCGTCTTTCCTGGAAAGGAAGACGACGATCCGGAGGCCAGTCGCGTTGAGGGCGACTTCGTCGACCTGGAACCGGTCTTCCGGGACGCGGTGGTGCTCAACCTGCCGTTCACGCCCTTGTGCCGGCCGGATTGTCTCGGGATGTGCCCACAGTGTGGGTTCAACCTGAATGACGATCCCGGCCACAATCATGGGGAACAGACCGACCCGCGTTGGGCCGGACTGGCCGGATGGCAGGACACAACGAACCCGGGCCCGAGGCCCTGAACCGAGGAGAGAACCGTGGCAGTTCCCAAGCGGAGGATGTCCCGCAGCAACACGCGGCACCGTCGCGCACAGTGGAAGACCACCCTCCCCAACCTGGTGATCTGCGTGAACGCAGCTTGCAAGGCCAAGCACCTGCCGCACACCGCGTGCCCCCAGTGTGGCCAGTACGGCCCGCGCGCGGCGCGTCGACAGGTACTCGAGGCGTGAGCGGTGCGGCAATGAGCCGCGCCGTCGCACTACTTGACACGCTGGGGATCGAATGCGATCCCCAGCTCTTTGAGCTTGCCCTGACGCACCGGTCTTACGCGTACGAGAATGGCGGGCTCCCTCACAACGAGCGCCTTGAGTTTCTCGGCGACTCGGTCCTGAGCATCGCGGTCACCGAGTTCCTTTACCTCAGCTACCCCGATCGCTCCGAAGGCCAGTTGGCCAAGCTGCGTTCGGCGGTCGTGAACGCCCACGCGTTGGCGGACGTGGCACGCGACCTGGAATTGGGTCCCATGATCCGTCTGGGTAAGGGCGAAGTGACCACTGGGGGCTTCAACAAGTCGTCCATCTTGGCCGACACGTTTGAGGCCTTCCTTGGTGCTGTGCACCTGTCAGCCGGACGCGAAGCCTCGGAGCGCCTGGTTCACTACCTCTTTGACCCCCTGGTCGACGCGGCTGCCACTGCGGGCGGCGGCCTGGACTGGAAAACGTCGCTTCAGGAACTGTGCGCGACCGCTGGGTTCGTCGCCCCGCTGTATCTGATCGGCGAATCCGGCCCTGACCACGACAAGCGATTCGTGGCCACCGCCATCGTCGACGGTCAGGCGCGGGGCCAAGGCGCTGGCCGCTCCAAGAAGCAGGCCGAGCAAATCGCCGCCCGGGAGGCCGTCACAGCGTTGGCTCCTCCCGCCGATGCCTGAGCTTCCCGAGGTCGAATCGGTCCGTCGCGGTCTCGCAGCTCACGTGCCCTCTCGGACGATCGTCCAGGTTGAGGTCCTTCAACCCCGCAGCGTGCGGCGCCACCTTCAGGGACCAGACGATTTTGCCTCGACCCTCATCGGCCGTACGTTCGGCGAACCGCGACGGCGGGGCAAGTACCTGTGGCTGCCGTTCGAGGACGGTGACGCGTTACTGGCCCATCTGGGCATGAGCGGACAATTCCGCCTCGACACCACCGATCAGCCCCGCCACTCCCACACCCGGGTGGCGGTCACCCTCGATGAGGGCCCCGAGCTTCGGTTCGTCGATCAGCGCATGTTCGGGGGCCTGGCCCTCAGCCGCGGCGGCGCTGATGCACCACCCGAGATCGCCCATATCGCCCCCGATCTGCTCAATCCGACGCTCGACCGGCGCGCCCTGGTGCGCCGCGTCCGCACCCGCTCCTCGGCGATCAAGCGCGCCCTGCTCGATCAGAGTGTGGTGTCGGGCATCGGCAACATCTACGCCGACGAGGCTCTGTGGCGTGCCAAGGTCCACCACGGTCGTCCGGCGAACGACCTGTCCGCCGTGACCGTGGGCCGCCTGCTGGACGCCGCCCGCGACGTCATGGAGGAGGCCCTCGCCGTCGGCGGCACCTCCTTCGACGCGCTGTACGTCAACGTCAACGGCGAGTCCGGCTACTTCGACAGGAGTTTGGCTGCCTACGGGCAGGAAGGCCGTCCTTGTGGTCGGTGCGGTACGCCGATCGTCCGGGAGCACTTCATGAACCGGTCGTCGTTCTTCTGCCCGAGTTGTCAGAGTCGTGGCTGAGCGAGGTCCGGGCGCTCATGAATGCATAGTTGAAGCGCTCACGTCTGGTCACTGGGGCATGCCGATCGATCGACTCTGGACGTCAGCCATCAGGGCGTCGAGATGACAGACAGCCTGTCTCCCATCCGTTGTCCGGGCTGCCAGCGGCCCCCGCTAAGATGAGCGGACGATGAGCACCCTGACCGACCTGTACGACCGCTACGGCAATAGCCTGCGGCAGTTCATCAAGTTCGGTCTGATCGGTGGCTCCGGCATCGTGGTGAACCTGGTGGTGGTGGCCCTGTGCAACAACCTGGCGATCCACCTATTCGACAGCCATGAATACGACGCCTTCCTGCGGTTCCCGGGCACCAACCTGGCGATTCGCAACTACATCGTCTACGCGATCATCGCCTTCTTGGTGGCCAACACCTACAACTTCGTCTTGAACCGGCACTGGACCTTCCGTCATGGCGTGAAGGCCCCGTTCATGAAGGAGTTCTGGCCGTTCCTGCTGGTGGGCTCCGTCGCCGCCGCGATCGGGTTGGTGCTTTTGCAGCTGCTCATGAACCCCGGTTCACCGCTCTATCTGGGGTCGTCCTTCTTCGTTGACGGTGAGCCGTTCTGGCGGCGTCGCGTCTACTGGGCGCAACTTATCCAGGTGGTCGTGGTGATGCCGATCAACTTCATCGTGAACAAGCTGTGGACGTTCCGTCACGTCCGCGACAAGCACGCCGCGTCCTTCGACGACATCGAGACGGCCCCAGATGGCGTCACTCAGGACTGAGCCCCGATGTACCTGAAGAGCCTGACGCTGCGGGGCTTCAAGTCGTTCGCTTCGACGACCACGCTGCGCTTCGAGCCCGGGATCACCTGCGTCGTCGGCCCCAACGGGTCCGGCAAGTCGAACGTCGTGGACGCGCTCAGCTGGGTCATGGGCGAGCAGGGCGCCAAGACGCTGCGCGGCGGCAAAATGGAAGACGTCATCTTCGCGGGTACCTCGGGGCGCGCCCCGCTTGGCCGCGCCGAAGTGATCTTGACCATCGACAACACCGACGGCGCTCTGCCGATCGACTACACCGAGGTCACCATCAGCCGGACGATGTTCCGGACGGGCGGCTCCGAGTACGCGATCAACGGCAACGCGGCCCGCCTGCTGGACGTCCAAGATCTCTTGAGCGATTCGGGCATCGGACGCGAAATGCACGTCATCGTGGGCCAGGGTCAGTTGGACGCGATTCTGCAGGCCACCCCCGAGGTCCGGCGCGGCTTCATCGAGGAGGCGGCGGGTGTCCTCAAGCACCGCAAGCGCAAAGAGAAGGCGCTGCGGAAGCTGGAAGCCACCGAAACCAATCTCAACCGCCTCGCGGACCTCCTGGGCGAGATCCGCCGCCAACTCAAGCCTCTGGGCCGCCAGGCCGAGGTGGCCCGCAAGGCGGCGGTGATCCAATCGGAGCTCCGCGATTCCAAGGCCCGCCTCATCGCCGACGACTACGTCCGGGCCACCCAGGCCATGGCCAACGATCTGGCCGCTGAGAACGAACTGCGCGACCGGCGCCTGCGCCTGGAAGAGGCGCTGACCGCCGCCCGGGACGCCGAGACCAGCGCCGAGGCGGCCTCCGCGGCCTGCCTGCCGCGATTGTCCGATGCCCAAGAGACCTGGTATTCGCTGTCGGGGCTGGCCGAGCGGGTTACCGCCACGGGCACGATCGCCGCCGAGCGGCTCCGCAACGCCAGCAGCGCCCGGGTGGACGATCGTCCGGGCCGCGATCCCGAGGCCATCGAGCGCGAGGCCGCCGAACTGAAGGCCGCCGAGGCGAAGCTGGCCCTCGAAGTGCAGGCCGCCCAGACCCGCCTCGAAGAGTCCGCGACCACTCGGCAGGCCGCCGAGGCGGCCCACACCGACGCCGATCGCCAACTCGTCGCGCAGCAGCGGGCGTTCGCCGATCGCCGCGAGGGTTTGGCTCGCCTCACCGGCGAGGTCAACTCGCTGCGCTCCCGCACCGAGGCGGCCGAGGCCGAGATCGGACGCTTGGACGCCGCGCAGGCCGAGGCCGTGGAGCGCTCGATGACCGCGCGCCGCCAATTCGCCGTTCTCGAGACCAAGCTCGCCTCGTTGGCCGCGGGCGAAGGTGGCCTCGACGCCTCCTACGAGGTGGCCGAAAAGGCCCTCAACGACATCGACGCCGAGATCGAGCAGGTCCGCGCGGCGACGCAGGCCGCCCATTCCGAGCGGGCGGCTGGCGCGGCCCGCCTCGAGGCCCTTCGCCTCGGCCTCGACCGCAAGGATGCCTCCGCGGCCCTGCTCGCTGCCGACGATCGCATCGGCGGGCTACTCGGTTCTGTGGCGGCCTTGGTCGCCGTTCGCCCTGGGTTCGAGGCCGCGATCTCGGCCGCGCTGGGTTCGGCCGCCGAAGCCGTCGCTTTGGCCGATGTGAGCGCCGCCGTCGAAACCTTCGGACGTCTCAAGGCCGAAGACCTCGGCCGAGCCGGCATGCTGCTCGCCACCACCGGTGATGGCGGACGAGCCGGCTGGCCGTCCCTGCCCGATGGGGCCACTTACGCCCTGGACGCCATCGAGTGCGAGGCGGCCCTGCGGGCCTCGCTGGCCCGGATGCTGCGCAAGGTCGCCGTGGTCGCCGATATCGAAGCGGCCCGCGCTCTCGTGGACGCCCTACCCGACCTCACCGCCGTGACCCGTGATGGCGACCTTCTCTCGGCCTGGTTCGCCTCCGGCGGTTCGTCGGCCAAGCCCTCGCTGATCGAGATCCACGCTGCCGTCGAGGAGGCCGAGGCTCGACTCACGTCGGCCCAGGCGGAGTCCGAGCGGTTGGCCTTCGCGCTGGCCAGCCACGACGCCCGCCGCGCCGAGGCCGCGAAGGCCGCCGACGCCGCGCTGGCTCGGCTCCACGAATCAGACGCCGAGCACGCCGCGCTGGCCGAGGAACTGGGTCGGTTGACGCAACAGTCCCGCGCTGCGGAGGCCGAAGCCGATCGGCACGCGGCCGCCAGCGCCGAGGCATCGGCGACCCGCGATCGCAACCTGGTGGCACTGGAGGGGCTCGCGGAGCGGCTGCGGCTCGCCAAGGACACCAGCGACCTCGCCGAAGGCGATCCGACCGAGCGTGACCGCGCCGCCGACGCCGCCCGGGTGGCGCGTAGCGCCGAGATGGACGCTCGCCTCGCTCTTCGCACCGTCGAGGAACGGGCCCGGGCCCTCAGCGGGCGCGCGGATTCGTTGCTACGCGCCGCCCAGGCCGAGCGGCAATCGCGCGCCAAGGCCGCCGAACGACGGGCCCAAATGGCGCGCGAGGCCGAGATCGCTCAGGCCGTGTCGTCGGCGTCCGCGTGGTTGGCCGATCGAGTACAACAGTCCCGCGACCTCGCCGCTGCCGATCGCCGGGCCGCCGATGCGGCGCGGCTGGACGCCGAGCGGGGCCTCGCCGCCACGCGCCAGGCCACCCGCGACCTCGCCAAGCAGTTTGAGTCCCTGGTGGACGCCGTGCACGCCGACGAGCTGGCCCGTTCGCAGCAGCAGATGAAGATCGAGGGGTACGCCGAGCGCGCCCTGAGCGAGCTGGGGCTCGACGCCGAGGTGCTGGTCGCCGAATACGGACCCGACCAGTTGGTCCCCATCCTCACCAACGCCGAGGGCCTGCCGCTTACCGACGACGACGAGCGTCCGGAGCCGGTGGTCTTCGTCCGCACCGAGCAGGAGAAGCGCCTGCGCGCGGCCGAACGCAACCTGACGATCTTGGGCCGGGTCAACCCGCTGGCCCTGGAGGAGTTCGAGGCCGCCCAGGAGCGGCACCAGTTCCTGGCCACTCAGTTGGACGACCTCCGCAAGACCCGCGCCGATCTGATGGGGATCATCGAGGACGTCGATACCCGCGTCCGCGAGGTCTTTGCCGAGGCGTACGCCGACGTCGAAAGGGCCTTCGAGGACGCGTTCTCGCGTCTGTTCCCCGGCGGTGAGGGCCGTTTGGTGCTCACCGAACCGGGGCAGTGGCTCACCACGGGGGTGGACGTCGAGGCGCGCCCGGCCGGCAAGAAGGTGAAGCGGCTGTCGCTGCTCTCCGGCGGTGAGCGGTCCCTGGTCGCCGTGGCGTTCCTGGTGGCGTTGTTCAAGGCTCGTCCGAGCCCGTTCTACATTCTCGACGAGGTCGAGGCGGCGTTGGACGACACCAACCTCGGACGTCTGCTCGGCATCTATGAGGAGTTGCGGGCCAATAGCCAGATGCTGATCATTACCCACCAGAAGCGGACGATGGAGGTGGCCGACGCCCTGTACGGCGTCACCATGCGCTCCGATGGGGTCTCGACGGTCATCAGTCAGCGGCTCCGCGACGCCTAGTGCGTCCGATCGCCCCCTGGGCGCGGCATACTTAAAAGACCAACAAAAGGAGTTCCGATGGGTTTGGCCCTATTCGTGTGGATCGGCATCATCGCGCTGGCCGTCATCATCATCGGGGCTGTCGCCGTGGGGATGCAGGGCGCTGGTGCTTCGCGGAACCCGGAATTGGCTGACCGACTCGGTCGTGCGGTGGCCCATCTCAACGGAGATGCGGAGCCGCCTCGTGGCCTCGTGGAGTTCTTCGGAGAGCTTCCCGACGGTCAGGCCGTGCGTGAGAAGATCTCCGACTCGATCCCCGGCCGCAAGAACTGACCTTGCCTCACCAATGCTCGCGTGACCGCGGCGACCGAAGTCTGTCGCGGCACGTCATGGACAGGACCCGCCACCTACGATGATCGCCGTGGATTACTTCTTTTGGATCGGCATCGTCGGTGGCATTGTCGCCTGCATCGTCGCAGCGTCCATCATCGTCACTGTCAGCAATCGTCGAGCACTGCGCTCGGGTCGCACCCCCGATGAACTCGAAGCCGACGTCGCAGACGCGGTGCTGGAGGGCGAACTCCAGCCGCTGACCGCCACGGTCACCCAGGTGCCCGCGACGGAAACCGTCGACGTCACCGCGCTCGACGTCCCCGAGGCACCGGCTTCGCGCATGCAGCGGTTGCGTCGCCGCCTCGCGGCCAGCACCAACCCGCTGGCCCGCGGACTCCTCGGGATCCTCGCTGCCGATCGGTTGGACGAGGCCACCTGGGAGGCGTTCGAAGACACCTTGGTCTCCTCCGACCTCGGCATCGGGCCCACCACCGAGCTTGTCACCGCGCTCCGCAAGGAAATGAGCATCGAGGGGGTCGCCGATCCTGGAAAGGCTCGGGCGGTGCTGCGCTCGGAACTCATCCGGCTCGTCGATCCGACGTTGGATCGCACCCTCAAGATCACCGGCGCCGACGGCGGTCCGGGCGTTGTGATGGTCGTGGGCGTGAACGGCACGGGTAAGACCACCACGATCGGCAAGTTGGCGCGCGTCCTGGTGGCCGATGGCAACGCGGTCGTCCTTGGGGCTGCCGACACCTTCCGCGCCGCCGCCGCCGATCAACTTCAGACCTGGGGTGACCGCGTGGGCGTCCCGACAGTCCGCGGCAAGGAGGGCGGGGATCCCGCGTCCGTAGCGTTTGTGGCGGTCGAGAAGGGCTTGGACGACCAAGCGGACGTTGTCATCATCGACACCGCCGGACGCCTGCACACCAAGGTCGGCCTCATGGACGAACTCGGCAAGATCAAGCGAGTCATCGAGAAGTTGGCGCCGGTCACCGAGGTGCTGCTTGTTATCGATGCCACTACTGGCCAGAACGGTCTCACCCAAGCCCGGGTGTTCTCCGAGGTCGTCGACGTCACCGGCATCGTGCTTTCCAAGCTGGATGGTTCCGCCAAGGGCGGCATCGTCGTCCAAGTTCAGCGCGAACTCAAGGTCCCCGTGAAGCTCGTGGGGCTCGGCGAGGGTCCCGACGATTTGGCGCCGTTCGACGCCGAAGCTTTCGTGGACGCCCTGCTTCAGGACTGATCCAGCAACCCCCGGAGGTAACTTCCGGGCGCGAGGTTGACGGCCCCGTCCGGCAGGGTCGGAACCTGGGTGATGACATCGGCATGCCAGAGGTAGGTCTGGGGTGAGATGGGCCCATCGCCGTCCACGTACCCCGCGTTTCCGAACCGGGGCAACATCGCGAGCCCGGACTCCACGGAGTCGCGGTCGGTGATGATCCGGTAGACGAACTGATGCCGGAAGGGGATCGCGAACAAGACGCCGTGGCTGAGATCGGCGCTTGGGTGAAAGAACCGAATGGTGTGCGGCAAGTGCAAGGCCATGCTCGCGAGGTAGCCCCCGGTAGACAAGGCCACTTCGACCCAATGCGTCCCGGAGGCCGTGACCTCATGCGTCACAGGGTCAGCCATTGTCAGCCGCCAGGTGTGCAGCGCCCCGAGCTCAAACCACGGTTCCAACGGACCTAGGGCGGCCACTTGAGCATCGTTCAATAACACAATGCCGCTGGGGAGGTGGATGCTCAACAGCTTCTTCACGCGCGGCATCCACTCCGGGGCGTAGTTGAACGTGACGTCGGGCGCGGTGGGGAGCGATCGCGCGTCGACCAGTTGCAAGGCGATCCGGGCGGCAGCGAACTCGGGCGTCAGGACGGCGGGCAGCGACCCCGCACCCTGTGCCCCGTCAAGAGCGGCGCGTTCGTCGTCTCCAGCCGAGCCCATGGCGAACCTCCGTCAAGCAGGTTATCGGAGGCCGACACGGATGCCCCCTAGACTGTCTCGGTACAACATCCCCCGGTGAGGTAGACAGTGTTCGACACCCTGCAAGATCGGCTCTCCGCCGCGTTCCGCAACCTTCGCGGTAAGACGAAGCTCAGCGACGCCGATATCGACGCCACGATGCGCGAGATTCGGTTGGCGCTGCTTGAGGCCGACGTCAACCTGCTCGTGGTGAAGGACTTCGTCGCCGCGGTGCGCCTCCGGTGCGAGGGTGCCGAACTCTCCCAGGCGCTGAACCCGGCCCAGCAGATCGTCAAGTACGTCAACGAGGAGCTTGTCAGCATTCTCGGCGGCGATGCGCGCACACTGCGGTTCGCCAAGAATCCGCCGACCGTCATCATGCTCGCGGGCCTGCAGGGCTCCGGCAAGACCACCCTGGCCGGCAAGCTCGGACGTTGGCTCAAGGGCCAGGGCCACAGCCCCTTATTGGTGGCGGCGGACCTGCAGCGGCCGAACGCCGTGAACCAGCTTCAGATCGTGGGTCAGCGGGCGGGCGTCCACGTGTTCGCTCCCGAGCCCGGCAACGGCGTCGGTGATCCGGTGGCGGTCGCCCGGGCCTCCATCGCCGAAGCCCAGCGCAAGCTCTACGACGTCGTCCTCATCGACACCGCCGGCCGCTTGGGCGTCGACGCCGAGCTCATGCAGCAGGCGGCGGACATCCGCGATGCGGTGAACCCCGACGAGATCTTGTTCGTGGTCGACGCCATGATCGGCCAGGACGCGGTCAACACGGCCAAGGCCTTCGCCGAGGGCGTGGGCTTCGACGGGGTCGTCCTGACCAAGCTCGACGGCGACGCTCGCGGCGGCGCGGCGCTGTCAATCGCGCGGGTCACCGGGCGTCCGATCATGTTTGCCTCCAACGGCGAGAACCTGACCGACTTCGACCTGTTCCACCCCGACCGGATGGCCAGCCGCATCCTCGACATGGGCGACATCCTCACCCTCATCGAGCAGGCCGAAAAGACGTTCGACGCCGAGCAGTCGGCCAAGGCGGCCGAGAAGCTGTTCAGTGGCAAGGGCGAGTTCGGCCTGGACGACTTCCTGCAGCAGATGCAGGCCGTCCGGCGCATGGGCCCGCTCGCGAAGATCCTGGGCATGATGCCCGGCATGGCGCAGGCCAAAGACCAGATCGCCAATATCGACGAGAAGGAAATCGACCATCTTGAGGCGATCATCAAGTCGATGACCCCCGCCGAGCGCGCGAATCCGAAGATGCTCGACGGCTCCCGTCGGTCCCGGATCGCGAAGGGCTCCGGCACCCAGGTCTCCGACGTGAACTCGCTCGTGAACCGCTTCTTTGAGGCGCGCAAGATGATGGCCCAGATGGGCCAAGGGATGGCCGGCATGCCAGGCATGCCCGGTCGCCGCCCGGCGCGCAATCAGGCCCCGGCGAAGCCCAAAAAGGGCAAGGGTGTCTCGGGTAATCCGGCGCGACGTTCGGGGGCGGCACCGGCTCTGCCTGCCGTGCCGACGAGCAGCCCGTTCGGGGTGCCGGACGAGGCCGAGTTGCAGCGCCAGCTGGCGGACTTCCAGCTTCCGCCGGAGCTCCAGAAGATGTTCAATCAGCAAGGTCAGGGACCCCGCTAACAAGGAGTGACTCGTGGAGCCGTCCGTCTCGTTCACCCACAGCCATGACGGCACGACTCACTCTCACCAGGTCGTGATCCCCGACGGCCCGTCGCCGCGCTTGCACCTGCATGGCACTGTGCTCCCCGACGGGGAGCCGCGCGACCTCTGGATTGTGGACGGGCGCTTCAGCTTCACCCCCGTCCCGGACGCGGTGACCGTGCACGTGGGCGGCTGGATTCTGCCGGGCCTCGTAGACGCGCACTGCCACGTCGGACTGGAGGCGCACGGCGGGGTGCCGTCGGAACGCGCGGAGCAGCACGCGGTCGCCGACCGCGAGGCGGGCGCCTTGTTACTGCGCGACGCCGGTTCTCCCGTTGATACGCGGTGGATCGACGAGCGCGAGGACCTGCCGGAGATCATCCGGGCCGGGCGCCATATCGCCCGCCCCAAGCGCTACATCCGCAACTTCGCCGAAGAGGTGGAACCCGAGGAACTGGTCGCCGAAGTGGTGACGCAGGCGCAGCGCGGGGACGGCTGGGTGAAGCTCGTCGGCGATTGGATCGACCGCGACACCGGCGACCTCACCCCATTGTGGCCGCAGGCAGTCGCCGCCGAAGCCATCGCCGCGGCGCACGAGCATGGGGCTCGGGTGACCGCGCACTGCTTCGACGAGCACTCCGCCGAGCAACTCGTGGCCGCCGGCATCGACGGCATCGAGCACGGGTCCGGCCTCAATGACGCCACCATCGCGGCCATGGCCGAGCGCGGCGTGGCCTTGGTGCCCACCCTCATCAACATCGAGAACTTCCCGAAGTTCGCGGCGGCGGGGGAGGGCAAGTTCCCGGCCTACGCCGCCCACATGCGCGCGATGTACGGCGCGCGGAAAGAGACCTACGGGAAGGCGTTGGACGCGGGCGTCCCGATCTACGCAGGCACCGACGCTGGCGGCGTCCTGCCGCACGGCCTGATCGGACGCGAACTGCTGGCCCTGGCCGAGATCGGTGGTGCGGAGTTTGCTCTGGGCGCTGGCTCGTGGCGGGCCCGGGAGTGGCTCGGACGCCCGGCGCTCGTGGAAGGGGCGCAGGCGGATCTGGTGGTCTACGACACCGATCCGCTGGCGGATATCACGACCGTCCTGCACCCGGCACTCATCATCTTGCGCGGGCACATCGTCGGCGGCGCCCGAGTTCGCTGACCAGGACTTCCGGGGCCCACCGCCGACCTCCCGGGCGTGCCCATCGATCCCACCCGTCCCATTCGTGACCACTCCGCTGGCGTTGTGCACACCTTGCTGGCGTTCGGCATCTCTGCTGGCGATATTTCGCCAGTCATGACGGCGAACGCCAGCAAAGTCAGCGTTGGGGGGCAGAGGGTTGCCTACAGCGAGGTCGCCAGGACGGCGACGTTCAACGTGACGACCGCCGCGACCACGGCCCAGAGCACGACGCGAAACCACGGCGGATCCACGTGCTCACCCATCAGCGTCTTGTTGCCCGTGAACATCACGAGGGGGACGGCGGCCAAGGCAATCCCGAAGGACAACACCAGCTGACTCAGCACCAGCAGCGCTGTCGGATGCACGCCGATCACCAACAAGATCAGCGCCGGCGCCAGCGTGACGAACCGGCGGGTGGTCGGCGACAGGGCCGCGGGCAGCGTGTCGCGGATCATCCGTGAGCCCGCATGGGTGCCGACCACGGCCGAACCGATGCCCGAGGCCAGCAGGCCGACGGCCATCATCACGGCGGTGAAGGCGGAACCGTCCGCCGCGAGGCCGGCATAGGCGGCCTCGATGGTGTCGCCCGCCGCACCGTGAAGCACCGTCGCGCCGATGAGCAGCATGGCCACGTTCACCGCGCCGGCGATGGCCAGAGCCAAACCGACATCCAGCTTTTGAAGGTGCAGCAGGTCGCGGATCTTCGCCACCGGAACCCCACCCGGTCGATACCGATCGATGGCCAACGAGGAGTGCAGGTAGATGGCGTGCGGCATCACGGTGGCCCCCAGCATCGCCGCGATCAGCGGAATCGCCTCCCGTGACGGTACCGAGGGGATCGCGCCAGCGAGCGCCGCTGCGGCATCCGGGGGATGGACGAACAACGCCGCGAGGAAGCCGACGACCACGATGGCCAGGACGCTCGCCACGCCGCGCTCGAAGACCCGTTCGCCCCGATGCAGCAAAAGCCGTAGCAACACCATCGACACCAACCCGACGATGAGGCCGCCCAGCCAGAGGGGGATGCCGAACAGCAGAAAGAGGGCCAGCGCCCCACCCACCACCTCGGCAAAATCAGTGGCGATCGCCATGACGAGTCCCTGGAGGCCGTAGGCAAGCCCCAACCAGCGCCGGCGCGATAGACCGTCCGTGACGAGCTGGGGGAGCGAACGACCAGTCACGATCCCGAGCTTGGCCGAGGAGTACTGCAGCAGCACCGACATCAGGCTCGCGGCGAGCAACACCCAGATCAGCGAGTAGCCGTACCGGTTGCCCGCGCTGATGTTCGCGGCGACGTTGCCCGGATCGACGTAAGACAAGGAGGCGACGAAGGCCGGTCCGAGCAGGGCCAAGGTGCCCCGCGTCGCCCATCGCTTCGCGTCCGCCATGTGCCTACCTTTCCGCCACATTGGGGGTGAGGTTACCGGGCCGGGCGCCCGGTTCGCTGTCGGGGCAGACCATCTGGCAGAATGTCGGGTGCATCTGCGTTCGCGCGCCCTCTCATCGTGCGTTCGCTGATCCACCCGAGCCGGCACGGCGTTGCCCCACATCGCCGCAGCAGGCTCACCCGTTTCACCGGCGTACGTTCGCCGGTGCGTCCACACAGGAGTAACCACACAAGTGGCTGTCAAGATTCGCCTGAAGCGGCTCGGTAAGATCCGCTCGCCGCACTACCGCATCGTCGTCATGGATTCCCGCACCAAGCGGGACGGTCGTGCCATCGAAGAGCTCGGCTTGTACCACCCGAAGTCTGAGCCTTCGGTCATCAAGGTCAACTCTGAGCGTGCCCAGTACTGGCTCGGCGTTGGCGCTCAGCCGACGGAAGCCGTCGTGGCGCTGCTGAAGCGCTCTGGCGACTGGCAGAAATTCTCCGGCGACAAGAGCCCCTCCGGCATTAAGGAGCAGGCCGCGAAGCCCGACAAGGTCGCGCTGTTCAACGCCGCGCTTGCCGAGGACGACGCCCCGACGGCGGCCATCTCGAAGAAGAAGGCCAAGACCGTCGACGACGTCGCTGCCAAGGTTGAGGCCAAGGCCGACGAGGCCGCCGAGGCCCCCGCCGAAGAGGCCTGATCGTGCTGGCCGACGCGCTGGAGCACTTGGTCCGTGGCTTGGTCACGCACGAAGACGACGTCCAGGTGACTGACCTGGATCGTCGGCACCAGCGGACGCTCGAAGTGCGCGTGCACCCCGAGGACATCGGCAAAGTGATCGGACGGCAGGGGCGCACCGCCGCTGCCCTTCGCACGGTCATCGATGCTCTCGCCGGGCGTGAGCGCATCCGGGTCGATTTCGTCGACGTGGATCGGCGTCCGCGTCGCCGCTGAGCGACACCACCTCATTCGCGAGGCCCCACCCGTCACGGGTGGGGCCTCGCGCATTTCCGGCACAATAGGCCCATGAGCACTGGCCCCAAGAACGCAACGGTTGAGGTCATGGTTGGCACGGTCGGACGCCCGCACGGCATCCGGGGCGAGGTCACCGTGAACGCCACCACAGACGAGCCGGAGCGCCGTTTCGTGGCGGGCGGCACGTTACGGGTCGGCTCCGTCGAGCGGACCATCGCCGCTGTCCGCCCCCAGGGTGACGGCATCCGACTGGCGTTCGAGGGCGTCACCGATCGCACGAGCGCCGAGGCGCTGCGAGGCGACGAAATGTGGGCCGAGGTGCCGGCCGACGAATCGCCCGCGGGCGACGGCGAATATTGGGATCGGCAACTGGTGGGCCTGCGGGTGCTGAATCACGCGGGGGCGGAGGTCGGACGCGTCGCCTCCGTGGGCCACCTGCCAGCGCAGGATCATTTGGTGATCGCCACCCCCGAGGGGGAGCGTCGGGTGCCGTTCGTCGAGGCGTTGGTCCCCGTGGTCGACCTCGAAGCCGGTTTCGTCCGCCTGGCCGACGTCCCCGGCCTCATCGACGAGGCGGAGCAGGCCTAGCCCTCATGCGCTTCGACATTGTCACTATCTTTCCCGACTATTTCGCGCCCCTTCAGTTGTCGCTGGTGGGCAAAGCGATCCAGAACGGGCTCATCAGCGTGGGCGTCCACGACCTGCGCGACTGGACGCACGACCGGCACCGAACCGTCGATGACACCCCTTATGGCGGGGGAGCCGGGATGGTGATGAAGCCCGAACCGTGGGGCGAGGCCATCGATGCCCTCGTCGATCCGGCCGATCCGCCGATCTTGATCGTGCCCACCCCGTCCGGTGAGGTGTTCCGACAGTCGGTTGCGGACGAACTGGCGGCGAGTCGACGTCCGCTGTTGTTCGCCTGCGGACGCTACGAGGGCATCGACGCCCGGGTGATGGCGCACGCGCGGACGCGCCTCGAGGTGCGCGAGTTGAGCCTCGGGGATTACGTGCTCAACGGCGGCGAGGTGGCGGTGCTGGCGATGATGGAGGCGGTCGTCCGACTGCTGGACGGGGTGATCGGCAACCCGCAGTCGCTCACTGAGGAATCGCACGCCGCCGACCATGACGGCTTGTTGGAATACCCGGTATTCACCAAGCCGCTGTCTTGGCGCGGACTAGAGGTTCCCGAGATCCTCCTATCGGGGCACCACGCCAACATCGCCGCCTGGCGTCGCGAGCAGGCTCGTCAGATCACCCTCCATCGTCGTCCCGAACTCCTACCAGGGTCTTAACTAGGGCCGTGAAGCCGGGGTGGGAACCCACCTTCTGATGAGGTGGTCCTTACAATCATTGCGCGTTGGTCGGAGGATCACGTTGCGGGACGGAGGATCGCATGGCGGATCGTCGAGTGGTGGCGGGGGTGCTGGGTGGGCTTCTCGTCCTCGCCCTGGCTGCGGGCTGTGGTGTTATCAAACCGCCGAGCAGCGTGAGCTCGTCCGCGGTAGCCGGATCGCCCACTCCCACCGCCGAGCCCGTGCCCGATGGGTTCGTGACCTTGGACGCCTCCCTTCTCAAGGGTGCGACGACCGCGACGTTGAACGCGCCGGAAGCGCACGTCGTGGCCAAGGTCCCGCAACTCGCCGGCCTCACGGCTCTCAACCTGGCGGTCCAGGTCGTCCGCGACCGCGAACTTCGTGCCTTCGCCAAAGCGGGCGGCACGGACTTCGCCTCCGACTGGGTGCCGATCGCGGCCACCAACAACCTGCTGGGCGTGCTGTCCACCACGAAGGTGACCGACAAGGCGGGTGTCGCGCAGACGATGCCCATCGCCTTCTACTTCGACGGCACCGCCAACCAGGTTTACACCAGCCCGGCCTTGATTGAGGCCACGCACTGGGACGCTTTTGGCACCCTGCTGCGGACGGCCATCGCCGCCAGCAGCACCAAGATCGACCCGACGAAGGCCGCCGCCGCCCTCAAGGAACCTTCGGCAGCCATGGGCAATGGTCCGGCCATGGGTTTCACAGCCAAGGGCGATTTCGTGGTGGCGTTCGCTTCGGGGATCGTGAACGGCACTCAAGACATGGTCAGCGTGACCATTCCCTCCGCGGACATCGAGCCCGTGTTGAGTTCGTTGGGGCGCCGCGTCCGTGGTGGTGTCACGCACCCGTCCCCCTTCGATCCGGCGAGCGCGAAGACCGGCACCGCCGTGACCATCCCGCTGGTCGCCACCGGTACGCGCCCGAGCGCGGACGTGGTGCCCGACTGCGCCAAGCTCCAGTGCGTCGCTCTCACCTTCGACGACGGCCCCGCTCCTCGCACCCAGGAAGTCGTCAACTACTTCCGCGACGCCGGGGCGGCAGCGACCTTCTTCCAACTCGGCGACATGATCAACAGCAAAGAGGGGCCAGCGCGGGTGTTGGCCACGGCGGCTTCGGGCATGCAGATCGGTAGCCACACGTGGCGCCACAAAGCGATGGCGACCGAGAAGGTGGCGGTCGTCACCGATCAGGTCAGCAAGAACGCTTCGGCTCTCGCCGCGATCACCGGCGACCAGACGATCTTCATGCGCCCGCCGTACGGCTCCCACAACAAGGCATCGGACGCCGTGGCGCACGACGCCGGCGAAGTGGTGGCGTTGTGGTCGGTGGACACCTTGGACTGGAAGACGCGCAATACCCAGGCCACCATCGCGTCGGCGTCGGCGTCGAAGTCGGGGGATGTCGTTCTGATGCATGACATCCACGATCCGACCGTGGCCGCCGTCAAGCAGACGATTGCAAACTTGCAGAGCGCGGGCTTCACATTAGTGACCATGGCGGAACTCGCATCGCCGGGTGATTGGACCGCGGGAAACACCTACTGCGCGGCTCCCGCACGCAAGATGAGCTGCGGGTCGGCGCAATACACACCCTGACGTTTTTGAACTACTACGTCCGATAGGACGTCGTCGGACGTGAACGGCAAAGTTGTCCGTTAGGCTGTCGGACGTGGCGACAACAACTATCTCTACACACCAGAGAGCCCTTCGGTCCACGGTCGCGCTGAAGGCCCTCATGGCCATCACCGGGCTGATCCTGATCGGCTTCCTCCTGATTCACATGTACGGCAATCTCAAGGCGTTCTCGGGCGCCGATGCCTACAACCACTACGCCGAATGGCTGAAAACCGAAGTCCTGTACCCGCTGATCCCCAAGGGTCAGTTCATCTGGATCTTCCGCGCTTTCATGCTCGCGGCCATCGTCTTGCATATCGGGGCGGCTTGGCACCTGACGAAGCGCGCGCACGCGGCTCGTTCCACCAAGTACGTTGCCAAGAAGACGATCCAGCAGACCTACGAGTCGCGCATGATGCGCTGGGGTGGCGTCATTTTGGCGGCCCTCCTGGTGTTCCATCTGGCGCAGTTCACGGTTCAAGCCATCCACTTCGGCTTCAAGCCGGGCGCCGGCGCCTACGAAATGGTCGTGGCCGAGTTCCAGATGTTCCCCATGGTGTTGCTGTACGCCGTGTGGGTCGGTGTGGTCTGCATCCACATTCGACACGGCTTCTGGAGCGCGTTCGCCACCCTGGGGGCTAACACCTCCGCCAAGGCACGCGAGGTTCTCAACGCACTGGCCTGGGTCGTTGCCGTCTTGCTGTTCGTCGGCTTCATGGCGATGCCCGTCGCCGTCCTCGCGGGAGTGATCAAGTAATGAGCGAAAAGTCTCGTACCAAGAAGATCGTGGACGACACCATCTCAGCGGCACTCGGCGTGATCCCCGACGAGCCCGGTGCGGCCGACCCGAGCTTCGACGCTCCGGTCAGCGGCCACGACACGGGCCTGGCGGATTACTACATCGTGGGTGCCGAAATCGGTGACACCAAGGCCAAGACTGACCTCCCCGTGGAGCAGATCTGGTCCCAGCGCAAGTTCGACGCTAAGCTCGTCAACCCGGCCAACCGCCGCAAGCTGACGGTCATCATCGTGGGTACCGGCCTCGCCGGTGGCGCTGCTGCAGCCTCGCTCGGCGAGGCTGGCTACAACGTCTTGAACTTCTGTTACCAAGACACCCCGCGTCGCGCCCACTCGATCGCGGCGCAGGGCGGCATCAATGCGGCAAAGAACTACCGCAACGACAACGACTCGACGTACCGGCTGTTCTACGACACGGTCAAGGGTGGCGACTACCGCGCCCGCGAGACCAACGTGTACCGCCTGGCCGAGGTCAGCGCGAACATCATCGATCAGTGCGTGGCTCAGGGCGTTCCTTTCGCTCGTGAGTACGGCGGTCTGCTCGACACGCGTTCGTTCGGTGGCGTCCAGGTGCAGCGCACCTTCTACGCGCGGGGGCAAACGGGTCAGCAGTTGCTGATCGGCGCCTACCAGCAGTTGGAGCGCCAGGTGAAGGCTGGCACGGTCAAGATGTTCCCCCGCCACGAGATGATGGAACTCATCGTCTCCGACGGTCGGGCTCGGGGCATTGTTTCTCGCGACATGGTGACCGGCGCGGTCGAGCCCCACGTGGCCGACGTCGTTGTGCTCGCCACGGGCGGCTACGGCAACGTGTTCTTCCTCTCCACGAACGCGATGGGCTGCAACGTCACGGCCGGCTGGCGGGCGCACCGCAAGGGCGCCTACTTCGGCAACCCGTGCTATACGCAGATCCACCCGACCTGCATCCCGGTGCACGGTGAATCGCAGTCGAAGCTGACCTTGATGTCGGAGTCGCTGCGTAACGACGGACGCATCTGGGTGCCGAAGCGCGCCGAGGATTGCGACAAGGAGCCCACGGCCATCGCCGAGGAGGACCGCGACTACTACCTGGAGCGGATCTACCCGGCGTTCGGCAACCTGGTGCCGCGTGACATCGCGTCTCGCCAGGCCAAGAACATGTGCGACGAAGGTCGTGGCGTGGGTCCGTTGGTCAAGGAACTCGACGACCAAGGCAACGTCAAGATGGTGCGACGCGGGGTCTACCTCGACTTCGCCGATGCCATCAAGCGTTTGGGCGAAGACAAGGTGCGGGCTAGCTACGGCAACCTGTTCGACATGTACGCGCAGATCACCGGTGAGAACCCGTACAAGGTGCCGATGCGCATCTACCCCGCCGTCCACTACACGATGGGTGGTGTCTGGGTTGACTACGACCTGATGACATCCATTCCGGGCTTGTACGTGGCTGGCGAGGCGAACTTCTCCGATCACGGTGCCAACCGCCTTGGCGCTTCGGCGCTCATGCAGGGCCTTGCGGACGGCTACTTCGTCCTGCCCAACACGATCAACGACTACCTCGCCGATGCCACCAAGCACGGCGGTATCAAGCTCGACGACCCCGCGGTTGTCGAAGCGGTCGCGGACGTGCAGGGTCGGATCGACAAGCTGCTTGCCATCAACGGCACCCGCACCGTCGACAGCTTCCACAAGGAGCTTGGACGGATCATGTGGGAGTACTGCGGCATGGAGCGCACCGAGGAGGGCCTCAAGCTCGCGATCTCGAAGATCCGGGCGCTGCGCGAAGAGTTCTGGACGAACGTCAAGGTGACGGGCGTCAACGAGGACTTCAACCAGACGCTCGAACGCGCCGGACGCGTGGCTGACTTCATGGAGCTCGGCGAGCTCATGTGCGTCGACGCGCTGCACCGTCGCGAGTCGTGCGGTGGGCACTTCCGGGCCGAGTCCCAGACCGAAGACGGCGAGGCGCTGCGTCACGACGACCAGTTCCTCTACGTGGCGGCGTGGGAGTTCGCGGGGACCGGCGCCAAGCCGATCCTGCATAAGGAGCCCCTCGTCTACAAGGCAATCGAGCTGAAGCAACGGAGTTACAAGTGAACGTCACTCTTCGGATTTGGCGGCAGGCCAACGCCTCCGCCAAGGGCCAGATGGTCACCTACCAGGTCCAGGACGTCTCCAAAGACATGTCCTTCCTGGAGATGCTCGACATGCTGAATGAGCAACTCTCGGTCAGTGGCGAAGAGCCGGTGGCCTTCGACCACGACTGCCGCGAGGGCATCTGTGGCATGTGTGGCGTGGTCATCAACGGCCTCGCGCACGGCGGTGCCCAGACCACCACGTGCCAGTTGCACATGCGTCACTTCGAGGACGGCGCGGTCATCGACATCGAGCCATGGCGGGCGGGCTCGTTCCCGGTCATCAAGGACCTCGTGGTCGACCGCACGGCCTTCGATCGGATCATCCAGGCCGGTGGCTTCATCAGCTCCAACACCGGTTCGGCCCCCGACGCCCACGCGGCGCCGGTAGGGAAGCTCCAGGCGGATCGGGCGTTCGACGCGGCAACCTGCATCGGCTGCGGCGCCTGCGTGGCGGCTTGCCCGAACGGTTCGGCGATGTTGTTCACCTCGGCCAAGATCACCCACCTGGCGATGCTCCCGCAGGGTCAGCCTGAGCGGTACCTCCGCGTCAAGTCGATGGTGGCGCAGCACGACGAAGAAGGCTTCGGCGGCTGCACCAACATCGGTGAATGTGCGGCGGTCTGCCCGAAGCAGATCCCGTTGGATGTCATCAGCCAGCTCAACCGCGACCTGATTGCCTCGCTGTTCAAGAAGGACGGCAAGTAGCCAACGCGCCTACGGTGGGGGCTCGGACGTTTGACGTCCGGGCCCCCACGGGCGTTCGCGGGGGCAGGCGCGGTGTCCAAGGCTGGCGGCGGATTTCTGTCGGGCACCGCGGCTATGGCAGACTTGGCGAGTTGCGCGCGGTCGCCCCTGCCACAGGGGGACGGTGACGGCGCGCAATCATTTCACAGCAATCGAAGTGACCTGTGGCACTGAGGAAGCAACATGAACAAGCTCATTGCGGAAGTCACGGCCTCGGCCCTGCGTACCGACATCCCGAAGTTCCGTGCCGGCGATTCCGTCAAGGTGCACGTCCGGGTTATCGAGGGTAACCGCTCCCGTATTCAGATTTTTGCCGGCGTGGTTATCTCGCGCACGGCTACCGGCATCGCCGAGGCGTTCACCGTCCGCAAGGTGTCCTTCGGCACTGGCGTCGAGCGCACCTTCCCGCTGCACAGCCCGATCATCGAGAAGATCGAGGTCGAGCGTTACGGTGACGTCCGTCGCGCCAAGCTCTATTACCTGCGCGGTCTGCGCGGCAAGAAGGCCAAGATCAAGGAGAAGCGCGATCGCTGATCTCGCTCAGAGTCGACCGGCCCGCAAAAAGCGGGCCGGTCTTCTTTTTGCGCCTACGATGGTCCGGTGAATGCACAAGAGGATGCCGTGAGCGACGGATCCGACATCCCCCGTAGCAGGCAGCAAGAGAGTCGGCGGCGACCCAATGCCTTCGTCCAACTGCTCAAGGATCTGGTCTTCGTCATTGTGGGAGCGTTGATCGCCTCCACGTTGCTGCGGGTCTTCGTCGCGCAGATGTTCGTGATCCCATCCGGGTCGATGGAAACCACACTGATGGTTCGTGACCGGGTCGTGGTGCAAAAGCTCATCGGCTACCAGCGCGGCGACGTGATCGTCTTTCGTGATGTCAATGGCTGGCTGGCGCCCGCACCGACCGATAGCAGCCTGATCCACAAGGGCTTGGTCTTCATCGGGCTCTGGCCGGACGAGTCTTCCAATCACTTGGTGAAGCGGCTCATTGGCCTGCCGGGGGATCACGTGACCTGTTGCGACAACTCCGGGCGGCTGAGCGTCAACGGGGTGGCGCTCGACGAGACCGCCTACCTTTACAAGGACGCGAACGGGCGCCAAGCGGCTCCCTCGGACTACCCCTTCGACGTGGTGGTGCCCGCCGGGCACGTGTTCGTGATGGGCGACCACCGCAATAACTCCCTCGATAGTCGCTGTCACCTCGACGAAAAGGGGCTCTTGGGCTCGGCCCTCGGCGATTCGGCGTTCGTCCCGACCAGCGCCATCGTCGGTAGCACGGTCGCGGTGGCGTTCCCCTTCAATCGCTTTAAAACGATGGGTGTGCCTGCCGCGTTCGCGGGGATTCCGAGTGCCTCGGGCTCGCCACCGACACAGGCGGTGATTACCGGGTCGCCGCCGGCCTGCTGATGGGGTTCGTGGTCCGGCGCGACGCCGGCCCCTACGGCTACGAAGAGGCGTTGCGTCGCGCCGGATTTCGCCGGGTGGCGGGCACCGACGAGGCAGGCCGTGGAGCCTGTGCGGGGCCTCTGGTGGCTGCGGCGGTCATGCTCGACCCGCGTCCGAGCCGGGTCATCGAGGGGCTCAACGATTCCAAGCTGCTCACGGCGAAACAGCGGGAACGGCTCTACGACCTCATTGTCGAGCGCGCCCTGGCGTGGTCGGTGGTCAGCCTTGAACCCGAGGAGTGCGACCGGTTGGGCATGCACGTGGCGAACCTGGCGGCGCTACGTCGTTCGGTCTGGCGCCTGGATCCCGCCCCCGATTTCACCTTGTCGGACGGATTCGGGGTTGACGGGTTGACCATGCCGACCCTGGCGGTCTGGAAGGGCGATCAAGTTGCCGCGTGTGTGTCGGCGGCTTCGATTATCGCCAAGGTCACCCGCGATCGCGCCATGGGCGCCCTGCACGAACACCACCCGGAGTACCGATTCGATATTCACAAGGGGTATTGCACGCCGCTGCATCAGCAGGCGCTGGAGGCCCACGGTCCGAGCGCGGTGCATCGGTGGAGGTTCGAGAACGTGCGACGAACAGCTAGAGTGGTGGAGCCATGAGCGCTGAAGACCTAGAACAGTACGAGAGCGTCCTCGAACTCCAGTTGTACAAGGAGTACAAGGACGTTGTCGGAATCTTCACGTACGCCGTGGAGACCGAGCGCCGCTTCTATCTTTGCAACGCCGTCGACCTGAAGGTACGCACCGAGGGTGGCGACGTTTACTACGAGGTTTCGATGGGCGACGCCTGGGTATGGGACATGTACCGCCCGGCGCGCTTCGTGAAGAGCGCCAAGGTCCTCACGTTCCGCGACGTCTCCATCGAGGAGATCGCCCACAGCGACCTGCAGGTCCCCAACTCGCTGTAACGCTCGGGCAGTCGGCGCCCGTGGCGCGGGTTATCCACAGATTTCGTCCTTGGTGACGGATTTCGGGGTTGCCCGCCGAGCGTAGGGGGCGTGAGCGGACAAGAACTCGGGCAACGCGGCGAAGACCTCGCCGCCGCTCATTTGACGCGCTTGGGCTGGCGTCTGGTGTGCCGAAATTGGCGGTGCCCCCGTGGCGAGATCGACATCATCGCGGTCGATGACCAAGCCTTGGTCTTCTGCGAGGTCAAGACACGAGCGGGGCTCGGGTACGGCGATCCGCTGGAGGCGATCACCTACGCGAAGGTGACGAAGCTCCGCGAGCTGGCGAGCTACTGGCTGCAAACGAACCCGGTCCGCGGAGCGGTCCGGTTCGATGCGATCGGGGTCGTCATCGAGCGTGGCTGTGAGCCGCGCCTGTCCCACGTGCGCGGGGTGACGACATGACCTTCGCCCGGGCCTGGTCGGTCGCACTGGTCGGTGTCGAGGGGCGGCTCATCGAGGTCGAGGCCTATCTGGGCGGCGGCCTCCCGCGCACGGTCATCATCGGGCTGGCGGACGCCTCCTTGGCTGAGGCCCGCGATCGCACCAAGGCGGCCGTCCTTTGCGCGGGCTTTCGCTGGCCACCGCAGGCGCTCACCGTCAACTTGTCGCCGGCCACGCTGCCCAAGACGGGCAGCCACTACGACTTGGCCATCGTGGCAGCCGTGATGGCGGCGCTCGGCGACGTGCCGGTGGACTCCTTGGAGGCGACCGTGCTGTTGGGCGAGCTGGGGCTCGACGCCCGGGTGCGCCCCGTCCGGGGGGTGCTGCCGGCGTTGCTGGCGGCGGCTGACCGTGGCCTGACCCGGGCGATTGTGCCCGCGCTGCAGGTGGGGGAAGCCTCGCTGGTCGAGGGGCTCAGTGTGTGGGGCGTGCAGACCTTGGGTGAGGTGGCGGCGGTGCTGCGCGGGGAACCAGTGGTCTCGGCGCCGCCGGAGATCGCAGTGGCCGCGCGCCCAGCCGACAGCGCCGACCTGCGCGACGTGGTCGGCCAGGCCGAGGCGAAGTTCGCCCTCGAGGTGGCGGCCGCCGGGCGGCACCATCTCTTCATGACCGGACCGCCGGGGGTGGGCAAGACGCTCCTCGCCGAGCGGCTGCCGGGCCTGCTCCCGGAGCTCGATCTGGCAGAGGCGCTCGAGGTGTCGGCGATCCATTCGTTGACCGGCGAACCATTGGAGGCCGGGCTGATCCGGCGCCCCCCGTATGCCGACCCGCACCACTCGGCCTCAATCGCCAGCATGGTCGGCGGCGGGGCCATGGTGGCGCTCCCGGGCTCGGTGTCGAAGGCGCATCGAGGAGTGCTGTTCTTGGACGAGGCGCCCGAGTTCTCGCCGAAGGTGATGGAGGCGTTGCGGGTTCCGTTGGAGTCCGGTCGGATCACGCTGGGGCGCTCCCTGGCCACCACCACCTATCCGGCGCGTTTCCAGTTGGTGATGGCGGCCAATCCCTGCCCCTGCGGGCGCTACGGGGTGAAAGGGGCACAATGCCACTGCCCGCCCATGAGCGTGCGCCGCTACGCGGAGCGCCTCTCGGGGCCGGTGCTCGACCGCGTGGATCTCACCCAGCGGCTGTTGCCGATGCGCCGCTCCTATCTCAGGGCCGTTGTCGGCACGGGCGAGGATTCCCGCGCCGTCGCGGCCCGGGTCCTGGCCGCCCGAGAGCGGCAGGCCCATCGGTTCCGAGGGCACTTCTGGCGCACCAACGGAGAAGTGCCGGGGCCGGAGCTCCGGCGCCGCTACCCGCTGCCCGACGGGGTGGAGATCCTCGATGCCGCGGTGGCAACAGGACGATTGAGCGCTCGCGGCGTCGACAAGGTTCTGCGCGTCAGTTGGACGCTCGCCGATCTCGACGGAGCCGAGCGCCCGCTTGCCCAGCATCTGCATACCGCCCTGGCGCTGCGCTGCGGCGACGACGGGAGGAACGATGGACGAGCGTGAGGCCCGGATGGGGCTCAGTTGTGTGGTGGAGCCCGGCTCGGGGCCCTTAGGGCGGCTGGTGGAAGCCGAAGGCCCGGTAGCGGTCTGGCGGGCCCTGCTGGGCGGTGATCGCACCGACCCTTGGGCCGAGCGGGCCCGGCGGCTGCGCCTCGACGAGGTGTCCGCCACCGCTGCCGCCCGCCAGATCCGCTTCGTCGTGCCGGGCGACGAGGAATGGCCGGTCGGTGTGGAGGATCTCCGCAACGCGGAGGCGGTCCAGCAACTGGGGGGTGTGCCGCTTGGCCTGTGGCTGCGCGGCGGCGGGTGCCTCACGGCTCTGGCTTCGCAGAGCGTCGCCATCGTCGGCTCCCGGGCCTCAAGCAGCTACGGCGACGCGGTCGCCGAAGACATCGCGGCCGAACTGGGCGAGAGCGGTTGGGCGACAGTGTCGGGCGGCGCCTACGGCATCGATGCGGCGGCCCACCGGGGGGCGCTGGCGTCCACGACGCCCACGATCGCCGTCCTGGCCGGAGGCGTCGATGAGGCCTACCCGCCCAGTCATCGCGCGCTGTTCGAACGCATTGCCGAGCACGGTCTCGTGATCTCCGAGCTACCGCCCGGGGCGCATCCGACGCGGGTTCGGTTCATCGCTCGAAATCGGGTGATCGCGTCGCTCTCCATGGGGGTGGTCATCGTCGAGGCGGCCCATCGCAGCGGGGCGCGGAACACGGTGACCTGGGCGCAGACGGTGGGTCGTCCGGTGATGGCCGTGCCGGGCCCCGTGCACAGTGTGACCTCCGCGACGCCACATCGGCTGCTCCGCGACCGCGAGGCCGAGCTCGTCACCTGCGCCGACGACGTGGTGCAGGTCCTGGGCCCGTTGGGCATCCCCGCGAGACCCCGCCCGTCGCAACATCGAGCGTTGGACGACCTCACCCACGATCAACTGGCCGTCCTGGAGGCGCTCCCCGGGCGGGGGGCGATCACCCCAGGGGAACTCGCCCTGAGATCGGGGCGGTCCGTGGCCGGCTGCCTGGCGGCCCTAGGCGTGTTGATCGCCCGCGGGCTGGTGGCGGAAGGGGGTGGGCAGGTGCGGCTAGCCCGAAAGACCGAGTAACGCTGCGGCCCGTGAGCTGCGGTCAGGCGCGCGGTGGACACCGGTCGCTTCAGCGGCGCTCCGGGTGGGAGAGGCCCAGAAGAAAGCGGGCCGCGCGCTCGCCGTTCGCGGCGGCCGAGTCGCTCCACGGGAAGCCGAGGTAGTCGCCGGCCAAGACGACGCGGGCGTCGCGGGAGAGGCCCGCCCAATAGGCCGCCACGGCGGCGCCATGACCGACCGGGACGGTCGGCATCGCCTCTGCCCACCGGACGACCTGTGGGAGCGCCGCGGGATGGGGGCGAACGGACGGAGCCCAGGGACGAAGGGCGCGCCACGCCTCTGCCACGACCTCGGATTCCCTGGCATCGTGCAGTCGGGCACTGGTGACCCCATCGAACATCACAGTGACCAGATCGCCCGATCGGCGCAGGTGGGGGTGGGCACGGGAGGCCACCGCGAGGGCAGCGAAGCCCGCGTTCGCGTCCGGGTGCGCCAGCACCCCGTAGGCGTCGGCCAGGTCGTCCCGGTGCAGGCGCTCCGCTGTCGGCAACCCGACGACCAGGGCTCCCGAATAGGGCACCGCCATCAGGCTGCGCTCCAGCGGGGTCGCCGCCCGGTGCAGGGCCTTCGCGGCGGCACCGGGGACGGCGAGCACGATGCGATCAGCCGCGAGCGGGCCCGCGGACGTGTCGACGCCCATGGGGGTGAGGGCGGTCACGCGCACGCCGCAGCGCACGTCCAGGCCGTCGGCCATCGCTGAGGTGAGGGTGCCGAGGCCCCCCTCCAAGGACCAGGTGCGCACGCTCCCGGTCGCGAACCCCGCCACGGCGGCGGGAAGCGCCCCGGAGGAACCCGCCAGGCGTTGAAAGTAGAAGCCGTTGATCGTGGGGGCGATCAGGGCATCGGTGAGTTCATCGCCGAACGCCCGCCGCGACCACAACTCGCCCGGGTCACGATCGTGATCCAACCACGAGGTGAGTTCCTCGGCGCGATCTCGGTGCGCCCCCGCCAGGGTGGCCAACAACGACGGCGCCGCCATGACGCTGCGCCACCCCAACAGCCCGCTGGCGAGCAACGACGGGATCGAGTCGGTCTCAAAGCGGTGCAGCCGCCCTTGGAACAAGATCGCGGTCCCGGTCGCGGTGGGCAGGGCCGTGAGATCCTCCTCGTTGAGGACGCGGGGGATCACCCGGTAGCCGGACGACAAGAACTGGGCGCCGAGTTCGAACGGCCACCCGCCCACGGTTTCTGTGCGCATCCGGCCACCGGGAACGTCCCCGGCTTCGAGGACGGTCACGGCGAAGCCGGCGGCACTGATGGCCCGGGCGGCCACGAGCCCCGAAATACCAGCGCCGACCACCACGATCATGCGAGTGAGCCTATCTGGGGGCTATGGAGTCGCTGGACAGTCAGGCACTCTCGGCGAGGGCCTTGAGGCGGGCGAGGCCCTTCTCGAAATCGGCGCCCAACGCCTTCTCCATGTTCAGGAGCTTGTAGAAGATCCTGCCGATGGCGCCCTGCTGGCCCGACATGGTCCAGGTGACGTCCGTGCCCCCGTTGGCGGCGACGAAGTCCAGCCGGACGTTGTTCGTGGCCTTGAACGGCTTCAAGAAGGCGAGCGACACGTCGATCTGCGTGGGCGAGGAGGCCACGATCTCCATGGAGCCCTCGCCGGCCTTCGAGTTGCCCACCCAGGCCTGCTTGGCGCCTACCCCGGCGTCCGGGCCGGTGTAGGTGTGGGCCATGGTCGGATCAAGGTCCTCCCACGGGGACCAGGCCAACCACTCGTGGAAATCATTCACCAGGGCGTGGACGCGCGCCGGAGGCGCCGCAATGTGCTGGGACCGGACAATGGTGAAATCGCTCATGGGCGCAGAGCCTAGCCGGTGCCACCTACGAGACTTGCCCAGGCCCGGGCCCCCAGCTCCAGAGCCGAGTTCCTTCAGCGACGAAACCGGTGGCAACCTTCATCGAACCTTCATGGAAACCGAGCCGGGAGTTCCAGACTGCTTCGGGAGTCTGGCATCGTCCTTACCCCACTTAGGAAGCGCAAATGAGCACCAAAACTGCCCCCCGTTCCAGCACTGCCGCGATCGACAAGCCTGCCGTCCAGGTGCGCACCGCCACCGGCGTCCTGATCCTCACCGCGCTGCTGGGGTTGCTGGCCATCCTCGGACCGAACCTCGTCGCGGACGATCTCGGCATGGCCATGAGCATGGGGATGACCCACTACATGGAACTGCTGGCCGTGCATCAGCCGCGCAACCTGCTGATCTTCATGGCCCTTCCGGTGGTGCTGGCCGAGACGCTGGCGATCACCGAGCTGGTCATCTTGTTCCGCCGCGCGGCGACGCCGACGTGGGTCCGTCGGGCGAGTCGGGTGGCGGGGCTGCTCGCAGGCCCGGTCATGCTCGCGATCTTCCTGCACCTGCTGCTGAACGCCGTGGTGCCCCTCACCGCCACCGGCGGGTGGCGTGGCCCCGCGGACGTGATCGCCGTGCTCTTCTACCTGGCGGGAGTGGTGCCCTTGGTCGGCATCACCTTGACCGAGCTAGGACTGATCGGCAGCGACGCCACCCAGGCCCTCAAGTGGCACGCCACGTTCATCGCGATCTTCTTGGTCGTGGCCCACATCGCCATGATCTTCGGCATGCTCGACCCGAGCGTGCTCGGCTACACGATGGTGCATCAGCACTAAGGCCCGTGGTTATAGGGCCGTGCGGCCGCTGGTTTCGGCTAGCTCGACCATCCGCAGCACGTCGCTGCTGGGGGCGGGTGTGGTGGCCCAGACCGCCCGCAGCGGACGCTCGACGCTGAGGCCCTCGACCATGACGGCCTGCAACTCACCGGAGGCCACCGCGGCTTGCACGGCCAACTCGCTGAGAACGGCCGGACCCGCCCCAGCCGCGACGGCGACCCGCACGGCGGCGTTTCCGGTGAGTTCCAGCGTGGGGGTGGCGAGGATGAACTCGGACATCGCCTCCTCGTAGCTGACGCGAGTGCCCGAACCGGGTTCGCGCACCACGAGCGCGGTCGCAGCCAGCTCGGCCCTCGTCACCGGACGCGTGCGGCGCGCCCACTCGTGGCCGGGAGAAACCACCACGACCAATCTGTCGGTGGCGACGGTCCGGCTCTCGGAGGGGACGTCCAGCGTGTGGGGGAGTCTCGGGCTTTCGAGGAACCCCAGGACGCCGCCCTGGCTGACCAAGCGTCCGACCTCGTCGGAGTTGGCGACGGTTAACATCACCGCCACGTCCGGATTCTCGGCGCGCAGGGCCGCGAGCCAGCGGGGCAGCAGGTCCTCGGCGATCGTGTGGCTGGCCGCGATCTTCAACGGAGCGTCCGATTGGGCCAACGCCCTCGCCCCCGCGACCAGTTGATGGTTCGCCTCGAGCACCCGGCGCGCCCAGTCGACCACGACCGTGCCCGCGGGGGTGAGGGCGGTGCCGCGGGTCGAGCGTGTGAGCAACTCGGTGCGCAGGTCGCCTTCGAGGCGACGCAGTGAGCGGCTGACGTTCGGTTGGGCGAGGCCGAGCGTTCGCGCTGCGGCGCTGACGCCACCGCGCTCGGCGACCGCGACCAGCACGATGAGATCGCGCACGGAGGGGAAGTGCCGCCACGCCTGATGGAGGTTGGTCATATCGATAACGTTATAACCCACATCCAACTTTGGGCACTACTCCAATATCGACAGTGGGCATACGTTGGCAGTGTGAAGCAGCCCGCCGCCCTCGCGCCCGTCACCTCGCCCCCCGCCACCGCTCTCGCCGACACCCGCTCGTGGCCAGGGCTCGCGGTCGCGGTGGCGGGAGCCGGTCTGGCCATGGGGGCGAACGCCCTGATGCCGGGAGCGAGCCCCATGCTTAGTGCGATCTTGCTCGGCGCGGCGTGGGTGAACCTAGCCAGCGGATCCAGCGGGATTCCGGCGATCTTCGGTCCTGGGTTGGCCGTGGCCGCGCGGCGGCTCCTGCGCCTGGGTGTGGTCTTCCTGGGCCTGCAACTCGTGATCGGCGACATCGTGGCTCTCGGGTGGGCGATGGTCGTAGGGGTCGTGGCGGTCGTGGCCGGAACGATGGGGGTCGCGTTGCTCCTGGGGCGTTGGTTGCGGATCGCACCCTCGCAGACCCTGCTGATTGCTAGTGGGTTTTCCATCTGCGGGGCGGCTGCCGTAGCCGGGGTGGACGGGGTGCTGGCGAAGCGCGACGAGTCCGAAACAGCCACCGCGGTCGCCCTGGTCGTGCTCTTCGGCACGGGCATGATCGCCGTCCTTCCGACGTTGGTCGGGTGGTTCGGGATGGACGCCCGCACCGCCGGCTTGTGGATCGGCGGCTCGGTTCACGAGGTCGCTCAGGTGGTGGCCGCCGCCGGGATCGTCGGACCCGAAACCCTCAACGTCGCCGTCGTCGTGAAGCTGGCCCGGGTGCTGATGTTGGCGCCCGTTCTCGCCGTGATCTCGTGGCGGCAGCGTGCCCAGATCGCGGCCAGCGCCCGCCCCGATCGCGCACTGCCGCCACTCGTGCCGTTGTTCGTCGTCGGTTTCCTCGCCATGGTGGCGGCCCGCAGCCTGGGCTGGGTGCCGGACGTGGCCTTGGAACTGGGGAAAGGGGCCCAGACCTGGCTACTCGCAGCAGCGATGTTCGCACTCGGCACCTCGGCCCATTGGGTCGTGCTCAAGAAGTCGGGCGGACGTCCCGTCCTGCTGGCGGGCCTGGCCACCGTGGTGGTCACCACGCTCGCGGGCGGCTTGGCGCTCCTCGCTCGGTGATTCTCCCCGAGAGATTGATCAGTGCCGGTGCCGGTGATGCTCGTCCGGGAAATGCTCATGCTCGTGGACCAACACCTCGTGGGTGTGGACGTGCGTGTGGCTGGCCCCGGGGGTAGCTGCTCGTCGTGTTCGTGGGTGTGGTGGGCATCGTGGGTGTGCTGGTGCGTGTGCGTCACAGCCTCGTGCCGATGGACGTGGCCATGCCGCTCGCTGAGATGCAGCCAGACCCCGCCGCCCATCAGCACCCCGGCCAAGGCGAGTAACCACGTCAGGGGTTCGCCCATCGCGACGGCCAACACCGCCCCGAAGAAGGGCGCCACGGAGAAGTAGGCCCCCGCGCGGGCGGTGCCGACGGCGCGGAGCCCGATGATGAACAGCACCAAACTGAGGCCGTAACAGATCGCCCCCAGTAGCAGGGCGCCGACCAGGATTCCCGGGTTCGGCAGGGTGCTGCCGAGCAGCAGGGCCACGGTCAGGTTCACCGAGCCCGCCACCAGGCCTTTCACCATCGCGAGCCAGGTGGCCTCCGCCGAGGTCACGCCACGCGTGAGGTTGTTGTCGAGGGCCCAACACAGGCTGGCACCGAGCAGGGCGAGGGCTGGCCACAGGCCGCCGAAGGAGGCCTGACGGGGCCAGGTGAGCACCAAGACCCCGGCCAAGATCAGTGCGAACCCGACCATGGTGCGCCGGTTGACGTGTTCGTGGAACACCAGCCACGCGATGAGCACGGTGAAGACGGCTTCGGCGTTGAGCAGCAGCGAGGCGCCGCTGGCGGGCATTCCAGTCAGACCCACCATGAGCAGGACGGGGGCGAGCACGCCGCCGAAGCCGATGGCCCCGAGGAGCGGCCACACCTCGCCGCGCGCCAGGTGTCCGCCGTGCTGGTGGTGGGCCAACCGCCAGACAGCGAGCGCGATTCCCGAGCCCAGGTACAACAAGCCCGCCAGCATCCAGGGGCTGACGGTGCCTAGTAGCGCCTTGGCCAGCGGGGTACTCAGCCCAAACAGCATCGCCGCAGCGAGGGCCGCAGCGATCCCGGGATTGAGGCGTCGGGTGCCGGTCACGCGTCAGACCTTAGGGGCGTGCGTCCGGCTGGCACGCGTGGTGCAGCGCGGCCACCGCCTCGCGGACGTCCAACGCGGTGGTCGAGCGTCCGAGGCTGAGGCGGATCGCGCCCAATGCGACGTCGGGGGCCACCCCCATCGCGAGCAGGGTGGCGGCGGGGCTGTGGACGCCGGAGTGGCACGCGCTCCCGGTGGAGGCCGCAATCTCGGGGGTCGCGTCGAGGATGTCGGCGCCCAGCCGTCCGGGGACGGCGATCATGAGCGTGTTGGGCAGGCAGCCATCGGTCGGGCTGAGGCGCACAAGGCCGGGGATCGTCCTGGTCAACGCGGTCCACAGCAGGTCACGTAGTGCGGCTTCTCGGGCGGGCTCCTGAGCGAGCGCCCCCGCAGCCACGTCGCAGGCCGCGCCGAGTGCGACGATGCTGGCCACGTTCTCGGTGCCGGGGCGACGCCCCTCTTCCTGACCGGCGCCCACCAGCAACGGTCGGAGGGTCGTGCTGCGGCGGACGTACAGCGCCCCCACCCCCTTCGGGGCGTACAGCTTGTGCCCGGCGATGCTGAGCAGGTCGACGCCCAGGGCGTCCACGTTCACGGGTATCTTGCCGAGGGCCTGCGCAGCATCGGCGTGCAGCACGCCACCGGCGTCGTGCACGAGGTCGGCGATCGTCCGGACGGGCTGGATCGTCCCGACCTCGTTCTGCGCGAGGATGACCGTCCCGAGCCCCACCGCGCCCGTGGGGAAGGCATCGATCCGCGCGCGACCCTCTCCGTCCACGCCCAAGCGCTGAACCGTCCACCCCGCCGCCTCCAGCAGGGACAGGGGGGCATTCGTCGCCGGATGCTCCACCGTGGTGGTCACGGCGACCTTGGTGGACGCCACGGCCGCGGCGCCCCGAATCGCGAGGTTGTTCCCCTCGGTGCCACCCGACGTGAAGATGATTTCGTCCGGATGGGCCCCGATGAGGGCCGCCACCTGCTCCCGCGCCCGCGCGACTGCCGTCTTCGCCCTTTGCCCATACGGATGGTTGCTGGACGGGTTCCCGAAGTGTTCGGTGAGGAACGGCCACATGGCCTCCGCGACCGCGGGCGCGATCGGCGTGGTGGCGTTGTGGTCGAAGTAGCGCGGGGAGTGGCTCATGAGCGTCCTTCCAGACGTCTCCGAGCTTAGGCCGACTAGGGCGTAGCGGACGGGGTCAGGATGACCACGTGCTGGTTCTCGACCCGCCAGCGCCATAGGCGCGGGGTTACCCAGAACGTGTAAATGCCCAGCGTGATGATGATCAGCAGGAACCACTTGATCCAATGGCCGAACAGGCCGATGGCGCTGCCGGTGAAGGTCATCCGCTGGCCGTTGACCAGGGTGTGTTCTGTGACCCACTGATACCGCATCTTGATGGCCCAGGGCAGGCAGATGCCCAAGGTGAGGACGGTGATGAGCCAAGACAATATGCCGACGACCAGGTACGACGCCGCACCACCATCGAAGGTGTGGACGAGCGGCTGATAGCCGGGGCTGGTGTTGTACGGCTGCGTCGGATAGGGCGTCGACATAATGAAGTCTCCTTGGGGTAGGGGTTTCCTAGCCTAGGCGTTCGGGGTGTTCCCTCCGTCTGTGACCGCCCGTTGTGAGGCCTGCAAGGGCGGAGACGTCAGTCGTCGTCCTCGGGTTCGCGCTCGCCGGTGAGGACGGACACGGGCACGGTGCAGGTCTCGCCCTGCCAGGCTTCGATGCCTTCTCGGACGGCGAAGGCCGCGACGACCAGGGCGGCGACAGGATCGGCCCAGGACCAACCGAAGAGGCTGTTGAGCAGCAGTCCGATCAGGACGGCGGCCGACAGGTAGGCGCAGATCAAGGTTTGCTTGGAGTCGGCGATGGCGGAGGCCGAGCCGAGTTCCTCACCCGTGCGCCGCTCGGCGAGGCTGAGGGCTGGCATGACCACCAGGCTCACCGCCGTGAGGACGATGCCGACGGTGCTGTGCTCCGCGGCACGCATTCCCGTCAACGTCATGACCGCGGTGGCGGAGACGTAGGCCGCGAGGGCGAAGAATGAAACGGCGATGAGCCGCAACGTCACCCGTTCCCGCTTCTCGGGGTCAGGGGCGCTGAACTGCCAGGCGACCGCCGCCGCAGAGAGGACTTCGACAACGGAGTCCAGGCCAAACCCCACCAGCGCCGCGGACGAGGCGACCGTCCCCGCCGAGATCGCGATGATGGCCTCGATGACGTTGTAGCTGATCGTGGCGGCGACAATCCATCGGATCCACCGCCGCAGCAGGAGGGTCCGGGGGGATGGCCCGGCGCCTTCTGCGGCACCCGTAGGTGGTTGCGGGTCAGTGTGCACGATGCCTCGCATTTCACAGTTCGCCAGGTTGAGCCTCGGTGGTGCTCGTCGCGCGGAGAGGACTTGAACCTCAATGTGCGGCAGTTCGATTGGCTCAACTCGCGTCGAGCTCATCCAACCAGGTATTGGCTTGGGCGACCGCTTCATCAAGACTCAATCCGAGTTCCACTGACTGTGCGGCCCTGCTGAAGCTGGCCCCCCAGTGCCGGTGAGCAGTGATGCGTGTCGGCCAGGTACGGACGGACAATCCGAGCGCGGCAGCCTCTCGTGCTCGGGCCGCGAAGATATCGAGAATGGCAGCCCTGACCTCGGCGTAGCTCGGCTGGCCGGTCTGGCTGATGAGATCACGGAGTAGAAGCAGATCGACCACGTCACGTGCACGGTCGTTCTCCACGGCAGGTGGATCGTGTGGGTCGGAGGCCGCGTGAACCTTCTGCGCGATCTGGTAGCGCATCGCTAACCCGGTCAGGTGGTCAGGAGTGGGCAGCCCAAGACCCGCGAGAGAGGGAGCGGGGATCTCCTCGTCTTCAGTGCCCGCAGAGCCTTCGTCGGCGGAGACTTCGACCTGGACCCGCCGCCACGTCACGCCGTTGAGCAGAACCAGAATGTCGAACCTCCGCGGTTTGATAGCCCGGTTTGGCACTTCGATCAGTTCAACCGGGTTCCTCCGGAGCTGGCACGGGCCCCACGGCCGCGCGAGAAGGTGGTCAAGCAGGTCAATGAACGTGTCGAGGTCTCCCCGAATGAGGCCATCGAGGTCGGTGGTTGCTCTGGACTGGCGCGGCAGGCGGTGTTGCAGGAGCGTGCCGCCCTTCAGCAGAAACAAGGGCCGTCCCTGGGTATCGACGGCCTGCTGTAGCGCGGCGGCTACGACTGTCGAGGCCACCAGCCAGCCCAGGCGGCCACCGTCGCAGCCGACGTGGCGTTCGGCCTGGGTTATCCACGAGTTCAGGACGCGAGCTGAACCTGGCGCCTTGTCTTTGGGGCGAAGGTGGTTGAGCGCTGCGGCCAGGTCGACGGGGTCAGGCTTGTTCATCGCGCCTCGCCAGGAGGTGGGTCAACCGGTCGCGTTCGGCCCCTGGGAGCATGCTGGTGAGTCCGCCGCGCTGTAATCCTTGCCGGATGAGGTAGGTCGGTGTGCCGGCCTCAATGCAGTCGGCGATGGTCGTCGGCAAGTCCGTGATGGGGATGGCGTCCCACTGTGTCCGTTGGCCGAGGCTGAGGTCTCGATGATGAATCACGTACCGGTCTCCGCCTGCCCGGCGCAGGCGGCGCTTCTTGGCGACCGTGAGGTGGATGTGATCGGGATTAACGTCGCTCACCTCCCATGCTGCCAACGCCGTCTCGTGGGACAGGCAAGCCTCGTCTGCGCCGGTCCAGAGGACGGCCAGAGCCCAATTGTCGTGCGGCGTCGCGGGGACCTGAGGTATGCGGTACACCCCATGCGCCACGCGTTCGATTCGATCGCGGGCCGCGAGCTTGGGAAGTTCGGTGCGGGGGATGCCCTCGGAGACCGCCTGGGTCGCTGTGACGAAGCCATGCTGATCCAGCGCGATCTCGCGCAGGCGCTCGACGTAGGTCCTAACCTCTGGCATGTCAAAACTATACCATCGTGGGATACTTTTGCCGCGAGGTGGGTTTGTTCGTAACTGTTAGAGGGACTCCCCGGCCTCATCAATGAGGCGGCTTCGGAGCATGGCAGCCCGACACTTGCACAGGTCAAAGAACAAACGACCCGGCGCTCCCACGAGGGGAAACGTCGGGCCGTTTCGTTGTGTCCGAAAGAGGACTTGAACCTCCACGCCCTTTACGGGCACTAGCACCTCAAGCTAGCGCGTCTACCTATTCCGCCATCCGGACAAGATGTGCTTCAGCAGCCCGGTAACTATAGCAACGGCCCGGCGTAATGGCGATTTGGGTCAATGGGTGGGGCAAGATGGCCGCATGACACCGACACCTGCCCCCGAGGTCGCCGAACTCTGCGCTGAGCTCATCCGGTTCGACACGTCCAACTTCGGTCCGGAAGGTAGTCGCGGCGAACGTGACGCCGCCGAGTGGGTAGCCGAGAAGTTGGACGAGGTCGGCATCGCGAGCGAGCTCTATGAATCGGCCCCCCGTCGGACGTCCGTCGTCGCCCATTGGGAGCCCGAGGGCTGCGACAAGAGCCTGCCCCCACTGCTGATCCACGGGCATACGGACGTGGTGCCGGCGATGGCCTCCGATTGGCAGGTGGACCCGTTCGCGGGCGAGATCCGCGACGGCTGCGTGTGGGGCCGCGGCGCGGTCGACATGAAGGACTTCGACGCCATGGTGTTGGCGGTCGTCCGCGATCGGCAGCGCAGTGGACGCGCGCCCAGGCGTCCGATTCGCCTGGTGTTCACCGCCGACGAGGAGGCCGCGGGCCACTACGGTGCCCATTACCTCGTCGAGAAGCACCCCGACACCGTGGCTGACTGCACCGAGGCCATCGGGGAGGTCGGTGGTTTCTCGGTGACGGTCCGCGACGACCTGCGCCTGTATCTCATCCAGACTGCCGAGAAGGGCCTGGCCTGGCTGAATCTCATCGCCTCTGGCACCGCCGGGCACGGGTCCATGCGCAACTCCGATAACGCCGTCACCACGCTGGCGTCGGCGGTCTCGCGGATCGGCAACCACAAGTGGCCCCCGCGCCTGCACCCCGCCCAGCTGGGTTTCCTGCACGCCGTCGAGGATGCCCTGGGGGTGACCGTCGAGGCCGACTCCGCGGAGGAAACCCTGGCGCGCCTGGGCACCATCGCGCGGATGGTCGGCGCCACCATGGGCAACACCGCGACCCCCACGATGCTGCGGGCGGGGTACAAACACAACGTCATCCCGGGTGAGGCGATCGCCGGCCTGGACGGACGCTTCGTCCCCGGCGCCGAGGAAGAGTTCTTCGAAACGCTGGCCGAACTACTGGGTGACCTAGTGCGGTACGAGATCGTCGCCAAGCAGGACGCCGTCGAGGCCGAGTTCGCGGGCCACCTCGTGGACGCCATGCGCTCCTGCATTGAAGACGAAGATCCGCAGGGTAAGGCCGTCCCCTTCCTGATGTCCGGCGGCACGGACGCCAAGGCGTGGTCCAAGCTCGGCATCAACTGTTACGGGTTCGCACCGCTCAAGCTGCCCGCCGACCTCGACTTCGTGGCCATGTTCCATGGCGTTGATGAGCGGGTCCCCGTCGAGAGCCTCGAATTCGGTACCCGGGTGTTGGACGCCTTCCTCGACAAGGCCTAACGGTTTGCGGATAGGGTCCGCCGCATGAGTGTGGATTTGGCCCCGATTCTTGACCTCGACAACCCCGAGATCGTCGCGAATCCCTACCCGGCGTTCGCTGAGGCCCGCCGCTTGGCTCCCGTGGCGTGGCACTCCGGGCTCGGGCTCTACGTGGCGACCGGGCATGCCGTCTCCAACGCCGTTCTGCGCGATCGAAACCTCGGACGGATCTTCGTCGAGCGCACGCCGGAAGCCGAGTGGGACACGTTCAACTGGCTCCACGCCGATTCGATCCTCGACAGCGAGCCGCCCAAGCACACCCGGCTGCGCCGCCTGATCGCCGGGGCCTTCGGACGCGGGCACGTCCAGCGCCTGCAGCCGCGGATCGCCGAGCTCACCGGGAAACTCCTCGACGACTGCGCCGCCGAGCTTGAGCAGAGGGGCCGCTTCGACGTCATCGCGCACCTCGCGGAGCCGCTCCCCGTGCTGGTGATCGCCGAGCTGCTGGGGGTTCCGGACGCCGATCGCCACCTGCTGCGGCCGTGGTCGCAGGCCATCGTCCGGATGTATGAGGTCAATCGGACGCCGCAAGAAGAGGCCGAGGCCCAGGTGGCCTGCCGGGAGTTCGCGGCCTACGTCGAGGCCCTCGCCGCCGACCGGGCCCAGCACCTGGGCGAGGACCTGCTCTCCGATCTGGTTGCGGCCCGCGATGGCACCGACAAGTTGTCGCCCCGCGAACTCGTGGCGACCGCGGTCTTGCTGCTCAACGCCGGCCATGAGGCGTCCGTCAACGGCTTCGGAAACGGGCTCGCCTCGCTGCTGGCCTCGGGGGCCACCCCAGGCGCCCCCGACCTCCTGGTCGAGGAAGTGCTGCGCCACGATTCGCCGTTGCAGCTGTTCGAGCGCACGGCCACCGCCGACACCGAGATCGGCGGCGTCACCATCGAGAAGGGCCAGAAGATCGCCGCGCTCCTCGGGGCCGCCAACCGCGACCCCGCGGTGTTCGAGGCGCCGGACGAGTTTCGTCCCGATCGCGATCCCAACCCGCACATCGCCTTCGGGGCCGGGATCCACTTCTGCGTCGGCGGACCCTTGGCCCGGCTGGAGCTCGCCACGTCCGTGGGGGCGCTGCTCGACCGGTGGCCAGCTCTCGAGGTTGTGGCCGCGGATCGTCGCGAGACGTTCGTTCTTCGCGGTTTTCACAGCCTCGAGGTGACTCCTCACCACTAACAAAAAGCTAAGAAGTGCTTAAGAGTGATGTATTAACCATCGCTTGTGCTTCATTAATGGGCCCCCGAGGCTGGAGGTAACACCTAGCCAAGGAGGAGCGATGACCCTCATCGGAGCCCTTTTCAGCCTTGCCGTCCTCAGTGTGACGGCCCTTTGCCTCGAACTTCGGCACCGGCAGGCAAAGACGAGCGAAGGGGGCCGCTTGGGCTTCCGCCCCGGACGCCCCCTCGACGCGGACGATCTCCGCATGCTGCGTGAGGTCGCGGCCGCCGAGATCTGGGAAAGCGAAAGTCACAATGAAGGAACGCTAACGGGTAACGCACATCGCGACAGCAGCAATCTATGATCGAGGTTATGTGGGATCTGCAGCGCCTCCGTGTCTTCCGTGCCGTCGTGGCGGCTGGGTCCATCAACGCCGCCGCGACCAACCTTGGATTCACCGCCTCGGCCGTGAGCCAGCAGGTGGCGACCTTGGCCCGGGAAACGGGGTTGGTCCTCCTGCAAAAGGCGGGCCGGGGGGTTGAGCCGACCGCCGCGGGGTTGGAGTTGGCGGCTGCGTCCGATGCGCTCTTCGAAGACCTCGACCAGTTGCGGCTCTCCATCGCCGATCTCCGCGATGGGCGCGCGGGCACGCTGAGCATGGCCTACTTCGACTCTGCGGCGTTGCAGTGGATCCCGGGCATCGTCCGAACTGTGGTGGCCGACTACCCCGAACTCCGTCTTGATCTGCGAGTTCAGCAGGAATCGACCGAACTAGAAGCCAGTCGTGCCGACGTTGAGGTGCTCGTGGCCCCGACAGATTTCGTCGCGCCGCCGGGATTTCGGGCGCAGCATCTTCTCAACGAGGCCTACGAAGTGGTGGTGCACGAGCGGCACCCCTTCGCTACGCGCCCCTTCGTCGAGATGGCCGAACTGGCGGACGAGCGGTGGATCTCGTCGGAGAGCGAGCAGTCCTGGTGCCGGATCAACACCCATCGGTGCGCGACCGCGGCTGGCTTTGAGCCGCAATATTCCGTCCATACCGGGGGCCACCAGACCGCCACGGCCTTCGTGGCGGCAGGGATCGGTATCGCCGTCATGCCACACCTGTGCACATTGGGCGCCCCCGCCAACGTGCGGGTGATCCCCATCGTGAACCCCACACCGGTGCGATCGATCCACGCCATGGTGCGTCGGTCGGTGGAGGCGACTCCGGCGGTGTCGTTGGTCTTGCAGGGGCTGATGGCGGCCGCTAGCGGATCGGCCCCGTCTGGTCGCTGATCCGACCCGTGTTGGGCCCGCCGGACACGTCGTCCAACGCCGACACGATCTCTTCGGGCAAAGTCAGTGCTTCGGCGTCAAGGTAGGGCGCCAGCTGCGCGGCCGTCCGGGCCCCCAGCAGGGGAGCGGTGACCCCCGGTGCGTCGCGCACCCACAGCAACGCCACCTGCGACGGCAGCAGACCGAGGCCGCCGGCGGCGCGGGCCACGGCGTCAACCACGCCCCGCGAGCGGGGCTCCAGGTAGGGCTCTACGAACCAGGCGAAGTGCTCGGACGCACCGCGCGAGGTCTTGGGGAGGCCCGTCCGATACTTGCCGGTGAGAACCCCGCGGCCCAGAGGAGACCAAGGGAAGAACCCCATCCCGAACGCTCGGATGGCCGGCAACACCTCGATCTCGGCGCGCCGGGCCAGCAGCGAATACTCGACCTGCGCGGACGTCAGTCGCACGCGGCCGGGGAACGCCCGCTGCCAGGTGGCGGCCTGCGCGGTTTGCCAGGCGACGAAGTTCGAAACCCCCGCGTAGCGGACCATGCCCGTCGTCACCGCGTAATCCATGGCGGCCAAGGATTCCTCAAGGGGCGCCGACCCCCAGGCGTGCAACTGCCACAGATCCACGTGGTCGGTGTGCAGCCGCCGCAGCGACGCCGCGAGATCCTCCAGAAGGGCTTGGCGAGACGTGTCGACCACCCGTTTGCCCTCGCGGACGCCGAACCCGGCCTTGGTGGCGATCACCACCTCATCGCGGGCGATGTCAGTGTGCAACAGACGTCCGAGCATCTTCTCCGCCTGGCCATGCCCGTAGGCGGCCGCGGTATCGATGAGCGTCCCACCGGCCTCCACGAAGGAGCGCAGCAGCGGACGCGCGTCCTCCATGCCGGTCTCGGCACCCCAGGTCAGGGTGCCGAGACCCAGCCGGGAGACGTGGAGGCCGGAGTCGCCCACGGGACGGGTGAGCATCGCTCAGCCGCCGTAGGGGGTCATCACGTTGGTCACCAGGAAAAAGGCGAGGAGCGCGGCGAGACCGAGGCGGTAGAACACGAACGGCTTGAAGTCGTGGGTCGAGATGTACTTCAGCAGCCAGGCGATGACCACGTACCCGAGCCCGAACGCGATGGCCGTCGCGAGCGCGATCGGGCCCCAAGCCGGGTTCGGATCTTTGGCGATGTCCTTGAGTTCGTACAGGCCCGACCCGAAGATTGCCGGCAGGCTCATGAGGAACGAGAAGCGGGCTGCGGATTCGCGGGTGTACCCCAGGAATAACCCGGCCGTGATCGAGGCCCCCGAACGCGACACGCCCGGCACCAAGGCCAGTGCCTGCGCGAAGCCGTAGATCAACGAGTGCTGCCAGGTCATGGCGCTGAGATCGCGCGTCTTGCGTCCGAACCGGTCGGCCGCCCACAGCACGATGGCGAAGAAGGCCAGCGTGAAGACCGTCACCCACAGGTTGCGGAACGTGGTCTGGATGTACTTCTGCAGCGCCAGGCCGAGCACCACGATCGGGATCGTGCCGATGATGATCATCCAACCCATGCGGGCGTCCGGATCATTGCGCGGCACACGTCCGATGAGGCTCAGGCACCATTGCTTGGCGATGCGGACGATGTCTTTCCAGAAGTACACCAACACGGCCGTCTGGGTGCCCAGCTGAGTCACAGCGGTGAACGCCGCGCCCGGATCGTGGCCACTGAAGAACAACTGGCCCACGATCGACACGTGGGCGCTCGACGAGATCGGCAGGAACTCCGAGAGTGCCTGCACGATGCCGAGGACAATCGCCTCCAACCAACTCATGGGCGGGTTCTCCTTCGCGCGGTGACCTCGCCACTCTAGCCACCGCCCTCCACCTGGCTGGACGGCTCGGTAGGCTCTGGACGTGGAATCTTGGTCACGCGTCAGCGTCCCCGTCGTCCCCGGTCTCCGCGGACGCCTGCCCCTCGTGTACGACACCGCTGCGCGGGCGTTGGCTCCCGTGGGTCCCGAATCGGGCACCGCGCGGCTGTACGTGTGCGGCATTACGCCCTACGACGCGACCCACCTGGGCCACGCCGCCACCTACCTCGCCTTCGATTTGCTGCAACGGGTGTGGCTGGACGCGGGACTGGAGGTGCTCTACGCCCAAAACGTGACCGACGTCGATGATCCGCTGTTGGAGCGGGCGCTAGCGACGGACGTGGAGTGGCAGAGCCTGGCGGCCGACCAAGTGGAGTTGTTCCGGACGGATATGGCCGCCCTGCGCATCCTGCCGCCCCAGCACTACGTGAGCGTGACCGAGTCCCTGGGCCTGGTCGAGGACCTCATCGGCGACCTGCGCGACAAGGGGCTGGTGTATCCGCTCAGCGACGCCGAACACCCCGACTGGTACTTCCGCAGCACCGCCGATCCAGCGTTCGGGGCCGTTTCCCACGTGCACGGCGCCCAGGCGCTGGCGCTGTTCGCCGAGCGCGGCGGGGACCCCGATCGTCCGGGCAAGGTCGATCCGCTGGACTGCCTGGTGTGGCGCCTGGAGCGGCCGGGGGAGCCGGCGTGGCCGTCGGCGCTCGGCGCCGGGCGTCCGGGGTGGCACGTGGAATGCACGGCTATCGCCTTGGCCACCCTCGGGGAGACCTTCGACGTGCAAGGCGGCGGTTCCGATCTGGCCTTCCCGCACCACGAGATGTGCGCGGCCGAAGGCGTGATGGCGACGGGGGCGCCGTTCGCGCGGGCGTACGTCCACGCGGGCATGGTCGGGTTGGACGGCGAAAAGATGAGCAAGTCCAAGGGCAACCTCGTGTTTGTCTCGGCGCTGCGCCGGGCCGGACGCGATCCCATGGCCATTCGGCTGGCCCTGTTGGACCATCACTACCGTTCCGATTGGCAGTGGACGTCCGACGACCTGGCCCGCGCCGAGGAGCGGCTCGCCGCCTGGCGGCACGCAGCCAACGCGCCCCGCGGCGTGGCGACGGACGAAACGATCGAGGCGGTCCGGGTCGCCCTTCTGGACGATCTGGACGCCCCGGCAGCGCTTCGCGCCCTCGACATCTGGGCGACCGCGAGCTTCGACCTGGACCCGTCCGATGATCCCGATGGTCCGCGGCGGGTAGCCGAGGCCGTGGACGCCCTTCTCGGCGTCGCGTTGCGCTGATGCGGGACGAGGGTCCGCGGCGCACCCAGTGGGGCCACGGCGCCGGCGCCCCCCGCCAGAGCGCGGTCACCCGCTTCGATCGGTGGCTGACCGACGGCGACGTGGGCGAGCGCCGCACCCGGTGGCTACTCATACTCGGGGGCAGCCTCATCGGTGCCGGGGTGCTCATGATGGTGGCGTTGTGGAACCACTGCGAGTCGAGCGTCCGACGGGGGTGGGAGCCCGATCCGACCCAGTGCGCCGCCACATATTGGCCGCAGCAGGGCGCCTACGTCGTGACCGCCGTCATCGGAGTGTTGCTGACCCTCCTGATCGTCCGCCGCGGACGCCGGGCGCCCGCTGAGCCCCGGTAGGATGCCGGGCGTGAGTAAGACGTTCGAGGACCTGTTCGCGGAGCTGACTGAGAAGGCGCGGACGCGTCCCGAGGGATCCGGCACCGTGAAGGAGCTGGACGCGGGCGTCCACTTCATCGGCAAGAAGATCGTGGAGGAGGCCGCCGAGGTGTGGATGGCCGCCGAATACCAATCCCGCGACGAAGCCGCCGAGGAGATCAGCCAACTGCTGTACCACCTGCAGGTGCTCATGGTGCACCTAGGGCTGGACCTAGAAGACGTCTACTCCTACCTCTGAGCGTCGACCCGCGACTCTGAAGTAGGCTTGCCGACCGTGACTAACGACCGTGCGCTGCTGAAGATTGCCGTCCCCAACAAGGGCGCCTTATCCGAGGCGGCCGCCGCCATGCTGACCGAGGCCGGCTACCGGATGCGCTGGGATTCCCGCGACCTGGTGCTGCTCGACGAGGCCAATGGGGTCGAGTTCTACTACCTCCGGCCGCGCGACATCGCCGTGTACGTGGGGGAGGGCACCCTCGATTTGGGCATCACCGGCCGAGACATGCTGCTGGATTCGGGCGCCGAGGCCGACGAGGTCATGGCCCTGGGTTTCGGAGGCACACGGTTCCGGTTCGCCGCCCCCGGGGGCGCCTCGTGGACGCTCGCCGACCTCAACGGGAAGCGGATCGCGTGCTCCTACCCGGGCCTGCTGCGCGCCTACCTCGACGCTCAAGGCGTATCCGCCCGCCTTATCCACCTGGACGGTGCGGTGGAGAGTTCCGTCCGCCTGGGCGTTGCCGATGCCATCGCGGACGTGGTGGAAACCGGAAGCACCCTCAAACGTGCCGGGCTGGAGATGTTCGGTGAGCCGATCATGACCTCCGAGGCCATTTTGGTGCAGCGCCGGGGAGCGGTGGCTCCCGACGGGTTGACTCAGTTGCTGCGCCGCCTGCAGGGCGTGTTCGCCGCGCGGGCCTACGTGATGGTCGATTACAACGTGGAGCAGGCCAAGCTCGACGTCGCCTGCGCGATCACGCCGGGCATCGATTCCCCGACGGTGTCGCCGCTGGCGAAAGCGGGCTGGGTGGCCGTCCGGGCCATGGTCAAGCGTCCGGACGTGCACAAGGTGATGGACGACCTCTACGACCTGGGCGCCGACGGCATTCTCGTCACCGACATCGCCGCCTGTCGCTTGTAGCCCAGGCGAGTCCGCGCCCGTCAGGGCACGGTCAGCTTGGAATCCTTGGCGGGCGGCGGGGTGTAGGGGACGGGCTTGTCGGCCTTCTTCTCCTTGGGGCGGCTCGGCAGGAAGTGGCTCACGATAATCATGAGCAGTCCCAGGCTGCCGATGATGAGACCGGCCGCAATAAAGGGGGTCATCGCGGTCGACTGGGCGTAGTTCCAAATCGCAGTGACGAAATCCTGAACCAGCGGGTAGAGCCCGCTGAACCACACGGCCAGAGGAAGCAAGGCCCAGCCGAGCCAGTGCAACCGGGTGCGACCCTTGAGCCACTGCCAGGTAACCGCCGTGATGAGGATCCCGAGGACGGTGAGGCCAATGCAAATGACGGCCGCGAGGGTGTTGTTGTCCATGAGGTGAAGACTGCCACGCTAGTCGTTGCCCACCCAGCAGGCGCGACGGAGGCGCGGTATCTTGGCGCTGTGAGCCGCCTGGGAGAGCCGAATTCCGCCTGGCGGGGTGATCGAGGCGCCCCGGACGCCGAGGTGCGCGCTGCCATGGAGCAGGCGGCAACCGGTGACCACACGGCCTACCTGCGGGCCGTCGCGACGCTGTGCACCACGCGATTGTTGTTACCCATCGGTCCGGCCGACGACGGTGACCTTTCGGCGATCCTCCTTGAATCCGCGAGCGGTTCCAAGGCGGTGATTGTCTTCACCGGTGCCGACCTCTTCGGTGCGTGGGCGCCAGGGGCCCGTCCGGTGCCGTGCACGCTGGATGACGTCGCCGCCACCGCGATCGAGACCGGCAGCAAGGCCGTGGTGATCGACTGCAATGGCGAGCATCCGCTGGTGCTGGAAGCTGATTTGCTCCAAGCGTTGGCCCAGGGGCGGCGCCTGGTGGAGCTTGCCGAGGGGGGCTTCGGGTGGATGTACGTCCAACATGATTCGCCTCCAGAGGCCCGGCACCCGTAGACTGAGACGCGTTCGGACATCCGTATGGACGTCCGCGTGCAAGTGGAGACGCCAAGCTCCCACCCGCATCCGCCTCGGTGGACGGGTCGACAAGGTGCCCTCGTCAGGGGTGAGTGCCTTGAGGCTTGGGCTTTCGCGCACGCGGAGGCCCTTTTTGTTTGAGCGAACATCACATTCCACCCCAGGAGGAACCATCAGCAACGAACCGCGTATCAACGACCGCATCCACGTCCCGGAAGTGCGGCTCGTTGGCCCTGCCGGAGAGCAAGTCGGCATCGTCCGCATTGAGGACGCCCTGCGTCTGGCCCGCGAGGCCGATCTGGATCTGGTCGAGGTCGCACCGATGGCCCGCCCGCCCGTCTGCAAGCTCATGGACTACGGCAAGTTCAAGTACGAGGCTGCCCAGAAGGCGCGCGAGTCGCGGCGGAATCAGACGAACACGGTCATCAAAGAGATGAAGCTTCGTCCGAAGATCGACGGCCACGACTACGAGACGAAGAAGGGCCACGTTGTCCGCTTCCTCAAGGCCGGCGACAAGGTCAAGATCACCATCATGTTCCGCGGACGTGAACAGAGCCGTCCCGAGCTGGGGTTCAACCTGCTGAAGAAGCTGGCCGACGACGTCGTCGAAGACGGCACGGTCGAGTCCGCTCCCAAGCAAGATGGCCGCAACATGCTCATGGTGCTGGCACCCACGCGCAAGAAGACCGAGGCCAAGGCCGAGGTTGAGGCCATCAAGGCCGCCAAGGCTGCGGTTCGCGCCGCGAGCGCCGAAGCGGAGCGCATCGAGCAGGCCAACCTGCGCGCGGCGGCCCCGTCCGTGGCGGCCCCCAAGAAGCGCCGCGGTCCCAGCGACAACATGGACGCTGACATCGACGTGTGAGCCACGGCTCACCACCCCACCCAACAATGCCCCCGGCGCGAGCCGGACACGATAAGAAACGGAGCGGCAATGCCGAAGATGAAGACCCATTCGGGCGCCAAGAAGCGGTTCAAGATCACCGCCACCGGCAAGGTCATGCACCACAAGGCCGGGATGATGCACCGCAACGAGGTCAAGCCGTCCTCGCAGACCCGTCGCCTCACCGGCAACGCCGTCCTCGCCCCCGGTGACGCCAAGAAGGCCAAGCGCCTTCTCGGCAAGTGACCACCCACCCCATTAGCTAAGACACAAGGAGTACCGACATGGCACGCGTCAAGCGCTCCGTGAACGCCCAGAAGAAGCGCCGCGAAGTCCTCGAACTCGCCTCTGGCTACCGCGGACAGCGGTCGCGCCTGTACCGCAAGGCGAAGGAGCAACTGCTCCATTCCGCCACGTACAACTACGCGCACCGCAAGGACCGCAAGGGTGATTTCCGCGCTCTGTGGATCCAGCGGATCAACGCCGCTGCTCGCGCCGAGGGCATGACCTACAACCGCTTCATCTCCGGTCTGAAGACCGCCGGTGTTGAGGTCGATCGCAAGATCCTGGCCGACCTGGCCGTCACCGATTCCGCCGCGTTTGCCAAGCTGGTCGAGCTCGCCAAGAGCAACCAGCCTGCCGCCGCCGCCTGATCACACACCCCACGCGACGACCCGGCGGTGAACCCGCCGGGTCCGTCGTGCATCTGCCCCGACAGGAGGGAACGATGCCCGAAATGATGCAACTGGACAGCCCTTCGCAGACGCTGCTCCTCGAAACCCGAAAGCTCTTGCGCCGCAAAGGCCGCAAGACTGCAGGCAAGTTCTTGGCCGAAGGCCGTCAGGCCGTCCGGGAAGCCTTGGGAGTCCCCGGCCTGGTCGAGGTGCTCTTCGTCCGCTGGTCGGACGCCATCGAGCACGCCGACCTCATCGAGCGCGCCCGCGAAGACGACGTCCCCGTCTACGCCGTCAGCGAGCAGAACCTCGCGTCGATGGCCGACACGGTCACCCCGCAAGGCATCATCGCGGTCGTCCGCATGTCCAGCGTCTCGCTCGACGTCGTGAAGAACGCCCGGCTGGTCGTCGTGTGTGCGCAGATCCGCGACCCCGGCAACGCGGGCACCGTCATTCGGTGCGCAGACGCCTTCGGCGCGGATGCCGTGATCCTGACCGAGGACTCGGTCGAACTGACGAATCCCAAGACCGTCCGGGCCTCGGTGGGCACTATGTTCCACCTGCCCGTCGTGACCGGGGTGCCGCTCGCCGAGGCCCTGGCTGCTTGCCGGGACGCTGGAATGCAGGTTTTGGCCGCCGACGGCGACTCCGACACCCTGCTGACCGACCTCCAGGACGACCTCGCCAAGCCCACCGCGTGGGTCATGGGCAACGAGGCGTGGGGCCTTCCGGGCGAGCATCTCGCCCTGGCCGACCGCAGCGTCGCCGTGCCGATTTATGGCAAAGCCGAAAGCCTCAACCTGGCGACCGCAGCCGCGATTTGCTTGTTCTCCAGCGCGGCTGCCCAGCACGCTGACCTTTGAGAAAGGAACCCATGTCCGACGCTCAACCTCTGGATGAAGCGGCCGTCGAGGCCATGGTGAGCGAGGCGTTGGCGGCGATTGCCGTCGCCGACACCGTGGCGGACCTGCGTTCCGTTCGCTTGGCCCACACCGGGGAGAAGGCGCCCTTGGCGCTCGCGAACCGCGAAATCGGACGCTTGTCGCCTGCCGACCGTAAGGTCGTGGGCCAACTGCTCGGGCAAGCCCGGGCACGGGTCAACGAGGCGCTCGCCGCGCGGCAGGAGGCCGTCGCCGCCGCCGAGACCGCCCAGGCGCTGGTCGCCGAGCGCATCGATGTCACCTTGCCGGTGGAGCTGTCGCCCGTGGGCGCCGTGCACCCGATCACGGGCCTCATGGATCGCTTGGAGGACGTGTTCGTCGCCATGGGCTGGGAGGTCGCCGAAGGCCCGGAGCTCGAAGCCGAATGGCTGAACTTCGACGCCTTGAACTTCCGTCCGGATCACCCCGCTCGCCTGATGCAGGACACCCTGTTCGTGTCCCCGGTCGAGAAGCATTTGTTGATGCGGACGCACACGTCGCCCGTCCAGATTCGGGCCATGCTGCAGCGCGAGCTGCCCATCTACGTCGTGTGTCCCGGCAAGGTGTACCGCGCCGACGAGTACGACGCCACGCACCTTCCGGTTTTCCACCAGCTTGAGGGACTGGTCGTTGACAAGGGCATTTCCATGGCCCACCTCAAGGGCACCCTCGATCACATGGCCCGCTCGGTCTTCGGCGAGGGCATGGAGACGCGCCTGCGTCCGCACTACTTCCCGTTCACCGAACCCAGCGCCGAAATCGACCTGAAGTGCTTCGTGTGCAAGGGCGCCTCGGTGGGCAACCCCGACGCGCCGTGCCGCACGTGCCGCTCGGAAGGGTGGATCGAGTGGGGCGGCTGCGGGGTGGTCAATCCGCGCGTGCTGCAGGCCTGCGGCATCGACACCGACGTCTATTCCGGCTTCGCCTTCGGGATGGGCATCGACCGGACGGTCATGTTCCGCAACAGCGCCACCGATCTTCGCGACTTCGTCGAAGGTGACGTCCGGTTCAGCCGTTCCATGAAGGGGATGGCACGATGAAGGCCCCGCTTTCCTGGCTGCGCGAGGTCGTGGCCCTGCCGTCCGACGTGACGACGACCGCGCTGTCGGAGGCGTTCGTCCGCGCCGGGCTCAACGTTGAGTCGGTCGAACCGGTCGGTCACGACATCCTCGGCCCCGTGGTCGTCGGGCGCGTGCTGAAGTTCGCCGACGAGCCCCAGAAGAACGGCAAGACGATTCGCTGGGTGCAGGTGGACGTGGGTCCGACGCACAACGGCCCGGGTGACGCCGATTGGGAGGGGCCGCACCGCAGCGTCGTGTGTGGTGCCCTGAACTTCGCCGTGGGTGACCTCGTCGTGGTGTCGCTGCCGGGCTCCTCGCTGGCTGGAGGCTTCCAGATCGCGGCACGCAAGACGTACGGCCACGTCTCCGACGGCATGATCTGCGCCGAGGACGAACTCGGCATCGGGCACGATCACTCCGGGATCATCGTGTTGCCGACGGTCGACGATGCCGGGCGGCGGTTGGAGCCGGGCGATGATCCGGCCGAGGCGCTGCACCTGCGCGATCACGTGCTGGACATCGACGTCACCCCCGACATGGGTTACTGCTTGTCGATCCGCGGACTGGGGCGCGAGGCCGGTCAGGCCTTTGAGGCTCGGTTCGCCGACCCCGTCCAGCGGGCGACGCCAGCTGCCACGGCGGCGGGCTATCCGGTGGTCCTGAACGCCCCTGAGTGCGGGTTGTTCGTGGCGGTGTCCGTGAGGGGCATTGATCCGACCCGGCCGACCCCGCGTTGGATGTCGCGGCGGCTCGTGCTGGCGGGTATGCGCTCGATCTCGTTGGCCGTGGACATCACCAACTACGTGATGATCCTGACCGGGCAGCCGCTGCACGCCTACGACGCCGACAAGCTGTCGGGTTCGATTGTGGTTCGCAAGGCTTCCGCTGGCGAGCAGATCGTGACCCTCGATGGCCAGACCCGTCGCCTCGACGCCGACGATCTGCTGATCACCGACGACTCGGGCCCGATCGGTATCGCCGGGGTCATGGGTGGCGAATCCACCGAGATCAGCGACTCCAGCACGAACGTTCTGATCGAGGCCGCGAACTTCGATCCCGACACGATCAGCCGCGCGTTGCGTCGTCATGGGCTGCCGTCCGAGGCGTCGAAGCGCTTCCATCGGGGCGTTGATCCGAACGCGGCCTACTCGGCCGCGCACCTCGTGGCCGACCTGCTCAACGAGTTGGCCGGGGGCACTCCGGTCGAGGCCGAGACGATCGCCGGGGGAGTGGCCGCGATGCCGACCCAGGTGATCGATGCGGCGTTGCCCGGGCGCATTCTGGGGCTGGACGTCCCGAGCGAGCGCGTCGTGTCGATCCTGCGCAGCTCTGGCGTCACTGTCGAGGTGGACGCGGATCAGCTCTCCGTGACGCCGCCGACCTGGCGCCCGGATCTCGTGGACGCCTACGACTACGTCGAAGAGGTGGGCCGCAAGGTCGGTTTCGACGCGCTGCCCTCCCTGGTGCCGGTGGCTCCGGCCGGACGTGGGCTCACCCACGTCCAGTTGGCGCGCCGGGCGGTGAACCGCGCCCTCGTGGATGCGGGTCTTGTCGAACTGCTGACGCTGCCGTTCCTGGCATCCTCCGAGCTGGACGCCCTGGCGATCCCCGCCAATGACGAGCGTCGCCAGTTGGTGCGGCTGGCCAATCCCCTCGCGGAGACCTCGCCGTACCTGCGCAGCACGCTGTTGCCGGGGCTGTTCGCCGCCGTGGCGCGCAATACCTCGCGTGGTAACGACGACCTTGGCCTTTTCGAGACCGGCAGTGTCTTTTATGGGCCCACCGGGGTGGCGCCGATCCCGTCCGTAGCGAAACGACCCTCGGCGGCCGAGCTCACCGAGATTGAAGCGGCGTTGCCGTCCCAGCCGAAGCACCTGGCGATCGTCCTTGCGGGGGCGTGGCGCAAGGCTGGCTGGCAGGGTGCTGGTGAGGCCGCTGGGTGGCAGCAGGCGTTTGCGCTGGCCGACGTGGCGGCGACTGCGGTCGGTGCCACGTTCGTCCGCAGTGCGGCCGAGGTGGCCCCGTGGCACCCGGGTCGCTGTGCGGCACTCAGCGTGGCCGGAGAGGTCATCGGTTACGCGGGCGAACTGCATCCCGACGTCGTGCGCGCGGCCGGGCTCCCGTCCCGCACCTGCGCCGTGGAGCTCAACGTGGACGCTCTCATTCGCCTGGCTCCCGACAAGGGCACGATCGCGCCGTTGTCGTCCCATCCCGTCGCCAAGGAGGACGTCGCGCTGGTCGTGGACGCCGTCGTGACCGCGGGGGACGTGGCCGCGGCCTTGACCGAGGGGGCGGGCGCGCTGCTGGAGTCGGTGGCGTTGTTCGACGTGTTCACTGGCGGTGCCGTTCCGGCGGGCAAGAAGTCGTTGGCGTTCGCGCTGCGGTTCCGGGCCCCTGATCGCACACTCGCCGAGGCCGAGATCGCCGCCGCCAAGGGCGCTGCCGTCGCTTCCGCGCACGAACGTACCGGGGCGGAGTTGCGTTCCTTCTAGGAATATTGGCACTTGGGACTAAAATAGGTTCCTTGGATTGTTGACACATAGGCGACCTCTCGGAGGCCGTCAAGACCATTCGATACGGGGACTTCACATGGGGATCAAGAAGCAACTGAAGCAGGTTCGCAAACTCGCGGCCGCGAGCACGAAACTGCTTCCGGAGCAGGAGCACGGCCCGGCTCGGCAACCGTCCGACTTGGCCGTCCTATTCGGGGATGCCTGGGACCGGCGGGATGCCGACGCGATCGCGGCGCTGTTCGCGGACGACGCCGACTTCATCAATGTCGTCGGTTTGTGGTGGACGAGTCGGCTCTCCATCGAGCGCAGCCACCGGATGGGTTTCGAGCGCATTTTCGGACGCTCGACCTTGACGCTCGATTCCATCGGCGAGCGGCGCTTGGGGGAGAGTGCAGCGGTGGTCACCGTCAAGTGGACTCTCGAAGGCCAACTCGATCCTGAGGGAGATCCGGCTGACACCCGCGTGGGCATCATGTCCTTCGTGGCTGCCAAGCTTGAGGACGGCTCCTGGCTCGCCGTCCACGCCCAGAACACCGACGCCCCGTTCAATGCCGACACCATGCTGGCGCGGGATAACGACCTGCGTCCGACCAGTTACATCCCGGTTGCCCCGGACGTCGTGCTGAGCCCCGACGAGGAAGCCCGACTGGCCGGGCTGTGACCGGTCACCCAACGACACATGAACTCCTTGGGGAGTGTGCGGCACACGGCCGTCGCCGCCCCGGGTGAGTGAGAAAGTATGACCATGCGACATCCCGACGAGCTTGAATGCTGGCTCACCGACATGGACGGCGTGCTCGTCCACGGCGACCGCGCCATCCCCGGCGCAGCTGAGCTGCTGCAACGCTGGGTCGACACCTCGAAGCGCTTCCTGGTGCTGACCAACAACTCGGTGTACACCCCACGTGACTTGTCCGCGCGTCTGGCGCGCAGCGGCCTGACCGTGCCCGAGGAGAACATCTGGACGTCCGCGATGGCCACCGCGGACTTCCTGGACAACCAGACCTCGGACGCCTCCGAGAAGACCGCCTTCGTCATGGGCGAATCCGGACTGACCACGGCCTTGCACGAGGTCGGGTTCGTCCTGACCGACGTGGATCCGAAGTTCGTGGTGCTCGGGGAAACCCGTTCGCTGACCTTCGAGCAGATCACCCAGGCCATCCGTCTCATTGGTGCCGGCGCCCGGTTCATCTCCACGAACCCGGACACCCATGGTCCCAACGAGACCGGCATGGTGCCCGCGACGGGTGCCTTCGCAGCGATGATTACTGCTGCCTCCGGCCGCAAGCCTTACGTGGTCGGTAAGCCGAACCCGATGATGTTCCGCTCCGCGATGAACCGCATCGAGGCTCACTCGGAGACCACGGGCATGATCGGCGACACCATGGGCACCGACATCGTCGCTGGCATGGAAGCGGGCTTGCACACGGTGCTGGTCCTCACCGGCGCCACGAAGATCGAAGACCTGGACAACTACCCGTACCGTCCCTCGCGGATTCTGAACTCCGTGGCGGACTTGGTCCCCATGATCTGATCCGAGCTGACCTTCGGGTCACCCGGCAGCCTCAAGGTCGTCGTCCAGGGCAGGCTCAAGAGCCCCCTGAACGGCGGCCTTTGGCGTTCACGGACCTTTCGCGCCCCTAGGGTCGTCGTCTCGGGATCGGCTTTCGTGGTGTGGGTCTGGGGACCTTGGCGGTCGCGGCGAGCTTCGGGGCCACCTGTTTGTGTCCGCGGGTGGTGCCGTGGCGGTCGACGGTGTAGGTGAGGCCCATGGGGCTGGTCCAGAGGAAGGTTCCCGGGGTGGGTTGGGTGAGTGTCCAGGCGCCGAGGGTTTTGGCGCGGTGGACTTTGCGGCTTAAAGGCCCCAAGTTCGACGCGCGGGTCTGCGCGGCCTGTTTGGGTTGTCCGTGGCGGTAGGGACTGGTGTGGTCCAGGTCACAGCGTGCCGAGTTTCGGGACGAGAAGGGGAAGCCTTCGACCGGGTTTCTCAGGTTGACGTGGCGTCGGATGCGGTCGGGGATTTCGTAGGTGTCGACGCCGGGGTCGTCGTTGAGGTCGATGACCGGCTGGATTTTGATCTTGCTGCAGCCGCCGAGGACTTCGCGTACCTGGTCGAGGAGCATGGGTCCGACGCCTTCAACACGGGCGACTCCGCGACCGTCGGTGAGGGTTTCACGGGTGATGTGCACGACGATCTCGGCAACCCGGGGGATCCGACGGTTAGCGGTGCTGGAGGCTGGGGCTACTGCGGGGCCGGGGTTGTTGAGGTACGCGAGGGCAAGATCGCCGAAGGCAACAGAGCGGAGCTCATCGACTCCCTCTGAGCGTCCGGTGAGGATGGCGTCGCTGGCGGCAAGGGTGAGGGCGGTGTCGAGGGCTATCGCGTCGGAGGTCGCCACCCGAGCGACCACGGTGGAAACACCGTCAATGTCGTGGTGGATCCGCACGAACCGTTCCCGGCGGGCTTTCTTCGCGCGTTGTTCGGCGAGGACTTCGTCGGCTTTCACGATCATGCGGCTGAGTTTCCGGAGCAGGGGCCCGACGGGCAGCTTGTCGAGGTAAGGGGTGATCTTTTCGTCGATGGCCAGGGCGGCATCCAAAGTAAGGCCGGCCCGGGCGACATCGTTGGCGATGCGGCGGGCTTTCCACACTTCGACTTTCAACTCGCCCACGGCCTGCCACAAGAGCGGGTGCCGGTGGCGGAGGTTCAACGCGTCACAGATCAGCATGCCGGCGCTGGCTTCACTCATACCGAGCAGGGGTCCGATTTCCAACACGAGGAAATCCGACACCACCGGGGTGCCGTCAGCGCCTACCGTGATCAGCCGTTCAGCGCCGGGCAGGGCCGGGTTCGCGGAGCCGTCGGTGGCCCGGTACACGTCACACAAGGCGGCGATCAGCTGAGCCTTGTCCGCGGCTGCTTGCCGTTCACGGCGGTCAGCATCAGCCAACGCGAGGGTGAGCTCGCGGGCGGTGCAACCTGTGGTGTTCATGTCTTCAATCTACGGACCAGGTCTGACAGTTTCTGGTCCCGAAGCGGCCTGTTTCCCCTTGTGGATGTCACATTGAGGTCACGAAATAGAGAGGTTTCCGGGCCTGCCGGGACGACTGCGACAGCAGGGGCAAACCTGCCCGAAAGTGTGTGAGTTCGTCGTCCACGGTGAGCGTTGAACTCACACACCTCTTCGCCGAACCACTAGGGCGTTCGGCCACCGCTGCCACTTCGAAGAGGTGGTCTGGTGTCGTGGGCAGGGTTCGTCGTGATCGGACCTCGGCGCTGCCGCGCCGCTCGGGAACGTGGTCACCCCTGGCGCCCACCCGGTAACCCATTTCCAACCCCAGGAGGCCCCTGGACAACTGCGTCCCCGACTGGCTGGGGTGAGGTTTGGCCCGGGTTTGGCGCAGATGGTGGACACGACACCCCATGATTCGGACGCGGGGTAGTGGTGTCACGCCAGGAGCAGTTCGGCGTTCTGTGGCCTGGCTAGTGGGGCTTTCGTGACGGTCACGTCCCTGTGAGGGTCGGCCGTGGATGTCAGCCCCACGGCGGCGGCTGTGGGGGATGTTTCGGTCACCAACCAGGACTGCCCACTCGGAGGGGTGAGCCCTTATCAACTGCCAATTCCTGACGCCGGCGACCTGTCAGTCAAGGGTGGCCGAAGGCCATCCCGCAGGGACGCCGCCAGGCGCCCTTGACGGACGGGGACGGCGTCACACAATGAGCAGTGGGGCACCCCGAAACCCGACCTAGGTGTGGGCCGCCAGGAAGGCGGCATCGAGCCTGCTTCCTGCGAGACGCCTCACCGTCAGCTGCTTGGCCACAACCTCAACAACGCACTCCTTCAAGCGCACGACGTCGTGGTTCAGGTTCGCAAAGGACGCCGGGTTGTGGTGCGGATGAACCCGATTCTGCTGTTCGAGGCCGCGGATAAGCTCGCTGTCGTACACGCGTCCGGCCCAGAGCACCTGGGACAGGCCCTTCGCGTACAGGCGGTGGCCACTGATGGCTTCATCGTTGGGCGGGTCCATGCGGGCGGAGCGGACCCCACGCCACTCCAGGACGACGCAGCGGCTGTCCGTGTCATCGAAGTGGGCTCGGAGCGCCAAGACTGCCGGGCCAAGATCCCGTGTGATGAGGACGGCATCCGGCGCATTCGGTTCCCATTCAACGCCAAGATCCAGCGGTCTGACCTGTTCAACCACGGCGCACGACCAAGCTTCGCAGGTCATCCCCGGACCCAATGAGCACCGCATCGGTCTGAAGCTCCTGGGGGAGGTCCTTCCTCTGTTCCGGCCGCGTCAGGCAGGTGGGGCAGCCAACGGGGAGGATCGTCCAGTCCGCGACCTGTGATATTCGGACCAACAGGTTCCAGGGTGCTTCACCGTTAATGTGGTTAGCCATCAAGCCCCCCTCATCGAGGTACAGATCGGCCTCGCCGTCCCCAACTTGGATGCGCAGGAAAGCCCCCTCGCTGGTCACCACATAGGGCGCCAGTAGCTCGCGAATCTCAGCCGCGCCTCGGTCTGACGGTTCGCCGTCGGCAAATCCCTGAAGGAAGACATCGAGGGACATAGGTCCATCCTTTCAACGGGTCCGGGCGTCCCCAAGAGGGGGCAATCGGCGCGAGAGGCGTCCGAACTCACATCTGAGCAGCGGCGTGGTCGTAGAAATAGAGCAACTCGGAGAGAGGTACCGCAAAGCGGCTCACCGACCCGATGTTTGCCCCTTGTTGGGTGAAGGGCGGGGGATACAGGGCAAGACCCTGATCGGGGAGGAGGGCCGAAACCTCGTCCTGCCAGCCCGGCCAACGCAAGGACGCGAAGGCGTCCCTGAGGCTTCCGGTGAGAACCCCGGTGACGAAGTCCGCGTGCCCACCACCGAGACCTCCCCAGGTCAGGGAGTCGGGGCCGAAGTAGCAGACCTCGCCGAGGTCGACACCGAGCCCACCGCCATCGATGGCGAAGCGCCCCCCGAGGGCGTCGTACCCCACCAGCAGGAAGGGTGGCGGGCTGGCGGCGTCGGCGGGGTTCCCCAAGCCGTTGGCCGAGGCGAGATCCGGAAGGTGCTCGCTGCCGCCGCCGAGGAGGCGGAACCAACCGTGATCAGCGATGATCCCGCCGGTGTTGAGGGCGAGCGCGCCCAGGACCGAGCCTGCCGTCACCTGAAGCCGGTGGAGGGCGTCTCGAGCCTTGTCGGGAGCGACCGCCTGCACCTCCGCAGACGCGTCCTGCTCCAGCAGGGCCGCGACATGGGGCCAGGCTGGCTCAGTGACGGAGACAAGCTCTTCGATCGGTCGAATCCGCATCCCAGCATCATGGCAGCCGACAAGGTCGTCCTTGGACGGTCAGGCGCGGGACCAGAACTCGTCCTGGAGAGCCACGCGGACCGAGGGGCTCAACGAGAGCGGAGTGCGGAGTTCCGCGAGTTTGATGAGGCCGAGAAGAGCGACCGGATCGTCAGCAACGAATTCCGCTTCGCCCAGGCGGGCGACGAAGCGTCTCCCGACGCGCTCGACCGAGAATCCAAGTTCACGAAGGGCCAAGACCGCCGGCGCGAAGGTGGACGCACCCTGTGCGAGGTGGGTGCCGCCGAGCCGGATGGTCAGCGACGCACGCGTGACCCCCGATGCTGGACAGCTGTCCGCACCGCATTCGATGTCAGGGTCTCCGAGGTGCTCGAAGAGGTTGTGAAAGCAGCTGTAGTGCATCTGTGCGAACAGGTCGTAGAGGTCGGACGCGGCTACCACCGGTTGTCCGCATCGGCGACACATCAGTGTTTCGCCTTGTTCACGCACGGTCATGGCTGCCGGTGCTCGATGCGGACGCCCGGTGACTGCTTCCGGAGCTCAACGACTCGAGCAACCTGCTCGACGGACGACAACCCCTCACTCATGTTCACGAGAGCCAGCAATTGCAAGCTGCTGCCGGTTTCCGCAGCGGCCTGAGACTTGTGGTGGCCATCCAGGAGGAAGTGTGTCAGTGCCCAATGTTCGTAGTAGTCGGGGCCGACCTGGACTGCAGGCTGGCACACGTCCAGCACGGATATCGCCAAGGCGGTCGGCGAATTGGACTCCGCCAAGGTGGACTTGAACCCGGCAACGCGGGCGGTGTCATTCCATGAGGGCGGGACCAGGGGGACGACGAATTCGTAGAGGTGAGCGTCCTTGTCGACGGGTGTCTCAAAGGTCCGGTAGTAGGGCGTTCCGGGGTCAACCGGCTGCCCCCCGTTATAGTCGGCCCCCCAGGTGTCGACCTGCTCGTGCGCAAAGTAGTCGCCCTCCGCGCCCGGAGATACCTGCCGAGGTTGGACGGACAACAGCACCGGCAGGTAGTCGCCCACCGGCAATGAATCGCTGATCGTGGCCAGCACGCCAACGTCGACTCCGGTCAACCCGCGATTGAGTCGCTCCGTGAGGAGCGGGAGTGTAAGCGCGCCGGTGGACTGTCCCGCGCGCCGAAAGACGAACTGGCAGGTCCCACACCAATAGCTGAGGGTGAAGGCCGCCTCGCCTCCCACGTAGAGGCGTCGCGTTCCTGCCCAGGAACCAGCTGGCTTGGGGCCTTCGCGGAATTCCAAGGTGGGCCCCGAGGGATTCCCGAGTTTCCGGGAGGGGGCGTGTGCCAACAGCATGGGCCAAAGCTAACCGAACTAAGGGTTAGCAGCGCTGGGGCGCCTAAGTCCGCGTCCGCCATCCGGGACCATTTGCACATAATCATGCAACGCGTGTCATAGTTATGTGTGATCAAAATCGCGGTGGCCGGGGCCACGGGGTATGCGGGGGGCGAGCTGCTGAGGCTGCTCTCCGGGCGGACGGACGTCGAGATCGGCGCGCTGACCGCCAAGTCGAGCGCAGGGACGAAGCTCATCGAGCATCACCCGCACCTCATCGCACTGGCAGACCGCCCCATCATCGACACGACGGCCGCCAACTTGGCGAATCACGACGTCGTCTTCCTAGCGCTGCCTCACGGGGCCTCCGCCCAGATCGCGGCCCAGCTGAGCGACGAAACCCTGGTTATCGACGCCGGCGCCGACTTCCGGCTGAAGGACCCGGAAACCTGGGTGAAGTTCTACGGCACCGATCACGCAGGCACGTGGCCCTACGGTCTCCCCGAGTTCCCGGGCCAGCGGGAAGTCCTCGCGAAAACCAAACGGATCGCCGTCCCCGGCTGCTACCCGACGTCTGTCACCCTGGCCCTCCTCCCGGCGCTGACCGCAGGCCTGGTCACGGGCCAGGACGTCGTCGTGGTCGCGGCTAGCGGGACGACCGGCGCTGGTAAAAGCCTCAAGGCGAATCTGCTCGCCAGCGAGGTCATGGGCTCCATCAGCGCCTACGGCGTCGGGGGAACCCATCGCCACGTCCCCGAAATCCTGCAGAACTTCACCATCCTTGGCGCCACGAACCCGACGCTCTCGTTCACGCCGCTGCTCGTCCCCATGCCCCGCGGGATCCTCGCGACCGTCACGGCACCCCTGTCGCCCGATCACACAGTCGAGGACGTCCGCGCGGCCTACCTCGCGGCCTACGAGGACGAGCCCTTCATCCACGTCCTGCCCGAGGGGGTCTGGCCGACCACGAAGTCCGTGGCGGGCAGTAACGGCGTCCAGCTCCAGGTGACGGTCGACCAAGCCGCCGGACGCCTCGTCGTGGTGGCGGCCATCGACAACCTCGTCAAAGGCACCGCCGGTGGCGCCCTGCAATCCATGAACATCGCCCTCGGCCTGCCCGAAACCACGGGCCTCACCTCGATCGGAGTCGCGCCATGAGCGTCACAGCACCCAAGGGTTTCCTCGCCGCGGGCGTGCAGGCAGGCATCAAGGCCTCCGGGCGGCGCGACCTCGCCTTGGTCGTGAACACCGGCCCGACCCGCTCCTGCGCAGGGGTTTACACGTCGAATCGGTTCCAGGCCGCGCCCGTCCAATGGTCGGCGAAGGTCACGGCCAACGGCACCTTGGACGCGATCGTCCTCAACTCCGGCGGCGCCAACGCCTGCACGGGGCCGGACGGCTACGCCGACACCGTCCAAACCGCCCACTGGGTGGCGGACGCTCTCGGCACGACCGCAGACAAGGTGGCCGTCGCGTCCACCGGCCTCATCGGTGTCCGGCTGCCTATGGACGCGATTCAGACCGGCATCTCCCTGGCGCACGAAAGCCTGAGCGACACCGGCGGCGGCGACGCCGCCCTGGCCATCATGACCACCGACACGATCTCGAAGCGGGCTGTCTACACCGATCCCGTCGGTTGGACGATCGGCGGCATGGCCAAGGGCGCCGGCATGCTCGCGCCCCAGCTGGCGACGATGCTCGTCGTGATCACCACGGACGCCGTCGTTGACGCCCCCGCCCTCGACAGGGCCCTCCGCACGGCCACCTCGCTCACCTTCGATCGGACCGACTCGGACGGCTGCATGTCGACCAACGACACGGTCGTCCTGATGGCCTCCGGCGCCAGCGAGATCACCCCCGACGCCGACGCCTTCACCCAAGGCCTCACCAAGGTCTGCGCCGACCTGGCCCGCCAACTCCTGTCCGATGCCGAGGGGGCCTCGCACGACATCGCCGTCGAGGTCGTCCACGCGGCCACGGAGGCTGACGCCCTCGACGTCGCTCGGTCCGTCACGCGCGCGAACCTCTTCAAATGCGCGATCTTCGGCAACGACCCCAACTGGGGACGCGTGCTGGCCAGCGCCGGCACCTCCAAGGCCGCGTTCGACCCCGACAAGGTCGACGTGGCGTTCAACGGCGTCACCGTCTTCCGGCAAGGCGGTCTCGGCGAGGACCGCTCGCTCGTCGATCTCCGGCCCCGCGCGGTCCACGTCCTCATCGACCTCAACGAGGGCGACGCGTCCGCCACCGTGTGGACCAACGACCTCACCTACGACTACGTGAAAGAGAACGCGGAGTACAGCTCATGAAGAAGGCACTGCTCGCCAAGGCGGCCACGCTCATCGAGGCGCTCCCATACCTGCAGCGCTACGCGGGCAAGATCGTCGTGGTCAAGTACGGCGGCAACGCCATGCTCAACGACGACCTCAAGCGCGCCTTCGCCGAAGACATCGTGTTCCTGCGGCGCTGCGGCGTGCGTCCGGTGGTGGTCCACGGCGGCGGTCCGCAGATTTCGCTCATGCTGAAACGGCTTGGCATCAAGTCCGAGTTCAAGGGTGGCTTCCGGGTTACCACGCCCGAGGCCATGGACGTCGTCCGCATGGTGCTCGTCGGCCAGGTCGGGCGCGAGCTGGTCGGCCTCCTCAACGCGCACGGCCCGCTCGCGGTCGGGCTCTCCGGTGAGGACGCCGGACTCTTTACCGCCGCCAAGCGCGGCGTCGTCGTGGACGGTGAGGAGGTCGACCTCGGGCTCGTGGGCGATGTCGTGGACGTCAATCCCGAGGCCGTCCTCGATCTCATCGATTCCGGACGCATCCCCGTGGTGGCCACGGTCGCTCCCGATGGCGCCGGCGACATCCACAATGTCAACGCCGACACCGCCGCGGCCGCGCTGGCCGAGGCTCTGGGCGCCGAGCGACTGGTGGTCCTCACCGACGTCGAGGGCCTCTATGCCGACTGGCCGAACTCCAAAGAGATCGTCTCGCGGATCACCACGACCGAATTGGAGGCCCTCCTGCCCAGCCTGGAGGCGGGCATGGTCCCCAAGATGGAGGGCTGCCTGCGCGCCGTCAAGGGCGGGGTGCCGCAGGCCACCATCGTGGATGGACGCGACCCGCACAGCCTCCTTCTCGAGGTGTTCACCGATTCCGGCGTCGGCACGATGGTGGTGCCCGGATGAGTGAGGCCCTTCTCGGGCGCTACTCCGGCGCCGTGATGAACACCTTCGGCACACCCAAGCGGGTGCTCGTCCGCGGCCAGGGCTGCAACGTCTGGGACGCCGACGGCAAGCAATACCTCGACCTGCTCGGCGGCATCGCCGTGAACGCCCTCGGGCACAACCACCCCGACCTGGTGGCGGCCCTCACCGACCAGCTCACCACCCTCGGCCACGTCAGCAACTTCTTCGCCTCCGGGCCGCAGATCGAGCTCGCCGAGCGGTTGGACGCCCTGGCCACGGCCAACGACCCCGGCCGCGGTGCCCGCGTCTTCTTCGCCAACTCCGGCGCCGAGGCCAATGAGGCCGCCTTCAAGGTGACCCGCCGCACCGGACGCACTCGGATCATCGCCATGGAGGGTTCCTTCCACGGTCGCACCATGGGCGCCCTCGCCCTCACCGCCACCGCCGCCTACCGGGTGCCGTTCGAGCCGCTGCCGGGCGACGTCACGTGGGTGCCCTACGGCGACGCGGACGCATTGGCCGCGGCCATGGCCGACGACGTGGCCGCCATCCTGATCGAGCCGATCCAGGGTGAATCCGGTGTCATCCCGGCGCCGGACGGCTTCCTCACCGCGGCCCGCAAACTGGCGGACGATCACGACGCGCTTCTTTGGCTCGACGAGGTGCAAACCGGTATCGGGCGCACCGGCGCCTGGCTGGCCCACACCGCCTCCGGCGTGAGCGCCGATCTGATCACCGTGGCCAAGGGTCTCGGCGGCGGCATCCCCATCGGGGCCTGCATCGCCACGGGCGCGGCGGCATCCCTGCTCGGCCCTGGCTCCCACGGCTCCACCTTCGGCGGTAACCCGATCGCGGCCCGCGCCGGCCTCACGGTGCTGAACGTGATTGAGCGCGACAACCTGCTGGCGCACGTCCGCGAGGTGGGTGACGGCGTCGCTGCTGCCCTGACCAACGTTCCGGGCGTGACCGGCGTCCGCGGCAGCGGGCTGCTGCGCGGCGTCCAACTCGATCGCGATATCGCCCCCGACGTGGCCGCCAAGGCTCTCGAGGCGGGCTTCATCATCAACGCACCACGTCCGGGCGTTCTCCGGCTGGCGCCGCCGCTGGTGATCACGTCGGACGAGCTCGACACGTTCGTCCAGGCCCTGCCGGGATTCCTGGCATGAACGAATCCCGCGCTCCCGGCACGAAGGCCGCCCGCCAGGCGCTCATCGTGTCGCTGCTGCAGGCCGCCGACGTCCGCTCGCAGGTTGAGTTGGCGCAGCGCCTGGAATCCTCCGGTTTCGCGGTCACCCAGGGCACGCTGTCGCGTGACCTGGTCGACGTCGGAGCCGTCCGAGTAAGGGCAAAGGACGGGGGACTGGCCTACGCACTCGTCGACAACGACGGCGGCGGCGACACCCAAGCCGCGACCCATAAGCTCACCAAGCTCACCCAAGAACTGCTGCTCAGCGCCGAGGGGTCGGCCAACATCGCCGTGTTGCGTACCCCCGCCGGAGCCGCGCAATACTTCGCCTCGGCGGTCGATCGGGCCGCTTGGGACGACGTCCTCGGCACGATTGCCGGGGATGACACTGTGATGGTCGTCACCCGTGATCCCGCGGGTGGGGCTGCGATGGCCGATGCGCTGCTGGCGCTGGCCCAGGAAGGCAACCATGGCCGACGCCACGAGTGAAGGACGTCTGTGGGGAGGCCGCTTCGCCGGCGGGCCCGCGGACGCCATGTTCGCCCTCTCGAAGTCGACGCAGTTCGACTGGCGCCTCGCCAAACACGATCTGGCGGGCTCGAAGGCCCACGCCCGGGCCCTGCATCGCGCGGGGCTGCTCACCGACGAGGAACTCGCGGGCATGCTGGCCGGGCTCGATCAGCTCGAAGCGGACGTCACGTCCGGGGCGTTCGTCCCGGCGCCGACTGATGAGGACGTCCACGGCTCCCTGGAGCGGGCGCTCATCGAGCGGGTCGGACCCGAACTCGGCGGACGCCTGCGTGCCGGACGCTCGCGCAACGATCAAATCGCCACGCTGATCCGGCGCTACCTGCGCGAGGAGGTGCGGGCGCTCACCCTCGACGTCATCGGGGTGGCCGAGGCGCTGGGCAATCAGGCCTCGCGGCATCACGCCGCGATCATGCCCGGACGCACGCACCTGCAGCACGCGCAGCCCGTCACTCTCGGGCACCACCTGTTAGCGCATGCCTGGCCGCTCGTCCGCGATGTGGGCCGGCTCCGCGACCTGGATTCGCGCCTGGCGCTCAGCCCGTACGGTTCGGGCGCGCTGGCCGGCACCCCGCTGGGGCTGGATCCCGAGGTGGTGGCGCACGAGCTGGGCTTCGACGGCTCGGTGCCGAACTCGATCGACGGCACCTCGTCCCGCGATTTGGTGACCGAGGCGGCCTACGTGTTGGCGCAGATCGGCGTTGACCTTTCGCGCTTGGCCGAGGACGTCATCTTGTGGGTCACGCACGAGTTCGGCTTCGCGTCCCTGGACGACGCCTGGTCGACCGGATCCTCGATCATGCCGCAGAAGAAGAACCCGGATGTGGCTGAGTTGGCGCGCGGCAAGGCCGGACGTCTGATCGGCAACGCCACCGGCCTGCTCGCCACCTGTAAGGGCCTGCCGCTGGCCTACAACCGCGACCTGCAGGAAGACAAGGAGCCGTTGTTCGACTCGATCGACCAACTGCACATCCTCCTGCCGGCGATGGCGGGCATGGTGGCGACCTTGCGCTTCCACCGGGAGCGCATGGCGGCGTTGGCCCCGCGCGGCTTCTCGCTCGCCACCGACATGGCCGATTGGTTGGTGCGGCAGCGCGTTCCGTTCGCGCAGGCGCACGAGATCACAGGGACGGCCGTCCGGTACTGCGAGCAGCGTGGTCTCGACCTGCCGGAGCTCAATCCCGAGCAGTTGGCTGATATCAGCCCGCTCCTCACCCCAGAGGTGACGAGCGTGTTGACTGTCGAGGGTTCGGTGGCCTCTCGGAGCGCCCGTGGCGGCACGGCGCCGGACCGCGTCCGCGTCCAACTGGGCGAGCTTGCCCAGGAGCTTCAGGTGGCGCGCCAGTGGGCCGCGGTCTGAGGATCTGCGCCCCCTTGCTAGATTGGCGCCCGTGAATCTCGCGCTCGAAGAACTCTCCTGGCGGGGCCTGGTGGCTCTGTCTACCGACGTGGAGGCGCTCTCAGCGCATCTGGACGCGGGACAGGTGACCTTCTACATCGGCTTCGATCCGACCGCGCCCAGCATCCACATGGGCAACCTCGTCCAGATGATCGTGGCCCGCACCCTGCAGAAGCACGGGCATCGTCCGATCCTGCTCGTGGGCGGATCGACCGGCATGATCGGCGACCCCAAGCAGACGGCCGAACGAGTGATGAACCCCAAGGAGACCGTGACCGCGTGGGTCGAGCGCATCCGCGCCCAAGTGTCGGGGCTGATCGATTTTGACGGTCCCAACGGCGCCATCGTGGTCAATAACTACGACTGGACGGCCAGTCTCTCGACGCTCGACTTCCTGCGCGACATCGGCAAGCACTTCAGCGTGAACCGGATGCTCGACCGCGAGGTGGTCAAAGCCCGCCTCGAGACCGGCATCAGCTACACCGAGTTCAGCTACGTTCTGCTGCAGTCCCTGGACTACCTGGAGCTGTTCCGGCAGCACGGGTGCACGCTGCAGCACGGCGGTTCCGACCAGTGGGGCAACATCACCGCGGGCGTCGACCTCATCCGCCGCGCCGAGGGTGGCAAGGCGCACGGGTTGGCCACGCCGCTGCTCACGAAGGCCGACGGCACCAAGTTCGGCAAGACCGAGTCGGGCACCGTCTGGCTCGACGCGGAGATGACGAGCCCGTACGCCTTCCACCAGTTCTTCCTGAACGCCGAGGACGTCAAGGTCATCGAATACCTCAAGATCTTCGGCAACCGCACGCGGGACGAGATCGCAGAGTTGGAGCGCTTGACGGCGGAGGAGCCGTTCCGACGGGCTGCCCAGCGCGCCTTGGCCGACGACGTGACCGACCTGGTGCACGGCCGACAGGAGCGCGAGGCCGCCACCGCAGCCGCTGACGCCCTGTTCGGACGCGCCGAACTCGGCTCACTGCCAGCGGCAACACTGGCGGCGGTCCACAAGGAACTGGGGGGCACTGTGCTGGTGGCAGGGGAGACTCTGCCGAGCATCGTTGACCTGTTGACGGCCACGGGCATCGTCCCCTCCCGCTCGGCGGGTCGCCGAGCGGTGGACGAGGGCGGCGCCTACCTCAACAACGACAAGGTCACCGACCCCGACGCACCCATGGGCGTTGAGGGCCTCCTGGCGGGCCGCTACGCCGTCGTCCGGCGTGGCCGCAAGACCGTGGGCGTGGTGGACGTTCAGCGCTGACCTGCGCGCGCCCGTGGCGCTCCATAGCCCCACGGGTAACCAGAGTCGTACCCTCGTCGGGTGACTGGACCCTTTCCCCTCGTTGAACTCACCCGCGGCTCCTATACAGAGAGCCTTCACGACGGGTGGGTGGCGGCGCTGGACGCGTCCGGCCGCCTCGCGGTTGACGTGGGCGCCGATACGGTCGTCCTGCCGCGGTCGACCCTCAAACCGCTGCAGGTCCTGGCGTGCCTTCGGCTCGGCGTCCAGGTGGCCGACGAGGAGCTAGCGCTGGGGTGCTCCAGCCACGACGGCACAGACGAACACGTTGCGGTGGTGCGGCGCATTCTGGCCGCCTACGACCTCAATGAAGCCGACCTCGGGTGTACGCCCCTTTATCCCACCCACGACCTCACGCGGGCCCGCCTGCTCGTAGCTGGTGAGCCGCCCGCCGCGATCCGTGCCGATTGCTCGGGTAAGCATGCGGTGCTTCTCGCTGCTTGTGTGGCTCAAGGCTGGCCACTCGACGGTTACCTCGACCCCAGCCACCCTCTTCAGCTGGCGTTGAGGGCTGTCATTGGGGAGTTGGCGCAGGAAGTCCCGGGGGAGCCCACGGTCGACGGCTGTGGTGCACCGGTGATGGGTGTGACACTGCGGGGCCTGGCGCGTGCCTTCCGCACCCTCGCCATGGCCCCGGCCGGCCACGAGCACGCGATCGCCGAGGCCTTCCGACGCTACCCCTGGTACGTGGGCGGCCGTCCGCACGACGACACCGACCTCATGGATGTGGTGCCGGGTGCGATGGCGAAGCTGGGGGCCGAAGGGCTCTTTGTGATGGCGCTGGCCACGGGGGAGACAGTCGCGCTAAAGATCGCGGACGGTTCCGGCAGGGCCCGGAAGCTGGTGGCGCTGGCTGCCCTTCGGGTTGCAGGGGGGAATATTGGCGATTCTTTGGCCAATCTCGACGTGGCGGTCTTGGGACACGGGGAACAGGTGGGATCTGCGCGAATGGCACCCCAATGGGCTCATTTGCCATCTGACTAGGGCATTTGCCGCCATCCCGGCTCCGACACGCCCGGGGGTCTCGCAGTGATTTGACCTCTCCCGCCTAGCTCCGTAATGTTTACCAAGCCTTCCCGGTGACGCGGACGGGCCAGGGAACTGGACCGGACGAACCGGAGGCCGAATCCCACAAAAGCGATTCGGACGACGTATGCCTGTGATGGGCAGCGGAGCCCGATACTACGCCTATGGGGGAGGGGCTCGAAGCCTGAAGCCGGTTTGACACCGACGAGGGAACAGAGTAAAGTAGAACGAGTTGCCCCAAGCAACAGTCGAAAGACTGAAGCGCGGTGCGCATCCGAAACTTGAGAACTCAACAGCGTGCTTAAAGTCAATGCACAGACTCACATAGTGAGTCGAAATTAGACTCGATGTATTTCGAGTCGAACCCGTCCCAAGCTAAGGCTTGGAATGGATTCCTTTGATTATTGATAAGGTCAGTAAATGATCTTTTGTCAGTTGTCGAACCAAAGTTGATAGCAAGGCCTTCGGGCTACGCAATAAGTTTCAACGGAGAGTTTGATCCTGGCTCAGGACGAACGCTGGCGGCGTGCTTAACACATGCAAGTCGAACGGTAAGGCTCTTCGGAGTACACGAGTGGCGAACGGGTGAGTAACACGTGAGCAACCTACCCTTGACACTGGGATAACAGTTGGAAACAGCTGCTAATACCGGATACGACCCGAGCAGGCATCTGCTTGGGTGGAAAGCTCCGACGGTCAAGGATGGGCTCGCGGCCTATCAGCTTGTTGGTGAGGTAACGGCTCACCAAGGCGACGACGGGTAGCCGGCCTGAGAGGGCGACCGGCCACACTGGGACTGAGATACGGCCCAGACTCCTACGGGAGGCAGCAGTGGGGAATATTGCGCAATGGGCGAAAGCCTGACGCAGCAACGCCGCGTGCGGGATGACGGCCTTCGGGTTGTAAACCGCTTTCAGCTACGACGAAGTGAAAGTGACGGTAGTAGCAGAAGAAGCGCCGGCTAACTACGTGCCAGCAGCCGCGGTGATACGTAGGGCGCAAGCGTTGTCCGGAATTATTGGGCGTAAAGAGCTCGTAGGCGGTCTGTTGCGTCGGGAGTGAAAACTCAGGGCTTAACCCTGAGCCTGCTCTCGATACGGGCAGACTTGAGGAACGTAGGGGAGAACGGAATTCCTGGTGGAGCGGTGGAATGCGCAGATATCAGGAGGAACACCGGTGGCGAAGGCGGTTCTCTGGACGTTTCCTGACGCTGAGGAGCGAAAGCGTGGGGAGCAAACAGGCTTAGATACCCTGGTAGTCCACGCTGTAAACGGTGGGCACTAGGTGTGGGGGACATTCCACGTTCTCCGTGCCGTAGCTAACGCATTAAGTGCCCCGCCTGGGGAGTACGGCCGCAAGGCTAAAACTCAAAGGAATTGACGGGGGCCCGCACAAGCGGCGGAGCATGCGGATTAATTCGATGCAACGCGAAGAACCTTACCTGGGTTTGACATATACCGGAAACACTTAGAGATAGGTGCCCCGCAAGGTCGGTATACAGGTGGTGCATGGCTGTCGTCAGCTCGTGTCGTGAGATGTTGGGTTAAGTCCCGCAACGAGCGCAACCCTCGTCCTATGTTGCCAGCGGGTAATGCCGGGAACTCATAGGAGACTGCCGGGGTCAACTCGGAGGAAGGTGGGGATGAGGTCAAGTCATCATGCCCCTTATGTCCAGGGCTTCACGCATGCTACAATGGCTGGTACAAAGGGCTGCAATATCGCAAGATGGAGCGAATCCCAAAAAGCCAGTCTCAGTTCGGATTGGGGTCTGCAACTCGACCCCATGAAGTCGGAGTCGCTAGTAATCGCAGATCAGCAACGCTGCGGTGAATACGTTCCCGGGCCTTGTACACACCGCCCGTCAAGTCATGAAAGTCGGTAACACCCGAAGCCAGTGGCTCAACCATTTATGGAGGGAGCTGTCTAAGGTGGGATCGGTAATTAGGACTAAGTCGTAACAAGGTAGCCGTACCGGAAGGTGCGGCTGGATCACCTCCTTTCTAAGGAGCCCATGGCAGGGGATTAATCACCTCTGTCCAGCGCTCGCCTTCCAAGGCAAACGTCCTTGGGGTGAGCAGGCAACTAAGTGGAACATTGACTATTAAGCCCGCACGGTTGAGTCCGTCGTCAGTACAACCCCTCGGGGAGTGGAACATCGGCGCAACTGAGTGGGCCTGAGCACGCTGTTGGGTCCTGAAGGGTCGGCTGTAAAGTCGCAACTCTTCTGCGGACCAGCAAACCAAAAGCCGGCAAGGCTTAAGGTTTCTGGGCCCGCCCGTTTCTTGAGAACTGCACAGTGGACGCGAGCATCTTTGTAGAAATAACAAGCTACTAAGGGCAATCGGTGGATGCCTTGGCACCAAGAGCCGATGAAGGACGTTATAACCTGCGATAAGCCCCGGGGAGCTGGTAAATGAGCTTCGATCCGGGGATCTCCGAATAGGGAAACCTCGAAAGAAACCGGAGTAATGTCCGGCGACCTCTGCCTGAACACATAGGGCAGCTGGAGGGAACGTGGGGAAGTGAAACATCTCAGTACCCACAGGAAAAGAAAACAACCGTGATTCCGTAAGTAGTGGCGAGCGAACGCGGAAGAGGCCAAACCTCTCATGTGTGATAGCTGATAGGCGTTGCATGAGTGGTGTTGCGGGGCCGCTTGGACTGGGCTATCGACCAGTCAGACAGTAAGAAAAGATCATTGAAGTCGAAGGACTCTGGGAAGTTCCGGCATAGCAGGTAATACCCCTGTAGACGTAAGCTGATCTCTGTCGAGCGTAACCCCAAGTAATGCGGAACCCCTGAAATTCCGCATGAATCTGGCGGGACCACCCGTTAAGCCTAAATACTCCTTGGTGACCGATAGCGGACAAGTACCGTGAGGGAAAGGTGAAAAGTACCCCGGGAGGGGAGTGAAATAGTACCTGAAACCGATTGCCTACAATCCGTCGGAGCCTGCAAGGGTGACGGCGTGCCTTTTGAAGAATGAGCCTGCGAGTTAGTGGTACGTGGCGAGGTTAACCCGTGTGGGGAAGCCGTAGCGAAAGCGAGTCCGAATAGGGCGATATAGTCGCGTGCTCTAGACCCGAAGCGAAGTGATCTATCCATGGCCAGGGTGAAGCGACGGTAAGACGTCGTGGAGGCCCGCACCCACTTGGGTTGAAAACCGAGGGGATGAGCTGTGGATAGGGGTGAAAGGCCAATCAAACTTCGTGATAGCTGGTTCTCCCCGAAATGCATATAGGTGCAGCGTCGCGTGTTTCTTACCGGAGGTAGAGCACTGGATGGTCTAGGGGGCCCACAAGCTTACCGAAATCAGCCAAACTCCGAATGCCGGTAAGTTAGAGCGCGGCAGTGAGACTGTGGGGGATAAGCTTCATAGTCGAGAGGGAAACAGCCCAGAACACCAGCTAAGGCCCCTAAGAGGTTGCTAAGTGGAAAAGGATGTGGAGTTGCATAGACAACCAGGAGGTTGGCTTGGAAGCAGCCACCCTTGAAAGAGTGCGTAATAGCTCACTGGTCAAGTGATTCTGCGCCGACAATTTAGCGGGGCTCAAGCAACCCGCCGAAGCTGTGTCATTTACATTTTAACCAGGCCTTCGTGGTCCAGGTATGTGGATGGGTAGGGGAGCGTCGTGTGCGCAGCGAAGCGGCGGGGTGACCCAGCCGTGGAGTGCACACGAGTGAGAATGCAGGCATGAGTAGCGAATGACGGGTGAGAAACCCGTCCGCCGAATATCCAAGGGTTCCAGGGTCAAGCTAATCTGCCCTGGGTAAGTCTGGACCTAAGGCGAGGCCGACAGGCGTAGTCGATGGACAACGGGTTGATATTCCCGTACCCGCGAAATAACGACCCTGCCGAGGCGAGCGATGCTAAGAACGCAAGGTTCCCGGAGGACTTCGGTCCCAACGGAACTGAGTCTTCGACCCGAACTTGTATTAGGTAAGCTGCGGAGGGACGCAGGAAGGTAGCCCATCCCGGGCGATGGTTGTCCCGGGCTAAGTGCGTAGGGCGTGGTGTAGGCAAATCCGCACCACATTAAGCCTGAGACATGACGGCTTTGTTAGTTTCGACTGGCGAAGTGGGTGATCCTATGCTGCCTAGAAAATCTTCGTGAGCGAGTTATTAGCGGCCAGTACCCCAAACCGACACAGGTGGATAGGTAGAGAATACCAAGGCGATCGAGAGAATCATGGTGAAGGAACTCGGCAAAATACCCCCGTAACTTAGGGATAAGGGGGACCTGACGTGTGTAGGGATTCACTTCCGAAGCACTGAGGGTCGCAGAGACCAGGCCCAAGCGACTGTTTACTAAAAACACAGGTCCGTGCCAAGTTGTAAGACGATGTATACGGACTGACTCCTGCCCGGTGCTGGAAGGTCAAGGGGAAGGGTTAGCGCAAGCGAAGCTCAGAACTTAAGCCCCAGTAAACGGCGGTGGTAACTATAACCATCCTAAGGTAGCGAAATTCCTTGTCGGGTAAGTTCCGACCTGCACGAATGGAGTAACGATTTGGGCGCTGTCTCCACCATGAACTCGGCGAAATTGCACTACGAGTAAAGATGCTCGTTACGCGCAGCAGGACGGAAAGACCCCGGGACCTTTACTATAGTTTGGTATTGGTGTTCGGTACAGCTTGTGTAGGATAGGTGGGAGACTTTGAAGCAGGGACGCCAGTTTCTGTGGAGTCATCGTTGAAATACCACTCTGGCTGTTCTGGATATCTAACGTAGGTCCATTATCTGGATCACGGACAGTGCCTGATGGGTAGTTTGACTGGGGCGGTCGCCTCCCAAAAAGTAACGGAGGCGCCCAAAGGTTCCCTCAGCCTGGTTGGCAATCAGGTTTTGAGTGTAAGTGCACAAGGGAGCTTGACTGTGAGAGAGACATCTCGAGCAGGGACGAAAGTCGGGACTAGTGATCTGACGGTGGCACGTGGAAGCGCCGTCACTCAACGGATAAAAGGTACCCCGGGGATAACAGGCTGATCTTGCCCGAGCGTCCATAGCGACGGCATGGTTTGGCACCTCGATGTCGGCTCGTCGCATCCTGGGGCTGGAGTCGGTCCCAAGGGTTGGGCTGTTCGCCCATTAAAGCGGCACGCGAGCTGGGTTTAGAACGTCGTGAGACAGTTCGGTCCCTATCCGCTGCGCGCGTAGGAATCTTGAGAGAGGCTGTCCTTAGTACGAGAGGACCGGGACGGACAAACCTCTGGTGTGCCAGTTGTTCTGCCAAGAGCACGGCTGGTTGGCTACGTTTGGAAATGATAACCGCTGAAAGCATCTAAGCGGGAAGCATGTCTCAAGATGAGGGTTCCCACAGAGTTAATCTGGTAAGGCCCCCGGAAGACCACCGGGTTGATAGGTCGGACGTGGAAGTGCAGCAATGCATGGAGCTGACCGATACTAATAGGCCGAGGGCTTGTTACCTACAAAGTTGCTACGCGTCCACTGTGCGGTTCTCGAGAAACGGTCGGGACTCTCGCGAAAGCGATGAGTCCGACTAACTCCATAGAGTTTCGGTGACCATAGTAAAAGGGAAACGCCCAGTTCCATTCCGAACCTGGAAGCTAAGCCTTTTAACGCCGATGGTACTGCAGGGGGGACCCTGTGGGAGAGTAGGAAGTTGCCGGACATATAAACACCCCCTGGGTGATCTTAGGATCACCCAGGGGGTGTTTGGCGTTTTAGGGTCCTTTCAGGGACGATGGTCTAGTGAGTGAACAGAGCGGCAGCGGGGACGAATCGTCGTCCCGTCCAGATCGATCCGATCGACCAGCAAGGGGTGGAGACCGGGGCGGTAACGCCGGCGGGTACCGCGGCGGCTCTGGGGGATCGTCCAGCGGTGGATACCGTGGCAACTCCGGCGGTTCGTCGGGCGGTTACCGCGGTAACTCAGGCGGATCGTCGGGGGGATACCGCGGCAATTCCGGAGGCTCGTCGAGCGGTGGTTACCGCGGTGGCAGCTCGGGTGGATCGTCCGGGGGATACCGTGGCGGCAGTTCGGGTGGCTCGTCCAGCGGTGGATACCGCGGCGGCAGCGCCGGCGGAGGCTACCAAGGCCGCTCCCAGGGCGACGATCGTCGTTCGGGCGGCTCTTACGGGGATCGTCCTCCCCGTCGTGACTTCAGTGAGCGTCCCCCGCGTGACTTCTCTGAGCGCCCTCGTGAGGACCGTCCGCCGCGGGACTTCTCCGATCGTCCCCGTCGGGACTTCGGAGATCGCCCCCAGCGCAACTTCAACGATCGGCCTCCGCGCGATGACCGCGGTCCCCGTAACTACTCGGATCGTCCGCCGCGTGACTTCGGCGACCGTCCCCCCCGTGACGACCGCGGTCCCCGTAACTACTCGGACCGCCCGCCCCGCGACTTCTCCGACCGGCCCCGCCGCGACTTCGGAGACCGTCCCCAGCGCAACTTCTCGGATCGTCCGCCGCGTGACTTCGGCGACCGTCCCCCCCGTGACGACCGCGGTCCCCGTAACTACTCGGACCGCCCGCCCCGCGACTTCTCCGACCGGCCCCGCCGCGACTTCGGAGACCGTCCCCAGCGGAACTTCTCGGATCGTCCGCCGCGTGACTTCGGCGACCGTCCCCCCCGTGACGACCGCGGTCCCCGTAACTACTCGGACCGCCCGCCCCGCGACTTCTCCGACCGGCCCCGCCGCGACTTCGGAGATCGCCCCCCGCGCGACTTCGGGGATCGGCCGCCGCGCAGCTACTCCGATAGGCCACAGCGCGACTTCTCCGACCGTCCGCGTCGTGATTTCGGCGACCGTCCCCAGCGGGACGATCGCGGTCCCCGCAGCTATTCGGACCGTCCTCCGCGCGACTTCTCTGATCGTCCGCGTCGTGATTTCGGTGACCGTCCCCAGCGGGACTTCTCTGATCGTCCGCGCTACGACGAGCCGCCGCGTCCCGGTCTGGCTCCGAAAGAGGACGAGCCTCGCACTCCCGAGGGCGTTGACCTCAATGAGTTGTCACGCGGCGTCCGCGCTGAGCTGAGGGGTCTTTCGCCCGAGCTCGCCGAGATCGTCGGGGCGCACATGGTGATGGCCGGCCGCCTTCTGGCCACCGACCCCGCTCTGGCCTACCGTCACGCGGACGCGGCCCGTCGCCGCGCCTCGCGACTGCCGGTGACCCGGGAGGCGACCGCCGAGACCGCGTATGCGGCCGGTGAGTGGGCTATCGCGCTCAACGAGTACCGGGCCCTGCGTCGCATGAACGGCGGCAACGAGTTCGTGGCGGCCATGGCCGACTGCGAGCGCGCCCTGGGCCGTCCCCAGGCAGCTTTGAAGCTGCTGAAGGAGGCGCTCGACGCCTCCCCGAAGACGAACGACCGCATCGAGCTCCGGCTCGTCGAGGCCGGATCCCGTCAGGACCTCGGTCAAATGGACGAGGCGCTTCGGGTTCTCAAGACCGAGATCGAGGTCAGCTCTGGCAAGGGCTCACGCCAAGCGCGCGCTAACCTCCGCTACGGCTACGCCGCGATGCTCGAGGCCTCCGGCGATCCCGGCCAGGCCGAGAAGTGGTTCGTTGCCGCCGCCGCGCTCGACGACGACGGTGAGACCGACGCCCAAGAGCGGGCCGAGGCTCTTCAGGGCTTCAAGCTCGAGGTTGACGAAGACGCCTTCGACGACGAGGAAGACTCCGATGAGGATGACTCTGATGAGGACGATGACTCCGACGAGGACGATGACTCTGACGAGGACGATGACTCTGACGAGGACGATGACTCTGACGAGGACGATGACTCCGACGAGGACGATGACTCCGACGAGGACGATGACTCCGACGAGGATGACGACTCCGACGAGGACGATGACGACTCCGACGACGAGGACGAGACAACCTCTGAGTCGGACGCCGAAGGTGAGCCTGAAGGGGAACACCAGGAGTGATGCAGCGCCTGGCGGACGCCTACGACGTCGCGTTTTTTGATCTGGACGGGGTTATTTACCTCGGTCCGGAGCCTGTGGATGGCGCGGCAGCTGCCCTCGCGGAGCTGCGGGCGTCGGGCGTCCGTGTGGCGTTCGTCACGAATAACGCGGCGCCCACGGCGGCGTCGGTGGCCAAGAAGCTCACCAAGTTGGGGTTTCCCAACGATCAAGATGAGCTCATCACCTCAGCGCAGGCAGCCGCCCACGCGTTGGAGGAGCGGCTACACCCTGGCTCTATGGTGCTGGTATGTGGCACTCATAATCTGGTGAATTTGATCCGGCAGGCGGGGCTCAATACGACAGAGAGCGCCGAGGACGATCCAGTGGCCGTCATCATGGGGTACGACCCCGAGATGACGTGGCCCCGGCTGGATGAGGCCGCGTTGGCGCTGCAGCGGGGGGCAACCTGGTTCGCGACGAACCCGGATCTCACCCGTCCCACCAACCGCGGGTTGGTGCCCGGCCTCGGATCCATGATCAACGCTGTCGGGGAGTGCGTCCCCGGCCAGCGTCCCGAAATGTTCGGGAAGCCCTACCAACCCTTGTTCGAGGAGATGCTGCGGCGTACCGAGGCCGAACACCCGATCTTCGTCGGTGACCGCTTGGATACCGACATCGAGGGTGCGCGGGTGGCGGACATGGATTCCTTGTTTGTGCTCTCGGGCTCGCATGGCAAGCAGCGCCTCGTCGAGGCGGTGCCGGCGGAACGTCCGACGTACCTGGGCTGGGACGTGGGAGCACTTCTCGCACCCGCCAGGGTTGGCCATCTCGAAGGAGGAGCCGCACGCTGCGGTAACATCGCGGCGTCGGTGACCAACGGCAGCGTGACGCTGTCGGGCGACACCGTCGAACTTTCGGCCCAGTTGGATGCCCTCTGGGCCACCTGTCTCCTCACGTGGGAGACGCCCGGGCTCGACGTAACCGGGGCGCTCGCCGCCCTTGATCTGCTTCCCTGACCGAAAGGCCACCATGCGCAGCAACAACAGCGCCCTCGACCTCGCCCTTGTGGCCGTTTTCGCCGCGCTTCTCGCGGCCCTCTCCCTGACCCCCGCCATCCCCGTGGGAGCGCTGGGCGTCCCCATCACTCTTCAGGCGCTCGGCGTCATGATCATCGGGCTGGTGCTCGGCCCCTGGCGCGGGGCGGCCGCGGTCCTGCTCTACCTCGCGGTGGGCTTCGCCGGTCTCCCCGTCTTCGCCAATGGCGGAGCCGGGATCGGCATGTTCGGAAAGCCCTCCATTGGGTACCTACTGAGCTTCCCGCTGGCCGCCTTCGTGATCGGCTACCTGTCTCGCCTGTTCGTCCGCACCAACCGCCGTCCCGAGGGCGTCTGGCTGTTCGTGGCCGCGCTCGCGGGCGTCGTGGTCAACCACCTCTTCGGGATCATCGGCATGAGCCTGGTCGCTCACATCGACCTCATCAAGGCCGCGGGCATCGACGTGGTTTACCTGCCTGGTGACGTGGCCAAGGCCGTCGTCGCCGCGGCGGTCGCCGTGGTGGTCCACAAGGCCTTCCCGCTGCTGCTCGCGAGGCCCGTGGCCCTCCAGCGGTGATCGAGTTCGCCGACGTCACGGTCAGCGTCCCGAGGCCCCGGGGCACCCGGACGCTGCTCCGTGGCATTGCGCTGCAACTCACCGAACAACGCATCGCCGTCATCGGACCCAACGGCTCCGGAAAATCCACGCTGCTGCGGCTCATGAACGGCCTCATCGCCCCCACCCAGGGGCGCGTGACCGTCGACGGTCTCGACACGGTGAGGGACGGACGGAAGGTGCGCGGCCTGGTTGGGTTCGTGTTCACCGATCCGGCCACCCAACTGGTCATGGCCACTCCGTTGGACGACGTGGAACTTAGCCTGCGCAAACGGGTCCCGAACAAGGACGAACGCCGCGCCACGGCGATGCGGCTTTTAGCCGAGCACGGCCTGGCCGACCTGGCGGAGCAATCGGTGTTCGACCTGTCGGGCGGCGAGCGGCAACTCGTGGCGCTGGCGTCCGTCCTGGCCGTGGAACCCAGCGTGATCGTGGCCGACGAACCCACCACTCTGCTCGATCTGCGCAATCGCAACCTGGTCCGGCAGCGGCTGGCAGCCCTGCCGCACCAGGTCATCGTCGCCACCCACGACCTCGAACTGGCGGCCGACGCGGAGCGCGTCCTGCTGGTCGAGGACGGACGGGTGAGCGCCGACGGCGCCCCGGATGAGGTCATCGCGCACTATCGGGCATCGGTATGAGCGAGCTTTTCGGCACCTACCAGCCCGGGACCAGCCTGTGGCATCGGCTGGGCGCCGGTCCGAAATACCTGTGCTTGCTGGCGCTGCTGCTGCCCCCGCTAATCCTGCAGAACGGGATCGTCACCCTCGCCGGCCTAGGCGTCACGGCGATCGTGCTGCTCACCACCGGGCTGGGGCCGAAGACACTCGCCATCCCGTGGGGGTTGGTCTTCCTGCTCGCCCTGCTGGCCGGCTTTCAGGTCTTTCTCGGTCGCCCCGACTTGGCGGTGGTCGTGGCCGGCAACCTGCTCGTCGCGGTGTGGTCGTCCCGATTGCTGCTGTTCACGACGCCGGGCTCCGAGCTCGTGGACGCCCTCATCGCCGCCTGCCAACCGCTGCGATTCGTCGGGGTGTCGCCCGAGCGGGTCGGGTTGGCCGTGGCGCTCATGCTGCGCAGCGTCCCGGTGCTGCTGGGCGCGTTCACGTCCGTCCGCCAAGCGGCCCGCGCCCGGGGCCTGGAACGCAACCTCATCGCCAACGTGACCCCCGTGGTGCTGCAGGCCGTGGCGTACGCGCACGCGACCGGCGAGGCCTTGGCCGCGCGGGGCTTGGGGGAGCGCGACAACTAGGATGACCGCGTGACTGAAGAACCGCGCGAGGCTACCCCTGCGCCGCCCGTGACCGGGCACCCTGAGATCGACGCGGCGCTGGCGGCCGTCGACCTCAGCGGTCCGGTTGCCGACCACCACGAACAGCTGTCGCGCGCCCACGAGGTGCTGCAGCGCACGCTGAACGCGGACCGGCCATGAGGCTCGACGTCGCGCTCGTGGAGCGCGGCCTGGCGCGTTCGCGTTCCCAGGCCAAAGAACTGATCACCACCGGCCGCGTCGCGGTCGACGGCGCCACCGCCACCAAGCCGGCCTTGGAGGTTCCCCCGGACGCCAACCTGGGCGTCACCGATCCGGAGCGCTACGTGTCGCGGGCTGCGAACAAGCTTCTCGGGGCCCTCGCCGACACCGGGCTTGAGGTATCGGGACGGGCCTTAGACGCCGGTGCCTCCACCGGCGGCTTCACCCAGGTTCTGCTGGAGCGGGGCGTGCATCAGGTCTTCGCGGTGGACGTCGGGCACGATCAGCTCGACGCGACGCTGCGTGAGGATCCGCGCGTGGTCGTGAGCGAGGGCCGCAACGTGCGCGATCTCACCCTCGACGACGTCGCCGGCGAGTCCGTTGACCTGCTGGTCGGCGACCTCTCGTTCATCTCCCTGCGGCTCGTGCTGCCGCAACTGCTCGGGGTGGTGCGTCCGGACGGGCGCGCCCTGCTGCTGGTGAAGCCGCAGTTCGAGGTCGGACGCCGCGGCCTGGACGGGCCGGGGGTCGTCCGCGATCCGGCGGCCCGCGAGGCCGTCGTCGATCTCGTGGCCCAGGACGCCGAGGACTTGGGTTGGCGTGTGGCGTGGCGAGGACCGTCCCGCCTGCCGGGCCCCAAAGGCAACGTCGAGTTCTTCCTGCTGCTCGAACGGGCCTGACATGTCGGCCGCGAACAGTAGGGTTTGAGCCGTGACGTCGACGCGCAAGGTCGGGGTCGCTGTTCACGGGTTACGCCCCGAGGCAGTGACCGCCGCCCAAGAGTTCATCGCCGGTTTGGCCGCGCGGGGAGTGAGCTGCTGGTCGCGCGCCAGCTCGCTGCAGGTGCTGCGCCGCAATCTTGCCGAGCACACCCTGCACGAACTGCCGTCGGGCCGCGCCGGCGAACTGGAGCTCGTGGTCGTGTTCGGCGGCGACGGCACCATCCTGCGGGCCGCGGAATGGGCGGTGCCGCACGAGGTGCCGATCCTCGGGGTCAACCTGGGGCACGTCGGCTTCCTCGCCGAACTCGAATCTTACGAACGCACCACCCTCGTCGATCGAGTCGCCAAGCGCGATTACGTCGTCGAAGAACGCCTGACGGTGGCCGTCGAGGTGCGCGCTCGCCGCGGCGGTGAGTTGTTGTGGCGCTCGTTCGCCGTGAACGAGGTGTCGCTCGAAAAGCGCGCCCGCGAGCGGATGATCGACGTCGTGGTCGATGTGGACGGGCGTCCGCTGTCGCGGTGGGGTACCGACGGCCTGCTGATCTCAACGCCCACCGGCTCAACGGCCTACGCCTTCTCGGCGAACGGTCCGGTGGTGTGGCCCGACGTCGCGGCGATGCTGCTGATCCCGATGACGGCCCACGCGCTGTTCAATCGTCCGATGGTGCTGAGCCCCGATTCCGTGGTCGACGTCGAACTGCTGGCCCACGCCGAACCCGGCGGGGTCGTGTGGTGCGACGGGCGGCGCAGCGTCGACGTCCCGCCCGGGGCCCACCTCACCGCCACCCGCGGGGAGCACATGCTGCTGCTGGCGCGCATGTCGAACGCGCCCTTTACCGACCGCCTCGTCCGCAAGTTCGCCCTGCCGATCGACGGCTGGCGCGACGCCGGACGCCTGAGGAACGCGCCCGAGGAACCGCATGCTCACTGAGCTGCGGATCGTCAACGTCGGCGTCATCGACGACGCCGTGCTGGAGCTCGGGCCGGGCTTCACCGCCGTCACGGGTGAAACCGGCGCCGGCAAGACGATGGTTGTCACCGGCCTCGGCCTGCTGCTCGGCGGCAAGGGCGAGGCGCGCCTGATCCGCCACGGTGCGGCCCGCGCCGTCGTCGAGGGGCGCCTGACCGCCACCGACGCCGCGCTCGTGACCGCCGTCGATGCGCTCGGCGGCGAGCTCGACGGCGATGAGGTCTTGCTCGCGCGGCAAGTGACCCCCAGCCGCTCCCGGTCGTTCGTGGGGGGCGCCCAGGTGCCCACGCCCGCGGCGGCCGAGCTGATGGCCGAGCGGGTCACGATCCACGGTCAGTCGGAGCAACTGCGGCTCGCGACGCCCGAGCGGCAACGGCAACTGCTCGATGACTTCATGGGCGCCGAGGGTGCCGCCGCGCTGACACGCTACGCGTCCGACTACGCCACCTGGCGGGCGGCCCGCACCGAACTCGACGCGCTGGTCAGCCAGGCGGCCGCTCGCTCCCGCGAGTTGGACGCCCTGACGTTCGGGTTGGACGAGATCGCTGCCGTCGACCCCGTCCCGGACGAAGACGTCACGCTCGCCGCCGAGGCCAACCGCCTGCAGGCCGTGGACGATCTGCGTCTCTCGGCCCGTGCCGCCCTCGTGGCGCTCGCAGGCGACGAGGACAACTCAGACGAAGCCCCCGACGCCATCGGGTTGATCGCGGTGGCCCGCAAGGCCGCCCAGCTCGCCGCGGAACGCGACGCCAGCGCCACGGAGATCGCCCAGGGGCTCGCCGACGTCGGATACCAGGTGAACGACCTCGCGGGGCGCTTGTCGAGCTACCTGGCGTCCCTGGAGGCCGATCCGCTGCGTTTGGAGTGGATCGCGGGCCGCCGCGCGCAGCTGCAGGGCCTCACCCGCAAGTACGGCACCGACATCAACGCCGTCCTGGCCTGGTCGGCGGAGTCGGCGGCCCGGGTGGCCGAGCTTTCCTCCAGCGATGAGCGCATTGCCGGGCTCAGGGAGAACGTCCAGGCGCTGGAGTCCGCGCTGACGGCGCAAGCGTCCGTGTTGACCGCACTTCGGGTGGCGTCCGCGACCACGCTCTCCAACGCCGTCAAAGACGAGTTGGCCGCCCTGGCGCTGCCGCACGCCCGTCTGGAGTTCGTCGTGACCTCGGGCGACAAGCTCGGGCCCACAGGTGTGGATTCGGTGGCGCTGCTGTTCTCGGCCAACCCTGGCTCGGCGCTCGGCCCGCTCGGACGGGTGGCCTCGGGTGGCGAGTTGTCGCGCGTCCGACTGGCGCTCGAGGTCGTGTTGGCGACCGGCAGCGAGGGGCAAACCTTCGTCTTCGACGAGGTCGACGCGGGGGTCGGCGGGGCCACGGCCCTCGAGATCGGGCGCCGGCTGGCGCGTCTCGCCGAGCACGCCCAGGTCATCGTGGTCACCCACCTCGCCCAGGTCGCGGCCTTCGCCGATCGGCATTACGTCGTCATCAAGGCCGACGACGGCCAGGTCACCACCTCGGGCATCGCCGAGGTCGCGGGCGACGGACGGGTGTCGGAGTTGGCGCGCATGATGGCCGGGCTCGAATCCTCGAAGTCGTCGCGAGCGCACGCCGCCGAACTGTTGGCCGAGGCCTCACGCAAGAGCTGAGGGCGCCGCCCTCCGACCTTGCTGGCGGTAAGCGTCCTTGCTGGCGCGAATATCGCCAGCAAGGATCACTAGCCAGCAACGTTGGTTGTCGGGGCATGGCGTCCGCAGCGTGGGGGTGGGCGTCAGGCGGGCGGACCGCCCAGGAGGACGAACCACTGGTCGATCACGTAGTCGAAGTAGGTGTCCCGGTCGGCGAAGGCCCCCTCGTACTGGCCAAACAGCTCGAACGAGATCGCGCCGAACATCCCGGCCCACGCCATCAGCCCGCGCAGCAGCAAATCGTCGGGGACGCCCTCGCCGACGAACGCGCGCGTGCTCTCCAGCGAGGCGGAGAGGCTCTCAGGGACCGCCACCGGGACGGGCACGCTGCCGCCGGCCGTGGCGAGAGGCACGAGGAGGGCAGCGAACGATCCCGTGACCCGGGAGGCTGGCGCGACGGTGTCTTGGGGGGCGCGGTAGCCGGGCACGGGGGAGCCGTACAGCAGGGCGTAGTCGTGGGGATGGGCGAATGCCCAGCCGCGGATGGCGCGCCAGACGGCCCGCCACCGAGCCTCGAGATCGTCCTGGTCGGGGACCGACGCGTTCGCGGCCTCAGCCACATCGGCCAAGGCCGAATAGGACTCCAAAATCAGTTCGGTGAGCAACGCATCCCGGCTCGGGACGTAGCGGTAGACCGCGGAGGAGACCATGCCGAGCTCCCGGGCGATGGCCCGCAGCGAAAGCCCGGCGGCGCCCTCGGAGGCCAGCTGGCGGCGACCTTCGGCGCGGATGCGAGCCGTCACCTCGCGGCGCGCGGTGGCGCGGATTCCCAGTGCCGGGGCTCCCGGAGAGGTGCTCATGGGTCCGATCGTGCCGCAAACCGAGAGCGGGTGCAACAAAGCAGAGCGGTGCTCTTGCTTCCCCGTTCGAGCTCTGACATCATCGAATCGAGAGCACCGCTCACATTTTCAAGGAGTCACCATGTATCACCTCGTTCTCGGCGCCGGTCCCGTGGGCCGCCAGACCGCACAAATCTTGGCTGGCAACGGCGAACGCGTCGTGCTGGCCTCGCGTTCCGGTGCCGGGCCGACCTTGGCGGGCGTCGAGCGCCGCGCCCTGGATGCCGGGGACGCGACAGTCGTCACCGAGGCGGCCACGGGCGCGGTGGCGCTGTACAACTGTCTGAACCCCGTCCACTACCACCGCTGGGACACCGAGTGGCCGCCGCTGGCGAACGCCGCCCTCGCAGCCGCGGAGCGTAGCGGCGCCGTGCTGGTGACCACCTCGAACCTCTACGCCTACGGGCGTCCGTCCGGGCCCATGGTCGAGGGGCAGCCCGACGCGGCGACCGACGTGAAGGGGCGGGTGCGGGCCGAGATGTGGGCTGCGGCGCTGGCGGCCCATCAGGCCGGGCGGGTGCGGGCCGTCGAGGTTCGCGCTGCGGATTACCTCGGTCCAGGCGTTGGTGGTGGTGGCGTCGTGACACGCTTGGTGCCCACCCTCGCTACCGGCGGCAAGGCGACGAGCATCGGCGACCTGGATCAACCCCGCACGTGGACCGACGTCCGCGATGTGGCTCGCACGCTGGTGGCCGCCGCGACGAATCCTGACGCGCACGGGCGGGTGTGGCACGTGCCCAGCAACGACGTCCGCACCCAGCGCCAGGTGCTGACCGAGCTAGCCGCTCAGGTCGGCAACAACGCACCGAGCCTCGGTGCCTATTCGCCGACGACCATGGCGATCTTGGGGTTGTTCATTCCGGTGCTCCGCGAGATGCGTGCCATCGAGTGGCAGTTCAACGCGCCGTGGATCATGGATTCCACGGCCGCTCAGCGTGCGTTCGGCTTGGCCCCGACGCCATGGAAGGACGTCGTCCGCGAGTCTGCGCTGGCGTAACGAGCCGTGGCGGGATCGCCTCAGGAGACGAAGTCCAGCCCGATGTCGAGGACCTTCGCCGAGTGCGTCAGCCAGCCCACGCTGATGAGGTCGACGCCGGCCTCGGCAATCGGGACCGCCGCCTCGGGCGTGATGCGCCCGGAGGCCTCGGTGATGAGGCGACCGTCCACGATGGCGACGGCCTGGCGCAGCAGGTCGGGGCCCATGTTGTCGAGCAGCACGGCGTCCACGGGCAGCGTCACGAGTTCGCGCAGCTGCTCGAGGTTGTCGACCTCGACCTCAACCTTCACGAGGTGCCCGATGTTCTCCCGCACGCGTCGCACCGCTTCGGAGACCGAGCCGGCCGCGGCGATGTGGTTGTCCTTGATGAGGACGGCGTCGTCGAGGCCGAACCGGTGATTCTGGCCGCCGCCGCAGCGGACCGCATGCTTCTGCAGCGCCCGGAGGCCCGGGATGGTCTTGCGGGTGTCGGCCACGTGGGCGGACGTGTGCGCGATGGCGTCGGCGATGCGCGCGGTGCCGGTGGCGACGCCGGAGAGGTGCCCGAGGAAGTTCAAGGCCACGCGCTCGCCGGTCAGCAGGCCGCGGGTGTGGCCGGTGATGGTGGCGATGACGTCGCCCGGGACGACACGCGAGCCGTCGGGCTTGGCGACCGACACGGTGATGGACGGATCCACCAGGCGCCAGGCCAAGAGGGCGCAATCGACGCCCGCCACGACCCCGGGGTCGCGGACCACCAACTGCACGGTCGAGACGTCATCGGCGTCGAAGATCGAATCCGTGGTGACGTCGCCGGCCCGCCCGAGATCTTCCAGGAGGGCGGCCCGGACGAGGGGCTCGATGACCAGCGACGGCAGCGACCTCATGCCACGCTCCGCAACGGGAGATCGCTAATCGTCACGAGCGTGTGCTTCAGTGGACGCTCGTCGGGGTAGTCCGTGCGCCAGTGGCCGCCACGGCATTCCTCGCGACGCAGGGCCGACACCGCGATCAGCATGGCCGTGCGACCGTCCTCGCTGTCGAGGTACCCGCCGAGCGCCTCAATGGCGGCCTGAATGCCCTTCGCGTCACGCAGCACGCCCAGGTGCTCGCTCACGATCGCCCGGATCGTCTGCAGGTTCGGGTCGGGCGTCCAAGTGCCGTCCACCGGATTGGCGTCGGACGGCTCGGGGGCCGGGATGCCGTCCTTCACGATCTGCGCCAGGTGATCGCCGGTCCAGCGGCCGCAGACCATGGCCTCAAGCAGTGAGTTGGACGCCAGCCGGTTCGCCCCGTGCAGACCGGTCGAGGCGACCTCGCCGACGGCGTAAAGGCCGGGGACGGACGAGCGTCCGAGCAGGTCTACCTGCACGCCACCCATGTGGTAGTGAGCGGCGGGGTGAACGGGCAGCACGGACTCACGCGGATCGAGCTTGGCCCGCAGGCAGATGTCGAAGATTTGCGGGAACTTCTTCGGGAACGCGGGGCCGGGGTGTTCCCGGGCGTCCACGAACACGTGATGGCCGGCCTGCAGCGAGGCCCATTCGGCCCGGGAGACCACGTCGCGGGCCGCCAGCGGGTTCTCCAGGACGCGCGCCCCGGTCTCGTCGATGACGAGCGCCCCCTCGCCGCGGACGGCTTCGGAGACCAGAGGCATGGGATCGATGCCGACGTCCAAGCCCGTCGGATGGAACTGGACCATCTCCAGGTCGCGCAACACCGCCCCCGCGCGCGCGGCCAACGACAGGCCCTGCCCGCGGGAGGACAGTGGGTTTGTCGTGTGTTGGAACAACCCGCCGACGCCCCCGGTCGCCAGCACGACGATGTCGGAGAGCAGTTCGACGCGGCCCTCAGCGCGGTCGACCACCACGCCGCTCACGCGCCCGTTCTGGGTGAGCAGTTCGACGGCGGGGGAGTAGTCCCACAGCGAGATCGACGGCAGCGTGCGGGCCTTCTCGACGACCGCGCGAAGGAGTTCCGCCCCGGTGCCGTCGCCTTGGGCGTGGACGATGCGGCGCCGCGAGTGCGCGCCTTCGAGGCCAAGGACGAAGGTGCCATCGGGGTTGCGGTCAAAGCGGGTGCCGATCGAGGCCATCCAGTCGATGGCCTCGGGGGCGTCGGAGATGATTCGGGCGACGACGTCGGGGTCGCAGAGCCCTGCGCCCGCGGACAGGGTGTCGGCGATGTGGAGTTCGAAGCTGTCGTCCGGACCCTCGACCGCGGCAACGCCTCCCTGGGCCCAGCCCGTGGACGTGCCGGTCTTGACCGCGCCCGCGGACAGCACGACACACGGCTTGGGTGAGAGTTCGATCGCGGTCACCAGCCCGGCCAGACCGGCGCCGATGATGATGGGCCCGTTGGCCTGAATCGTGGTTACCTTCGCGTGCGCCATCACTTAACCGCCAGCATCCGCTCGATGGCCTGGCGGGCCGGGGCGGCGGTGGCGGGGTCGAGCTCGACGACGTTGGTGAGGGTTTCCAGGCTGTGCCGGATCGCGGCCAGGGTGTTGCGTTTCATGTGCGGGCACATGTTGCAGGGCCGGATGAAGTCGATCTCGGGGTGGTTCTGGGCGATGTTGTCCGACATCGAGCACTCGGTGATGAGGGCGACCTTGCGTGGACGCTCCTTCTCGATGAAGTCCTGCATCTGCGCGGTCGAGCCGGAGAAGTCCGAGGCCAGCACCACCGGTCGCGGGCATTCGGGGTGGGCGATCACGGTCACGCCCGGGTTTCCCTCGCGAATGGTCTCGATGTCGTCGGGGGTGAAGCGCTCGTGCACCTCGCAGGCTCCCGGATGGACGATCATCTTCACGCCCGTCTGGGCCCCGATGTTCGCGGCGAGGAACTGGTCGGGGATCATGATGACCTCGTCCACGCCCAGGCTCTCGATGATCTTCACCGCGTTGCCCGAGGTGCAGCAGATGTCCGACTCGGCCTTCACGGCGGCGGACGTGTTGACGTAGGTGACCACCGGGACGCCGGGGTGCGCCGCGCGCAGGGCACGGACGTCCTCGGGGGTGACGGACTCAGCGAGCGAGCAGCCGGACCGCAGATCGGGGATCAGTACGGTCTTGGACGGGTTCAGCAGCTTCGCGGTCTCAGCCATGAAGTGGACGCCCGCCAACACGATGACGTCCGCGTCGACTTTGGTGGCCTCCCGGGCCAGTGCCAGCGAATCACCCACGATGTCGGCGACCCCGTGGTAGATCTCGGGCGTCATGTAGTTGTGCGCCAAGATCACGGCGTTCTTCTCGGCTTTGAGCCGAAGGATGGCCTGGACATCGTCGACCATGGTGGCCCATTCGACGCGCGGGATCACATGGGCGACCCGCTGATACAGGGCGTCTGCCTCGGAAATGGTGGTGCTCATCGGGACCTCGCGATTATTAGTCACTATGACTACAGAATACCTTGCGAACCTACCGTTCGCCAGGGGTTTCGGTCTCGTTTCTCACGGGTGACCTGCGCAAGGCCATCCGAGGAACCTTGGGTAGGAACGTATTCAGGGGCGGGTCGGGTCCGCTACGGTTCGGGCGTGAGTGCAGCGGGGGTAGAACCGGACACCGAACGGCGCATCTTCGGACGCGGCGCAGAGCATCGACGCCAGGTGTGGTCGTGGTGGACGTGGGACTTGGGTTCCACCGCGCTGAACTCCGTGATGATCTCCTTCGTCTTCTCGGTGTACGTCACCGGAACGGTCGCCGCCAACCCCGAGCGTGGGGCGCTGATGCTCGACGCCGCGCAGTCGTTCTCAGGTATCGCGTTGCTGCTGTTGGCCCCCCTCATGGGCGCCTGGGCGGATCGCGTCCGGAACCGTCGCCTGATGCTGACCGTGGCCACCTTGGTGGTCATCGCCTGTATCGCGCTGAGCTGGTTCGTGAAACCGCACGATGAGTACCTTCTGCTGGGCGTCAGCCTGCTCGCCATCGGGGCCGTCGCCCAAGACATCGGCACGGTTTTCTACAACGGCATGCTGCTGCAGCTTTCGAACAAGACCAACATCGGCAAGATTTCAGCGATCGGGTGGGGCTTCGGTTACTTCGGCGGCATCTTCTGCCTTGTCGTCGTGTTGTTCGGGTTCGTCCTCAAGGGCGGCATCTTCGGGATCTCGACGGATGAACTGGCCAATATCCGCGCCGTGGCCCTGTTCGCTGCCGGGTTCATGGCGATCTTCTCGATCCCGATCTTCCTTTGGGGTCCCACAGCCGAACCGCTGCCGGGCCGTGAAAGGTTCAACGTTCTCAGCGCCTACCGCGACATCGGCGTCCGGATCTTGCACATGTGGCGCGACGAGCGCGGGCTGCTGCACTTCTTGATCGCGTCGGCCATCTTCCGCGACGGGCTCACCGCGGTTTTCACGTTCGGTGGCGTTATTGCGGCGAGCTCCTACGGCTTCGCCACGGACGAGGTCATCGTCTTCGGCTTGGCGGCCAACGGCATCGCGCTGCTCGGCACCTGGGCGTTGTCGGGGCTGGACGATCGCATCGGTCCCAAGCGAGTCATCATCATGTCCTTGTCGATCATGGTCGTCGCGGGCATCGCGGTGGTCTCGTGGCAATCCAAGCCGTCCTTCTGGATCTTCGGGCTGATCATCAGTTCGCAGGTGGGGCTCGTCCAGTCGGCGTCCCGCACCCTGCTGGCGCGGATCGTGCCGCCGGGGGAGGAGAACGAGACGTTCGGGCTCTACGCGACTGTGGGGCGCGCGGCCACCCCGATCGCCCCGGCGCTGATGTGGCTGATCTTGTCGATGTTTGGCCTGCGCTGGCAGATTCTCGGCATCATCGTGACGATCTTGATCGGCCTGCTGCTGATGATCCCGCTCCAGATCAAGGGCGTTACGTACGACCGTCCGGCCGCCGCGCCGCGCTAGCAGCGGACCGTTTCGGCGCGCCGGTTAGCCCGGGATGCCCCTCTCGCTATAGGTTGGAATCCCGTGGGACACGCGACAAACACCAAGCACATCTTTGTGACAGGGGGAGTTGTCTCCTCACTCGGCAAGGGACTAACTGCCTCCAGCCTCGGAAGCCTTCTGGTAGCCCGAGGGCTCCGGGTCACGATGCAGAAACTGGATCCGTACCTCAACGTAGATCCCGGCACCATGAACCCCTTCCAGCACGGCGAGGTCTTCGTGACCGAAGACGGCGCGGAGACCGATCTCGACATCGGGCACTACGAACGTTTCCTCGATACCGACCTGTCGGGGGAGGCCAACGTCACCACCGGCAAGGTCTACTCCAACGTCATCGCCAAGGAGCGTAAGGGGGAGTTCCTGGGCGACACCGTCCAGGTGATTCCGCACATCACCAACGAGATCAAAGAGGAGATGCTCGCCATGGGCGGGCCCAAGATCGACGTGGTCATCCACGAGATCGGCGGCACCGTCGGCGACATCGAGTCGCTGCCGTTCCTGGAGGCGGCCCGCCAGGTGCGCCGCGAGGTCGGCCGGGAGAACGTGTTCTTCCTGCACGTCTCGCTCGTGCCCTACATCGGCCCCTCCGCCGAGCTCAAGACCAAGCCGACGCAGCACAGCGTCGCGGCCCTGCGTCAGGTCGGTATCCAGCCGGACGCGATCGTGTGCCGCGCGTCCGTGCCCGTCCCGCCGGGGATCAAGCGCAAGATCGCGCTGTTCTGCGACGTGGACGAAGAGGCCGTGATCAGTTGCCCGGACGCCCCCTCGATCTACGACATCCCGAAGGTGCTCTTCGACGAGGGGCTGGACGCCTACGTCGTCCGCCGTCTGGGCGTGAAGTTCCGGGACGTCGACTGGCGTCGTTGGGGCTCGCTGCTGGAGCGCGTTCACAACCCCAAGGAGAGCGTCACCATCGCGCTCGTGGGCAAGTACATCGACCTTCCGGACGCCTACCTGTCCGTCTCCGAGGCGCTGCGCGCCGGGGCCTTCGCGAACTGGGCGAAGGTCAACATCAAGTGGGTGGCGTCCGACACGTGCGAGACGCACGACGGCGCGGCCCTCGAACTGGGGGATTGCGACGGCATCGTGATTCCGGGCGGGTTCGGCATCCGTGGCGTCGAGGGCAAGCTGGGGGCGTTGAAGTACGCCCGCGAGAACCAGATCCCGACCTTGGGGCTGTGCCTTGGCCTCCAGTGCATGGTCATCGAGGTGGCGCGCGATCTCGCGGGCCTGGCCGATGCGGCCTCGACAGAGTTCGACCCGGAGACGACCGCTCCGGTCATCGCCACCATGGACGCGCAACGGCACATCGTGCTCGGTGAGGGCGACATGGGTGGCACCATGCGCCTGGGCTCCTACAAAGCCAAGCTCAAGAAGGGATCGGTCGTGGCCGAGCTTTACGGCTCGACCGACGTCACCGAGCGCCACCGCCACCGCTACGAGGTCAACAACGACTACCGCGACCAGCTCGCCGCCGTCGGGCTGCAGGTGTCGGGCGCCTCCCCGGACGGCAAGTTGGTCGAGTTCGTGGAGCTCGACCGCACCCTGCACCCGTTCTTTGTCGCCACCCAAGCGCACCCGGAGCTCAAGTCGCGTCCGACGAAGGCCCACCCGCTGTTCGCCGGGCTCATCGCGGCGGCGCTGAAGCGCAAGCTCTCGGCCCGCCTCCCGGTGGACGAGGGCTGAGATGCGTGACCTGCGGGTGATCCCGGCCGACGAACTGGGCGACTCACCCGAGGCGTGGCCGATCGTCGAGCGGGTCTCCCTGGGCAAGGGCGCCATCGCTGAGTTCGTGGGGGACACGATCCTTACCCCGGACGGGCAGCCCATCAAGCGGCAGTATCTGCTGCACCACGGCGCCACGGCCACCTTGGCGATCGATGAGCAGGATCGGGTCGTGATCGTCCGGCAGTACCGGCACCCGGTGGGCTTCGTGATGACCGAGATCCCCGCGGGCCTGCTCGACCTGGCCGGCGAAAGCTGGCTCTCGGGTGCGCAGCGCGAACTCGCCGAGGAGGCCGGCCTGGCCGCCTCCGAGTGGCGGGTGCTGGTCGACTACATGGCGACACCGGGCAGCTGCGAGGAGTCGTGCCGGGTCTTCCTGGCCCGCGGCCTCACGTCTGTGCCGCGTCCCGAGGGGTTCGAGCTGGAAGGCGAAGAGGCCCACATGGAGGTCGCCCTGGTCGCGTTCGACGACATGGTCGAGGCGGCGTTCGCTGGACGCTTGTCGTCGCCCACGCTGCTCATGGGGGTGCTGGCGCTGGACGCCGCCCGCCGGGGCGGACGCCTGGACGATCTCCGGACGCCCGACGCGCCCTGGCCGGCCCGGGCGCAACGGGCAACTGAACGCCGGCCATGACTCCGCTGGACGCCCTCGTCCGCAGCTACCTGGCCCACCTCACCGTCGAACGCGGTGCCTCCCCGAACACCATCGCGGGCTATCGGCGCGACCTCGCGAAGTACGCAATGTTCCTGGCCGATCAAGGCATTACCGACCTGGCCGGGGTCAGCGAGGCCGAGGTGGCCGGCTTCAGCGCCTCGCTGACCGCCGCTGGATTGGCGGCGACCTCCGTGGCCCGTTCGGTGGTGGCGGTGCGCTCCCTACATCGCTTCGCCGCCAGCGAGGGGGTGGTGGCCAGCGATGCCGCCCTGGACGTGCGTCCGCCGCGACCCGGACGCCGGCTGCCGAAAGCGCTCGCCATCGATCAGGTGCAGGCCCTGCTGGAGGCTCCCGACACCACCCAACCCACCGGGCTGCGCGACGCGGCGTTGCTCGAACTGCTCTACGGGACCGGCGCCCGCATCGGCGAGGCCGTCGATCTCGACGTCGACGATGTGGCGGGGGCGTTGGAGGATCCGGATCTGGGGCTGCGGCTGCTCGGCAAGGGGCGCAAGGAGCGGATCGTCCCGCTCGGGTCCTACGCGCGCGCCGCGCTGGAGGCCTGGCTGGTGCGCGGACGTCCCACCCTAAGCGTCAAGGCGGCCCGTCCGGGTCCCGCGCTGTTCCTCAACGCCCGCGGGCAGCGGCTGTCGCGGCAGAGCGCGTGGACGATCGTCCACGATGCCGCCGTCGCTGCGAACATCCCCGCCGAGGTGTCGCCGCACACGCTGCGGCACAGCTTCGCGACCCATCTGCTGGACGGCGGGGCGGACGTCCGCGTGGTGCAGGAACTGCTGGGCCACGCCTCAGTGACCACGACCCAGATCTACACGTTGGTGACCCTCGACCACCTGCGCGAGGTATACCTCACCAGCCACCCGCGGGCGCGCTAGACGTGAGGTCTTGAGGTGGCGTTGAGGGTCGCCGACACGTCCGGACCGGTCCCTGCGTGATGTCACTTTGTCGTCTTTTCGTGGGGTAATCTCATCGCGAGAACGGCAACCCATCCGCGCGAGCGGCGCTTCCCCGGGATGCCAGGGAAAGGAAACCGTGACCTCAAACGATCCTGCGCTGTTCGAATCAGAGGCCTCCGTGGTCGAACCGGAAACCTCCGTGGCGGTCGGTGAGATCGGCCCGACGGGCCGCCCGCTGCCGAACCTGCCCGAGCCCACCGTGCCCGACCCCGCGAGGGCGATGCGCGCGCTGATCATCGCGATGTGCAACCAGAAGGGGGGCGTCGGCAAGACCACGACCACCATCAACCTAGGCGCCGCGCTGGCCGAGACCGGCCGCAAGGTGCTGCTCGTGGACTTCGATCCGCAGGGTTCGCTGTCGGTCGGGCTGGGCGTCAATCCGCACCTGTTGGAGACCTCGATCTACAACCTGCTGCTCATGAAGGGCACGGACATCCACGAGGTCATCCGTCCCACCAACGTGGCGGGGCTGGACCTGCTGCCCGCCAACATCGACCTGTCGGCAGCCGAGGTGCAGCTGGTCTCCGAGGTGGCCCGCGAGCAGACGCTCACGCGGGTGTTGGCGAAAGTCCGGGGCGAGTACGACATCATCCTGATCGACTGCGCGCCGTCGCTCGGCCTGCTCACCATCAACGCGCTGACGGCCGCCGACAAGGTGATGATGCCCCTGGAGTGCGAGTTCTTCGCGCTGCGCGGCATCGCCCTCCTGACCGACACGATCACCAAGGTGCAGGACCGACTCAACCCCGACCTGCAGGTGCTCGGCATCGTCGGCACCATGTACGACGCCCGCACGCTGCACTCCCGCGAGGTGCTGGAGCGCGTCACCGAGGCCTTCGGCGACGAGGTCTTCCACACGGTGATCCGGCGGACGATCAAGTTCCCCGAGACCACGGTCGCGGGCGAGCCCATCACCACGTATGCCACCAACTCACCGGGCGCCGCCCAGTACCGGATGCTCGCCAAGGAGGTGCTCGCCAAATGTCCCGGCGCGTAGGCCTTCCCGGCGCGTCGGAACTCTTCCGCGCCACCAGCCCTGAGCCGCAGCCCGCTGCGGTAGCCGAGGTCGTCGACGATGCCGCCCCGACGGTCACCGGACGCATCAAGCACGAGGAGAAGATCACGGTCTACGTCTCCTCCGACGAGCTCATCGCGTTGGAGCAGTCGCGGCTGACCCTGCGGGCGCGCCACGGTGTGGCCGTGGACCGGGGACGGATCGTCCGCGCGGCCATCGCGACCGCCATGGCCGATCTCGAGGAGCACGGCGCAGACGCCGAGTTCATCAAGAGGCTGACAGGCGCGTGAGCATCGGCCAGGGGCCTGCGTTCAATCTCCGGCTCAGCAACTTTGAGGGCCCCTTCGACCTGCTGCTGCAGCTCATCAGCCGCCACCGGATGGACATCACCGAGGTCGCGTTGTCGACGGTGACCGACGAGTTCATCGCACACATCCGGGCGGCGACGGCCGAATCGGGCCCCGGGCGCTGGGATCTGGATCAGACCAGCCAGTTCATCGTGGTGGCGGCGACCCTGCTCGACCTCAAGGCGGCCCGGCTGCTGCCGCACGGTGAGGTGGAGGATCCCGAAGACCTGGCGCTGCTGGAGGCCCGCGACCTGCTGTTCGCCCGGCTATTGCAGTACCGCGCCTTCAAGCAGGTCTCCGCGTGGATCGCCACGCGGCTGGCCGACGAGGCGCATCGCTTCCCGCGGCCCGGCGGGCTGGAGCCGCAGTTCGCCTCGCTGCTGCCGGAGGTGGTGATCCCCATCACGGTGGACGATCTGCCGTGGCTGGCCGCCCGCGCGATGGCCCCCCGCGAGCAGGAGGAGGTGTCGCTCACCCACCTACATGGCTCGCGGGTAAGCGTCCGCGATCAGGCGGACGTCATTGTGGAGCGCCTGCGTGCGGCCAAGACCCTCACCTTCCGTGCCCTCGTCGCTGACGCCGACGACCGCCTGGTCGTGGTGGCGCGCTTCCTGGCACTGCTGGAGTTGTTCCGCGAAGCGGCCGTGGCCTTCGAGCAACTCACCCCGCTGGGCGAGCTCACCATCCGCTGGATGGGATCCGATACCGGCAGTTTCCAAATCTCCGACGAATTCGACGCGACTGCGTCCGACCCCGAAGGGACGTCCGCATGAGCGACGAACCCACCACGACGGCCATCGTTCATCCGACCATCGCGGACCTGACCGGGCCGTTGGAGGCGCTGCTGTTGATGGCGACCGAGCCGATGGCGTCCCTGGAGCTGGCCGAGGCGCTCGACGTTCCGGTACCGCTGGTCGAGGAGGCGCTCCACGAGCTCGTCCGGTTCTACTCGGCGACGAAGCGTGGCTTCGAGTTGCGGTTCGTGGCTGGGGGCTGGCGCTACTACACCCGTCCCGAGCACCACGACCTGATCGGACGCTGGGTGCTGGAAGGACAATCGGCGCGGCTGTCGCAGGCAGCCCTGGAAACCCTGGCGGTCGTGGCCTACATGCAGCCGCTGTCGCGCAGCCGGGTCTCCAACATCCGTGGCGTGAATGTTGATGGCGTGATGCGCACCCTGCAAACCCGCGAACTGATCGCCGAGGTAGGGCGCGACCCCGAGTCGGGCGCCACACTGTTCGCCACCACTCCGTACTTCCTGGAGCGGATGGGCTTAGAAGCGATCACGGACCTGCCACCGCTCGCCCCGCACCTGCCCGAAGCCACCGCCCTGGAGGCCGAACTGGCGGAGTTGGTCACGCCTGAGGCGCTACCCTCTCACGGTGAGGTTGCCCCGTCGGCGACCCCTGATAGCGAGGGCACCGATGAGTGACGAAGTCGAAGGCACCACCGAAGAGGTCGAGGGCATCCGCCTGCAGAAGGTGCTCTCCGCGGCCGGAATCGCCTCCCGTCGCAACGCCGAGATCATGATCGATGAGGGTCGGGTCGAGGTGAACGGCAAGATCGTCATGGAGCAGGGTCGCCGCGTCGATCCCGAAAGGGACGTGATCCGCGTCGATGGGTCCCGCATCCCGGCCGCTCGCCGCCACGTCTACCTCGTCCTGAACAAGCCACGTGGGGTCGTGTCGACCATGGACGATCCCGAGGGTCGCCCCACGATCCGCGACTACCTGCGGCGGCGCGAGAGCCTCGGGTTGTTCCACGTCGGACGCCTCGACACCGACACCGAGGGGTTGCTGCTGCTCACCAACGACGGCGAGTTCGCGAACCGGATGACGCACCCCTCCTACGAGGTGCCCAAGAGCTACCTGGCCGAGGTGGCCGGTGATCTCGACAACAACGAGCTCAAGTGGCTGACCCGGGGGGTGCGCCTCGAAGACGGCGTCGTGCGTCCGGACAAGGTCAAACTGATCCAGCGCGGCGGCGACAAGACACTGCTGACGGTCATCATCCACGAGGGCCGAAACCGCATCGTCCGGCGGATGTTCGACGCCATCGGGCATCCGGTCCGCCGGCTCTCGCGGACGTCCATCGGCCCCGTCCGGGTCGGAACGCTCGCCGTGGGAGAGATCCGCGAGTTGTCCCGCGACGAGCTCGGCACCCTGCTGGACATGGTGAAGATGTGACATGCGGGTCTTCGGTGGGGAGACCGAGTACGGGCTGACCGCCCGCACCCGCTTGGCCGACGGTCGCTGGCGGAGGATGGCCTGCGACGATGCCGCCCAGACACTGTTCGCCTCGGTGGCCTCCGAACACGCCACCACCAACGTCTTCCTCCCCAACGGCGGACGCCTCTACCTCGACGTCGGTTCGCATCCGGAGTATGCGACCGCCGAGGCCGCCGATCTGCTCACGCTGCTCACCCACGAGCGAGCCGGGGACGACCTGGTGGCCGGGCTCGCCGCGCGAGCGGTGGCCGAAGCCGAGGGTGACCTGGACGTCCGCCTGTTCAAGAACAACGCCGACACCCACGGCAACACCTATGGCAGCCACGAGAACTACCAGGTGTCCCGCGACCTTGATTACGCGCTGCTCACCGAGGCGATGGTGCCGTTCCTTGTCACGCGGCAGATCATCTGCGGTGCCGGGGCGTTGCGGTCAGGGCGGTTCGTGCTGGGGCAACGGTCGGCCTTCCTGCGCGACCTGGTCTCGCCCGACACCACGAAGTCCCGGCCGCTCATCAATACCAGGGACGAACCGTTGGCCGATCCCGGTCGCTGGCGGCGGCTGCACGTCATCGCGGGCGATTCCAACCTCGGGGAGGCCACGATCGCGCTGAAGTGGGGGGCGACGTTGGCGGTGCTGGAGGCCTGCGAGGCGGCCCTGCGCGAGGGTCAGGTGCCCTTCGCCGAGCTGGCCCTCGCCGATCCGTCCGCTGTGGTCCTGGCGGCCTCGGAGAATCCGCTGGCGGTGTTGACCCGCCGCGATGGCACCACTATCTCGGCGCTGGACGTCCAACGGGGGTTCCTGGCAGCGGTCTCGGACGATGGCACCCCGGAGCGGGCGTGGGTGCTGCGAACCTGGACGCGCGTCCTAGACGCCGTCGCCGACGACCGGGCAGACGATGTCGCCGATCTCGTCGATTGGGCGGCGAAGCGCGCGCTCTTGCGGCGTTTCCGCGAACGCCACGGCGTGGCGCCCAATGACCCGAAACTGGCGGCGATCGACCTGGCCTGCCACGAGCTGGGGGAGCGGGACGGTCGTCCGGCGGGGCTGCTGCGGCTCATGGAGGCCCGCGGCGAGCGCGTGCGGCTCACCAATCCGAAGGACGTCCAGCGCGCCCAGCAAGAACCGCCTCCGGGTACCCGCGCCCACGTCCGGGGCGCCTTGGTGGCCGCGATCCGGGCCCACGGGCGCGACGCTGTGGTCGATTGGCAGAGCGTCACCGTCCGTGATTTCGCGACGGGGGAGGTGACCGTGGCCCTCCCGGATCCGCTGGTGGTGGCCGACGCAGCAGCGGAGGCGTTGATCCGGCGGATCTCACAGGAACCACGCGTTCCGGCGGTGCGAAGGTTCCAGTTGCCGAACCGGTAGGCTACGCGGGTGGCTTTTCGTAGTGCTCGCCCTGTGGGGATCGCCGTTGTCGCGGCGCTGTTGTCGTTGACCTCGGCCTGCTCCGGTACCTCGGGGGCGACCCCAACTCCGTCCGCGAGCGTCTCGGCGTCGCCGAGTGTGAGTGCAACGCCAAGCCCGTCCGAAACCATCACGCCCGCCCCGGTGGTCAACAACCTGGACGGCATCAAAGTGGCGGGCACGTTCAACACGGACGCGACGGTGACGATCACGAGCCCGATGGCGATCGATCAGACACGCTCCACGGTTCTCACCGCGGGCACGGGTGCCGCCGTCAGCGATACCGCGATCGTCAAGGTGCAATACACCGGCGTCAATGGACGCACGATGCAGGTCTTCGATTCTTCCTTCGGCAAGTCGGGCGCCATCGAGCTCAGCTTGGCCGGAGGTGTGGTGGCTGGCTTCACCAAGGGCCTGGCCGGAAAGAACATCGGCGACCGCGTGCTCATCGCGATGCCGGGTGCCGATGGCTACGACTCTGCCCAGACGCTCCCAACCGGGATCGCCAAGGGCGACACGCTCGTCTTCGTCGTCGACATCATTGACGCTCAGCTGTCGGGCCCGTCTGGTACCCCGGTCGCCATTCCTGCTGGCCTGCCGCAGGTCACGGACGTCAACGGCAAGCCGTCGATCACGATTCCTGCAGGCGCTACACCGCCTACCACGTTGGTGAGCCAGGTGGTCATTCAAGGCTCCGGCGCCAAGGTGGCGGCAGCCAACTACGTGCTGACCCACTACGTCGGCTACTCCTGGAAAACCGGCAAGGTCGTTGATGACCACTTCGCCGAGGTTGACATCGACAAGCTGGCCAACTCGATCGACGGCTTTAAGACGGGCCTGGTCGACAAGGCAGTCGGTTCCCGAGTCCTGCTGGTGATCCCGCCTGCGGACAGCTGGCCGAATGGCAACACGAACCCGGTGGTCGAGAAGGGCGACACGGTCGTCTACGTTGTCGACTTGCTCTACACCAGCGCCGGCCAATAGGGCGTTACTCGTCCTTCGTGGGCTGATCACAAGCGCCTGGAGGCTGTAGCTTGCAGGAGGTGCCGGCTCAGGCCTGACGCGGCCCGGTTCCCAGCACGACGTCCGGGTCGACCACCCAGGGGCTGCGGGGCACCTGCGTCGGAGCGAACTCCTCGAGTAGATCCGCGGGCCTGACTCGATCCCGACCTCGCGCCAACTCCAACGAGTGCGCCAGTAACGCCACCACCTGCTCGGGCGCCCACCCGCGGTCCCGCAGTTGGGCGAGAGTCACGTCCCCCTCGCGCTTGGCGAGGCGACGTCCGGAGGGGTTCACAGCGAGCGGCACATGCGCGTACCGCGGCACCTCGCCGCCCAACTGACGGGTCAGCCAGGCCTGCCGCGGGGCGCTGGAAAGAAGGTCGTCGCCGCGCACCACCTGATCGACGCCTTGGGCGAGATCGTCCACGACGACCGCCAGGTTGTAGGCGGGTGTGCCGTCGTTACGGACCAGGACGAAGTCGTCGACGACCGCCGTCACGTCGCCGGCCCACAGATCATTGACGGTTTGCACGACCCCGGCCGCCTTGATGCGGAGAGCCGCCGGACGGGACCCGCGTCGCTCGGCCCGCTGGGCGGCGCTCAGCTCGCGGCAGGTTCCCGGGTAGGGACGATAGCCGTCGCCGTGAGGGGCGACGGCGGCTTCGGCGATATCGCGCCTCGTACAGAAGCACTCGTAGGCGCGACCTTGGAGTGATTCGAGGGCCGCCGCGTAGGCGTTCGCGCGCCTCGACTGGAGCATCACCTCGCCATCCCAGGTGAGCCCCAACCAGGCAAGGTCGGCTTCTTGGCGAGCCGCAATCTGGCTCGAGCCCGCCATCCGCTGAGTGTCGAGATCCTCGATGCGCAGCAGAAACCGTCCGCCCTCGCGGCGGGCCATCAGCCACGCAATGAGGGCCGTCCTGACGTTGCCCAGATGGAGTTCCGAGGTCGGGGTCGGGGCGAATCGTCCGGTCATGGGGCGCACGCGCCGTGACCCTAAGCGGCCGCAGCGTCAACGCTGGCGGCGAAATCCTTCGTGAAATCGTCAGCCGAAATGGACACACCACCGGTGGGCGGGATCACGGCAAGGCCGACGCCGCGGTACTCCTCCAAGAGGATCGAGGAGTTCTCGGCCGAGTGCACCGCCCACACGACCCCGCCGCTCGTGCCGGTGGTTGACGTGAGTCCGGAAGCCGAGCCGGAGCACGCAGCAATGAAGGCCGTCGTGAAGTCCGTCGACGTGGTCTTGAGCAGGTTGAGTGCCACGTTGAAGGTCTTTCCGCCGTGCTGCGCCCCGCTGGAGGTGTACGAACTGGCGAGGGCCGATTCGCCAAAGGCCACGCACGCGGCGGGCAGCGCCGCACTGGTCGGCCGAGGCGCGAACGCCGCCGTGATCGTGAAGCCCGCCGGTGTGCTCTGGGCAAGGAGTTTCTTGAACTGATCGGCGGTGAGCGCTGCGGTGGAGTTCACGGCCGCGGTGCCGGAAGCTGCGGCCGTGGTGCCGGAAGCTGTGGCTGCGGGGGTGCCGGTGCTCAAGGTGCCGGACGGGCTGGCGCACCCGGCGACAGCCAAGACGGTGCCGGCCATCAGCAGCGAGCCGACCTGCGCGAGGCGGCGTGCGGGGCGGACGCCCTCCGAGCGGCGGATTCGATCCAAGTTCTTAAGCATGCGCCCACGGTAGTGGGGCCGAGGCGCTGATCGTGACCACCGTCCCATCCGTGGCGGGCAGGCATTCGGCGCGTCCCCCGCGGCGGCCAGCGATTCTTGGACGGCGAATCCCAAGGCGCTGCTAGCCTTCGAAAGGTCGTCTGTGGAAGGGGAAACGGGTGAGCGCGCGCAAATCGGAACGGGTCTTGAACCTGGCGATCTGCCTACTCATGACCAAGCGCTACCTGACCCGCGAGCAGATCCGGGAAACCATCGAGGGCTACCACGGCCTCACCGACGGCGCCTTCGAGCGGACGTTCGAGCGCGACAAGGACGACCTCCGCTCCATGGGCGTGCCCATCGAGACCGGGTCGAATGACGCCTTCTTCGATGACGAGCTCGGGTATCGCATCCGCCGGGCCGATTTCGAGCTGCCGCCGGTCGACTTCAGCCGCGGCGAAATCACCGCGCTGGGGTTGGCGAGCAAACTCTGGGAGCAGGCCAGCCTGGCCGAACAAGCAGTCAGCGCCGTCGCCAAACTGCGCGCCGCGGGGTTCGAGCTGGACGCCGTTCCCTTGGCGGGCCTCGCGCTCTCGGTGGGCGCACGGGAGCCCGCCTTTGAGACCGTCTGGAACGCCGCCCTCACCCGCACCCGGGTCACCTTCGACTACCGGGGCCTGCGCCGGGTGGTGGAGCCATGGCACCTCACCTATCGCAACGGCGCTTGGTACCTCCAGGGCCTGGACGCGAGCCGCGACGCCCCCCGGGTATTCAAACTGGCGCGTTTCGAAAGCACCCCGGAATTGGACGGGAAACCTGGCGCCTACCAGGTGCCGGACGGGGTCGATCCCGGCATGGTGATGCGTTGGATCGACCCGGCCGGCCCAGACGCGGAAGCGTCCCTGGCGATCCGCGGGGGACGCGCCCCGGAATTGCGCCGACGGGGCTATCCCTCTCCGTCCGCGCCTGGCGTTCCACCGGGTTTCGAGGCCTGGGTAGTGCCCTACTCGACTGGCGGCGACTTCGTGGGCGAGATCGCCCGTTTCGCTGATGACGTGCTGGTGCTGGGCCCGGACGACCTGCGCACGGCCCTCATCCGCCACCTCGAGGCGGTGGCACGCTGATGGCGACCTCGTCCGATCAGGTCGAGCGGCTGCTGGCCCTCGTGCCCTACCTGCAAAGCCACCCGCGCGCGGAAGTGTCCCTGACGGCGAAGGCCTTCGGGGTGACCCCGCGGCAGCTACTGGCCGATCTCCACGTGCTGTGGTTCTGCGGCCTCCCGGGCGGCCTCCCGGATGACCTCATCGAGATCGACATGGACGCCGTGGAATCCGACGGCACCATCACGCTGTCCAACGCCCCCTATCTGGCTCGCCCCATGCGTTTCACCCCCGGCGAAGCGGTGAGCCTCGTTGTGGCCTTGCGCGCCATGAAGGAAGTGGTCACCGGGCCGCTTGCCGACGCGGTCGACAGCGCCTTGGCCAAGCTCTCCAGCGCCGCGGCGGCCACCCCCGGACCCGAGGTGGGCGTCCAGGTGAACTCCGGCGCGGCCGACGTTCGGGAGGCACTGACGGCAGCCATCGACGCGGGGGAGCGCGTCCGCTTGGACTACGCCCCCGCGAGTCGCACCGAGCCCGATGAGCCGCTGGTGGACCCCTCCGTCATCGTGCTGGTGGACGGTTTCGCTTACCTGCAGGGCTGGGCGTTGGCCCGCAAAGCCTGGCGCACCTACCGCCTCGATCGGATCCACGCGGTGGAACGTGCGGGCCAGCGGGTCGACGACCACGGTGCGCCTCCCGCGTTCGATGCGGCCTGGCTGGACGCGCGTCCGAACGTCGTGACCGCGACCCTCGACGTCACGTCCGACGCCGCCTGGATCGCGGAGTATTACCCCGTGGTGCGGAGCTTGGCTATCCGCGGCGGTCAGCGCGTCACGTTGAAGGTCGCCGATCTCGAGTGGCTGCAGGCCCTCCTGCTGCGGCTGGGTCCGGGGATCAAACGCGTCCATCCGCCGGAACTCGGCGTCCCGGCCGCCCGGGCGGCCACGAGTGCGCTGCGGCTTTATGGCGCTAGTCCGCGCGGGTAGGGTGGGAGTGTGATGCTGGCGTGGGTTTTTGTGGCGATCGCCCTCGGGGGCTTGGTCGTCATGGTGGCGTTCGCTATTCGCCTGGCACACCAGGCGTCTGACCTTTTCTCCGAGGTCGCGATGCTCGGCACCCGGGTCGAAGAGCTTGGAGAGCTTGTGTCGCACCTGGATCTGACGGGCGGGCGTGGATCGTCCGTCGACCGATACGAAAGAGACTGAGATGTCGATTGTTCCTCTGTTGGGACTGCCCCAGGGCTTTGAGTGGATCATCATCGCCGTCGTGGCGTTGGTGCTCTTCGGTGGCGCCAAGTTGACCTCGTTCGGCAAGAACGCAGGCAAGGCGATCCGCGAGTTCAAGGAAGAGACTGCGTCCCTGAACAAGGGCGAGTCCGCTCCGACGGTCGAGGACCCCGCAACCGACCCCAAGGTCGTCAAGCCCACCGACCAGAGCTGAGTCTGTGGCCAAGCGCGATCGACTCGCCTGGCTCAAACCCCCGAAGGGCGCTCCCGGAGGGGTGATGTCGCTGGCGGATCATCTCCGTGAGTTCCGCTATCGGGTCATTATTTCCACGCTGGCGATCGTCCTGACGGCGGTCATTGCTGCTTTCTTCTACAACGCGATCTACGGCCTGCTGATGCAGCCGTGGCTCAAGGCCCTGGAGCTGCTCAAGGAAACGAACCCCAGCCTTGATCCGAAGGCCGTGATCTCGGGCGTGGCCGCGCCGTTCACCCTGATCATGATGATCGCGGGCGTGACTGGGCTCATCGTGTCTAGCCCCATCTGGATTTACCAAGCGTGGGCGTTCATTGTCCCGGCCTTGCACGCGCACGAGCGCAAGTGGGCCATTCGGTTCGTGGCAGTGGCTGTTCCGTTGTTCCTGCTGGGCGTGGCCATCGGCTACATCGTGCTGCCGACCGGCATTTCGGCGATGCTCGCGCTCACTCCGTCGACGGGTGGCACCATCACCAACCTGCTCGACGTGAACGCCTTCCTCGACATGCAATTGCGACTCATGGTGATCTTCGGCCTGGCGTTCGAGCTGCCGGTCTTCCTCATCGGGCTCAACATGGCGGGCATTGTGAAGGCCCGCCAGTTGGCGAAGGTGCGCACCTACGTGATCTTCGGATTGTTCGTCTTCGCCGCCGCCGTGACTCCCTCCCCTGACCCCTTCTCGATGCTCGCGTTAGCCCTGCCGCTGGTGGCTTTGTTCATTGCCGCCGAGGTCGTCTGCCGCATCCATGACCGCCGGGCCCTCAAGGCGGACGCCGAGGCGCAGGCGTGACCGAGCCCTCGACGCCGAACCTGACCTTGGTAGTCAACCCGGCGTCGGGCAGGGGGCGCGCGAAGCGGCTGCTCCCGGGGCTCGTCCAACGCCTGCAGCGCGAACTTCCGGGCGTCGACCTCGACGTGTGGGAAAGCAGTTCGTATGACCACGCCCGCGAGCTGTGCGTCAGGGCCGTCGCCACGGCCCGTCCCGGCGTCCCTGGGCAGCGCCCCGACACGCTTTTGGTCATGGGTGGGGACGGTATCGCGCACCTCGGCCTCAACGCCTGCGGTGGCACCGACGTGCCCCTCGGGGTCATCCCAGCCGGAACGGGCAACGATTTCTGCCGCGGCATGAGGGCGGCGACGAACGCCCAAGGCGCGGTCGCGGCCATCATCGCGGGCAACACGAGGCGCGTCGATCTGGCCGAGGTGACCGGTGACCTCGTTGGTGGCCGGGAGCGCGAGCTCGTCGGCAGCATCGTGAGCACCGGCTACGACTCGCGGGTGAACCGGCGCGGCAACGGCATGCGCTGGTCGCTGGGGTCGCTGGCCTACACCGCGGCCGCGCTGCGGGAACTGCGCGGGTTCGATCCCTTGCCCTATCGGTTGCTCCTGGACGGCGAGCTCCTCGAAACGGACGCCATGTTTGTGACCGTCGGGAACGCCGGCGTCATGGGCGGCGGCATGCAGGCCTGCCCCGACGCCGACGTGACGGACGGCCTGCTGGACCTGACAATCGTCCACGCGGTGAGCCGCTGGGTCTTGATCCGGATGCTGCCCAAGATGTTCGACGGCTCCTTCCGGACCCACCCCGCCATCGAGTTCCGTCGCGCGACGACCGTCCACATCGACGGTGACGGCCTCTTCGGCATGGCTGACGGCGAGGAACTCGGACCTGTCCCGCTCACTGTGACGGCGCTTCCTCGGGCGCTCACCTTGCTCGTGCCGTAGGTTGGGGCGCGATGGACGCCACCGTGGCCGCGTTTGCGGCAACCTATTCCTTTGGTCTCGACGACTACCAACTGCAGGGCTGTGAGCACGTCGCCGCTGGGCGAGGGGTGCTGGTCGCGGCCCCCACCGGGGCCGGTAAGACCGTCGTCGGCGAGTTCGCTGTCTTCTTGGCGCTGCTCACCGGTCGCAAATGCTTCTACACGACCCCCATCAAGGCGCTGTCGAACCAGAAGTACCACGACCTTGTCGAACGGCACGGGGAAGCCAATGTCGGCTTACTGACCGGCGACGTGTCGATCAACTCCGAGGCGCAGGTCGTCGTCATGACCACCGAAGTGCTGCGCAACATGATCTACGCGGGTTCCGACACCCTGACCGGGCTCGGCTTCGTGGTGATGGACGAGGTGCATTACCTCGCCGATCGCTTCCGCGGCGCGGTGTGGGAGGAAGTCATCATCGGGCTGGCGGCGAGCGTCCAGGTGGTGAGCCTGTCGGCGACCGTGTCGAACGCCGAGGAGTTCGGAGCCTGGCTCGACGAGGTCCGCGGCGATGTGGCTGTGGTGGTCTCCGAGCGGCGTCCGGTGCCGTTGTTCCAGCACGTGTTGGCCGGCCGGCGCCTCTATGACCTGTTCGAGGGGGAGGCCCCCACCGCGCGCCCGCTGACGGGGGAGACCCCGGACGTGAATCCCGAACTGCTGCGCCTGGCCAAGGAAGAGGCGCGCGGCGTCCGGGACGATTCCCGCGCGCTGCGCAGCGGCAAGGTGCGCGGCAAGATCGCCGCCCGCCAAAAGGGGTTCCGCGGTGCGCCGCCGAAGTCGAACCTTGTTCCTCGCCGCGATGGCACGGTCGAACGCTTGGCGGCCGACGGGCTGCTGCCGGCCATCTATTTCATCTTCTCGCGCCAAGGCTGCGACGCCGCGGTCGGCCAACTGCTCAACTCGGGGCTCCGGCTCACCAATGAGTTCGAGCGGCGTGAGGTCGAACAACTGCTCGCCAAGCACACCGCCGGGCTCACCCCGTCCGACCTCGACGCCCTTGAGTTCGGCACCTTCGCCGCTGCCATGGGGCGAGGCATCGCCTCCCACCACGCCGGGATGCTGCCCGCGTTCAAGGCCTGCGTCGAGGAGGCCTTCCTCAAGGGCTTGGTGCGCGTCGTTTTCGCCACCGAGACCCTGGCGCTCGGCATCAATATGCCCGCCCGGTCGGTGGTGCTGGAGAAGCTGGTGAAATACAACGGCGAGACCCACGCCGACATCACGCCGGGGGAGTACACCCAGCTCACCGGGCGCGCGGGTCGCCGCGGCATCGACGTCGAGGGCCACGCCGTCGTGCTGTGGCAGACGAACTTCGACCCGCGGGCCGTCGCCGGCCTGGCCTCGCGGCGCACCTACCCGCTGCGCTCCAGCTTCGCGCCGACCTACAACATGGCTGTCAACCTCGTGGGGGCCGTCGGACGGGACCGCGCGCGAGCCCTGCTGGAGCAGTCCTTCGCCCAATACCAGGCCGATTCGGGCGTGGTCGGACTGTCGCGGGCCATCGTGCGGCTCACCAAGCAGATCGATGCGGCGTGGGCCGAAGCCGACTGCGACCGCGGCGATTTCCGCGACTACGCGCGCCTGCGCGGTCAGATTTCCGAGGTTGAGGCGCAGGCCGCCAAGGCGCGCCGAGCCGATCGTCGCGCCGAGGCTGACGAGGTGCTGGATCATCTCGAGCCGGGCGACATCGTGGGGGTGCCCAGCGGCCGCCATCAGGGGTGGGTAGCCGTGCTGGATCCCGACAACACGCGTCCCCGCGAGGGCGGCCCGCATCCGCAGGTGTTGACCCAGGAGGGACAAATCAAGCGCCTGGCGAGCGGCGACTTCCCGGTGCCGCCGGCCGTGATCGGGCGCATGCGCGTTCCCAAGCACGTCGATCCGCGCGATGGGGCCACCCGCCGCACGCTGTTCGCCGCGTTCCGCAGCAAGCTCGCCACCCTCGACACCTCCCCAACCCGGTACGAGCCCCAGGCGATGGCCGAGGACGCGGCGACCCGCATCGAACTGCTGCGCATGGAGCTCAAGCAGCAGCCCTGCCATCGCTGCCCCGATCGCGAGCAGCACGCGCGAGCCGCCGAGGTCGCGCTGCGCTTGGAGCGGGAGCGGGCCGGGCTGGAACGCCAGGCCGAACGCCGCACGAACACCATCGCGGTGCGCTTCGATCGGATCTGCGGCGTCTTGGAGGCGCTCGGCTACCTCACGGACAAGGGCCAGGGGGTGACCGACTCGGGCCGGATGCTCGCGCGGATCTATTCCGAGCTGGACCTCGTCACGGCCGAGGCGCTCCGGGCGGGGGTGCTGGACGATCTATCGGCGCCAGAACTGACGGCTGTGATCTCCTCGATCGTGTTCGAGGCCCGCGGCGCGGACCAACGTCGTCCGGCCCGCATGCCCAATAGGAACTCCGAGGCGGCCCAATCGGTGCTGCGCCGGGTGTGGCGCGACGTGTCACTGCTTGAGCGCGACCATCGCTTGGAGCGCGCGCGCGACCTCGACATCGGGTTCGCGGAATCGATCTTCGCGTGGACCTCGGGCCGCGACCTGGCCGAGGTGCTCGACACCAGCGGCATGACCGCCGGCGACTTCGTCCGCTGGACGCGTCAAGTCATCGACCTCGCCGGACAACTTGCTGAGGCCTCGGGCCCGGGGCCGCTGCGAAAGACCTGCCGCGAGGCGATCGTCCGCATGCGCCGTGGTGTCGTCGATCTCGACCTCACCGAGGACTGACCGGGCGCCAGACGCCGTCCGATCGGGCCGCGCCGTCCCGGCGGGCCCCCTTGCGTCGTGTGGTTGTATCAACGCATGATCCCGCCTGTTGTGAACCGCGCTTGGTTGGCCGAGCATCCCGAGAGTGTGCTGGTCGATGCTCGCTCCTATTTCGACGGCCGCCGCGGGTTGGACGCCTACCGGGTGGGGCATTTGCCGCAGGCGGTCCACGTCGACGTGGAGGATCTTTCCGGGGCGCCCACCGTTGCCGGGGGGCGTCATCCGTTCCCCACCCCGGAAGCGTTCGCGCGGGTGATGAGCGTGGCAGGCATCGGCAATGACTCAGTGGTGGTGGCCTACGACGACGCGGCCGGTGCGATAGCGGCCCGCCTGGTGTGGATGCTGCGCCTCGTCGGCACTGACGCCGCCATCCTTGACGGCGGGGTGCGGCGTGACGACGTGCTGTCCGAGGCGGACGCGGCGACGCGCCACGCCTGGTTCGCGCCGCGCCCGTGGCCTGTGGAGGCGTTCGCCAGCCTGGAGGAGACCGCCGAGCTCGCCGCGGCGGACGCCCCGGTCTTGGACGCCCGTCCGTCCGATCGCTACCAGGGAGTGCCGCATCCGCTGGACGACCGGCACGGCCACATGCCCGGCGCGCGCAGCGCCGCCTGGGTCGGCAACGTGGACGCGCAACTGCGCTTCCGCACCCCCGCGGAACTTCGGGAGCGCTACGCGGAGCTGGGGGTCACCGATGCCGACCAGGCGGTGGCCCATTGCGGCTCAGGAGTCACGGCGTGCCATGACTTGCTGGCTATGGAGTATGCCGGCCTCGGACGCGGTCGCCTCTTTGTCGGCTCGTGGTCTGCGTACACCGCGACGGACCGCCCCGTGGTGACGGGACCGACGCCCCACTAGCTCGGTTCGGGCCCCTGGTCGTTGAGGGAGCCGGTGCCGCGGACCGTCCACGTCGGCTGCTGGCGGCGGCGCTTCTCGAACGCGACCAGGCTGTCGTAGACGTGGACGGCGCCGACCTCGTGCTGGCCACGTCGGTGCAACTCGCTGGGCGGCAGTTTGGCGTACCAGCCATGCATGCCATCGATCACCTGCTTGGTCACCGACATGAATTGGCCCGGACGGTGATACCCGCCGCCGTAGGTCGGCCAGTAGGCCGTGTGGACGTCCTCGCACATGTAGAGCCCGTTCCACGTCAGCATCGGCCACAGCGTGTCAAAGCTGATCCGTTGATGTTCGGCCATGTGGCTGCCGTCGTCCAACACGACATCGACACCGCCCATGGCCGCCACCACCTGGCGCAGCATCGAGGGATCGGCCTGAGAACCGATGTGGACGGTGGCTACCTCGGGCGCCACGGCATTCGCGCAGCGCGGGTCGATGTCGAGGCCGTGGATGATCGCGTCGGGCCCGAGGTAGTCGCGCCACACCTCGAGGGAGCCCCCATGGGACACTCCGATCTCTAGGAACCGTAACGGTTTGTCGGTGCCGGGTATCCCGTACCGGACGGGCGCCAAGAGGGCATCGTAGGCGTCAAGGTATTGGTCCCATTTGTGGGCGATCGCCCCTTCATGCGCCAAGTAGGCCGTCGAGTACGGGCCCTTCGCCACGGGTGGCTCCGCCGACCCATAGCTATAAACGTCGGCGTTCGCGTAGCGCTCCTGAAGGAATTTCTCGAACTGTTTGCGCCGGAAACGCAAGTGGTTGATGGCGCCCATCGGTGATCCCTTCGGCAGGTCTGACCAAGAGTTTAACCCCCCGTGGGACGGTCAAAACAGACTGCTTTCGGGCAGCGAACCCCGCCGTGATCAGGCTGTGAGAACGCCGTCTTGTAGGCTGGCGCCCATGCCCGTCGCCCTCCGTGTGATCCCGTGCCTGGACGTCCACGACGGCCGGGTTGTCAAGGGCGTCAACTTCGTGAACCTGCGCGATGCCGGCGATCCGGTCGAACTCGCCGCCGCCTATGGTGCCGCAGGTGCGGACGAACTGGTCTTTCTCGATATCTCCGCTTCGTCCGAAGGCCGCGCCACCACCCACGAGGTGGTGCGCAGGACGGCCGAGACGGTCTTCATCCCGTTGTGCGTCGGTGGCGGTGTACGGTCCGTGGCCGACGTCGACACGCTGCTGCGCACCGGCGCCGACAAGGTCGGCATCAACACCGGCGCGATCAGCCGCCCGGGCGCCATCGACGAGATCGCCCGACGCTTCGGCAACCAGGTCCTGGTGCTGTCGCTGGACGCCCGCCGTGAACCCGGCCAGCCCTCCGGCTTCGGCGTCACCACTCACGGCGGACGCCAGCCAGCGGGCCTTGACGCCATCGCCTGGGTGCGTGAGGCCGTCGAACGCGGGGCCGGCGAAATCCTGCTGAACTCCATGGATGCCGACGGCACCACCGATGGCTTCGACCTTGAGATGATTCGGGCCGTGCGCGCCGTGGTCGACGTCCCCGTCATCGCGTCGGGTGGGGCGGGCACCGTGGACCACTTCATCCAGGCCGCCCGGGCGGGCGCCGATGCGGTGCTGGCGGCTTCGGTGTTCCATTACGGAACCCTCACCATCGCCGAGGTGAAGTCGGGCCTCGCCGAGGCGGGCTTCTCGGTCCGGTAGGGACGAGAGGACCAAGGAGATGGCACCATGGGGGGCATGAGTCAGCGCGCGTTTGTGATCGCTGCGGTCGGGGGGACCCTGCTTGTCGTCTTGAGCGCCTGCAGTACCCCGGTCGCTACGCCAACGTCGCCTTCGAGCTCGGCGACCGTCCCGGCCTCCGTCAGCCCGACGCCCACGCCGTCACCGACCGTCGCGTCCAGCGCTCCCACCCTCCCCAACGCGGCCCCGGCGACCCAGGCCGCCGCGACCCCGTCCAACCCTCCCGACAAGTGGGCGAAATCCGAGCGCGAGAACGTGGGTACGGTCCCCTCCGGCTTTGCCCTCGCCTCCAACGCCAACCAGGCCACGATGGATGCTCTCGACCCCTGCGGCCTGGGGCAGGTCAACCTGCCGGGGCTGAACCAGCGCGTCTTTAGCCGCATGGGACAGGTGCTCAACCCCAACCTGGAGAATGGCGCCTTGGAGGCCGCCTTGGTCATGTCCTCGCCGGCCACCGCCCAATCACTCATGGGGGAGCTCCGGGAACGCCTCAACGCGTGCCCGACGACCGGCACCAAGAAGTTCCAGGGTTACCTGACGGCCGACGGCCAAGATGAGGCGCTGGCACTGCTGACCCAAGAATTTGATGCCGCCGGAGCGCCGGTAGCGGAGTCGTACGGCACGCATTGGCTGGCCGTCCGCAAGGGTCGCAGCATCGCCATCTATTCGACCTGGACGATCGCCGGAAGGCCGCTCACCGACAAGTGGGCTCCGGGTGGAGCCGATGATCCGGCTGAGGGCGTAGCCAAGATGCTGGCGCCGCTCCCGGCCTAACCGCCGTCTGGGCGCCAACGAGTGGCACGATGAAACCATGTCATGCCTGTTTTGCTCCATCGTCGCCGGCGAGATCCCCAGCAAGTTGGTTTACGAGGACGACGCAGCCCTCGCCTTCTTGGATATCAACCCCTGGCACGCCGGACACACCCTGGTCATCCCGAAGGAACATGTGGAGACCGTGCTGGAGGACTCCAGCATTCTGGCCGAAATCGCCCCGGCCATCGTCGCCACCGCTGCACTGCTCACCGCGAAGCTGGGGGCAGACGGGATGAATGTCCTCTCCAACGCCGGTGGGGTGTCCGGGCAAGAGGTCTTCCACGCTCACGTGCATCTGATTCCGCGGTACGCCAACCTGCCGGGCATCGCCGGGATGAGCATGCGCGAAGACGGCATTGACCTCAACGAGATTCACGCCCGCATCGTGAACTGAACGATCGGAGTGGAGGCGGGTGCGGCACACCATAATGGGGCGGTGCGCGTTGTTCCCCTCGTTTTGACCCTGGCTGGGTGCCTGCTCCTCACGTCCACGACCGGATGCACGGCCACGACCGCTCCCGCTGGAACGCCGTCGTCGGTGTCTTCGTCATCCGCGGCCGCGCCGGGATCGTCCGAGGGGGCGGCCAATGGCAGCCTGGGTGACGTCGGCACCATGCCGTCGACGTTCGACATGGCGGGGTTTTCGCGCCCCACGAAGGGTCCTCTAGACCCCTGCTACGCCAATTACCTCGATTACCCGGCGTTCGCCCAGCGCACCGCCAGCCGCATGGGAGCGATCCAGGATGAGAACGGCGATGCGGGCCAGCAGCTAGCGGGCGTGCTGATGCCCTCGTCTGAGGCTGCGCGCACGCTCATGTCCCAGATCCGCGCGCGTTCCACCGCCTGCCCTGCAACTCCGGGCAAGACGTCCGGGACCACGATCAAAGTGGCTCCCTACGCGGCCACCGGCACGTGGGACGAGGTGGTTGCCGTCGTCACCGAAGACCTTCAGAACGGGACTGCCCTCGAGAATGGGCATGGCTCCATCCGGATCATTGCGCGCAAGGGCACGTGGATCGTGGGGGAGGTGCTGTGGCAGGACGAGGCGAACTTCGTGACGCAAGGCGTCACGATCGATCCCGCCGGAAATCCGGCCACGGACGTCACGAACCGCCTCGCTGCGCTGCCGTGACGAGACACCCGTCCCACATCGCGGAAACTGCGGCCCGTCGGTTGACACCGCCGCCTCGCGCCGGGGAAGCTGGATTCGTGCAGGAGTTCGTGCTCGTAGTTAGTTAGCGTGTCGTTGGGGTTTTCCCGTCGACACGCACCCTCGTCTGCCCACAGCAGCGGGGGTTTTTTCTTGCCCACACTCCAACGCACAACTCACCTGACCGAAAGGAACCCGACATGGCTGACGCGGAAGCCACACCCGTGCTCACCGGGGCGCAAGCCCTGATCGAATCCTTGGAGCGTGTCGGGGTCGAAGTAATCTTCGGCATCCCAGGCGGAGCGATCCTCCCTGCCTACGATCCCCTCTATGACAGCTCAATCCGGCACATCCTCGTCCGGCACGAGCAGGGCGCGGGACACGCGGCCGAGGGGTACGCGATGGTGACCGGCAAGGTGGGCGTGTGCATCGCCACCTCCGGCCCCGGCGCGACCAATCTCGTTACTCCGATCGCGGACGCCTACATGGATTCCGTTCCCATCGTGGCCATCACCGGGCAGGTCAGCTCGGCGGCCATTGGGACCGACGCCTTCCAAGAGGCCGACATTCGCGGCATCACGATCCCCATCACGAAGCACTCCTTCCTGGTGACCAAGCCGGAGGACATCCCGGCGGCGATCGCCGCGGCGTTCGAGGTGGCCATCACCGGCCGCCCCGGCCCCGTGCTGGTCGACATCACGAAGGACGCCCTGGCCACCTCGGCGCCGTTCGTGTGGCCGCCCGAGGTGTCGCTGCCCGGCTACCGGCCGACCACCACCCCGCACGTGAAGCAGCTCCGGGAGGCGGCCAAGCTCATCGAGAAGGCCCACCGCCCGGTGCTCTACATCGGCGGCGGCGTCGTGAAGGCGAAGGCCTTCGAGGAGTTGGCCGAGCTCGTCCGGATCACCAACATCCCGGTGGTCACCACGCTCATGGCCCGCGGCGCGCTGCCCGACAGCCACGAACTGAACCTCGGCATGCCCGGCATGCATGGGACGGTCGCGGCCGTGGGCGCGCTGCAGAAGTCCGATCTGCTGATCGCGCTCGGCACGCGCTTCGACGACCGGGTGACCGGCAAGCTGTCCAGCTTCGCACCGGACGCCTTGGTGATCCACGCTGACATCGATCCGGCGGAGATCAGCAAGAACCGCGTGGCCGACGTCCCGATCGTGGGCGATGTCCGCGAGGTCATCGCGGGGCTCATCACCGAACTGCGCGGGGTGGATCTGCCGTCCTACCAGCAGTGGCGCACGCTCATGATCGGCCTCAAGAAGAAGTACCCCGTCGAGGTCGAGCAGACCTCGGAAGGCCAGCTCACCCCGCAGTACGTGATTCAGCGACTCGGGCAGGTGGCCGGCCCCGATGCCATCTATGTGACGGGCGTGGGGCAGCACCAGATGTGGTCAGCGCACCTGCTGCCGCACGAGCGTCCGGGCGCCTGGCTCAACTCCGGCGGCGCCGGCACGATGGGCTACTGCGTTCCCGCGGCGATGGGCGCCAAGACCGGCCGTCCCAACGACGTGGTGTGGGGCATCGACGGTGACGGCTGCTTCCAGATGACCAACCAGGAGTTGGTGACCTGCGCCTTGAACGACATCCCGATCAAGATCGCGGTGATCAACAACCAGTCCCTCGGCATGGTGCGGCAATGGCAGACGTTGTTCTACGACAAGCGCTACAGCAGCACCAACCTCGACACCCATCGGATCCCCGACTTCCCGGCCTTGGCTGAGGCGATGGGGGCCCTGGGCCTGCGCGCGGAGACCCCAGAAGAGGTCGAAGAAGTGCTTGCCCTGGCGATGGCCACCAACGATCGTCCGGTGGTGGTCGAGTTCGTGGTCCACAAGGACGCCATGGTCTGGCCGATGGTTGCGGCCGGCACCAGCAATGACGACATTAAGATCGCTCGGGACCTCGCGCCCGTGTGGGAGGAGGAAGTGCTGTGAAGAGCTACACACTGAGCGTTCTCGTCGAGAACAAGCCGGGCGTCCTCGCCCGGATCGCGGGGCTCATTGCCCGCCGCGGCTACAACATTGAATCGCTCGCGGTCGGTCCGACCGAGAGCGAGGAGACCTCCCGGATCACGTTGACTGTGGTGGTCGAGGACGACCTGGTTCTCGAGCAGATCACCAAGCAGCTCAACAAGCTGCTGGAGGTGCTGAAGATCGTGGAGTTGGAGGAGAACGCGGTCAAGCGCGAGCTGATGCTGATCAAGCTTCGGGCCGACCCCGCCACCCGCTCCCAGATCATCGAGGTCGTCCAGTTGTTCCGCGGCAAGACCGTGGACGTCCACAACGACTCGCTCACCGTCGAGGCCACCGGCAGCCCCGAAAAGTTGGCGGCCCTCATGCAAATGCTGCAACCCTATGGGGTGCGGGAAGTCGTCCAATCCGGCCTCGTGGCGTTGGCCCGTGGCAGCAAATCCCTGACCGACCGAGCCCGGCTCGACAAAGCGCGTCCGCGCACGAACTCATAACTGACAAGGAGATACACGATGGCTGAGATGTTCTACGACGACGATGCTGACCTGTCGATCATCCAGGGCCGCAAGGTGGCCGTGATCGGCTACGGCAGCCAAGGGCACGCCCACGCGCTGAACCTGCGCGACTCCGGCGTCGACGTCCGGATCGGGCTGCGCCCCGGGTCGCCGTCGGCGGCCAAGGCCGAGGCCGAGGGCCTGCGCGTCCTCACGGTCTCCGAGGCCGTCAAGGAGGCCGATCTCGTCATGATCCTGGCCCCCGATCAGCACCAGCGAGGGCTCTACGCCGCGGAAATCGCGCCCTACCTGAACAAGGGCGACGCGCTGTTCTTCGCCCACGGCTTCAACATTCGCTTCGGCTACATCGTGCCGCCGGAGGGTGTGGACGTGTGCATGGTCGCCCCCAAGGGTCCCGGCCACCTGGTTCGTCGTGAGTACAACGAGGGTCGCGGCGTTCCCGTGATCGTCGCGGTCGAGCACGACCAGACCGGCAACGCCTGGCCGCTGGCCCTGTCCTACGCCAAGGCGATCGGCGGCCTGCGCGCCGGCGGCATCAAGACGACCTTCACCGAGGAGACCGAGACCGATCTCTTCGGCGAGCAGGCCGTGTTGTGCGGCGGCACGTCCGCGCTGGTCATGGCGGGCTTCGAGGTGCTGGTTGAGGCCGGCTACCAGCCCGAGGTCGCCTACTTCGAGTGCCTCCACGAGCTCAAGCTCATCGTGGACCTCATGTACGAGGGCGGCATCGCCAAACAGCGGTGGAGCGTCTCCGACACCGCGGAGTACGGCGACTACGTCTCCGGTCCGCGCGTCATCGACGCCTCCGTGAAGGCCCGCATGAAGGACGTCCTCACCGACATCCAGACGGGTGCCTTCGCCGCCCGCTTCATCGCCGACCAGGACGCCGGCGCTCCGGAGTTCAAGGCGCTGCGCCTCCAGGGCGAGACCCACCAGATCGAGGCCACCGGGCGTCAGCTCCGCGGCCTCATGGCGTGGGTCAAGTCGCACGACGATGACTACACCGAGGGCCACGCCGCTCGCTAACGGCTCAACCACGACGCTGGCCGCTCCGCCCCCCCCAGGGGTTGGGCGGCCAGCGCCGTTCCCGGCGTAGATTGTGGCCGTTGCCCCAGTCCCGATCCGAGGAGTCTTCGTGCCCGAGGTACTTGCTTTCGCCACCGACGATGCGTCGTGTCAGTTCCACCGCACCACGATCACGCGGCGCGAACCCGGCCCCACCGAGGTGTTCTTCGAAGTCGCCTACGCCGGGATCTGTCACTCCGATATTCACACGGCGAAGGGGGAGTGGGGGCCCACGACCTACCCGCTGGTCCCGGGGCATGAACTCGCCGGGATCGTGACCGAGGTGGGCTCGGCGGTCAACAAGGTGCAGATCGGTGATCGCGTCGGCGTGGGCTGCTTTGTGGACTCCTGCCGGGCCTGCGAGAACTGCCGTGCCGGACAGGAACAGTTCTGCACCGGCCCCGGTCGCACCATCTGGACCTACGGGGCTAGAGGCCGCGACGGGTTGCCCACGGCTGGCGGCTACAGCCAAGGCATCACCGTGGAGCAGGACTACTTGATCCGGCTTCCTGATGCCATCCCCTTCGAGGCCGTGGCCCCCCTGTTGTGCGCCGGCATCACCCTGTACTCCCCACTCAAGCGCTGGGGCGTCGGCCCGGGCACGAAGGTCGCCATCGTCGGCATGGGAGGACTGGGCCACGTCGGCGTCCAGATTGCCGCCAAGCTCGGTGCCGAGGTGACGGTCATCTCGCAAAGTCTGGCGAAGGAGGCCGACGGGCTGCGGTTCGGTGCCACCCACTACTACGCCATGAGCGACCCGGCCACGCGCAAAGCGCTCCGTAGCAGCTTCGACCTGATGATCTCGACCGTCGCCGCCGACTCCAACCTGGACGACCTGCTGGGCATGCTGCGGGTCGGCGGGGCCCTGGTGGACGTCGGCCTACCCGAGGCGCCGTCCACCCTCCGGCTCGGAAGCCTGATCGGAGGCAACCGGGTTCTGGCGGGCTCGCAGATCGGCGGGATCGCCGAGACCCAAGAGATGATCAACTTCTGCGCCGAGCATGGCGTCGTGCCGCAGGTGGAGATCATTTCGGGCGACGAGATCACGGGCGCCTACGACAAAGTGATCAACAGCCAGGTCCGCTACCGCTACGTGATCGACACCTCAACGTTCTAGCCGGCGGCAACTTCTAGACCAAGGTCGCGCTCTTATCGACCTTGGTGTGGGGGCCGACGTCCCCATCGGGATCGGTGTCTCTGGCATGCTTTCCCGCGTGACGATGCAGACACTGAGCCCCGGCCTCACCTCCACCGAAGTAGCCGAGCGCGTCCAGCGCGGTGAGGTGAACACACTTCCGCCACGCTCCGGACGTTCCGTGGCTGACATCGTGCGCGACAACGTGTTCACCCGGATCAACGCCATCCTCATGGTGCTGTTCGTGATCGTGTTGACTACCGGCAGCATCACCAACGCCCTCTTCGGCTTCCTCATCATCGCCAACTCGGGCATTGGCATCTTCCAGGAGATCCGCGCCAAACGGACGCTGGACAACCTCGCGGTGCTCGGCGAAGGCAAGCCGATCGTCCGCCGTGACGGGGTGGCCAAGCCGATGGTCCGGGACGCGATCGTCTTGGACGACATCATCGAGATCGGCCCCGGCGACCAGATCGCCGTGGACGGCCAGGTGATCGAAGCGGCCTACCTGGAGGTGGACGAATCGCTGCTGACGGGCGAATCCGACCCGATGTCCAAGGATTTGGGGGCCACGGTCATGTCGGGCAGCTTCGTCGTCGCCGGATCAGGGGCCTACCGGGCCACCAAGGTCGGCGCCGCCGCGTACGCTGCGCAACTCGCTGCCGAGGCGAGCAAGTTCACGATGGTGAAGTCGGAGTTGCAGCAGGGCATCAACAAGATCCTGAAGCTCATCACCTACCTGATGATCCCCGTGGGCATCCTGACGATTTGGGTACAGCTCACCCAGGTGAAGGGCGACTGGCGCGAGGCCATCTTGCGCACCGCGGGCGCGCTCGTCCCGATGGTCCCCGAGGGCTTGGTCTTGTTGACCTCGCTCGCCTTCGCGGTCGGCATCATCCGGCTCGGCCAGCGGCAGTGCTTGGTGCAAGAGATGCCCGCCCTCGAGGGCCTGGCCCGCGTCGATGTGGTGTGCGCCGACAAGACGGGCACCCTCACCGAGAACGGCATGGCCCTCGCCGAGACCCTTCCGCTGGGCGACACGGGCGCGAACTACAGCGAACTGTTGAGCCAGCTGGTGGCCAGCGACCCGCGTCCGAACGGTTCCGTGCTCGCCATCAAGGCCGCCGTGCCCCAGGCGACTACCCCCTGGTCTGTTGCCGCGTTGGCCCCGTTCACGTCCGCCAAGAAGTGGTCCGGAGTGAGCTTCGCCGACCATGGGAACATCATCCTCGGCGCCCCAGACGTGCTCGCGGCTCCCGGCAGCGCCGCGGGCGTCCAGGCCCAGGAGATCGCCTCGACCGGGCGCCGCGTTCTGCTGCTCGGCCAGTCCGACCTGCGCGTGGACGACCCGCAGGCTCCCGGCACCCTCACGCCGCTGGCCCTCCTCGTGTTGGATCAGAAGATCCGCCCCGACGCGCGCGAGACGCTCGAATACTTCGGAGACCAGGACGTCGCCGTCAAGGTGATTTCCGGCGACAATGCCGCGGCCGTCGGTGCTGTGACCCGCAGCCTCGGCGTGACCTCCGGCGACGCCGTCGATGCGCGGACCCTCAAGAAGGACGACGACACGGCGTTCGCCGACGAGATCGAGAACAATCAGGTTTTCGGCCGCGTCACCCCCCACCAGAAGCGGCAGATGGTCAAGGCGCTGCAAAGCCGTGGCCACACCGTCGCCATGACCGGTGACGGCGTGAACGATGTGCTGGCCCTCAAGGACGCCGACCTCGGCGTGGCCATGGGGTCCGGCTCGCCCGCGACCCGCGCGGTGGCGCAGATCGTCCTGCTCGACGACAAGTTCGCGACCTTGCCCTACGTGGTCAAGGAAGGCCGCCAGGTCATCGGGAACATCGAGCGCGTCGCGAACATGTTCCTCACCAAGACGGTCTACTCGATTCTCCTCGCCCTGCTTGTGGGCTTGTGGCAGCTGCCGTTCCCGTTCCAGCCGATCCACATTTCCCTCATCGGGTGGTTCACGATCGGCATTCCGTCCTCGATCATGGCGCTGGCGCCGAACACGGAGCGGGTCCGGTCCGGGTTCGTCGATCGGGTCATGCGCTTCGGTCTGCCTGCCGGCGTCGTCGTGGCTGTCACCACGTTCGTCAGCTACCTCATGGTCTACCCAGGCGCCGGTGCCGCCGATGTGCTGATGAAGCAGGCTTCGACGGCGGCGCTCGCCACCATGATCCTGGCGGGTGCCTGGGTCATGATCGTCATCGCCCGGCCGTACCAGTGGTGGAAGATCATCTTGCTGGTGTTGTGCCTTGGGGCCGCCGTGGTGTCCTATCTGCTCCCGATCGGTCAGTGGTTCTTCCAGCTCGATCCATCCAATCCCGCGATGATGTCGACCGGGCTCATCGTGGGGGCGGTCGCCGCCGCAGGCATCGAGGCCATCTGGTGGATCACGGGCTCGTTGGCAGGTATGAAGCGACACATTTTCCCGCGCGAGGGCGACTAAGCCAGACGGCTTCCGGCCTTTCTTGCCTTGGTCCAGGACAACTGGGTGGCTGCTCACCCTCGCGTGGGTGGCCGGCTGGGGGCTGGCGCAAGCGAACCCCTCGGGGATCTCGTGGCACTTCTTCCGGGACGGTGCCGCGGCCCTCTTCGGTGAGGCCGGGTTGCACACGTATGCGCAGCACCCAGAGCTCCAGATCGGTCCCCTGAGCCTCGCGGTGGCAGGAGGCCTTTCGCTGGTCTTCGGGGCGTCCGCCCAAGCCGTCGCGCAGATCCTCGGGACGCTCGTCCTGCCCTTGATCGCCTGGCTGCTGCGCGGGATCGGGGGTCGGACGGCCGACGGGTGGCGGCGCGATGTGCCGGTCTGGCTGGTCGCTGCCATCGGCGCCCCCGCGTGGGGCGTGCTGGCGGTCCGCTGGGCGCACCTGGACGACGTGCTGGCGCTGGGGTGCATAGCCGCGGTGGTGCGGCTGCTGGCCGAGCCGGCGGTCGTCCGAGCGAGCACCCAAGGATGGCTGACGGGGTTGCTCCTGGCCGCCGCGACGGCGAGCAAACCCTGGGCCGTGATCGCCGTGCCCCTGCTCCTGTTGCTCCCAGGCGCGCGGCTCCGGATCGCGAGCGGGGTGACGGTGGTGGCCGGGACGCTGGCTGCGTGGCTCCCGTTCGTCCTCGCCGATTCGGGCACCCTGTCGGCGCTGTCGCCACCCGTGGCGATCGACCCGTCGTCGATGCTGTGGCTGGCGGGCGTGCACGCGGAGGTCGTGCCCTCCTGGGTGCGCACCGCCCAGTTGCTGCTGGGCCCGGCTGTCGCGGCCCTCCTGGTGCTCACGGGACGCTGGCGCTTTACCCTGCTGGGCGGGGTGGCGGTGCGTCTCGCCCTCGATCCGCAGAACATCGCCTACTACGCCGCGGCCGTGGTCGTGGCGGCGGCCGTCGCGGACCTCGCCGGAACCAGGACGACCCGCCGGGGCTGGCCGAGGCCCCCATGGCGGACGCTCATCGCCGCCGTCGTCTGGTGGCAGCCGTTCGTCCTGGATTACCCCCACCGCTTCACCGAGGCGACCGGCCTGGCGCTGTGGTGGTTCCAGAACCCCACAGCGGTCGCGATCGTCCACGCGGTCTGGATCGGCGGGGTCCTTGGAGAGGCGTTCTGGACCCCGCTCAATCCAAGGCGGGGGAGGCCCCAGGACGCTCTGTCACCCTGAACTCCACGCAGACCACGGGGGTCGCGTCATTCAACGGCACCTCGCCAACCTCAGCCTGATACTGCGCGGACGACCAAAAGCGCAGGTGGCCCGCGCGCCACTCCTCGACGCTGTGATGCCCCTCACCTTCGGCGAGGGCATGCTCCAGGGTCACTTCGTCCAGGCGGCACACGCGGACGGACGTTATCTCGGTGACGACGACGGGGGCCCCCTGGGCGTCGATGACCACCTCGCGGAAACCGATTTCGGGGAGGGGGTCCGCGAAGTGTTCGTAGTCGGCGAGCAGCGCGGTGGTGCTGGTCTTGGCACCCCGTGCGATGGCAGACACCAAACGGTCGCGGAGTTCGCCGGGAAAGGCGTATTCACCCACCGGGAGATCCCGCCAGGCGACGGGGACGTCATCCCAACCATCGCCCAAACCGTCCCCCTGGGGCCCGCTGGTGGCAGTCACGTCCATGAGCAGGTCCTTCAGGGTCAGGTTCGGTGGGACGTTCGACGACAGGATCAGCGCAAGCGCGCTGCGATGGCATCGCCGATTTCGGAGGTCGACCGCTGCGCGGCGCCGCGCTCGATGATGTCGGCGTCCGCGGCCTCCTCGATGCGCTTGGCATCGTCCGGGCGTCCCAGGTGATCGAGCATGAGGGCCATCGACAAGATGGCCGCCGTCGGATCCGCGATGCCCTTGCCCGCGATGTCGGGCGCCGAGCCGTGAACGGGCTCGAACATGGACGGGAAGGCGCCGCTCGGGTTCAGGTTGGCGGAGGCCGCCAGCCCGATACCACCGGTCACGGCCGCCGCCTCATCGGTGAGGATGTCGCCGAAGAGGTTGTCGGTGACGATCACGTCGAAACGCTGCGGGTCGGTGACCAGCATGATCGTGGCGGCATCGACGTGCAGGTAATCGGTGGTGACACCGGGGTACTCGGTGGCGACCTCGTTAAAGATCCGGTTCCACATCCCGCCGGCGTTGACGAGCACGTTGTGCTTGTGGACGAGCGTCAGCTTGTTGCGGCGCTTCGCGGCCCGCTCGAAGGCGTCGCGGATGACCCGCTCCACCCCGTAGGCCGTGTTGACGCTGACCTCAGTGGCGATCTCGTGGGGCGTGCCCGTCCGAACCGCCCCGCCGTTGCCGCAGTACAGGCCCTCGGTGCCCTCGCGGACGACCACGAAGTCGATGGGGCCGCGCCCGGTCACCGAGTCGCTCAGCGGGCTGGCGACGCCCGGGTAGAGCTTCGAGGGCCGCAGGTTCACGTAGTGGTCGAAGGCGAACCGCAGGCGCAGCAGCAGGCCGCGCTCCAGCAGCCCCGAGGGAATGGCGGTCGAGCCGGGGGCGGCCCCGACGGCGCCGAGAACGAGGGCGTCCGCGGTGGCGAGCTTGGCGAGGGTCTCGTCCGACAGCACTTCGCCGGTGGCCTGCCAGTGGGCGGCACCGAGGTCGTAATGGACGAAGTCGAAGGCGTCCGGACCGACGCAGGCCTGCAGGACTTTCAGGGCTTCGGCGACCACCTCGGGTCCGATGCCGTCCCCTCCGATGACTGCGATGACGGGCTTGCGGGCGGATGTTTCGTTGCTTGGCACGAAGGAAGCCTACGGAAGGGCGCCCGAAGTTCAATACGGCTGTCTCACGGAGGCGCGTCCGAGACGGGCGTGGAGCGCCCCGGCGGTCGCGGATCGGAGGCTAGAATCCCGACCATGTCTCTGACGTTCCCACTGCACGCCAATCCGCACCCCAGCTCGGACGCCGAGGTCGCCGCCGTCCTCGCCGCGCCGGGCTTCGGGCAGCACTTCACCGACCATATGGCCGTCGCCATTTGGACGAAGGGGCAGGGCTGGCACAGCGACGAGATCCGGCCCTATGGACCGTTCCAGCTCGATCCGGCGGCCGCCGTTCTGCATTACGCCCAGGAGATCTTCGAGGGCATGAAGGCCTATCGGCACGCCGACGGCTCCATCTGGCTGTTCCGTCCGGAGCGCAACGCCGAGCGGTTGCAGGCCTCGGCCGACCGCCTGATGCTGCCGCAGCTGCCGGTCGAGGACTACCTGACCGCGTGCGTCGAACTTGTGAAGGCGGACGCTCGCTGGACGCCCACCATGGACGGCGAGCAGAGCCTCTACCTGCGCCCGTTCATGTTCGCCTCCGAGGTGTTTCTGGGCGTGCGTGCGGCCCAAGAGGTGACCTTCGCGGTCATCGCCTCCCCGGCGGGCCCCTACTTCGCCGGGGGAGTGAAGCCCATCAACATCTGGGTGACCTCCGAATACAGCCGAGCCGGCGTCGGTGGCACGGGCGCCGCCAAGTGCGGCGGCAACTACGCCTCCAGCCTCATCGCTCAATACCAGGGCTACGAGCACGACTGCTCCCAGGTGATGTTCATCGAGCCCAGCGAAAAGGACCGGCTTGAGGAACTCGGCGGCATGAACATCATGCTCATCACCGCAGACGGCCGCCTCATCACCCCCGAGCTCACCGGCACGATCCTGGAGGGCGTCACCCGCGACTCCATCCTCGACATCGCCCCCGAACTCGGCCTCACGCCGGAGGCCCGGAAGGTGCCGCCGAGCGAGCTGTTCGCGCGGATCAACTCGGGCGAGATTGTGGAGGCCTTCGCCTGTGGCACGGCGGCCGTGATCACCCCCGTCGGATCGTTCCGCACGGGCGACGCGACCTACACGCTGCAGGGCGGCATCGAGCGGACGCTCGGCATCCGCAATCGGATCCTCGACATCCAATACGGACGGGTCCCCGATACCCGCGGTTGGATGCAGCGGGTCATCTAACACCAGCGCACAATGCACGAACGCTCGGCCACCGAAGGGGGCCGAGCGTTCGTGCATTGAAGGGTGTCAGGCGAGAGCAGCCAGCGCCGCGTCGTAGTTGGGCTCCGTCGTGATCTCGGGGACGAGCTCGGTGTAGGCCACGTCGCCGTCAGCCCCGATGACCACGACCGCGCGAGACATGAGGCCGCGCATCGGGCCGGTCACCTGGACGACGCCGTAATCGTCGCCGAAGGCGGAGCGGAAGGCCGAGCCGACGACCACGTTCTCGATGCCCTCGGCCGAGCAGAAGCGTCCGAGCGCGAACGGCAGGTCCATGGAGACGCACACCACGGTGGTGTTCTCCAGACCCGCGGCCCGCTCGTTGAAGGTGCGCACGCTCATGGCGCACACACCGGTGTCGACGCTGGGGAAGATGTTGAGGACCAGTGAGCGGCCCGTGAAGTCCTTGGAAGAAATGACGTCGAGCTTCGCGCCGACCAGCTCGAAGGCCGGTGCCTGATCGCCAACAGAAGGAAGATCGCCGGCGGTCTCGATGGGAGCGCCCCTGAGGTGTGTGGTTGCCATCCCACGTTTCTACCAGGCGTGGCCGAGCCACGGAAGTCCGCAGCGAGCTGGCGTCCCGGTCCTCGGTACGCCGCGTCCCACCCTGTGGGACGACTGTCATCCGGACGCCGAAGTTGGCAAACTTGCTCGGTCTACGAGAACAGGCAAGGTGGGGTTCATGACCAGTCTTCCGGTGGCACCCGACGCGTTCCACGTGTTCGACACCACGCTGCGCGATGGGGCGCAGCAAGAGGGCCTACGGCTGACCGTTCAGGACAAGATGAAGATCGCCCGCCTCCTGGACGAGCTCAACGTGACGTTCATTGAGGGTGGCTGGCCCGGCGCGAACCCCAACGACACCGCCTTCTTCGCACTCGCGGCCAAAGAACTGGAGTTGAAGAACGCAAAGTTGGTCGCGTTCGGGTCGACCCGACGGGTCGGGATGACGGCGGCCGAAGATCCGCTGACCCAGGCACTGTTGGACGCCCAGACCGAGGTCATCTGCCTGGTCGCCAAGAGCCATGACGAGCATGTGTTCAAGGCCCTCCACACCACGTTGGAGGAGAACCTCGCCATGATCAGCGACACGGTGGGGCACCTGGTAGCCCAGGGCCGGCGCGTCTTCGTGGATTGCGAGCACTTCTTCGACGGCTACAAGGCCAACCCCGATTACGCCCTTGAGGTAGTTCGGGTCGCGGCCGATGCTGGCGCCGAGGTCGTCGTGTTGTGCGACACCAACGGCGGCATGCTGCCCTCCCAGATGGCCGACATCGTGACCGCGGCCTCGGAGATCGGCGTCGATCTCGGGGTCCACTGCCACAACGACACCGGCTGCGCGGTCGCCAACACGTTGGCGGCTGTCGACGCGGGCGTGGTGCACGTCCAGGGCACGGTCAACGGCCACGGCGAGCGCACCGGCAACGCCAACATCGTCACGGTGCTGGCCAACCTGCAGCTCAAGTACGGCTGGCCGCTGGTGCCGGCTGAGGCGCTGCGTGAGGCCACCCGGATCAGCCACGCCATCGCCGACATCACCAACCAGGCGCCGAACAACCGGATGCCCTACGTCGGCATGTCGGCGTTCGCGCACAAGGCGGGGCTGCACGCGTCCGCCATCAAGGTCGACGCGAATCTGTACCAGCACATTGATCCGGCCCTGGTCGGCAACGACATGCGGATGCTCGTGTCCGATATGGCTGGACGCGCGAACATCCAGATCAAGGGAAACGAACTCGGCTACGACCTTTCCGATCGGACGATGGCGGCCCGCATCACCGACAAGGTGAAGGAACGCGAGATGCAGGGCTACTCCTACGAGTCGGCCGACGCCTCCTTCGAACTGCTGCTGCGCGAGGAACTCGGAGTGCTGGAGGACCTGTTCGAGGTCACGGCCTGGCGGGTGCTCACCGGCCACGAGGCGGGTCCCGAGGGCGACTCCGAGGCGACGGTTAAGCTCCGCGCCCGCGGCGACGACGGCATCAGCGCCTGGGTTGGCGAGGGCCACGGACCCTTGAATGCGTTGGACGTGGCGCTGCGCCGCGGCCTCTCCCCGACGTTCCCCACGGTGTCCGACTTCGAGCTCGCGGACTACCGCGTCCGGCTGCTCGATCAGGGCCACGGCACGGACGCGATCGTCCGCACGCTGATCGACACAACCGATGGCGTTCACACGTGGACGACCGTCGGCGTCGGCACCAACGTCATCGAGGCCAGCTACGAGGCGCTGTACGACGCCTACCGCTGGGGCCTGTTGAAGGCTTCGGCCTAACCAGGCCGCCAGCGTCGCGAGTCGCCGGGTTGGTGCCTCAGGCGGTGCCGAATGTCCATCGCGTGCGGCGATGGAAGCTCATCCCCGGCAGCACCAGGGTGGACGGGAAGTCGTCGTGGTTCGGCGCATCGGGGTAACCCTCCGTCTCCAGGGCGATCGCGGCAAAGGGCGTGATGGGCCCCTCATGGGCCACCTGGGAACCGTCCACGCCGCCAGCGGTATAGACCTGAAGGGCGGGCTCGTCGGAGGCGATGGTGAGCGTCCGTCCGCTGCCGGGATCGGCGAGCCAGGCGATATCGGCGAAGCCCTCCCCGTCCCGAACAAACGCGTGATCGAAACCGTGGTTGGCGGCGACCTGGGCGTGCGGATCGGACACGACGTCCCCGAGCCGGGTGGGCGTGCGTAGATCGAACGGCGTGCCCTCGACGGGGGCCGCGCCGACGATGGGGAGCCCGGTGGGATCTGTCGGTAGGTAACTCGCGGCGGCCACACGCAGGGTGTGATCCGCGATCGTGCTGCCCGGACGCGCGCCCGCCAGGTTGAAGTACGGGTGGCTGACGATGTTGAGCGGGGCCGCTACCTGGGCGTGGGCCTGGATGTCGAGCAGCACGGCTCGACCCGCCAGCGTGTAGCTCACCGTGGTGGTGATGGGCCCGGGGTAGACCCCGTCCGGGTCGTCCCAGCGGACGTGGAGCTGGAGGCTCGTGTCGTCGGCCGCGACGACGGTCCAGTTCCAGTGGTGCATGCCGCCCGGACCACTGTGCAGCAGGTTGCCCCGATCGTTGGCGGGGAACGTGTAGGTCCGTCCGTGGAGGGCGAAACGGGCGCCCGCGATGCGATTGGCGAAGGGGCCCACGATGTCACCGAGGAAGGCGTTTCCCGCGAGGTGCGCGCGCCAGTCGGGGCTGCCGAGGACGACGTTGTCGAGCGTCCCAGCGCGATCCGGCACCAGCAGTCGGACCACAGAGGCGCCGAGCGTGCAGATGTCCAACACCACATGTTCGTTCTGAAGGCGATGGGTGCTGGGCTCAATCGGATTGCCGTAGTAGCTCGTCATCGTGCGTCCTCGCCGAGGTTGGTGCCCATGGCGCCACGATAGTCGCGTCGACCGGCCATGACCGCTCCAGCCATCCTCCGTCGGACGTCCCACCCGTCCCTCTCCTCCACGTTGCTGGCGTTGGGCGTGTTTGCTGGCGATATATCGCCAGCAAACACGCCGGACGCCAGCAAGGTCAGAAGGAGGGGGTGTGGGCCGACCCGGTAGCCTGCACCCATGCGTCTTGCTCGATTCGTCGCCGGTGGCGACCCCAAATACGGCCTGGTGGAGCTCGCCTCCGACAACGGCGACCACCCCGACACGATCGCCACGCTGGCGGGCGACCCGTTCGCCGGGCGGGTGAGCCTGACTGGCGAGCGGCATCCCCTCGACGACGTGCGGCTGGTCGCCCCGGTGCTGCCCCGCAGCAAGGTCATCGGCATCGGGCGCAACTACGCCGCGCACGCCAAAGAGCTGGGCAACGACCTGCCGACCGAGCCCGTGACCTTCCTCAAGCCCAACACCTCGGTCATCGGGCCGGGGGAGCCGATCGTCCACCCCGTCCAGACCCACGACCTGCAGCACGAGGGCGAACTGGCCGTCGTGATCGGACGGATTTGCCGGCACGTGCCCGTCGACAAGGCCGAGGACGTGATCTTTGGGTACACCGTGGCCAACGACGTCACGGCGCGGGACCTGCAGCACAGCGATGCGCAGTGGACGCGAGCCAAGAGCTTCGACACGTTCTGCCCCCTCGGGCCGTGGATCATCACGCATCTGCGGATCACCGAGGTCGGGGGGCTCGACCTGGCCGTGACCGTGAACGGCGAAACCCGCCAGCACGGCAACACCAGCGACATGGTGTTCGGGGTCGCGGAGCTGGTCGCCTACGTGTCGTCGTTCATGACGCTGCTGCCCGGAGACGTGATCCTCACCGGCACGCCGTCGGGCGTCAGCCGCATGTACCCGGGGGACCGGGTCGAGGTCACCATCGCTGAAATCGGGACGCTCGCCAATATCGTCGTGGCCGAGGAGGCCGACGATAACGCCGGGGCCGAGGGTGCCTGAGGCCGTCGCGGGCATCCTGCTGCGGCCGCCGGCCAAGGGCCAGCTGTACCACCGCATGTTCCCCGCCGACGGGGTGGAGCGGGTCAGGGCCGTGGGGACGATCGTCCTCGGGTTGCTGCTGTTCACCGTCGGCGCCTCCCTGGTGGCCCTGGCGGTGATGGGGGCCGTGTGGTTCCTCAGCGGCCAGCCGGGCCAGTTTCAGACGTTCGTGGCCCCCGTCAGCACCTTTTCTACGCCGTGGGGAATGGCGGCGGCCCAGGTGGGCCTGGCGTCGTTAATCCCGATCGCGATGGTGTGCGGGGTCCTGGGAAATCAGGCCGCGCCACGCTGGCTGTGGTCGGTCGTCGGCCGGCCGCGCTGGGGCATCGTGGCCTGGGCGTCCGGGGTCGCCGTGCTCACCATCGTGGGGCCAGCGCTGATCTCCCGGATCGGTCAATCGTGGGACGCGCGTCCGCAGGACAACTTCTGGTGGTTCATGCTCGCGGTGGCGCTCACGAGCCCCCTCCAGGCGGCGGCCGAAGAGGTGTTCTTCCGCGGCTACCTGCAGCAGGCGCTCGGCACACTCGCAGCCAGTCCCTGGGTGTCGGTCGTCGGATCCGCGGCGATCTTCGCGTTCTACCACGGCGTCCAGAACCTTCCGCTGTTCCTCGCTCGGTTCGCGTTCGGGTTGCTTGCGGGCTGGCTCGTGATCCGGACGGGCGGTCTCGAGGCCGGCATTGCCGCGCACGTGGTGAACAACGTCGCGGCCTTCGTCCTAGCCGGACTGTTCGACACGATTTCGGGGGCCCGCACGAAGACCGACATCGGTTGGAGCGACTTCGCCTGGATGACCGGCGGCTACGCCTTGTTCGCCTTGTTGGCTGCCGTGATTGCCTGGAAGGTAGGCTCCCGGACCCGGACGGCAGGCTCGGTTTGAGTGCCGGGCTCGCCATCCGGTAAGGTTGATCCTCGCTGGCCCAAAAGGCCAGAACCCTGGGGTATGGGGTAATTGGCAGCCCGCCGGATTCTGGTTCCGTCAGTCTAGGTTCGAGTCCTAGTACCCCAACGAAGACGATTCGTTGCCTCGTTCGCGAGCACGTTAAAGTCTCAAAGGTCGGCTTGCCGATCGGCTAGGGCCCCGTTGTGTAGCGGCCTAGCACGCCGCCCTCTCAAGGCGGTAGCGCGGGTTCGAATCCCGTCGGGGCTACGAGGGCCGGAGATCCTGCTTCCACTAGGAACTCCGGCCCTCACCTATGTTTTCACCCTGGTTGCCACGCCTCAACGTCGGCGGCGGGAGCCCTCGGTGAGCGCGTCGCACGAACCGTGCGACGCACCCCCTCTTATCCCAGGGTGCCCTTGGCTGGTCGCGGCTGCGGACCACGTCCGCCTGGCGCGGCTCTCAGCCCACCGTCACCGTTGCCGTGTGGGAGTCGTCGGCACTCGAGGTGCCCACGTGGACGACGAAGTCGCCGCGGGGGACCACGAAGCCGCGCTCGGCGTCCGACCAGACCGACAGCGGATGATTGGTGCTCGCCGGATCGATCGTGAGGGTGACCACCTTGGTCTCACCCGGTTCCAGCGCGACCTTCGAGAAGCCGACCAGACGCTTGGGCGGCTGCTTGGGTGACGGCACCCCGAGGTACACCTGGACGACCTCAGCACCTGCCCTGGCGCCGGTGTTGGTGACCGACGCCTGGACGACGATCGGCTGGGTGCCGTCGTTCGTGGTGCTGGAGACCGAGACGTCCGAGAGGGCGAAGGTCGTGTACGACAGGCCGAACCCGAACGGGAACAAGGGTTCAATGCCCTGCGCCTGATGCCAGCGGTAGCCGATCTCGCGTCCCTCGGAATAGGTGATCGTGGGGAATCCCTCGCCGGCGTCCACGCCCGGGTACCGCTCCGGCTGCCCCGCGTAGATCGTGTCGTCATCGCTGCGCGGGTAGGTGGTCGGCACCTTGCCGGAGGGGTTGACGACGCCGAACAGCAAGTCGGCGACGACGTGTCCGTCTTCGGCGCCCTGGTTCCAGGCCTCCAACACCGCCGGGGCCCGGTCGAGCCAGGGCATCAGCACCGGGCTGGCGTCCTTGAGCACGACCACGGTCCGGTCGACCAAGCCGAGCAACGCAGAGACCAACTGGTCCTGCTCATCGAACATGGCGATCGTGGGTCGATCGGCGCCTTCCGTCGCGACGACGCCTGCCATCACCACCAGGGTGTCGGCACCCTTCGCTGCCGTGATGGCATCGTCGAGGTTCGACAGGTCGCGGGCCACGGTGAACTTCTCCACGGTGGCGCCGGATCCGAGCCCCGCGAGCACGTCACGCATGCCATCGACGGGAGTCACGGTGTACAAGGGATCCACCTTGGACGAGCCGCCGCCACCTTGGCAGGCGTCGTCCACGAAGTCCTTCTGCCCAACGATGAGGATGCGGCCGGCGGAGGCGGCGTCGAGGGGCAGCAAGCCGCCCTCGTTCTTGAGCAGCACGGCGCACTGCTGCCCAATGCTGCGCGAGCGGGCCCCGTTCGCGGCGGCGTCGATCGCCACGGGAGCATAGGGCCGCTCGAAATGCCCGAACCGGAACATTTGAGTGAAGCGCCGGACGAGGGCCCGGTCGACGGTCTCGATCTCAAGACTGGTGTCGCTCAAGGCCGCCTTGACGTTGGCCTCGTTCAACCACTTTGCGTCGGGCATCTCGTGGTCCATGCCGGCGCTCAGGGACGCCGCGCACGACCGGCAGGACCAGAAGTCGCTCTGCACGTAGCCCTCGAAACCCCAGTCGGTCCGCAGCACGTCGTGAAGGGCGTACCGGTTCTCGGTCGCGTAGGTTCCCCGGACCCGGTTGTAGGAGCTCATGATGGCCGCGATGTCGGCGTCCTTGACCAGCATTTCGAACGGCAAGAGGTACATCTCGCGTAAGACGTCCTCATCGATCTCGACGTTGGTGCGGAACCGCTCGTACTCCTGGTCGTTGACGACGTAGTGCTTGGCCATCGCGATCACGTCGTGCGCCTGAATGGCCTTGGTGACCGCCACCCCCATCACCCCCGACAGGTACGGGTCTTCGGAGAAGTATTCGAAGTTGCGGCCTGCGATCGCCGTGCGATGCAGGCAAACGCCCGGTCCCTCCAGCACGTGCTGGCCCAGGGCCGAGGCCTCGTTCCCAATGATGTCGCCGTACACGGTGGCCACGTCCGGGTCGAAGCCCGCGGCCAGCGCGATCGTCATCGGCAGCGCTGTCGCCGGCGGCGAGGGCGTCCCATCGCCCATGCCGACCCCGACCGGGCCGTTGGTGATCCGGAACCTGGGGATGCCCAGTTCGTCGTTAGCGGCGACGTGGCGCTCGATCCTGATCTGCGCCGCGAGCTGTTCCATTTCCTCAGCCGTGGTGGCGCTGTTCGCCAGACTGTAGATGTCGATGGTTGCCATGGCGCCGTGGAGTTGTTCGATCTTCTGGTCCAGCGTCATCGCCGCGACCAGGTCGACCGCACGCTCACGTGGCGTTCGGGTCGTGTCGAGCCAGGGACGGTCCGATTCAGTCATGGGGGGCTCCTAGGGGTCGAGGCATCGTGGTGTCAGGATCCTGGATGGGCCTGCCGAAATCGAGAAGTTGCCGCGACTTGCCACCACCCCCGGCATAACGCCTGGCAGATCGTCTCGATGTTCCGGCGGCTGCGGGGGGCTCGGGCCGCCCCCGGGGTTCGGGCGCTGGTGCGCAGGGCAAGCCCGGACCTTTCGGGGGGTGTCGGGTGGGGTTTGACGGTGCTGAGGGCCGCCGGGCCGGCTCCCGGGGATGAGCCTGCTGGACACCGCGAGCAACACGCCTACGGCGGGCGAATTGGCCGGGGGGGGAGGGGTGCGCTGGGCTGGCATGAGAGGGGCGGGCGGGGGCCGGTGGCGGGCTCTTCGCCGTGACCTGGGCATTGGCGCTCGCCGTGTGGAAGTTCGGTCGCGTCGAGGAGCAGTGGACGCACGCCTGACCACTGAGGTGAGCCCCGGCCAATCGGCCGGGGCTTGTCAGCGCTCAGTCGCCAGCGCTCAGCGCTGGACGCGCGCGTTGCCCTTCCAGATGGCCCAGACCTGGTCTTCGTCGGCCGGGGCGCCGTAGTCAAGCAGGGACGTCGCGGCCAGCGCGCCGGTTGCCCAGCCGAACTGGGCACACTGCGCCGCGTCCCAGCCCTTGAGGATGCCGTACAAGACGCCGCCGACGGAGCCGTCGCCACCGCCAATGCGGTCGATCACGCCGATGTCGCGAAGCGGCAACACGACGAACTCGCCCGCGTGCCATAAGACCATGCCCCATAAGTGGTGGTCGGCCGAGACGACTTCGCGCAGTGAGGTGCCGATCCACGAGGCGTTCGGGTAGGCCTCTTGGATCCGGCCGATCATGGCCTTGAAACCGTCGATCTTGGCGACGATGCCCTCACCTCCGGCCTCCGGGCCCGCGATCCCCAGGCAAAGCTGGAAGTCCTCCTCGTTGCCGTAGAGGATGTCGCACAGCTCGGCGATGTCGTGGAAGGCCGCGGACAGTTCCTCCTCGCGGCCCTTCCAGAAGGATGCTCGGTAGTTCAAGTCCATGCTGACGACCGTGCCGTACTTGCGGGCGGCCCTCGCCAACTCGACGCAGAAAGCTGAAGTCTTGGGCGACAGCGAGGCGATCAGGCCCGACAGGTGAAGGATCTTGACGCCCTCCTCACCGAAAAGACGATCGAGGTCGAACTGATCCACGCTGAGTTCGCGTCCCACCTCGCCGGCCCGGTCGTTCCACACCCGGGGGCCCCGGCCCCCGAAGCCCGAGTCGGCGATGTTGAACTGGTGTCGGAACCCCCACGCGTCGCCTTGCGGGATGTCGGGCCCTTCGTAGCTCATGTTGCGCTGCCGCAGGTTGGCCTTGATGATCGCCGCCATGGGGGAACCTGCCACAAACGCGGTGAGCACCTTCGTAGGCTCCCCCAGGTAGGACACCACCGAGGCCACGTTCGTTTCGGCGCTGGTGGCCTGCAGCATGAAGCGATCGGCGGTGTGAACCGGCTGGCGGTTCTCCGGGGTGATACGGATCCCCATGGACGTGGGGACGACGAGGGACCAGCGGGCGTTCTCGCGAAGCTGCATGGGAGAGCCAATCTGTGGTGGTGTGAATCAGGAACTGAGCGCCGTGGCCTCGGCCAGGACGGCCTGCCTAACCCGGGCGTCGTCGGCGAGGGTGGGATCGAGGAACGTGAGCACGGCCGTGACCGAATCCTCGAGGGAGCCTTCGGCAAGGGCCAGCACCTCAGCGGCGCGGACGTCCTTCACTGGGGCGCCCAAGCCGCGAAGATGCAGCACCCACGCCGCGACGGCCCGCGTGGCTCCGGCCGGGACCCGGCCCTGGGCCAGTTCGGCACGTAGGGTCGGCAGGATGCGTACGGGGATCTTCAAGGAGCCGTCCGCGGCGATCTGGGCGAGGGCGTGCCGGATGTTGGGGTTGCGGTAGCGGTCCAGTAGGGCTTGTCGGTAGTTCTCCAAGTCCTCGGCCGGCAGCGGGATGTGTGCGCAGGCCTCGTCCCACCACTGCTCGACCCAGGCGAGGCAGCGCGGGTCCTGAATAGCGTCCGCCACCGTTTCGTGTCCCAGGATCGTCGCGGCATAAGCCATCAGGGAGTGCGACCCGTTCAGGAGCGCCAGTTTGCGCCGCTCGAAGGGCGCGACGTCGTTGACGATCAGGGCGCCGGCTTGGTCCCAGGCGGGACGGCCATTGGGGAACGCACCCTGGATCACCCACTCGCTGAACGGCTCGGTGGGCACGGGGGCCTCGTCGACCAGCCCGGTCGCCACCAGCACGTTCGCCTTGTGCTCTTCGGTGGTGGCCGGGGTGATGCGGTCGACCATCGTGGTGCCGAACGCCACGTTCTGAGCGATCCAGGCCGCCAGGGTCGGGTCCACGTCGGCGGCGAGGTCGGAGGCCACGGTGGCCAGCACGTCCCCGTTGTGGGAAAGGTTGTCGCACGAGACGATGGCCAGTGGGCCCGCGTTTGCGGCGCGCCGGGCCAGGAGTCCGGCCACGATCCGGCCAGGTGTCGTCGTCACGGCGGCAGTGGCATCGGCGCGCAGGGCCTGGACGTCGGCAACGACGCCGGGCAACGTCCGATCGAGGTGGCCGTCCGGGCCGCGCAGGTAACCCGCTTCCGTGACGGTGAGGGTGATGATCGCGAGTTCGGGGGACCGGAGGTAGCCGAGGAACGCCTCGTGTTCGGAGGAGGCATGGACAGCCGTGAGGCTGGAGATGACCTCGTAGTCGTCGGCGTCCGGGCCGCGGGTGATCAGGGTGTACAGCCCCCCTTGGGGGCGCAGCGCTTCGGCCATCGCGGGGGAGCGTCCGGTGAACGCCGCGATTCCCCACGCGGCTGCGTCCGGAGCGTGCTCGGTGTACCAAGCCTGGTGGGCGCGAAAGAAGTTCCCCACACCGAGGTGAACGATGCGGACCGGGGCTGGGGGGCGGCCATGCCCGGCGGCCCGGGAGAGTCTGGTCGGAGCGGTGGTCATAGCTTGAAGGCCTTTCGAGGGTTGCCGACCACCAGTTCGACGGCGGTCTCCTGGGCCTCATCGAGGCTCAGCCGGTGCTCGCCCACGAGCTTGGCGAGGTATCCCGAGTCGACGCGGCGGCTCAGGTCGTGGCGGGCGGGAATGGAGAGGAAGGCGCGGGTGTCATCAATGAAGCCGGACGTTCGTCCGAAGCCCGCGGACTCGGTGACCGCGCCCCGGAACCGAGCCATGGCTTCGGGGGCGTCGATGAACCACCACGGCACCCCCACGTAGACCGACGGGTAGAACCCGGCCAACGGACCCAGCTCCCGGGAGTAGACCGTCTCGTCCATCGTGAAGAAGACGACCTGGAAGTAGGGCGACGTTCCGAAGGCGGCCAGCATCGGGGCGACGGCGTTGGTGAACTCCACCTGCATCGGGATGTCGCCGCCCACGTCAGCCCCGAATTGCTCGAAGGTCCCGGGGTGGTGGTTGCGGTAGACCGCGGGGTGCATGGTCATGACGAGGCCGTCGTCGGCGGCCATCCGGGCCTGCGCGAACATGAAGTTGCGGCGCAACGTGTCGGCCTCAGCGGACGAGATTTGTCCGGCCCGGGCTAGGGCGTAAAGGCGCTCGGCCTCCGCGTCCGAAATGGGTTCGACCCGGGCATCGCGATGAGAGTGATCGGTGGAGACGGCGCCGTGGGCCTTGAAGAAGGCCCGCCGGTTCTCCATCGCCGCGACCCAGCCGGCGTAGGTGTCGGTGTCGATGCCGCTCACCTCACCGAGGCGGTCTACGAGGCTGTTCCACGTGGCACCAGCTGGCTCAAGGTACTTGTCCGGACGGAAGGTTGGCGCCACCTGGCCGGTCCAGGTCGGGTCGGCGGTCAACTTCGCGTGGTGGTGGAGGTCGTCGCAGGGGTCGTCGGTGGTGGCAAGGAACTCGATGCCGAACTGCTTGTACAGCGCTCGCGGCCGGAACTCGGGGGTGGCCAGCGAGGCGCCGATCGCGTCGTAGATGCCATCCGCGGTCTCGGCGGAGGGCTCGTCGTGAATCCCGAAGATCTCCACCAGCTCCGACTCGAGCCAGAACTTCACCGGCGTGCCGCGAAAAGCCGTCCAATGCGAACAGAGCAGACGGAAGGCCGCGCGGGCTTGCTCCGCGCTGAAATCGGCCTGCCCGACCCCAAGCTCCGCGAGGGGAACTCGGTTTGCGTGGAGCAGACGGTTGATGTAGTGGTCCGGTGTGAGCAGCAGCGAGGTGGGATCACCGAAGGGCTCGTCATCGGCCAACCATTGCGGCGGAACGTGTCCGTGGGGGGAAATGATGGGCAGGTCCCGGACCTCTTGGTAGATCTCACGGGCGATCGGGCGAAGAGTCGGATCCGCGGGCAGCATGCGGTCGGGGTGGAGATCGAGTCGAGCCATGGGTCACATCGTGGCGGTGTCGCGCGTTGTAGTTAAGGCGTTGCCGGGTGTTGCCGCCGCTGGTTGTTTGCGTTTCGGCGCCGGAGCAGGGTGGCTGCATGACCAACAATCGGGACGTCGTCGCCGCCCTGGCCGCGAAGGCGGCCGTCATCGGTGACCCAGAGACGACTTTGACCTCCGACCAAGTCCGGCAGTTCATCGCTGAACAGCTCGCGGCGACTGACCTTGACGGCAAGAGCGTCTGCCTCGTCATCCCCGACGGCACCCGCTCCAGCCCGCTGCCATTGCTGGTGGGAGCCGTGCACGAGGCACTCGCCGGGCGGGTGACCCGCATGACCGCCGTCATTGCCCTGGGCACGCACATCGGCATGACCGACGAGGCCATCGCCAAGCATCTTGGTTACGCCGAAGGCGGGCTCGAGGCCACGTATCCCGGCCTGACGGTCCTCAACCATGAGTGGGCAGATCCCGGCACGTTCGTGGAACTTGGCACGATCAGCGCCGAACGGGTAGCGGAGCTCAGCGACGGCTTGCTGACAGTGTCGGCGACGGTCGCCCTGAACCGGGCGGTCGTGGAGCACGATGTCGCCTTGGTGATCGGGCCCGTGTTTCCGCACGAGGTGGTGGGCTTCTCTGGCGGCAACAAGTACTTCTTCCCGGGCATCGCTGGGCAACAAATCATCGACCTGACGCACTGGGTGGGTGCGCTCATCACGAGCGCCCAGATCATCGGCACCCTTGGTGTGACGCCGGTCCGGGCCCTCATCAACGAGGCCGCCGCGATGATCCCGTCCGAGAAGTTGGCCCTGTGCGTGGTCGCCAAGTCCGGGAGCTACGACCTGCACGCGATCGCGTTTGGTAGCCCGGAAGCGGCGTGGGCCGCCGCGGCGCTGGTGTCGTCCGTGACCCACGTCAAGTACCTCGATGCGCCGGTGAAGCGGGTTGTATCGGTGATCCCGGAGAAATACGAGGACATTTGGACCGCCGCAAAGGGCTTCTACAAGCTTGAGCCGGTGGTGGCCGACGGCGGTGAAGTGATCCTTTACGCGCCGCACGTGACCGAGATTTCGTTCGTTCACAAGGAGATCTACGACATCGGCTACCACTGCCGTGACTACTTCGTGAAGCAGTGGGACACGTTCTCCGACATCCATTGGGGTGTTCTCGCGCACAGCACGCATCTGCGCGGCGCCGGCACCTACGACGACGTCCAAGGCGAACAGTGCCGCGTGGACGTCACCCTGGTCACAGGTATCCCCGAGGACAAGGTTCGCAAGGCAAACCTCGGCTACATCAACCCGGCCGACTTCGACCTCGCCAGCTACGAGGCCGACCCGGAGACCATGGTGGTGCCCAACGCGGGGGAGACCCTCTTCCGCCTGCGCTGAGCGGTCGAGCCGCGCACCCGCAGTTGAACTGGCATGACCGAGGCCTCGCCGGTGCGGTGCTTGGCGCCCTTGATGAGGGCAATGACATTGTTCACAGCGGTCGCGCCCATCTGCCTCGTGGGTGCGGCCACGGTGGTGAGCGTGGGCAGCATCAACCGCGAGATCAGGATGTCGTCGAAGCCGATCACGCTGACCTGCTCCGGAATCTGAACGCCCTCACACAGCAAGCCGTGCATGAGGCCGACGGCCATCAGGTCGTTGTAGGCAATGACCGCGGTCGGCAGGCGCTCGAGCAGGGCCTGGGCAGCAGACAGGCCGCCCTCAAACGTGGGTAGGAACGGGCCGATCTTGTGCGTGTAAAGACCCGTGGCCGTCCCGTAGTCGCGGAGCGCACGGAATCGGATGCCGTCGGCCCACGACGCTTCCGGGCCGGCCACGTAGACAACGGCCTCGTGTCCGAGTTCCAGCAGCAGGTCGGCGGCCGCGTGCACGCCGCTCACGTTGTCGGTGACCACGCTCGGGATGTCGGTGAGGGCCCGGTTCAACACGACCATGGGACGTTGCTTAGCGATCGTGCGCAAAGCGGAATCGGACATCCGAGAGCTGCCGATGACGAACCCCTCGACCACCGGAACCAGCCGGTCCAGGGCGTTGCGTTCGCGGCTCCCGGACTCCCGGGCGTCCGCCAGGAGCAACTCGTAGCCCGCATCGTTCGCTGCGATCTGGGCGCCTCGCGTTAGCTGGGAGTAGAAGGGGTTCGCGACGTCCGACACCATCAGCCCCAGCAGCCTCGTGTCGGAGTAGCTCGGCGGCTGGCCGATCGGGTTGGCCCGGTAGCCGATCTCTTCAGCTATCTTGCGGATCCGCGCGGACGTTTCGGCGTTCACCCGCCCGGGGCGGGCAAAGGTACGGCTCACCGTCGAGGGGGCAACCCCGGCGGCGCGGGCCACGTCATAAATGGTGACCGGTGTGGACGATTCGCTTGTCACCTTGCACACGTTAGCTTGCAGGCAACCGTCGGCAACCTGTTGCGCCAGAAGTTGTTTTGCCTGTTGATTGTGGCTGTGACGATCGGCAATCTGCAGCGCATGGGAGGGTGACGTCATGCGTGCAACACAGGCGACCTTGACCGGTGGCCCGGCGATCCTCGCTGATCGGGTCACGGCCGCGCTGGGACAGCCCGCGCGTTTGGGGATCGCTTTCTCCGGCGGCGTCGACTCCTCGGTGCTGCTCGCGCTGGCAGCGCGGGCGTTAGGCCCGGCGCGGACGCTCGCCATCCTCGGTGTCTCGCCCAGCTTGGCCTCGGATGAACGCGCCGCCGCGCACGCGGTGTCGGCCTCGATTGGCGCCCCGCTCGTCGAGTTGGAAACCCGCGAAGGCGACGTGGCTGCCTATCGCGCCAACGGCCCGGACCGCTGTTTCCACTGCAAGGACGAGCTGTTCACGCGAATCTCCGATGAGGTAGCGGACCGCTATCAGCTCACAGCGATCGCGTACGGCGAGAACGCCGATGACGCGCAACGGCCGGATCGTCCCGGGGCCAAGGCGGCTACCAATCACCGCGTGTTGCGGCCTCTGGCGGAAGCGGGCCTCGACAAGGCGGACGTCCGCACGGTGGCGCGGGCGCTCGGGCTCGCCTCGGCTGAGAAACCGGCCGCCCCGTGCCTGGCCTCCAGGATCCCGCATTTCGAAGAGGTCACCCCCGAGAAGCTACGCCAGATCGACACCGCGGAGTCGGCCATCAGGGCCCTCGGCTTCGCGGACGTTCGGGTCCGGCACCACGGTGAGATCGCCCGCCTCGAACTGCCGGTGACCGACCTGCCCTTGGCCGTCGCCGCCGAGGTTCGCGGGCGTCTGCTCGACGCCGTGAGACGTGCTGGATTCCGGTTCGTCAGCCTTGACCTCGCCGGCATCCAGTCGGGAGCTTTTACCCTGCCCCTGGTGGGTCATGCCTGAGGACGCCTGGCAGCCCCCCGCTGTCCTGCGCGATCTGGCGGATCTTGACTTCGACCGGGCCGAACGCCGCGGATACCCCGAGGCGGTGTACTGCGAAGGGAAGTCCCCGGCGCAGCTGAGGTTGATCGCGGCGGCCGTCCGGGAACGGAACGTCCGCACGCTGTTCACCCGGGCCAACCCCGAGCAGGCGCTTGCTGTTATGGGCACGTTGCCGGACGCTCGGCACGACGAGGAGGCTCGCTTGTTGTGCTGGCCCCCCGACCTGCCGCCACCCAGCGGCGGACTGGTCGTGGTGGCTGCGGCCGGGACCTCCGACCTCCCCGTGGCGCGCGAAGCCCAGCTCGTGGCCCGGTTTCTCGGGCGCCCCGTCGAACTCGTCCCCGACGTCGGGGTGGCGGGCTTGCACCGCATCTTGAACCGGTTGGAACTCCTCCGCAGCGCCTCGGTGATTGTGGTCGTGGCGGGCATGGACGGGGCGCTGCCGAGCGTGGTCGCGGGCCTCGTGTCCGCCCCGGTGATCGCCGTGCCGACCTCCGTGGGCTACGGCGCCGCGTTCGAGGGACTGGCCGCGCTCCTGACCATGATGAACTCCTGCGCGCCCGGTGTGGCGGTCGTCAACATCGACAACGGCTACGGCGCAGGCCATCTGGCCGCCCAGATCGCCGCCCACGGCTGACCGCCCGTCGGACGGCCGCGGGGGGAGAGGTGCTGCTCGACTACACGTCCTGCCCGACCGGCAGGATGCCGCTCTGCGCGTAGACCTCGCGGAGGACCTGCAGCGGCACGAGGCCGTCGGCCGGGCCGATCCAGAACGGTTCTGGATCGGCCAGCCGCGCATAGAAGTCGTCGATGAGCAGGCTGTGGCCCTTACCCCAATAGGACCTCTCGCCGGTGGCCTGGCTGTCGCTCGCGATCTGGCGGGTTCCCGCGGCGTCCGTCTGCCAAACCTCGCCGCCGGTGAGCTTGACGACGCCATCGCGCCCGGTGATTTCCAGCTCGATGTCGGCGTTGGTGTGATGGCAGTTCGTGGCAAAGAAGGTCGAGCGGACGCCGGTGTCATGGTCGATCACGATGCTGGCGATGTCCTCCACCTCGATCGCGTCGGCGAGCGCCAGGGTCGCGGCCCGTCCGCGAACGGACGCAGGATGTCCCAAGAACCACGTCAGCAGGTCGAGGGTATGAATCGCCTGGTTGATCAAGACACCGCCGCCGGCTGTCTCCCAGCGTCCGCGCCAGGGGGCGGCCGCATAGTAGGCGGGGTTGCGGTACCACCACACGGCGGCGCGGGCGCCCGCAATCGGTCCGAGGGCGCCGGAGTCGAGCAGCGCTCGGATCGCCACTGAACTGGGGTTGTACCGGTTTTGGAACACGACGCCGACCTTGGTGGACGCGGTCGCTGCCCGGTCGACCAGCCGACGTCCCGCCGCCACCGTCTGCCCGATGGGCTTCTCCGTGAGCACATGGGAGCCGGCATCGAGCGCATCGACGGCCACGGGGACGTGTTGATCGTGGGGGGTGGTCACGTGAACCACGTCGGGGGAGAGCTCGCGCAGCAGCGTCCGATGATCGGTGTAGGCAGGCACGCCGAAGGTACGTCCGGCCCTTTCAGCCCGGGCTGGATCGACGTCGCACACCGCGACCAGGTCGATCCCCGGATTCGCCTGGATCGCAGCCAAGTGCAGGGCGGAGATGTCGCCGATTCCGACGACGGCAGCGGTGCTCATGAGAAGGGGATTCCTTCCTCGCGCAGGATGGTGGTGAGGGCTCGGTGGGCCCGCGTCCAGTTCTCGGGGCCGGAGAAGCCGCCGAGGGAGTGTCCGTAACCCAAGTGGGGTTCCAGCGACACGAAGCCGTCGAAGCCGTCTGCCGCGTAGGCGCGGATTGTTTGCCGGAACTCGCCATCGCCCTCGCCGGCGGGCACCACCGTGCCGTCGGCCGCGAGGGCGTCCTTCACTTGGAGGTACACGACGTGCGGGGAGAGCATCGCGTACCCCTCGGTGAACGGACGGACGCCGCACTGCACGAAATTCGCGTTGTCCCAGGTCAGTTTGAGAGCGGGGTTGTTGACGGCCTGCACGATGTCGAGACAGCGCCTCGGGATGTCACCGAAGATGTCCTTCTCGTTCTCATGGATCAAGGTGACGCCCGCGTCCGCGGCGATCGCTGCCAGGTCGCTGATCCGGGAGATGACCTCGTCCCGGTAGTCGTCCACCGCGGCACCCTCGGGCATGAAGTAGGAGAACATCCGGATGTAGGGGGCGTCGAAGAACGCGGCCACCTCGGCGGCGTGCCGCATGCGCTCCAGATGCGGCGCGTTGTCGTCGGTGATGGCGATCTTCCCGATGGGGGAGCCGATGCTGGACACGCCGAGACCGGCCGCCGACAGCGTCGCTTTCACCCTTCGCAGTTGCTCATCATCGAGGTCAAGGACGTTCACGTCCCATGCCGAGCGCAGCTCGACGTACTTCAGGCCGAGCTTGGTGACCAAGGCCACCTGCTCGTCGAGGTCGGGAGAAATCTCATCGGCGAAGCCGGAAAGGGTCCACATGAGTGTCATTGAGCCGGGACACCCGCCCTCTCGGCAACCCCCGCCGACAACGACTGGCAACCGCGGGCCGTCGTGCCTGATCGCGCTTTAGCGTGAGGTGATTCGCAACCCAAAGGACGAAGGAGTTCCCAGGATGACTGACACGTTGGTAAGGCTCGGCATTGTCGGCCTCGGCGCACAAGGTGGCTACTACGCCGCCTTCCTGGCTCAGGGAAAGGTCGCCAACACCGTGCTCGGCGCCATCTGTGACACCGACGAGACCAAGCGCGCCGCAGCCGTTGACTACGGTGTGCCGTTCTACACCGACTACGTCGACATGCTGGAAAGCGGTGACGTGGACGCCATCGTCACGACCGTGCCTCACTACCTGCACCCGGAGATGGCTATCGCTGCTCTGGAGCGGGGATTGCACGTCTTGGTAGAAAAGCCCGCCGGCGTCTACACCGGTCAGGTGAAGAAGCTCCTCGAGCTCGCCGCGGCTCACCCCGAGTTGACCACCGCCATCATGTTCAATCAGCGCACCAACAAGCTGTACCAGGACCTGCGGGAACTGGTGGCCGGCGGATCGCTCGGCAAACTGCGGCACTCGAGTTGGATCATCACCACCTGGTGGCGTCCGCAGGGCTATTACGACCAGAGCCAGTGGCGCGCCACCTGGGGTGGCGAGGGGGGCGGCGTTCTGGTGAACCAGGCGCCCCACCAACTGGACCTCTGGCAGTGGATCTGCGGGGTCCCGAAGTCAGTCTTCGCCAAACTCGCCTTTGGCTTCCAGCGCGACATCGCTGTCGAGGACGAGGTGACCGCCGTCGTCGACTTCGGCGCGGGCGCCACCGGGACGTTCATCACCTGCACCCACGACCTGCCGGGCACCGACCGCCTCGAGATCCTGCTGGACCAGGGCAAGATTGTGGTGGAAGGCTCCAAGAAGGTGACCATCACCAAGCTCAGCGCCCCGGAGCAAGAGCTCAGCAAGAAGATGGACATGGCCGATGTCATGCGGATCTTCACCGGTTCCGCCGACACGTCCGATCTCATGACCACCACCACGACCACGTATGAGTCGGCGTGGAGCGAGCAGCACCCTCGGGTCATCGAGAACTTCTCTGCGAACATCCTCGACGGCACCCCGCTGATCGCCCCCGTGGGTGACGGCATTCATGGTGTGCGGCTCGCGAACGCGATCCACCTCTCCGGTTGGAGCGGGCAGGAGGTCTCGATCGAGAACTTCGACGAGGCCACCTACCTCCAGGAACTGAACCAACGCATCGCTGCGGAGGGCAAGTTCGCCGTCCGCGAAGGGAACTGATCATGGCCAAGTTCGGCGTCCAGTTGATGATGGTGCGCGACAAGGTTGCGACCGACGGCATCCTCCCCGTGCTGGAGCGCGTGGCGGGCCTGGGCTACACCGCCGTCGAGGTGTCCCAGATCCCCATGACCGAGGCGACGGTCGCCGGGCTCAATCAGGGTAGAAGTGAACTCGGCCTTGACGTGGCGGCACTGTCGGTGGCCCTCAAGAAGGGCCCAGTGGCGACCGGGGATGCGCTCGACACCGATTTCGCCAAGATCGTCGACGACTGTCGGCGCCTTGATTGCCGGTTCACCCGCATCGGCATGATGCCCTTCGAGGCCATGGTGAACAAGGATGCCGTGATCAGGTTCGCCGAGGAGGCCGAAGCCGCGGCCCAACGGCTCGCTGCGGAGGGCATCACGCTGGCCTACCACAACCACCATGTCGATTTCGCCAAGCACGATGGGGAGACGCTCTTCGACATCGTGCGCCGGGTGTCGCCGACCCTCCACTTCGAGATCGACGTCCACTGGGTACAGCGCGGCGGGAAGAACCCCGTCGACGTGCTGCGGGACTTCGCGGGGTCGGTCGAACTCGTCCACCTCAAGGACTACCGGGTGGCGACCCTGCCGCCTTCGGGGCTCGATTTCCTGGCCGCCGGAGACTTCCCCGGCTTCATGCAGGCGTTTGCGAACCTCGTCCAGTTCGCTGAGGTCGGCGCTGGGAACATCGACTTCGCCTCGGTGATCCCGCAGGCGATGAACAGTGGAGCGCAATACCTGCTGGTGGAACAGGACGACCTCTACGGCCGCGACGCCTACGACTGCCTCGCAGACTCGATGGGCCACATTCGCGCCCTGGGGTACTGATCGCGTTCTGCCTTCGGCCGCAACTGCGCTAGCGGCCGAAGGCAGAACTGTCGCCACCGCCGATGTAGCCGGCCGCGGCGGCGGCCGCGTTGGCCGCGTCCAGGACGTGTCGCACGTCGCGGCCAGTGGCTTCGGCGACGGCGACCACATCCGCGAACTCCGGCATTGCCGTGGTGATCCGCCCGCCGCGAAGGCCCAGCTTGATCCGAACTTCGCGGTCGCCGACGACGACCGGCCGCCACAGCCGTTCCAGCGCATGCTTCGTGACCGGGTACTCCCGCAGCCCCAAGGTGGGCACGAGGGCGAAGACCTGCTCGCGCAGCCCGTCGCGACTTCCTGGCCCGCACAGAACGTGGAGGGTGTGGGCCGGACGCCCCTTCTTCATGAGGATGGGGCTCAGCCATGCGTCGTCGGCGCCCGAATCCAGAAGCGTCGCCAGCACTCCGGGCCACAAGCGTGGATCAAGGTCATCGATATTGGCCTCAAGGACCCAGGCCGCGCCGGTTTCGTGGGCGATCGGCGCCGCCGCGCCCTCGGCGTCCCCGAGCACCAGCCGCACCACATTGGGTCGACCGGCATCGTCCCGGGAACCGGCGCCGATGCCCACCCTGACCACGCGGCAGTCCGGCAGGGTAGCGATGGGATCTGCCAGGGTCGTGACGAGGGCCATCCCCGTGGGCGTCGCCAGTTCTCCGAGCCCGCCGGTGAGGACGTTCCAGCCTTGGGCCAGCTCGAGAACCGCCGGTACCGGAATCGGGATCTCGCCGTGGGCGGTGCGGATGCTTCCCGAGCCGACCCCGACGGGACCGGCCCCGATCCGGGTGACGCCAAGGGCGTGGAGGCCAGCACAGACGCCCACCACGTCGGCGATGGAATCCCAGGCCCCGACCTCGTGGAAGTGCACGTCCCCGATGGCGATGCCATGGGCCCGTGCCTCGGCCCGCGCCAGCGACTCGAAGACCGCGAGGGCATTCGCCTTCACGACGGGCTTCAGCGCCGCGGCTTCCAGCATCGCGCGGATCACCGTCCAGTCGCGGTGCGGCATATCGTCGACCAGCACGGTCACGTCGACCTTGCAGGCCCGCATGCCGGCCCGGCGGACCTCGGCCGCGGTGAGGGTCACGGTTCCCGGCATGACGGCGTCGACGGCTTGCTGGAGGGTATCCAGAGGCGTCCCAGCATCCACGAGGGCCCCCAAGAGCATGTCACCGGCGACGCCGTTGCGGGCGTCGACCCAGGCCAGCATCGAGTGTGTGGGGGGCCGCGCGGGTGTGTTCATGGCGGCGATCCTAGGCCCGCTCCGAGCGGGCGATGCAACAACCGACGAGCACCAAGGAAACAGATGGCAACGCCTGAGCGGCTCAGTTCACCGCGACTTAGCATCCAAGCAGCTTCGAATCCGGCCCGGCCCGGACCCTAGACAAAGGATCAATGATGACCGCAACCGAAACACCGTCGGCCCACCTGGGAGCTCTGGAAAAGCTGCCCACGACCTCGATCCTCGGATACGGGCTCGGCGATTTCGCCATGAACCTCTCGTTCGCGATGTCGACCTCCTTCCTCCTCTACTACTTCACCGATGTGGGCGGCCTTTCGGCGGCGGCGGTGGGCACGATGTTCCTCGTGGTCCGGCTCTGGGACGCCTTCACCGACCTCTTCGCGGGCCGCGTGGTCGACAAGACCATGACCCGCTGGGGCAAGTTCCGTCCGTTCTTGCTGTGGTTCGCGGTGCCCGTCCTGTTCCTCAGCTTCTTGAACTTCAACATCCCCACCCAGGGTGTGAAATGGCTCGGAATCTTCGAGGTCAATCCGGACGCGACCGCCCAACTCCTCTACGCCTACCTCGCCTACGCGATTCTGGGACTGCTCTATTCCCTGATCAACATCCCCTACGGCGCCTTGGCTTCGGCGATGACCCAGTCGGTCAATGAGCGCGCCAAACTGGTCGCGGCCCGGGCGTTCGGTGCGGCCATCGGCGGCGTGCTGCTCACCTACATCGTTGCTCCGCAGATCTCGGCGATCCAGAAGACCGCCCCCAAGCTGGCCGCCAACGCGGACGCGGCGGCCAAGGCCGCCTACCAGACGGCCGTCCTGGCTTATCGGCAGAATGTCCAAAGCGTTTTCACCCTGACGACCCTCCTCTTCGTCCTGGTCGGTTCCATCGCTTTCTTCCTCACGTTCTGGTGGTGCCGCGAGTCGGTCGTCCGGACGTCACCCAAGGTGACCATCAAGGAGACCGTCGAGACCCTGAAGCAGAACAAGCCCTTGGCCTACCTGTGCGCGGCGAGCCTGTTCTACCTTGTCGGCCTGTTTGCCGTGGGCGGCTCGACAGCCTTCTACGCCAAGTACGTGCTCGGGGACATCTCGCAAACCGCCAACATGGTGCTCGTGAACTCCGGCATCGCGCTCCTCATCACGCCGATTATCCCGTGGATCATTCGCAAGATGGGCAAGAAGAACGTCTTCCAGTGGTGTGGCCTGTTCACCATCATCGGCGGCGTCGCTCTGTTCTTCGTGCCGACGGGTGCCGTGGCCATGGCGCTGATCTTCCTGGCGGTCAAGGGCATCGGAGCTTCCCTCATCAACACCGTGATGTTCGGCCTCGAGGCCGACACGGTCGAATACGGCGAGTGGAAGTCCGGCAAGCGGTCTGAGGGTGCCACCTACGCCATCTTCTCGTTCACCCGCAAGGTCACGCAGTCCATCGGCGGAGCGATGGGTGCTTGGCTCTTGGCGATCGGCGGCTACCTGTCGGCCACCGCGACGGATCCGAACCCGACGCAGCCCGAATCAGCCATCGTCGCGATCAAGTTCACCATCGGTCTGCTGCCCGCCATTTGCGCGGTCATCGCCATGTTGATCTTCTGGAAGTACCCGTTGACCGACAAGCTCTTCCAGCAGATCCGCGACGAGAACGAAGCCAAGAAGGCCAAGCTCGGCGCCGACTTCCACGGAGCAGCCACCGACTGAGCCCGCGCGGCCGGTCATCAGTCGAACCGCCCCAGTTAGTGTTGCTGGGGCGGTTCGTTTGTCGGCCGGTCCGATCTTCTGCACAGACTTCGGAGACTCACCATGGATGTTTTGATCATCGGCGGAACGGGTGCGATCTCGCATGCGGTCGCCACTGAGGCCCTCGCCCGGGGGGACCGGGTCACCCTGGTGAACCGGGGGCGCGGGAGCAGCCATCCGGTGCCGGACGGCGCCGAGGTGGTCATCGCGGACGCCCGTGACGCACACGCCCTGCGGGCGGCCGTCGGCAGTCGAGCGTTCGACAGCGTGATCGACTTCGTGGCGTTCACCCCCGCCCACGTCGCCGACGACATCGACACCTTCACTGGGTGCACCGGGCAGTTTGTGTTCATCTCCACAGCTTCCGCCTACGCCAAACCGGTGGCCCGGCTCCCGATCACCGAGTCGACGCCGCTGCGGAACCCATTTTGGCAATACTCCCGCGACAAGATCGCTGCGGAGGACGTCCTCGTCCACGCCTACCGCGAGGACGGGTTCCCGATGACGATCGTCCGTCCCTCCCAGAGTTACGACAAGACACGAGTCCCGATCGGGGGTTGGACGGTCGTCGAACGGATGCGAGCTGGGAAACCGGTGATCGTGCCCGGGGACGGGACCTCGCTGTGGACGGTCACCCATGCCTCCGATTTCGCGCGGGCGTTCGTCCACCTGCTCGGCCGCGAGGACGTCCTCGGCGAGGCGTTCCACATCACCCGCGAGGACGCGATGCCCTGGGACGCGATCTTCCGCACGATCGGTCACGCGGCGGGGGTGGAGCCCGACCTGGTGCACGTGCCCGGCGACCTCATCGCCCGCCTCGATCCCGAGCGCGGAGCGGGTTACCTCGGCGACAAGTGCCATTCGATGGTCCTCGACAACTCCAAGATCAAGCAGATCGCCCCTGGTTGGACGCCGCAAGTCTCCCTCGCGGAGGGCGCCCGGGAACTCATCGATTGGTTCGACGCCGATCCCGCGAGGCGCCAGCTAGATGCTGGCATCGACGCGCTTCACGATGCAGCCACCAGGTTCATGCGAGCCCCCCTCTCGGTGGCCACTGCCCTCTCGTGACCTCAAAGAAGAGGCAATCGTTCAGCGAAAGATGAACGGTGCCACGACGAGGCCCAGCACCAGCAGCGCGGACCCCACGAGGAATGCCATCCCGGCGGGATGTCCGAGGTTGAGGTCGTAGCCGACGCCTGCGCGCTTGGGAACCGTGAACGACGGGTCGGACGGGTTGTAGTAGAACAGGCCGCCGATCCACAACCGGTCGTCATCGGGGGACTCGGGTCCCGAGCCGGACGGCGCCCGACGGGCGTCGCGTTGCAGGCGCGCCGTCCGGAGGATCAGCCATACCCCCGGGATCACTGTCAGCGCGGTGCCGCCCCACACGAGGACACTCAGCGCGGACGGCGCGAGATTCAACACGGGGACGACTGCGGCGAAGCCGAGGAGCGCCGCCGAGGCGAGATTAGTCAGGCCCAGGGTCCGCTGCAGGAGATGCCGCTGGTCATCGCGGACGCTCTTGGCCACACCGGGATGGCCATCCCCGGGCTGCGGATCAATGCGCCGCGCAAGCACCGCAGCGAGAGTCGCCAGGAGCACCGTCGAGGCGACCGCGACGGCGGGTACCAAAAGGGCGGTGGCCAACGACTTCGGCTCCCAGGCATTCGGGACGCCATCGGCGCCGTAGTGGGTCGGCAACGGGTCCGGCAATGACGGGAAAGCGACTGTCACGACGAGTGCCGAAAGGAGGGTCAGTCCGAGCGCGAGCAGGTGCAGCAGCCAGGAAACCGGCGCGGGTTCAACCGGGGAAAGCGGTGCGACGAGTCGAACGGTGAGACCGGCATACCAGTCCTGCTCGGCCTTGGCGCGTTGGATCGGGCGACGACACACGACGAACGTCGCCATGCCGGCTGCAAGCAGGCCGAGCGCCCACCAGGCCAGGGCAAGTGGCCATTGCAGGGTCGCTAACGCCCCAGTCAGCGCGATGACCATCAGGAGGCCGATCGTGATTCGGTAGCGGGCGAGGGCCGCGCGGACAACTGGGTCGTCCGCGCGAGTGCTGGGCACGCTGACCCCGAGCGGCACCGTGGGCCGGGACAGGGACGGCAGCGCGATCAGGGTGGCACCGAGGATCAGCAGGGTCATCACCATGGTGACCAACACAGGAATATTCACGAGGGCTCCTCAGGGGTGAGTGGGTGGGAGGGTGAACTGAGCGCGCTTAAGGCCAGCCCGCAGGCCTCACGTAGCGCCGTCGCGGTCATACCGCGGGCGCGCCCCTCGCCCAGCAGCACACCGAGCCTGCCTTCAAAGTCCGCGAGGAAAGCTGCCGAGGGCACTCCTGTGTCCCTGTCCGACGCGACGAACGTTCCCGACTTGGCGTTGGCCGCAACAAGCCCCTCAACCCGAAGCTGGTCGTAGGCCTTGGCGACGGTGGCTGGGTTGATGCCGAACGCGCCGGCGAGTTGCCGCACAGACACGAGAGGATCGCCGTGGCGGAGTTCGCCTCGGCCGATGCTTTCCACGATTCGATCCCGGATCTGCTGGTAGAGCGGGATCGGCGAGAGGGGATCGATGGCGATGTCCATGGGGTTCTCTTCTGTCTCATCTGTACTAGTTCCTATACTACAGCTAGAAGGTCCGTCGGGAAACGGAAAAGCCCTGGGTATCGTGGACGTGTGACGTATCCACCGCAGCCCCCGGATCCCGCGAACCCGGCGCCGCCGCAGGGCCCGCACTGGCCGCCGCCAACCCAGGGCCCGTTGTGGGGGCCGCCGCAGGGCCAGCCGGTGCCCCAAGTGTGGGGCTGTTATCGCCACCCGGATCGCGCGACGGCCATTCGCTGTCAGCGCTGCGGTCGTCCCATTTGTCCTGAATGCATGATCCCGGCTTCGGTGGGCTTTCAATGCCCGGAGTGTGTGACTCAGGCCGCGAGGGACACCCCCGTCATCCGCACCCGTTTCGGCGTACGAGGACCCACGGCGCAGTACGTGACCACAGGGGTACTCATCGCGATCAACGCTGCGATCTTCGCGTTGGTGTTCTTCACCGGGCGCGGCGGCAGCCCCTGGTTCTTCCGACTTGCGCTCTCTCCGATCGGCAGCTGTGTCCCCGCCGCTCAAGCCGGACGCTATTGGGCCGGCTTCACCGCCGCGCAATGTGCCGGTAAATCGGGGGCAATCTGGTTTGCCGGGGTCGACGGCGGTGCCTGGTGGCAGCTGATGACCAGCGCCTTCCTGCACGTAGACCCCCTGCATATCGCGATGAACATGCTGGCCCTGTGGTTCCTCGGCCCTCCGGTCGAGCAGGCCATTGGGCGCGGCCGCTTCATCGCCCTCTATCTGGTGGCGGCACTCGGCGGATCGGTCGCCGTGTTCTGTTGCTCGGTGCCGGCCTCCTCGACACTCGGGGCCTCCGGCGCCATCTTCGGCCTGATGGGGGCGCTGCTGGTCTTCGTGCTGAAGGCCAAGGGCAACCTCCAGCAGATCCTGATCTGGGTCGGGTTGAACCTGGTCCTCACCTTCACGATGCCCCATATCTCCTGGCAGGGCCACGTGGGCGGTCTACTCACCGGAGGCGCGGTGGCGGCCTTGTTCGCCTACGCCCCCAAGTCCCAACGCAACCTGTGGCATTGGGCGGGGGTCGCGGGCATCGCCGTCCTCATGATCGGCTTGGCCTTCGCGCGGACGCTCACGCTGACGTGAGCTAGGACGTCGGCTTCTCCGGGTCCTGAGGCTTCGCCGGGGGCTGGTCGGACGGGGGCTGCGGTGGAGTCGTGGGCGGCTTCGGCGGCGGGGGAGTCTGGGCCGGTGGAGGAGTTTGGGCCGGCGGCGGGGGCTGCGGAGCGGGGCCCGGACGCTGCTGGTTGGGGTTGGGAGGCGGCATGTTCGGAGACCACGGCTGACCCGGCTGTGGGGGCTGGGGCTTCGGGCGCGGGTGCTTGCGACGCCACAGCACGATCGGGATCACGATGACGGCCGCGACGACTGCGAGTGGGATCACAGCGCCGATGACCGTGAGCAGCGCCTTGGTCATCGCTCCGAGTGCCTGCCAGCCAGCAGCGAGCCCGTCGAGGAATGGATTCGAATCGGGCTTGGTCAACTTCGTCTTGAGCGTCACCGTCAGCGGCGCCATCGCGACCCGATCGGCCATGGCCTTCTGCTGGCCCAGCAGGGTTTCGAGGGTCGACTGGCGCGTGGTGAGTTCGCGCTCGATCGAAGCGATGTCGGTGATGCTGCCCGCCTTGCCCATCAGGTCTTGGATGCGGGCGATCGATTCGCGCAGCACCTTGATCCGGGCGTCCAGATCGACGACCGCGCCCGTCACGTCCTCGGCGTTCACGACGCGGGAGGTGACGTCGCCGACCTTCTCGGCGGCCTCCATGGCGGCGTCGAGTTTGGCGGCCGGCACCGACAAGGTCACCGTCGATGGCTGGGTGTAATACCCGTCGACCTTCTCCGTGATAATGGTCGCGGAGGACACGTAGCCGCCCAGCAGGGTGGCGGCGGCCTGCAGATCTGTGGCGGCCGCAGCGGGATCGTTGACCGTGATGCCCATCCGGGCCGTTCGTGCCACCTGGCGGGCGGCGCTCCCCGCCTCGCCTGTCGCCGCGGCGTCTTTCGTGGAAGCGGCCGAGGGCGCGGACATGGGTCCCGAGGACGCCGAGCTGCCGCTGCAGCCCGCAACGCCCAGGATCAAGGCTGCGGCGCAGGCGGCGAGCCAACGAGTATGAGTTGTCGTCATGCCCTTATTCAAGGCGTTTGAGGTCTCGGACGTTGCGCGATCGCGATCACGTTTACATCGCTTTCCGATCCCGGATTGGTCACCGACGCTCGTCGGGCGCTGTCAGCCTTCGGCGCCGGTGCGGCGCAGCACCTCGGAGAGACGCTCGGCGGCGGCCATCACGGCCGGGGCGTGCAGGCGTCCGGGCTGGCGCGACAGGCGCTCGATCGGACCCGAGACGCTCACCGCGGCGATGACCTTGCCCGAGGGGGAGCGGACGGGGGCGGAGACCGATGCCACGCCGGCTTCGCGCTCGCCGACGGACTGGGCCCAGCCGCGGCGGCGCACGGTCGCCAGGGCGACCGCCGAGAAGGAAGCGTTCATGAGCCCGCGCTGGATGCGATCGGGATCTTCCCAGGCAAGCAGCACCTGGGCGGCGGAACCGGCGTTCATCGTCAGTTGCGAGCCCACCGGAATGGTGTCGCGCAAGCCGGACGGACGCTCGGCAGCAGCGGCGCACACGCGCAGGTCACCCTGGCGGCGGAAAAGCTGGGCGGACTCACCCGTGATGTCGCGGAGACGAGCCAGCACCGGGCCGGCGGTGGCGAGCAGGCGATCCTCGCCCGCGGCCGAGGCCAGCTCGGTGAGGCGCGGGCCAAGAACAAACCGACCCTGCAGGTCGCGGCTCACGAGCCGGTGATGCTCCAGGGCCACCGCGAGGCGATGCGCGGTGGGGCGGGCGAGGCCCGTTGCGGTCACGAGGCCCGCGAGGGTGGTGGGGCCCTGCTCCAACGCAGTTAAGACGAGAGCCGCCTTGTCGAGTACCCCGACGCCACTTGAGTTGTCCATATGTTGATATTGCCGTCTCGCGTGTTGGAAAGCAAGTTCCTAGACTAAGAACATCGACGGCGAGTTTATCGCTGGGATGACGTGAGGAGGATCGGATGGGCAAGACCCTCAGTGACAAGGTATGGGAGAGCCACGTCGTTCATGCGGCACCCGGCGAGCCCGACCTGCTCTACATCGACATTCAGCTGGTTCACGAGGTCACCAGCCCCCAGGCCTTCGACGGCTTGCGGTTGGCCGGACGCGGCGTCCGCCGCCCCGAGCTGACCCTGGCAACCGAGGACCACAACACCCCGACCGAGAACATCTTTGCGCCGATCGCCGATCCGGTCTCGAAGCTCCAGGTCGACACCTTGCGGGCGAACGCCGCCGAGTTCGGCGTGCGCATCCATTCGCTCGGCGATAAGGACCAGGGCGTCGTCCACATCATTGGCCCCCAGCTCGGCATCACTCAGCCCGGCCTCACGATGGTCTGTGGCGACTCTCACACCTCCACCCACGGCGCGTTCGGCGCCCTCGCGTTCGGCATCGGCACCTCGGAGGTCGAGCACGTGCTCGCCACCCAGACGCTGCCGCAGTCGCGCCCCAAGACCATGGCCGTGACGGTCACGGGTGATCTGCCCGACGGCGTCACTCCCAAGGATCTGGTGCTGGCCCTCATCGCCAAGGTCGGCACAGGCGGCGGGCAGGGCTACATCGTGGAGTACCGCGGCGACGCGATCTCGAAGATGTCCATGGAAGGTCGCATGACGATCTGCAACATGAGCATCGAGTGGGGCGCCAAGGCGGGCATGATCGCGCCGGATCAGATCACCTTCGATTACCTCAAGGGACGCCCGCACGCGCCCGAGGGCGCCGATTGGGACGCCGCGGTCGCCTACTGGAGCACGCTCTACACCGACCCGGATGCGGTCTTCGATGCCGAGGTGCACCTCGACGCCACCGCGCTGGCGCCGTTCGTCACCTGGGGCACCAACCCGGGTCAGGGGGTGCCGCTCTCGGCCACCGTCCCCAACCCGTCGGACTTCCACAACCCCGTCGATCGGGCCGCCGCCGAGAAGGCGCTCGCCTACATGGGCCTCACTGCGGGCACGCCGATGCGCGAGATTCCCGTCGACACCGTCTTTCTCGGGTCCTGCACCAACGGACGTATCGAGGACCTGCGGCTCGCCGCGTCCATCCTCAAGGGCCACAAGGTTGCCGATAGCGTCCGGATGCTCGTCGTGCCGGGTTCGGCGCGGGTGCGTGTCCAGGCCATGTCCGAGGGCCTCGACAAGGTGTTCACCGACGCTGGCGCCGAATGGCGCGAGGCGGGCTGCTCGATGTGTCTAGGCATGAACCCCGACCAACTGAAGCCGGGGGAGCGCAGCGCGTCGACCTCGAACCGCAACTTCGAAGGACGCCAGGGCAAGGGTGGTCGCACTCACCTGGTGTCGCCGCCGGTCGCCGCCGCGACCGCGATCACCGGTCGGCTCGCCGCCCCCGCGGATCTCTGAGGAGACAACGATGGACAAGTTCACCACCCACACCGGCACGGCCGTCCCGCTGCGCGAGAGCAACGTCGACACCGACCAGATCATCCCCGCGGTCTACCTCAAGCGCGTGACCCGCAGTGGTTTCGAGGACGGGCTGTTCGCCGCCTGGCGCAACGCGCCTGACTTCGTCCTGAACAACCAGGCCTACACCAAGGGGTCGATCCTCATCGCCGGCCCCGACTTCGGCACCGGCTCCTCCCGCGAGCACGCCGTCTGGGCGCTGCAGAACTACGGCTTCAAGGTCGTCATCGGCAGCCGCTTCGGCGACATCTTCCGGGGCAACTCGGGCAAGGCCGGTCTTGTCATCGCCGAGGTCAGCCAGGACGTGGTGGATCAGCTGTGGGCGATCGCCGAGAGCGAGCCGGGTATCGCGTTCACGGTCGACCTGCGCCACAAGACCATCGAGGCACAAGACGAGGTGTTCGAGTTCGCCATCGACGATTACACCCGGCACCGTCTCTTGGAGGGCCTCGACGACATCGGTTTGACCCTTCGCCACGAAGAGGCGATCACGGCGTTCGAGGCCAAGCGTCCGTCCTTCTTGCCCAAGACCCTGCCCGCGCGGGTCGCTGACTGACAGATTTTCGGACGTGGGGCGTCCAGGGACTTCGCAGGAACGGTCGCCGACACTAGATTGTCGGTGACCTTGAGGAGGCCCATGATTCAGCCCTACGACGGACGGGCCAAGCGTCCGCTGCGCAAGGTCAACCACGAGGACGCCACCCCTTTTTACGGGCGGATCGCCAAGGGGTTCGGCTGGCTGATGCGGCGCACGTCCAAACAGGACTGGGGTCCCATGGACGCCATCCCGGAAACCGGGCCGCTGCTGGTGTGTCCGAACCACATCTCGAACTACGATCCGCCCGCGATCGGCCACTTCTTGATGTGGTCGGGGCGGTTTCCGTACTACCTGGCCAAAGAAGAGGTCTTCAAGGTGCCGTTCGTCGGTTGGGTGGCGCGCGGCTGCGACATGATCCCGGTGGCCCGGCACAGCTCCCAGGCCGCGGAGGCCCTCGTGGCAGCCAAGAAAGGCCTGGACCAGGGCAAATGCATGGTCATCTACCCGGAGGGCAAGCGGACGCGCGACCCGGAGCTGTGGCCGATGACCGGACGGAACGGCGCCGCTCGCCTGGCGCTGACCACCCGGACCCCCGTGATTCCGGTGGGGCAGTGGGGGGCGCAAGAGGTGATGCCCCCGGGCGAGAAGGGGTTTCACTTCATTCCGCGCCGGACGATGCACGTGATGGCCGGGCCGCCTGTCGAGCTGTCGGACCTGTATTCCGACAACCCCAACGGGGCGGCGCTCAACGAGGCCACGAAGCGCATCATGGACGCGATCACGACCCTCGTCATCGAGGTGCGCGGCGAGCCGGCGCCCGAAGGACGTTGGGATACTCGAGCGGGCGCTCGCATCTAGGCCCGGTAGGCTGACCGGCGTGACGAACCAGACCCCCGCACCGGTCCGCGTAGCCCTCATCTTCGGTGGCGTGAGCCCCGAACACGATGTGTCCTGCCTCACCGCCGGCGGCGTAGCGCGGGCGATTGATTCGGCCCGCTTCGAGGTCGTCGGTATCGGAATCACCCCGAGCGGACGCTGGGTTCAGGTCCCGGTCGAGGAGATCAAACGCTTCGAGGTGGTCGACCATCGTCTGCCACGTTTGGACGAAGAGCGTCCGACCGCCCTCGTGATGGCTGGCCCGGAGCACACCGCCCAGGTGGCCACCCGCACGTCCGACGGTTTCGTCGACCTCCACGAGTTCGATGTGGCGTTTGCGCTGTTACACGGGCCCTTCGGCGAGGACGGCACCATTCAGGGCCTGTTCGAGATGCTGGGCGTCCGCTACGTGGGGTCCGGCGTGGCGGCGAGCGCCATCGGCATGGACAAAGACCTCATGAAGCGCTCCATGGCTGCGGCCGGGCTGCCGGTGGGGCCGTGTGTCGCCATCACCACCCAGCAATGGGAACATGAGCGCCAAGAGGTCTACGACGCCATCGAAGCGTTGGACTATCCGCTGTACGTGAAGCCCGCGCGGGGCGGTTCGAGCCTCGGCATCACCCGGGTCACCGACATCGCCGATCTCCGCGCCGCCATCGAGTTCGCGCAGACCTTCGACCCGAAGGTGATCGTCGAGGAAGGCTTCGGCGCGGTCCGTGAGATCGAGGTGGCCGTGCTCGGCGGGCACGACCGCGGGCTGCCCCGCACCAGCGTGCCCGGGGAGATCGTGATGGACACCGAGGACAAGTTCTACGACTACGAGGCCAAATACACCCCCGAAGAGCAGGTGCGCCTCGACGTGCCCGCAGTCCTCCCGGAGCGGGTCGCCTCCGAGGTGCGGCGCCTTGCCGGGCTGACCTTCTCGGTGATGGGCGTCGAGGGCCTTGCCCGCATCGACACCTTCGTCGACGCCGATAGCCATGTCTGGATCAACGAACTCAACACCATGCCCGGATTTACGACGTCGTCGATGTTCCCCAAGCTGTGGGGCGCGACGGGGCTGGCGTATCCCGAGCTGATCGCGGATCTGATCGATCAGGCCATGACGCGTCCGATGGGGCTGCGCTGATGGCGACCGAGCGCCTCGGCGAGTTTGAACTGATCGACGCCATCACCGCCGGGCTGCCGACGTCGCCCGCGATCGTGCTGGGCCCGGGCGACGACAGTGCGGTGTTCCGCGTCGAAGGCGATGCCGCGATTTCGACCGACGCCATCGTCGAAGGCGTCCACTTCCGGCGCGACTGGTCCGGCCCGCACGATGTCGGACGCAAGGTCGTCGCCGCCGCCGTCGCCGACCTGGAGGCCATGGGCGCCCGTCCGGTCACGTTGGTGATCGCGATGTCGGTGCCCCCGGAGCTGGACCAGGCCTGGGTGCTGGAGTGCGCCAAGGGCATCCGTGACGAATGCGCGACCATCGGCATCGTCTTGGCTGGTGGGGACATGACCCGCTCCAAAGAAATCATGCTGACGGCCACGGTGGTCGGCGACTTCGGCGGCCGGGCCCCCGTGACTCGGGCTGGAGCGCGTCCCGGCGACGTGGTGGCCGTCATCGGCCGTCTCGGCATGGCCGCTGCTGGCCTGGCCGTGCTCGGGCGCGGCTTCCGCTCACCCCGCGCGGTGGTGTTGGCCTTCCGAGTTCCCGAGCCGCCCTACGGGCAGGGCATCGTGGCCGCGGAGTCGGGCGCCACCTCGATGATCGACGTCTCGGACGGTCTGCTGGCCGACCTCGGTCACATCGCGAAGGCGTCGGGGGTGGGCATCGATCTGGATTCGTCGAAGCTTGAGGTCTCCGAGCCGCAAAAGACCGTCGCGGCCGCGATCGGTGGCGGGGATCCGTTGAGCTACATCCTCGCCGGCGGGGACGACCATGCGCTGGTTGCCACCTTCCCGTCCGCTCGCGTTCCGGAGGGTTGGACGGTCATCGGGAAGGTCACCGACCAGGGCGCCGGGACGGTTCTCGTCGACAGCGCCCCCTGGACAGGTCCGACGGGCTACCAGCACTTTTCGAGGTAGTCGCACCAGCCCTGCATCCGTCCCGCCCCGTCTTCTGAAAGTCGACCCCGCCCAGCGGATTCGTGGGGGAAAGGGGCGGGTGGGATGTGTGGGACGGCAATCGAGAATGCTTGGTCGAGCCTCGGGGGCCATGCGATCGGGCGGCACACGGCGTGGTTTCGGAGCATTGAGCTAACTGTGTCGTAGCCTCAGCCCATGGCGACCCGTGCGTCTTCCCCCTCACGGTCGCGGTCGAGCTCACCGGCTCGACCGGCGGCTACCCGTGGGTCGGGAAGTAAGAACTCGAAGCGGCGACCGGCGAAGAAGTCTTCGCCGGGATTTTTTGCCGCCCTCGGACGCGGCCTCACCGCCGTGTGGATGGGCCTGGCTCGAGGGCTCGGCGGCTTCGCGCGCGCCATCGGCCACGGCGCCCGCGATCTCGATCCCGCGCTGCGGCGCGACGGTGCGGGTCTCACCCTGGTCGTGATGGCGCTTGTTGTCGCGTCCGAGTTCTGGTTCGGCCTGCCCCAGCCGGTCGGCACGTGGCTGCACATCGGCGTCGCCACGATCTTTGGCTCGGCCAGCGTGGTCTTGCCCCTGGTGCTGATGCTGATGGCCTGGCGCACGCTGCGACACCCCGATCACAACGGCCCGGCCGGTCGCCAAGCCGTCGGTTGGACGACCGCCTCTCTTGGCTTTCTCGGGCTGGTGCATATCGCGCACGGCCTGCCGCGCCTGAAGAACCCGGAGGCGATTCGCGAGGCGGGAGGCATGCTCGGCTTCATCGCTTCCAGCTTCGCCGTCGACCTGCTGACCGTCTGGGTGACGATTCCGCTGCTGTTGCTGATCACCGTCTTCGGTGTGCTGGTCATCGTCGGGGTGCCGCTGCGCGAAGTGCCGCAGAAGTTCGCCGACCTCCGCGCCGCCATGCCGAAGCGCCCCGATCCGAAGATCGAATACGGCGTCGAGCGTCCTTACGACACGCCCCTCATCGAGGATCCGCTGCCCTACGACGAGCCTGAACCCGAGCCCGAGGAGGTATTCGACGTCGACTTTGGCGGCGAGCGTCCGACGATGGTGGCCGGCAAGGCAAAGAAGGCCGAGTTGGAGCCCCCGGAGCACGTCTCGGGTCCGACGGGCGCCGAGCAGTTGACGCTCACGGGCGACGTCCAATACGTCCTGCCCGATTCGGCGCTGCTGAAGCCAGGCTCTGTTCCCAAGGCCCGTTCGGCCGCCAATGATGCCGTCGTGGCCAGCCTCACCGAGGTGCTCAAGCAGTTCGAGATTGACGCCACTGTCACGGGCTACACCCGCGGCCCGACGGTCACCCGGTACGAGGTCGAGCTCGGCACCGCCGTGAAGGTCGAGAAGGTCACCGCCTTGTCGCGCAACATCTCCTACGCCGTCGCCTCGGCGGACGTCCGCATCTTGTCCCCGATCCCTGGCAAGTCGGCTATTGGCATCGAGATCCCCAACTCCGACAAGGAGATTGTTTCGCTGGGCGACGTTCTGCGCTCGACCAAGGCCCGCAACGACCACCACCCGATGACCTTCGGTCTCGGCAAGGACGTCGAGGGCGGCTTCGTGCTGGCCAACGTCACCAAGATGCCGCACCTGCTGGTCGCGGGCGCGACCGGGTCGGGCAAGTCCAGCTTCGTCAACTCCCTCATCACCTCGGTCATCATGCGGGCTACGCCGGACGAGGTGCGCATGATGTTGGTCGATCCGAAGCGGGTCGAGCTCACGCACTACGAGGGCGTCCCGCACCTGGTCACGCCGATCATCACCTCGGCCAAGAAGGCCGCCGAGGCGCTGCAGTGGGTGGTCCGCGAGATGGACGCCCGCTACGACGATCTTTCCGCGTTCGGCTTCCGGCACGTGGACGATTTCAATAAGGCCGTCCGCGCGGGTGCGGTGAAGCTGCCCCCGGGCTCCGAGCGCGTCCTGGCGCCGTACCCGTACCTGCTAGTGATCGTGGACGAGCTCGCCGACCTCATGATGGTGGCCCCCCGCGATGTCGAGGATTCGATCGTCCGCATCACGCAGTTGGCCCGCGCGGCCGGTATTCATCTGGTGCTGGCGACTCAGCGTCCGTCCACGGACGTGGTCACCGGCCTGATCAAGGCCAACGTGCCCTCGCGGTTGGCGTTCGCGACGTCGTCCATGACCGACAGCCGCGTCATTTTGGATACTCCCGGTGCTGAAAAGCTCGTGGGTCAAGGCGACGCCTTGTTCTTGCCGATGGGGCAGAGCAAGCCGCTGCGCGTCCAAGGCGCTTGGGTGACCGAGAACGAGATCCGCAACGTCGTGAAGTCCGTTTCTGAGCAACTGGCCCCGCAGTTCCGCGAGGACATCGCCGCCCCGCCGGATTCGTCCAAGGCCGTCGCGGAGGACATCGGCGACGACCTGGAGCTCGTCCTGGAGGCCGCCCAGCTCGTGGTGAACCTGCAACTGGGTTCGACGTCGATGCTGCAACGCAAGCTGCGGGTTGGCTTTGCCAAGGCCGGACGCCTGATGGACATCCTCGAAACCCGCGGGGTGGTGGGACCCTCGGAAGGCTCCAAGCCGCGCGAGGTGCTCGTCAAGCCGGACGACCTCGACGAGGTGCTGCTCAACCTCCGCGAGGGGTAGCCCTCATCCCAGGGTGGCGCACCCACTGCTGACCTGGAGCACCCCGACCCCTGGTCGAAACCCACGCGGGCCTGGGAGATCACTCTGGTCCCGGCAGGTGCCGCCGGAGGTGCACTCCTTGCCTGTCTGGTCTTCAGCGGTTGCGTCAACCGCTGATCTGGCGCATCGCCCTCTGGTGAGTCAGCGGGGCGACACCGAACTGGCGCCGAAAGTGCTTGCGCAACAGGTCTGCTGACCCGAACCCCACATCGTGCGCGACGCCTTCGACCGTGCGGTCGGTGGTTTCCAGCAGCTCTTGAGCCGCAAGCACGCGAGCCCTGGTGAGCCACGCGATCGGACCGACCCCTGTCTCATTGAGAAAGTGCCGCGAGGTCGTGCGCTCGGTCAAATGCGCCGCCCGCGCGATCTCGCCGAGCGTCCACGGGTGGGCCAAATCTCCCAGCATGGCCTGCTGAACCTCTTCCAATGCGCCTGGCGCTGCCACCCGAACCGGGGCGACGAACTGCGCCTGCGTCCCTGGCCGGTGCGCTGGCGTGACCATCGAACGGGCTACCTCCGCAGCCACATGGCTGCCTTGAAACTGGCGGGTGAGTTCGAGGAGCAAGTCTGTGCCAGCCGACACTCCTGCAGACGTCCAGGTCTGGTCCCTTCCCGCGTACAGAACATTGGGGGAGACCCGGACACGTGGGTAGCGGCGCGCGAAGGTTTCGCACCACCGCCAGTGGGTCGTCGCCTCGATGCCGTCGAGCAACCCGGTCGAGCCGAACACGAAGGCTCCGGTGCACAGGCTGGCGACCACTGACCCGTCGGTGACCGCCCGTTCGATCGCGTCGACCACGCTGCCGTCGGGATCGATTCCCGGGCGCAGTTGGCCGGGGATGACGACGAGGTCAGCGCGCACGGAGTCGAGGCCTGCATCGGGGTGGACTGATATGGCGCCGATGCGAATGCCGTCCCCCTTGCCATGCAACCGGACGGTGGTGGCGGGGAGCCCGTGCGCCGTCCGGTCCCCAAAGACTTCCAGCGCGACCGCGATGTCGTAGGGGCGCGAGTTTTCGTCGACGAGGACGGCGATCTGCATGGCGAAATGTTATCGAACGCTGTCGTCTCCGCCACTGTTGCTCGTCGACGCCAACGAGTGGACTCAAGTCATGGAAAACACCACCCGGCCGGACGCCGGCCCAGCTCTCATCGTCATCGACTTGCAGGACGGGTTCGAGGACCCGGCGTGGGGTCACACCAACTCGGACAACACGTGTCGCGACAACTGCCTCGCGCTCGTGGCTGCTTTCCGCGCCTCAGGCCTGCCGATCGTCCTCGTGCGACACGACAGCCCAAAGCCCTGGAGCCCCTTGCGGCCAGGTCAGCCCGGCAACCGGCTCGACCCCGGTCTGGCGAGCGCCGACGCCGATCTGGTGATCTCCAAGACCGTCAACTCGGTCTTCTACGGACAACCGGATCTGGCCGCATGGCTCCAGGACCGCGGCGTGCGGGATCTCGTGCTCTGCGGCATCCAAACCAACATGTGTGTCGAGACCACGGCGCGAATGGCAGGCAACCTCGGGTATGCCGTCACCCTCCCGATCGACGCGACCCGCACGTTCGACCTCGCGGGGCCGACCATCGGGGGCCGCACGTGGCGCCTCTCGGCCGACGAGCTGCTCACGGCGACCGCAGTCTCCCTCCACGGCGGCGGCTTCGCCACCGTCGTCACCACGGGCGACGTGCTGCGCGACCTGCCCGGCTCACCTCAATCGCGCACGCAACCGCAACCTCAACCCAAGGAGAAAGCCATGTGGACGACCACGCATTCCGACACGACCTCCGTGCCCCTCGACACGATCTGGGCAACTCTCATCGCGATCCACCGAGGCGAGCTCACCCTCCCCGGCGGCGACGCCTTCACCCCGCACGGACCGCTGGCGGTCGGCGCCCACGTCGACGTGACACCCGCCGGTCAGGACACGATGACCTCCACCATCACAGTCTTCGAACCGCCACACCGATATGCCGATCGCACCGTGTTTGGGGGTCTTGTGTTGGACTTCGCCCACGACCTCAGCACCCAAGACGGGCAGACGCGGTTGCGCCACACGTTGACCATCACGGGCGAAGACGCTGGCACGGTGGGTCCCGAGCTCGGCCCGCAGATCAGTGCGGACTTCGCCGATCAGATGACTGCCTTGATACTCGCCGCGGGTCAGCGACTTGCCGACCCGGACGTGCAGCACGCGTCATGACGGGCGGCTGGCTCGGTTGGGGCGCACGATCGCAACCATGGACGTCGTGGCCGAGCCGGTCAACCACCTGACGCAGGTCGACCGGCGGGCCGAGGGGCCACATCCAGAGGGCGAGGGCCAGAAGCCCAGCCGCTTCGCTCAATGTGTCGTCAGACCCCGTAGGTGGCTCGGTACTCCCGCATTGCTGGCAGGGATTCGGCGAATCGGCCGGTCTCGTCCAGGTAGTCGATGATGTCGCGCATGGTGACGATCGCGCGGACGTCGATGCCGTAGGTGCTGCTTAGCTCCTGGATGGCCGAGACCTCGCCCGAGCCGCGCTCCTGGCGGTCAACCGACACGACCACGCCGGCGATGGTGGCCCCGGTCTCGCGGACGAGCTCGATGACTTCGCGGATCGCCGTGCCCGCCGTGATGACGTCATCGATGATGAGTACGCGGCCCGCCACGGGGGAGCCGACGAACAGCCCGCCCTCGCCGTGGTCCTTGGCCTCTTTGCGGTTGAACACCCACGGCAGGTCCAGGTCGAACTCGTTGGCGAGCTGGACGGCCGTGGCCGCCACCAGAGGGATGCCCTTGTACGCGGGTCCGAGCAGCACGTCGGGGTGGAGGCCGTCCCAGCCGGCCACGGCGGCGGCGTAGAAGTGGCCGAGGCCTGCGAGGGTCGCGCCCGTCCGGAACTGTCCGGTGTTCACGAAATAGGGCGAGGTGCGCCCCGACTTCAGCGTGAAACTGCCGAACCTCAAGGCCTCGTGCTCAAGGGCGAACTCGATGAACTCACGCTGGTACTGCTGCATGCGGGCCAGCTTAGTGAACCCCCGTGGGCCATCCGTTCGCCGTGGGGTTAAGGCAGCAGCTCGACGTAGCCGTCCGTCCCGTGCACGCGGATGCGTTGCCCATCACGGATCATCGTCGTCGCCCCCGTCACTCCCACGACGGCCGGCAGGCCGTATTCGCGGGCCACCACGGCGCCATGGGTCATGAGGCCACCGACCTCGGTGACGAGCCCGGCGATGGTGACGAAGGCGGGCGTCCAACTGGGATCGGTGAACCGCGTGACGAGGATGTCGCCGCGTTCGAGGCGGCCCTGCCCGACGTCCTGCAGGACGCGCGCCCTGCCCTCGACGACGCCCGCCGAGACCGCCATACCCTCGAGCCGACCCGGGGGCACGTCGCCGCGGGCGTAACGACCGGCGAGCGCCTCTCCCTCGGACGTGAGCACCCGGGGCGGCGTGAGCGCCTCATAGCGGGCGAAGGCGCGTCTGCGCTCGGCCACGAGGGCGGCGTCGAGGCGTTGGGTGCGGACGACCTCGCCCACCTCGGCGAAGGTGAGAAAGAAGAGGTCGTCGGCGTCGGCGAGCACGCCCGCCGCGACGAGGCGGGCGGCCTCGCCGAGCAGCGCCTGCTTGTAGACCCAGTACCGGCTGACCATGCCGTACTTCGGATACTCGCGGTAGCCCATGAACGTCCGCAGGCGATCGATCGCGGCTTTGGTCTCGGACGCCTTGGCGTCCCCGTCCGGCAGCTGGCGAACCCGCTGCAGGACGTCCTGCTCTTTGGCCAACGCCTCCAGGCGCCCGGCCGCGAAACGCCCCTCGCCGGCGCCCGCCGTGAAGGTGTCCACGTTGGTGAGGATCATCGGTACCAGGGTCGACGGGCGTTCGCGCCACCGCGGACGCGTGATGTCGATCTCGCCCACGCACCGCATCCCGTAGGTCTCGAGGAACGCTTCGATGGCGTCCCGGGCCTCCAGCCCGCCGGGAAGTCGGGGGAGGTCGGTGAGGAAGGCATCGTCTCGGACGTCCCGCAGGAAGGCCACCACCTCTGGGTGCGGACGCACGGCGTCCGCGACGTCCATGAGGGCCAGGCCCATCTCGGCCGTGACGTTGTGGGGCACCGAGAGCGTCAATGTGTCGGCAGCATTCGTCTCGCCCAGCCACTCCGCCAGCGTGTCATTGAGCCAGCGGCTCGCGTCCATCGCCGACATGAACACCTGGGTGCTCTGCGGATCGGTGAGCAGCCGCCGCAGCTCCGGTAAGTCGGCCGCGATGGCGTCGAGCAAGGCCGTCCCGGTCAGACCCCGGAGGGTCAGGGCGAGCGCCGCGACGGAGGCTTGATTGGCCGCGATGAGCTGCTCCACGAGGGCCGGATCGGCCGCCAGCGGCAGGACAGGTGCGATGCCCGTCGGCAAGGGCGGGGTCTCGGCCAGCGCCGGCAGGAAGTCGCCCCGATCCACCACCGTCTGCAGGGCGTCCGCGGTCAACTGATCCGAGCGCCGCAGGACGTCCAGGTACGGCCCCCGCGACGCCGGGGCGGCGAGCAGAGCGGTGACGTCCACGAACAGGCGTCCGCCGGCCACGGCCATCGGCCGGGGGGTGGTGAGCTGCCAGAACGACAGCCCCAACGGCTTCATGGCAGCGGTCATCATCTGGGCATGCCCCACCGAGACGTACACGTGGTTGGCCCGGTCGGGGGCCTCCGGCACGGGGTAGGCCGGCGCAGAATCGGATGGCGTGGTCACAGCTTCTCCTCGTTCGAGTCGTCCCCGGGGCGGACGGGCCCATCATCCCGCACGGGCCTCTCAGACGGGTGGGCTAGATTGTCCGGGTGACCGAGGCGACCACTGTTCAGATCGTGTCCCTCGGGTGCGCCCGCAACGACGTCGATTCCGATGAGTTGGCCGCGCGCCTCGAGGCCGGCGGCTTCCGGATCGTGGCCGAGGGCGAATCCGCGGAGGCCGTGCTGGTGAACACCTGCGGCTTCATCGATGCCGCCAAGAAGGACTCGATCGACACCTTGCTGGCGGCCTCCGATGCCCGAGACGAGGGCGTCAAGGCCGTCGTCGCGGTCGGGTGCATGGCCGAACGGTACGGACGCGATCTCGGCGATTCCCTGCCCGAGGTGGACGCCGTGCTGGGCTTCGACGCCTATCCCGACATCGCCTCCCGGCTGCGGGGGATCATGGCTGGCGAGCGTCCGACATCGCACATTCCGCACGATCGCCGGCAGTTATTGCCGCTGGCCCCGCTCTCCCGTCCAGCGGCCGCCGCGTCGGTGATCGTCCCCGGCATGGGGGAGGCCCTCCACGCCACCGGCCCGACCGGTCCCGCCAGCGGACCGCGCGTCCTACGCCGACGCCTGGCGGGGGGCCCGTCCGCCCCGCTCAAGATCGCCTCCGGCTGCGATCGGCGCTGCGCCTTCTGCGCGATTCCTTCGTTCCGGGGGGCCTTCGTGTCCCGTCCGTCCGCCGACATCGTCACCGAGGCCCGCTGGCTGGTCGAGCAGGGCGTCCGCGAAGTGCTGCTGGTCAGCGAAAACACGTCCTCCTACGGCAAGGACCTCGGGGAGGCGCGCGCCCTGGAGCGGCTCATCGCCGACCTCTCGGGCGTCGACGGCCTGGAATGGATTCGGGTTTCCTATCTGCAACCGGCCGAGATCCGTCCGTCCTTGATCGAGGCCATGTGCGCCACCGACAAGGTGGTGCCGTACTTCGATCTGTCGTTCCAGCACGCCTCCGGGCCGCTGCTGCGTCGCATGCGGCGCTTCGGCGACGATCAGTCCTTCCTGGCGCTGCTGGACGGCATCCGCACGCTCGCCCCCAATGCGGGCATCCGCAGCAACGTCATCGTGGGCTTCCCTGGCGAAACCGACAAGGACTTCGAGACGCTCGTCCGGTTCGCCGAGGCCGCGCGCCTCGACGCCCTGGGGGTGTTCGGCTACTCCGACGAAGAAGGAACCGAGGGCGCCACGTTGGACGGCCACGTGTCCCAGGCCGTCATCGACGAGCGCTACGAAGAGCTGGCGTCCCTCGTCGATCAACTGTTGGACGCCCGGGCCGAGGAGCGCGTCGGCGAGCGCGTCCGCGTGCTCATCGAGGCACCGGACGGTACCGGACGAGCCGAGCACCAAGCCCCTGAAACCGACGGCAGCACGCAGATCACCGGGGCGGCCGCCGTTCCCGGCGAGTTCGTCTGGGGTAGGGTCACAGGGCATGAGGGAGTGGATCTGATGGCGGTCGCGGAGGCCCAATCATGACGGCCGAACCGAGCCCCTGGAACGTGCCCAACGCGCTCACCGTGGCGCGCATGCTCCTGGTTCCGGTGTTCGGATATCTCCTGCTTGCCCACCCGACCGACATCTCATGGCGCCTAGGCGCCACGGCCGTCTTCATCGTGGCGATCCTCACCGACCTGGCCGACGGCAAGATCGCCCGCAAGTACAACCTCATCACCCGGTTCGGGAAGATCTGGGATCCCGTCGCTGATAAGACCCTCACCGGCATGGCGTTCGTGGGGCTCAGCATTCTCAACGAACTGCCCTGGTGGATCACCATCGTCATCCTGGTGCGCGAGTGGGGCATCACCTTGCTGCGGGTCGCCGTGCTGAAGTACGGCGTGATCTCGGCCAACCGCGGCGGCAAACTCAAGACCGTCATGCAGTCGGTGGCGCTCATCCTCTTCCTGCCTGGCCTGTGGTGGCTGCCCGCGCCGATCAGCTGGGTGGCCTGGGCCGCGATGATCGTGGCGCTCGTCCTCACGGTGCTCACGGGCCTGGACTACTGCCGCGAGGCCTACCGGATGCGCCAAAAGGCGTTGAGTGGGCATGGCCCGGCCTGAGGCCGACCAGGTTCACGAAGCGGCCGAGGCACTCGTCCGGACGCTGATCGCGCGCGGGCAAACCATCGCCACCGCCGAATCGCTGACCGGCGGGCTCATCGTGGGGGCCCTCACCAGCGTCGCCGGGGCATCGGCGGTCGTCCTGGGCGGGGTGGTCACCTACGCCACTCGGTTGAAGCACGACCTCCTTGGCGTCCCGGAGAAGGTGCTGCGCCTTGACGGCGTCATCTCCGGGGCAACGGTCGCGGCGATGGCGGCGGGCGTCCGACGGGTGACCGGCGCCGACTGGGGGATCGCGGTCAGTGGCGTCGCGGGGCCTGATCCGCAAGAAGGGCATCTGCCGGGCGAGGTGTGGGTCTGCGTCCAAGGCCCCAGGGCCGTCCCGTGGACGAACGTCCATCACTTCGCGGGCGACCGCGCGGACGTCCGCGAACAGACGATTCTGACCGCGCTGCGAGCCTCCTTGGCACAGCTAGGCGCCTGAAGGGCCCGCCTCGGGAACATTCGGGCCCGGCGTTTCGTTGCCAGAAGCGATGACTACTACGGATATGGGCAGGTACGCTCACCCCATGACTCTCACTCCCAGCGGCAAGCCGCAGCTCCTTCGCGAGTTGCTGGGCGAATCGTTGCGCGAACTTCGAGTATCGGAATCCTTGACGCTGCGCGAGGTTTCTGCCCGCGCCCGCGTCAGCCTCGGCTACCTCTCCGAGGTGGAACGAGGCCAAAAGGAGGCGTCCAGCGAACTGCTGAACGCCATTTGCGCGGCGCTGGACGTCTCGCTCGCCGATATGTTGCGCCTGGTCGGGGACCGCATCGACGCTACTGCGAACGTCGCGCCGCTGCCCCTTCGCACCACGCACGTCGCCGCCGCCTGAGCGTGCACGAAGCCGACTTCTGGCTCCGCATGGAGCGCGCGCTGGGTACGGCGTATTCCCGAGCCTGGTCCGAGACCGTCGTGATGAGCGACCTGGGCGGGCGGACGGTCCTCGAAGCTCTCCGCGCTGGCGTGCCGTGCAAGGCGGTGTGGCTCTCGGTGTGGCGCCAACTCGAACTTCCCGACACTCAACGCTGAGGCCGCGACCGGGAACCGCAGATCGGGCGGCGCCGAAGTCGAATGTGCTGGGCGTGTCGGCGCGCAGTCGAACACCTGTTCGTTAAAGTAACCCTGACGAACTCACCCGGGTTATCCACAACTTCGCCGCCTCGCGACGTTTTGTCAGTGGGTCTGCCTAGTGTGAAGAACGTCATCAGGAGTAACCGGGGTCACCCGAAGGAAGGACGCATCATGGCTGTCGCGGATCGCGAGAAGGCCCTTCAGGCCGCTCTGGCTCAAATTGAGAAGCAGCACGGCAAGGGTTCCGTGATGCGGCTGGGCGAAGACACGCGCCAGCCCATCGAGGTCATCCCCACCGGGTCCATCGCCCTCGACGTGGCCCTCGGTATCGGCGGGTTGCCGCGTGGGCGGGTCGTGGAGATCTACGGCCCCGAGTCCAGCGGTAAGACGACCGTGGCGCTGCACGTCATCGCCAACGCTCAGGCCGCCGGCGGCATCTGCGCGTTCATCGATGCTGAGCACGCGCTCGATCCTGATTACGCCCAGAAGCTTGGTGTCGACACCGACGCCTTGCTGGTCAGCCAGCCCGATAACGGCGAGCAGGCCCTGGAGATCGCCGACATGTTGGTCCGCTCCGGGGCGTTGGCGCTCATCGTCATCGACTCCGTCGCGGCGCTCACGCCCCGCGCCGAGATCGAGGGCGAGATGGGCGACAGCCACGTCGGTCTCCAGGCCCGGCTCATGAGCCAAGCGCTGCGCAAGATGACCGGCGCCCTCTCCCAGGCTGGCACCACCGCGATCTTCATCAACCAGCTGCGCGAGAAGATCGGCGTCATGTTCGGTTCGCCCGAGACCACCACCGGTGGCCGCGCCCTGAAGTTCTACTCCTCCGTGCGCCTCGACGTGCGGCGCATCGAGACGCTGAAAGACGGCTCCGACATGGTCGGCAACCGCACCCGCGTCAAGGTCGCCAAGAACAAAGTCGCCCCGCCGTTCAAGCAGGCCGAGTTCGACATCATCTACGGTCAAGGCATCTCCCGCGAGGGCAGCCTCATCGACCTCGGGGTCGAGTGCGGCATCGTCCGCAAGGCCGGGGCCTGGTTCACCTACGAGGCCGATCAGCTGGGGCAGGGTAAAGAGAACGCCCGCAACTTCCTGAGGAACAACCCCGACATCGCCGACACCCTTGAGAAGCGCATCCTCGCGCACATGGGTATCGGGCAAGACGCCAAGGGCGTTCCCGACGGCATCGACCCGGTGACTGGCGAGGTGGCCTTCTAGGCCACCTACGCCGGGTGGCGTGGCTCCCCGAAGGCACGCCGAAGCACGATAGGACGAAGCAGGGCAAGCAATGGCATGGCCGCAGCAGAGCGGAGGGAGTCGGCGACGACGACCCGAGCCGCCCGCGGAGGTGGAGTCATCCGAAGAAATGGAGACGCCAGCGCGAACCTATGAGTTCGCCCGAGAGATTGCGCTTCGGTTGTTGACCACGCGGGCCCGCTCAGCCAAAGAGTTGCGCGATGCTCTCGCCGCCAAAGGGGTTCCCGACAAGATCACCGACGAAGTCCTGGAACGCTTTGGTGACGTGGGCTTGGTGAACGATGCGTCGTTCGCCCAGGCTTGGGTCGAGAGCGGCCAGCGGAGGCTGCGGTCGCGGCGGGGCATCGCTCAAGAACTCGGCCGCAAGGGCATCGACAAAGAGACCGCCGGTGAGGCCTTAGCCGCGGTCGACGATGAGGCCGAGCTCGCGGCCGCGCGCGAACTAGCTGGCAAACGCCTCCGCTCCATGGCCTCGCAACCGCGTGAGGTTGCCCGCCGGCGGCTCGCGGGAGTGCTGGCGCGCCGGGGGTTCTCGGCAGGCGTGGTGACATGCGTCGTCTCCGAGACCACGGGCGCCACCGAATGGGCCTCTGACAACGAATTCGACTGACCTGTGGGATGGCTTGCGCCAACCCCTAGGGCCGCCTAGCCTGCAATGAGGCGTTACGGATGCGACGCCGTCACAGCGCATGTAAGCAAAGGGGTTTTCGCCCCGCCCGATATGACGACCGACCTGGTTGGTCGGAGTGTGTATTTTGGGACGTTTTGCATGCCCGATGAAGGCGTGCCTCCGTTACTGCCCCCGATCGGAGGTGCCCCCCATGCCCGACCTGATGATGGTGCTCGTCGCCGTTGTGGCCGTGCTGGTTGTTGCGCTGCTCGTGGTCGGCATTTTGAACATCCGCGGCATGAAGACCCTTCTCAAGCGTGCGCCATCCTCTGGCGCGCGAAGCTCCGTTGCCCGAGAACGTCGGGCGCTCCTCTTGCGGCGGTCGCGTCGCGTGGCAGCCGGCGCGGACGGCACCCCTCTCACAGACGCGGTCGACGACCCCCTGGCTCACCTCGACGTGGATGATCTGGGGGAGGACCACCTCGAAGAGCTCACCTTGTTGATGGCCGAGCAACGAGTCGCACTCGACGAGCGAGAGGCCGCTCTCGACCAACGCGACCTGCGGGTGTCGGAGCGCGAAGCTGAACTACGCGATGAGCGCCAAAACATCGATCACCGGCTAGCGGCGCTCGATCACACCGCCGCCGCCCAGACCGAGCGGGAGAACCGACTGCTCCGCCTGGAATCCTCGCAGCGCGCCGAACTTGAGCGGGTGGCGCGGCTCACGGTCGCGGACGCCAAGGCCGAGATCTTGTCGCGGGCCGAGCATGAGGCCCGCCTGGAGGCCGTGGCCCTGAGCCGCAACATCGAGGCCGAAGCCCGGCGCGACGGCGACACTAAAGCCCGCTGGATCGTCGTGAACGCCATCCAGCGCCTCGCCACCATCGAGACCACCGAGTCCGTGGTGTCGACCGTGCCCCTGCCTTCGGACGAGATGAAGGGCCGCATCATCGGTCGCGAGGGCCGCAACATTCGGGCGTTCGAGCAGATCACCGGCGTCAACGTCATGGTCGACGACACCCCCGAGACCGTGCTGCTGTCCTGCTTCGATCCCGTTCGCCGCGAGACGGCCCGGTTGACGCTGATCGAACTCGTCCAGGACGGACGCATTCACCCGGCACGCATCGAGGAGGTCTTCGAGCGCAAGAAGGGCACGATCGCCGACACCTGCCTGCGCGCCGCGGAAGACGCCCTCGCCGAAGTAGGCATTAGCGACCTCAACCCCGGGCTCTACCCGATCCTCGGCTCGCTGAAGTACCGCACCTCCTACGGGCAAAACGTCCTCAAGCACCTCATCGAGAGCGCCCACGTGGCGGGGCTCATGGCGGCAGAGCTCGGCCTCAACATCGCCGTCTGCAAGCGCGCAGCCTTCCTGCACGACCTCGGCAAGGCCCAAACTCACGAGGTGGACGGCTCCCACGCTCGCGTTGGCGCCGATCTTGCCCGCCGCTACGGTGAACACCCCGACATCGTTCACGCCATCGAGGCCCACCACAACGAAGTGGAACCGCGTACCGCCGAGGCGGTCCTCACGCAGGCCGCGGACGCCATCAGTGGCGGACGCCCCGGCGCCCGACGCGAGAGCCTCGAGCACTACGTCCAGCGCCTGCAGCGCCTCGAAGAGATCGCCAAGACCCACGACGGCGTCGATCGCGTGTTCGCCATGCAGGCCGGACGTGAGATCCGGGTCATGGTGTTGCCCGACAAGGTCGACGACCTGGCCGCGCATGCCATCGCCAAGGACATCGCCAAGCAGGTCGAGGAAGAGCTGACCTACCCCGGTCAGATCAAGGTCACCGTGGTGCGCGAATCCCGAGCGGTCGAACTCGCGCGCTGAGGTTCCTGTGGTGCCGCGGGCTAAACTGAGCGACCGTGACCCTAGACCAGCCCCGCACCTATCAGGTCGTCACCTACGGGTGTCAGATGAACGTCCATGACTCCGAGCGCATCTCGGGCCTCCTGGACGGCGCTGGCTACCTCCCGGCCGCCGAGCACGAAGCTGCCGACGTGGTGGTCTTCAACACCTGCGCGGTGCGCGAGAACGCGGACAATCGCCTCTACGGCAACCTCGGACACCTGGCGCCGGTCAAGGCGGGCAAGCCCGGCATGCAGATCGCGGTGGGCGGCTGCATGGCCCAGAAGGACCGCGACACCATCCTGCGCAAGGCACCCTGGGTAGACGTCGTTTTCGGCACCCACAACGTCGGATCGTTGCCGCGCCTTCTTGAGCGCGCTCGCGTCGCCGAAGAGGCCCAAATCGAGATCCTGGAGTCACTGGAGCGGTTCCCCTCCACTCTGCCGACGCGCCGCGATTCGGCCTACGCGGCCTGGGTCGCGATCAGCGTCGGTTGCAACAACACCTGCACCTTCTGCATTGTCCCGGCGCTTCGCGGAAAAGAGACCGACAGGCGTCCAGGGGACGTCTTGGGCGAGATCGAGATGCTGGTCGCCGAGGGCGTCCAGGAGGTCACGCTGTTGGGGCAGAACGTAAACACTTACGGCGTCGAGTTCGGCGACCGGACGGCCTTCGCCAAGCTGTTGCGGGCCACCGGCGAGATCGAGGGGCTGCGGCGCGTGCGCTTCACCTCACCTCATCCGGCGAACTTCACCGACGACGTGATCGCGGCCATGGCCGAGACCCCGAACGTGATGCCGAGCTTGCACATGCCGCTGCAGTCGGGGTCGGACGCGGTGCTGCGCGCCATGAAGCGCTCCTACCGGGCCAGGGGGTTCCTCGGGATCATCGACAAGGTGCGCGCCGCGATGCCGCACGCCGCCATCACGACCGACATCATCGTCGGGTTCCCCGGCGAGACCGAGGAGGACTTCCAAGCGACCCTCGACGTCGTGGCTGCGGCTCGGTTCTCGGCGGCGTTCACCTTCCAGTACTCCATCCGTCCGGGCACACCCGCGGCCACGATGCCGGACCAGGTGCCCCGCGCGGTCGTCCAGGAGCGCTACGAGCGCCTCGTCGAGCTCGTGGGGGACATCTCCTGGCGCGAGAACCAGGCGCTGGTGGGCCAGCGCGTCGAGGTGATGTTCGCCGACGGGGAGGGCCGCAAGGACGCCGCGACCAACCGAATGTCGGGGCGTGCTCGCGACAACCGGCTGGTGCACGTCGCGGTGCCGGACGATCCGGCCGCGCGGCCGCGTCCCGGCGATCTCGCCGAGGTGGAGCTCACGTATGCGGCGCCGCACCACCTCAATGCCGACGGCGGGCTGCTGAGCTTGACCCGGACCCGCGGCGGCGACGCCTGGGCGGCTCGGCACGCGCCGGCACCGGAGGGCCCCCGGCCCGTCGGGCTGGGGCTGCCTTCTCGCGCCTGAGGGCGCCAGCTAAGCGAACATGAGACGAGGGGGTCGGTCCAACCGGACCGACCCCCTCGCGTTGAAGATAGATCTTCTCTCGTCAGATCGACGGATCCTCAGAAAGTGGGGCGTCGGCCACAGCGGATGCCACGTCGGAGGCAGGAGCCACAGCGGTCTCGTCAGCCGCAGGGGCATCGGACGCCGAAGCGACCTGACCCTCGAGGAACGACTGCACCTGATCGACTTGGTCCTTGAACTTGCCACCGGTTGCCTGGTCGACAAAATCGCCGGCCTGCTCGATGAAGCCCTTGGCCTCTTGCTCATGACCGGCCAAGGCCGACTTGATCTGATCTTCGATACCCATGGCACCTCCCTTCCCTTCGTGGCCGCGCTTCTCGCGGTCCCCCTACTTTGTACCTCACCCCGCAAGGGAGCGCCATCTGCCCGCGGGGCCTGCCCTCGGCCCGCGGTTGGCACAATGGGGGCATGCACCCCGTCCTCGTCCTGAACGGACCCACGGCCAGCGGCAAATCCGCCCTGGCCGTTGAGGTCGCGCTCGAGCTTAAAGAGCGGGGGATCGCGGCCGAGATCATCAACGCCGACGCCATGCTCGTCTACCGCGGCATGGACATCGGGACCGCCAAACCCACGATGGACGAGCGCCAGGGCGTTCCCCATCATCTGCTCGACTTCCTTGAGGTGACCCAGACGGCGACCGTGGCCGAATTTCAGTCCCTGGCCCGGTCCGCGATCCAGGAGCTTCGCGCCCGCGACGTCGTCCCCGTCGTGGTCGGCGGCTCGGCGCTGTACGTCCACGCCATCTTGGACGCGTTCGAGTTCCCGGCCACGGACGAGCGTGTTCGCACCCGGCTGGAGGCCGAGCTCGCGGAGATCGGACCCGACGCGATGCACTCGCGCTTGGCTGCGCTCGCCCCCGACACCGCGGCGGGCATCTTGCCCGGCAACGCGCGTCGGACCGTCCGGGCGCTGGAAGTGATCGAACTAACGGGCTCGTATTCGTCCCAGCTGCCGCAGTGGTCCTACGCGGTCGACAACGTCCGGCAGTTCGGACTGGAGCTCGAGCGTCCGATCTTGGACGCCCGCATCGCGACCCGGGTGGATGCGATGTGGGAGGCGGGACTCGTGGCCGAGGTACGGCGCCTTGAGGCTCGCGGCCTGCGGCAGGGCGTGACCGCCTGGCGGGCGTTGGGGTACCGCCAGATCCTGTCGTTCTTGGACGGGGAGATCACCGAGGCGGAGGCCCGCGAGAAGACGGTGTTCGGCACGCGCCGCTTCGCGCGCAAGCAACTGAGTTGGTTCCGCCGCGACCCTCGCGTCGAGTGGCTGGCCGCCGGCGATCTGGGCAACGCCGCCCGCATCGGTTTGGCCGCCGTGCCCGGGCGGAGTTGAATGTCCCGCATGTGGTCATTTGCGAAGGGACATGGGACGAAGAACGATTTCGTCCTGCTCACCGACCCTGACGACACGCTGGCGCCGACCGACGATCAGGTGCGGTTCCTGTGCGATCGCCGCGCCGGCATCGGCGGCGACGGCATGCTGCGGGCCGTCCGCGCCCGCCACATCGACACCTGGACCGGTGATCCCGACCTGTGGTTCATGGATTACCGCAACGCCGATGGGTCCCTGGCCGAGATGTGCGGCAACGGGCTGCGCGTGTTCGTCCGCTACCTGGTGGAAGAGGGGTTGGCGTCCGGTGAGGAGATCACCGTCGGCACCCGGGCGGGGTTGCGCATCGGCACGCTGCTGCCCGATGGGCGGGTGCGCGTGACCATGGGCCGCGCCCAGATCGGCGTGGATCCGGTCACCGTCCACGTGGGCGAGCAGACCTGGCCGGCCATCGCCGTCAACGTCGGCAATCCGCACGCCGTGAGCCTGCTGCCCGCCCATGACCGCCTCGAGGACCTCGATCTGTGCGTGCAGCCCACGTGGGAGCCCGCGGACGCATTCCCGGCCGGGGTGAACCTCGAGTTCGTCCGCGTGCTCGGTCCCGACCACCTCGCGATGCGCGTCCACGAACGCGGGGTGGGGGAGACTCTCTCCTGCGGCACCGGCATCGTGGCGAGCGCGGCGGCGTTGGCGTTCGTCCAGGGGCGCGCCAACGGTGAGTTCACCGTGGACGTCCGCGGCGGCACGACCACCGTCGAGCTGGCCGACAACCAGGCGTGGCTGACCGGCCCCGCCGAGATCGTCGCACGCGGCGAAGTAAGGCTTCCATGACCGATTTTCACGATGACGAGTTCGAGAGCGAGTTCGAGGGCGGGGAGGCGTCCTTCGACGGGGATCAGCTGGAACTGGCTGAACGCCACGCCCTCCGGCGCGTCGCGGGCATGTCGACCCAGCTCACCGACATCAGCGAAGTCGAATACCGCGAGCTCCAACTGGAGCGCGTGGTGCTCGTCAGCGTGTGGACGTCCGGCACCGAGGCCGACGCCGAGAACGCCATGGCGGAGCTGAAGCTGCTAGCGGAGACCGCGGGCTCCGAGGTGCTGGAAGCGCTGGTGCAGCGTCGGCAGCGTCCAGACCCGGCGACCTTCATCGGCAGTGGCAAGGTCGAAGAGCTGCGGACGATCGTCCAGGCGACCGCGGCCGACACCGTGATCTGCGACGGCGAGCTGGAGCCAGCGCAGCTGCGCAACCTGGAAGACAGGGTGTTGGTCAAGGTGATCGACCGTACCGGGCTGATCCTCGACATCTTCGCCCAGCACGCCAAGAGCGTGGAGGGTAAGGCCCAGGTCGAAATGGCCCAGCTGCAGTACCTACGCCAGCGCCTGCGCGGCTGGGGCGGTAACCTGTCGCGCCAGACCGGCGGACGGGCGGCAGCGGGCGTCGGCATCGGCGGACGTGGCCCCGGCGAAACCAAGATCGAGACCGATCGCCGTCGGATCAAGACCCGGATCGCCATCTTGCGGCGCAAGCTCCGCGAGATGGACGCCGTCCGCACCACTAAGCGGCAGGAGCGGGCGCGCCACCAGGTGCCGTCTGTGGCCATCGTGGGCTATACCAACGCCGGAAAGTCGTCCCTGCTGAACCGCCTGACCGGCGCTGGGGTGCTCGTCGAGAACGCGCTCTTCGCGACCCTGGATCCGACCACGCGCCGCAGCCAGACCGACGACGGGCGGGTGTTCACCCTCACCGACACCGTCGGATTCGTCCGGCACCTGCCGCACGATCTGGTGGAGGCGTTCCGCTCGACGCTGGAAGAGTCGGTGATGGCCGACCTGTTGGTGCATGTAGTGGACGCCTCCGATCCCGACCCGTTCGGGCAGATCAAGGCCGTCCGCACGGTGCTCTCCGAGATCGGGGCCGGCGAGGTGCCCGAGCAGCTCGTCATGAACAAGATCGACGTGGCTAGCGACGAGGCCATCTCGATGCTCCGCGCCCGGCATCCAGACGCGGTGTTCATCTCCGCGCGCACCGGCGAGGGCCTCGACGTTCTTCGCGCCCGCCTCGAGGAGCGCCTACCGCGCCCCCAGATCGAGGTCCGCGCGCTCGTGCCGTACCAACGCGGCGACCTGCTCGACAAGATCCATCACGAGGGTGAGTTCGTGTCGCAGGAGCACACGGAGAGCGGGACGCTCGTCCACGCGCGGGTGAACCCCGGGCTGGCCGGTGAACTGGCGGAGTTCTCCCAGTGACGGACTCGCCGATATTCCCGCTCTGGCACCTGGCGCATGCGTCCGATTGGGCCGCCGCCCAGGACGTCGGCCGCTACGAGTTCAGCACCCGCGGTCGGACGCTCGCCGAGGAAGGCTTCATCCACTGCTCCTACCCGCACCAGGTGGGTGCCGTGGCCCGGACGTTCTACGCCGATGACCCCGAAGAGTTGCTCGTGCTGGAGGTCGACCGCGAGGTCTTGGCGCTCATGGGCATCGAGGTCCGCGTCGAGCCGGTGGGCGATCAGCACTACCCGCACATCTACGGACCGATCCCGGTCGCTGCCGTCTCCACCATTCGCGCTGCGGCCTTCGACGAGGGTCGCGGCTTCGTCCTGGGCACCCCCGAGCCCGCCGACGGCTGACTGCCTTGCAGGTATGGTCGGGGCCACAGGCACCTAGCGGTGGTGCGCCAAGTTGGCCCGCAAGGATGCGGCTAAGTCGTATGACACAAGAAGGTTGAATACTTGTGCGGAGATTTGTGAGAACGATCCTCAAGATCGTTGGAGTCCTCCTCGCGTTCGTCGCAGTTCTAGCGTCATATCTCGCCATCACATTCTTCAACGACCAGAAGATTCAGGTTGAAGATCAAAAGTTGATGGTGAAGTCAGACGAAGAGTTGATTGGCGAGCACCTGTACATTGATCGGGGTGGGGAGGAACCCATCGATGTCAACTTTTATGCCAGGACAACGAGCGAGAAGCTGCCGTTAGTAATCAACATTCATGGTGGGGCATTCATTGCAGGGGACGCCGATACCCTCGACACTCAAAGCGACAGAATCTCGAAAAACTGGAACGTGAATGTCGCGACCGTGAACTATAAGCTGAACTGGGACAGGTATGACAAGCCGTACGCGGTGACCGAGATCGCTGACACTGTCGGGTATTTCGTCGCCCGAAGCGATCAGTACCACGTCGACCCCGAGAGGATCTTCCTCCTGGGCTACTCCGCCGGCGGCTACTATGCAATGGCGGCGACCGCTGAACTTGCCAAAGACAATATCTTGGTCGCGGGGCAAGTGCTCTGCTACGCCTTCCTTGGCGGGATGGTTGACACCTACAATTCGCTTGATGCTTCCGTCAAGAAGCGAATTCCTCCCGCCCTCTTCGTCTTGGCTGGCGATGAGCCTATCGGTAAGGGCTCTCTCGGGTACGAAGAAGTTCTAAGGGCGAGTGGCATCCACACGGACGTGAAGGTCTATGGCGGCGTCTTGCACGGCTTCATCGAGGAGAACAATCCTGAGTATGCACAGCTACATGAAAAGAACCGGAGCAGCAAATCTCCAGAAGCAGAAATAGTCGCGAGGGATGCTGAGGCCTATATCAAAGCCTGGATCTACGCCAAGCGGTAATCGGAACTGCCCCCTCTAGTCGACCTTGCTGGCGTTGAGCGTCTTTGCTGGCTCAATATCGCCAGCAAAGACGCCTAACGCCAGCAAGGTGGGAAATTGGGGTGGGCCTCAACTGTCTGCCCGGTTCCCGACGGCTGTGTGAAGTCTCCGACGGAGCCGCGAGCTGTCCGGGTCGAGGGCTGCGCGCGGTTAGGGTAGGACGGTGTCTGACGCGAGCATCAAGATCCTGACCGAGGTCGTTTCGGCTATCGGTGGCGAACCGCGTCCGGGGCAGGTCGAGATGGCTGCAGCGGTCGAGGAGACCCTTGGCGGAGGTCCGCAGTTGCTCGTCCAGGCGGGCACGGGCACCGGAAAGTCGTTCGGCTACCTTGCTCCCGCGGCAGCGCGGCTCGCCGAGAACGCGGGCGAGCGAATCATCGTGGCGACCGCCACCTTGGCCCTGCAGGCGCAGTTGGCCAGCAAGGACGTCCCCGCTGTGGTCAAGGCGACGCAGAAGGTCACGGGACGCAAAGTCTCCTGGACACTGCTCAAGGGCCGGACGAACTACGCCTGCCTGCACCGCGTCCGTGAAGGCGGGGTCGGCGATCAGGGAACCCTGCTCGGCGGCGACGACTTGGTCTCGGCCTTCAAGCAATCGAGTGCCAACGCCGCGTCGGTGTTGGGCGCCGAGGTGGTCGCCCTGCGGGAGTGGGCCGAATCCGAAGTGGAGAACAACGGACTCGCCGACAAGGATTTCGCTCCCACCCACAGCCCGGCCGCGTGGGCGCAGGTGTCGGTGCCGTCCAGGGAGTGCCTCGGCCAAACCTGTAGCTACTTCGCCGAATGCTTCGTGGAGCTCTCTCGTGAGGTGGCGCGCGGTTCGCAGTTGGTCATCACCAACCACGCCCTGTTGGCCATCAACGCCCTCCACGGCGGCACCGCGCTCCCCGAGCACGGCACCGTCATCGTGGACGAGGCGCACGAATTCGCGGCTCGCGTGACGGGGGCCGCCTCGAACGAGCTGAGCCCACAGCTGGTCGAGCGGGTGGCGCGCCGCTGCCTGGAGTGGTTGGACGACGACCTCGGCCTCGACTTCTTGGACTCCGCCGACAGCCTGCGGGCCGGGTTGGAGACGGCCGAGCTGGCCCGGATCGAGAACCCGGAGTCGCCGGTGATCGTGGCCCTCGCGGAAATCCGTGACGTCTCCCGCCGGGTCGTGACGGCTCTGGGGGGCGACGGTGCCGAGCCCGAGCAGCGCCAAGCCCAGGCCGCCGCGCGGGAGATCTTCGACATAGCCGAGCAGATGGCCAAGGTCGAGCCGTACGACGTGATCTGGGTGTCCGAGCGGGAGCGTTTCGGGCGCCAGGTCGTCCAGGCGCCCTTGTCGGTCGCGGACTTGGTGCGGGAACGCATCCTGCGCGAGAAGGAGACCGTGCTCACCTCGGCCACGCTGAAGCTCGGTGGCGACTTCAGCGCCGTGGCCGGCCAGGTGGGTCTGCGGGCCGACGACCGTGCCGAGGGTCCGGGACCGGCGGACGAGGTGCGCTCCGCCGAGGTGGGGGGCCCGATCCCGTGGCGGGGACTCGATGTCGGGTCACCCTTCGACTACGCCCGCCAGGGCATCTTGTACGTCGCGAAGGATCTGCCCAACCCGGGACGGGACGGCACCGCGCCGGACACCCTCAAGGAGATCGCAGAGTTGGTGTGGGCGGCCGGTGGTCGGACACTCGGCCTCTTCGCCTCGCAGCGCGCAGCCGAGGCGGCGGCCATTCATTGCCGCACCGAACTGCCGCACCTCACTATCTTGTGTCAGGGGGAGGCGCAGTTGTCGGACCTGACCAGGCGCTTCGCGGCCGAGCCCGCGGCGAGCCTGTTCGGCACGTTGTCGCTGTGGCAGGGCATCGACATTCCGGGGGAGACCTGCCAACTGGTCATCATCGACAAGATTCCCTTCCCGCGCCCAGACGAGCCGCTCTTCCAGGCCCGCCAAAAGGCTGTGGCCGACGCGGGCGGCAATGGCTTCATGCGCATCGCCGCCTCGCACGCGGCGCTGCTGCTGGCGCAGGGGTCTGGACGGCTGATCCGCCGAAGTGAAGACCGGGGAGTCATCGCCGTGCTGGATCCCCGGCTGGTGACCGCCCGCTACGGCTCGTTCCTGCGCGCGACAATGCCCGACTTCTGGATGACCACCGATCGGGAGGCCGCCGTGGGTGCCCTTCGGCGGTTGGTCGAGCAACGGGGCCCCTCGAGTAAGGTCGGCGCTGCGCTGCCCGCCCCCGCTGCCGCGAAGACTCCCGCCACCAAGAAGCGTCAGACGCGGCGCAAGACCGCCACGACCTTGCCCAAGATCGACGCCTCGTTGCCGTCGATGGGGGAGTAAGCCGGGTTGTGCGGCAACAACCACACCTGCCCCGGGGTGCGCTTGAAGGTCTTGACCGTCGCTTCATCGCCCAACAAGGCGGCCACGATCTCGCCGTTCTCGGCGTTCGGCTGCTGGCGGACCACGACGTAATCACCGTCGCAGATGGCCGCCTCGATCATTGAATCGCCCTTGACCTCGAGCAAGAACAACGTGCCTTCGCCCACCAACTGCTTGGGGAGCGCGAACACGTCCTCAACCTGCTGCTCGGCCAAGATCGGCCCACCCGCAGCAATCCGTCCCAGGATCGGCACGTTCACCGACCGCGGCGCGAACTCGTCCTCGTACGGGGCAGCAGGGGCCGGCGTCGGCACCGGCGCCAGCGGACGCATGGAGCGCGGCAAGCTCACCTCGATGGCGCGCGGGCGATGGGGATCGCGCCGGATGAAGCCCTTCACCTCAAGCACCTTGAGCTGATGGGCCACCGACGACGAGGAGGCGAGCCCCACGGCATCGCCCACCTCGCGGATGCTCGGCGGGTAACCGCGGTCGTCGACCGCCGCCTTGATGACCTCAAGAATGCGACGTTGGCGCGCGGTGAGACCCTCGTTGTCGGTCGGCCCTTCGGGCAGTTGCGACACCTTCATATTGAGCTGCCGGGCGATGTCTGCTTTGCGGGGGCGACCACGCTTGGCCGGTTCGGGGGTGATGTCTCGTGCCATGTTCGAAAAGCTATCGCCGGCCTCCGACAAAATCAAACACATATTCGAACGTGTCGCGTTCCGCGTGCCGACGTGTCGCGTTCCGCTTGCGGCAAACCTCCCTACGAGTGCTACAGCCGTTCGAATCGGGCCTGGAAGAAGCGCAGGTACTGCGGCTCGTAGACCATCCTGAGGCCCCGGACCGACTCCCGCGTCTCGAAGCACGCCTTGACCGACTCCGCGACGACGTCCATGTGCGCCTGGGTGTAGACGCGGCGGGGGATCGTGAGGCGGGTGAGTTCGAGCCTGGGGTGGTGGTTCTCGCCTGTCAAGGCGTCGCGGCCGGCCGAGACGATTCCCCGTTCCATCGCGCGGATGCCCGAATCGAGATAGAGCTCCGCAGCCAACGTCTGGGCCGGGAACTGCTCTTGCGTGAGCTGCGGGTAGAAGGCGCGAGCGTCCAAGAAGATGCCGTGCCCGCCGACGGGCTTCACGAACGGCACCCCCCACTGGTCGAGCAGCGATCCGAGGTAGCGGACCTGGCCGATGCGGCTGCGCATGTAATCGTCCGACAGCGCCTCGCGGATGCCGATCGCCATGGCCTCCATGTCACGTCCGGCCATGCCGCCGTAGGTGTGCAGGCCCTCGTACACCACCACCATGTTGCGCGCGGCCTCGAAGACCTCGGGGTCGTTGGGCGACACCCAGCCGCCAATGTTGACCAGCGGGTCCTTCTTGCCCGACATCGTGGCGCCATCGGAGTAGGAGCAGCAATCCGTCCCAGGATCGGCACGTTCACCGACCGCGGCGCGAACTCGTCCTCGTACGGGGGAGCAGGGGCCGGCGTCGGCACCGGCGCCAGCGGACGCATGGAGCGCGGCAAGCTCACCTCGATGGCGCGCGGGCGATGGGGATCGCGCCGGATGAAGCCCCTTCACCTCAAGCACCTTGAGCTGATGGGCCACCGACGACGAGGAGGCGAGCCCCACGGCATCGCCCACCTCGCGGATGCTCGGCGGGTAACCGCGGTCGTCGACCGCCGCCTTGATGACCTCAAGAATGCGACGTTGGCGCGCGGTGAGACCCTCGTTGTCGGTCGGCCCTTCGGGCAGTTGCGACACCTTCATATTGAGCTGCCGGGCGATGTCTGCTTTGCGGGGGCGACCACGCTTGGCCGGTTCGGGGGTGATGTCTCGTGCCATGTTCGAAAAGCTATCGCCGGCCTCCGACAAAATCAAACACATATTCGAACGTGTCGCGTTCCGCGTGCCGACGTGTCGCGTTCCGCGTGCCGACGGGTCGCGTTCCGCGTGCCGACGTGTCGCGTTCCGCGTCCCGACGTGTCGCGTTCCGCTTGCGGCAAACCTCCCTACGAGTGCTACAGCCGTTCGAATCGGGCCTGGAAGAAGCGCAGGTACTGCGGCTCGTAGACCATCCTGAGGCCCCGGACCGACTCCCGCGTCTCGAAGCACGCCTTGACCGACTCCGCGACGACGTCCATGTGCGCCTGGGTGTAGACGCGGCGGGGGATCGTGAGGCGGGTGAGTTCGAGCCTGGGGTGGTGGTTCTCGCCTGTCAAGGCGTCGCGGCCGGCCGAGACGATTCCCCGTTCCATCGCGCGGATGCCCGAATCGAGATAGAGCTCCGCAGCCAACGTCTGGGCCGGGAACTGCTCTTGCGTGAGCTGCGGGTAGAAGGCGCGAGCGTCCAAGAAGATGCCGTGACCGCCGACCGGCTTCACGAACGGGACGCCCCACTGATCGAGCAACGATCCGAGGTAGCGGACCTGGCCGATGCGGCTGCGCATGTAATCGTCCGACAGCGCCTCGCGGATGCCGATCGCCATGGCCTCCATGTCACGTCCGGCCATGCCGCCGTAGGTGTGCAGGCCCTCGTACACCACCACCATGTTGCGCGCGGCCTCGAAGACCTCGGGGTCGTTGGTCGACAGCCAGCCGCCGATGTTGACCAGCGGGTCCTTCTTGCCCGACATCGTGGCGCCATCGGAGTAGGAGCAGAACTCGAGCAGGATCTCGGCGATCGGCTTGTCGCGGTAGCCCTCCTCGCGCTCTTGGATGAACATGGCGTTCTCCATCGCGCGGGTGGCGTCCAGGTAGATCGGGATGCCGTACGTGGCCGTGAGCTCCCGTACAGCCTTCACGTTGGCCATGCTGATGGGTTGCCCGCCGGCCATGTTCACGGTGGCTGCGACGCACACGTAGGGAATCTTGTCCGCGCCGACCTCGTCGATCAGGGCTTGGAGCTTGGCGAGATCGACGTTGCCCTTGAAGCCGTCCAAGGACGAGGTGTCGTGGGCCGCGTCCACGATGACGTCGTGGAAGGTCGCCCCGGCGCGCTCTTGATGCAACCGCGTCGTGGTGAAGTACATGTTCCCCGGGACGTGATCGCCCTCGGAGATCAGGGCCTGGGAAAGGATGTTCTCCGCCCCGCGGCCCTGATGGGTGGGCACCAGGTGCTTGTAGCCGTAGCACTCGGCGACGGTCTGCTCGAGGTGATAGAAGTTCTCGCTGCCCGCGTAGGCCTCATCGCCGAGCATCATGCCGGCCCACTGCCGATCGCTCATGGCGTTCGTCCCGGAGTCGGTGAGCAGGTCGATGTAGACGTCGCGGCTCGGCAGCAGGAACGTGTTGTAGCCCGCCGCCACCATGGCCGCGTCGCGCTGCGCGCGCGTGGTCATGTGCAGTGGTTCGACGGCCTTGATCTTGTAGGGCTCCGCCCAGCTGCGCCGGTCGAGTTGTTGTCCCATGGTGTGCAGGGATGTGTATGTGTGATCCGTCATGAAAGTCGGATTCCTTCACCTGTGCGGTGGTTTCCGGCGTAGAGCGCGAACGTTGCGCTGGCCGGGGGGCGTTGGTGGCTTTCCCCTACCGGTGAGCCTAGGACACCGCTCAGAATTTTGTCAGACCCGGCTGAGAGGCTCCTGTTGTAGCCGAGAAACACCCGAACAAGTTTTCGAATGTGCTTGCGCCGGACGACGTTCTGGCTGTAGAACTATATCGAACAGATGTTCGGATGACGCCGAAGGAGGAGCCATGAGCGCTCTTGTAGTCGAAGATTACGTGGCCGTTGCGCCCCTGCCCCGCGCACGCCTGCGGGTTGTCCCCGACGAGCGTCCGATGATCGGCGATGCGCCTGCGGCAACGCGCCCGCGCCCGCAGGGCGGTGTTCGCACCGGCGAGCTGCACCTCACCCAGCGCGGCCTGGCGGTCGTCATGGCCGCCTTTGTTGGTGCGGTGGCGATCGCGGCGATCGTCCTGGTGGTGTCCTTCCTGTCGATCAGCAACGCGCCGATCGCCGGCGCCGGCTCCAACTCGGTGGCCGCGGCCGTCCGCTGATCGCCCGCGCGGGAGTTTCCAGGCCACGCCTGACCCCGCGCATCTCCTCGCCACGGCTCCGGGGGGCCTAGTGGCGGGGCGTCGTTTCCCCATCGCGGCGTGTCGGCGCCACCCCTTCTGCAGAGTTGCGTAGCTGTCAGCGTGTCGCCCTGCGTGTCCCTTGCATTGTGGTGACCGATCGACCTAACATCTACATGTAGTAGTTACAGGCGTGTGGTTCGTCCACAGATTGTGGTTTAATCCACAGGGCGATCCACAAGAACCACACAACTACATCCACAGGAGACATCCCGAGGCGCGACCGCGTCCGGGGTGTTATCGGTATCAAAGGGAAGGGGAGGCGCTCATGCATTGTCCGTTTTGTCGGCACACCGACACGCGCGTCCTTGATTCCCGCGTCGCCGAAGATGGCACCTCCATCCGTCGTCGCCGCCAGTGCCCGATGTGCGAACGTCGCTTCACCACGCTGGAGCAAATGCAGCTCGTGGTCGTGAAGCGCTCCGGTGTCGTCGAGCCGTTCTCGCGCGAGAAGGTGGTCAGCGGCGTCCGCAAGGCCTGCAAGGGCCGCCCCGTGACCGACGTCCAGCTGGCCCGCCTGGGGCAGCGGGTCGAAGAAACGCTGCGCGCTTCCGGGCAGGCCGAGATTCCCGCCGACGACGTCGGCTTGGCCATCTTGGCTCCGTTGCGCGAGCTCGATCCCGTGGTTTACCTGCGGTTCGCCTCCGTCTACAAGCACTACGCCTCGGTTGAAGACTTCGAGTCCGAGATCAAGAACCTGCGCGGCACCGAGCCCGCACCCGTCTGAAACAAACAGCACGCCCACCTCAGGAAGGCACCACTATGACCGAGACCATCAAGACGCCGCGCAAGTCAGCGCGCAAGGCTGGCCTCACCATCAACCGCGTGTTCACCAAGCCTGGCGTGCATCCCTACGACGAGGTCGCGTGGGAGCGCCGGGATGTCGTCCAGACCAACTGGAAGACCGGCGAGACCGTCTTCGAGCAGCGCGACGTCGAGTTCCCCGATTTCTGGAGCGTCAACGCCTCCACGATCGTGACGACCAAGTACTTCCGTGGCGCCCTCGGCACACCCGTGCGTGAGAACAGCCTCAAGGCCCTCATCGATCGGGTCGTCGACAAGTACAAGATCGCGGGTGAGGAGAACGGCTACTTCGCCACCCCCGCCGACGCCGAGGTCTTCGCCCACGAGATCACCTGGATGCTGCTGCACCAGTACTTCAGCTTCAACTCTCCGGTGTGGTTCAACGTCGGCACCGCCAGCCCGCAGCAGGTCAGCGCCTGCTTCATCCTGAGCGTCGATGACTCGATGGCCTCGATCCTGAACTGGTACAAGGAAGAGGGCTTCATCTTCAAGGGCGGCTCCGGCGCTGGCCTCAACCTCTCCCGCATCCGCTCCTCGAAGGAGCTGCTGAGCTCCGGTGGCACCGCGTCCGGCCCCGTCTCGTTCATGCGCGGTGCGGATGCGTCCGCGGGCACCATCAAGTCCGGCGGCGCCACCCGGCGCGCGGCCAAGATGGTCGTCCTCGACGTCGATCACCCCGACATCGTGGAGTTCATCGAGACCAAGGCCCGCGAAGAAGACAAGATCCGCGCCTTGCGCGACGCGGGCTTCGACATGGATCTCGGCGGCAAGGACATCGTCAGCGTCCAGTACCAGAACGCCAACAACTCGGTGCGCGTGAGCGACGAGTTCATGCGTGCGGTCGAAGAGGGCACCGAGTTCGGGCTGCGCGCCCGCGCCACCGGTGAAGTCATCGAGACCGTGGATGCCCGCGAGCTGTTCGGCAAGATGGCCAAGGCCGCGTGGGAGTGCGCTGACCCCGGCATCCAGTACGACGACACGATCAACGCCTGGCACACCAACCCCGAGACCGGACGGATCACGGCGTCCAACCCCTGCTCGGAGTACATGAGCCTCGATAACAGCTCCTGCAACCTGGCGAGCCTGAACCTGCTGCAGTTCCTGCGCGACGACAACACCTTTGACGCGCCGCTGTTCACCAAGGCCGTGGAGCTCATCATCACGGCGATGGACATCTCGATCTGCTTCGCCGACTTCCCGACCGAGCCCATCGGCGAGACCACCCGCAACTACCGCCAGCTCGGCATCGGCTACGCGAACCTGGGCGCCCTGCTGATGGCGGTGGGCCGCGGCTACGACTCCGATTCGGGTCGTGCCTTGGCGGCGGCGATCACCTCGCTGATGACCGGCGCCTCCTACCGGCGCTCGGCCGAGCTCGCCGCCATCGTGGGGCCCTACAACGGTTACGCCCGCAACGCGGCCGCCCACCAGAAGGTGATGCGCAAGCATCAGGTGTCCAACGACTACCTGAAGAGCTACGACAGCGTCGACGCCACCGTGCTCGAACTGGCCGGCAACGAGTGGGGCGAGGTTGTGCGCCTGGGCGCCGAGAACGGCTTCCGCAACGCGCAGGCGTCGGTGCTCGCTCCCACCGGCACCATCGGATTCATGATGGACTGCGACACCACCGGCATCGAGCCCGACTTCTCCTTGGTGAAGTTCAAGAAGCTCGTCGGCGGCGGTTCGATGCAGATCGTCAACCAGACCATCCCGCGTGCGCTGCGCTGGCTCGGCTACGCCGACGAGACCATCGAGGCCATCGTGGAGTACATCTCCGAGCACGGGCACGTCGTCAATGCGCCGGGCCTCAAGCAAGAGCACTACGAGATCTTCGACACGGCCATGGGCCAGCGGGCGATCAAGCCGATGGGGCACGTCCGCATGATGGCGGCCGTCCAGCCGTTCCTCTCCGGGGCCATCAGCAAGACCGTCAACCTGCCCGAATCGGCCTCGGTCGAGGAGATCGCCAACGTCTACATGGAGGGCTGGAAGTACGGCCTCAAGGCGCTCGCGGTCTACCGCGACAACTGCAAGGTCGGCCAGCCGCTCTCCGACGGCAAGAAGAAGGAGACCCCCAAGGTCGAGGCGGCCCCCGAGCCGGCCGTCCGCGTGGAGTACCGTCCTCGCCGCCAGCGCCTGCCCAAGTCACGCGTCTCCCGCACCACGTCCTTCTCGGTCGCCGGCGCCGAGGGTTACGTGACCTCGGGTCAGTACGACGACGGTAAGCTCGGTGAGGTCTTCCTCAAGCTGGGCAAGCAGGGTTCCACCCTGGCCGGTGTCATGGACGCCTTCTCGATCGCGATCTCCATCGCGCTGCAGTACGGCGTGCCCCTGGAGACCTATGTCCAGAAGTTCACGAACATGAAGTTCGAGCCGGCGGGCATGACGGACGATCCCGATGTGCGCATGGCCCAGTCGCTGCTGGACTACGTGTTCCGTCGCCTCGCGCTGGACTACCTGGCCTACGACGAGCGCGCCGAGCTGGGTGTCTACACCGCCGCCGAGAGGGCCCGCTACGTCGAGACCGGCTCCTACATTTCGGAGCAGGACGAGTCGGAGATGATCGAGTCCGAGTCGCTGAAGAACGACGCGGGCGATGACCTCCGGGTCGACGAGGCCGGACCCGTCCAGCCCGCGCTGCTTGAAGCCAAGCCGCACTCGACGGCCGAACTGTTGGAGAAGATCTCCGGCATGGCCGTGGACGCGCCCCTGTGCTTCACCTGCGGCACCAAGATGCGCCGCTCGGGTAGCTGCTACATCTGCGAAGGCTGCGGCTCCACCTCCGGCTGCAGCTAACCAGTCGCCACGAAGCCTCCGTCCGCATCAGCGGGCGGAGGCTTCGTCGTCAGCTAGCGACGTCAGCCAAGCGAGGACGCCATCGTCAGCTCGGACCACTCCGAACTCGGGGTGACGTGGGAAGGGCGCAGCAGCTTCGGCATGGTGAAGCGCCCGCCGCGCGGCGTCGCGAGCCACCACCACATCGCCCATCGCCAGACCGAGGCGCGCTAAGGCAACCTCCCACTGAAAGTGATTGGCGGGGAAGGGGGAGGAGCGGTTCTCCTTCCATGCGACCAGCAGTGCGTCCGCCTCAGCCAGTGACTCTGGAGATCCCTGAGCAATACACAGTTCTGCCAGTCGAACCTCAGCCATGTGTGTGGTGGCGTTCAACGTCGGATTCTCGGCGAGCAAAATGCGGTAGAGGCGCCCAGCCTCCTCCGGAGCATCCTGGACCGCCGCATCGGCGAGGTGTTCCAGCGTGGCCCATCGCTCCATCTGGTAGCCCGGATCCGCGAGCACGCGCCGCCAGAGGGCCCTGGCATCGTCCACCCGACCGACCTCAGCCAGTGCGAGTCCCTTGATGCGGAGGTACTGTCCGCGGTTATTGGGCCGTGCTCGGGACAGGCGCCGCTCAAATTCATCGCGATCGGACTGCGTCCAATCGGGGCCGCGGAACCAGTCGTCATCCATTGGGGTCGGTTCTTCGGTAACTTTCGGTGGTCCCGAGGCTGTTTCGGACCAACTTCAACATTTTGTAGGGATGGACCGGCTTCGGCGGCTTGGAGGATCGCGCCTTGTCGTCGGTCATATGTGCCATCGATGCACCCTCCTCGCCTGGTATGTCGTCCAGGCTAGGGTCCCACCGGGCCCTCGGCTAGACGGACGCTCGCTGCGGGTCTTGTCCGCTCGGGACCGAAGCCAGGACGTCCTTGCGGGCGAAGACGGTGAGGAACCGCAGGCCGCAGGCGAACAGGGCGATGCCGAGGCCGGAATAGAAGAAGGCGATGGACCAGTCGGGGATCAGGTGGAACACCCGCAGCACCATGCCGCCCGTCATCATCACCGCCATCACGAGGTAGGAGCTGGCGTCGAAGAACTGCCACACAGGCAACTTCTCGGCGTACGCGGCCCGGATGCGTTCGGCGTGCTTGGCGACCAACGTGCTGAAGATGAACAGGTAGAACACCAGGAAGATGGCGGCCGACATGGGGTAGAGCCACCACATCGCGCCGCCGAGGCTCGCCAGAAGGGGGAGTCCGATGGCCGCCACCATGAGGCCGGCGAAGGTCCACACGAGCCCGGCGATGAGCATCAGGTAGTTCTTCGGTACGGAGAGCTTCTCGGCAAAGGTCGTCATGGGGTAAGCCATGCCTTTCGGTTGGGTACTCCCTGAGCCTAGATGATAGCGACAGCCTGTCGCAAACATAGGGCGAGTGTTAGCCGTCTCTCCCTGCACTTTGCTGACGTTCAGCGTCTTTGCTAGCGATATTTCGTCAGCAAAGACGGCTATCGCCAGCAAAGTCGGGGGGTGACGGTTCGGGATTTGTGACGGGGGCTGGGCGGCACATCCACACCAACAGGACCCCTGCGCAGAGGGATGCCGCGGCAGCGAAGCCAGCGGAGACGGTCAGCGGCCAGACGTTGGATCCGCGCAGGTACGAAAGGTACGTCCCGGTGGAGGCGACTTGGATCAGCACCGCCGGCACCGCGAACCACGGTTGGACGCACGCCACCAAGACCAGCAGCACCTCGGCGAGATAGAAGTAGCGCTCGTGCATCTGCGGAAGCAGGAACGGGATGATCAGGGTCGAGGTGGCGGCCAGCGCGAGAGCTTGGACCCCCGACAGCGGACGGCGCCGCCACAACAGCCAACCACCGAAGGCCAGCGTCACGGCTGCCGCGACGCCGAGACCGACGTACTTGACCGTGTCGCCGCCGCCCAGCCAGGCGTAAACAGTGGGGGCGTTGGCGGTCAGGGAGGCAGACGCGGACGACCCGCCGCGCGCGCCGACATTCGCCGCGGACGAATCGGCCATCTGCGCTGGATAGACACTCAACTGGCTGAGGATGCTCCGACCAGCTATCAACGCGGGCACGAGCATGGCGAGGAAGGCGGCTGGGGCGGCGAAGAGCGAGGTGAACGAACGGAGCCGCTGCCGGTTGACGATGAGAATCCCGACGAGGGCGGGCAGTAGGAAGACCGCCTGCAGCTTGAAGGCGAAGGCGACGCCGAAGAGGGCCATCGCCGCCCAGGGACGATCGCGGAGCAGGTAGTACAGGCTGCCCAGGCAGAACGCCGCGTAAATCGAGTCGCATTGGGCCCAGGCGGACGAGTTCATCGCCAGGGTCGGCAAGAACAACAAGGCGGCCGCGGCCGCCACGGGCGCCCACGTGGACGCCGGCCGCAAGAGCGCCACGATCCGATACCCGAAATACGCCAACACCAGGTCGAACACCACCGAGATGGCCTTGACTCCGTACAGCGGCGGGACCGAGGGCACATACGTGAGGAGCGCCAAGAGCGCCAGGTACGGGGTGTTGTAGTTCGAGAACGAGGCGTCGGCGAGCCCGGCAAGCCCGCCAGCGGACGCCAGGTGCTGGTACCAGTTCTGCAGAAACATCCGGTAGTCGCCCGTCACGACGTCGCGCATGGTCCAGCGGTAGGCCAGGGCGCCGATGACGGCCGCCAGCAGCACCAGGCGTGGCACCCACGGGTTCAAGCTCGCTGGCGGGCTCGGCGACGCTTCGACGTCCACCAGCTCGCGCGGCGGCGCGGTCTCGATCGTGCCGATGCTCATGGAAGTCTCCTCAGGGGTTGGCGGCTCGACTCTCAGTCCAGCGCCTCGACCTAGGCGTCCGCTGTGGCTCCCCTAAGAGGCGGTGAGGAAGCCGTAGAGCAGTTCGTTGAACAGCTTGGGCTGATCAAGGTTCACCAGAGGCCCGGCGCCAGGAACGATCTGGAGACGGGCGCCCGGCACCGCCTCAGCCATCGCGCGAGCGGCTTCGGCGTTGAGGCGATCGTCCGCCCCGAGGACGACCAACGTGGAGGCCGTGATCCCCGCCATAGCCTTGGAAGAGTCCGCGCGGGTGAGGGCGTCCACCACCTCGGCGAACTTCTCCCGCGACAAGGCGCTGCCCGCGAAGTGCTGTTCCGGGACCTGCCGGGCAAAGGCCCGCTGCAGCCGCCCCAAGACCTTGGGTGGACGGACGCCACCCGCGACGGCCACCAAATGCGACACGGCGTCGGGGGAGCGAAGCGCGGCGCGCGCGGCTACGGCAGCTCCCAGCCCGACCCCGCACAGAGCCACGGAATCGACCCCGAACCGGTTGAGTTGGCCCAAGACCTCATCGGCGGCGGCATCGAGATCGAAGTGTTCCTCGCGCCCCGGACGCAAGCCGCGCAACCACGGCGCGACGGCCTTCATGCCAGCCGGCAGCGAGGTGACCTGGTCCTGCCACGCCAGCGGGTTCTGGCCGACCGTGTGCAGAAAGACCAGCACGCGAGGTGGCGTCATGGGAGGGCTCCGTTCGTCGCTGGTGATCCTACGCGGCTCTTCCACCGGCAACGTGTGCGCCCTAATCTCAGGCATAGAAGGACGTTCGAAGGAGAACCCCATGCCCGAGCTATCCGTGACCGGACGACACCCGGCGACCTTGCACTACACCGATGCGGGCGGCGATGGACGCCCCGTCGTTCTGATCCATGGCTGGCCGCTGTCCGGAGACATGTGGGCTGGCGCCGTCGCGGCCCTGAGTGCCGCTGGCTACCGTCCGATCACGTACGACCGCCGCGGGTTCGGACGCTCGTCCAAGCCCGAGGGGGGCTACAACTTTGAGCAGTTCACCGCGGATCTCAGCGACCTTGTTGAGCACCTCGACCTGCACGATGCCGTGCTGGTGGGGTTCTCGATGGGAGGCGGCGAAGTGGCCACCTACGTCGACCTTTACGGTGACCTGCGCCTGTCGGGCCTGGTGTTCGCCGGATCGATCACCCCCCACTTGTGCATCACCGACGATGATCCGGACGGGGCCATGCCGTCGGGAGGCTTCGAAGGCATGATGGACTGGGTTGCCAAAGACCGCGACGCCTTCTTGGACATGTTCGTCCGGTTGTTCTACTCGATTAGCACGGACGACGGTTCAAAGCTGTTGGCCGATGAGCAAACCGTCCAGGCGGGCCTGGCGATCACGGCGCAGGCGGGGGACACGGCGCTCTTTGAGGGCATTCGCACCTGGATGGACGACTTCCGCAACGCGCTCCCCAAGGTCTCCCTCCCGACACTCGTCGTTCACGGGACGGGTGACCAGAACGTACCGTTCGCGGCAGCCGCCCCGCGAACGTTTTCCGCGATTCCCACCGCCAGCCTGGTGGCCATCGAGGGCGCCCCACACGGGATGCACGTCACGCACGCGGGGGAGTTCGAGGGTGCGCTTTTGGCTTTCCTGGCGGGCCTTGGCTGACTCCAACTCGGCGAAGTAGCGCTCTGCGGTTTGGGCGTGAACAAATCCTGTCCACGCCGGGAGATCGAGCCTGGACCTCTCTAGGATCAAAGATCAAACCTACGAATCAGTCAGCCGCTGCGGCTGGAAGGACGAGCAATGAAGCAACGTGCCGACGCCCGGTGGGCTCTCGTGGTGCCCACATCGATGGGGATTCGTATCACGCCGGAAAACCGTGCCCCTGTTCACGTGGCCGACCGCTACTTCCTCCAGGCCACCAGCGCGGAATCTAATGTCGCCTCCGTGGTGTCGCAGTTGGGGGAGCCCACCAAAATCCTGACGGCGTTCGTCGCAGGCTCACCCATCTCGTCGCTGATCAAGGCCGACCTGCGCAAGCGGCAGTTGGCCTTCGAGGGCCCCGATATCGAGCAGGGCGACGCCTGGGGGTATCGCCACCACTTCAATATCGCCGATTCGGGTTTTGGTGGCCGGGCGCCTCGGGTTTGGAATGACCGCGCGGGCGAGGTCGGACGCGAGCTTTCGGTGGACCAGTTCGACCTTGAGCGGCTTTTCGGCACGGAGGGCGTCCAGATCTTGCACTTGTCGGGACTGATCGCGGCGCTGTCGCCGTCCACCTCGACGTTCTGCGTTGAACTGGCCAAGGCGGCCAAAGCCCACGGGACGATGGTCTCGATGGACCTGAACTACCGGGCTACCTTCTGGAAGGGGCGCGAAGCAGAACTGACCGCGGCATTCCACGAGATCGCCAGCAACTGCGACATCCTCTACGGCAACGAGGAGGACTTCCAGTTGTGCCTCGGGATCGAAGGCCCCGACGAGGGCGGCGCCTCCATCGAGGAGAAGGTCGACGATTTCAAGGACATGATCGGCCGGATCAAAGTGGCCTACCCGCAGGCGCATTGGATCGGCACCTCGCTCCGCGAAGTCGTCTCGGCGAACGTCCACAAGTGGGGCATCTTGCTGTGGCATGACGGCGAGTTCTACCTCGCGCCCCTGCGCGAGATCGACGTCTTGGATCGGATCGGCGGCGGCGACGGTTCGGTCGGCGGTGTCCTGTTTGGCATCATCAAGGGCTGGAGCGTCGAGAAGTGCGCCCAGTTCGGCTGGGCCACGGGCGCCTTAGCCGCCACCTCGCTCTACGACTACGCCTCACCGGCGGACGAGAAGCAGGTCTGGGACTTGTGGAAGGGCAATGCCCGCGTGCAGCGCTGACGTCAGACTCTCTGCAAGGGTTCGCCCACCCGCGTCCGACGAATCCGAGTTGCTGAATGACAAGAAGTATCCCCTGGTAGGTTGAAGGGGGTTGCACGAAGAAGGGGTGTCTTATGATCTGCAAGATTCACGACGCCGAAATATATTATGAGGTTGTTGGCGAGGGAACGCCGGTCGTGATGTTGCACGGGTGCGCTCCCGATCACAGGCTCTTGTGGACGTGCATGGAGTCGGTGTTTCAAACATGCCCTGGCTATCAAAGAATTTACATTGACTTGCCCGGCATGGGGAAATCGAGCGCGCCACGAGGGATAAACAGTTCAGATCAAGTGCTGGAACTGCTCGCAGCATGCGTTCGACGGATTGTTCCTAGCCGGGACTTCTTGTTGGTGGGGGAGTCTTACGGTGGGTACCTGGCAAGGGGCTTACTCGCGCAACTGCCTGACAGAATCAGCGGGCTACTGCTGCTGTGCCCTGTCGTTGTAGCGCAGCGCGACATCAGACTTCTCCCGGATGTGCAGACGCTGGTTCGCGACGAGGACTTCCTAAATTCGTTGTCGCCCGCCGATAGGGACGAGTTCTGCGCATCAGCGGTGGTTGCCACTGCGCCCACATATGCGAGATTTCGAGATGAAATTAAGCCCGGCCTAGATGTTGCCGACTATGAATTTATCGATAGATTGCAACGAAGGTACGCCTTCAGTGCGGAGCTTTCAGGGCTGAAGTATGAAAAGCCTGTTCTCTTACTAGCCGGAAGGCAAGACGCCGTCGTCGGGTACCGAGATATCATGAACATTGTTGAAAGCTACCCAAGGGCCACGTTGGCCGTGTTGGATATGGCCGGACACAATCTACAAATCGAACAGCCTGGACTGTTTGAGAGTTTGGTCGCGGAGTGGCTTTGGCGAACGAATTTGCCGAGTCCATAATTTGCGACGCGGTCGGAGGGCCGCTTAGGAGGGTTCGCCGACTCGCTGTCGGCGGACCCGGATGGTCACGAAGGTGATGAAGGACGCCAGGGTGATCGCAGCTAACAACCACGCCAAGACCGGCGACACGTTGAAGAGCGCCCGCAGCGCCTCGAGCGAGAACGCGCCCAGCGTCGCGTAGACCACCGCCCAGATGAGCGACCCCAGGCACACTGCCGGAAGGTAGCTGCGTTGCGGCATCTTGCTGGCCCCTGCCGCGAGGTTGACCAGGGTCTGGACGCCCACCGTCAGGAAGCTCAACGTGACCGCGGGTGCGCCGTAGCGGGCCAGGCGCTCCTGGGCATTGACGTAGCCTCGGGATTCCATGAGGGTGCGGACTCGCGTGCGCCGCAGGCCGCCTACGAGACCGCGCCCGAGCCAGTAGGTAGCGTTCGCGCGCGCCATCACGATGACGAAGAGTGCGCCGATGACCACGGGGAACGGAACGTTCCACTGAGTGGGATCCACGGCGACTCCCTTCGCTGCGCGGGGCTGGGTAGAACTGTAACCGTCTTATGACCGTGGACGAACTCGTCAGCCAGCCGCTGCTGTTGGAGCGCTGACCTTCCCGGCCCCGATGCCTTGGCCATGAGAGCGACGCCGAGATAGATCCCGAGCACGCCGATCACCGAGCCGGGGGAACTCGGGTGCAGCACCGTGCCGTCGTGCCAGACCAGGGCGGTCGCCCCGACGAGCACCAGGTAGGCGACAATGGTCGGCCCGAGCCGGGGCGCGGTCCCCAACGGCGGGATGAGCGCTGCCTCCACCCGTCCGATGCCCATCACCGAGGCACCCAGCACGACCACGGTGACGAGCAGGAGCGTCCCTTGCCAGAGGAACACCGGTGCGGCCCCGGGCAGCAGATAGGACAGGCCCAACAGCAGCATCCCGGACAAGAAGATGAACGGGATGTGCCACAGGTACAGCGTCACCGCGAGGGCGTTCGCGACCGCCAGCGGACGCACGAGTTTCGGTGGGATCACCCGTAGGAAACCTGCCTTTTCGAGCAGCCCGAGCGCACCGGCTTGGGCCAACCCCAGACAGGCCATGGCCAGCGTGGGCGGCTGGATGTTGGCGATCGGAATGTTGGCAAACCCCAAGGCGCTCGCCGGATAGCCGAAGCCGAATACCAGCACCACGACCCCCACGATCCCGGCGACGATCGACGCCCCCGACAGCCACGCCGGCTGGCGCCGCCACCAACCCCGCTGATAGGCGATGCCGAACTGGTGGCACAAGGGCCACACCAACAGCATGTTGAGGTTGCGCAGTTGGTAGTTGTTCACCGCGAACGACCAGGCGTCGACGGACGCGGCGGCCAGCGCCAAGACGATCATCACCCAGACCCCGTAGCGGTCATGCAGGCGGACCATCGCCGGTGCGATGAGCGCCACCACGAGGTAGACGGTCAAGAACCACAGCAACTGGCACAACTGCGCGGAGTACAAGATCGCGGCGGGGGCGTCCCAGAACCAGGCGGCGAGGGTGGAGGTCACGGTCAGGAAGGAGATGAACAAAACCAACGGTCCGACCAGCCGGCGGCCCCGTTGGGCCAAGAACAGCGCCAGCCCCGCGGGTCCGGGCGGGGTGGAGTTGAGGCTGATGGCATGCCCGAACCCACCCGCGATGAAGAAGGTCGGCATGATCATGAACACCCATGACACGAACCACCAGATCGGGCCCGGCGCCCAGGGGGTCACCTTCGGACGACCGTCCACGAGCGAGATCTGGTAGAGCATGCAGTGGGCCCACACGACGACCAGGATCGACGCCGCCCGAGCCGCGTCGATGAGGTGATTGCGGGGTTCGCGTGCGCTGCTCATGACCGAGCCATGTTAGTCGCGGTGGCGAGAGCGCCCCGACGCATCCCGTTGTGCGGGGTAGCGTGTGCCGGGTGCAGCAGGCGTTCCAGGGTTTCGCCACGATCTGGATCGTCATCGGTCTCGGTTGGTTTCTGGCCCACTTCAAACTGATCGATGAGGGGCGTCGCCGCTTCCTCTCCCGGTTCGCGTTCACGGTCGGATCGCCGGCCCTCCTCGCCCTCCTGGTGTCCCGCGCCGACCTCAGTCACCTGTTCGCCGCGTCGTTGGCGGTGAACGTCCTGGCGATCGTCGTGGCCGCCGGCACGTATCTGCTCATTGCTGCCATCTGGTTTCGTCCGAGCTTGGCCGAAGGGACGATCGGCTCCTTGCTCAGCTCCTACACCAACGCGGGCAATCTCGGCCTTCCGATCGCCACCTACGTTCTCGGGGACGGCAGCTGGGTGGCCCCCATCATGTTGATTCAGGTGGGCGTGTTGCAGCCGTTGGCGTTGGCCATCTTGGACGCCAGCCGCGCCCGGGCCGAGGGACGCACCATCTCCCTGCTCCGGTACCTCACCTTGCCCGTGCGCAATCCCATCACCCTGGGCGTGTTAGTGGGCTTGGCTTTGGCGCTCACGCACCAGCCGATCCCCGAGTTCCTGGCGCCCCCCGTCGAGCTGGTCGGCAGCACCGCCGTCCCGCTCATGCTCATCTCATTCGGGGCCTCGCTGCGCCTGGATCCCTTGCCGGGGAAGTCGCCGGACAAGGCCGAACTGGCGGTGATCATCGCCATCAAGGTTGTGCTGCATCCGTTGGCGGCGCTGCTCATCGGCACGCTGGCCTTCCATCTGTCCGGCCCCAATTTGATGGCAGTGACCGTGCTCGCGGCCCTGCCCTCGGCACAGAACCTCTACATCATGGCTGGACGGTACGGGGTGCGAGAGATGGTGGCGAGGGACGCCGTGTTCATGTCGACGATCCTGTGCATTCCTGTGATTTTTGTCGCGTCCACCGTGCTGCGTTAGGCGTCGACTAGGTTAGGCGCCAAGGAGGTGGCATGGCAGGCATTGACGACTTCGATCTGGACGCCAGCATGGAGCGCGGCTGGTCCGAGTTCGCGCATCGGCTCGCGGATGTGGTCGCGTCCATGGACGATGGCGGCGAGCTCACCATCGGCACGGTCGTGACCGAACAGGACGCTCGTCCGCCCTTTATTCGCTTCAGTTGCCGCAAAGACGGCCTCTTGCTCGCCGAGGCCTCCGGCAACTCCGAGGTGGACGAAGCCCGCCGCTTGACGGCCGCTCAGTTGGCTGAGCTGTCGGCCTCCGGCTGGCAGTCGCCGACTGAGAATGGCGACCATCCGACGCCAAACTTGTGGCGCGAAGGCACCCAGCACGAGGTGGAGCCCCTCGTGGCCGCCGCGGTTTCGGTGCTCCGAGATCATTTCGGGGTGCCGCATCCGGTGTTCCTGGCCCCCGACCAACTCGCCGAGGTGCTGACCCCGGCGCCGGCCGTCGAAGGGGTGGGTGGGGTCGTGATGCCAGACGATGCCACCGCTACCATGCCGCGCGACGCCGACCACCTGGATTCCTTGGTCGAAGGCGTACTCACGGACATTCTTGGACCGGTGCTGATACGGGATACCGATCGCGACTTCGCGATCCGGTTCGGCTCCGCCATGGTGTTCGTCCGTGTGGTGGAGGATGCCGCCGAGGTGCTGGTCTACGCCGTGCTGGTCCACGAGATTGAAGGACGCGGACGCGCAACCGAGGTCGTCAACGACCTTAACTCCGACACGCGATTCGTCCGGTTCTTCCTGGTCCGCGACAGGCTGTTCGCCAGCATTTCAGTGCCCGCGCAGCCGTTCGTGGCGATGCATCTGCGCAAGGCGCTGGCCACCATGAGCCTGCTGGCCGACGGCATCGACGACACCCTCGCGGAGAAACTTCGGGGCCGAACCACCTTTACCGATCCACCTCCCGAGTCGGCCTGACGGCTGCCCTGGGGCGGGGCTAGCGTAGAGGCATGACTGCGAAGCTGGCTGCCCTTTCCGTGCGTGACATTGAGGCCATGGATGCCTGGTGGCGCGCCAACAACTACCTGACGGTTGGCCAGATCTACCTGATGGCCAACCCTCTGTTGCGCGAACCGTTGTCGCCGGAGCACATCAAGCCGCGCCTGCTCGGTCACTGGGGCACGAGCCCGGGCTTGGCGTTCATCTGGACGCACGTCTCGTGGCTGATCCGCCAGACCGGGCAGGAGTGCCTCTACATCACCGGCCCGGGGCACGGCGGCCCCGCGGTGGTCGGCGCGAGCTACCTCGAGGGCACCTACACCGACTGCTTCCCGAAGGTGACCCAGGACGAGCCTGGCCTGCTGCGTCTCTTCCGCCAGTTCTCCGCTCCCGGCGGCATTCCCAGCCATGCGTCGGTGACGACGCCCGGCTCGATCCACGAGGGTGGCGAGCTTGGGTACGCGTTGATCCACGCGTTCGGCACCGTGTTCGACAACCCGGACCTGATCACCATCGGTGTGGTGGGTGACGGCGAAGCCGAAACCGGTCCCCTCGAGGGTTCCTGGAAGGGCATCTCGTTCCTGAATCCCGTCCACGATGGGGCAGTGCTGCCCATCCTGCACCTGAACGGCGGCAAGATCGCCGCCCCGACCGTCCTGTCCCGCAAGCCCCGCGAAGAGGTGCGCTCGCTGTTCGAGGGCCACGGTTACGAGGTGCTCGAGGTCGACGGCGACGACCTGCCCGGCATGCACGTCCGCTTCAACGAGGCCCTCGTGCACGCCTACACCCGGATCAAGGAGATCCAACAGCAGGCTCGCTCGGGCGAATGGGACGGCGTACGTCCGCAGTGGCCCATGATCATCCTGCGCAGCCCCAAGGGGTGGACCGGCCCCGACAAGGTCGACGGCGTGCAGATCGAAGGCACCTGGCGTGCCCACCAAGTGCCGCTGTCCGGGGTGAAGGAGAACCCCGAACACCTCGCCATGCTCGAAACCTGGCTTCGCTCGTACCGTCCCGAGGAGTTGTTCGACGAGCTCGGACGCCCGAGCGAGCTGGTCCTAGCGGCGAACCCGGCAAAACCGCAGTCGATGTCGGGAACGCCCTACGCCAACGGCGGCCTCGTGATGAAGCCACTGGACCTGCCGGACTTCCGTGATCTCGCGGTCGCCGTCGAGCACCGCGGCGGCGCGAAACTGGAATCGCCCACAAAGCTCGGCGAGTTCATGCGCGAGGCCTATCGTCGCAACGCCGACAACTTCCGGCTCTTCTGCCCCGATGAGGCGAACTCCAACCGGCTGGGCGCCGTGTTCCAGGCGACCGAACGCACCTGGATGGAGGCGGTCACCGCCGACGACACCAAGTTGTCCCACAGCGGCCGGGTCATGGAGGTACTGAGCGAACACAACTGCCATGGCTGGCTGGAGGCCTACACCCTCACCGGTCGGCACGGTCTCTTCGCGACGTATGAGGCCTTCGCGATGGTGTCGGCCTCACAGACGATCCAGCACGGCAAGTGGCTGCAGGAGGCCCTGGCGTTGCCTTGGCGCGCCAAGGTGCCGAGCTTGAACATCCTGGTCAGTTCCACGGCGTGGCGCAACGACCACAACGGCTTCAGCCATCAGGGCCCGGGGCTTTTGCAGCTGCTGCTGAACATGGGGCCCAAGGTCGGACGGGTCTACTTGCCGCCGGACGCCAACTGCCTGTTGAGCGTCGCCGATCACTGCTTCCGTAGCACCGATTATGTGAACCTGATCGTCCAAGACAAGCAGCCGCAGCCTCAGTGGCTGTCCATGGACGAAGCCATCGATCACTGCACCAAGGGTGCAACGGTGTGGGAATGGGCCGGGAACGAGCAGCAGTTCGGTCCGGGCGACCCGTCGATCGTCTTGGCGTGCGCGGGGGACATTCCAACTCTCGAAACGGTGGCCGCCGCCGAGATCCTGAAGCAGCGCCTTCCCGGCATGAAGGTCCGGGTCGTGAACGTCGTCGACCTCATGACACTCCGGCGCCCGAAGGATCATCCGCACGGCATGAGCGAGACCTACTTCCGGGAGCTTTTCACCGACGAGGTGGACGTGGTGTTTGCCTTCCACGGCTACCCCGGTGGGGTGCACCAGTTGGTGCACGGGCGTCCCAACGCCGACCGTTTCCGGGCCCGCGGCTTTATCGAGCAGGGCACCACGACCACCCCGTTCGACATGGTCGTCCGGAACCAGATTTCCCGTTACCACTTGGTCATGGACGTCATCAACAACGCCCGCTCGCTGCCCAAGGGGGCCGAGGATCTGAAGAAGTGGTGCAGCGCCCAACTGGTGCGTCATGACGATTGGATTCGAGAGCATCTCGAGGACATGCCCGAGGTTCGCGACTGGACGCTCGCGCAGTCCTAGACTCTCCTTCGTGGAGGACTACGGACACGCAGAATCGTTGCCGCCGGGCGAATGCCGGCAGCTCCTGGCCGACTCATCAGTCGGAAGGGTCTGCTGGCCGACCCCTGAGGGCATTCAGGTGCTCCCGGTGGTCTATCGGTTTGATGGCACGGTCATCGTGTTTCGGACGTCGCAAGGCACCCGCCTCGCGGAGCTTCTCAATCCGACCGCGGTGGCCTTCCAGGTCGATGACCTCGATATGGGCACGCGCGTGGGATGGACGGTGCTTGTCCAAGGCGTGACAGGCCCAACGTCCGAAGACCACGATCTTGCAGTGCCAGCTGCCTGGGTTCCGGGGGATCGCTCGCTGAGCATCCAGATCACGCCCCACAGCTGCAATGGACGCGCGGTCGCGGCCGCGGATTGAACGGAGTCTCCATGGCCTTCCGGGTCATCGTCGGTTACGACGGATCAGACGATGGCGTGCGCGCCCTCGAATATGCGTGCGGCCAGGTCGTGGTGCGCCAAGGCGAACTTGTGATCATCCACGCCGTCGACGACACGGTCATGCGCAGCGCGTGGAGCGTGGTGGTCGACGAGTCGTCGTACAAGAAGGCCGCCATCAAGATGCTCACCGAGGCTTGCGCCACAGCGCGCGACATGGGCGTCGCCGATGAGGACATCGACGCGGAGATCGTGATGGGTCATCCGTCGACGGCGATGATCCGACTCAGCAACGAGGCCGATCTGGTGGTCGTGGGTCGGCGGTCGTCCGCGAGTAGCGACCGACTCTACGTTGGCAGCACCGGCACAGCGGCTGCCACGCAGGCCAGTTGCCCCGTCATCATGGTCTCCCAGGAGGACGAGATTGTCGGGGTGGGTGGCACTGTCGGCCTGGCCGTCGACTACGCCGATCCGGCCAACGCCGCCATCGAATGGGCGCTCACCGAGGCGGCTCGCGTTGAGAGCCGCCTTCGCGTGATGTCGATCGTTCGGCGCCCTTCTCGGCGCTTCTTCGGCGGCAGCGAGGTGAGCGCTGAAACGCAAGCGTCGGTCGTCGAGGAGGCGCGCCGGCGCCTCGTCGAGATCGTCGCGCCGCTCGCGAGCGTCCATCCGGGCCTCGAGGTTGAGTACGACGTCACTTACGGCGATCCCGGTGAAACGCTGGTGGCCGCCTCGGCGACTCTTCATCTTCTTGTCATCGGCCTGATGTCCACGTGGACGACTCGCGCGGTCGGCGGCGTAGCGCGGGCCGTGATGACTCACGCGCACTGCCCGGTCGCGCTCATCCATAGCTGAGCTGCCGCGGCCGACTAGGCTGGCCGCGCCATGGAGACCTTGCGCCTGACCTTTCCCGAGGACCTCCCGATCACGGCCAGCGTGCCGCTCATTCGGGTGGCGCTCGAGAACGCCCAAGTCATCGTGGTGGCGGGCGAGACCGGCTCCGGCAAGACCACCCAACTGCCGAAGATCTGTCTCCTCGCCGGACGCAAGACCATCGCGCACACCCAGCCGCGCCGGATCGCGGCGCGGGCCGTGGCCGAGCGGCTGGCCGAAGAACTCGCCGTGCCGCTGGGTGACGTCGTCGGTTACCAGGTGCGGTTCACGCGGCGGACGTCCAAGGCCACCCGGGTCAAGGTCATGACCGACGGTGTGCTGCTGGCCGAGATCGCCCACGACCGGGATCTACGCGCCTACGACACGATCATCATCGACGAGGCTCATGAGCGCAGCCTCAACATCGACTTCCTGCTCGGCTACCTGAAGCAGTTGCTGCCGAGGCGCCCGGAGCTGAAGGTGATCATCACCTCGGCCACCATCGACACCGATCGGTTCTCCGAGCATTTCGGGGGCGCTCCCATCATCGAGGTGTCGGGGCGGACGTATCCGGTCGAGGTTCGGTATCGCCCGGTGGTGGGGGATGCCGCAGAGCGTGACCGCGACCAGGTGCGGGCCGTCTGCGATGCCGTCACCGAGCTGGCGACCCCGAACGACTGGGGCGACATCCTGGTGTTCTTCGCCGGCGAGCGCGAGATCCGGGACGCCGCGGACGCCCTCTCCGCGCTGAACCTGCCGTTCACCGAGGTGTTGCCGCTGTATGGACGGCTGTCCGCCGCGGAACAGCATCGGGTCTTCGCGTCCCACACGGGCCGCCGGATCGTGCTGGCCACCAACGTTGCCGAAACCTCGCTCACGGTGCCCGGCATCCGGTACGTCGTGGATCCCGGGTTCGCGCGGATCTCGCGCTATTCGGCGCGGACGAAGGTCCAACGGCTGCCCATCGAGCCGATTTCGCAGGCCTCGGCGAACCAGCGCGCCGGCCGGTGCGGACGCCTCGGCCCCGGCATCGCGATTCGGCTCTACTCCGAGGAGGACTACCTCACCCGGCCGGAGTTCACCGAACCCGAGATTCTGCGCACCAACCTGGCCTCGGTCATCCTGGCGATGGCGCAGGCCCGCCTCGGAGCCATCAGCGCCTTCCCCTTCATCGAGCCGCCGGATTCGGCGCACGTCCGCGACGGTCTCCGGCTGCTCAGCGAACTGGGGGCCATCGAGAGCGCGAAGAGCGACGACGTCCGCCTCACCAAGGTCGGGCACAAGCTCGCCCGCATGCCGCTCGATCCGCGGCTGGCGCGGATGCTCGTCGAGGCGGAGCGGTTGGGGTGCCTTCGCGAACTGCTGGTGCTGGCGTCGGGGTTGACGATCCAAGATCCGCGCGAGCGTCCGACGGAACACCAGGCGCAGGCCGATCTCATGCATCGCCGCTTCTGGGCGCCGGTCGCTGCCGAGGGTGAGGAATCCAGCCCGGACGGGTCAGACTTCGCCGCCTTCATTCGGCTGTGGGACTACCTGCGGGACTCGCGGCACCACCTGTCGGGCAACGCCTTCCGCCGCATGTGCCGCGACGAGTACCTGAACTTCCTGCGCATCCGCGAGTGGCAAGACCTCCACGCCCAACTCAAAGAGGTCTGCCAAGAACTCGGCATGCAGCGCAACACCGAAGCCGGCTCTTTGGAGGGGGTCCACACGGCCGTCCTCTCCGGGTTGCTCTCGCACGTGGGCCTGCTGGACGAGCGGGTGAAGCCGGTGCGCGGCAAGCGTCCGGGCCCGCGGGAGTACATCGGGGCCCGAGGGGCGCGCTTCGCCATCAGCCCCGGCTCGTCGGCGGCCCGGCAATCGCCGCCGCTGATCGTGGCCTACGAGTTGGTGGAGACTTCCAGACTGTGGGCGCGCACGGTGGCTCCCGTGCGTGAGGAGTGGATCGAGGAGGTTGGCGGGCACCTGCTGAAGCGGAACCTCTCCGAGCCCCGATGGGACGAGCGCGGCGGTCAGGCCGTCGCCACGCAGCGGCTCACGCTTCTCGGCGTTCCGCTGGGGGATCGGCTCGTGTCTTTGGGGAAGATCGATCCGGTCTTGGCCAGGGACATCTTCATTCAGTCGGCTCTTGTCGAGGGCCGTTGGCACACGCGGCATCACTTCTTTGCCCGCAACGCCGAGCGGCGGGCCGAGGCCGAGGCGCTGGGGGAGCGTGTGCGGCGCCGTGACATCGTCGTGGACGACCGCGCCATCTTCAGCTTCTACGCCGAGCGGATCCCGGACTCGATCGTGTCCGTGGCCCATTTCGATCGCTGGTGGCGCGAGGCCCGGCGCACCGACGAGCATCTTCTTGACCTCGCCATGGACGACCTGCTGTTGGGCGACGAAGGCGTCGATCCGGACGCCTACCCTGAGACCTGGCAGGTGGGCGGCCTCGACCTCGCGGTCGACTACACGTTCGATCCTGGGGCTGGCGAAGACGGCGTCACCGTGGTCGTGCCCCTGGGCAAACTCAACCAGGCCCCGCCCTCGGCGTTCACCTGGCAGGTGCCAGGGCTTCGGGTCGAGCTGGCTACCGAGCTCATTCGGACCTTGCCCAAGCAGCTCCGAACCCGGTTCGTGCCGGCCCCCAACTACGCCGCGTCGGCTGTTGCCGATCTGCGCGGAGACCCCGCCGCCGTGTCGTTCGGGGAGGCCCTGGCGGCTGCGCTGACGCGGGCGTCGGGGGTAGCCGTGAGTGCCGCCGACTTCCGTCCGGACGCCCTTCCGAGCCATCTCCGCGTGCGCTTCGACATCGTCCAAGGACAAAAGCAGATCGCAACCGGTGAGGATCTCGCCGAGCTCCGTCGGACGCTTGCCCCGCAAGTCTCGGCCACCATCGCGAAGGCCGCCGGCGGCACCGTGAAGCCGAAGTCCACCACCTGGACCTTCGGCACGATTCCACGTCGCGTGGACGCTCGGGGCGGGCTCACCGGATTCCCGGGGCTCGTCGATCGGCTGGACGGCGTGAGCGTCGAGGTGCACGAGTCGCAGCGGGTCGCGGACCTCGCGCACGTTCGGGGCGTCCGCCGGCTGATCGCGTTGACGACCCCCGATCCGGTGAAGTGGACCGTCTCCCACCTGTCGAATCCGGTGAAGTTCGCGTTGGCGTCCTCGCCGTACCCGTCCGTGCCCGACCTGCTGGCCGATTGCCGCTTGAAGGCCATCGATCAGCTCATGCGCGAGTCGGTGGCCGAGGTGACGAGCGTCCGCGATCAGGCGTCCTTCCAACGCCTCGCCGATACGGTGCGCGCGGGTGCCGCGGATCGCATGCTGCAGGTGGTCAATCAGGTCGGGGCCATGCTCACCACCGCCGGGGAGGTGCGCCGCGAGGTCGCCGAGTTGCCCGCCGGTAGCTCCGCCACCGCAGCCGACGTCACTGAGCAGGTGGACAACCTGCTGTTCCGCGGGTTCGTGGCCGCGACGCCGGATCCGTGGTGGGGACGGCTGCCGCGGTATCTGCAGGCGGCGCGCGTCCGGGTGACCGCCGCGAAGAGCAACCCGAGCCGCGATCTGGCGCTGCTGGACACCATCATGGAACTCGAAGCCGAGTACGGCGCGGCGTGCGCCCGCTATCCCGACAAGGTGTTGCCGACCGAGGTCGCCGACGTCGGTTGGCTGCTTGAGGAGCAGCGGGTCAGCATGTTCGCCCAGACCTTGGGCACAGCCGTCCCGGTGTCACCCAAACGCATTCGGACGGCTCTCGCCACGCTGCCCAGCCCCACAAAATCGGCTCTCGGCTGAACCCGTGGCTCGAAGGCTGCGCAACCGGGGACTCTGGGCTTCGGCCACGTAAACTCAAGGGCGTGATGGATCCACGCCTGCTATACACGTTCAACCCGGACGTCTGGGAGCAGCTCAAAGGCACCAAGCCGGTGCTTATTCACCTGCTGGATGGTTTTGTGGACGCCGGGGGCGTCAGCGCGGGCCTGCGCCAGTTCCTGGTCGACGCCGGAAGCCCGCAGGTGCTGGCCGACTTCGACATCGACCAGTTGCACGACTACCGCAGCCGCCGTCCGGTGATGACCTTCGACACCAACTCCTGGGTGGGCCTGAACGAGTACCACCTCACCATGGACGTCCTGACCGACGCCAATGGCCAGTACTTCCTGCTGTTCCACGGGCCCGAGCCCGACGCGCAATGGCACCGGACGGTGAAAGCCGTGCTCGGCCTCGCAGAGCGCCTTGAGGTTTCCCGTTTGATCACGGTCACGGGCATTCCGATGGCGGTGCCGCACACGCGTCCGACCTTGGTCACCACGCATGCGACCGACCCCGAGCTCGCGCGGGGTAACCCGGCATGGGTTGATCGCGTTCAGGTGCCGGCGAGCTTGTCCGCGATGTTGGAGTACACGGCGGGGGAGAGTGACCACCTTGGGCAGGGTTTCGTGGCGCACGTGCCGCACTACCTCGCGCAGACGCAGTTCCCGCAGGCGATTTTGGCCGTCTTGGGCAAGATCACCGACGCTACCGGCCTTCGCTTCGACACCGCTGAGCTCGAGCGGCAGGCGCGCCAGCGCACCGAAGCCATCACGGCCGAAATTGACGCCGACGGCGACTTCCCTGAGGTGCTGCACACCCTTGAGGGTCAATATGACGACATGGCCTCGCGGGGTCTGGCTTCGATACCGACGGCCGATGAGCTCGGCGCTGCGGTCGAGCGCTTCCTGCGGGAGCAGGGCGACGAGGGCCCGTAATGCCCGAGAGTGCGGCCGAACTCGTCGATCTCCTCAACCTGGCGACCACCGGTGATGACCAGTTTCGGGCCGCCCAGCCGGTGTCGACCCTGCAGCGGGTCTTCGGTGGACAGGTGCTCGCACAGGCGCTAGCCGCGGCGTACGAGACGATGCCCGATGGCCGTCAGGCGCACTCGCTCAACGCCTACTTCTTGCGTCCCGGCGACGTAGACGTTCCCATCGACTACGAGGTCGGGCGCACGATGGACGGACGTCGCTTCTCGAACCGTCGGGTCACTGCGAGCCAAGGTGACCGGACGATCTTCGCCATGTCGACCTCGTTTCATGTTCCCGAACCCGGGTTGGATCACTCTGCGCCCGTCCCGAGCCCCGTCGATGCTCCCGAGGACTGCCCCCTGCTCTCCGAGGTTCTAGGCGCCCGCTCGGCCGTCGCCGCCCAAACCTGGCGCCAAGAATGGGGCGTCATCGATGCCCGTTTCGCCGGCGAGACCGACGGCGTCGGCGGCCGTGGCATGCGGGTCTGGGTCCGCGTCCGCGAGGGGCTGCCCGAAGATCCGCGGGTGCATCAGATGGCGCTGGCCTACTTGTCAGACCTGACCTTGCTCGCGGTGAGCGTTCTGGGGCATCCGGTGCAGTGGGCCTCGCCGGGCTTGATCGCGGCCTCCATCGATCACTCGATGTGGTTCCACCGACCGGCCCGCGCCGATGAGTGGTTGCTCTACGACCAATGGTCCCCGTCGGCCTCCAGTGCGCTCGGGTTCTCGTTGGGGCGACTTTTCCAAGACGGCGCCGTGGTGGCCTCGTGCGCCCAAGAGGGTTTGGTCCGCGTCCAGGACGCCTGAACCCGGCCCGGGCTCGCTTTTAGGGCCGTGGCCTCGGGATGGGCTTTCGCTTGGTCGAACCGGTTTCTTTCGCGGCGAGCTTCGGGGCCCTTTGCTTGTGTCCGCGGGTGCTTCCGGTGCGGTCGACGGTGTAGGTGAATCCCATGGGGCTGGTCCAGAGGAACTCGCCCGGGGTGGGTCGGGTGAGTGTCCAGGCGCCGAGGGTTTTGGCGCGGTGGACTTTGCGGCTCAGGGGTCCCAAGTTCGAGCTGCGGGTTTGGGGCGAGGCCGGGGTCTTCGTCGCGGGTTTCGGTTGTCCGTGGCGGTAGGGACTGGTGTGGTCGAGGTCGCAGCGTGCCGAGTTTCGGGACGAGAAGGGGAACACTTCGACCGGGTTTCTCAGGGTGACGTGGCGTCGGATGCGGTCGGGGATTTCGTAGGTGTCGACGCCGGGGTCGTCGTTGAGGTCGATGACCGGCTGGATTCTGATCTTGCTGCAGCCGCCGAGGACTTCGCGTACTTGGTCGAGGAGCATGGGTCCGACACCTGCGACGCGGGCGATGCCGTGACCGTCGGTGAGGGTTTCTTGGGCGATGTGCACGACGATCTCGGCGACGCGAGGGACCCTCCGGCCATGGTTCAGGGGTGCCTGCGGCCGGGCAGCCAGATCCGTCGCGTCATCTCCGGCGGTGAGGCAGGTGCCCGGGTCTGGGCGCATGCCCTTATCCGTGTGCGTGCTGGTGCCGGTGTCCGCGCCCAAGCCATGAGTGGGTGGGGCGTCTGAGTTGTTGCGTTGGGTCAGGATTCCCCGGGCCGACGATGGGGCGGCTGCGGGGCCGGGGTTGTGGAGGTAGGCGAGGGCGAGGTTCCCGAGGGCTTCTGAGCGGAGCTCGTCCATTCCTTCCGGTCGGCCACTCAACACGGCGTCGCTGGCGGCCTGGGTGAGGGCGGCATCAAGGGCTATCGCATCCGTGGTGGCCATGCGGGCGACGACGGTGGAGACGCCGTCGTCGTGGTGCCGGATCCGCACGAATCGTTCCCGCTTCGCTTTCTGTACTCGTTGGGCGGCGAGGACGGTGTCGGCTTTGGTGATGAGTCCGGCGAGTTTGTACTGCACCCGGGAGATCGGCCATTTGTCGAGGTAGGGGGTAATGACTTGGTCGAGGGCGAGGGCTGCGTCGTGGGGGAGGCCGGAGCGGGCGACTTGGTCGGCGATTCGGCGGGCTTTCCAGACTTCAACCTTCACGTCGCACACGGCTTGCCAGAGGACGGGGTGGCGGTGTCGGAGGTTGAGGACATCAGTGAGCAGGGCGTGGGCGGTGGCGTCGGTGATGCCGAGCATGGGCGCGACTTCGAGGACGAGCAGGTCGGAGACGACGGGGGTTCCGTCGGCGCCGAGGGTGATGAGTTGTTCGGAGCCGGGTAGGGCTGGGTTGTTCGGGTTGTTGGTGGCCCTGTAGACATCGCAGAGGGCGGCGATCGCTTGGGCTTTGCGGGCTTCGCCGTGGCGGATCAGTTGGTCGGCCTCGATGACCGCGAGGCAGAGCTCGCGGGTGGTGTGACCGGTGGTGTTCATGTCTTCAATCTACGGATCGGGTCTGACAAAACCGGCGGCAGATTGGCCGTGAAGCCCCTTGTGAATATCACATTGAGGTCACGAAAGGCGGAGGTTCTAGAGCCGACTGGGGCGTGAGTGGCCCGACGGAACGGCCACCCCGAAAAGTGTGTGAGTTGAGCGTCCACGGTGAGCGCGCAACTCACACAGTTTCGAGTCGGAGCCCCTATGGCCTCGGTCCACCAGTGCCATGGTGGGCCGCACGCCGGGTGACGAAGCAGGGGTTCGTCGTGATGAACTCCGGCGCTGCCGCGCCGATCGAAGGAACGTGGTCACCCCTGGCGCCCACCCGGTGACCCATTGCCGTCCCTGCCCAGCCGCTGGTTGAGCAACGTCCCCGACTGGCGGTGGTGACCTTTGGCACGGGTTCGGCATCGGCGTCCCGGAAGTGTCACGCAAAGAAGCCCCGTAGGTGGGGTTCGTGGACGTCAGCTTCCTGAGCGCCGTCGGCGGGGCCGTTTTGAGCGCGCTGGGTCTCCCACAGGGAGGGGTGAACCCTTGGCTGCCGAATTCTGACGCCGGGGACCCGACAGTCAAGGGTGGGCGAAGCCCATCCCGCAGGGACGCCGGAGGCGCCCTTGACGGACGGGAACGGCGTCGAACAATGGGCAGCGGGGCACCCCGTGATCTGCCCGCCCCTGGCTGCCTCACGGTGAACCCGTGAGGTCACCAATTGGATGTCAGCTCCACGAGGGCCGCCGGCGGGGCCGTCTTGAGCGCCGACTTGTCCGGCACCCCGAAACCCACCCGCCCGCCCCGCGTGGCCATGTCAGACGGGACTGCTCCGGTGACGGACTCGGCCGCCTTTCGGGCCTGGGCTAGGGCCGGGCGCCGAGCCAGACACCGATGGCCGCAGCGGTGACGCTGAGGACCAACATGCCAACCACGTGGACCATCACTGACCAGCCGCGACCAGCGCGGGCGAGGCGGGCGGCCTCGACGGAGGCGGTGCTGAAGGTGGTGTAGCCGCCGAGGAACCCAGTTCCGAGGATCTGCTTCAGGCCGGGGTCGCCGGTGTGTATAGCCCACCAACCGGTCACGATTCCGAGTGCGAATGACCCGGTGATGTTGATGAACACGGTGCCTAGGGGGATCAACGCAGTGGCCGTGAAGCGCCGCACCTGAGCGTCGATGATAAACCGGACGGTCGCTCCCAGCCCTCCGGCGAGAGCCACGAAGAGTTGGATCATCCGTGATCCTGGCGATAGCGGCGATAGCGGCGAAGGACTCGGCGCGCAGTAAGAGCCCCGAAGTAGGCCGCGGCAAGACCCGCGACGACGCTCAGAAGGGCGTAGATCAACCCCAAGGCCCAGGTGCTGCTATTCCACAGTTGGAAGCTCTCCACCGAGAACGTCGAGTAGGTGGTGTAGCCGCCCAGAACGCCGGTGCCGACCCCGAGGCGAAGTCCACGACGCACGCCCTTGTCAGGCCCTGATTCGGCGAGGACGTCCACGAGAACTCCGAGCACCAAGGCGCCGGACACGTTGATCAGCAGGGTGACCCACGGCAGTTGCCCGGCCGGTGCGGCGTAGGTGGTCTCGAGCCAGGCACGGATCGCGGTGCCGACAGCGCCGCCCAGGAAGATGACCCCCAGCCAGGCCGGACGGACCGGGATCCGCAGCATTCGCAGGCCGGGGATGGCGTGGCCGCGTGCTTCTACCACGGGGCGGAGGCCTTCCAATCGACGACCGTCAGGGGCACCACAATGACCGGACGATGCTGGTGGCGCGCCAGGTGAAGGCCCACCGAACCGGCGGCCAACTCACGCAGCCGCTCGACTGAAAGCACCCGCTTGCCGCCCACGATGATCGCGGAGGCGTTCACGGCTCGCGCCAGATGGGTGAGCGCCCGATCGGCGCGGCCGGCGAGGTAACGGAACTCCCAAGGTCCGACGTGATCCTTGAGCACGTCGGCGAGGAAGGCTCGGATCTCGCGCTCTCGGGCCTGCCAGCTGTCGTCGGCCTGATCGGGGTCCAGATCCGAATGCCGCACGGTTCCGTCGGCGTACTCCTCGTCGACGATCCGAGCTTGGTCGGCGTAGGCGAAGTAGAGCGGCACCCCGCCGAGGGCGCTCGCCCACGCGGACGCGGTGAGGGCGACGAGTTCCGGTTGCCCCGGCACGACACCCACGACCAGCGGATGGCCCGGGATGGGTACCATGCGCTCGGGTGCGGGTTGCGGTACGCGTGGGAATGCCATGTCGACCTCCGAGGACGTCAGCGTGGCTGTGGCTACGCCGAACAGGTCTGCAGGAGCCATCAGCCGGGAGGCAGTTCGGGACGAACCCGGGCGGGCACCATCGCCTGAAACGACCCTACCAACTCCTTCGAACCCCGTCGGCCCCCGTTGACCTCATTGGGAACGGCAAGAAATGCCCACCATCAGCGAACGACGTCCCTGCCGTGCTGGCGGGGACGTCGTTCGCGAGGTAGGTCAGGCCGCGAGTTCGGCCGTGGTGCGCAGCTTGGCGATGGCGTGGCGTTCGATCTGGCGGACACGCTCAGCGGTGATGCCCCACACCTGTGCGATGTCGGCGAGCTTGGCTTGCCGTCCGTCGAGAAGGCCGTAGCGGCGCCGGACGACGTCGGCGGAGCGATCGTCCAACACGCTGAGCATGTCTTCCATGCGCTGGCGCTCTTCGGCGTCCAGCACCATCTCGTCGGGTCCGGGAGACATTTCGCGGGCCAGCAGGTCGCCGAGTGCCGTGTCGCCGTTCTCTTCGATGGGGGCGTCCAACGACACGTGGTCGCGGGCGAGGCGCAGCAGGTCGATGACGACCTCCTCGGTGACACCCATCTCGGCGGCCACCTCGATGAGCTCAGGCTCGCGTCCGAGGCGAAGTTCCAGCGTGCGGCGGATGGCCGAAACCTGGTTGACCTGCTCGGCGACGTGGACGGGCAGCCGCACGATGCGTCCCTGCTGGGCGAGCCCGCGGGAGATCGACTGGCGCACCCACCACGTGGCGTACGTGGAGAACTTGAAGCCCTTGGAGTAGTCGAACTTCTCGACCGCGCGGATCAGGCCGGTGTTGCCCTCCTGGACGAGGTCGAGCAGCGGCATCTGCGCCCGCCCGTACTTCCGGGCGACCGACACGACCAGGCGGAGGTTCGCGGTGATGAAGTGGTTCATGGCCTCGTCACCGATCCGGACGAGATCCTCCAGTTCTGCGTCGGTGGCGTCGCACGGACGCTCGCCCCGCTCGGAGGCGCTGACGCGTCCAGCCAGCAACGATTTCGCGTAAAGCCCGATCTCGATGTCTCGAGCGAGGCGCACCTCGTCTTCGGCGTTGAGCAGCGGCGTCTTGGCAATGCCGTCGAGGTACAACCCGACAGCGTCTTTGCCGTCAATGCCGTCCGTAGAACGGGCGCGACGAATGGTGGAGATCATGAGCGTTTCCTCTCGGCGATGCGACAAGTACAACGTCCTCGACGGGTCGTTGTTCCGCAGTGAGCCTCCGAAATGGCTTGTGGTGTGCCAGTTGGACTCAACATCAGACTGCGGTCTGATACCGGCCTAGACGCGAGTCAGTCGTAGTTGAAGGCTCAAGTATCAATCACAGGAAGGTCGAAGAGAAATCTCAGCAGGCCCTCAGGAATGGCGTGCCGCGCGGTCGATGATCCAGGCGGTTTCGAAGGACGCCTGCTTCCAGGACGCTCGACGTCCGGACACTCCGCCGTGGCCCGCGACCATCTCGGTCTTGAGCAAGATCGGACGCTCGTCCTGATCCAACGCCACCTCACGCAGGGCCGAGACCCACTTGGCAGGTTCGGTCACCTCGACGCGGGTGTCGTTGAGGCTCGTCGTGGCCAAAATGGCGGGGTAGCGGCGAGCGGCCACGTTCTCGTAGGGGGAATAGGAAGCCATGTAGTCGTAGACGTCGGCGTGATGCAGCGGGTCACCCCACTCCTCCCATTCGGTCACGGTGAGCGGCAACTCGGGATTCAGGATCGTCGTCAGCGGATCGACAAAGGGCACGTCGGCCAAGATCCCCGCAAAGAGGTCGGGGGCGAGGTTGGCTACAGCCCCGACCAGCAGCCCGCCGGCGCTGCCGCCTTCGGCGATGAGGCGATCGGCGGACGTGTAACCCTGCTCCACCAGGTGCTGGGCGGACGCGATGAAGTCGGTGAAGGTCGTCCGCTTGGCGAACAACTTGCCGCCCAGATACCAGTGCCGCCCCAGTTCGCCGCCGCCGCGGACGTGCGCCACCGCGAAGACGAAGCCGCGGTCGAGCAAGGAGAGACGGGCCACCCCGAAGGTGGGGCCGATGGAGATTTCGTAGGCGCCATAGCCGTAAAGCAGACACGGGGCCGTGCCATCGAGGGGGACGTCTTGGCGGCGCACCACCGTGAGCGGCACCATCACCCCGTCCTCGGCGCGCGCCCACAACCGCTCGACGCGATACGCGTCCGGATCGTAAGGGCCGTGGATCGGGTGATCCCGGACGACCCGCGTCTTCAGGACGCGGCGGGCGCCGGTGGCGAGGTCGTATTCGACCAGGCGCCGCGGGTGGACCATCGACTCCTCGATGAGGCGCAGTCGCGCGGGAGCGGGGCCGTTCGCGGGGTCCTCTTCGGTGGTGCTCAGCGGCTCACCGAGCTCATGGCCGACCTCCCACGCCACGGTGGCGCCGGGTGTGCGGGGCGTGATCCGGACGATCACATCGCCGCCGCGCCGCAGGCTCGCCACCAACGCCGTGTCGTAGCCCGAAACCCCCAGCAGGCGGACGCCCCGTTCGCCGGCGAAGATCGGACGCCATTGCTCCGGTGACACTGCGTCCAACGGGGCCTCGGCCAAGGCGAAATCCTCGGCGCCGTCGTTATGGACGATGAACAGCCGATCGGTGGCCACATCGACGTCATATTCGATGCCGTCGCGGCGCTCGGCGATGATTCGAGGTTGGGCGTCCGCCACGGTGGCGTCGAGGATCCGCCATTCGGAGGTGGTCTTGCTGCCGGCGGCGATCAGCATCCAGCGCCAGTCCCGGCTGCCGTCGAGGGCGAGCCAGAAGCGAGCGTCCGCCTCTTCGTAGAGCAACTCGTCCGTGGTCGGATCGGTACCCAACAGGTGCCGCCACACTTGGAACGGGCGCCAGGCCTCGTCGGTCCGCACGTAGCAAAAGGCGTCGTCGGTGAGCCACGCACCGCCAGCGGCCACGCCCGAGATGACCTCGGGGTACTCGAAGCCGGTTTCGACGTTGGTGAACCGAAGGTCGTATTCCTCGTCGCCGGCGATGTCGACCGAGTAGGCGAGCAGGTGCCCCGTGGGGGAGATCTCGCCGACGCCGAGCGCGAAGAAGTCGTGCCCCTCGGCCATGACGTTGCCGTCCAGCAGGGTCAGTTCGTCCGGCAGGACCTCGGTGGCGTCCGGGATCGTGACCTCATCGAACGCGGGAACCCGGCACGACAGGGGGTACTCGCGGCCCTCGTAGGTGCGACTGAAGTACCAAAACGCCCGCCCGTCGGTGTGCTGCAGCAGTTCGGGGACGCTGAGGTCAGTTTCTTGGGTGCGGGCCACGAGGTCGTCAAACAGCTCTTGTCGCAGCGGTTCGAGGGACGCGAGCGCTTCGTCGGTCCAGGCGTTCTCAGCTTGCAGGTACGCGATCAGCTCGGGGGAGTCGGTGTCCCGCATCCAGGCATACGGGTCGACGAACCTCCGCTCATGAATCAGGCGCGTCTCGGGGCGACGAGGTGCCCGCGGGGGCCCAGCTAGCGACGACATGCCGACTACCCTAGCTATTCGGTGTTGGGTGGCGCCCCTGCGTGTGGCACAATGGGCGACGCGCAAGCATTGACAGGTCCGGGCCCCTTTGTGCCCGTGTATCGATCTGAGAGGTCCTCGTGGCTCCACGTAACGCAAAGGCAGCATCGGCAACCGATTCACCAGAATCGGTTTCGAACCCTACCGAATCCGCCGCTGCGAAGCGGCCCGTCCGCCGCACGACGGCGGCAAAGGCTGCCCCAGCCGACGTGAACCTGAGCGTTGTTCCCGATCCCGTCGAGGCTCCGGCCCCGGCGCGGGCCCGCCGCGCCCCCAAAGCGGCCGCTGCCGCCCCGGCACCGGCGGTTGTCACGGACGGTCCGACCGACGATGACGCCGACGTCACCGAGGAAGACCTTGAGGAACTCGATGGCGACCTGACGGTCGAGGAAGTCCTCGTGACCGCGGCCGTGGAGGTCGTTGTTGAGCGCGAGGGCGACGATGTCGTCCTCACCGTCGGCGGCAAGAAGCGCACTCTCGATGACGTTGATGACAACCAGTTCGAGCCTGCCGAAGAGGCCAAGGTCGAGGCCGAGCTGACCGAAGATCAGGGCTTCAGCCTCTCCGACGCCGATGACGCCGACGAGCCCGAGCAGCAGGTCATGGCCGCCGGCGCCACCGCCGACCCGGTCAAGGACTACCTCAAGCAGATCGGCAAGGTTGCCCTGCTGAACGCCGAGATGGAAGTTCAGCTCGCCAAGCGCATCGAAGCCGGCCTGTTCGCCGACGAGACCTTGCACGCTGGCAGCGTCAGCGCCACCGACTTCGAAGACTTCGAGTGGATCGCCGAAGACGGTCGTCGCGCCAAGAACCACCTCCTCGAGGCGAACCTTCGCCTCGTGGTGTCGCTGGCCAAGCGCTACACCGGGCGCGGCATGCTCTTCCTCGACCTGATCCAAGAGGGCAACCTCGGTCTGATCCGCGCGGTCGAGAAGTTCGACTACACCAAGGGCTACAAGTTCTCCACGTACGCGACCTGGTGGATCAAGCAGGCCATCACCCGCGCCATGGCCGATCAGGCCCGCACGATTCGTATCCCCGTCCACATGGTCGAGGTCATCAACAAGCTGGCGCGCGTCCAGCGGCAGATGCTGCAGGACCTGGGCCGCGAACCCACGCCTGAGGAGCTCGCCAAGGAGCTCGACATGACCCCCGAAAAGGTCGTCGAGGTCCAGAAGTACGGACGTGAGCCGATCAGCCTCCACACCCCCTTGGGTGAGGACGGCGACTCGGAGTTCGGCGACCTCATCGAGGACTCTGAGGCGGTTGTCCCGGCCGAGGCGGTCAACTTCACGCTGCTGCAGGAGCAACTGCACGACGTGTTGGACACCCTCTCCGAGCGCGAGGCTGGCGTGGTCAGCATGCGCTTCGGCCTCACCGACGGCCAGCCCAAGACCCTCGACGAGATCGGCAAGGTCTACGGCGTGACGCGCGAGCGCATCCGTCAGATCGAGTCCAAGACGATGTCGAAGCTCCGTCACCCGTCCCGCTCGCAGGTTCTGCGCGACTACCTCGACTAGCCTTCACCTCATGCGGGTTTTGGTCGTGTGCGCGGGCGGTTTGTCGTCCAGCCTCCTGGTGAGTTCCATGGAGAAGCACGCCCGCCCGGGTGAGGTCGTGGAAGCTCATGGCGAGGGCAGCGTCTCACGTTTCATTCATGACGTGGACGTCGTGCTCGTGGCCCCGCAGGTGGCCTTCAAGAAGGACGCCATTGAGGCTCTCGCCAAGCCTCTTGGAGTGCCCGTGGGACTGATTCCCGGCACCGCCTACGGCATGATGGACGGCTTGGCTGCCATGACGACCGCCCGCGCCCTCCTTGCTGCCGACCGTATCTCGTGACGCCGCGGTCACCGCAAGATAGCGGCAACGGTCAGACACGCCGCCGCGATCGACATTTCCACCATCGTCACGGGGTGGCCAGCCACCCACGACGCGTAGGCGATCGCGCCTAGCGCTGGAGCGAGGACCACTGCCACCACGCGCAGCCCGCGACGGCCGATCGTCCCGACCCGGGTGTAGCCGCCCCGCTTCAGGTTGATCGAATGCTGCTGCAGAGAATCGATGTTTGGTCCGGGCTGGCGAACGGCCCACGAGCGGTGGTAGGTCACGATGAGCTGGGCGAAATCGCTGGGGTCGAGGGGTACGTCTTGTCCAAACCACATGGGGGTATTCGCCATTGGTAACTCCCGAACGACCATCCTCCGTTTGCGGTCCGTCAACGAGCCAAGGTAAATGCGGTCGTCATTGAGAATGATGCCCACTCGACCATCGCCTGTGAAGTAAAACTCGACCACGCCCTGGACAGCGCTCCAGGGCACGAAGCCTGGGTCACCGCCTCGAAAGTCGGTCAATCCGTCGATGCTGAGTTTGCCGGACAACGGGGCCCTGAGCTGCACAACGAGGAACTTGATCGCGAGTATGACGAGCAAGGCCGCGATAGTGAGGCAGATCACGGCCAGCGCTTGCCCTCGCCCGGTGCTCTCGGGCCAGCTGAGAGGCGCGATTACCAACATGAGGGTCATCATCCAGAGCAGGAGGGTCTTGGCAACGAACGCCTTGCTGACGGGCAGCTCAATCGTGTCCGGGTACCTTCCGAGGCTTCGCCAGTCAGTCACGGCTAAAACTCGATGTCGGCCGCCGTCAGCGTGTCGCCCGCTCGTCCGGGAGCCTTCTGGCCGTCCCAATACAGGTTCGTGTGGGCGATGACCTGGCCGGGCGGAGGCGCTCCCCATTCGCTGAGGTCTTCGGTGGTGTGGGCGTCGCTGACCAAGGTGGCGTCGTAGCCGCGGACGAGGGCCCCGTGCAACGTCGAGCGCACGCAGAAGTCTGTCTGGGCGCCCGTCACCACCAGGTGTCCGACGCCGCGCGTGGCCAGCAGGCTTTCCAACTCGGTGGCCTCGAACGCGTCGCGGAACGTTTTGTGGACGACCGGTTCGCCCTCGGCGGGCGCCAGCTCCGGCACGAACTGCCAGCCTTCACTGCCGATCGGCATGCCCTGGTCGGAATGCTGCACCCAGATCACCGGCGCGTTGGCCGCGCGAGCCTGGTCGAGCAACCCCTGGATGTTCTCGATCACCCGCTCGCGATCGTGACTGCCAGGTCCCGCCGCATCGTTTTGCATGTCGATGACGAGCAACGCCTTGTTCGGGCGTCTGGGCAACGTGGTCATCGCGGGTCCTTCGGGGTGAGGTTTTCGATCGGTTGGACGGGGATGTTGCCCGCGGGTGTGAACCCGAAGACCTGGCCCACAAAGGACAGCATGGCTTCCGTGGAGTGCGCAATGGTGGCGGCCTTCCGGAAGCCGTGGCCTTCGCCCTCGTATTCGACCAGCGCGACCGGCAGACCTTTCTTTCGGACGGCATCCGCCATCGCCTCGGCCTGATTCGGGGGCACCACTTTGTCGCTCAGGCCCTGCAAGATCAGCATCGGGCAGCTCAGTCGATCCAGGTGATGGACGGGGGAGCGGTCGAGATAGACCTGGCGTCCAGCCGGGTAGGGCGCGACCAGTTTGTCGAGGTCATGCGCCTCAAACTTGTGGGTGTCGCTGTGCAGCAACTCGAGATCCCCGATGCCGTAGAGGCTGATGCCGGCGGCGTAGACGTCCGTGCTGACAAGGGATTGCAGCGTCGTGTAGCCGCCCGCCGAGCCGCCGCGGATGACCACCCGGTCCTTGTCGATCCGGCCCGCCGCGACCAAGGCGGCCACGCCCGAGGCGCAGTCAGCAACGTCGGTGATGCCCCACATGCCTTGCAGGCGCTGACGGTAGGCGCGCCCGTAACCCGTGGAGCCGCCGTAGTTCACGTCGAGGACGGCGATGCCGCGGCTTGTCCAATACTGCAGCGAGAACTTGAGTTCGGGCGTCGACAGGGAGGTCGGGCCACCGTGCGACAGCACCATGAGCGGCGGACGTTCGCCGTCCGGTGCCGAGAAGTCGCGGTTGGAGGGCGCGTAGTACCAGCCGTGGACGTCGCCGTCGGGGCTCTGCCAGGTGAAGGCCTCAGGGGCGGCGAGGTAGCCCGGATCAACCGCGACCGCGGTGGCGGAGCGGATCAACTCGGTGTCGCCCGTCGTCCAATCGAGACGGTAGAGCCCCGTCGGACGCTCGGCAAAACCCAGCACGGCCAAGGTGCCAGAGGCATCCCCAGCGAACGTGGCGCTGACGCAGTCGATCGGCAGCGTCCTCAAATCCAAGGTGGCGGTGTTGAGCACGCCGAGGCGCGAACGTCCGTCCTCGAACCAGGTACAGCCCAGCTGGTCGGCGTCCAGGGCAACGTAGCGTCCGCGACCGAAAACCCACGCGGGGCCTTCGAAGTCGTGCGGATCGGCGTGCAGGGGCTGGGAGGTGGCGCCGTCCCACCGGTAGAAGTTCCAAAATCCCGACGCGTCGGAGAGGTACACCAGGTCGCAGTTCGGAGCCCAGGAGGGGTAGCTCACGCTGACCTCTGGGGAGTCGGCCACCAGTTCGGACGGCCCACCGTCGAGGGTGCCGACCGCTAGGCGTGTTGTGTCCCAGGGCATGTTGGGGTGGTCGTATTCGATCCACGCGAGTGCCCCGTCGGGGCGCAGCCTCGGGTTGGCGTAGAAGTCCGCGCCAGCGGCGATGATCCGACCGCCGTCGGAGTTGGGCGAGTCGAGGTCGAGCGCGACCAAGGTGGTGACGGGTTCTTGACCGTCAAGCCGGTGATCCTCGCGGACTGCCACGCACAGTCGCCGTCCGGCAGCGAGTTCGAAAGCGCCGAAGCGGAGACCGGGCACGGCGCACAGCGAACGTGGCTCGCTACCCGGTTCCAGCACAAAGACCTCATGGCTCGGGAAGTGGGTGAACACCACCAAGCCCCCGCCCACGTCGTAGGCACCCCCGCCGTACTCGTTCACGGCGCTGCGGACGTTGTGCTCGGGGGTCAGCTCATTGATGCCCCCGTCGGCGGCGAGGGACCACAGCGACGTGCGTCCGCCCTGGTCGGGACGGGATTCGAGCCAGTAGCCAATCCCGTCCTTGACCGTGGGCTCCGAGAGCCCCAGCGTGGCGCCCGTCAACAACTCGGTGCCGAGCGGGGACGTCCACGATCCGTAGGGTGCGATAGCCATGCAAGCCACCCTAGATCAGTGTGGTTTGAGTGGGGGACGGCAGCGCGGCCGGCCAGTCGCACGATGACAAACGTGTTGCGGGATGGTCTCGAAGGTGCGTCACAGGCTGGTCTTGGCGCACCCACCGGGTACCGTCGGAGCATGGCAGGGAACAAACGCCGTTGACGGGGCGTTGTTCAGATGCCCGACGAGATGGAAGGTAGGCACCCAATGAACGCAACCTTGGCCGACCAACTGACTTCAGCTGACCGCTGTGACCGCTGCGGCGCCCAGGCCTACCTGCGCGTGACGCTGCCCTCCGGTGGGGAGTTGCTTTTCTGTGGACACCACGCGAAGGCGCACTCCGAGAAGCTCCAACAGGTCGCTCTTCAGATCCATGACGAAACCGCCAAGCTCCGCTGAGCTGCTGGCACGAGTCACCGAAGGCCCCAGGGAATCCCTGGGGCCTTCGGCGTTCTGAGGGTCGGTCTGGTCGTGCGCGGTGCGGGCTGCGCGGCTTTGTCGGTGGGCCCAGGTAGCCTGCTTCGGTGACGTTAGCCAAGCCGAACCCAGCCGCCGGAGGGCACGACTACGAGGCCCGGCACCTGCTCGTCCTTGAGGGTCTCGAGGCGGTGCGCAAGCGCCCCGCCATGTACATCGGGTCCACCGACACCAAGGGCCTGATGCACTGCCTCTGGGAGATCATCGACAACTCGGTCGACGAGGCGCTGGCCGGTTATGGCGACCGCATCCGCGTGGAGCTGTGCCGCGATGGGTCGATCAAGGTCGCCGATGTCGCCCGCGGCATCCCCGTCGACATCGAGCCGCGCACCGGGCTTTCGGGCGTCGAGGTGGTCTACACCAAGCTGCACGCTGGCGGAAAGTTCGGCGGCGGTTCGTACAACGCCACCGGCGGCCTCCACGGTGTCGGCGCCTCGGTCGTGAACGCGCTGTCGAGCCGGCTCGACGTCCAGGTCGATCGCAACGGCGCGATCTGGGAGATGAGCTTCCGGCGCGGAGTGCCAGGCGAGTTCGCGGGCCCCGGTCCCGACGCGCCGTTCACCGCCGGCGGGGGTCTGCGCAAGGTCGGACGCGTCAACAAGGCTGTGACCGGCACCCGCGTCCAGTACTGGCCCGACCGGCAGATCTTCCTCAAGGACGCAGGGCTCAGCCTCACGCACCTGCTCAACCGCGCGCGGCAGACCTCATTCCTGGTGCCCGGGCTCGAAATCACCGTCATCGATTCGCGGGGCGCCGAGCCGGTCACCGAGGTGTTCAAGCACGATGGCGGCATCAGCGAGTTCTGCGACTACCTCGCCACGGGGCCGGCGGTCACCGACATCCTGCGGCTCCAGGGCACTGACAATTTCACCGAAACCGTCCCGATGCTCGACGACAACGGAGCCATGACCGCGACCGACGTGGAGCGCACCCTCGACGTCGACATCGCGCTGCGGTGGGGCACGGGCTACGAGACGATCGTCCAGTCGTACGTCAACATCATCTCCACGCCCAAGGGCGGCACCCACGTCACCGGGTTCGAGCGCGGGCTGGTCCGGGCGTTCGTACGGTCGCTGGAGGGCACCCGCCTGCTGAAGGCCGGCGAGGAGATCGTCAAAGACGACATCCTCGAAGGCATCACAGCCGTGGTGACCGTTCGGCTGGCCGAGCCGCAGTTCGAGGGCCAAACCAAAGAGGTGCTGGGCACCCCGCCGGTGCTGCGCCTGGTCAACAACATCGTCACCAAGGAGCTCAGTGACTTCCTGACCTCCACCAAGGCCGCGCAGCGCACCCAGGCGCGCGCCGTCATGGAGAAGGTTGTGGGGGCCTCCCGCACGCGAGTGGCCGCCCGTGCGCACCGCGAGAATCAGCGGCGCAAGAACGCGCTCGAATCCAGCACGCTGCCGGCGAAGCTCTCCGACTGCCGCTCGTCCGACTCCGACCGCACCGAACTGTTCATCGTGGAGGGCGACTCCGCGCTGGGCACCGCGAAGTTGGCGCGCAACTCCGAATTCCAGGCGCTGCTGCCGATCCGGGGCAAGATCCTGAATGTGCAGAAGGCGTCCGTGGGCGACATGCTCAAGAACGCCGAATGCGCCTCGATCATCCAGGTGGTCGGCGCCGGCTCCGGACGCTCGTTCGATCTCGACGCGGCGCGCTACGGCAAGATCATTTTCATGGCCGACGCCGACTCCGACGGCGCGCACATCCGCACGTTGCTGGCGACGTTGTTCTTCAAGTACATGCGTCCGCTGATGGAGGCGGGCAGGGTTTACACTGCCGTCCCGCCGCTGCATCGCTTCGAGTTGATCAGCCCGCGCAAGGGCCAAGAGAAGTACTCCTACACCTACTCAGAGGCCGAATACCGCCGCAAGCTGGCCGAGTTGACCAAGCGTGGGCAGGCCTTCAAGGAGCCGCAGCGGTACAAGGGTCTCGGCGAAATGGACGCCTCGCAGTTGGCCGAGACGACCATGAGCCCCCTGCACCGCACCCTTCGCCGCATCACCGTGGACGAAGTCGCTGGGGCCGAGAGTACCTTCGAGAAGCTCATGGGCAACGACGTCGCCCCCCGCAAGGAGTTCATCATCCAGGGGGCCTACAGCCTCGAATCTGATCGGATTGACGCATGACGAGTCAGTTGCCACCGCAGTACCCGCAGCAATACGCGCCCGGCGGCACCATCGTGGTGCACACCGCGGTCAAGGGGTTCAACAGCGCTCTGCAGCGGTTCGAGCTCTTCATGAACGGGTACCCGGTCTTCGCGACCTGGGGGCAGACCTCGGTCACCGCGCCCGCTGGGCCGCACCACATCCAGTGTCAAGCCCAGTACCTGTTCAAGTACGGGCGTGCCTCGATCGACGTGGTGCTGGCGCCGGGGCAAGTCCTGGACGTGTACTACGCACCGCCGGCGTTTACCTTCCTGAGCGGCTCCATCGGCCTGCAACCCGTGAAGGGTAAGGGCTTCGTCGCCATGTGGATCTTCGTAGGATTCGCGGTGGCCGTCGTGCTGGGGCTCTTCGCGGCGCTCGTCTGGAGCGCCACGCACTGAAACCCGCGGGCGGTGCTCCTACTAGGCTGCTCCGGTGCCTACTGCCCACCGCGCCCCCGTCGGGGTCGTCACGCGTGGCACCACCAACCCCAATCGCCTGCGTCGGGTCGATCGCTACCTGGCGGGCCCCCTCGCGGGCGTCCTCCGGTCCGCCGAGGCGCACCCTACGGTGGTCGACCTTGGGTACGGGGCCAAGGCTTTCACCGCCATCGAGTTGCATGAGCGGTTGCTCCGCGTCCGTCCGGACGTTCGCCTGCTCGGTCTGGAGATCGAACCCGAGCGGGTTGCCGCCGCACACGCCTTCGTCCGTGACGATCGCCGCTTCGAGCGCGGGGGCTTCGAGATTCCTCTCCCTGAGGGGTGGTCCGACCCCGTCCTGATCAGAGCCTTCAACGTGCTGCGCCAATACGACGAGTCGGAGGTCGCCGCGGCCTGGGCGCGCATGGGAGCGCGTTTGGGCCCTGGTGGTCGCCTGGTCGAAGGCACCTGCGACGAACTCGGACGCCTAGCCTCCTGGATCACCTTGTCCGCAGGCGGGCCGCTGACCCTTACCGTGTCGATGAAGCTGAGCACCCTTGAGCGGCCGAGTGACGTGGCCGAACGGTTGCCCAAGTCGTTGATCCATCGCAACGTGCCGGGGGAGCCCGTGCATGCGTTCCTCGCGGCCCTGGATCGCGCCTGGGAGGTGGCCTCGCCCCTTCGGAGCCTCGGCGCCACGCAGCGCTTTCTCGCCGCCGCGACGGCCTTGCGGGAGGCGGGCCACCCCATTTTGGACGGCCCCCGCCGGTGGCGGCTCGGCGAAATGAGCGTCCCCTGGAGCCACGTTTCAGCCAGCTAAAGTGCTGCCCATGACCGAGCGCAATTTCGACGACCTCCTCGCCGCTAACAAGCGCTACGCGCGATCCTCACCCAAAGGGTTCGACGGCATCGCGCACCAGGGCGTGATGATTCTCACGTGCATGGATTCGCGCCTGGAACCACTCGACATGATGGGCCTGCGGGTCGGCGAGGCGAAGATCCTCCGCGTGACCGGCGCCCACCTCAGTGAGACGGCCTTGGCGGCCATGGTGATCGGCGTCCACAAGCTGCACGTCAACCGGATCCTCATCATTCCGCACACGCATTGCGCGGCCGCCTCGATGACCGAGGAAGAGATGGAGGCCGCCATCGAGGCGTCGTCCGGGATCTCGGTCACGGGTTACAACTTCGGCGTCGACCCCGATCAAATCGGGCGCCTCCGGAACGACGTGCAGCGGGTGCGTGACTATCCGCTCATCGGGCCCTTCGCGACTGTGGGCGGATTCCTCTACGACGTCGAGACTGGCCTGCTGGACCACATCTGCTGACCTACGCCAGGTAGCGCGAGCCGATCCGGTCGATCGGCTGGGTGCCGGGCGTGCCCGAACCATCGCGCCGGGGATCCGGCTCGGGCAGGTCGATGGGCGACCCCGAGGCCGCGGCGGCGACCGCAGGATCGGCACCCACCCAGGCCGCCAGTAGCACGTCCTCGCCCTTCAAGAAACGCTGGCAGCGCACTCCACCGGTCGCGCGTCCCTTGGCCGGGTAGAGCTCAAACGGGGTGACTTTCAGCGAGCCAACGTCCGTGCCGGGCAGGGCCGTCGAGGATCCGGCCACCGTGACCACCGACGAATCGGCCGTGCGGGAGGCGCCGAAGAACACCGCGCGAGCGCCTGCCGCGAGGTTGATGCCCGCCATACCGCCGCCCGAGCGTCCCTGGGGACGCACGGCCGACGCTGGGAAATGCAGTAATTGAGCGTCCGAGGTCACGAACACGAGCTCGAGTTCATCGTGCGGCAACTCGACCGCGCCGATGACGCTGTCGCCCTCGTCGAGGCGGATCACGTCCCAGGCGTCCTTGGCGGCCAACTGCTCGGGGTTCGCGCGCTTGACCACGCCCTTGGCGGTGCCGAACGCCCAGCCGAACGTGGTCTCGCCGAGGCTCGTGAGGGCTAATACCCGCTCGCCGGGATCGAGTTGGATCAGCTCGCTGAGCGGCAACCCACCCTGCAAGTTCGGCGCTGTGGCCAGTGAGGGCAGGGTTGGCAGGTCGATGGCCTGGCAGCGGATCAGGCGTCCGGTCGAGGTGAGCGCGCCGTATTCGCCGCGCGCCGTCGTACGGACGACCGACACCACCACGTCATGCTGCGCGCGGGGGCCGGACGACATCAGCGGTTCGTCGTTCACGCTGCGGGCGACCAGCCCGACCGACGAGAGCAGCACCCAGCAGGGATCGTCCGCGACCTCGAGCGGCTGCGCCTTGCTGGCCGTGACCGCCTGGCCGCCGGAGGAAGCCAGCAGCACGGTGCGGCGAGGGGTGCCGTGCGTCCGCGCGACCTCGTCCAACTCGTTGCCGACGAGCCGACGCAGCACCGCGTCGTCGTCGATGATGGCGCGCAGTTCGGTGATGGTGGCCTGCAACTTGTCGCGCTCGGCCTCCAGCTCGATCTTCGACATCCGGGTCAGCCGTCGCAGCTGCATGTCGAGGATGTAGTTGGTTTGCACCTCGCTGAGCTCGAAGGCCTCCATGAGCCGGACGCGCGCCTGGGCCGCGTCTTCCGATGAGCGGATGATCGCAATCACGTCATCGATGTCGACGATGGCCAGCAGCAGGCCCTCGACGAGGTGGAGTCGATCCGACGCCTTCGCCAGGGCGAACTGCGTGCGCCGCAGCGTCACCTCAAGGCGGTGTTCGAGGTAGACGGTCAGCAGTTCCTTGAGCGACAAGGTGCGCGGCTGACCGTCCACCAGTGCGACGGCGTTGATCGAGAAGCTGTCTTCGAGCTTGGTCGACCGGAACAACTGCTCCAGCAGGGCCTCGGGGTTGATGCCGTTCTTGACCTCGATGACCAGGCGGGTGCCGTTTTGCAGGTCGGTGAGGTCCTTGATGTCGGCGATGCCCTGGAGCTTCTTGGCCTGGACGAGCGTCTTGATCTGCTCCATGATCCGCTCGGGACCCACCATGTAGGGCAGTTCGGTGACCACGATGCCCTTGCGGCGCGCGTGCACCTGTTCGATGCGGGTGGTGGCGCGGATGCGGAAGCTGCCGCGACCGGTGGCGTAGGCGTCACGGATACCGTCAAGTCCGATGACCTTGCCGCCGGTGGGCAGGTCGGGGCCGGGGATGAACCGCATGAGTTCGTCGAGGTCGGCCTCGGGGTGGTGCAGCAGGTGCTTGAGGGCCTGGATGGTTTCGACCAGGTTGTGCGGCGGGATGTTAGTGGCCATGCCCACGGCGATGCCGGTCGAGCCGTTGACCAGCAGGTTCGGGAAGGCCGCCGGCAAGACGACCGGTTCGGTCTCTTTGCCGTCGTAGTTGGACTTGAAATCGACCGTGTCGGCGTCGAGCCCGGCGGTCATGGCGGCGGCCGCCCACGACATTCGACACTCGGTGTAGCGCATGGCGGCGGGCCCGGCGTCCAACGATCCGAAGTTGCCATGCGGGTCGACCAGCGGCAGGCGCACCGCCCAGGTTTGCCCCATGCGGACGAGCGCGTCGTAGATCGCGGTGTCGCCGTGGGGATGCAGCTTGCCCATGACCTCGCCGACCACGCGGGCGCACTTCACGTGCGAGCGGTCGGGGCGGACGCCCATGTCGTCCATCGAGTACAGGATGCGGCGTTGGACCGGCTTCAGCCCGTCGCGGGCGTCCGGCAGCGCGCGGGAGTAGATGACGGAGTAGGCGTATTCGAGGAAGCTGGTGTTCATCTCCTCGCTGACGTCGATATCGACGATGCGCTCTTCAGCGTCGATATCTGCGTTGGCGGCCATCGGCGTCCTTCCTGAGGGTGAACCGGTCGATTCTCTCAACCAAGTGATCCCACGCTGGGATGGCGCGCGGGGGGAGGCCCGACTGGGCTAGACGGCGTCGCCGTCCGGGGTCTCCTGTAACGCTCCTTGAAGGAGCGTCAGTAGTTCGCGTCCGTCCACGGCCTGAACCAGGGGAGTGTCGGGTGCCTGCTCGGGTTCGGGCACCGCCACGGGGACGTTCGTTCCGTGGGCCAGCCACTGCTCTTGTTCCGAGAGGTTGCGAATCGCAATGGCTCGCACCCGGTCGGGCTCAAGGTCGGCGAACTCGGTGTAGATGACCGGATCGTGCTGCCCGTCGTCCCCGACCAGGACCCACTGGATGTTCGGGAAGTCGGCTGCCAGCTGCAGCAAGGTGTCGCGCTTGTGCGCGACCCCGGAGCGGAACCAGCCGGTGTTCGTGGGCCCCCAGTCGGTGAGCAGCAGCGGCCCGATCGGGTAGGCGTGCCGGCGCAGGAAGCGATTCAGGAAGCCCTGGGTGTTCCAGGCACCGGTCGACACGTAGACGATCGGCGCGCCGGGGTGCTCGTTGAGCAGTGTGCTGAGCATTCGCGCCATGCCGGGTACGGCCTGGCGGTTCGACTCGTCCCGGACGAAGCTGTTCCACGCCGCCACGAAGGGACGCGGCAACCAGGTGGTGATGACGGTGTCGTCGATGTCGCAGATCAACCCGAAGTCGACCGCCGGATCGACGATGAGGACCTCGGCCTCGATGATCGGCGAGCCGTTGGTCTGCAACTGAGCCTTGTGCCAGCCGGGCGGCAACCCGTGGTTCCGGAGCCGGACGTCGACGTAGCCACCCCGGTCGGAGGTGACCGTGACCGTCTGGCTGCCCAGGGTGATCGTGACCTTTTCCCGGACGGCCGCAGCCACGAAGAAGTTGCGGAATCCCCGGCGGCGGGCGAAGTCGTCAGTGAGCTTGGCCAAGCGGTTACGCGGACGCCCTGGAATCAGCACCACGCGTCCGAGGACGCGCGCCGAGGCGGGCGTCCCGTAGCCGGTGTAGCTCATCACGGAGTCCTGGTAACCCAGGCGGCGGCGTAGGCCCTCCATGCCGCGATCGATGACCTCCTCGGCCCGCGCGGCGATGAAGGGTTTGTTACTCACGGCGGCCACCCTACCGACCGGAGGCGAATCTTGGCGTGCCCCCCGGGCCTAGCGGACGCCGGCCACGTGGGTGCGAGACTCATGCTCCTGACGCTGAGCGTTCCACAGGCGGGCATGGTGGGACGCGAGAAGGTGACCGCCAAAGCTATATCAGTTCATGATATAGTTGGGCGATGAATCGAAGCGAGGTACTCCACAGGAGCCTGCGGCTCACTGGGACCAGCCAAACCGATCTGTCCCGCATGACGGGCGTCCCGCAAGGTCGCATCAGCCAATACGTCAACGGCACGCTCGAGCCGTCCGACCCCATGCTGACCCGCCTGCTGTCACCGCTAGGAGTCTCGGTTTCCATCGAGGTCAAGCCGATCGATCTGGAGCGCACCAAGCAGCGAAGCTGGCGGCTCCATCGCCAGATCAGCCTGAACCTCGGTCGCCGGGGCGTCACCGAGGGCGACTGGAGGAAGATGGACCGAAACCTTGAACAGGTACGTCGCGGTACCCGAGGCCAGCCCCATGGGCGCAACATGGACACCTGGCAGCGGATCATCGACGAGCGAGACGTCCAGTCCTTGCACCGGGTGCTCACCGACACGTCAAGCGAGGGTATCGAGATGCGCGAAGTGTCCCCGATGGCCGGATTCCTCACCGAGGACGAGCGCCGTAGTCTCGTAGCCGTTCCTTCCCGATGAACCGCGAGCAACTGGCGCACGCCATTCGGGCCTCCTGCGCGATCACTCAGCTGGACTCCGTGATCATCATCGGATCGCAGGCGATTCTCGGGTCCTACGACGAGGATGAACTCCCGCAAGCGGCCACAGCCTCACGCGAAGTCGACGTGTGGCCCGATGTGGAAGACCCTCGCCTGGAACAGGAACTGTCCGACCTGTTAGCGGGTGTCGCAGGTGAGCTATCTCTGTTCGAGGAACAACACGGATTCGCCCTCGACGGTGTCGACCACACCACTGCCGCACTCCCCGAGGGTTGGCGCGAACGGCTCCTTCCCTTCTCGAACGCCCAGACTCAAGATGTCGTCACGGGACGCCAGTACACCGGCTGGTGCCTATCTCCTGCCGACCTCTGCGTCGCCAAGCTCTGCGCCGCACGCGAAAAGGACCAAACTTTCGTTCACGCACTCTTCAGAGCCTGTTGCTTTTTCGGGGTTGTGTCGGGCCGGGTTTCTGGGCGTGTGGGTGGAACAATTGTCTTGTGGCTAAGGGTTTCAAGGCGGTGGATCGGGACCAGGGGTTCTTGTTGCCGGTGGATATGCGGGATTGGCTCCCGGCTGATCATCTGGTCTGGTTCGTGATCGAGGTCATCGAGTCGTTAGACCTGTCGGCGTTCCGTGGCCGGTACCGGTTGGGTCGGGCGGGTCGGGAAGCGTTCGACCCGGTGATGATGGTGACTTTGTTGGCGTATGCCTACTGTCGGGGGTTGCGTTCCTCGCGTGGGATCGAGCGGGCGTGTTTGACTGATGTGGCGTTCCGGATCGTGTGTGGTCAGCGACGGCCAGACCATACGGTGATCGCCCGGTTCCGGGCCGGTCATGAGGGGAGCCTTGTCTGACTTGTTCGCTCAGGTGCTGGTGGTGTGTGGCCGGGCTGGGATGGGTCAGGTTGATCTGGTCGCGATCGATGGCACGAAGATCGCTGCGAATGCCGCGTTGGATCGCAGCCGGGATCTGGCCTGGTACCGCAAACACGCTGCGGCGTTCCTCAAGGAAGCCAGCCAGGTTGACGAGGCTGAGGATGCCGCTGAGGCAGCCGCCGGGGAACCAGCCGATCCACTGTTACGGGACCCGTCGGGTCGTCGGGAACGGATCAGACAGGTCCTCGAAGAGTTCAACAACCGGCAAGCCAACCAGACCCTGCCAGTGGTCGAGGCCGAAGCCCGGGCCCGGCAGGCCCGAGCCGATTATGAGGCGTTGGTCGCTGCCCGGCAGGCAGGTATCCAGGCCCAACGTCAGGGAAACCACATCGGCCGATCGTTCGATCCAGACCTGGTCCCGAAACGACACCAGGCAGCCTTACGACGAGCCGAACGAGCCGAAAAGTTCGTTACCACGCTGCGGGAACGCCTCACCCGACAGTCCCCGGTCCGGGTGAACCAGACCGATCCCCAGTCCAAGATCATGAAGACCCGTCAGGGTTGGGTCCAGGGCTACAACTGTCAGATCGCGGTCAGCGCCGACGGGCTGATCCTGGTAGCCCAGGCCACTACCCAGGCCACCGATAACGCCCAGTTCATCCCGATCATGACCAAAGCCGTTGAGGCCGTGGACCTGATCAACACCACCACCGGACAATCCCGCCAGATCCGCACCGTGCTCGCCGATGCCGGCTACTACAGCGAAGCCAACCTCGCCGCCCCAGGCCCTGATCGGATCATCGCCGCCGGGAAAGCCCACAACATCACCGCAAACAACCCCGGCACCGGGAAACCCCGCCCGATCAACGAACGCAACACTGCCAGCACCGCCATGATCAACCGGCTCAGCGACCCCGACACCGCCACCCTGTACAAACGCCGAAGCGCCCTGATCGAGCCCATCAACGCCCACCTCAAAGACCGCCGAGGGCTCCGCGTCTTCGCCCGACGAGGCCAACCCGCCGCCCACAGCGAACTCAGATTCGCCGCCGCGATCACGAACCTGATGCGCCTCCGCAACACCGGCTACCAACCCCAACCCGCCTAACAAAAGGCCCCCACCACAGCCCTCCACGCACCCCACCCCGGGGTGGTCCCGCCCAACCCCACGGGCCGACCCGCCCACCCCACCAACCCCCGCCACGAAAAAACGACAGGCTCTTCAAGGCGGGCCTCGTCACGAAAGCGGCCGTTGCTAGCCTTCTGCCGACGGTTCCAGCCGCAAACCAGCCCGCCGCCCAAGCGGCCCTCGCCGCTCTCAGCGCGGGCATCGCCCAGGAGTCATCCGGAAACTGACGGACCGGAGCCCAAGCCAAAGCACAGCGCCCAGCGGCGGGTGGTCATGATCCTGTGCGGTCGACGTGCGACAACGAGCGGACACCGCGTTCGATGTGCCATTGGGCGAAGGCGGCGACGAGGCCGTCCGATTCGCGCAGGACGACGGGCTCGGCGTCGCGCGTGGCCACCCAATCGCCCGCCAGCAAGGATCCGAGCAGGGTGAGCGTCGCGGGTCGGGGGAAGGGCGTCCCGGGTGGACGGCAGCGACGGCACACCGACCCTCCGGCCGACGGGCTGAAGCCCTCGTGGGGGCCGGCCTCACCGCAGCGGGCGCAGTCGTCCAGCGAGGGCGCGTAACCGGCCGTCGCCAACGCGCGCAGCAGGTAGCTGTTCATGATCATCGTGGGAGGACGCTCGCCGTCCGAGGTGCCTTCAGTGAGGGCCCGCAGGCCACCCACGAGCAGCAAATACTGCCGGATCGCGGGCTGGCCCTCTTCCTCAACCAGGCGATCGGCCGTTTCGAGCATGACCTGACCGGCCGTGAAGGCGGCGTAATCGCTGGTGAGGGGCTCGGAGAACGTGTGCAGGGTGACGGCCTGGGCGACGACGTCCAGCGTGCGTCCTTCGGCGAACATCAGGTCGACGTGATTGAACGGCTCCAGCCGGGCACCGAACTTGGAGCGGGTGCGTCGGACGCCACGCGCCACCGCCCGCACCTTGCCGTGGGAGCGGCTGAGCATGGTGACGATCCGGTCGGCCTCGCCCAGCTTGTGGGTCCGAAGGACGACCGCCTCATCACGGTAGGTCGGCACGCGTCCATTGTGAGGCCGTCAGCGCCTGGGCAAGCCCGCGACACCCGTCGGGCGTCAGGCGCGGCAATCGCCGCAGAGGCCGAAGAGTTCCAGTTCGTGGTCGATGTCGGCGAAGCCGTACTGCTTCGCGGCCGCGTCGGCCCAGCGCTCGAAATCGGGCAGCTCGACCTCAACGGTCTTGCCGCAACCCCGGCAGATGAGGTGGTGGTGATGGCCGGTGGAACAGGCCCGGTACGCGGCGAGCCCTTCGGGCGTGCGCACCATGTCGACCTCGCCTGCCTCGGTGAGCGACTGCAGCGTGCGATATACCGTAGCCAGGCCCACTTTGGTGCCGCGGCGGTTGAGCTCGCTGTGCCACTCCTGGGCGGTCAGGAAGCCGGGCAGCTCGTCGAGCAGCGTCTCCAAAGCGGCGCGTTGGCGCGTTTGGCGAGGGTGCTGCGGCTCGGTCACCCCTCGATGATCCACGGACGTCCGGCCTGGGGCAAACCCGAAGGCTCAGGCGACACGGCGGCCGGCGTCCGCGGCAACCGCGACGAGGAAGGCCGGCTCGCCGAATCCGCGCTCAGCGAACGCGTCATGGACGGCCTGGACGGTCGCCTCGACCTGGGAAGCCTCGATCAGGGCGATGGCCGAGCCTCCGAAGCCGCCGCCGGTCATCCGGGCGCCGAGGGCACCGGCAGCCATCGCGGCGCTCACCACGGTGTCGAGCTCGGGGACGGTCACCTCGTAGTCGACGCGTAGCGATTCGTGCGAGGCGATCATGAGAGGGCCGACGTCGCGCAGGCGTCCGGCTCGGACGAGCGCCACGAACTCTTCGACCCGGGCGATCTCGGTCACGACGTGACGGACGCGCTGGCGAGCCACCGGGTCGTCAAGCTGGGCGAGCGCGGCGTCGAGGTCGGTGATCTCGCGCAAGGTCGGGATGCCCAGCGTGGCCGCCGCGGCCTCACACGAGGCTCGCCGAGCGGCGTATTGGCCGTCCACCAGCGCGTGCGGGGCCTTGGTGTCGACCACGAGAAGCGCCAGCCCCTCGGCGGCCAGGTCGAAGGGGACGGGCTCGGTGTGGCCGTCGCGGCAATCCAGCAACAGGGCCTGCCCGGCGGAGGTTCGCAGCGACGCGGCCTGATCGAGGCCGCCGGTGGGGGCGCCCGAGACGAGATTCTCCGACCGCACGCAGAGGGCGGCCAGGCGCGCCCGTCCGTCGTCGTCGGTGGCCAGGCCGAGGTCATAGACCTCGTCCAACCCCAGGGCAGCGGCGCATTCGATGGCCGCCGAGCTCGACAACCCCGACCCGAGCGGCACGCAGCTGGCGAAAGCCGCGTCGAAGCCGTGGACGGTCATCCCGGCGTCGCGCAAGGCCCACGCGGGACCGGCAGCGTAGGTCACCCAGCCAGGAAGGTCGCCGCCGGGACGGACGTCGTCGAGCGTCCCCGCCCAGACCGCCTGCGGCGCGAGATCGGACACGACGCGCACGACGTCGTCGGAGCGGGGGGAGAGGGCGGCGAACGTCCGATGGGGCAAGGCGATCGGCAGGCAGAGCCCCCCGTTGTAGTCGGTGTGTTCGCCGATGAGGTTGACCCGGCCCGGCGAGGCCCACACTCCCGCGGGCGCGGAGCCGAAGGTCTCGGCGAACAGGGCGGTGGCGAGGTCGGCGCCTTCGGCGTTCGTCCACGCGGGCTGCAAAGTGCTCATGGCTTCCTCCGCGTCCGAGCATGCCATAACCGCAGCCAAAGGATCGGGTCTTTGAGGGCTCTGAGACTTGCGGAGAATACAAATGTATTCTACGGTGAGACATCGGAATACACGCGTATCCTCAAGGAGCACTCGCCATGACTCAGGTCACCACCCACACCCTCACACCGACGCCCACACCGACGCCCACCGGGACCCCGACGATGGCGTGCGTCCGCGCTCGCCGTCCGCTGCTGGTCGCGTGCGTCCTGGCACTGGTCCCCGTGCTGTTCACCGGGACGGGCTTCGCCATCGGGACCATCGTCGGCGGCACCGATGCCGCCTCATACCTGGGCGCGGCAATCGGCACCTCGCTGTGCGCGCTGCTGGGGGTGCTCGTCATGAGTCGGTTGCAGCCGAGCTTGGCCGAGTTCGGCTTCCGTCCGCCACGAAACACCACGGCGGCGCTCTGGTTCCTCCCGATGGCGTTGGTCGTGGCCCTGATCTGGATCGGAAGCGGGTACGCGGCCCAGCCCGGTTTGGTGCCGGTCTTGGTGTGGGTCGCGGTGGCCGCCGGCTTCAACGAAGAGATCTGGTACCGCGGCTTGATCCTGGCCCTGCTGAGGCCGCGCGGAGTGCGTCGGGCGATCATCGTGATGTCAAGCCTTTTCGGTGTCCTGCACCTGGCGAACGCGTTCAACCAGGGCGTGAGCGTGCTTTACCTCGCGCTGCAGGTGGCGCTCGCCATCGTGTTCGGCTTCGTGGCCGCCGAGGTCTATGAGGTCGTCGGCAGTCTTTGGCCTGTGATCCTCTGGCACGCCGCCTTCGATGCCAGCTCGTACCTCACCGGGGACGCCATCACCACACCCGCCCTGCTGGCCCTGGGCGTCGAACTGGTGGTCATGCTGGCGTACGGAGTGGTGTTGTGGCGACGCGTGCCGCGCTGAGGCCGACGCCCGTCGCTCACGCAAGGGGGGTGCCTATATTGGGCGCCATGGAACTGACCACGCGGCAGGCGGAACTGGCGGATGTCGCCTTGGGCATCGTGGGACACGACGGCATGGCGGCGGTCACCTTCCGCTCGGTGGCCCTGGCCTCGGGCTGGTCGCTCGGCGCGGTCCAAAAGGCGTTCAGCTCCAAAGAGGAGCTTCTGCGCGCAATGTTCGCTCGGCTGCGCGAGGCGTCCGGGGCGGTGCCTCCCGGCGAGCCCGGGCGTCCGACGTTGGCCGGCTGGCTAACCGACCTGATGCTCGGCATGCTGCCCTTGGACGATCGACGCCGGACCTTGACGCTCCAAGGCTCGGCGTTCTCGGAGCGCGCGGCCTTCGATGCGGCGACTGGCGAGGCGATCCGCGCCTCGGACGACGAAATCCGCGGCCTGCTGGCCCAACTCGTCCGGCGGGCGAAGGTCGAAGGCGAGGTGGCTGCCGAGGTCGAGGCCGACCAGGTCGCGTGGGCCTATCTGGCGCTCGCGCAAGGCTTTGCGGCCCAACTGCTGTATGACCCGCGTCCCGAGAACGAGGTCTGCGAGCGCGTCGCGCTGGTGGTGGCGGGGCTGCTGCCCTTCCCCACCCCTGCAGGCTGAACCCCGAGTTTTGTCAGTGCGCCCCTTTAGAGTGTCGCCATGTCTCGAGGAACGCTGACCGTCGCCCAAGGCACCGCCATGACGATTGGCGCTGTGCTCGGCACCGGGGTGCTGTCGCTCCCGGTCTTGGCCGCCCGGGTGGCGGGTCCCGCGTCGTTGATCGCGTGGGCAGCCCTGCTCCTGATCTCGGTGGCGCTGGCCACCACGTTTTCGGCCCTGGGGTCCCGGTATCCCGACGGCGGTGGGGTCGCTCACTTTGCACGTTTGGCGTTTGGTCGCTCAGCGGGAGCGGCCGTCGGGTGGTGCTTCTACGTGGCAATCCCACTCGGCGCGCCCGCGGCGGCTGGGTTCGGCGCCGCCTATGTGGCCGACGTCATCGGCGGGGGCCAATGGACGCGGTACGTCACGATCATCGTGCTGGTGGCCGTCGTGGCGCTGATGAACTGGTACGGCATTCAGGTTTCCGGGCGCGTTCAACTCGCGATCGCGGGCACGTTGGCGGTGCTGCTGGCGCTGGCCACGGCGGTGTCGCTGCCGCATGCCTCCTTGGCCAACCTGACCCCTTTTGCGCCCTACGGCGTGGGGGGAGTCATCGCGGCGGCGGCGATGTTGGTCTGGGCGTTCGCCGGGTGGGAGGCGGTGGCGTCCTTGTCGGCCGAGTACACACACCCCGCTCGCGACATCCCGAAGGCCACCACGTTTGCGGTGGCCGTGATCAGCGTTCTTTACCTCGGGGTGGCCTGGGCGACGGTGGCCGTCCTGGGTTCACGCGCCAGCGATGCGCCCCTCTCCGACCTTTTGCAATACGGCTTCGGTGTGGCAGCGCGCCCCCTGACCGCCTTGGTCGCCTTGCTGCTGTCCCTGGGGGCCATGAATGCTTACTTCGCCTCATCGGCGCGTCTGGGCGCGGCCCTCGCCCAAGAAGGGCTGCTGCCACACTGGTTGGCGGTGACCGTGGGGGAGCGCGCGGTGCCGCGGCGCTCGTTGGTGGTCTCAGGGGCGGCAGCCTTGGTCACGATCACGGTCCTGATGCTGAGCGGGCTTCCGAGCGAATCCACGCTGCTGCTGGTGACCGGTTGCTTCACGTTGGTGTACCTCATCGGCACGGCTGCTGCGATCAAGCTCCTGGCGCGTGGCTCCGGTCCGTGGTGGGCGGCCGTGATCGCCTTCGCGGCGACCGTCACGCTGGCCTTCGGCACCGGCTGGCACCTCATTCCCGCGCTGTGCGTGGCCACGGCGGCGGTGGTCACGACCCGTCTTGTCCAGTCGCGCCGCGACACGAGGGAGGCGCTCCATGTGGGCGATTAGTCGCTTCCGAGTTTCCGACGTGCAGACGTTCGTCCCAGCGGCGACGGCCGCCGAGGAGTGGTTCCGTGGGCGTCCGGGCAACCTCAGTTCGGAACTGGTGCAGAACCTGGACGATCCTACCCTCTGGGCCCTCGTCAGCCACTGGCAGGACGTGGGCTCCTACCGCCGGGCCTTCAACGGCCATGACGCGAAGATGATCCTGATGCCCATCTTGGGTCAGGCGATCGACGAGCCGTCTGCCTACGCCGCCCCGGACGAGGTCGGAGAGAACCTCCCGCGCGCCCGGTAACCTAGTGCGACGGATGCCAGCCGGGCACCCGACAATCCAGGAGTTTTCCAGTGGCTACCAAGCTCGACAACGTCATCAGCCTGTGCAAGCGGCGGGGGTTCGTCTACCCGTGCGGCGAGATCTACGGCGGCACCCGTGCCGCATGGGACTACGGCCCCTACGGCGTCGAGCTCAAAGAGAACATCAAGCGCCAGTGGTGGAAGACGGTCGTCCAGGCCCGCGACGACGTGGTCGGCCTCGACAGCTCGATCATCCTGCCGCGCCAGGTGTGGATCGCCTCGGGTCACGTGGGGGTCTTCACCGACCCGCTCACCGAATGCCAGTCCTGCCACAAGCGCTTCCGCGCCGACCAGCTCGAGGAGGCTTTTGAGAACAAGAAGGGACGCGCGCCGTCCGGCCTTGAGGAGATCAACTGCCCCGAGTGCGGCACCCTCGGACGCTTCACCGAGCCGCGCGACTTCAACATGATGCTGAAGACCCACCTCGGCGTCATCGAAGACGAGTCGGGCCTGCACTACCTGCGCCCCGAGACCGCCCAGGGCATCTTCGTGAACTTCAAGAACGTCGAGCAGTCCTCCCGCGCCAAGGTGCCCTTCGGCATCGGCCAGGTCGGCAAGAGCTTCCGCAACGAGATCACACCCGGCAACTTCATCTTCCGCACTCGCGAGTTCGAGCAGATGGAGATGGAGTTCTTCGTCGAGCCGGGCACCGACGAAGCGTGGCATCAGCACTGGATCGACGAGCGCACTAACTGGTACGTCGATCTCGGCATCGAGCGCGACAATCTGCGCCTCTACGAGCATCCCCAAGAGAAGCTGTCGCACTACTCCAAGCGGACGGTCGACATCGAGTACAAGTTCGGCTTCGCTGGCGGCGACTGGGGCGAGCTCGAAGGCATCGCGAACCGGACAGACTTCGACCTCAGCACCCATTCGAAGCATTCGGGCACGGATCTTTCCTACTTCGATCAGGCCAAGAACGAGCGCTACATGCCCTACGTCATCGAGCCCGCAGCGGGCCTCACCCGCTCGCTGATGGCGTTTATGGTCGAGGCCTACACCGAGGAAGAGGTGCCCACCGCCAAGGGTGGCACCGAGACGCGCGTGTCGCTGAGGCTCGATCCGCGCCTAGCGCCGGTCAAGGTAGCCGTGCTTCCGCTGTCGCGTAACGAGCGACTCTCGCCGGTGGCCCGCGACCTCGCCAAGCAGCTTCGTCGCAACTGGAACGTCGAGTTCGACGACGCCCAGTCGATCGGACGCCGCTACCGCCGCCAGGACGAAATCGGCACGCCGTTCTGCGTGACGGTCGACTTCGACACCTTGGACGATCAGGCCGTGACCGTCCGCGAGCGGGACACGATGTCGCAAGAGCGCGTGCCCCTGGCCGAGATCCAGGCCTACCTGGCGGCGCGCCTCATCGGTTGCTGACAAGCCACCATTCAGCCACGCCCGACCCGTCTCACCAGTCGGGCGTTTCTGTATTTCAACCAGCCGTGAGGGTGGCTGATCAACCAGCCGTGAGGGTGGCCAGCGCGCCCTCCACGGCCGCCGTCGTGGCCTTGTCGTTGCTGGGCCAGTCGGCGTACACGGCAGAGAGATAGCCGTCCGGGCGCTGGAAGACCTCGATCAGCACGTCGAAACTGCCCTCGGGGTCGTCGGCCCAGGTCAGCTTTCCGGTGATTCGCCAGGCGGACTTACCGGCAACGGTGGTGGCGGCACTCGTGCTCAGCACGGGCATGGGGTCAGTGTCGGGGTTGAAGTACTCCGCCGCCGTCCAGGTCCACAGGGATGAGGCCACCGCTTGAGGCGACGAATCACCCAGCGTGAGCGGCCCAACTTCGAGAGTTCCGATCCAGTCATCCTCGGCATCGTAGAGGCGGGCGCTGGAGCCGCAGGTCGTCCAATCGGGGGTGCCGTAGTCGTCCCACCCTGCGGGCCGGGTCATGGTGAGGTACCCGTCGATCAGCTGCCTCGTTGACGGCTCGGGGCAACTCACCTGGGGGTCGCTCAGCGGTGGGGCGGTGCTGCCCTGCCATCCTTCGCCGCCGGACGAAGACGCTGTGGGGGCCCCGGGGGTCCACACGCCCGAGGACGCGGGACGTCCGCCAGGGACGGGATCGGTCGTGCCGGTGCCCCACGGACGGACCATCAGCGTCCCGACGATGAGGGCGACCATGAGAACGATGACGCCGGCGATGATCCAGACGGTGGGGTTGCCGCGCTTGTTGGCGGGGAGCGTCGGTCCGCTGACGTCTTGGGTCCAGGTTTGCCCGTCCCAGTAGCGCACGAGTCCGGGCATGCCGGACGGATCCGGGTACCACCCTGGCTCAGCCATCAGACCTAGTCCGTCTTCAGGGTGGCGAGAGCCAGTTGGATGTCGGCGTCATCAAAGGCCTCATTGGCGGGCCACGAACTTACGGCCACCGAGGCGTTCCCGTCGGGACGATCAACCAGTTCGATCCGCACCATGTTGTATTCCGTTCCTTTGGTATAGACCCGACCGTAGATGTCCCAGGTTTTCCGGCCGGCAAGCGTGCCTGGCTTCGAAATGGTGAGCTGCGTCCGGGTGTGAGCGCCATCGAAGGAGTGCGTCGTTACGTAGTCCCAAACCCTCATACCTAATGCCTTGAGGTCGCCAGCGGGGTTCCCCACAGCCCCGAGCTGGACGAACGACCTCCAGTCTCCGGCCGTGTTCAGCCTGAGTGTCGATCCTCCGCAGTTCGTCCACTCGGGACGGCTGCCATTCGTCCACTTCTCCGGGGCGGTCAGGGTGAGATACCCGTCGGTGATCTTGGTGCCCGTCGACGTGGACGTGGGGCACGCGGCGGTGGAGTCGGGCGGGACGGGGGCGCCGGATCCAGTAGGAGAGGGCGTCGCCGCGGGACTGGGCGACGTGGCTGCCTTCGTCGGAGCGACCGAGCTCGCCACGCTCGACCTTGGCGTGCTCGCTGTCGGTGAGGGTGAGGCCCGGGGCTGTGCGCGCAGCGAGTTCACCGCAAACGCGCCGCCACCGAGCAGCAGGATCACCAGCGCGCCAACGCCGACGAGCAACGGCACGGAAGTGCGCTTCTTGGGTGGGGGTGGCGCAAGACCCGGCGCTACGGGTCCCCCCCGGCAGGTACCCGCCCCAGGTGGCGTTGTCCCCCGGGGGAAGGTAGCCCGCGGGGCCCATCTGCCCTGGTGTTGGTAGAGCCGGGGGCATTCCACCGTCGCCCATGGGTGCCGCGGAAGGTGCCGCCGCGGGCGCGAGGGGGGCGACGGGGGCGGTCGCGGACCCGGGGATCGGATTCGGTGTGCCTGTGAGCTCGGCGATGGACCGGACATGGGTGGTCCATTGGGTGCCGTCGAAGAAGCGGAGCGACTCGGGTGTCCCTGCGGGATCCGGGTACCAACCTGGCTGTGGCATCTCCCCCCTCAAGGTCGAGTCGCTGGGAGTCTAGGCCCTGACGGGTCTGGTGAGCCGCGCCTGGATGGCAACAGATCGGTTGCGATTTGAGCCGGGCGTCAGTGCCGCTGAAGCGATCACAACGTCCTTGCCAGCGCGCGTCTACTTGGTCGTGATCAACGAGATAGCGGTCTCCGCGGAAAGGCTAATCGGGCTCCCGTGCGCGGGATACATCCCGACGACAGCGCTGATGTTTCCGTCAGATCGAAGCACGGTGATGACCTTGAGCATCTCGTAGTCGGGGCTCCGCGACTCGCTGAACATCTTGAACGTGAACGAGCAGAAGATCTGGCCGTTCAACCGACCAGTCTTCGAATCCTCGTAGTCCCATCGGGTGCGCGAAGGGTTGAAGAAATGCGTTTGGACGTACGCCACGAACGCGTCCGATGCCTCCTTCAAGTTGGCTGTGGGGTTGCCAATCGAGCCCACTTCGATCTTGGCGACCACCCGCCCGGTGGCATCCTTCGTCACACCCGTCGCGCCACAGTTCGTCCACACCGGAGTCGCGTCGAAGGCCCACGGAGGACTGATCGGCACACTTGTGAAGCCGTCGTTGAGATTGGTGCCGGCGTTCGCGCTGTTGGGGCACTGGGCGGTGGAGAGGGCCGGGGGAGGAGAGGGCGCGATGGGGGCACGAGGCGTCCCGGTGCGGGGCGTGACCGAGGGTGTGGGTGCGGGCTGAAGCACGTTGAAAGCGAAGGCGCTGACCCCGAGTACGAGCGCCCCGATGACGAGTCCCGTGATGAGGCGGCGGCGGTTCTTGGTGACGGGGATCGACGGCGCCCCGGCGATTCGCTGAGTGTCGGAGGTCCACTGGCTGCCATCAAAGTAGCGAAGCGTTTGGGGTGCCCCCGAAGGGTCGGGGTACCACCCAGGCTGTGCTGACATTGGGTGAGCCTACGTCAGCCGGCCTCGGAAGACGCGGGTGGCGTCGGGCGGCGGTGGTGGCTGTTTGGTCACCACGATCAAGCGGGAGCCGTTCACGGTGAGCTGGTCTCTTGGCCCGGCCGGGGGAAGCTCTGTCCACGCCCCTGTGGCGTTCGGTTCGAGGTCGAGCGTGGGACGTCCGTCGACCAGACGCCAAGAAAGTGGTGTGTCGCCCGAACCCTTCATCGTGGTCGTCACCGCGCTGGTCAGCACCTCACCCACCGTCTCACCGAACAGGTCTGCCGCGTAGCGAGGGTCGTCCACGGGGCTTTCGGCGGCGACTGTCGCCTCCCATTCTGGGACTGCGGCGTCCAAGGCTAGGCGAGCGGCGCGCGCCAGACGCAGCAGAAAGGCATGAGGTGTGGGGCCTTGGATAGCGAGCCGGTTGAGGCCTTCGTCCACCGTGATGGTCCACCCGGGACGGCCCTCCGCATCGGGGAAGGCGACGGTCAGCGTGTTCTCATCAAAGCCCACGAGCTGAGTCCCGGCGGGCCACCCGGAGTCTTTGTCTGTCGGGCGCTGGACGAGCGTCAGGTTCCCGATCGTCACGGGAGAAGATCCGTCGACCCCCGGCGCACCAATGATCTGGATCTCTCCAGGGGCCCGGGCAGCGAGCCACGCCCACACCACGTCGGGTGCCGAATACCGGGTGGCGGAGGCTGGCCCGGGGTCCGGTTGATCCCAGGCCTCGCGCACACTCTTGGGTTCCGCGAGCGTGAGGGCTGTGGTCAGAGGGGGGAGGAGATCGGTCATGGTGTCCCTTGTGCAAAGCGGTCGCCGGTGAGCCGTCGCCACCAACCAGTCGGTGGGGGTGGGTCGGGCAGGTCGACGGCGGCGACGATCTTGTCGACGAAGGGTTGCGTGTTCCGGGGGTCGACTTCCCAGCCGGCGTCGTCGGGGTCGCCGGGATAGATGAGTTTGACTTCGTAATCGCCGGGCACCCGGTTCATGCCGAGCACCAGGATGTGCCACACCGGTAGGCCGGCGGCTGCCAGTTCGCTCGTCCAAGCCAGCAGTGCCCGGGGGATCGTCATTTGAGCGTCGTCATCAAGCCAGATGCGCTTCACTTCTTCGTCGCCGACCCACAAGGGAGTCATCGAGCTGATGTGGCGGTCGTTGTGCCTGGTGGCGGCGAGATAGCAGCGCGTCCATTTCCCGGGAAAGGCGGCTTCGGCGTTGGCTCGCATGGTGGACAGCACCGACAACAGCTGGGGTGGGGGCTGCGGGGGTGTGGGGTCCATGTGAGTTCCGCTCAGGAGAGGGGGAGGGCGGCGACGATTTTGTCGATGATGGGTTGGGTGTGGCGGGGGTCGACTTCCCAACCGGTGTCGTCGGGGTCGCCGGGGTAGATGAGTTTGACTTCATAGTCGCCGGGCACCCGGTTCATGCCGAGCAGCAGAATGTGCCACACAGGCAACCCGGCTGTAGCCAGATCATCCGTCCAGCCCAGCAGCGTCTCCGGGACACTCATGGTCGCGTCTTCGTCAAACCACTGGTCCTCGATCTCCTGGTCGCCTACCCACAGGAGGTTCATATAGCCGAGATGGCTAGCGCTGTGTCGAGTAGCAAACAGATAGCAGCGGGTCCAACGGTGCGGGAACGACGACTCAGCGTTGGCTCGGACCGTCGACAGCACAGACAACAGCTGGGGTGGGGGCAGCGGGGGTGTGGGGTCCACGTGAGCGTCGCTCAGGAGAGGGGGACGGCGGCGACGATCTTGTCGACCATGGGTTGGGTGTTGCGGGGGTCGACTTCCCAGCCGGTGTCGTCGGGGTCGCCGGGATAGATGAGTTTGACTTCGTAATCGCCGGGAACCCGGTTCATGCCGAGCACCAGAATGTGCCACACCGGCAAACCGGCCGCAGCCAACTCGCTCGTCCAAGCCAGAAGAGCCTCGGGAATGTCCTGACGTGCGTCACCATCAAGCCAAATGCGTTTTATCCGCTCGTTGCCGACCCATAGCGGAGTCATAGAACTGATGTGGCGGTCGTTGTGCCGGGTGGCGGCGAAATAGCAGCGTGTCCAACTCCCTGGGAAGGCGGCCTCGGCATTGGCCCGCACCGTGGATAACACGTTTAGCAGGTAATCTTCGGAAGTTTTCAGAGGCGGTTGATCATTCACGGCTTTGGCCTGTTCTTGAAGAAGTCTGCGTTGGGATCTTCGCCATCGTACTGCCACGTCACATCGATGGTCTCCGGGGCATGACCGCCCGGGAGCTGTTTGTAGGTCATACCGATGTCGCGCCAGGCATCGTAGTCCCGGCCCTCCAGGTAGAACTTTTCGAAGCGGTTGTAGAGGTCTGGATGGTTCGTCGATTTGACCTGGGGAGCGAAATTCAGGCTCACCTCGTCGTGGAGGAGGTCGTAGTAGGCGCGCTTCTGATCGGGAGTCAGGGACTTCATGGCCTGCTCCAGCGAACCGTTGGGGGCGCTGCTTTCCTTTTTGAGCTGGGCCAAGACATCCGCTGCCCCAGCGTGCTTCCCGCCGAACACCTCGTTCACGTCGTAGCTGGGCTGGAAGATCCGGTCCCGTGCGTTGCCCGAGACCTGGACGTTCACCGTGTGACCTGCCGCGTACTCGCCAGGGTGGGCGGCGATCGTCTGGGTCATGTGCGGATCATTGCGCCGGTACATCGCGCGTTCGTTGGCGTCGACCCGGTCGAAGTCAGGGTCTGAGCGCGAGTAGGCCACGTCGGCGTCGCCGAAGCGTCCCTTCACGTTGATGACCCGGCCATCAGGGCCCAACTCGAATTGGGCGACTCCGCCGCCTGCCAGGTGGCGAGTCTCGATGCTCCCGTTGGGGTTGTGGGCACCCAGCTCCATGGGGTGATAGCCGTCGGGGAACGTCAATGAAGATCCGGGCGCGTGAGGCGTGCTCCCGGTGAGCCCGTGCCCAACCTTTGTTCCCACCGTTCTACCGGCATCGGTGATGGCGTCGTCAATCTTGGTGGTCACCGCCTTGTGGACGTCCATCGCCTTCTTGATTGGGCTGGGGAGCTTGTTCTGGAGTTTGGTCAGCGTCCGGGCACCGTCGTCCATGTAGTTCTTGAGCCGGCCCATGAGGCGTTGCAGGGACGCAAACGAGTCCAGCAGGGCGTTCAACTTCGTGCGGACGAAGTTGGCCCACTTGGCGACGGTGGCGGCGATGTTCGCGATGACCTTGGGGATCAAGACCCCGACCGAGAGGGCCGCCTCCAAGGCTGCGCCCAGGAACTTACCGACGATATCGGCGATGATGTCGCGGGTCGTGTCGTGGATGAACTGGACCAACTCGGCGGCTAGGGCGACAGATTGACCGAATCCGCCGCACGCTCCGCCGACGTTGTAGATGTGTTGGGTGAGTTCGCCCTGCAGCGATCGATAGGCGTCGATGGTTTGACCCGACATGCCCTCGGTTCCGGATTCGACGTGCTTGGCGATGTCATTGGCCGTGGTCTGCACCAGGCCGCCGATGTTCTGCCAGGTCTGGCCGATGCCTCGAACCTCCGCGGCGTCACCGGTGAGGTCCTCCATCCAGCCCTTCAATGGATCGAGGTGGTCGATCATCCAGCCAACGCCCCACGAGATGAGCGTCCCGAGCGGATTAGTGACGACGGAGGCCACGTCGACGGCGACCCCGACGCTCGACAGCCCGCCCTGCAGCCACGAACCGGTCTGGAAAGCCTCGGCGAGGCTCGCGCCGTCGTCGAGCAGGCCCGCGCCGGAGAACACGTTGTTGGTCGAGACCGAGCCGACCACCAAGGCGGTCACGTGGGCATCCCCTGATGAACTTGTTCGAAGCGCGCCTGTGTCGCCTGATCGGTGGCCTCGAAGTCGGTGGCCATCTCGCCTACCGCACCCCCAAGCTGGCTCAAGAGATCCTGGCAGGCTGCGAGTTGTGCGGTGTTGGCTGCGATGCAGTTGTTCACCCAAGGTGTGAGGAACGCGCACATGAGACCGAAGGCGCCGCCGTCGACCGACTGCTGGGTGACGCCGGCCGCAGACACGCCCTCACCTATGGACTCACCGTCGCTGGAAAGGTCATCGGCATGCTTGCGCAGGGTGGTCGTGTCGACCTGGAGTTCGGTCATGCTTCCTCACTTGCGCCCAGATGGCGGGTGAAGTCGTCGGTGAGTGCCTGGGTGGTGGGGGAGTTCTCGCCGAAGACGGCGGCGGCGCGCCGGATCAGATCAGCGGCAGCTCGGGCGGTGGCGTCGCGGTAAGCCTCGAGCACGGCCTGGGCGATGTCGTTGGACGAGGATTCGGACACGGCCTCCTTAAGGCGCAGGTCGAGCAGCCGACCGGCGGCATCAACGACGGCGACGACCTCCCGCCGCCGGTCGCGGCCTTCGGCGCGGTATCCCTCCACCTCGCTCGCGAACACCTGTGCCTTCTTGGCGCGATCCTCCGCGTCGCGAACCTGCTGGGCCAACTGCGCCTTGATCAGGGCGGGATCATCGCTCCATAGGGTTGTCATGCACGGAAGCCTAGCCAGGAAGGGGATCACCAGCCGGGTAAGCGTCGCCACCAGCCGGAGCGGCTGGATTGGTTGACGTGCGTCGGCGGTGGTGGTTCGGGCAGGGGGACGGACGCGACGATTTTGTCGACGATGGGTTGGGTGTGGCGGGGGTCCACCTCCCAGCCGGTGTCATCGGTGTCGCCGGGGTAGATGAGTTTGACCTGGTAGTCGCCGGGCACCCGGTTCATGCCGATCACCAGAATGTGCCAGACAGGCTTTCCCCCTTCCGCTAGCTCATCAGCCCAGCTCAGCAGGGTGTCGGGGACGTCCATCTTGGCCTGGTCGTCCAGCCATCTCTTCTTGAACCGCTCTTCCCCAATCCACAGCGGTGACATCGTGTTGAGGTGGCTGGCGCTGTGACGGGTAGCCAAGAGGTAGCAACGCGTCCAGCGCCCAGGAAAGGCGGCGTCGGCACTGCTCCGCAAACTGGAGAGCACACCCGTCAACTGGGGTGGGAAAAGCGGGTCGGTCATGGCCGCCGCCTATCTCACTCGTAGAGGGTGAAGGTGGTGGTGAGGCCTTGCATGGCGGCCGCCAGCAGCAGGTGCTCGCGGGCGATCGGGGCCCTTGGGGCGAAATTATTGAAGAACTCCATGGCGGGCATGCTACTTACGCGACGGGTCGAAACTCGGAGCTGCCGCCAACCCAGACGCCATCCTGGAGGTGGGTGGTTCTCGAGAGGTGGCCGAGTGTCGTTCCAAACGCGATGCATGCTCGTCCGGAGCCCGCAGTTAGAGTGGACGCCCGCGAAGGAGGTGGCCCAATGCCCGAACTTGTCCTGGACGCCCCATCGCGTCCCGGCAGCGTGGTCGTCGACACCCCCGTGGTGCTCGCCCCGATGGCCGGCATCACCAATCGCGCCTACCGGCAGCTGTGCCGCGAACAGGGCGCGGGCCTCTACGTCTGCGAAATGATCACCTCTCGCGGGGTGGTCGAGCGCAATCCGCGGACCTTCGACATGCTGCGCTTCGACGAGGCCGAGACCGTCCGTTCGGTGCAGTTGTACGGGGTCGAGCCCCGCGTGGTGGCGGAGGCGGCGCGAATTCTCTGCGGCGATCTCGGTATCGCGCACATCGACCTCAACTTCGGGTGTCCGGTGCCGAAGGTCACCCGACGCGGCGGCGGCGGGGTACTGCCGTGGAAGCGCAATCGGCTCGCCGAGATCCTCACCGCGACCGTCGCGGCCGCGGACGCGTACGGGGTGCCGGTCACCATCAAGACCCGGCTCGGGATCGACGAGGAACACGAGACATTCCTCGACGCCGGACGCATCGCAGAGGACGCCGGCTGCGCCGCGATCGCGCTGCACGCCCGGAGTGTGCAGCAGGCGTACGGCGGGGTAGCCGATTGGACGCGCATCGCTGAATTGGTCACCGCCGTCGACATTCCGGTGCTGGGCAATGGGGATATTTGGGAGGCGTCGGACGCCCTCGCCATGGTGGCCCAAACCGGTGCCGCCGGTGTCGTGATCGGACGCGGCTGCCTCGGACGTCCTTGGCTGTTCCGGGATCTCGCCGACGCTTTCAACGGCCGTCCCAGCCAAACGCTGCCCACGCTCGGCGAGGTGGGGACGATGGTCCGCCGGCACGCCGAACTGTTGGTCGAGTTGTACGGCGAGCGCCACGGGCTCACCGACCTGCGCAAGCACATGGCGTGGTACTTCAAAGGTTTCCCCGTCGGCGGCGAGGTGCGCCGCGAGCTCGCGATGGTGGGGTCGTTCGCCGACCTCGACGCCGCCCTCGCCAAGTTGGACGCCGAGGCGCCCTTCCCGACCGCCGAGCTAGGCCAACCGCGCGGACGCCAAGGCACGCCGCGCGACCGGGTCATTTGCCCTTACGGCTGGTTGGACGATCGTGACCTCCCCAGCGAAACCGACCTCGCCGAGGCGGAGTTGGACGTCTCGGGCGGTTGAGCTCACCGCCTCGGCGTCAAGGCTCTCAGCGCATCGCCGCCGAGAGCAGTGCCACGAGGACGAGGTATCCCGCGATCGGTGCCAGAATGCCCCCGATGATGCCCGCGATTCCCCAACCGCGACCGGCGTTCCGGGCCGCTGCCACGATGCTGATGATCCAGCCCGCCAGCCCGACGAGCGAGGCGACACCGCCCAGGATGAAGGGTCCCATCAGGGTCATGAGGTACGGCTGGCCCGCGGGGGAAGAAAGCCACTCCTGGATGTCGGCTTGCGAGGTGACGTCCAGCGACGGCACGACCTTGATCAACGTGGCAAAGCCGTCAGCCAGCTGCGCCGCGCTGACGAACAGCACGATGGTGGCGAGCACGACCATGACCAAACCCACGATGCCTAACGTGGCTTTGCGCTTGGACGGGACCGGTGCCGCTGCGCCGTAGTGGGCCGTGGGGGAGCTTCCAGGGTAGGGCTGGGCTGCTCGCGGGGGCTGGGGTCCGTAGCCGGGCTGGCCATAGGGGGCCTGCTGCGGCTGGCCGTACGGGGCCTGGCCAGGTGCGCCGTAGGGCGTCTGTTGGGGTTGGCCGTACGGGGGCTGGCCAGGTGTGCTGTAGGGCGCCTGCGGCTGTCCGTAAGTGGGCTGGGCGGGTGTCCCGTAGGGGGCCTGCTGTCCGTAAGCCGGCTGCGCGGTGGGGGCGCTGTAGGGAGCCTGCGGCTGATAACCGGGAGCAGGCGGGTTGGACCCAGGCTGCGGGGTGCTAGACGGCGGACCCGCCGGAGGCTGGGTGTTGGGTTGCCCGCCGGGGTTCGTGTTGTCAGTCATGAGCGCTCCTTAACGTCGTCTCTATTTCATCATGGGTGGGGGGTGAACGATCGGGTAGCAAGCGGAATCGCGGTGCATGTCGGATCGGAGGCCGCGCGAGCCTGCCAAGATGAGGGCGTGTCGAAGGAGTTGAAGCCACGCACCCGAGCGTGGGCCACCACCATGCAGGGCCACGCGGGGCAAGGCGTTGTGCGCGCCCACGCTGACTCGGCGGCCGTCGTCGTCGCGCGGCAGGTTCTCGGACGCCAAGCCCGTGAGGAACTGGAAGCCGCGACGCTGAATCCGTCCGCAACGCTCGCCGTCGGCGCCGGCCACCGCGCCCGTCAGGAAGTGCCCGACCCGGAGCGCACGTGTTTCGAGCGGGATCGGGATCGGATCGTCCATTCGACAGCCTTTCGACGGCTCGCCGGAAAGACCCAGGTGGTGGTGCACCCATCGGATCATGAACGCACGCGCCTCACCCATGCCCTTGAGGTGTCGCAGGTCGCTACCTCGATCGCGCGGGGCATCGGAGTCAATGTGACGCTCACCGACGCGATCGCTCTCGGCCATGACTGCGGTCACGGACCCGGCGGGCATGCCTCCGAAGAGGCGTTCGATGCTTTCCTGCCCGAGGGGTTTGACCATGGTCCGTGGGGGGCGGACGTGTCGTTGGCCGCACTGAACCTGTGCGAGGAGACACTGGACGGTATCCGCAACCACAGCTGGTCTCGTCCGGCGCCGCTCACCGTCGAGGGCGAGATCGTTTCGTGGGCAGACCGGATCGCTTACTGCGCTCACGATCTCGAGGACGCAGTGTTCGCGGGAATCATCGACGTGGCGGACCTGCCCGGTGAGATTTCCGAGGTTGCCGGACGCACCCGCAGTAAGCAGTTGGGCTCCTTTGTTCGGGCGGTTGTGGAGACCACCGTGGCAACGGGTCGGCTCGGCATGGATCCCGACACGGCGGCCGCATTGGCAGCGCTTCGGGCGTTCAACTACGAACGGATCTACACCCGTCGGGAATCCGTCGCACAATCCGATGCGGTGATTGCTGTGCTACATCGCCTCGTCGAGTACTACCTCGAACACCCGGACACGCTGGGCTTGCGTGACGTTGCGCCGTCGGCGCACCTCCACTCGGTTGTCACGTACGTGGCCGGAATGACCGATCGCTTCGCCTTCGATGCGGCGGTGACCTTGCTCGGCTACGACGAATCCTTACTTCCGAGGGGCGTGGGACGGTTCCGGGTGTGAGTCGATGCTGTGAGTCGGTTTTCGCGGACAGTTAGGGGCGGAAGGTGAAACCGCGCTGACCTTCGTGTAACAATTGGTGAAGAGGGGCGAGCGATCCGGTCTCATCAAGACTGTGATCCTTTCGAAAGGAAGATCGCATGCTGCCCCAAACATCACACGCTCCTGCCGCTCGTGCGGTGGGTCGCCGCACGTTGGTGCTAGGTACGGCCTGGAGTGCACCGGCCATTGTGGTGGCGAGCGCGGCCCCAGCATTCGCTGCGTCTCCCCTGACGACATTTGTCAGCTGCGCCGCGGCTGGCTACACGGTCCTGGCGTTCGAAGCATCGCCGACCAGTTCGATAAACCCCACGTTCCGAACCCCAGCGACTGTCTACTCGGCTGCGATCCCTTCGACGCGGACATCAGTGTGCTACGAGGTCCTCGCCGCTGGCGGTGGCGGTGGCTTCCTCACGACGCAGGGCACCACGGGGGAGGGCGGCGACGGTGCCTTCTCCGTGGGCGTGATTGACGGCACGGCCAGCAAGACTCTCGGACTGATCTTCGGCAATGGTGGAGGCGGCGCCCAAAAGGGTGTCAACAGTGTCGTGAGTGGCCAGGGGTACGGCCAGGGCGGCCGCGCCTCTGGTATTGACGCAAACGAATGGCGTTCGGGCGGCGGCGGAGGCGGCAGCGCCGTTTTGGCAGGCACCACCCTTTCCTCGACCCCCCTCGTGGTCTCCGGAGGTGGCGGCGGCGCTGGCACCACGCGGTTGACGTCGACAACTGGCACTTTCACCGGCGGTGGGGGCGGTGACGCCGGCGCCGTTGCGCAGAATGGCACCAACGTTGTAGTCACGGGCATCGGCACCTTCCCCAGCTACACGCTCTTTGCGGGCGCAGGTGCGATCGGGAACACGCCCGGCACCTACGGACGAGATCCGGCGAACCCCACGAATGGTACGGCTCCCGCATTGGCAACTGTCTATTTCGGTGGCGCGGGCGGCGCCCTGCATAGCAGCAGCGGCGGCGGCGGGCTCGGCGGCACCGGCGGCACCGGCAACTCGCCTGCCGGTGGTGGTGGGGGCGGCTACGCTGGCGGCGGTGGCGGCACCAGCCTGACCTGGAATTCAAACCTGCTTGCGGCGATCGGTTCCGGGGGTGGTGCGGGATCAAGTGCGCGGGCCGGTGATGGCGTGGCCGCCTTGGTCACCGGTTACACCGTGACTGGCACCGTGTCGACCGGTACGAACCACGGTGTGGCCACGAATGGTGCCTCTCCTACTGCCGATGTCGCAGGCAAGGGTGGCTCCGGTTACGTCAAGATCTACTACCTGCCCTAATAGTCTCGGCCGGAACGTCCGGCCCCAGGGGTGGTTAGCACCGCTGGCCGTAGTCGTGCCGGTGCCCGCGCACCATCCTGAGGACCTCGCAGGCCCGCGGTACACTCGCGTCCGTGGCGGGACGGATCAACGACGAGGACCTTGAGACCGTCCGTCAGCGCGCCCGGATCGAAGACATCGTGGGCGCCACGGTTGCCCTGCGCAACGCGGGCGGGGGTGCGCTCACCGGGCTGTGCCCGTTCCACGATGAGAAGACCCCGAGCTTTCGGGTCACGCCGTCGCGCGGCTTCTACTACTGCTTCGGGTGTGGCAAGGGCGGTGACGTCATCAGCTTCGTCCAGGAGCTCAACAACGTGTCGTTCACCGAGGCCGTGCAGTTCCTGGCCGACAAGGTGGGCATCCAGCTGCGGTTGTCCGAGGATGGTCCGCGGCAGGCGCCCGGCGGACGCATGCGCATCCTTGAGGCCAACAAGTTCGCCGCCGAGTACTTCTCCGAGCAGTTGCACACCCAAGACGGGCTCGTCGGACGCCAGTTTCTCGCCGGACGCGGGTTCGATCAGAACTCCGCCGCACGGTTCGGGATCGGTTACGCACCCCAGGACGGCAAGGCCCTCGGACGGCACCTCAAAGGCCGCGGGTTCACCGACGACGAGCTGGTGCGGGCGGGATTGATCCGCGCCAACGGCTGGGACTTCTTCCAGGGACGCCTGTTGTGGCCGATCCGCGATTCGGGGGCCTCGGTGCTCGGCTTCGGGGCCCGGCGGCTCTCGGATACCGATCGCATGCCGGCCAAGTACATCAACACCCCCGAGACGCCGGTCTACAAGAAGTCGAACGTCCTTTACGGGCTCGATTTGGCGCGCTCCGCCATCGGCAAGAAGAACCAGGCCGTGGTGGTCGAGGGCTACACCGACGTCATGGCCGCCCACCTGTCGGGCGTCGACACGGCGGTGGCCTCCTGCGGTACGGCGTTCGGCGAGGAGCACGCCAAGCTCATCGCCCGGCTGATGGGAACCGACGCCTTGGGCGGCGAGGTGATCTTCACCTTTGACGGCGACGCGGCCGGCCAAAACGCGGCCTTGAAGGTGTTCAGCCTGGATTCGGCGTTCATCTCCCAGACCTACGTGGCCGTCGAGCCGTCGGGGCTGGACCCCTGCGATTTGCGGCTGCAGCAGGGCGAGGCGGCCGTCCGTGAGTTGGTGGCCCGCCGGGTGCCGCTGTACCGCTTCGTGATGCGCAACGCGATCGACCAGTTCGACCTCGATAGGGCCGACGGACGCCTCGGAGCCCTGAGAGCCGTCGCGCCGTTGGTGTCGAGCGTCCGCGATGTGTCGCTCCTCGGCGAGTACGCCCGCGAGTTGTCGGGCATGATCGGCGTCGACATCGATCAGGTGCGCCAAGCCGTCAAGGTGGCCTCGCATCGGGGCCCGAAACCGACACCGGACAAGGTCCGACGGACGTTCGACGGCCCTCCACTCCCCGAGCCCCCCGACGAGGACGCCCCGCCTGAGGACGACGAGACGCCGGTGGTCACCGAGGGCCTACCGATGCCTGACGCCCGCGATCGCAGCCTCGACGCCGAGCGCAATGTGCTCAAAGTCATGATGCAGGCGCCCGAATCCTTCCTGCCCGGGTGGAACGGCGTGAGCGCGGAGGACTTCCGACACCCCGCGTATCGGATGTTGTTCGCGACGGCGTCCGAGGTGGCGAGGAGCTCGGAGTGGGTGAGGTCCGTCCGCGAGGCGGCCACCGATCCGACGGTGGATCAGCTGGCCATTGCGCTCTCGGTCGAGCCGCTGCTGCGCGAGGCGACCCCGCGGTACGCGCAGGAGTACGCGGCGAAGGTCCAGATGCTGCGGCTGATCTACCAAATCAACGAGCTCAAGGGGCGCCTGCAGCGGACGAACCCCGTCGAGCACCCCGAGGACCATCGCCGCATGTTCGCCAAGCTCATCGACCTCGAGCGGCGCCGGGCCGAACTCCAGCACCTCGTGTCGGGCCCTTCGGACGGACCGTAGAGGTCGGGCCCCTGGCCGACTTCGAATGATGATGTTGATTTACACGTCAGGGTGACGTGTAAATCAACACCATGATTCGCGAGGCGACTACAGCGCGGCGGCGGCCTCGGTGGCCTGGCGAATGGCGCGGACCGCGTCCAGTTCAGCGGCCTCATCTGCGCCCCCGATGAGGTGGACTTGTTTGCCGGCGGCCAGCAGGCCGTCGTGCAGTTCTCGCTGCGGTTCCTGGCCGGCGCAGACCACGATCGTGTCGACCTCGAGGGTGAGCGGCTGCCCGTCCACGGTGAGATGGAGGCCGGCGTCGTCGATCCGCTCGTAGGTCGCGCCCCGTACGAGATTCACACCGCGCTGCGCCAGCACGGCGCGATGGATCCAACCGGTGGTGCGGCCGAGGCCGGCGCCGATGGGGGAGGTGCGGCGCTGGACGAGGTGCACCTGCCGGGCTGCCGGTTCTGGGATTGGGGCGACCAGGCCACCCGGTGAGGCAAACGTGGGGTCAATGCCCCACTGGGCGTAGAACTCCTCGATGGTTTCCGGGGCGGCGGCCGGGGTCGTCAGGTAGTCGGCCACGTCGACGCCGATCCCGCCCGCGCCCATGATCACGACCCTGTCGCCGACGCGCACGTGGTCGCCAAGGACCTGGGCGTAGGTGACCACGCTCGGGTGATCGATGCCCGGCACGTCCGGAATCCGTGGGGTCACCCCCGTGGCGAGCAGGATGACGTCGAAGGGAGCCAGATCGTCGAGGGTGGCGCGGACGCCCGTCCGGACCGTTACCCCGCGCTCGGCCAGCGCGGTCGCGAAGTAGCGCAGCGTCTGGGCGTACTCCTCTTTGCCCGGGATCTGGCACGCCAGCCGGAACTGGCCCCCGATCTCGTCGTCGGCCTCGAAGAGCGTCACCGCGAAGCCCCGGGCGGCGGCGGTCGTGGCGGCTGCGAGCCCGGCGGGCCCGGCGCCGACCACGGCCACCGTTCGTTTGGTGTTGGTCGGCCGGAGGGTCAAGACGGTCTCGTGACAAGCGCGGGGGTTCACCAGGCAGGAAGCCACGAGCCCGGCGAATGTCCGATCGAGGCAGGCCTGATTACAGGCGATGCAGGTGTTGATGCGGTCGGGACGGCCCGCGGCGGCCTTGGCGAGGAACTCCGGGTCGGCGAGGAATGGTCGGGCCAAAGACACGAGGTCGGCGTCGGCGGCCAGCACCTCCTCGGCAACCTCCGGGGTGTTCAGTCGATTCGCGGCGATGATCGGGATCTGGACGGCGCTGCGGACGGCGGCCGTGACAGGGGCGAAGGCTGCTCGCGGCACGTTGGTGGCGATGGTCGGGACCCTCGACTCGTGCCAGCCGATGCCCGTGCTGATGATCGAGGCCCCCGCACGTTCGACGGCTTTGGCAAGGGTTCGAACCTCGTCGAGGGTCTGCCCACCGTCGACGAGATCGAGCATCGACAAGCGGTAGATGAGCAGCGGGCTTGGGCCAATGCGGTCGCGGACGGACCGGACGACCGCGACGGGCATCCGCATTCTGGCCTCGGCGGAGCCGCCCCAGTCGTCCGAGCGCTGGTTGGTGCGGGCAGCGAGGAACTGGTTGAGCAGATAGCCTTCGGACCCCATCACCTCGACCCCGTCGTACCCGGCGGCCACGGCCAGCGCGGCGCAGCGGGCGAAGGCGTCGATGGTGGCGCGGACGTCGGCGTCGCTCAGTTCCCGCGGGGTGGCCGGCGTAATGGGCGCGCGAAGCGGGCTCGGGGCGACCGCATCGGCGTGCTGGGAGTACCGGCCGCCGTGCAAGATCTGCAGACAGATCCGTCCGCCCGCGGCGTGGACTGCGGCGGTGATGAGGCGGTGGGATTCCGCCTCCTCGTCAGTCGTCAGGGCCGCAGCCCCGACATAGAGGCGACCTTCGGCGTTGGGCGCGATGCCGCCGGTCACGATCAGTCCGACCCCCGCGGCGGCGCGCTCGGCGTAGAAGGCGGCAAGGCGTCCGAACCCGTCCGGTGCCTCTTCGAGCCCTGTGTGCATCGATCCCATCACCACACGATTCGGCAGGGTGAGCGAGCCGAGGTCGAGAGGCGCAAAGAGGTGCGGGTAGGGCGACATCACGCCATCGTACGGGCCGAGTAGTCAGACGGAAGGGCCAGCGGTCCAGACGGATCACGGGGCTGGCGCCCCAGTTGTCCGTTCTCTTAGAAGACCGTCGGTAGCGGAATATTCGGTAGGGCGGACTCACAGGGTGTTGTCAGAATGCTGCTCCACAGATTTGCGTGACAGAGGGTGCGGCGGACGTCCGGGAACCCAGGCTGGACCCATGAAGACGGACGTAGACCTGTTGACCGCCAAGGACGAGCACGTGCTCGGCCGCACCATCGAGGCCGGACTCTTTGCAGAGGCGGCGCTGCACAAGGCGTGCCCCGCCGACGCCGAGGACCTAGCCCTTCTGGTCGCCCTGGGGCGGTCAGCGTTCGAACGGTTCGTGAGCGCGAACCTGCGGTTGGTGTGGCAGGAGGTGCATGCCACCGGTCGCCGCGGCGCCGCCGCCGAAGAGCTGTTCCAGTGCGGGTGCGTGGCGCTCGTGACGGCAGCCCAACGCTGGGATTGCGAGCGGGGATCGCGGTTCGCTGCCATCGCTGTGCCCTACGTGCGCTTTGCGTTGCGCGACGCCATGGCTCACGCCGACAGCTCTGGCGAACTGAGCCTCCGCCGAGCGCGGGACGTGCGGAGCGTTCGGATCCTTGCCGAGCGGTTCGATGCGCGGTTGCCCCGGGCGGAGCTCGCCAAGGGCGTGGGGCTGGCGATCGGACGTCCGGCGGCGTGGGTTGAAGCGGCCCTGCGGCAGCGCGCGTGCCTGTCGTTCGACGAGACCACGACTCCGGTGGGGGAGCACGCCGAGGAGCCCGATCTGCCTGCGCTGTTGGCTCGGTTGACGCTCGAACAGGGTGAGGTCATCCGGTGGCGCTTTGGACTCGACGGCGAGGCGCCCCTGTCGCTGGTGGAGATCGCGCGGCGGTTGCGATGCAGTGAGGCGAGCGTCCGCCGGATCGAAAGGGCGGCGCTCGAGACGATGCGGCGAACGTCCGCGGAGTTGGCGGCTTGAGACCCGGCACAATGGTCGCCATGCCGTTGTTTCGCCGTTCCCCCGCCAAGGACGTCCGAGCCGACCTCTTGGCCTGGCTCGATTCCCAAGGCGTTGCCGGTGACCGGCGGATTCTCGCCTGGGCGTCCGGTGAGGCGGGGGACACGGCGGCCTACGGGTTGGCGGGGCGGCTTGTCTGGCGATCCGACGACGGCTGGCATCAGGTGCCGTGGCACGAGATCGAGCACGCGTCCAACGACGGTGCGACCGGTGCCCTGCGCTTCACGACGACAACGGGGGAGTCCTATGAGTTGGATCTCGCCGATTCGTCCCTGCTCTCGCAGTTGGTCCGCGAACGGGTCGAAGCGACGATCCTGATCCAAAGGGCGGTGACCTTAGGCGGCGGCAAGGCCGCAGTGGTCAGCGCCCGGCGCGCGCTCGTCGGCTCCGACGCCATCATCTGGCACGTCTCATGGCCCCCCGGCATCACGAAGAACAGCTACCGCGAACTCCGCGTCCAGCAAGAACTCGACCGACTCCAGGCCGACTACGACGTCTGAAAGGCGTCGCAGGGGTGGGTCAGGTCGGCTCAACAACGAAAATGACGCACTCGACGCGACCGTCACCCTTGTGAATCGCCGCTGACAAGGGGTAATGACAGTGGCGGTCTCGACGAAGGCGCCATTTTCGTCGTTCGTGTGCCTTGGTGCCTAGTGACGGTCGCCTCATGCAATCTTGCTGATCCCGGGACTGGAGTCCGTCCACGCCATCACGCCCGAGTGCACGCGATGTGGGTTCGACAGCGGCGCGGGTCGAAGGGCGCACGCCTATGCGCGTGCTGGACGTGTCACCACACGCTGCCCATTCGGGGGCTGAGGTGCTAATCATGCGCATGCACGACCCATTGACCTCGTGCGAGTCATGCCGGTAGCTTCATCTGCGGGAGCGCTCCCGCAGATGATCACGAAGCGTTCCGACATCAACGAAGGAAGGCTTCTCGATGCGTAATCGACTCATCACGGGGGTACTGGCGTCAGCGCTGTGCTCGATCGTGACCCTCACGGCGTGCTCTGCGCCTGCTGGCACCAGCACCAGCGCCGCAGGCACCACTGACTCCCTCAACATCGCCTGCTCCCAGCAGGAGGACTTCTGCCAGAAGATCACGGCAGCGTTCCAGAAGGCGACCGGGATCAAGTCCACCTACGTGCGACTCGGCTCGGGCGAAGTGCTGGCTCGGTTGCAGACGGCCACGGGTGAGTTCGACGTCTGGTCGGGAGGGCAGGCCGAGAACCACCTGATCGCCAACGACAAGGGCTTTGTGACCCCTTACGTCTCCCCGAACGCCGCCGCCCTCACGGCGGAATTCAAGGACGACAAGGGGATCTGGGCGGGGTTCTACACCGACTCCATCGCGTTCTGCTCCAACTCCAAGGAGCTGGCGAAGCTGGGTATCGCCGCCCCGACCTCGTGGCAGGCACTGCTCGACCCGAAGCTCAAGGGCCACATCGCCATGCCCCACCCGGCCACGGCGGGCGTCGGCTACATGGCAATCTTCACGGTCGACGCCCTCAACAACGGCGACAAGACCAAGACCATCGACTACTTCAAGTCGCTCAACCCGAGCATCGTGCAGTATTCAAAGTCGGCCGCTACCGGCACCGAGATGGCGGGCCGCGGTGAAGTTGCTATCGCCATTGCCCTGGATTCCGACTGCGTGAAGGCCAAGCTCTCCGGTTTCGCTGACCTGGTCAACTCTTACCCGGCCGAAGGCACAGGCTACGAGGTCGGCTCGGTTTCGATCCTCAAGGGCGCCCGCAACGAGGCCGCCGCGAAGAAGTACATGGACTGGATCTTGTCGACTGACGCCCAGAACCAGTACGCCGACGTTCCCTCCTACGCGGCCCCGACCCTGCCCAAGGCCACTGTTGGCAAGGATGTCCCGCCGCAGACCACCTTGAAGAAGGTCCCGTGGGATCTCCGCAAGGCCGCTGACGGTCGAGCCGACTTCATCAAGGCCTTCGAGAGCGACGTCGCCGCGTCGTCCACCGCGAAGTAGTTCGCATCCACAGAGCGCGCGTGTTCCGCCAACCCCTCAGGTGGAACACGCGCCCTGGAAACCGAGGTTGAGTTGACTCAAACGCTGACGCGCCAGCAGCCTGCTGCCGCCCCCATCCCCACGGCCCGCTCCCAACGGGCCCGCAAAGATCCCTATGTCTGGGTCGTCCTCGGTGTGGTGCTTGCCGCCTTGCTGGTTCTCCTTGGATTGCCAGTGGCTAAGCTTGCCGTCGAAGCCTTCTCCGAAGGGGGTCGCGCCGCGATCGTCCGGACGTTCTCGGCCGATCTATCCCCACTGTGGAACACCTTGTTACTCGGCGTTCTCGTCGGAATCTTGGGCACGGCCGTCGGGTTCGTGATGGCGTACGTGCAGGTCTTCTTGGACTTCCCTGGCAAGAAGCTGCTGCATGCGCTCACCTTGCTTCCCATGATTTCCCCACCGTTTGCCGTGGCCACCGCCCTGATCACGATGTTTGGTCGCCGGGGCATCATCAGCTACAAGCTCCTCGGTTTTGAGTTCGATGTCTACGGACTCCAAGGTCTCGTGATCGTCATCGCCATGACCTTCGCTCCGCTGGCCTACATGAACATCCGTGGCATGTTCGAGAACCTCGACCCCTCACTTTTCGAGGCCGCCAAGGCGTTAGGTGCTAGCGAGACTCGGATCCTCTTCCGGGTCACCTTGCCGATGGTGGTGCCAGCGCTGCTGGCGTCCTTCCTCATCCTCTTCGTGGAGGGCATCGCCGATCTCGCCAATCCGCTGGTCTTGGGCGGAAACTTCCGGGTGCTCGCGAGCCAGATCTACTTCGCCGTCGCCGGCCAAGGTGACATGGCGACAGCAGCCGGTCTCGCCATGGTGCTGCTCATCCCCGCAGTCGCGGTGTTCAGCATCCAGAAGTACTGGGCGAACCGAAAGTCCGTGGTGACAGTCACGGGCAAGCCCACCGGCGTCCGGCGGACGGTCACCGACCCCTGGGTCAAGGTGCCCATGCTCACCCTCGCCGCTTTGTGGACGATCTTGATCTTGCTGCTGTTTGGAGCGATCGTCGCGGGTGGCTTCACCAACATCTTGGGCGTGGATAACACCTTTAGCCTCGGGCACTACGAGTTCGTCGCACGCTTGGGTTCAACGGCGATCTGGACGACCTTGTCCATGACCCTCATCGCGGCGCCCATTGCGGCTTTGTTGGCCGTGTGCGTCGGCTGGTTGGTCGTCAGGCAATTCCCTGCTGGGGGTCGATTTCTCGACTTCGCCGGAATGTTGGGCAGTGCCATTCCGGGGACCGTTCTCGGTCTCGGGTTTGCGTTGGCCTTCGCCAAGCCGACCTGGTTCATGGGGCAGCAGATCCTTCCCGCGCTGGCGGGCGGGCTGGCCGTCGGCTCCGGGGCGATCGCCATCATCCTGGTGTACGTCGCCCGCGGCATCCCGGCGGGGCAGCAGGCCACGATCGCGGGGCTGCGGCAGATCAATCCCCAGGTCGAAGAGGCCGCCGTCTCGGTGGGCGCGAACGCCCTGCAAACATTGCGACTGGTGACGCTGCCACTGATCCGTCCGGCGATCGTCACGGCGGTCACCTACACGCTCACGAAATCGATGACGACCATCACGGCCATCATCTTCATCACCACTCCCCAAACGAAGGTGATCACCTCCCAGATCCTGGACGAGGTCGACGCGGGCCGTTTCGGCAACGCCTTCGCATACTGCACCATCCTGATTGCGCTGGTGCTGGTCGTGTTGGGGGTCACGACCCTTCTTATGAATGCCATTGGTCGGACGAAAGCGAAGACATCATGACCCTCGATCAATCAAGGGGCGACCTCGGGACGGCTCGTGACGGTCTCGCAGGCCTGCTCGAACTGCAGGACATCTCGAAGGTGTTCACGTCGCGGCACGACACCGCCACGGCGGTCGCTGACGTCACCCTGACCATTCAACCAGGACAGTTCGTCACCCTGCTGGGCCCCTCGGGCTGCGGGAAGACCACGACTCTGCGCATGATCGCCGGGTTCGAATCGCCGACCTCGGGTGACATTCTGCTGGACGGGACATCGATCGTCCGGACACCTCCGAACAAGCGTCCGATGTCGATGGTCTTCCAGTCCTACGCGCTGTTCCCGCACCTGACCGTCTTCGACAACATCGGGTTCGGGTTGCGCGTGCAGCACGTGGACAAGGGCGAACGTGACGTGCGCATCCGGAAGGCCATGGAACTGACCGGCATCGAGACCTTCGGTGACCGGCATCCGAACGAGTTGTCCGGCGGCCAACAGCAGCGCGTGGCGTTGTCGCGCGCGTTGGTCATGGAGCCCAAGATGCTGCTGTTCGACGAGCCGTTGTCCAACCTGGACGCCAAGCTGCGCCTTCGGATGCGCGACGAGATCCGCGCCATTCAGCAGCGCCTGCAGATCACGTCCGTGTTCGTGACGCACGACCAGTCGGAGGCGCTGACCATGTCGGACGTCATCGTCGTCATGAACAAGGGCCGCATCGAGCAGGTCGGGACTCCCGAAGAGGTGTATCGCAAACCGAACTCGACGTTCGTCGCCTCCTTCTTGGGGTCGGCGAACTTCCTCGAGGTTCACGTGGTGGCGGTCGCCGCCACCGGTGTCGCCGAGGCCTCCTTCGAGGGGCGCCTGTTGCAGGCCCAAGCTGGCCCGCAGGTGGTGGCCGGCGAGACTGCGACGTTGATGGTCCGCTCCGAGAACCTGCGGGTGGAGCCCGCCGGGTCGTCAGGGCTGGGCGTTGACGGGAAGGTCTCGTCGTCGGCATTTGATGGCGCGGTGATCCGCTACGCCGTGGAGACACCCGCCGGGATCTTGTCGGCTGAGGCACCCGGAACCGACTCACCGATGCCAGCAGGCACGCTCGTTCGTTGCGTCTTCCGGGCCGAGGACGCCTGGCTCATTGCCACCGGCAAGGAGGCGGCGTGATCCCCTTCTTCGATCGTCCCGACACGAAATGGGCCCGGCCCGACGGCTGTCTCCACTTTTACGCGCTGCCAAGCCCGGACGCCCCCATCGTGGACGCCTTTGAACGCATGGCCGAGCCGTTGGTGAGCATGCCGCAGCTTGGTATTCAGCCACCTGAGCACCTGCACATGACGTTGCAACGCTTGACCGCTTTTGAAGACGACCTCACCGAAGAGAAGTGGGTTCGGCTGCGGAAGGATCTGGGAGGCATCTTCGGGTTGTGGCCAACCTTCTCAGTCAGATTGGGGCCGCCCTCGATCGAGGAGAGGGCGATCGAGGCCGTGGGGGGACCATCGGTGGGATGGTCGACCGTGGTGGCGGGTCTGCGAGACGCCCTGGTGGGCCACGGGATGGGCACCCTGCTCACAGACCCGCCCTACGGGCCGCACATCACGCTTGCGTATTGCCGAGACGCGGTCGAGGACCAGAGGGTCGCCGAGGCCTTGGGCGGGGTCGCGCGTCCGACAGAGCTGGTGGTTGATCGGGTGGCGCTGGTCTCGGTCACCCAAGATCCGGCATCGGCATCGTTCGCGCACCGCGTTGTCCAAGACTGGCCACTGGGGCGAACCGGCGGGTAGCGTGAGCGCGCCAGACAGGCGCCCGACTGCGAGGAGACCCACGTGAACCGACGGTCGATGGTCGGACTGACCGACGTGGCGCGCGCGGCCGGGGTCTCGCGGTCGACGGCTAGTCGGGCGCTGCGGGGCGAGGATCGCGTGTCAGAAGAGACTCGTACCTACGTGGCCGACATCGCTGCCTCGCTGGGGTACGTTCGCGATCGGCGTGCCGCTGACCTGGCGAGCAACTCACCCACGGCGGTGGGGTTGGTCGTCCGCAGCGCGGAGCGCTCGTTCTACGGCGAGATCGCCTCGCGCGTTCAGGACAAGATCGACGACCTCGGCATGGACCTGTTGATGGCCAACGGAGGCGACGATCATCCCGCGCAGATGAAGGCATTGGACAGCCTCATCGGCCGGCATCTCGCGGGGCTCATCATCGCGTCCGGACGGGCGTCCTTGCCCGCCGCGGAGCACGCCGCGACCTTCTTGCCGGTGGTGCTGGTCGGCTTCGGGTCGGTGAGCGCCGCCGGAATCGACACCGTCTCGATCGATCGCGCCAGCGAATCGATCATGGTGCAGGCCGTGTTGGGCGAGGGGCATCGCCACGTCGCCGTCACCACGGCCCCCGCGGACGCATCATTGACGTTGTACGAGCGCTGGACGAGCTTCGAGACCTTCCTCCAGGCCGGGGGAGCGACGGTCGTTCTGATCCCCCACGAGGGAATCGGGGATCAGGGGATATTCGCCCAAGCGCTCCGCGAGGCCATCGAGGACGGGGTTACCGCCGTGATGTGTGGCGAGGATCCGACGGCGGTCCAGGTGCTGGAACTCCTTCATGAGTGGGGCATCGCCTGCCCCGGCGAGGTGTCCGTGACCGGTTTCGACGGTTCTGGCACTTTCAGCTCGCCCCTCATCGGACTGACCACGTTCCAGCAGCCCGTCCGCCAGATGGCGAAAGACGCCGTCGACCTGCTGATGGCCCGCGTCGGAGGCCTGCAAGGTCCGGCGGAGCACCGCGTCCACGAGGGTGAACTACTGCGGGGTCGCACTCTGGGTCCGGTCGCCCGTGCCGACGATGAATCGGCATAGCCTCAGCGGTTCGGCGTGACGGTGGTGCCTAAGTACGCAGGTGCACCTCGCGGCGGTGGCCGACGGTGACCATCCGATGAGCAGAACGTCGTCTTCAATCGTGTAGGGGATCCGATAGTCGCCCTCGAGGACGCGAATCCCGGGCCGCCCCAGGAGGGCCCGGGCTCCGGGTCTGTCCGGATGGCGTGTCAGATGGGACGAACGACGGAAATGAGGCGCTCGTCGCAATCGCCACTGGTACGAATCGACCCTGACAAGGGGTGACGAAAATGGCGGGTTCAACGAGTGCGCCAGTTTCGTCGTTAAGCAGTCGGACCACCCGCCGGGCGCGGATATCGCGTGGTGATTCCTGCGCCTCAGGCCACCCAAGTCATGCTGTTTTCGGGCCCTGAGGCGGCGGGTTCAACGAAAGCACGAATCCAGCATGGTTTGGGGGCTGATTGGCGCCATGGATCCCGCCCGAGGGCCCGGTTCAACCGAGCCGGCGCGCGATGAGGGCGCCGTAGGTGCGCCCTGGGGGCCCGGGGCGAGATTGGGTTTCGAGAATCTCGAAGCCGGCTCGTTCGACCTCGGCGCAGAGTTGGTCCACCGGCCAGGCGTAGGCGGGCGCGATCGCGTGATCGAAGACGGCGAGATTCGCGCCGACGAAGAAGCCCAGAGCTAGGCCGCCGCCGGGCATCAGGCATCGGGCAAACTCGGCCAGTGGCCCGTGGATCTCCGCCGGGTCGGTGTGGATCAGCGAGTACCAGGCCAGAACGCCGCCCAGGCTCGCGTCGGAGGTCTGGAGGTCTTCAGCGCGCCCCATCCGATACCGGGCGTTCGGGTATCGCGACCGAGCGTCCGCGATGAACCCCGGCACCGGATCCACACCCTCGACGTCAACGCCGTGCCCGTGCAGGAAGTTGGTCCACTGGCCGGGCCCGCAGCCCACGTCGAGCACTTTGCCCCTGAGGGAGGCCGACCAGGCCAGGACGTACTTCTGGTCAATGACGTCGGCATCTTCCATGCTCCCGACCGCATCAACGTACTCACGCACACGCGCCGCATAGGCCTCGCGAACGGCCTGGATTCCCACGGGCCGATCTTAAGCCCCTGAATTGACCCCACATCGTGGTGCTCGTCGTACCCTTCCACCCCGGCAAGTGAATTCTTATCGGCTGACGTTGGCCCGTCGAGCCCCGCCTGCAAGGCTGTGCTTGTGACTGACTTGGACGAGTATGAGTTGTTGTTGCGGCACGCACGGAAGTGGGCCGAGGCGCACCGGAGGGTCCTCGATGGTGAGTTGATCGAAGAAGCTATTCGGTTGCGTTCCGTCCATGACGGATGGGCTGCGAACCGGTGGCCGTCCGACAGTGTGACGCACTTGTTCTTGGTTCGCTGGCCAGCGCACGGGCCGTTGGATCCGCCGGACGTGCCCGCGCTCCAGACGAGCCTGGAGACCTTCTGGCGATTCCTTCGCAACACCGGACGCATGGCTGGTGGCTCCGCAGAACCGGCCGCCTTGGTCCGGGAGGCAAAGGCGGCGGGTCGCAAGATGCCGGACGCTTGCGCAGACCTGGCGAACTTCGGTCCGACCAAACAGATGCTGGCGTTCGGTCGGGAGATCGGGATCTCCATGGACGACCTGCAGAACCAAGACGATCTCAACGACCGTTTTCAACAGATTCAGGAAGCTTGGAACGCTCTGCCGTGGGACGAGAGGCGCCGCCGCAGCCCTGGCACGGGCAACACCGGCAGTCGGATGGCCAATTCCCTCACGCAGGCGGCGAACCACATGCAGCAGTACGGGGAACTGCCGCTCGGTTGGTCACTGCCGGAAGTGCCGAGGCTCGATCAGGAGCCCGATGACGAGCCCGTCTATCCCACCGACCCGGCGATCAGCGCGCCGTTGTATCGGGCCTCCCACTTCGTCAAACGGGTGCTGGCGTTGTGCGAGTGGGTCGGTGACGGACGCGAGGTGACCGCGACGCAGGTATTGCGTCCCGCAGTCGCGGAGCAGGCCTACGCCGACCTCGACTTGTGGGACTGGGAGCGCGCTTGGGCGAAGGTGAAGGACCAGGCGTACGCGAGCAAGCAGGAACTGGACGAGCAACGCGCGGCGAGGGGCTTTCCTCACTGGCGCACCGCTGCGGACTGCCTGCCACTGGATCGGCTCTGGCTGCCCGCCCAGAATGCTGGGCTGATCACCATCACGGGTAAGAAGGCCGTTTTCGATCGTAAGGCGATGCCCGACACAGACATGGGTTGGGCCCAAATGGCTCATGCACTTTTTGCCGGGTTGGCCTACCGCGCCCAGCACCTGAGGTCGTTTGATCCCTTGCTCAGCATCTTGATGGACATCGCCATGGGTGGGACGCCCCGCTCTGTGGTCGAGCTCAAGGAGCTTTGGTGGTCGAGTCCGGCCAATGGGCTGAGCCGTCGCTTCGGTGGAGAGGCACTAGCACGCATGCTCAGCGATGAGCAGCTTGAAGGATGCCTGGTGATGTTCGAGGACACGGGGGCCTGGACGACCCGGCGAGGCAAACTCGTGGGAACGGACATTGGTTGGGATCTTGCCATCACGGCCATGGCGGCGATCGAAAACGGGCTGCTCGCCGATCCGGGATACGGCGTCGTTGAGTCCTGAGTCGTTGAGCCCCGAGTCTAAGCTCGACGTCATCTTTCCCGACACCTCGCTAGCTACGGACCCGGGCGCCGTGGGCTGGCGCAGCCTGATAGGCCCTGGCTGTCAGCGTCCGTAGTGATAGCGGCACGCGGCGATGCGGATCTCATCACCGACGATTCTGTAGACCAAGCGGTGCTCGTCGGTGATCCGTCGAGACCAGTAGCCGGCGAAGTCGTGCTTGAGGGCCTCAGGTTTACCGATGCCCTCGTTGCCGTTGCGGATCGCATCCTCGATCAGCGTGTTGATGCGTTTGAGGACCCTACGGTCTTGGGCCTGCCACCAGAGGTAGTCGTCCCAGGCGTTTTCGTCCCAGACGAGGAGCATGGTCAGTCGGCGTCGACGAGGGCGTGCTGCTCGCCCCGCCCGGCTTCGAGGCGTTCCATGGCGTCCAGCAGGCGGCGCGCGTTGGCTGGTGAGCGCATGAGGTACGCGGTCTCCTTGAGCGACTCGTAGTCCTCCAGTGACACGATCACCACGGGGTCGTGGCCCGCGCGGGTGATCACGACCTCTTCGCGGTCGTCGATCACAGAGTCGAGCACTTCGGCATACCGGGCTCGCGACTCCGTATAGCTCAGCGTCTTCATGGTGGCCTCCTGTACAGAAAAGCGTACGTCGCTCCATGCTGTGACACAAGCGCCCCTCGCGTACTCTCTGGCCATGGGTCGAATCACGGTCAGCAGGCGGATCACGAAGGTCGTCGTGGGGGAGAGCGAGCGGCGGGTTGAGGACGTGCTCGCCGTCGAGGAACCGCTCGAAATCCGACTGGGCGGCAAGCCGCTGTCGGTGACCATGCGGACGCCCGGCCACGACGTCGAGCTCGCCGCCGGGTTCCTGCTCTCGGAGGGGATCATCCGGGACGGGGAGGACTTCCGCGGCGCCATTCACTGCGGCGGACCCGGAACCGGCGGGCAGGCGAACACCTACAACGTGCTGGACGTCACCCTCACCGCGGGCGTCCCGCTGCCGCTCACCGATATCTCCCGGTCGTTCTACACCACGAGTTCCTGCGGGGTGTGCGGCAAGGCCAGCATCGAGGCGATCCAAACGATCTCGCGGTTCGACGTCTCCGCCGATCCCGTTCAGTTGGACGCCGACCGCCTCGCCACCTTCCCCGACAGGCTGCGCGAGCGCCAGGTGGTGTTCGCCAAGACCGGGGGACTCCACGCCGCCGGGCTGTTCGACGCTGTCACGGGGGCGTTGCTGGTGGTCCGGGAGGACGTTGGCCGCCACAACGCCGTCGACAAGGTGATCGGGTGGGCGACCCTGAATGACCGGCTGCCGCTCAAGGGAACGGTGCTTCAGGTGTCGGGACGGGCATCCTTCGAGCTCGTCCAAAAGGCGGTGATGGCGGGGATTCCCGTCCTGGCTGCGGTCTCGGCGCCGTCGTCCCTGGCGGTCGAACTCGCCGAATCGTCCGGGCTGACCCTGGTTGGCTTCATGCGCGGATCGTCGCTGAACATCTACGCGCGTCCCGACCGCGTCCGCAGCGCACCCACCGCGGGCTAGCCCTGGCACACCGTCAGTCGTGTTTTTCGGACGCCTGCGCGTCAGGCATACCCGACCCTGAGGCACCTCAGCTAGCGTGGGGTCCTCAACCTGTTTCGGCTTGCAGAACGGGATTTCTGCAACGCGAGAAAGGAGCCGCGGTGGTCAACAACGAAGGTCCGGACGCCGTCCGAAACGAGCAGTTGGGACTCCTGTCGGACGTCCCTCGCCAGGGTGGTTATGGCCCCGCGACGGATGGCCCCTGGTCGCAGAAGAACTACCACCACCCGGCCGCCGGCTGGGGGGCCGCGAAGTCGGTTTCCGAGGTCTTCCTCCGTCAGGGCGAAATCAAGCTGGGTCTGCCGCTGATGCTGACCATGAACCACCCCGTCCGCGGCTTCGACTGCCCCGGTTGCGCCTGGCCGGACGATCCTGGGGTGACCCTCGACATCTGCGAGAACGGCATCAAACACGCCACGTGGGAGATGACGAAAAAGCGTCCGGGCGACGACTTTTTCGCCGCCCACACCGTGACCGAGCTCGCCACCTGGACCGACTTCGACCTGGAAGATCAGGGCCGCCTCACCGGCCCCCTCTCCTACGACGCCGCGACCGACCACTACGTTCCGGTCAGCTGGGAGACCGCGTTCGAGACGGTCGGGACGGCGCTGCGCGCGCTCGATTCGCCCAACCAGGCCGCGTTCTACACCTCCGGACGGCTTAGCAACGAAGCCTCGTTCTTGTATCAATGGATGGCCCGCGAGTTTGGGACGAACAACCTGCCCGACTGCTCGAACATGTGCCACGAGGCCTCCGGCATCGGGCTGAACGCCTCGATCGGCACGGGCAAGGGCACCTGTGATCTTGAGGATTGGTCGAACGCCGACGCGTTGTTCTTATTCGGGGTGAATGCCGCGTCGAACGCGCCGCGCATGATCACCACACTGGCCGACCTGACGCGCAAGGGGGCGCAGGTCGTCCACATCAATCCGTTGATTGAGGCTGCCAGCACGCGGACGATCGTCCCGCATGAGTTCGTCGACATGGCCCTGAACAAGGCCACGAGCACGGGCACCCTCGATCTGCAGGTGCGTCCCGGGGGAGACCTGGCGCTCGTCCGCGGCATGGCGAAGGCGGTGTTCGAGGCCGAGCGCGATGATCCGACGGCGGTCGACCGCGCCTTCCTGGCCAAATACACCCAGGGCGTCGACGAGTACCAGGGGCTCGTCGAGGGCACTCCGTGGGAGAAGTTGGCCGCGCAGGCCGGTCTCAGCGAGGCGGCCATCAGGCAAGCCGCCGCCATTTACCTTGCGTCCAAGGCGACCAACATGAGCTGGTGCCTCGGTCTGACGCAGCACGAGGCGGGCGTCGACGCCGTCCGCGAGATCGTCAACCTGCTGCTGCTGCGCGGCAACATCGGCCGCCTGGGTGCCGGCCCGTCGCCCGTCCGTGGGCACAGCAACGTGCAGGGCAACCGGACGTGCGGCATCAATCACAACGCCTCCGCGGAGTTCCTGGACCGCATGGATCGCGAGTGCGGCATCACGTCCCCGCGCCAGAAGGGCCTCGACACGGTGCACACCGTGGCCGCGATGAGCCGCGGCGATGTCAAGGTGTTCGTGGGCATGGGCGGCAACTTCGTGCTCGCCGCCCTGGACACCCGCGCGACGGCCGAGGGACTCAAGCAGTGCCATCTGACCGTCCACGTCAGCACGAAGCTCAACCGCAGCCACCTGGTGCACGGCACCCAGGCACTGATCCTGCCGTGCCTCGGGCGCACCGAGAAGGATGAGCAACGCGGACGCCTCCAAGGCATCTCGACCGAGGACGCGATGAGCTCGGTCCAGCTGTCGATGGGCAAGCGGACGCCGGCCTCGCCCGACCTGCGCTCCGAGCCGGCGATTCTCGCGGGGATCGCCCGCGCCGCGATGCCGGAGAGCAAGACGCGCTGGGAGTGGATGGTGGACGATTACGACCGCATCCGCGACGTGATGGCGCGGGTGCTGCCTGGTTTCCAGGGCTTCAACGACCTGGTGCGGCAGAAGTACGGCTTCCGGATTCCGCAGCCTGCCCGCGAGCGCGACTTCCGGACGCCCAGCGGCAAGGCGGAGTTCTCCCACGCCGAGTTGCCCAACGTGATTCCAGCTGACAGCGACGTGCTGGTGCTGCAGACCATGCGCTCGCATGACCAGTGGAACACCACGATCTACTCCAACGACGATCGCTACCGCGGCGTGAAGAACCTGCGCGAGTTGGTCTTCCTGAACGAGGCGGACATGCGCGACCGCGGCCTCGCCGAGGGCGATCTGGTCGACATCGTGGCCACGTCCAAGGACGGCACCACCCGCTCGGTTCATGCGTATCGTGCGGTCACCTATGACACCCCGCAGGGCAGTGCGGCGGGCTACATGCCCGAGATGAACGTCCTTCTCGGCGCGGGGGACTACAGCACACAGAGCGATCAACCCCTGATGAAGAGCATCCAGGTCCGCGTGACGCGGGCTGACTCACAGCAACAAACGCACTAGGAGCGACTATGACTATTGCCCCCATCGGAGTCGGCATCATCGGGGTGGGGGGCTGGGCAAGCTACGGCCACCTGCCGGCCCTTGCGAGCCTCGACAACGTCCAGGTTGTCGCCGTGTCGAGCCGTTCCCTGGCGAAAGCCCAGGCGCTCGCCGCAGAGCACGGCATCCCTCACGCGTTTGACGACTACCGCGAGCTCGTGAACGATCCCGACGTCGACCTCGTGGTGATTCCGACGCCGGCACCGGAGCATGCGGTGCTCGTCAAGGCGGCCATCGCGGCCGGCAAGGACGTGTACAGCGAGTGGCCGCTCACCACCAACACCGCCGAGTCGGAAGAACTGCTTGCCCTCGCCGAAGCCGCAGGGGTGCGACACGTCGTCGGTCTGCAACGGCGATTCTCGCCGAGCGCCCGCTACGCGATCGACCTCATCGCCCAGGGCCACGTTGGCGAGATCCGAGGGGTCACCATGTCGGTTGGCGTCGACGCCTTCGGGCCCGAACTACCCTCACGCCACGCCTGGGTGCTCGACCCCGCTGCGTTCGTGAGCCTGCTGCCGGTGTACTTCGGACACTTTGCCGATCTGCTTTTCGCCACCGTCGGGCCCCCGAGCACGCTGACCGCTGTTTCCGAGAATCAGTTCCCAATCGTGACCCTGACCGACACGGGCGAGCAGGTTCCCTACCCGGTCCCGACCGAGGTCATGATGGTCGGAAACCTTCAGCGCGGCGGCCTGTTCAGCATCCAACTCGAAGGCGGTCAAGGTCACCACAAGACAGGTCTGCGGATCGTCATCACCGGCACGGAGGGCGCGTTGCGCATCAGCAACCCTCGCGCCTTCGAGAACGAACAGGAGAACGCCATCGAGGAGATGACGGGCGATGCCACCAGCTGCAGCCCGCTCGCCATCCCTGAGCGGTACGTCCTTCTTCGGGATGACGACCTCGACCAGAGCGTCCGAGATGTTGCGTACCTCTACAACGCCTACGCCCAAGACGTGCGGAACGGCGGCTCGACGGTCAGCGACTTCACCGACGCCGTGAACCTGCATCGCCTCATTGATCAAGTCACGAGGTCGTCGGCGGGGTCCTCCCAGGCAGCGCAGAACAACGTTCGCTGGGGTTGAGCCGCCTCTCGGTTGCTCAATATCGCTCTCCTGAGCGTCATTCGATGACTGTGTCCGCCGGGGCGACGTCATGGCGTGTGCTGCCCGAAGTTCCAGGGATCGAACGACTTGGTGCGACGTAGGTTGAGGCTTCCGGATTCCGCAGCCCGCCCGCGAGCGGGTCTTCCGGACGCCCAGCGGCAAGGCGGAGTTCTCATCTGCGGAGTTGCCGAATGTGATCCCCGCGGACAGCGACGTGTTGGTGCTGCAGACCATGCGCTCGCATGACCAGTGGAACACGACGATCTACTCCAACGACGATCGCTACCGGGGCGTGAAGAACCTGCGGGAGCTGATCTTCCTGAACGAGGCCGACATGGCGGCCCGGGGGATCGCGGAGGGTGATTTCGTCGACATCGTGGCGACGTCCAAAGACGGCACCACGCGATCGCTGCACTCCACCGCGCCGTGCCCTACGACCTACCCAGGGGCAGCGCCGCGGGCTACATGCCGGAGATGAACGTGTTGCTGGGTGCAGCCGACCTCAGCACCCAAAGCGACCAGCCGCTGATGAAGAGCATCCGGGTCCGAGTGACCCGGGTCGCGGTCGGGGTTGGCGGATGACCGCCGCGTGACGGCGACTTCGTACAAGTGCCTTCAAGATTCACCGAGATAGGAAGGCTCACTGTGCGGCAGCATCGACTCAATTCACGCCGAGAGACCTCAGGACTGGCCGACATTGCGGGCAAAAGCCGTGTTTGTTCCAGCACCACTACTCGCGACCTTCAGTCGAGGTGTCGTATCCCACATGCGATGGAGGTCTAGTCAGCGAATTATGTCCTCAACAACCAAGTGGGCTGCTGTTGAGGGGTTTGGTCCTACTCGATTGCGAGCCGAATGAGGGTCACAGATTCTCGCTCGCTGCTGTGCGATGGCTCGATTGGTGTAGGGAAACGTGGCGGGCAACGCCTTTGTTTCAAGGCCGTGGCGAGAGAGTCTCCGGGCAAGTTGTTTCGCATCCTGAAACGCTGTGACCTGCTCGAAGTGCATCAGCAGCCAGACCTCGAAACAAGGATTCGATATCACCACCCTCACACCGCAGGCCTTAGCATCGATGATGGCGTCCTGCAGATTACTGTGCTGGTCCACGTCCACTACAGCCCAGACCGAGTCGAATGGGTCGGCCCCGGCTAGCTGGGCCTGCCGCTTGGCCTCGGCCACGACACGCCGAGGGTCGCGCCCCGTGCCGACAACCGTGAGCGCCATCGAGTGCACTGTTATGTTTGATCGACGCTCGGCGCGAGCGAGTCCGTTGAAATAGTCTGGTTCCGTCCGAACTCCCTCGCTCACGATGAGAATCGCCCGACGTTCGGTCCGTGTTCGCGTACGCCGGCGGATATCGCGTGGCTCGCCCCTACTGCGCATGCTCAATAGTGGCCTCATCGGGGGTCGACTGAAGGGCGTGGATTAGCTCATCTGGCGAGATGATAGGAAGCGCGCCGTAGCGCCCTTGAAGGTAGCGTCGCTCGAAGTTGTCGCCGATGCGGGTGGTGAATTCTGCGAGGCTGATGAGCTCGGAATTTCCCTCTGCGTCCTTTTGACAGAACCACACTTCGTCAGGCGTCAGTTCTACCGGGGAGAGGTGGCCCAAAAGCGTGGCGTCATGCGAGGTGAACACAAGTTGGGCACCGGTGGTGTTTAGTCGGGGGTCCTTGAACATTGCGACCAGGGCGGCCGTCAGTCGAGGATGCATGCTTGCGTCCAGTTCGTCGACAAGGAGAACTGTCTGCTTCTTTAGCGCCTGCAGGGCGGGAACGGCGAGCGACAACCAAGCGATTGTCCCACTACTTTCGTCCCGCAGGTCGAGGGTGCAGTCCTCAGATGGCCCGTGACTAAATCTAATGGACTTGCTGACGTCCCGAAGCGCCTTCAAGAAAGTTGCCTCATCGAATTCAGGATCCTCTCCGCTGCCGTCACGCGAGTCATCCGGTGTCGGCTTCCTCCTCAACTCGCGGTTGAAGGCCAGGAGCGCCCGCTTCACGGGCTCATCTAGTTCGCTTGACTCCAATTCGGCCGAGACTGAGATCGCAGAGATCCCTAGATCTGCGAAGCGCAGCAAGTTCGTCGCTTGAGCCCGGAGTTCCTCATCATCTAGAAGCCCCATGACCCATCGGATGCGAGCGGACCTGTCCGAGTCGCTGTACTGAGCGAACTGGATATGATTAGAGAGGGCGTGATGCAGAGCTCGTAGCAACCGGTGTTTCCCAAGAGCTGCTGTGCTCAGGAAGAGGGTCCGTCTCGAAGCCATGCGTTCGAGGGCCTGAAGTTGTCCCCCAAGACTCCGCCCGAACTGGATGGGCATGTCCATAGACCGCTCAAAAAGGACCCGCCGCCTACCCGAGGGAAAGGCGTTGAGCCACTCGGATTCCACACCTGTTGCCGAGATCTCGAAGCCGTACTCATAGCGAACCCCGTCCTCCACGAAATCGAATGAGTACATCGAGGGCGAGTCGCGCGAATCAGGATTCAACTGGAAGGGATGGTGTGGCAACTGCGGGCGCTCGGCCCAGGTCGTAGCTGAGTTTCGGATGCAGGAGTTGGCAAACCAAATAGCGTCGAGGAGGTTGGACTTACCTGATGCGTTTGGTCCGTAGACTCCTGCCACCCTCACCGTGCTCGACGCCCAATCGCCATTTGCGGGGCGCGCCGTCTTGAGGGTGCTGGACACGAGGGAGAGGTTGGCTTCATCTCGCATGGACCGGTGATTCAGACAGGTGAACCGCAGCAGGATCATGGATCGAACCCTACAGTTCCAGCGACTCCAGAAGCAAGAAGTGACAAGTGGCGTCTCAGAACTGCATTTCTAGGGATGTTATACCCCTGTGCAAGGGTCCTGGAAGAGGGCTCTATGTGCGCCATGAAGTCAAGGTGGTGGCCTTGATTCGGCGTCCCGTGCGCGGCTCCCGTCCTTGGTGGCTATCGGGGCCTAGCTAGTCGGACGGGTCTCGAGCGCTTGTTGGCCGACGACTCCCGAGCCATTGTTCTGCTGGGGGAGGCGATCAGTTCGCGGGTGGCTTCATGGCGTCCGCATAGAAGTGCGAACGCTAAGTGAGGACGCTTCGAGGGTGCGGTCGCGAGGCCAACTTCGTTGGCCACGCTGTGGAACGTGGTGCCCCACTCGGCGGGTGGGCTCGGGAGTTCAGTTGGGGGAATCGAGTGATCGCGCTCGGCGAGACGCTGACGACGGCTTTCGCGAAGGCGGCTGGCTCCAAGAGTTGGCGCTCAATCAGGAGCGCGAGATCGATGAGGTACTTCACTCTGGAAGCGGGGCGTTCGTGGGCGTAGAGGCGCGCGCAAGCGTGGGTCTTCTCGGCGGCGTGGCGGGAGAGATCAACGGCGCTTATGTTGAAGGGGGCGCCACCGAGGACAGGGCGAATCGCGAGAGCTTCGAGATTGCCAGCCGGTTGGGTGGCAGAAGTGACGATGTCGATGGTCGCGGTCGCGAAGGGGCTCCGGTCCACGTGGACGTCGATTACCACCCGCCGAGTCGATGGCAGTTCGTCCTCGACGCGCACCTGTCGTGGCGGTCGCTTGGTGAAAGTGCAACCATCGCCAAGGTCTTGATCTAGGGCGATGTCGAGCAGGTCTTGGAGTTCAGGGCCTGTCAGTGTCGCGGTATCGAGGCGCAGGAGGTCAAGATCCTTGGTGGTCCGGGTGGCCAGGCCAAGTCGCACCTCGAGGCTGAAGCCACCTTTTGAGTACCCAGCGGGGATCCAGCGACAGTCGAGCGAGAGGTCGTTGGAACACGTATCGATTGCGCACGCGCTGGGGTGGGACCCCTTCTGCCGCGGCGATGGTGCGCAGGCGGTGGCTGAGGCTGACGGACTCGGGGCGAGGCATCCTCGGAGGCCTTCGCCAGGGCGCGTTCAATCCGCAACGCTGCGCGCTCGCCCGCGTCGGCCGTCGCCCTCAGGGCCCGGCGCTGGTGATCAGGCCTAGGCGAAGTCCGGTTACCGAGGGCCAGATGAAGGCGCTGTTCGGCAATGGCCATTCACCCCTCGCCGACCAGAGCCGAAAGTCCGCCCTCGAAGCCGACCACAGCGCGCGCGATGCCGAGAAGGCTTGCCGGCTCGGCCGTCCGGGACGCCGTCGGCGACGTGGACTATCGCGGATACTTGTTGCGGCGGACCCGCTTAGTCTCAAGCGCAGCCCTCATTTGATTCAACTGGAGAGCACGGCGTGCTTGCTCAGTGATCTCGCGGGTTGTTTCGCCGGCGAGGATCGCCGAGCAGAATTCTGCGCCATGTTTCTTGCACCAGGGGGACTCGAGGACATATCCATGGCGATAGTCCTCGTCGTGGATGTGCTCGATTTCGAACTCCTTCCAGAGATCGGTGACATCCGAGCCGGGGACCCCGTTTGAGCATCCGCAACTCGTGGTCACGAAGTCGTTCTCCTTGAAGTGGTTCCAGAGAGATTCGGTTACAACAATCTGGTGCCGAGTTGCCGATTGTGCACACTTGACCGCGTGGTTGACGGCCCGACCGGGCCACACCGCCTCTTGCTCTGCGACGTCCCTCGGGCTGCCGATCGTCTTGACGAGGACCCGGTCGGCGGCCATCCCAACCTTGTAGCCAGTCTCGGGGAATGACCCTGATCCTCCGTACTTTGACTCGAGTTGCTTTACAAGCAGCGAACTGAAGGAGCGGACCGTCACGGCGGCGCAGAAGGCGCGCTCGTAAGCTGACTGCCCCCAGAAGAGACCGAACCCACCGTCGCCCTGAATGTCAATGAAGTTCGCGTCGAAGTCGTGGAAGACCTTAACCGCGCCATCGACCGATGACTGGTAGATCTTCGCGGTCGACACGTCGTGCCTGCCTGTCCCCAACCGGCTGCTGTTGCGAAGGTCAGCGACCACCGCCACAACATCGGGGATCTTCAGCCATGTCGAGGATCCCGCACCCTTGATGTCGTTGAGGTCGGGATCCGAGCGTTCGAGAACCGTGGGGCTGGAAGAGAGAACTTCTCGGACTCCATCGTCGAGATCGGTGAGTAGCGAATCCAATTCAACTGAAACCATGTGAGAACACTAGAACGCGGTGCTGACAACCGGTGCTACCACCCGAACCACTGGGTCAGCAGTGCACCGAGAAGACAGACAAGTGCGACTACCAAGGCGACAATCGATCGGCCAACCCAGCGATACTTGCGTGTGGCCACTGTGGCGTTGGCAACGATCTGCGCACTGAGATGCTTGACATACGCCTCGTCGTCGCTCAGCGCCGCATTGACGGCCTGCTGAGCCTTGAAGGGTGTTCCGAAACGTTCTGACAGATGGCGGTAGTAGAGCGGGTTCTCAGGAGCGTCCGAACGGCCAAGGCGCGGCCAGATCGAGAGGCATGCGAGTGTCGCCGCAAGAATCAGAAGCAGACTGCAGGACACGACGAATACGCTCATTAGCACGGTCATGTCTTTGGGCTTGGGTAGCAGGACCACGAGCCCGGCTGATGCTGCTCCGATAAAGGCAAGGGTGGCGCCTGCCTTGCTTTCGGCGTGTGCGATCCAACCGTTGATCGCGAGGTATAGCGGCCAGTGCCGATCTGGCGATTCTCGGGCGACCCGAACCTCAAGAGGCGGCAATGCCCGACGGTGAAACATGACTGACCCCTGTCTCCCATGCGGTGCGGAACATCCTACTTTTATGATTCCCTGCAAGTCAGCCACTGTTCAGCTGCCATGGGCTTAGTTGATCACGCCCCTCGGCTGTGTGCTGATCGAGCAACGCCGCGTTGGCGGTGGAGTGCCCGAGCTGGGCTTGGATGTCCGCAACAGTGGCGCCCTGCTGGGCAGCCATGACAGCGCCCGCATGTCGGAGATCGTGGAAGCGTAGATCGGAGAGTCCGGCGATCGCGGCGGCCTGCTTGAAGTAGCTCGTGATCGTAGAAGGCTACTGCTGGCGTCCGTTCGAGGCGGGGAAAGAGCAGGCCTTCCTCGCCGGGGGGTGGCGAAGGTCTCCAGATGCTCGTGGAGAACCGGGATGAGGCGCTGCGGGATCGCCACGTCCCGGATGCCGGCTTCCGACTTGGGCGGGCTCCACGTGGATCTTCCGGTTCACCCAGACCACACCCGGTGCACCCGGATCACGCCGGTCCAACGGCCACAAACGTGGCGCAGCTTGATGTCCCTGCGGCGGGCCCGTCGGGGTAAGACGCCTAGTAGACGAGCGGTAATTTGCTGGTGGGGCGGGCGGGGCTCGAACCCGCGACCCAGGGATTATGAGTCCCCTGCTCTGACCGGCTGAGCTACCGCCCCGATACGCCAAGAGCCCGGATCAACCGGGCCCTTGAGGTCAGCTCCCCCGACTGGACTCGAACCAGTAACCCTGCGATTAACAGTCGCATGCTCTGCCAATTGAGCTACAGGGGATCGCGTGTGACGCGGTTCGCAACATTATCAGATCCGTCCGCGAAAGTTCGAACCGACGACGAGACTCACGTGAAGTCCCCGCATGGGTAGGGGCCGTGCCTCACACATTTTCCCCCGGGAAGCTGGCCCGGCACCGTTGGGGTATGAGGGTGAAGGGTCTGTCGTTGCCAGCTCGGGTTGAGGTCACGAAGAAGTACGCCACGGCGTACCGGGAAGCGACGAAACAAAACAAAAGCAGAATCTTGGACCAAGTCGTCGATGTCACCGGGTGGAACCGTGATCATGCCCGTCAACAGTTACGGCGACGGCTGACCCAGCCGAAGGGTCGAGCCACCGCGACGGTGGCCGTGATCGACCGACGCCGCACGAAACCACGCAAGTACTCCTATGACGCGATCAAGGTGCTGCAGGTCGTGTGGGCCACCTCTGGCGGATCCTGCGGTAAGTACCTCGTCGAATCGATGAGTACCTGGCTCGACGCGATGGAAGCCGAAGGCTCGCTGGTTTTCGACCAGGACCGGTACAGCCACGAGGTGCGCACCGAACTGACGTCGATGTCTGCTGCCACGATCGACCGTTACCTGGCCCCCGCCCGAGCGAAAGACCCACTACGAGGCAAGAGCAGCACCCGTCCGGGCAACCTGCTCCGGAACTCGATCAGCATCCGCAAAGCCGGCGATGAAGTGGAAACCGAACCAGGGTTCTTCGAAGTCGACACCGTCGCTCACTGCGGCCCCACCCTGAAAGGCGAGTTCGCCCGCACCGTGAACTACACCGACATGCACACCGGCTGGGTGTTCACCCGCGCGATCCGGAACAACGCCCGAGTCCACATGCTGTCGATATTCGACCAATTCATCACCCAGATCCCGTTCCAGGTCACCGGGATCGACTGCGACAACGGATCAGAGTTCATCAACCACGACCTGATCGGCTGGGCCGGGGACCGCGACATCTACTTCACCCGATCCAGGCCCTACAAAAAGAACGACCAAGCCACCATGGAGTCCAAGAACAACCACCTCGTCCGCCGCTACGGCTTCTACCACCGCTACGACACCCCCACCGAACTCGAACTCCTCAACCAACTCTGGCCCCTCGTCAACGACCGGCTCAACTTCTTCAACCCGACCAAGAAACCCACCGGATACACCACCGACACCATCGGCCGCCGGAAACGCCTCTACGACACCCCCCGCACCCCCTACCAACGGCTCTGCGACGCCGGCATCCTCAACCCCGCCCAACACCAAGAACTAGCCGCCTACAAAGCCACCCTGAAACCCGCCGCCATGGCCAACTGAACCGCCCCGGCGTGTCCGGAGGCTTCGTTGTTTGACTAAGCAGCCTCTGTTTGTGGCTGCTTGTGAGCGTAGTACGCGTTCTCGAGCTCGAGGGGCGGGATGTCACCGCAGTACTCGAACAAGCGAACGTTGTTGTACCAGTCGACCCATGTTGCGGTGGCGTGTTCGACCTGATCGACCCCATGCCAAGGCCCTTCGTGGCGGATCACTTCAGCCTTGTAGAGGCCGTTGATCGTCTCCGCGAGCGCATTGTCATACGACGAGCCGACACTCCCCACCGAGGGGGTGATCCCCGCTTCGGCGATCCGTTCGGTGTAGCGAATCGACGTGTACTGCGAGCCTCTATCGGTGTGTGCCACCAGGGCAGTGAAATCGTCACGGCCTTCCCGTTCCCGGGTCCAGATCGCCTGCTCTAAGGCGTCAAGCACCATGGCGGTGGTCATCGTCGCAGCGACCCGCCACCCCAGGATCCGACGGGCGTAGGCGTCGATCACGAACGCCACATACACCCACCCGGCCCAGGTCGACACATAGGTGATGTCAGCCACCCACAGCCGATTCGGGGCCACCGGCTCGAAGTCACGCCCCACCAAATCCTCGGGCCGTGGCGCTGCCGGATCGGCGATGGTGGTGCGTTTCTTGCTGCCACGCCGGGCCCCCACCAGCCCGTCAGCGCGCATCAGGCGTTCCACGGTGCAGCGGGCCACCGGGATCTGTTCCCGGTTCAGCTGCAACCACACCTTCCGCGGCCCATACACACCTCGGTTGGCGTGGAAGACGCGGCGGACCTCGACAAGTAACACCTCATCGCGAAGCTGTCGGTCGGTGGGCAGCTTGTCTGCCCATTCGTAATAGGTCGACGGGGCGATCGGAACACCATGCTCAGTCAGCACAGCGCAGATCGGCTGGTCGTGCCTCCCACTTCGTCACAACACCCCATCGCAAACCACCAGGCTCCTGGTGGTCGGCATGCTCGCGGATGAAATCCACGATCACAGACCTGGCCGGTCGAGCTCGGCCGCGAAGAAAGCCGACGCCGCCTTCAAAATCGCGTTCGCCCGCCTGAGTTCAGCGTTCTCTCGCTTCAACCGCTTCAGCTCAGCCGACTCCTCACTCGACACCCCCGGACGTGTCCCCTGATCAATCTGATCCTGACGCACCCACTTCCGCAGCGTCTCTGCCGTGGAAATCCCCAACAGCCCCGCCACATGCCGCATCGCACCCCAGTCCGTGCCCTGATCAGGCCGACACTCCTGATACATCCTCACCGCCCGAGCCCTCAGCTCATCCGGATACCTCTTCGACGTGTTCCCTGGCATGACTCCAACCTTCCCAAGGTTTCAAGTCTCCGGAAACACCGGGGCGGTTCACACCCGGGGAAAAACCATCTGAGGCACGACCCACCCCATCCGGGGATTTGACTATGAGGCACCACGACCGACTGGCCCCGTCAGACAGTCCTCATCGAACCGGCGCTCGGTCCGCGGCGTCCCCACAGCAGGAGCGCGATGTACGCCAGGTCCACGACCGAGCACAGCGCCCCGATGCCGATGACAAAGACGTTCCCGGGCAGGACGCCGAGGAGGATCGTGGGCGCTAAGGTGCCGAGCCACTTGGCGACGGCAATGACCAGCGACTGACCACGCGGACCACCGCGCAGCACGTAGAACTGGACGAACAGCACGCTCATCAGCAGGTTCTGCAGGAAGGCCGAATACTCAGCGGCCTTGAGGCTCCATCCGAACTCCGCGATGAACAAGCCCTGAACCGCGAAGGCGACGCCCAGCATGCCGACGACCCAGACCCCGAACATCGGGCGCGTCACGAACGAGGGCAGGTCCCGGCGTCCGAAGCGCAGGTACGACGCCAGGATCACCACGTCGAGGCAGGCCCAGACGAGATTGACCCAGGTCTGGGCGCCCCACGGGCTCGTGAAGCCGTCGTACGTATAGAGAAACTCCCACGCGAGGTTGAGAGCGAGGGCGCCGAACGGCATGGCGTAGGTGCGGTCGCGAAAGCCGATGCGAATGGCCGCCACGTAGACGACCGACCACGCGACGCCGCTTACCAGGGTCAGGGCCAACTCCAACGTCATGCCGCAAGTCTGGCATCGACCAGGCGCGGGGCACGTCCTAGAGGACGCCCTTGGTCAGGACGAAGCAGCTGAACCCCCGCGGCTCACCGGTTTGGACGATCGCGAAGCACGTCCGCGCCAACGCGTAGAAGTCCAGGCGCTCGAGGGGCTGGACGGTCACCCGGCGGCCCTCGGCCCGATCCAACTCGGTCTGGAACTCCCCATGCGACTCGATGACGGCATCGGGGCGCCCAGCAGGCGTGATCGACCACACGGCGGGCTCGTCGAAGGTATCGATGGGGAAGACCGACAGAATGGCCCGGGCCGTACTCCAGGTGTCAGCGCCCGCCAGGTGGTGGACCAACGCCGCAGAGCTCGCCGACGGATAGTTCTGGTCGACGATCGCCAGCTTGTCGCCGTGGCCCATGGACGCCAGGGTGTGCAGCAACTCCGGCGTCAGCAGGGGCGAAATACCTTTCAGCATCCTATCGACCCGTTCACCAGGGGAGCGCCCGCTCGGCCAGCATCGGGCGCCTCCGCCAGGGTGCCCGGATAGACGAACTCCGCCAGGAAGCCGCCCACAAACGTGTCCCCGAGACCGACCGTCGTTGGACGCGTGACGTCCAATACCCGCGCCGGGATGCAGCACACCGCGTCCCCGAGCCGAGCCGAGATTGCCACAGCGAAGGCCTCCCCAGCCGCCTGGCGAGGCAGCCACTGGGTGTGCTGCAGGTCAACCGCCGTGATCACATCCCCGACCCGGAAGCGGGTGCCGGCCAGGTCGATGCCGGCGGCCAGCGACGGCCCGAGCTGAGCCACGCGAGCCCCGTACGCCAGGGCCCAATGCTTCGTGTGGACGACCACCGTCGGACCAAGGGCGAACGGCTGGAACTCCCGCAGCGCCGAGACGACGTCGTCGACGTCCAGCAGGTCGACCGGACGCCCCAGGTAGCTCTGCAGCTCGTCCTCGTTGAGGCTGTGGACGTCGATCCGTCCGCGGTAGTCCTGGCTGATGACGGCCCGCATCGAGGGGTCGTGGAAGCCGGCGTCCTCGTAGAACACCAGCGCGTCCGCAGGCAGCCGCGTCATGGCGGATTGCAGGAAGGCGATCCGGTCGCGCACCTTGTCAGGGTCAAGCATCACGTTGAACCCGCACGCCAAGAACGCACGGGCCTGCTCCAAGAGGTCCGGCAGCCGAGGGCTCAGCACCATCTCCCGATTAGGCGGATCGTCGACGTAAATCACCCGATTCGCGCTGGGGGAGACGATGACGTCGTCCCCCACCCGAATCCGCGCCCCTTCGGGGAACTGGACGATCACGTGCGGATCCAACGTGTCATGGGACGCGCTGGAGAGATACCCCACCTCCGCAGGCAGCAGCCGCCGGACGTTCTCGTCGATGCTCACCAAATGCACCGTGCTGGGAACACCCAGCTGCGCGATGGCCAGCGCCGCCCGGACGCACGTCCCTCCAAGGGTCACCCGATACCCGAACAACTCCGCGAACCGGCGGCCGATGTCGGAGGAGGCGAGTGCTCGCTCTCCTCCGACACCGTCGCGGACGAACGCCAGCAACGAGACCACCAAGGACCTCTCGTCGATGACCTCCGTGCCGCGATCGAGTTCCCCGGGCCCGATCCCTAGCCGGGCCACGAGGTTCTCGATCACCCCCGGATCCCACTCGATTTCATAGTCGACGCAGCCACCCAAACCGAGGACCAAATCGTGTTTCATCCGTGCAACCTCGCCTTTCGCGGGTTTTGTCCCTACCAGCGTGATGGCGGCTGGGTTAGCGGTAAAGAGCGCCCTTGCCGTCGGCCCCGAACAGGCGGATCTTCTGCGCCGCGACCTCGTTCATCGCCTTCACGCACTCGGGCTGGATCGCGTTGGGCTCCCGCAGGTTCGGGTGCGACGCGAGCACCTCGCGCATCTTCGTGTAGTACGCCATCTTGATGTCGCTCGAGATGTTGATCTTGTTGATGCCCGTGCGCGCGGCCACCGAGATCTCGTCGTCGGGGTTGTTCGAGCCGCCGTGCAGCACGAGGGGCAGCCTGACGGCGTCCTTGATCTCCATGAGCAGCTCAAGCTCCAGGTGCGGCGTCATGCCCGCGGGGTAGAGGCCGTGGAAGGTGCCGATGGCGATGGCCAGGCTGTCGACCCCGGTCTGCTCCACGAACCGCTTCGCGTCCGCCGCCGTGGTGTAAATGATCTCCGTGGCGCCCGACTCGCCGTAGGAATCGTTGGCGCCGATGGTGCCGAGCTCCCCCTCAACAGAAAGCCCGACCGCATGGGCGGCCGCGACGACCTCTTTCGTGATCGCCACGTTCTCGTCGAACGGCTTGAGCGAGGCGTCGATCATCACCGAGGTGAACCCGTTCTGGATCGACGTCAACACTTGCTGGTAGGTGCCGCCGTGGTCCAGGTGGACGGCCATGGGGACGGACGACCGGTTCGCCCGGGCCAGGACGGCTCGCATGAAGTCGGGCCCGACATGGGAGTACTCGTCCGGATGAATCGCGACGATCCAGGGCGCGTCGAGCTCCTCGCAGATCGTGGCGATGCCCTTGAACATGGCGTAGTCGCTGATGTTGAACGCTGGTACGGCGAAACCTGTCTGGTTTGCCACACTCAGGATCCGGTCTCCGGTGGTCAGCATTTCTGTTTTCTCCCTTAATGGATTGTTGTGAAAGGTAGTGGGGGGTGGGTGGTTAGTTCTTGACGGCGCCCGCGCTCATGCCACCGATGAAGTACCGCTGGAAGAACAGGAACAACAACAAGACGGGGATGCAGCCGAGGATCGACATCGACATCATCTGGTTCCACTCATACGAGTGTTGACCCATGAGCAACTGGATGCCGATGGGCACCGTGCGCATGTCGACCGTCTTGGTCAAGGTCAGCGCGAACAGGTATTCGTTCCAGGCGATCATGAAGGTGTAGATGCCGACGGAAACCAGTCCCGGCACCGAGATCGGCACCAGCACGCGCCACAGCGCCGTCCACGACGAACCGCCGTCGACCTTCACGGCCTCGTCCAGCTCGCGCGGCAAGGTGTTGAAGTAGCCGGTCAGCATGATGATCGCGTACGGCAACGTGAACACCATGTAGGTCAAGATCAGGCCCTGATAGGTGTTGTAGAGCCCCAAACCGACCATCAAGCCGAAGTAGGGGATCAGCAACGTGATCGGTGGGACGGCCTGGACGCTGACGATCACCACGTTGAGCGCGGACTTGAACGGGAAGTCGAACCGGCTGAACGCGAACGCCGCCAGCACCGACACGAACAGGGTCAAGGCCGTGACCGCGAGCGAGATGAAATAGCTGTTCACGAAGAACCGAACCTTGACCGGATCGGTAAAGATCTTGGTGTAGGCGTCCAAGGTGAACGTCGTCGGAATGAGATGCGGCGGGTTCTGGAAAATGTCGGTGTTCGGCTTGAACGAGCTCGACAACATCCACAACACGGGCAGAGCAGCGAACGCGGCCCCGGCGAGAAGGGCGACGATGAGCCCCGCCATGGCGAACGGATTGCGCTTTCCTCGGCGCTGCGGTTCGGACTTCATCAGTACTTCACCTTCTGTGCTCGGACGTACAGGTAGGTGAGCACCATCGAAATCACGAGGATGATGACCGCGGACGCTGCTGCCGATCCGAATTGGTAGGTCGAGAAGGCGAACTTGTAGGTGTAGGTGCTGAGCATCTCGGTGGTGCCGAGCGGTCCGCCGCCGGTGGTCATCCAAATGAGCGCGAACTGCTGAGTCGTCCAAATGAAGTCAAGCAGGGCCATCGCAATGATGATCGGACGGAGCTGGGGGAGCGTGATGTAAATCAGCTTCTGCCAGCCCGACGCGCCATCGACTTCGGCGGCCTCGTAGTAGTCCTTGGGGATGCCCTGAAGGCCGGCGAGCAAGCTGGTCATATAGAAGGGGTAACCCGACCAGATGTTGATGAAGGTGACCGCGTAGAGAGCGATGTCGGGGTTGGACAGCCACTCGATCTGCGTCGTCGTGAGGTGGAACGTCATCAGGAGGTAGTTGATGACGCCCGTGGGCTCGAGGAGCAGGCGCCACAGCACCGCGATGATCGCGACCGTGAACAGCCAGGGCAGGACGTAGATCGTCCGGAAGATTGATTTGGTGACCTTGCCCAGCATCGGGGAGTTCAGCATCATCGCGAACCCGAAACCGAGAAGAAGGTGGACGACAACGCTGACGATGTCGAAGAACAAGGTGTTCTGCAGCGCGTTGCGGAAGGCGTCGCTGGTGAGGATTTCAACGTAGTGCTGGAACCCGACGAAGACCGGGTTCTTGATCATGATGACGTTGTTCATCATGGAGTAGCCGACGACCATCACGATCGGAATGATCATCAAGATGGTGAGCAGGACCACGGTGGGGGTGAGGTAGCCGTACGGCAACGCCACCTTACGAATCTTACGAAGCATGGCGGTGGAGCCTTTGCCACCACCCTTGAGTAGCGGTGGGGCGGCCGACGTGGGTGTGCTTGTCACGAGGGTCTCCTTTCCCGGAGGTTGATTGAGCGGGGGCCCTTGGGAACCCTGATGCCCCCGCTCATAGTTGGCTGGAATTAGGCGGCGAACGACTTGGTCCAGGCTGCCTGGGCTGCCGTCAGAGCCTCGTCGGCGGATTCCTTACCCGCGAGGTACTTCTGCAGTTCGTTGTCGAAGGAGCGCATGAGGTCCTCGGCCACCGGCAGGCCGGTGAACTCGTTGGTCAGGTTGCTCTTCTGGAACAGGTCGAAGGCCTGCTTGAACGCCGGGTCGTTGTTCACGAAGTCCGGCACGGCGCCGGTGTTGCCCGGGAAGGCGTGGGCGAGCGAGCAGATCTTGGCGTTGACGTCCTTGCCCATGAGGAAGGACACGAGCTTGAAGGCCTCAGCCTGGTGCTTGCTGTTGTTCGCGATGCCGATGCCCCACGAGGCGTAGGGCAGGGCGCCCTTGCCGGTGTAGCCGTCCGCGGTCGGGATGGCCGCCACGGTGAACTTCAGGTTGGCATTCTGCTGACGGATCAGGTTCACGTGGGCCAGGGAGTCGACCATCATGCCGACCTGACCGTTGGTGAACTGGTTGACCTTGTCCTGCTCCTTCAGCGTGAAGGTGCCCTTAGCGATCGCGCCAGAATCGTAGAGATCCTTGACGAACGCCATGACGTCCTTGACGCCCTGGTTACCGACGAGGTTCGGCTGGCCGTCCTTCAGCATGGAACCGCCCGAGGCCCACACCCACGACATGAAGTCGTTCTGGATGCCGTTCGGGGTCGCGGTGTCGAGCGGAAGGATCCATCCGGACGTGGTGCCGGACTTGGCGATCGCCTTGGCGGCCGCTGCGAACTCCGTGCGGTTGGTGGGGAGCGCGCTGATGCCAGCCTTCGTCAGGACGTCGTTGTTGACGAACATCGGATAGACGAAGTTGGCCACCGGGATCATGTAGGTCGAGCCCTTGATCTTCACCTGGGCGGCGAGCTGGCTCGCATCGAACTTGGCATCGGTCATGGCGGTCGAGAGGTTCGTCAGTGAACCCTGCTTCACGAAATCGCTGACCCACGCGCCGTCGAGACCCACAACGTCCGACATGGTGCCAGCGGCGGCGCCCGCCACGACCTGCTCCTTGGTGGAGGCATACGGTCCGCTGATCAGTTTGACCTTGATACCGGGGTTGGCGGCCTCGAACTGATCCATCAGGGTCCGCAGTGACCCCGCCGGCAGTTCCGGTTCCCACCATTGGGCGAACTCAAGGGTCACGTTTCCACCGGCGCTCGCCGAAGTGGAGGTGGTGCTACCGCTCGCGGTGCAGGCGCTGAACGCAAGTGCCGCCGCCACCATGGCGGCGAGGCTTGCCCAGACTTTCTTCCTCATGTCACATCTCCTGTGCTGCTGCCGCGACGGAGGAGCGGCGTGTCCGCTCCGCGACTCCCATCCGCGTCATTTCTGCCAGTCTGTGCCTGTACTCGCGGTGAGTCAACGACTAGTTGCGGGATTGTTATGCACATATCTGAAAATACGGACGCCCTAGCGCAGGCTGCGACGAATATGGCAGCATTTGCCGCAAGAACACGCAACAGGAGGATCTAGTGAGTCCCAAGGAAAGCCTTTACCCGGCCCGCCGCCGCGCGGAGATGCTGGACTTTCTGCGGGATCGTGGACGCGCGTCGATCCGCGAACTCTCCGACGAGTTCAGCGTTTCCGAGGACACCGTCCGCCGCGACGTCGAGATCCTGGCCTCGCAGGGGTCGGTCGAGAAGTCGCACGGCGGGGTCACCGTGACGCACGAGAACCGACCCAACGCGGCCATCCCGTTCGAGCGCCGGATCGACACCCAAGCAGCCCTGAAAGACCAGATCGCGCGCGCCGCCGCCGAGATGATCGAGGACGGGGACGTCGTTCTCATCAACGGCGGCACCACCACCCTGGCCTTGGTGAAGCACCTCGCAGCCAAGCGCGGGCTGACCGTCGTCACCAACAACCTGGTGCTGCCGCAAGAGCTGGCGGCCCGGGGCGGCTCCCGCGAGGTTTACGTGCTCGGGGGCGCCTTCCGCCTGCGCTCGCTCGTGACCGTCGGTCCGGTGGAGTTGTCGGACGGCTCGGGCAAGCCCCGTCCGATCCACGCCGATTGGGCGCTGATCGGCGTCGGGGGAGTGGCCGAGGACGGCACGGTCTGGACCAGCAGCCTGCCCGAGGCCGGCATGATGCGCTCGATGATGGACTGCGCCACCCACACCCTGCTGCTGGCCGACAGCACGAAGTTCGGCAAACGCGAGTTCGCCGAGATCGCCCCTCTTTCGGCCACCACGACCCTCATCACCGACCGGGAACCCAACGCCGCCTTCCTCGAACGGGTCCGCGAGTTGGGCGGGCGCGTCCGCGTGGCGGGGCCCGCCCCGGACCGCGCGAAATAACTTCACGACTGCCCCTGAAGGGAGCACCGGAATGACCGAAAACCAGATCGGTTTCAGCGAGAGCGGCGCCCAGCGCGCGCTGGATCAGGGCCAGGGGGTGCTCCGGCTGGCCCCGGCGTGGGTGCCCCGGGTGTTCTCGACGCCCGGACGACGGCTGCGCCTGCACCCCGACGACTACTACGACTTCGGCAAAGACCGCGGCGGCATCGACGAGCGCTGGCTGTCGTCACCGATCCGGGCCGACAACGGTCCGGCGACGGGTCCATACGAGGGGCTCAGCCTGGCGCTCGACCCCGACGGCGGCCTGCTGCCGCTCGATGAGCTGATCGCCCACCTCGGCGCCGACCTCATCGGTGCCCGCCTCTGGGAGCAACACGGGAAGTGGCCGGTGTTCGCGAAGTTCTTCGACAACGAGCAAGCCCTGCCGTTCCACGTCCATCACCGCGACGAGCACGCCCTGCCGCTCGGCAAGGTGTCCAAGCCCGAGGCCTACTTCTACCCGCCGCAGATGAACAACGTCCTGGGGGCCCAGCCGGTGTCCTTCCTCGGGCTGCAGCCGCACGTGACGCGCGCTCAGCTCAAGGAGCGGCTGATCCGCTTCGGTGAGGGCGGCGACAACCGGATCACCGAACTTTCCTTCGGCTACCGCACGCAGTTGGGCACCGGGTGGGACGTGCCCGCGGGCGTGCTGCACGCCCCGGCGAGCGTCTGCACCTACGAACCCCAGGCCGCCTCGGACGTGTTGTGCATGTGCGAATCGTGGAGCAACAACCGCGAGGTGCCGAACGAGTTGCTGTGGAAGGACGTGCCGCACGACCGCATCGGCGATCTCGAGTACGTGCTCGACCTCTTGGATTGGGAACTCAACACCGACCCCGACTTCGTGCGCAGCCGGCAGTTGATCCCGTTCGAGACCTCGACATCGCTGGCCGAAGGCCGTGGCCGTTTCGTCGAGTCGTGGATCGTCCACAAGTCGCCCACCTTCAGCGCGACCGAGCTCACCGTGGCTCCCGGCCAGACGGTGACGGTGCAGGACGGCGGCGCCTACGGCGTCATCGTGGTGCAGGGCCACGGCTCGATCGGGCCGCACGCCGCCGAGGCCACGACGATGGTCCGCTTCGGGGCGCCGACACAGGACGAGTTCTTCGTTTCCGAGGCTGCTGCGGGCGCGGGCGTCCGCATTCACAACGCGAGCGAGACCTCAACCCTGGTGCTGCTGAAGAACTTCGGACCCGGAAACCCGGCGTTGGCGGCCGATCTCGCGGCGATCGCGGGCTAGCTGTTCTCCGTCTTGTCCCACCTGCCCCTCCTGTCCACCTTGCTGGCGTTTGGGATCTTTGCTGGCGATATATCGCCAGCAAAGATCAACAACGCCAGCAAGGTCGTGGGGGGTGGGGCGAGGGAGGGCGCTTCGTGTTAAGACAACGCCGACTCGGCGAGGATCGCCGCCCCGAGCAAGCTGACGTGATCGCCCAGCGTCGACAAGACCACCGGTACGTTGTCGCGCGCCGGCGCGAAGGCGTCGGAAACGCGGGCTTGGGCGTGCTCCACCCATTCGGGGTTGTGCTGCGCAACGCTCCCGCCGATCACGATGACCTCGGGGTTGAAGGCGTTCACCCAATCGGCGCACGCGGACGCCATGGATTCCCGGGCCAGCGCGAAGGCCGCTTGCGCCTTGGGGTCGCCCGCCTCGGCGGCGTGGGCGGCCGCCGCACCATCGGGGAAGCCCGAGGCGGCGGCGATCGCCGTCCCCGAGGCGAAGGCTTCGACGCAACCGCGTCGCCCGCAGCCGCAGAGGGGCCCGTCGAACGACTGCACCATGTGACCCAACTCGCCGGCGGTTCCATCGCGCCCCCGCAACAGGGCGCCGTTGAGCAGCACCGAGGCGCCGACGCCGGTCGAGAACGTGGCGAAGATGGCGTTCGCGTGACCGGCTGCGCCGCCAATGGCCGCCTCTGCGATGAGCGCGCAGTTGGTATCCCGATCCACGGCGACAGGAAGGCCGGTCTCAGCCCGCAGGCGGTCGCCGAGATCCAACCCCGCCAAGGGGCCGGAGTTGTTCGGTGGCGCGAACAAGGTGCCGGTGAAGGGCGACACGGGTCCGGTCACGCTGACGCCGACGGCCGCGACGTCCGTCCGCTCGGCACGCAGGTCCGCGATGACGGCGAACAGGGCCGCCAAGAAGGCGTCGGTGTGCTTGGGGGTGGGGTGGCGCACTTCGCGGACGATCGTCCGATCGTGGACGAGCGCGACGCGCGTCCAGGTGCCGCCGATATCAATGCCAATGAGGGGTAACACGGTGTCCACCTTTCCGGACCTCAAACTAGCGCGTGCGTGCGGCCCGCAGGTCCTTTCGGCGCTCGCGGAAGGGAAAGTTCTCGACTTGGACGAGGGCGCCCGGATTGCTCGGTGCCTCAGGTCTTACGCCGCCCAGCGCCACGAGTTCCCGGCTGAACAGCCCGAACAACCGCAGGCGGTCGCGACGCCGAATGTGGGTGTCCAAGAAGAGAATCTGGAAACCAACCTGCACGCGGGCCACGAGGGTGAACCACCGGAAGGCCCCGCGCCAGGCCGGCCACAGGCTCTCACCGACCAGGAAGTCACGCTGCCGTGCGGCCGCGGCGACGTAGTCCTGGACGTTACGCACCCCGAAGTCGCCGGTGATGCCCGAGTCACGCAGGCAGTAGTGGTAGAGCGACCGTCGGACGATCGCCACCGTCTCGGCGCGGTAAAGGATCGAGGCCGTGCTGCCGATGTCCTCATAAAAGATCGGCGGGAAGGCGAAGCCCTGGCTGATGAACCACTCGCGGCGGTAGAGCTTCGTCCAGGCGAACGGCGGCAGGGGCAAGGTTTCGACCGTGAGGCGCGAGGCCCGAGGCCCGGGGAGAGTTCGGGGCAGGCCGAGCATCGGATAGGGCAGGCGCACGCGTCCGAGGTCGAAGGAGAAGCCACACACGGTGACCTCGGCGCCGGAGGCCGCAGCCGCCGTCACCAAGCGCGCAAGATAGTCGGGCTCTACGTAGTCGTCCGCATCGACGAAGATCAGGTAATCGCCCGTCGCGAGGGCCGCACCCGCATTGCGGGCCGGACCCGGACCCGCATTCTCTTGCCGCCGGGCCACGATTTCGGGGTGGCGGGCGGCGTAGTCGGCGAGAATCGCCGGAGTTGCGTCGCTTGATCCGTCATCAATCACGATGATCTCTATCGGACTGTGGTCCTGGTTGAGCAGCGCATCGAGGCACCGAGGGAGGTACGCGGCTACGTCCCAGGCGGGGATCACCACGCTCACGCTGGGCAAATCTCGGGTAAAACTCATCACCGCCAGGATGCCAGGGGTTCCACAGCCATTGCAGGCGCCACGCACAGGCGGTTCTAGCATGGTGGCGTGCCAGACAGCGCTGAGAACGATTCCCAGCAGGGAGGCGTCAACCAGGCAGCGGCCCGGCGAGTGAAGCCGACGCCGGTCTTTGTCGATCGGTCGGGTCAGCGCCTGCGCCGGGTTCGGGTGACGGCCTGGTCGAGCAGTTCCATCGTGGTCATGGCCCTGGTGCTCGTCGTCGCGGGCCTGCTTGGCGGGATCGCCGGGACGCCCGGTGGCTGGACGCGCCCCGATGCCGTCGCCATCCCAGCCACGACCGCAACGGCGTCGTCTTCGGCCAAGCCGACCCCAAAGGCGACCACCGCGACCGCCAGCGGCAAGGTCACCCCCTCCGCCCGATCCACGGCGTCTACCGCCACCGTTGCTGTCGCGGCGGCGAGCCCAGTGTCGAGTTCAGCCCCGAGTTCCGCCCCCGGTTCGGTCAGCACCACCGCCTCCACAGCAACGGCCAGTGCCGCCCCAGTCGGGTCGGCCCACGCCACCAAGAAGCCCACGGCCCCGCCCGGCAAACCATGACCCGAGCGACCGCCCCCAAGTTGAGGGCGCACTGGTTGTTGCTCGGCATGTTCGGACTGATCCTGGCCACCGGCCTGATCGTCGAGGTGCCAGCTCGGTCGCTCGCCACCACCCTCTACAACGTCCCGGCTGTGGGAAGCACGGCGAAGGTTCCCGAATCGGTGATGGACGGCGGCCCCGGGGTCGGACTTACCGGGACGACACTCAAGACGCTCTCCCCGGCGGCGAAGACGATCGCCCTGACCTTTGACGACGGTCCCGACCCCGAATGGACACCCCAGATCCTCAAGGTTCTGTCCGCCCACGGCGTGCACGGCACCTTCTTCGTCCTGGGCAATCAGGTCATCCGCCAGCCCGACCTGCTGAACCAGATCGAGGCCCAAGGCAGCGAGCTCGGCGTCCACGCGTTCAGCCATCAAGACATGAGCGGCGCGGCCCCCTGGCAGGTCCAGCTGCAGTTGCGTGCCACCCAACTGGTGATCGGTGGGCTCACCGGCCGCACGACCTCGCTCTTCCGGCCTCCCTTCTCCTCCACGAACAAGGTGCTGGACGACGCGTCTCTGCAGACGGTGGAGGTAGCGGGCGCCGAGGGGTACCTCACCGTGCTGACCACCGTCGACTCGGAGGACTGGAAGCGGCCCGGAGTCGCGAAGATTGTGGCCAACGCCACGCCGCCGACCGGCACTACCGGACAAATCATCGTGTTCCACGACGCAGGCGGCGACCGCTCGCAGACCGTCGCGGCCCTCGACCAGCTCATCCCGAAGCTGCAGGCCGCGGGCTACACCCTCACCACTGTGGATAAGGCGCTCGGCCTCACCAAAGCCTCCGTCCCCTCGCCGCCCAGTAACCAGCTCTTCGGGTGGCTGTTGGCGCACCTGCTGTGGCTGGCCACCTCTCTGGTAGGCGGGATCGGCTGGGTGATGCTCGGGGCGGGCGTCTTGACGTTGCTCCGGGCGGCGCTGGTCGTCTGGTCGGCCTCGCGACACGTCCGGCGTCCCGAACCCGCGGGTGCGCCACCGTCGGAACCGGTCACGGTCATCGTCCCCGCCTACAACGAATCGGCAGGCATCGAGGCGGCCGTCCGATCGCTGCTCGCCTCCACGCATCCGGTCGAAGTGGTCGTGGTGGACGATGGTTCCACCGACGGCACCGCCGACCTGGTGGAGAAGCTCGCCCTCCCGGGGGTGCGCGTGATCCGGCAGGAGAACGCCGGCAAGCCCGCCGCCTTGAATACCGGCATCGCGGTGGCCTCCCACGAGATCGTCGTCATGGTCGACGGCGATACTGTCTTCGAGCCCACCACGATCGCGAACCTCATCAAGCCCTTCGCCGATCCGGGGGTGGGGGCGGTCTCAGGGAACGCCAAGGTCGCCAATCGTGGCGGTCTGCTCGGCCGCTGGCAGCACATCGAATACGTCGTCGGATTCAACACCGACCGGCGCTGGTATGACATCGCAGGCTGCATGGCGACCGTTCCGGGTGCGGTGGGCGGCTTCCGGCGCGAGGCACTGCGCGCGGTGGGCGGCGTGAGTAGCGACACCCTCGCCGAAGACACCGACCTCACCATGGCGCTCGGACGCGCGGGCTGGCACATCTCGTATCGGCAGGATGCCATCGCCTGGACCGAGGCCCCGGCCACGGTGAATGCCTTGTGGCGCCAGCGATACCGCTGGTCCTACGGCACCATGCAGGCGATGTGGAAGCATCGAGCGGGCTTGCGGCAACGGGGCCGCGGCGGCACCTACACGCGCCGCGCCTTCACCTACATGACCCTGTTTCAGGTGCTGCTGCCGCTGTTGGCGCCGGCCGTGGACGTCTTCGCCGTCTATGGGGTGCTCGCCTTGGATCCCGTCCGGGCCCTCACCGTCTGGGGCGCCTTCCAACTCGTGGATCTTGCGGTTGCGCTCTACGCCTTCCGCCTCGACAAGGAGAGCCCGCGTCCGTTGTGGGCGCTGCCGCTCACGCAATTCTGCTACCGGCAGTTGCTGTATCTCGTGGTGATTCAGTCGGTGGCGACGGCGGTGGCGGGCGTCCGACTGGGCTGGCAGCGCGTCGAGCGGTACGGCACCTTCGGCGCCTCGACCTCCAGCTAGCGTTCCAGGCCTGTCGCGGGTGTCTGTTCCCGCCCGGGGAGGGTGGGTTAGGTTGAACTCGGCGAGAGGAACGACATGGCACAGGCGGCTAAGCGGGTCGGCATTCTGACGGCGGGTGGCGACAGCCCCGGTCTCAACGCGGCGATCCGTGGGTTCGGAAAGGCTGCGATCGGCCGCTACGGCATGGAGCTCATCGGCTTCCGCGACGGCATTCGCGGCTTGGCCGAGAACCGGTTCATCGAGCTGGACAAGCGTTCCCTCTCGGGCATTCTCACCATCGGTGGCACCATCCTCGGCACCTCGCGCGACAAGGTGCAGCGCATGCTGCTCGACGGCGAAGTGCGCGACGCGATCCCGACCATCGTCGACAACTATCGCTCGAACAACTTGGACGCCTTGGTGATGCTCGGCGGGGGTGGCACGGCCAAGAATGCGATGCGCTTGGTGGACGCCGGGTTGAACGTCATCACCCTGCCGAAGACCATCGATAACGACATTGCGATGACCGACACCAGCTTTGGGTTCGCGACCGCCATGGAGATCGCCACCGAGGCCATCGACCGCCTGCATTCGACGGCGCACAGCCATCACCGGATCATCCTCACCGAGGTCATGGGGCACCGCGCCGGCTGGCTGACCTTGGGCGCGGGTATCGCGGGCGGCGCCGACGTGATCCTGCTGCCCGAGATTCCCTTCAGCGTCGAGAGCATCGCCGAAACCGTGAAGCAGCGCATGGCAGGCGGTAGCACGTTCAGCGTGATCGCGGTTGCCGAGGGTGCCCGCGACATCATCGACACCGCCGACCTGCAGGCCGCCGAGCTCCTGTCGCGCAACGCCAAGACCATCGAGGCGAAGAAGGCCGCGGCGCAACACCTCGCCAACGTCACCGACGGTCAGCGTGAGCACACGTTCAAGTTGGCCCGCCAGCTCGAGGAGGCCACCGGGTTGGAGTCGCGGGTCACGATCCTGGGGTACGTCCAACGCGGCGGCACCCCGTGCGCCACTGACCGGCTCCTGGCCAGCCGGCTCGGCTCGGCCGCCGCGGAACTGGTGGCGTCCGACACCTACGGGGTCATGGTTGCCGCGCGAGGCGAAGGCACCGAGCCGGTGGCGCTGTCCGAGGTGGCCGGCAAGGTGAAGTACGTCCCCAGCGATCACGAGTGGGTGGAGACGGCCCGCAGCATGGGCGTCGGGCTGGGCGAGTAACGCTCGTCCGGCCCTTCGGGTCAACGCCGTGGCGTCCGGCCCTTCGGGTCAACGCCGCGGCGCGGAAAGGAACACCATGGACGTGGTGACGGCGCTCCGCGCGTTAGTCGCGCATCGCACCATCGCTGCCCCGGTCGACGAACCGACCGATCGCGAGCCCTTCGAGGCCCTGTTGGCGACGATGCGCGAGCAATTTCCGCAGCTGCACGCCCGGTGCGAAGTGACGCGGATCGCCCAGGATGGGTTGTTGATCCGCTGGGCTGGACGATCGTCCGAGGCGCCCGTGGTGTTGATGGGCCACCTGGACGTCGTCCCGATCAACCCGGACGACCACTGGACGCACCCACCCTTCGACGGCGTCGAGGCCGACGGCATGCTCTGGGGGCGCGGGACGCTTGACTGCAAGGGTCCGGTCGCTGCTCTTTGCGCCGCCGTCGAGGACGCCCTCGCCGACGGCTTCACCCCGGCGCGGGACGTGTGGCTCAGCTTCGGCTGCAACGAGGAGGTCTCCGGCGGGGCTGCGGTGGAGGCCGTGAAGGCCCTCGAGGTGCGCGGCGTCAGGCCGTGGTTCGTGCTCGATGAGGGCGGGGCGGTGGTCTCCGAGGCGTTCCCGGGCGTCGAGGTGCCCCTGGCGCTGATCGGGGTGGGGGAGAAGGGCTACCTCGATCTCGATCTCACGGTGACCGGCGAGGGCGGCCACTCCTCGATGCCGACCCGCAACGGGGCCACGGCGCGGTTGGCGCGGGCGATCGTCCGACTGGAGGAGCATCCGTTCTCGCCGCACCTGACCGAGGCAACCCTGGAGATGTTCGCGCGGATCGCCCCGCACGCGTCCGGCCCCTTCGCCGCCGTCTTGAGCCGCGCCCGGCACCTTCGAGGGCCCCTGGCATCAGCTTTGGCTCGGATGGGGGCCGAGACGGCGGCGATGGTCCGCACGACGATCGCGGTCACCCAGCTCGAGGCCTCTCCTGCTCGGAACGTGTTGGCGGCGACCGCGCACGCCAGCGTGAATGCCCGCGTGATGCCGGGAGAGACCATCGCGACGACCGTCCGCCGGGTTCGTCGGACCATCGGCGATCGCACGGTCAAGGTGACCGTCCACAGCGGCTCGGAGCCCACCGAGCTGGCCCCGCTGGATGCCGCCTTTGACCTGCTCTGCGAGGTCACCGAGGTGGCAATCCCGGACGCCTTGCCCGTGCCGTACCTGGTGATGGGCACCACGGACGCTCGCCACTTCCAGCGCCGCTGGCCGAACGTCTATCGCTTCAACCCGTTGCGCTATTCGCCAGCCCAACGCCAAAGCCTGCACAACGTGGACGAGCGCGTCAGCGTCGCGTCGCTCACCGAAGCGGTCGCTTGGTATCGGCTGCTCGTCGAACGAATCTGAACCGGGAAGCCGCTAGCTCGTGGCGTCGGGCTTCGCCGGACAGCACCCCGGACGTACGGCGAGCACTCCGTGGCTGAGCGCCAACCCCGCAGCAACAGGCGTCCAGATCAACCGCTCCTTCACCGACGGTGACGCGGCGTTCATGAGGGTGCCCACCGCGGCCAGCACGCCATAACCGGCCCGCACACGTCGGACGTCTGGCGCGTCACTCCGCGAGGCGGCGGCCACGAGGGCGCCCGTCCACAGCAGTGCCGAAACTCCACTCGCCACCCGCAGCTTGCGAGGCAGGACCCCCGCGTTTGACCCGCCCCACGCGAACTCCCCCCAGGGAGCTCCGGCCGCCAAGGCCACCTGGAAGCCAACCAACGCTGCTGACAGGGTCACCGCAGCCACGCGAGCGGCCTCGCCGCCTCGACCCTGAGCCACCGAACAAGAATCTGAGGCCATTGGCCCGACCACCCTTTTCTCCACCTTGCTTGCGTTAGTGGTCCTTGCTGCCGATATATCGCAAGCAAGGACGACGAACGCAAGCAACGTCGACATTAGTCCCCGTTTCCGGGAGGCTTCGAGACTAACCTGACGAGGGTCCGACTGAATGCTCGAACGGAGCTCTCATGACTGCCACCGCGCCGATGCCCACCGGGTCGAACATCCGTGGCGACCTGGCCAAGATCGTCGGCTTCCTTGTGTGCGTTGAAATCGCCAGCGGCGTTCTGCAGGGCTACTACACCCCGATCTTCACCGACATCGCCCGGCACCTGGCGATCCATGACGCGGACGTCAACTGGTTCGAGGCTTCCCAGCTCATGGTGTCGGCCATCCTGGTGCCCGTGCTGGCCAAGGCGGGGGACCTCTACGGGCACAAGAAAGTGCTGGTGTTTGCGACTATCGCGACCGCCGCCGCGACCTGGGCGGTGGCCTTCGCGCCCACCTTCGCAACCTTTCTCGTGGCCTGGTCGCTGCAGGGTTTCTACGTGGTGTGGTTGCCGTTGGAGGTGGCGATCGTTCATCGGCGGACGTCCGGGGACGAGCGCCGCACCCGCTGGGCGGCGGGCGTCCTGGTGGCGGCCCTTGAGGCTTCGGTCATCGTGGCCGCCCTGACGTCCGGTGCCCTGGCCGACACGATGGGCATGTCAGTGCTGCTGTTGCTGCCCGCGGTCGTGGTGACCTTGGTGGTCTTCGTCATCTGGTTCGGAGTGCCGGACGTGCCCCCCGTCGAGACCGGACGCCTGGATTGGCTGGGCTTCGGCCTGCTCGCCGCAGGGCTCGGCGCGATCATGGCCGGGCTCATGGTCCTGCGCCTGACCGGCGTGGCGAACCTCTGGCCCTGGGCCCTGCTGGCGCTGGGCGTGGCGCTCTTCGTCCCGTTCACCCGCGTCGAACTCGCCAGCCCCGCGCCCCTGGTGGACCTGCGGGTGTTCTTCGCGCCCGGCCAGTGGCCCGTCCAGCTGACCGCCACCCTCTTCGGCGCGTCCGTGCTCGGGGCTCAGATCCCGCTGTCGACCTTCGCCCGGACGGATCCGAACGTGGCCGGCTACGGACTCGGTGTGAGTGCGTCCGGGGTTTCAATCATCATCGGACTCTACGTGCTGAGCCTCGCCGTCGGTGCCCTCACCATGCCGCTGATTGCGCGTCGCATCGGCACGCTGTGGTCGTTGGCCCTGGGGGCCGGCCTGGTCACCGTCGGGTACTTGCTGTTCCTCCCCTTCCACGGGACGTATCTGCAGACGCTCACCAACATGGTGATCGCGGGCATCGGTTCGGGCTCGCTGGTCGCCGCGCTGCCCGCGGCTGCTGCCGCCGCGGCCCCGTCGACCCACACGGGTTTCGTGACGGGCATGACCAACACGGTGAAGACCATCGGCGGCTCCGTAGCCTCCGCGATCTACGGCCTGGCGCTGCTCTCGACCGGTTCGCTGGACACCGCCGCCGGTCACGCCCCGCTGTCGGGTTACCTCGTCGTCTGGACGATCTGCGGCGCGACGGCCCTGGTGGCAGCGGTGATCCTGGCGCGGCTGGCGTCCCGACGGAGGCCCTGAATCGCCGCGTTGCCCTCGCTTACCGTCCCTTTCGGACGCTCAGAGGAGCTGGACGTCGAACCCTTGAAACGCCAGGGCCTCGATGAGGAACGCCAAGATGTCGGCGGAGGCCACTGATGTTGCGGCGGGACTTTCGCCGAAGTAGACGCCGATGCTCATGGGCGGGGCCAACATTTCGGAATCCACCTCGAAGGTGGTTCCGTGGAACAGGACGGTGAGCCCCACCCGGCGGGCGTGCACCTCACCGTCAGGGGACCGGACCGCGTGGGCCCGATCTTCTCGAAGTGATGGCGGTTCATGCGCGCCTGACGTGTTCCGCGTCGAGGGGTCTGGCCTGCCTGCTCACGACTCTGTCACTGGGTCGAGGGTGGGATAGCCAAGCGAGGTGGCGGCAGCGATCATGACTGAATCGTGGCTGACGATGGTGGCGTCGAGTCCGCCCGCGAACCGCGGCCCCTTACTGGGGCCGGTCGCGACACGCCCTAGGCGCCCAAGCGCCGGATGTGGTCGGCGTCGATCTGGACCACCTTCGCCACTCGCCGCGCATACTTCTCTTCGGTGAGGCCGAGCCAGTCGGTGGTCATCCAGGTCTTTGCCACTTCCATGGCGAGCGCGGAGCCAATGATCTTGCCGCCGATGCACAGCACGTTGGTGTCAGAGTGGGAGCGGGCGAGTCCTGCGCAGAACGGATCCTGGGCGACGGCGGCGAAGACGCCGGGCAGTTTGTTGGCGATCATGGCGCTGCCGTAGCCAACCCCGTCCACGAAGATGCCCCGATCGCAGGAACCGTCCGCCACCGCCAGCGCGGCCGGGTAGACGTGATCAGGAAGGTCGCATGCCTGTTCGGAGTGAGCGCCGAAGTCAACGACCTCGTGCCCTTGGGTGGTGAGCCATGCTGCGATCTCGCCTTTGAGGGCGTAGCCGGCGTGATCGGAAGCCATCGCGATTTTCATGGACTCACGCTAGGGCGTCGGCGGGCGGCATGGGAGGACGCCCACGCGCGCGGGCCCAGGCGGCACGTCCAGCGACCGTCCCGGGCGGAGTTTCGCTAGCCTAGGGCGGAAGGCCTGACAAGCGACAGGCGCGCACCAACCCAGCTGAGGAGGAACACTCTGTGAGTTCCACGATGGTCGGCGAGGCACGCCTGGTGCGCGGGATGTTTGCGCTTGGGGACTTGTTCGCCTGGTTCGTCGCCACCGTGATCCTGGTGGCCACCCGGTACAACCTCGCCTCGTTGACGCCTGAGCAGTGGTCGCAGATCTTGCTCTACCCCGTGGTCGCCGCCCTCTTACAAGCCATTCTTGGCCTCGCGACCAAGGTCTACCGTGGGCGCGCGCCGGTCGGTTCTTTCGAGGAGGTCACGTGGCTCTCGGGCATCGTGGTCATCGTCGCGATTATCTGCGCGGTGGTCTTCATCGGCTCCAGCAGCGCCTTGCCACGCGGTGTCGGTGTCATCGTTCCCCTCTTGGCGTTAACCCTGATGGGCGCTTCCCGGTTCGTGTCGCGGGCCGTCCTGGCGTTCCGTCAGGCTCGCGAGCACGCCGATAACGCCGAGCGCGTGCTCATTTACGGGGCTGGCAACGGTGGGCAACAGCTGGGGCGCCTGCTCATGTTCGACCGCCACGCCCCCTACGAGATCATCGGCTTCATTGACGATGATCCGAACAAACGAAACCTGCACATGGCGGGCAGCAAGGTGCTGGGCTCTCGCGAAGATCTGCTGCGGATCGCCAAAGAGAACCGCGTCCGGTCCGTCATTTTGGCGATTCCCTCCGAAGGCAAGTCCTTCCTTCGCAAGTTCAGCGAAGAGATGGACGAGGCGGGGCTGAAGCTTCTGGTGTTGCCGTCCGTCCAAGACATCGTCGGCGGACGAGTGGCGCTCAACCAGCTCCACGAGGTCGACGTGACGGACCTCCTCGGACGAGCCCAGGTGACCACCAACCTCGGCCAGATCGCCGGCTACCTCTCCGGCAAGGTCGTCATGGTGACGGGCGCCGGCGGCTCCATCGGCGCCGAGATCGCGCGCCAGGTGCATCGCTACGGCCCCAAGGAACTCGTGCTGCTCGACCGGGACGAGAGCGGCCTCCATGGGGTGCAGCTATCGATCTACGGCACCGGCATGCTGGACACCCCCGACATGGTGCTGTGCGACATTCGCGACGCCGCCGCCCTCGAGGAGAGCTTCGCCAGGCATCGGCCGGACGTGGTCTTTCACGCCGCCGCGTTGAAGCACCTGCCGATGCTCGAGCAGTACCCCGAGGAAGGCTGGAAGACCAACGTCCTCGGCACCCTCAACGTGCTCAACTGTGCCCGGCGCCACAAGGTCGCGCGCTTCGTGAACATCTCCACCGACAAGGCGGCCGATCCGACGTCGGTGCTTGGGCTCACCAAACGCACCGCCGAGCAACTGACGAGCTGGTTCGCGGCCCAGGTCAACGGCGTCTATCTCTCGGTGCGCTTCGGCAATGTGCTCGGCTCGCGCGGCTCGGTGTTGCACACCTTCTATCAGCAGATCGAAAAAGGTGGCCCGGTGACGGTCGTCCACCCGGATGTCACCCGCTACTTCATGACGATTCCCGAGGCTTGCGAGCTCACGATTCAGGCTGGCGCCATCGGCCAGCCAGCCGACGTGCTGGTGCTCGACATGGGCGAACCGGTGCGCATCCTCGACGTCGCCAAGCGCCTCATTTCCCGTTCGGGCAAGAAGATCGAGATTCAGTTCACCGGTCTACGTGTGGGGGAGAAGCTCGACGAAGTGCTGTTCTCCGACTCCGAGGTCGCGGGGGCTACCTCCCACGAGCTGGTGAGCCGCGTGGCTGTCCCGCCGCTCGATCCCGCGGAGGTTCGCGGCAAGACCTGGACGGAGTTCGTCCACCCGACGCCTGACGCGGACGACGCGCCCGAGGACGATTCATGAGCATTGTGGTCGGGATCCTCGTCACGGTAGCCGTGGCGGCGGTGCTTTTCGCCCGCGTCGGGCCGCTGCTGGCGCGCCGGGGCACCGTCGACGCGCCGAACCACCGCACTTCCCACGAAGGCGTCGTCGCTCGGGGTGGCGGCATCGGCATCGTGCTGGGCTTCTTGGCCGGGCTGCTGGCCTATTGGCTGTTGGGCGGCTGGGTCAACCAGCCGATGCAGACCCTGGTCGCGGCCGCCGTGGCCCTCGCGGTTGTCGGGGCGCTCGAGGATCTCCTGGGGCTGATGATGATCGTGCGCCTGGCGGCGCAAGCGATTGTGCCCACGCTCGCCATCGGCTGGTTGGTTTACAACCAGTTCTTTGGGCTCACGCTGGGCATCATCTGCATCGTCGCTGCGATCTTCTACGTCAACGCCGCGAACTTCATGGACGGCGTGAACGGCATCTCGTCGTTCCACGCAATCGCCGTCGGCGTGTACTGGGTCTATTGGGGGTTCCACTTCCAGAACCAGTCGCTGCTGGCCTACGCGCTGCTCTTCGGCATCGCCTTCGCCGCCTTCCTGCCGTGGAACCTGACCTCAAAGCTGTTCATGGGCGACAGCGGCAGCTACTTCTTGGGCGCCGGCGTGTGGGGTCTCAGCGTGATGGGCCTCATAGGCGGCCTGCCTCTCGTCGTGGTTTTCGCGCCGCTCACCATCTACGCCGTTGATGTGGTCGTCACGCTGCTCTGGCGGATCTGGCGCCGTCAGCCCATCCAACTGGCGCACCGCGACCACGTGTATCAGCGCATCCAGCAGCTGACCGGGAGCCACCTGATCGCCGCTGGCTGGACGACCCTCCTAACCGTGGCCTGCGCCATCGCCGGTTGGATCACCTACTTCACCGGACGCGCCAGCGTCGGCATCATCGCCCTGGCCATCATCGCCCTGGCGTACGTCGTGTCCCCGTGGATCGTCCGACTGATGTTGGGAAAGCCCCGGCCGCCAAAGGCACCCAGCCGTCCTTGGTTCACCGGGCGTAAGGCGAAAACCGACGCGGCCGCCGACGTCACGGCCCCCGACGCTGACACCGACACGATGCCGACCACCGCCGAAGACGCTGTGCCTGCTGTCACAGACGCTGCCACTCCCGCGGAGCTTTCGAGCAGCCACCCCGCCTCGCAGCCTGCCCCGGAGGACGTGTTCGCCCGCCCAGAGGTTCCGCAACCTGAGCCCGCAGCCTCCGACGTCGAAGAGATCCTCACCTCGGCCGACCTGACCGACGAAGCCCCAGACCCGGAGACTGCACCGGAGTCGGACGTGATCTCGCTACCCCCCGTCCTGGGCGCGACTGCTTTGATCGAGTCGGCGCTCGCGCTGCCGTTGCCGGAGGAGCCCGCAGCGGCCGCCGCGGCGCCGGCGGCGGTTGAGATGCAACCGGTCTTGCCGGTGGCGGTCACCGAGGCCGCGGTGCCAGCACAGCCCGCGTTGCCTCTAGGTTCGCCTCGACCCACGGTGCAGTCCCAGGGAACGCTGAATGTGGTGGGTTCCCCGGGGACGCCGGCATGACAAGGCGACTCACCTACGTCACCCAGTGGTACCGCCCCGAGCCCGTCAACGCGCCCGAGTGGACGGCCCGAGGCCTACAAGCGGCGGGTTGGCAGGTGAGGGTCCTCACGGGCATCCCCAACTATCCCGACGGCGTGGTGAAGCCCGGCTACTCGGCCCTGCGGCCCATGCGGGAGGTGATCAACGGCATCCCCGTGCATCGCACCCCGTTGTTTCCCTCGCACGATCACTCCTCGGTCGGTCGCATTCTCAACTACGTGTCGTGGGCCCTCTCAGCGGGCTTTTTCGGTCTCGGTGATGTGCTCGGCGCCTCGGTGAGTTACGTCTATTCCTCGCCCGCCACGGCGGCCTGGCCCGCGATGGTCGGACGTCTGTTCGGGCGCCCCTACGTGTTATGCGTCCAAGACGTGTGGCCCGACTCGGTCTTCGCCTCCGGCTTCCTCACCAAGGGCTTCGTGCGGCGCGTGGCCGAAGGTGGCCTCAACTTCTTCGTGAACCTCACCTACAAGATGGCGCGCTCGGTCGTCGTCATCTCCCCGGGCATGCGTGACCTCTTAGCTGGACGCGGGGTGTCGGACGACAAGCTCGCGCTCGTCTACAACTGGGTCGATGAGGACGTATTTCGTCCCGTCGGTCGGACGCCCGAACTCAAGGCGAGCCTCGGATTGACGCCCAACGATTTCGCCGTCGTGTACGCCGGCAACGTCGGCGCTGCCCAGGGACTGCGGACGTTCGTGGACGCCATCGCCGCCGTCGCGGACCCTCGCGTCCATGGCGTGCTTATCGGTGACGGCGTCGAAAAGGCGGAGCTTCTCCAGCACGCCGAGGCGGTGGCCCCGGGCCGCGTCCACTTCGTGCCGCCCGTGCCAGCCGAAGAGGTGGTGGGCCTGATCTCCGGTGGCGACGTGCAACTGGTCTGCCTCGTCGACAACCCGCTGTTCGCCGTGACCATGCCGTCCAAAGTGCAATCGACGCTGGCGTGCGCCCTGCCGCTCATCGTGTCCGTGCCCGGCGACGCCGCCCGGATCGTGACCGAGGCCGGCGCCGGATTCGCCGCACGCGCCGGCGACCCGGCCGACCTGGCGGCCACGATCGTCGCGGCCAGGGACGCCGGCCCCGAGGCCCTCGTCGCGATGGGCAACGCCGGACGAGAGCTCTACCTACGCGAGATGTCGGCCGAGGTCAGCATCACCAAACTCGACGCGCTCCTGCGCGGACGAGAGGCAACCCCGTCCACACGAGAGGCGCAGCGATGACCGAACAGACCCCCGTACCCGAGGCCGTCCTCATCACCGGCGGCACCGGCTCGTTCGGACATCGCATGGTCGATCACCTGCTGGAGCGTGGCTGCCAGCGGATCCACGTCCTTTCCCGGGACGAGGCCAAACAGGACCTCATGCGCCACGAGCTGCCGGACGCCCCCATTCGCTATTACATCGGCGACGTGCGCGACCTGGACAGCGTCCGGGGCGCCATGCGCGGCATCACCCACGTCTTCCACGCCGCGGCCCTCAAGCAGGTGCCCAGCGCGGAGTTCTTCCCGATGCAGGCCGTCCAGACCAACGTGTTGGGCTCCCGCAACGTGCTCCACGCCGCCGAGGAGGCTGGCGTCGCCTCGGTGGTGTGCTTGTCCACCGACAAGGCGGTCTACCCGGTGAACGCCATGGGCATGACCAAGGCGCTGATGGAGAAGGTCGCCCAGGCGCATTCGCTGTCGAACCCGGAGGCCAAGACGACGGTGTCGTGCGTCCGCTACGGCAACGTGCTCTACAGCCGCGGCTCGGTGGTGCCCCTGTTCATCAGCCAGTTGCGCGCCGGTCTGCCGATCACGGTCACAGATCCCGAAATGACCCGGTTCATGATGACCCTCGACCAGTCGGTCGACCTCGTCGATTACGCGTTCAGCCACGCCGAGCAGGGCGACCTGTTCATCCGCAAGGTGCCGGCCTCCACCGTCGGCGATCTGGCCCGCGCGGTCTGCGAGTTGTTCGGCGTCGAGCCCGACATTCGCGTCATCGGCACCCGGCACGGCGAGAAGCTCTCCGAGCAACTGGCCACCCGCGAAGAACTCATGCGCGCCCACGACCACGGCACCTACTTCCGGGTGTTGGCCGACCAGCGCCAGCTCAACTACGACCAGTACGAGAACGTCGGATCCGGCACGCTCACCTCGTTCGGGGACTACGACTCCCACACGTCCGAGCGCCTGGACGTGGCGGGCGTCAAGGAGTTGCTGCTCACGCTGCCAGAGATCCGCGCCGCGCTTGACACCTGGGCACGTTGACCATGAACGCTGGGTCCGGGGTGACGACCGTCGCCATGACGGGGGCCGACGGGTTCCTCGGTTGGCACACCAAGTGCGCCCTTCACTCAGTGGGAATCGAGACCGTCGAGGTGCCCGTGGGGGACGCCTTCGATCAGGACCAGGCCGTCGCGGCCCTCGCCGGAGCCGACCGGCTGATCCACCTCGCGGGGGTCAATCGGGGCACGGACGACGAGGTCGCCCAGGGCAACGCCTTGTTCGCGACCCAGATCGCCGGCGCGCTGGCCTCGACCGACAGTCCGCCGGCGGCGATTTCCTACGCCAACTCCATCCAGGCCGACAACGGCTCGGTCTACGGCTCGGCCAAGGCCAGGGCCGCGGACGTCCTCGCTGGGGCTGCGGCCACGGTGGGGGCGACCTTCGCGGACGTCCGACTGCCGAATCTGTTCGGCGAGCACGGACGTCCGTTCTACAACGCCGTGACCTCGACCTTCTGCCACCTGCTAGCTACCGGCGGCAACCCCAGCGTCGAGGTCGATCGCGACCTCACCCTGCTGCACGCCCAGGACGCCGCGGAGGTGCTGGCCGGCCTGGCGGGGGAGGCCGCCCTCGTCGAACGCGCCACCACCCTCACCGTCAGCGGTCTGCTCGACCGGCTGCGGATCATCGCCGCGACCTACGCCGATGGCACGATCCCCGCGCTCGCGACGCCCTTCGATCGCGACCTGGTCAACACCTACCGGTCCTACACCATCGATCGCCTGCCGTGGCCGCTGGTCCGCCACGCCGATGCCCGTGGCTCCTTCTTCGAGACCATCAAAGTAGTGGCCGGACAAGGGCAGACATCCTTTTCGACGACCGTGCCCGGGGTGACGCGCGGCGACCACTACCACCGCCGCAAGATCGAACGCTTCGTGGTGTTGGACGGTCGCGCCACCATGCGCATCCGACGGATGTTCACCCACGAGGTGCGCACCTTCGAGGTCACCGGCGAGGCGCCCGTGGCGGTCGACATGCCGACCATGTGGACGCACAACATCACCAACACGGGCGATTCGACGCTGTTCACCCAGTTTTGGATCAGCGCGATCTACGATCCAACCAACCCCGACACCGTGCTGGAGGCCGTCTGATGTCTGGTCGACTCAAAGTCATGACCGTGGTGGGCACGCGCCCGGAGATCATCCGGCTGTCGCGGATCATCGCCCGCCTCGAGGCGTCCACCGATCACGTGCTGGTCCACACCGGCCAGAACTACGACTACAACCTCAACCAGGTCTTCTTCGACGACCTCGGCATGCGGGCGCCCGATCACTATCTCGGGGTCGATACCTCGTCGCTCGGGGCGGTGCTCGGCGGGGTGCTGGTCACGGTCGAGAAGGCGATCCTGGCCGAACGTCCGGACGCACTGGTGGTGCTGGGCGATACGAACTCGTGCATCGCCGCCTTGATGGCCAAGCGGATGAAGGTGCCGGTGTACCACCTCGAAGCGGGCAACCGGTCGTTCGATCCGAACGTGCCTGAGGAGATCAATCGACATTTGGTGGATCACGTCGCCGACTACAACCTGGTCTACACCGAAAACAGCCGCAAGAACCTGCTCGCCGAGGGGCTGCATCCGTCCAAGGTGATCCTCATGGGTTCGCCCATGCGCGAGGTGTTGGACTTCTACCGTCCGCAGATTGACGCCTCCGATGTGCTGACCCGGCTTGGGCTGACGGCGGGGGAGTATCTGCTGGCGAGCGTCCATCGCGAAGAGAACGTCGATCGTCCGGACCGGCTCGCCGACGTGCTGGCCTCCTTGACGGCCGTGGCCAAGGACCAGGGGATGCCCCTGCTGGTCTCCACGCATCCGCGCACCCGCAAGCGCATCGAGCAGTTCGGCCTGGGGGCCGGTGCCGACGTGGTGCTGCACCCGGCGTTGGGCTTCCACGATTACAACAAGCTGCAGTTGTCGTCGCGCTGTGTCGTGAGTGATTCGGGCACGATCAGCGAAGAGTCCTCGATGTTGGGCTTTGCCGCGGTGACGATCCGCGACGCGATCGAGCGTCCGGAGGCCATCGACACCGGCGCCATCATGTGCACAGGCCTGAACGCCGAGGACGTGGTGGACGCAGTCCGCCTCACCATCGAGCAGCACCGGACGGACGGTCCCGCGACCCCGCCCGCCGACTACTGCGTCAAGGATTCGAGCCGCCGGGTGGTCAATTTCATCCGCTCCACGGCCTCCACCCACCACGCGCGGACGGGCATCCGCCTCTAAAGCCCCCTGGGCAGCGACCGGCGGCCGAGCCGTCTGGTGATTGGCGTTCGTCCCACGCGTCCCTTTTGTCCACCTTGCTGGCATTGGGCGTCTTTGCTGCCGATATATCGCCAGCAAACACGCCCAATGCCAGCAAGGTCGGAAAAGGTATCCGGCGGTCGGGCGCGCGAGACCGGAGTGCCGGCTCAGCGGCCTTGGCCGAGGACGAGCTTGGAGTTGGGCGTCGGTGAACCCGGGCGGGATTCGGTGGCCGTCGGGCTGCCGGTCTGCGGGCTGGGTGACGCCGATTGCGGGGACGGCGAACCGGACGACGGGGAGGCCGACTCCGGCGAGGGTGAACTCGACTGTGGCGGGGGAGATCCCGTGCCGGTCGTGGGCACGGGCGGCGGCGGAGACTGCGGCGGGCTGTTCTGGAACAGCAGAATCGCGATCAGCACCCCCAAGGCGGCGAGCAGCAGCATCAGCAGCCACGAAGCCAAAATCGACAACCAACCTGAGCGGTCATGACGGCCTGGCCAAGGCAACGGCCACAATCGCGACACGCCCGGACGGACGCGGTCGATCCAGTGCAGTCGATAGTCCGGCCCGCTCGGCGCCCCCTGCAGCGGCAAGGTGCCCAGGTCCACGGCATTCAACAGGCGGTTGGCCTCCCTGACCGCGGCCAGTGAGCCGTCATAGGCCAGCGCCACCCACGGGGCGAGGGGGAGGTCCGCGGGCCCCACGGGGTCGTCCTCTTCGCCACGGAACTTGCCGCCGAGGCGTCCGTAGTTTTGGCCATGACCCCCGCGCGCGACGACCGTGTCGATGTGAAGTTGGTTGACCGCCCCCGCGAAGCGATCCCGGGCCGCCGCATCATCGGCCGCGCCTTCGCTGAGCAGCAGCAGCATGACCGGGGTGTTGTCATCGCTGTGGCCCACGTAGGTGACGCCTGCCGGTGAGGCGGTGAGTCGTCCGTCCAACCAAAAATCGCCGACCTTCGGGGGGTCACCCTGGATCAGGGGCATCAGAAGCGGACCATCGGGCCCCGGCAATTGCGTGGACATCGCCACCATCGAACCACATGCAGACAAGCGATTGCCTCGTTTCGCCGGGTATCGTTACCGTGACCGGCCCGCCAGACGCAGGAGACGTGAGTGACACAGCCGCCAATGCCCCAGCAGCCGCAGAATCCCGGCTACCCGGCAGCGAGCTACCCGCCCCCCAGCGGATCAGCGTTTCCCGCGCCCTCGGGGCAGCCCGCTTATCCTCCGCCAGCAGGCGCTAGCTACCCGTCCGCCGCTTCGCAGCCGACGGCCGCTTCGCAGCCGGTCGCCGAGGCGCCAGCGGCGCCCAAGGCCTCGCCGGAGACCTTGAGAGCCGCGAAGGTTCTGGGCGAGGCCATGGCCGAGGTTCAGCGCGTCATCGTCGGCCAAGAGCACATGGTCGAGCAGTTGATGGTGTCGTTGCTGGCCAAGGGCCACTGCCTCCTCGAAGGCGTGCCGGGCGTGGCCAAGACGCTGGCCGTCCGGTCGTTCGCGACGGTCGTCGGCGGCGACTTCGCCCGCATCCAGTTCACCCCCGACCTGGTGCCCTCCGACATCGTGGGCACCAGGATCTACTCGGTGAAGCAGGAGAAGTTCGACATCGCGCTCGGCCCGGTGTTCGTGAACTTCGTGCTCGCGGACGAAATCAACCGCGCGCCCGCCAAAGTGCAGTCGGCCATGCTCGAGCTGATGGCTGAGAAGCAGGTCTCGATCGGTGGCACCACCTACCCGGTGCCGCAGCCCTTCATCGTGATCGCGACCCAGAACCCGATCGAATCCGAGGGCGTGTATCCGCTGCCCGAGGCGCAGCGTGACCGCTTCCTGCTCAAAGTGGACGTGCCGTACCCACGCGGTAACGAGGAGTTCGAGATTCTGCGCCGCATGTCGGTGTCGCCGCCCACCCCGCGTCGGATCCTTGACCCCAAGCGGGTCCTCGAGTTGCAGGACCAAGCGTCCAACGTCTTCGTCCACAACCTGGTGGCCGAGTACATCGTCCGCCTGGTGCTGGCAACGCGGACGCCCGCCGAGTTCGGCCTGCCCGATCTCGCGAACGTCATCCAGATCGGCTGCTCGCCTCGTGCGACCCTCGGCCTGACGGCTGCGTCGCGGGCGTTGGCGTTGATCCACGGACGCGACTACGTGCTGCCAACCGACGTGCAGGGCGTCGCGAAGGACGTCATGGGGCACCGCCTCGTGCTGGGATTCGACGCCCTCGCCGACAACATCGCCCCGGCGCAGGTCGTCGATCGGATCTTGGCGATGGTGCCGCCGCCCACTCCGGTGTGGAATCAGCAAGCACGCGAGGTTGCCTATACCCAGCACCGGCAGCAGCCGACAGCTTGAGCTCGACTAACGCATCGTGACTCTCCACCAAGTCCCCGGGGCGGCCGAGGAACAAGAGGCGGCAGCCTCGGTTCTTCGGGTGCCTACCGGCGCCACGCTGCCCTTGAGCAAGCTGGCACCCGAGGCTGCGCTGCGGCGTTTGGAGTTGACGATCGTCCGCCGGTTGGAGGGCTTCCTGCACGGCGATCACTTGGGGTTGCTGCCGGGCCCTGGTTCCGAGCTGGCGGACGCCCGTCCGTACGTGCCGGGGCAAGACGACGTCCGACGCATCGACTGGGCGGTCAGCGCACGGACCAACGACACGTTCGTCCGTGACACCATGGCCGACCGGGAGCTCGAGATCTGGGCGCTGCTCGACGTGACCCCGTCGATGAACTGGGGCACCGAAGGCGTCACCAAACGCGACCTCGGTATTGCGGCCATCGCCACCATCGGCTTCTTGAGCCAGCGCATGGGCGACCGTTTCGGCGGCATGATCATGCGCCCGGAAGGCATCAAGCGCATCCCTGCCCGCTCGGGGCGCAACGCGCTCTATTCGCTGCTTCGCCGGATGCTCACCGAGCCGATCGTCGCCGACCACGCCACTGGCCCCTATGACCTGGCTCGCGGCATCGAGAAGCTCGCCTCGACGCAGCCGCGCCGCGGTATGCGTGTGGTTGTCTCCGATTTCCTGTCGCCAGGGGACACCGAACTCGATCCGCACGTCCCGCCGGACTGGGAGCGTCCGCTGCGGCACCTGTCGGTGCGCAATCAGGTTCTGTGCGTCGAGGTTGTAGACAGGCGCGAGATCGAGTTCCCGGACGTCGGCGATCTGCTGATCCGTGACCCCGAGACGGACTTCGCGCGGTACGTGAACACCTCCGACGACGCGGCCCGTCGACGGATGGACGCCGCCGCGCAGGCTCAACGGGATCGGATCCGCATCGCCATGCGCCGGGCGGGAGTCGGGCACATCCAGTTGCGTACCGACAGAGACTGGGTTCATGACATTGCTCGTTTCGTCCTGGCGTACCGCCGTACGGCATCCATGCTGCACGCGCCGCCCCAGGGGGTGACGAAGTGACGCTTGGGGATATTTCCTTCCTGAATCCGGAGCGGCTGTGGTGGCTCCTGGTGGTGCCGGTGCTCGTCATCGCCTACATCTGGGCGACGCGCCGCAAGAGCCGGGTCGCCATGCGCTACACCAACACGTCGGTGTTGGCCCAGGTGATGCCCAAGCAGTCGCAGTGGCGTCGCCACCTCGCTGTGGCGGCCTCACTGCTGGCTCTCTTGGCCATGGCCGTGGCGTGGGCGCGGCCCTTCGGGGTGGAGAAGGTCGAGCGCGAACGCGCCACCATCGTGATGGTGCTCGACATCTCGCTGTCGATGACGGCCACGGACGTGAAGCCGAATCGCCTAGACGCCGAGAAGGCCGCCGCCATCGCCTTCATGAAGACGCTGCCCGCGGGCTTCAACGTGTCGGTGGTGAGCCTGTCCGGAAATCCGGCCGTGCGCCTGCCACCGACCACTGACCGCGGCATGGCCGAGCGGGCCATCACCGCGCTGCAGCCACAAGAATCCACCGCCATTGGGGAGGCGATCTACACGGCGCTCGACTCGCTGAAGTCCGCACCCAAGGGCACGGACGGGTCGGCCCCGCCCGGCGCCATCGTTCTGCTGTCGGACGGTACCAACACTGCCGGGCGCCCGCCCGCCCAGGCTGCCCAAGCGGCTTCGGCGGACAAGATCCCCGTTTACACGATCGCCTACGGCACCGAGAACGGCTATGTCGACGTCGACGGGAAGCGCGAAAAGGTGCCACCGGATACCCCCTTGTTGCAGTCGATCGCCAAAGCAACTGGTGCCCAATCCTGGACGGCCGACAGCGCCAACCAACTCGACACGGTGTACAAGAACGTGAAGAGCCAGGTCGGCTACGAAGAGGCCAAGAAGGAAACGACGTCCTTGTGGGCTGGTTACGCCTTGGCGTTTGCCGTTGTGGCCGCCCTGGCAGCCGTGTCCCTGGGAGCGAGGTGGCCCTGATGCTGATCCCCATGATCGAGTTCCAGGAGCCCACACGTCTGTGGTGGCTCCTGCTCGTCCCTCTTCTCATCGGCCTCTACGCGCTGCTGTTGTGGCGAAAGCGGGCGCGGCGTGCCAACTCGGGGTTCTCGAACCTCGAGCGGTTGCTGCCCAAGCAGGCCGCCTGGAAGCGCCACATCGCCGTCGGGGCCGCCGTACTCAGCCTGGCCGCGCTCAACGTGGCCTACGCGGCGCCGAAGGACACGGTGGACGTCCCCCGAGACCGCGCCACCCTCGTGGTGACCATCGACGTCTCCCGCTCCATGGAGGCGACGGACGTTCAACCCAACCGGTTGGATGCGGTGAAGGTCGCCGCCAAGGAATTCCTCGGCATGGTCCCCCCGAGGTTCAACATCTCGCTGGTGGCCTTCGCCGGAACGGCGTCCATCATCGTTCCGCCGACCATCGACCGGGGCATGGTGGGGCGTGCGATCGAGAATCTTGCGTTGGCGCCCTCGACCGCCATCGGCGAGGGCATTTACTCGTCGTTGGACGCGGTCGCGCTCGCCCCTGCCGACCCCGACCATCCGAATGACCCGGCGCCTGCGGCGGTCGTTCTGCTGTCGGATGGCTACACCAACGTCGGACGCTCGTCCACCAAGGCGGCGCAGGCGGCCAAGGCGGCGCACGTCCCGATTTACACGATCGCCTATGGCACCCCCGGCGGCTACGTCAACAACGGCGGACAGAAGGTCAATGTGCCCGTCGACCCGATCGAGCTGGCAGGCATCGCGCAAGATTCGGGCGGCAAGGCGTTCAAGGCCGGCTCGTCGACCGAGTTGCAAGAGGTCTACAAGAGCATCGCGTCCTCGGTGGGCTATACCAAGGCTGACGTGGACGTGACTGAGCGGTACGCGGGTATCGCCCTGGGGTTCGCGGCCTTGGCCTCAATCGCATTGCTCTCCCTGGCCGCCCGCTGGCCGTAAGCGCAACCGCCAAGGCGGCCTGCCTTAGGGTGGGCTTGTGCAGACGATCACCGAGCGGCTTGCGTCCGTCCAGGAGCGGATCGCGGTCGCCTGCGAGGCGGCAGGCCGCAAGGTCACCGAGGTTCGGCTACTGCCGGTATCGAAGTTCCATGGGGCGAGGGACGTCCGGACTCTGGCAGGGCTTGGCTGCGGATCCTTCGGTGAGAGCCAGGTGCAGGAATTGGCGTCCAAGGCGGCTGCCCTGGAGGACCTTGATCTGACCTGGGTGTTCCTAGGACACCTGCAGACCAACAAGGCGGGTCTCCTCGCCCGCACGGCGCACGAGTTCCAGGCGCTCGATTCGGAGCGCGCGGCCGCGGCCTTGCAGCGGGGGCTGGAGGCGTCCGATCGGACAATGGACGTGCTTCTCGAGGTGAACTCCTCGGGGGAGGCGTCCAAGTTCGGCCTGAACCCGGACGAGGTGCCGCGGCTGGCCGAGGCGTTGGTCCGGTACCCACGGTTGCGTCCGCGGGGGTTGATGACCCTGGCGGCGAACACTCCCGACGGGCGAATCGTCGCCGCCAGCTTCGAGACCATGGTCGCTCTCCGTGACCGCCTTCGCGCGGAATCGCCGGGGGAGTGGCACGAGCTGTCGATGGGTATGTCGGGCGACCTCGAGTTGGCAATCGCTCATGGGGCGACGTGCGTCCGCGTGGGGACCGCGATCTTCGGGCCGCGCGTTAACTAATCGCGCCCGTCTCTACGGACACACCTCTTCCGAGTCAGGGAAGACGTCTATCGAAGCACGCCGGCCCGCGATTGGGTGCTGAATCACACGCCTGGCGTTTGGCCCCGCGCGTGGGGCACAATGGCGGAGTCCTCCAGACGAGTTGGCAGGGGAAGGCTAGACCCTTCAGGAGGACAAAATGAAGACGACCCGTGGCGTTGTGCTGATCCACTCCGCCCCGTCTGCCATGTGCCGCCACGTCGAATGGGCGTTGGGTGGCGTGACTGGCGCACCTTTGGACCTTGACTGGACGCCCCAGCCTGCCGAACGAGCCGCCTATCGCGCCGAGCTCTCTTGGTCGGGTGCCGTCGGTATGGGAGCGCGCTTGGCATCGGCTCTCCGCGGTTGGCCGCAACTCCGCTTCGAGGTGACCGAGGAACCCGCCGCAGGCTGCGAAGGCGAGCGCTGGGCCTACACCCCGACGCTGGGTGTCTTCCACGCCACGCTGGGCCTGCACGGCGATGTGTACGTCCACGAGGACCGCCTCAAGAAAGCCATCGTCGACGACGCCCTCGGACTGCGCCTTCTCCCGGATTCTCTCGCCGACCTTCTCGGCACCCGCTGGGACGACGAACTGGAAACCTTCCGCCAGGCCGGCGAAGGCGTTCAGGTCCGCTGGCTGCACCAGGTGGTCTAAGCCGACGTGTCCGGCTCTCTCAGACCGTGTTCAAACGGTCGCCGAAACCGCCGAGAGGATCGTCCCGCCGTTCCGGCGGAACGGAGTGCTCCGTCTGCGCTCGCCAACCGACGGGGCGCCGCCGCAGGCTGAGCGATCGGCTTTGCGCGCGCTGCGCGGTGCAGGCTTCTGCTCTAATGAGGCAATGGCCCCGAAGTCGTTTATGACAACTCCCAAAGCTCATCCGGGTGATCGGGTGGCGGTGATCTCTCCGGCATTTGCCGCGCCCGCGGTCTCGCTCGCGCTGCACGAGCAGGCGATGCGGCGGCTGACCGAGGCCACGGGACTGATCCCGGTCGAATACCCGACCACGCGGCAGCTCGGTGCAAGCGCGGCGGCACGTGCCGCTGACGTCACCGAGGCGTTCGCTGACCCGAGCATTCGCGCCGTGCTCGCCACGATCGGCGGCGACGACCAGGTGACTGTCATCCGGCACATCGATGCCGCCGTGCTCGCGGCGAACCCGAAGCCGTTTCTCGGCTACAGCGATAACACGAACCTGCACAACCTGCTGTGGAACCTCGGCGTGCCAAGCTTCTATGGCGGTTCTACTCAGGTGCACCTCGGGCCCGGCCCGCACCTTGATGACATCCATCTGCGGTCCCTACGGGCGGCCCTGCTCGACGGTGGCACCCTTGAGCTCACCGAACCCGGCGAGTCTGAGGACTTCGGACAACCGTGGGACAATCCGCGATCCTTGACGGAGTTCGGCACCCGCGAGGCCACTGAACCGTGGACCTGGGCCGGGCCGGAAAAGGCCGTGTCGGGCCGCAGCTGGGGCGGTTGCATCGAGGTCATCGACCAGATCGCCATCGCCGGACGAATGCCCGAAAACGCCGACCTGGACGGCGCGATCCTCATGTTGGAAACCAGCGAGGAGACACCGTCCGCGGACGAGGTCAAGCGTTGGGTGCGCGCCCTGGGCGAGCGCGGGGCCCTCAGCGCCGTCGCCGGTGTGCTCGTCGCCCGGCCGCCAGTCAGCGAGTTGCACTCACCCGTGCGGCCTGCGCCCGAGCGCGCCCGCCTGCGCGAGGCACAACGGGACACGATCATCGAGCAGATCGCCCGATACAACCCCAACGCGGTGGTCTGCGTCGGGGTGCCATTCGGACACACCCGCCCCCAGTGGATCGTCCCGCATGGCGGCACCATCGCTCTCGACGGAGCACGCCGCATCGTGACCGCAGACTACGAACGCTGAGAAATCCGCTTCCGCGCGAACGACTGCGAGCTCAGTAACTCCTGGTCGTTCAGGGCTCGCTGTCGACTGGCTGAGAACCAAGCGGGGAATTCGTCCAGTTTGGGTGTCGCCGGACACGACGGGTGAAGACGCAGAAGGAACAAGAAAGGTGCGCCGAGGAAACCTCGGCGCACCCGCTTGTCAGATGGGTAACGGGCCTCAGAGGGGGATGTTGCCGTGGAGGCCGCGGAGGCCAGTGTCGGCATCCCGGATGGCCTTGGCGAGCGCGGAACGGGTCACGTCGGGGTTGACGATCTCGTCCACGACGCCGATGGCCACGGCGGTCTCAACGCCACCGGCGATCTTCTCGTGCTCGGCGGCCAACTCGGCCTCGACCGCGGCAAGGTTCTCAGGGGCAACCTCGGCGAGCTTGCGCCGGTGCAGAATGCGGATGGCTGCGACGGCGCCCATGACGGCCACCTGCGCCCCCGGCCAAGCGAAGACCTTCGTGGCACCCAGGGAACGGCTGTTCATCGCGATGTAGGCACCGCCGTAGGCCTTGCGCGTCACCAGCGTGACCCGCGGCACCCGGGCCTCGGCGAATGCGTGCAGCAGCTTCGCGCCGCGACGGACGACACCGTCCCACTCCTGGCCGACACCGGGCAGGTAGCCGGGGACGTCAACGAGCACGACCAGCGGAACACCGAAGGCGTCGCAGATCCGGACGAAGCGCGCGGCCTTCTCGGCCGACAGGGAATCGAGGCAGCCACCCAAGCGCAGCGGATTGTTCGCCACAACGCCGACCGTCCGTCCGGCCAGGCGACCGAACGCGGTGGTGACGTTGGGCGCCCAGCGGGCGTGCATTTCGAAAACGCTGCCTTCATCGAGCAGGCCGTTGATCAGCGGATGCACGTCGTACGCGCGCTTGATCGACTTCGGCAGGAAGCTCGCGAGATCGACGTCCGCCACCTCGGCGGCGACGCCGCCCTGAGCGGCCAGCAGCGTGGCGATGGCGCGGCCCTTGTTGAGGGCGTCAGCCTCGTCGTCGGCCACGACGTGGACGACACCGGACTTGCGCTCGTGGGTGTCGGGCCCGCCGAGGCGCTTCATGTCCACGTTTTCGCCGGTCACCGAGCGGACCACGTCCGGACCGGTGACGAAGATGCGGCCTTCGGGGGCCAGGATCACGACGTCGGTCAGCGCCGGGCCGTACGCGGCGCCGCCGGCGGCCGCCCCGAGGACGATCGAGATCTGCGGAATCTTGCCCGAGGCGTTGGTCATGGCGTTGAAGATGCCGCCCACGCCGTGCAGGGACAGCACCCCGTCAGCGAGGCGGGCCCCGCCGGAGTGCCAGACACCGATGATGGGAACGCGGTCGACCATGGCCTGGCGGTAGGCCTCCACGACGACGTCGCAGCCCTCTTGGCCCATGGCGCCGCCCATGATGGTGGCGTCGGAGCAGAAGGCGACGATCGGGCAACCGTTGACCTTACCGGTGGCCGCCAGCATGCCGGAGGTGTTGTCCGGGACGAGGAGCTTCATCGTGCCCGGATCCATCAGGTTCGTGAGGCGATGAATCGGGTTGCGGGGATCCTCCTCGCGGGGGAGCTTCGCGGGCTTCACGGGAGCTTGAGTCATGAATGTGCCTTCGGCTAGGACACCGCCGGACGTGGCGTCCGGCGGTGCATCAGGAGGGGATCAGGTCTGGTTGGCGTTCGTGACGAGGATGGCCACGTTGTGACCACCGAAGCCGAACGAGTTGTTGATCGCGGCGAGGTCGCCGGCGGGCAGCGACCGGGTGACGTTCGCGGCGATATCGATCGGCAAGTTGGGCTCGGCCTCGTGCAGGTTGATCGTCGGCGGCACCGTGCGGGTGTTGAGCGCCAAGATCGTGGCGAGGGACTCGAGCGCCCCCGCGCCACCGAGGAGGTGGCCGGTCATCGACTTGGTCGATGTGACGACGCAGCCCGGAGTCGCGTCGCCGAGGGCGATGTTGATCGAGTTGGCCTCGGTCACGTCGCCCTGGGGGGTCGAGGTGCCGTGAGCGTTGACGTGCTTGATGTCGGACGCGGACAGCCCGGCGTCCTTCAGGGCGCGGATCATCGCGGTGGACTGGCCTTCGCCCGTGGGGTTGGGTTGGACGATGTCGTGGCTGTCGGCGGTGATGCCGGTGCCGGCGATGGTCCCGTAGATCTTGGCGCCACGCGCTTGGGCGTGCTCGAGGCTCTCCAGGATCAGTACCGCGCCGCCTTCGGCCATGACGAAGCCGTCGCGGCCAATATCCCAGGGACGCGAGGCGCCGGCTGGATCATCGTTGCGGCGGCTCAGGGCCTGCATCTGGCCGAACGCGGCCAGCGGGAGCGGATGAATGGTGGCTTCGCAGCCACCGGCGACGACCACGTCCGCGCGGCCGAGACGAATGGCGTCGACGCCCTGGGCGATGGCTTCGTTCGACGAGGCGCAGGCCGAGACGGGCGCGTGCACGCCGGCCTTGGCGCCGACCATCAAACCGACGTTCGCGGCGGGCGCGTTGGCCATCAGCATGGGGATCGTGAAGGGGGAGACCCGGCGGTAGCCACGGTCGCGTTGGGCGTCCCAGTTGTCCAGCAGCGAGTGCAGGCCGCCGATACCGCTGGCCACGGAAACCACGAGGCGGTAGGGGTCAATGGGATTGTCGTCGCCGAAGCCGAAGCCGGCGTCACGCCAGGCCTCTTCAGCAGCGATGAGCGCGATTTGGGTCGAGCGGTCCAGGCGACGGGCCTTGACGCGATCGATGTGTTCGGAGGGTTCGACAGCCAGGCGTCCGGCGATCCGGGTGGGGAGCTCTGCGGCCCACTCGTCCTCAATGAGAACGACGCCCGAGCGTCCGGCCAACAGGCCAGCCCAAGTGTCAGCCAGGTTCCCGCCGAGGGGCGTGGAGGCTCCGAGGCCGGTAACGACAACGGTGGTCATGGATCCTTCTTTCGATCGCGGACAGCTGAGTTTCCGGCGGGGCCAGTGGTGGCCCCGCCGAAAGTGAGCGTTGGCTCAGGCCTGGTGGGCCTCGATGAAGGCCACGGCGTCGCCGACGGTCTTCAGGTTCTTCGACTCCTCGTCGGGAATCGTGACGCCGAACTTCTCCTCGCAGCCGACGATGATTTCCACCATCGCGAGGCTGTCGACGTCGAGGTCATCGATGAAGGACTTGTCGAGCTGCACGTCGGCAACGGGCACACCGGCCACGTCGTTGACGATGTCGGCAAGCTGGGCGCGGATCTCTTCGGTGGTGGCCATAAGGCTTTCCTTCTTTCTTCTTGCGGTAACGCTCCGGAACATTCGTCCGGAAACTTAGGGGAGGGTGATGACCTGGCCGGCGTAGACGAGCCCGGCACCAAAGCCGATGATAAGGGCCGTGTCGCCGCTCTTGGCCTCACCGCTGGCGAGGAGCGCGTCCATCGCGAGGGGGATCGAGGCGGCCGAGTTGTTGCCGAAGTTCTTGATGGTCCGCGCGACGACGACCTTCTCGGGCAACTTCAGCGAACGCAGCATGGCATTGGTGATGCGGTCGTTGGCCTGATGAGGGATGAACGCGTCGAGTTGGTCGACGGTCACGCCCGCAGCGTCGAGCGTCCGCTTGGCGGCGTCGGCGATGAAACCGGTCGCCCAGCGGAAGACCGCCTGGCCCTGCATGGTGAGGACGCCCTTGTTGCCGGAGGCGACAGCATCGGGCCATGGCTCGGCCTGGGCGATGGCCTCAAACTGGTCGCCGTCGGAACCCCAGACCACCGGGCTGATGCCGTTGGTCTCCGAGGGGCCTACCACAACAGCGCCCGCACCATCGGCGAACAAGAATGCGGTGGAGCGGTCTTCGAGATTGATCATCTCCGAGAGGGTCTCGGCACCGATCACGAGGACGTTCGTCGCGGCGCCCGCGCGGATCAGCGCGTCGGCCTGGCCGATGCCATAGCAAAACCCGGCGCATGCGGCGGAGATGTCGTAGGCGGCGGCGTCGGTGGCGCCCAGCTTCGCGGCCAGTTTGGGGGCGAGGCCCGGCGTCTGGTCGAAGTGGGAGACGGTCGACAAGATCACGGTGTCGATGCTGGATGCCTCGATGCCCGCGCGCTCGATGGCGATGCGGGCGGCGGCCAAGGAGAGGGATTCGAGATCCTCGCCCTCACCGATCCAGCGACGTTCGGCGATGCCGGTGCGTTGCTGAATCCACTCGTCGGACGACTCGATGTAGGTGCACATCTCTTCGTTGTCGACAACCCGCGACGGGATCGCGGACCCGACCGAAAGGATGCGTGCAAAACGACTGCCTTGAGCAACGTTCAGGCTCACAGCTGGACCTCCTGGGCCACCGGGTAAAGCCGGATGATCGGCTGGCCGGGGGAGACCGGGTCGCCCTCTTCGACCAGCAGCTCGGTGACGGTGCCGCCGTGCTGGGTGGTGACCTCGATGGTTTCGCGGAGGTTCTCCACCGAGCCGACGACGGCGCCCGGGGCCAGCAGCTGACCGGCGGCGACACCCTCGGCGGCGTGGAACTCACCCTTGGCGGGGGAGACGACCATCATCCAGCTGGGTGTGACGTTCATGATGGACGCGCGCTCCGGCTCACTGTGGCGCAAGGCGAAGGCCCGGGCGTCGGCCAGTTGGTCGGGGGTGTTGAGCGAGAAGACCTCGACGCCGGGCATGTTGCGCTTGGCGATGCCGGTCAGGGTGCCGGCCGGGGGCAGTTCCAGCAGACCGGTGACGCCCAGGTCGACCATGCTCTCCATGCACAGGTCCCAGCGGACGGGGTTGGTGATCTGGGTGACCAGGCGGGTGAGGTACTCACGTCCGCTTTGGACGACCTGGCCGTCGGCGTTGCTCAACAGCCGCGTGCGGGCATCGTGGGTCGAGATGGCGCGGGCGAGGCGACCCAAGGTCTTCTGCGCGGGAGCCATGTGCTCGGTGTGGAACGCGCCGGCGACGCTCAGCTGGATCACTCGCGCGCCCGCCGGGGGGTTGGCCTTCAGTGCTTCGATCTGCTCGACCGTGCCCGCGGCGACGATCTGGCCACCGCCGTTGTTATTGGCGGCGACGGCTCCGAGTTCGGCGATGCGGGCGAGCACGTCCGCGGGGTCGCCCTTGAGGACGGCCGCCATGGTCGTCGGACGCAGCGCGGAGGCCTCGGCCATGCCAAGGCCACGCTGGCGGACGAACACCATCGCCTGCTCGGCGCTGAGGACGCCCGTCGCGGCCGCGGCGGTGATCTCACCGACGCTGTGACCCGCGGCCACCCCGGTGACTCGGAACCCATCGGATGGCTGAGGGAACAACTGCAGGGCAGTGACCAAACCAGCGGCCACCAACAGCGGTTGCGCGATGGCGGTGTCGCGGATGGTTTCGGCATCGGCCTCGGTCCCGTAATAGGTGAGGTCGAGGCCGGCCACCGTGGAAAGCCAGTTGAGGCGGTCGGCGAACGTCTGGTCGACGAGCCAGGGGGCCAAGAAGCCGGGCGTCTGAGCACCCTGTCCGGGGGCAACGATTGCAAGCACGTGACCACGATGTCAGGTCACGAGCAGGTCACGGCGTTGAGACACCTCCGAAAAAGGCGCTCGAATTTGTGCGTTTCCTACAAAGACCCCGACCCGGACGGGCGAAAGCCCAGCGCGGACGTCAGCTGAGGAGACGGCCGAGAGTCACTGCGAGGCGTAGGACATACAAGTCGCGGGGGTCGGTAGCGAGCAGCCCGGTGATCTCTTGGATGCGTCGGATGCGGTACCGCACGGTATTGGGGTGGACGAACAGCGCCCGACCGGTCGCCTCGATCGAGCCGCCATGATCGCTGAACCCGATCAGCGTCTCGAGGAGGTCGCCACCGGACGCCGCCAGGGGCGTGTAGATGTCTTGGGCGAGCGTCCGACGGGCGTGTCCATCGCCGGCGAGCGCGCGTTCGGGCAGCAGTTCGGAGGCCGCCACCGGACGCGGGGCACTCGCCCAGGCTCGGACGGCGCGGACGCCCGCGAGGGCCGGGCGGGCGCTGGCCACGGCCTGTTCGAGGCGCGGCACCACGGGCCCCACCACGATGGCGCCGGGGCCGAAGTGCGTAGAGAGCTCCGACACGACGGGCAGCACCACGCTCAGGTCCTCGAAGTCGCCGCCAAGGATCATGACCAAACGTTCGCCATGCGGCGCCGCCAGGACGTCCCAGCCTTGCCGATTCACCTGCCGTCGAACGGATTCGATGGCGAAGGCGGGGTCTTCGGGGGAATCGCCCACGACAAAGACCACGCCGCGAGGGGCTTGCCAGCCAAGGGTCGAAGCCTGCGACACGGCCGATTCATCCGCCTCGCCGCGGATGACCGCGTCCACCACCATGGCTTCGAGCCGTGCGTCCCACGCGCCTCGCGACTCGGCGGCTCGCGCGTAAACGGCGGCGGCGGCGAAGGCGACCTCGCGGGAGTAGTGCAGCACGGCCAGGTGCGCCGCTGGGCGGTCGCCGCGGGGCAGCGACTTCTCGATCTGGGCGTCCACCGTGTCGATGATTGAGCGCATCACCTCGACGGTCCGCTGCAGAGAAATGTGGCGCTGCAGGGCTCGCGGAGCCGCGGCGAAGATGGCTGACGGATCGGCGCTGCCGTCCCCGGTCAGCCAAGCGACGAAGCCGTCGATGCCCGCGCGGGCGACGACGGTGACCCAGGAGCGATCCTCGGCGTCGAGGCTGCCAAACCAGGCGTAACGCTGCTCGATCGACCCGATGGCTTGCGTGGTGGTGGCGGCGGAGGTGTCGCGGAGTCGGCGCACGACGGAGTCCTTGATCCGTGGCGGCGGTTCTTGGGCCGCGGGCCACGTGGGGGTCCTTGCAGGCATCGGGCTCCTTCCGCGGTCAGCCTAGCGGCGAACCACAGCCCTAGGCTGGGGTCCATGGACCCTCAGGCCGCGTTGCGCGAGATCGCCCACCTGCTGGAGCGAAACTCCGCGGAATCCAGGCGAACGGGGGCCTTCCGGCGAGCGGCCGACATCCTGGGTGAGTTGTCCCCGGACGACTACGCCGCCCATGGTGCCGCCGCCTCCTGGACGACCATCCCGGGCATCGGCCCCAAGACCGGGACGGTGATCGTCCAAGCGGTGGCCGGTCGTGTGCCGGACTACCTGGCGGACCTGCGGGCCGGCTCCAATCCCGTGCCGCCCGGGGAACCGCTCCGGAGCGAACTTCGGGGGGACTTGCACAGCCACACCACCTGGTCCGATGGCGGTTGCTCGCTGGAAGAGATGGTGGCCACGGCGGCCGCGCTGGGCCACGAATACCTCGCCATCACCGACCATTCCCCACGGCTCAAGGTTGCCCATGGGCTCAGCGCCGAGCGGTTGGCGCGTCAACTGGAGCTGATCGCGGATCTCAATGAGGGTCCGCTGCCGATTCGGATCCTTGCCGGCATCGAAGTCGACATCCTCAGCGCCGGGGACCTCGATCAGTCCCACGCGATGCTCAAGCAACTGGACGTGGTCGTGGCGTCGGTTCATTCCGAGCTCCGCATGGCGTCGGTTCCCATGACGTATCGCATGGTGACCGCGATCGCGAACCCGGCCACCAGCGTCCTCGGTCACTGCACCGGACGCTTGATCGCGGGGGAGCGTGGACGCCGACCATCCTCGGATTTCGACGCCGAGGTGGTGTTCGAGGCCTGCCGCCAATTCGGTGTCGCGGTGGAGATCAACTCGCGTCCGGAGCGCACGGATCCGCCGGACGACCTGCTGCGCCTAGCCAACGAGATCGGGTGCCTATTTGCTATCGACACCGACGCACACGCGACGGGGCAATTGGAGTTCTTGGGGTACGGAGCGGCGCGCGCTGAGGCGGCCGGGGTTTCGCACGATCGAATCGTGAACACGTGGCCTTTGGCCGATCTCTTGGCTTGGACGCGGCGTCACCGGTAGGCCCAATCTGGTCGCGACACGCCAAATGCCGTCCTGCGAGACGGTCACGCTGGCCTACGCCTGTCACATGGGTCAAGATGGGCGAAGCACCTGCTCATCCGGGTGCTCCCTATACAAGCCGCCGAGAGGACCCTCGTGACCACGCGCGACACCGGACCCATCCTGAACGGGCTGCCGACCAACCTGCCCGACCTCGATTCTGAGGAGACCGCGGAGTGGCTCGAATCCCTTGACATGATGATTGACGAGGGCGGCCGCAACCGCGCTCGCTACGTCATGTTGAAGCTTCTTGAGCGCGCCCGCGAGCGGCAGATCGGCGTTCCATCGCTGGTTGCCACCGACTACGTCAACACCATTCCCGCCGAGAACGAGCCCTGGTACCCGGGCGACGTCGCCCTCGAGCGCCAGTTCCGTCGGCTGCTGCGCTGGAACGCCGCGATCATGGTCCACCGGGCCCAGCGTCCTGGCGTCGGTGTGGGCGGCCACATCTCCAGCTACGCGTCCAGTGCCACCTTGTACGAGGTGGGCTTCAACCACTTCTTCCGCGGCAAGGATCACCCCGGTGGTGGCGATCAGATCTTCTTCCAGGGCCACGCCTCGCCCGGCATGTACGCCCGCGCCTTCCTTGAGGGACGCCTCCAAGAAGCCGACATGGACGGCTTCCGCCAGGAGAAGAGCCACATCGTTGATGGCGTCGTTCGTGCGCTGCCCTCCTACCCGCACCCGCGCCAGATGCCGAACTTCTGGGAGTTCCCGACGGTCTCGATGGGTCTTGGTCCGCTCGCTGCCATTCACCAGGCGCAGTACAACAAGTACCTCCACAACCGCCAACTCAAGGACACCTCGCAGCAGCACGTGTGGGCGTTCCTGGGAGACGGCGAAATGGACGAGGTCGAGAGCCGCGGTGCTCTCCAGCTAGCCGCCTACGAGCAGTTGGACAACCTCACCTTCGTCGTGAACTGCAACCTGCAGCGCCTCGATGGCCCGGTGCGCGGCAACGGCAAGATCATGCAGGAGTTGGAGTCGTTCTTCCGCGGCGCCGGCTGGAACGTCATCAAGGTTGTCTGGGGCCGTGGCTGGGATCCGCTGCTGGCCGCTGACTCCGACGGCGCTTTGGTGAACGTGATGAACACCACGCCCGACGGCGACTACCAGACCTTCAAGGCCAACGACGGCAAGTTCGTCAAGGAGCACTTCTTCGGACGCGACCCGCGGACGGCCAAGATGGTCGAAGACTGGACCGACGATCGCATCTGGAAGCTCACCCGCGGCGGCCACGATTACCACAAGGTCTTTGCCGCTTACGACGCCGCCACCAAGTTCACCGGCGCCCCGACAGTGATCCTGGCGCACACGATCAAGGGCTACTTCCTCGGCACCCACTTTGCGGGACGCAACGCCACCCATCAGATGAAGAAGATGGCGCTGGACGATCTCAAGCAGTTCCGCGATCGCCTCGACATGCCGGTCACGGATGCGCAGTTGGAGGAGAACCCCTACCAGCCGCCGTTCGTTCGTCCCGACGCGTCCGATGAGCGCATCCGCTATGCCCTGGAGCGCCGACGCGAGCTGGGCGGTTCCGTGCCCGAGCGCCGTGACCGCAAGATTCAGATCCCGCTGCCCGCGCCCTCTGCCTACGATTCGGTCAAGAAGGGTTCGGGGCAGCAGCAGATCGCTACCACGATGGCGTGGGTGCGACTGTTGAAGGACCTCATGCGCGACAAGGGATTCGGACCGCACGTGGTGCCGATCATCCCCGACGAGGCGCGTACCTTCGGCATGGACTCCTTCTTCCCAACCATCAAGATCTATAGCCCGCACGGCCAGAACTACACACCGGTCGACAACGAGCTGATGCTGTCGTACCGGGAGTCGAAGACCGGCCAGATCTTGCATATGGGCATCAATGAGGCTGGTTCGATGGCGGCCTTCCAGGCGGTCGGCAGTTCTTACGCCACGCACCAACTGCCCATGGTGCCGATGTACATCTTCTACTCGATGTTTGGCTTCCAGCGGACGGCCGACTCCATGTGGGCCGCTGCCGACCAGCTCTGTCGCGGGTTCTGGATCGGCGCCACCGCCGGTCGGACGACCCTGACCGGTGAAGGCACCCAGCACATGGACGGCCACAGCCACCTGATCGCGTCCACCAACCCGGCCGTGGTGGCCTATGACCCGGTGTACGCCTACGAGATCGCCCACATCATGGAGGACGGCCTCCGCCGGATGTACGGTCCCAACCCCGAGAACGTCATCTACTACATCACCGTCTACAACGAGCCGATGGTGCAACCGGCCGAGCCGCCGAACGTCGACGCCCAGGGCATCCTCAAGGGTATGTACCTGCTGAAGCCGGGTTCGTTCGAGGGTGTCAACCCGGACGCCCGTCGGGCCCAGTTGTTGGCCTCGGGGGTGGGCGTCGCTTGGGCCTTGGAGGCGCAGGAACTGCTCAAGCGCGACTTCGGCATCGTGGCGGACGTGTGGAGCGTCACCTCGTGGAACGAACTTCGCCGCGACGGCTTGGAGTGCGACGAGCAGGAGTTCCTGCATCCGGAGGAGCCCGGCCGCGTGCCGTGGGTCACCCAGAAGTTGGCGGGTCGTCCCGGGCCGGTCATTGCCGTCTCCGACTCCATGCGTGCGGTTCATGATCAGATCGCGAACTGGGTTCCGGGTGACTTCATGAGCCTCGGCGCCGATGGGTTCGGGTTCTCGGACACGCGCGCGGCGGCTCGCCGGTACTTCCACATCGACGGTCCTTCGATCGTCGTCCGCACCCTGCAGATGCTCGCCAAGCGCGGCGAGATCGATCCGTCCTGGCCCGCGCGCGCCGCGCAGCAGTACCAACTGCTGAACGTCAACGCCGGTTCGTCGGGTGCCACGGGTGGGGACGCCTAGCGCGTCCCCCCGGTGGGGGGTCGTGCTGTGGGACCTCGATGGGACGATCGTTGATTCGATCGGCCTCATCGTGGCGTCCTACCAGCACGCGTTCACGACGGTGCTGGGGCATCCGTGGGACGAGGCCGAGATCAAGTCGTGGATCGGACAATCGCTCTACGGGGCGATGCAGAAGGCCTCACCGGAGCATGCTGATGAGATCTTCGCCGAGTACACGGCCTGGAACGAAGCCAACACCGAGCGGATGCTGCACGCCTACCCCGGCATGCCCGAGCTGGTCCACGACCTGGCGAGGGCGGGGGTCCGGCAGGGCATCGTCACCAGCAAGCGCGCCGAGCCCGCCCACTGGGCCCTGCGCCTCGCAGGGATCGACGACGTGATGCCGCTGCTGGTGTCCCACAACGATGTCGAGGAGCACAAGCCGTCCCCGAAGCCCCTGCTTCTCGGTGCGGCCAAGCTGGACGCTCCCCTCGACGCCTGCGTCTACATCGGAGACGCGGCGGTGGATGTGGAAGCAGCCCGCAACGCCGGGATGGCCACTATTGCCGTGACGTGGGGGGCTGGCACGGCGGCCGATATTGCAGCCGCCCGCCCGGACCTCACCTGCGACGACGTCGCCGAACTGCGCGCCGCCCTGTTCATCCAATAAGCCGGGGCACGCGGCTTTGTGGCAAGGTCGGTGTTGACCTCCGTTTTCTGGCAAAATCGGGGGTGTCCCGCAGGCGCGGGACGGCCGAACACGAAGGAGCAAGGTGCACAACGCGGCCTCCCCGGATACCACGCCGGGTGTCGTAGCCATGGGTTTGACTCAAGGCTTGGTGGTGCAAGAACTCGGGTGGGATTCCGATGTTGACGAGGGTCTCCGCGACCGCCTGATGGACGCGATCGACGGCGACCTCATCGTCGATGCGGTTGAGTCTGTAGACGTTGTGGTTCTGTGGTGGCGCTCCGAAGACGGAGACCTGACAGACGGACTCGTCGATTCCCTGACCGACCTCGGGCCGAGCGGGGTGATCTGGCTGCTGACCCCCAAGGTCGGTCGCTCGGGCTACGTCGATCACTCCGACATCGCCGAGGGCGCGCTCGTCGCGGGGTTGTCCCTGACGACGTCCGCCAAGGTCTCCCAAGACTGGCAGGCGCACAAGCTCGTCCGCCCCAAGGGTGGCCGCAAGTAACATCTCTCCTCACTGGCCCCAGTGGCCCGTGAGACTGTGCCCTGCCACAATGGCCGGGGCCCGGGCGCATAGCTCAGTTGGTTAGAGCACCTCCCTTACAAGGAGGGGGTCGGGGGTTCGAGTCCCTCTGCGCCCACCCGATGTGCCACGCCGCACGCCGAGATCCTGTACCGCACCGTCCGCTGGTGGTCGCTTGTCCATCGGTCTGGTATTCCCAGGGAACTGTGCCGCCAACCCACGGGGTCGGCTCAACTATTGCGAGCCGCACCCCGCGACAGTCGGGCCCCCTACGGGCAAGCCGAAGACTCTTCTGAGATTCTTGGCTGCCCGCCAGGAAGCAGCTATCCCTCGCAGCGCTTACCGCCGATGTCAGCGAGCCGCTATAGGCTCAACCCCACGGAGCTAGGAGGATGAGATATGTCGTTGCGCGATGCCCAGGGGTTGGTGAGGTCGAAGCAGCGTGTTGCCGACCATGGTGAGGTGTTCACGCCGGGCTGGATGGTCGAAGATATGCTCGACCTGGTCAAGCATGAGTCCGAGCGGATCGACTCACGCGTTCTTGAGCCCGCCTGTGGTTCGGGCAACTTTCTCGTTGCCGTCTTGGCTCGCAAGTTCGCGACGGTTCAGGCGCGCCACGGCGGGAGCGAGTTTGAGAAGCGTCACTATGCACTTTTCGCCCTGATGTGCGTGTACGGCATCGAGCTGCTTGAGGACAACGCTGTGGAGTGTCGTGAGAACCTAGCCGAGCTTTTCGATACCTTCCTGCGGGTCGACGTAACTGATCAGTGGGCTGCCGCGGCACGTGTCGTCTTAGCCGCAAACATTGTTCGTGGTGACGCGCTCACCATGACGTTGCCAAACGGCGCTCCGATCACGTTCGCCGAATGGGGATACTTGGGGAAGGGGAAGTTCCAGCGCCGTGACTTCCGGTATGACGAACTCACCCAACGCTCCGCATGGGAGGCCGAGGGGTCACTGTTCGCGGACTTGGGGGCTGACCTTTTCGCACCTCACGCCACGCACCCGGCGATGACCGTGGGTGATCTGGCCGGACAAGTGGACGCCGCATGAGCGTCTTGCAGGCCTCATTCACCCTGCGCGGGCACAACCCGGATGTCTTGTCGTGCATCGCCAACCTCTCCAACGATGAGGTCTTCACGCCGCCGGATTTCGCGAGCCAGATGCTCGACACGCTTGGCGCCGCCTGGGCAGACGCGAACGACGGCGCTAACGTTTGGGCGAACCCTGATGTCACGTTCCTCGACCCATTCACCAAGTCGGGGGTGTTCCTGCGCGAGATCGTTCGTCGCCTCACCATCGGACTGACCTTGCAGATTCCTGACTTAACTGAGCGGGTCGATCACATCCTCACGAAGCAGGTCTTCGGTCTCGGGATCACGGAGTTGACCGCGCTGTTGGCTCGGCGAAGCGTCTACTGCTCCAAGCTCGCCAACGGACCGCACTCCATCGCCAAGTCCTTCACGACCGAGGACGGCAACATTTGGTTCGAGCGCACAGAACACACTTGGGGCGGAGGGAAACGCGAGTTCCGCGCCAACCCGCTGACGTGCGAAGAGATCGCGGTCCACACCAACCGCAAGTGCATTTACTGCGGGGCCGGTGAAGGTGACTATGCCCGCGGCGACGAACTCGAAACCCACGCCTATGCCTTCATCCACACAGACGAGATCAAAGCTCGCATCGCCGAGCTGTTCGGAGACGGAATGCAGTTCGACGTAATCATCGGCAACCCGCCATACCAGCTCGGTTCCGATGGCGGGACGCGGGATGTCCCCATCTATCAGCACTTCGTCGAGCAGGCTAAGCGCCTTGAACCCCGCTTCCTCACGATGGTCATCCCTTCGCGGTGGATGGCAACGGGATTGGGACTGAACGACTTCCGCGCCACGATGTTGAACGACACGCGGACCCGTGTCTTGGTCGATTACCCAAACGCGGCGGAAGTCTTTTCGGAAGTCGGCATCAACGGCGGCGCCTGCTACTTCCTTTGGGACGTCAATCACGACGGGTGTTGCGAGGTAACCAGCGTCTGGGGCGGGGAGAAGACTGGGCCTGAGCTACGTCAACTCAATGAGTTCGACATTCTCGTACGCGACGCCCGCGCGCTCCCTATTCTCCACAAGGTGATCGCTCTCAAAGAACCCTCAGTCAACTCGATCCTAGCGAGAGACAAACAATTCGGCTGGACCTCAAACTTCACTGGCTTTCACGACTCCCCGAAGGCGGGAGACGTGCCGATCTACTACATCAAGTCGATGAGACGCCAGATCGGGTACATCGCTCGGAGCGAGGTTTCGAAGAGCCAAGAGCTCGTTGACACCTGGAAACTCCTGGTCCCTGAGGTGGGGTCAGGCCGGGAAAGTGAGAAGACAGGAGTCGACCTCGTCCTGGGCCCATCGCGTATGGCGCCTTCACCATCGGTTTGCACCCAGTCCTTCCTGTTCTTCCATGCCGGCAGCGAGGGCGAAATCCACAGCATCAGGTCTTACTACGTCACCAGGTTTTTCCGGTTCCTTGTCTCCCTGCGGAAGATTACCCAGCACGCTACTCACTCCACCTATCAGTGGGTTCCGATGCAGCCCTGGGATCGGGAGTGGACGGATGCCGAACTTTACGAAAAGTACGAGTTGACCGACCAGGAGATCAGCTACATCGAGTCTCGAATTCGCCCCATGGTGATTGCCGATGAGTAAGCCCGACAAGGAACTGTTCCCGGAAAAGCTGCCGACGCGACTGCGCATCTATGCGTGGTCCCCGAACGATCCACCGATGGAGTACGAAGGGTTATTGAAGGTTGGGCAGACGACTAAGGCGGATGTGAACGCGCGCATTCGTGAGTCCCAGGGGCAGATGCAACAGGCCTACACGTTGCATGTGGATGCGTTGGCCGAGCGGAACGACGGTTCCGTGTTTCGTGACTCGGATGTGCGGCAAAGGTTGATCGCGAAGGGCTTCGAGAACCCGATGTTCGGGTCCGCACAGGAGTGGATGCGGTGTACCCCCGCGGATGTCCTCACCGCGATTACGGAGCTGTGCGAAGGTGTGGAGCTCAGCGGTACGCACCACGAGACGTTCCCGATGCGCCCGGAACAGGCGAGCGCGGTCGATAAGGCCGAGGAGTACTTCGAGTCGATCTGGACCGAGGACTCCGCGGCTGTGCCGAGGTTCTTGTGGAACGCGAAGATGCGCTTCGGCAAGACATTCGCCTCCTATCAGCTTGCTAAGCGCCTCGGCGCCAAGCGCGTGCTCGTGGTCACCTTCAAGCCCGCCGTCGAGGACGCCTGGCAGACTGACTTGGAATCGCACGCCGACTTCGACGGCTGGCAGTACCTCTCGTCCGCCGCAGGCGGCAACCCGAACGATGCCGACAAGACCCGCCCATTGGTGTACTTCGGTTCCTTCCAAGACTTGCTTGGGCGCGACCGCAATACGGGGCTCATCAAGTCGAAGAACGAGTGGGTCCACACCACCAACTGGGACCTGGTGATCTTCGACGAGTACCACTTCGGAGCCTGGCGGGAGTCGGCCAAGGAACTGTTCGAGGGAGAAGACGAGAGAGTCAAGCAGAAGGAGATCGCCGTCGAGTACAACGACGGCCTCATCGCCTTCGACGAGGAACTCGACGAGCTCGGCAACGACGAGGACGACTTCCTGCCGATCACGACGTGCGCGTACCTGTACCTGTCTGGCACGCCTTTCAAGGCCTTGGCGACAGGAGAGTTCATCGAGGAGCAAATCTTCAACTGGACCTACACCGACGAGCAGCGCGCCAAGGCCGAGTACGTGGCCGCTCGCCCTGAGGCCTGGAACCCGTACGGCGCGATGCCGGAGATGCGGCTGTTCACCTACCAGATGCCGGATGAGCTCATCGCGGTGGCGAACCAGGGCGAGTTCGACGAGTTCGACCTCAACGCCTTCTTCGAGGCCAAGGGCACGGGCAGCAGTGCCAAGTTCGTTCACAAGAACGATGTGCAGAAGTGGCTCGACATCATCCGCGGTGCGCACCTACCGACTCAGGTCGACTCGATGAGGATGGGCACCCGGCCGCCGTTCCCGTACTCCGATGTGCGGCTTCTGCCATACTTGCAGCACTCGTTCTGGTTCCTGCCCAATGTCGCCGCGTGCGAGGCGATGGCGAACCTGCTCGGCGAGCAGCAGAACGTGTTCTGGCAGGACTACAAAGTCCTTGTTGTCGCGGGGACTCGGGCCGGAATCGGCCTGGCCGCGCTCCCTCCGGTGCGAGCGGCCATAGGCGACGGTCACGACACCAAGACCATCACGCTGTCGTGCGGCAAGCTCACCACCGGCGTCACGGTCAAGCAGTGGTCGTCGATCCTGATGCTGCGTAACCTGAACTCGCCCGAGACGTACTTCCAGGCGGCGTTCCGCGTCCAGTCGCCGTGGTCGATCAAGAACCCCGACGGCGACGACCCGAGGGGCGAGGCCATCCTGAAGCCGGTGTGCTTCGTCTTCGACTTCGCGCCCACGCGGGCGCTACGACAGATCGCTGACTATGGGGCAGGCCTCTCACCAGAGACACCCAACCCCGAACAAGCCGTCGAGGAACTGGTGCAGTTCCTGCCCGTCCTCGCGTTCGACGGCAGCCACATGACCCAGGTCGACGCCGGCGGCATCCTCGACATCGCCATGGCCGGCACCTCCGCAACACTGCTGGCGCGCAAGTGGGAATCGGCGATCCTCGTCAACGTCGATAACGACACACTCCGCAAAATCATGAACAACCCCGACGCGCTCAAGGCCGTGATGAACATCGAAGGCTTCCGCGCACTCGGCAACGACATCTTCGAGACGGTCATCAACAAGAGCGGTGCGGTGAAGAAGGCCAAGAAGGAGAAGGGTGACGGCGCTACCCCGGCTGAGAAGAAGGAGCTGACCGCCGAGGAGAAGGAGTACAAGTCCAAGCGTAAGCAGATTCAGGACAAGCTCGTGAAGTTCGCGACCCGCATCCCGGCCTTCATGTACCTGACCGACTTCCGGGAGAACACTCTCCAAGACGTCATCACCAAGCTCGAACCTGGCCTTTTCCGCACCGTCACAGGCCTGACCGTCGAGGACTTCCACCTCCTCGTGAACCTCGGCGTCTTCAACGCCACCTACATGAACCAGGCCGTCTTCGCGTTCCGCCGCTACGAAGACTCCTCCCTGTCCTACACCGGCATCGAGTCCCACAAGGGACTCCGCCACTACGGCCTCTATGACACCGTGGTCGCCGTTGACGCGCCAACCGCTTGACCAGACCCAAACATGTCGTTCCAGACCCCACGCAGCATCGAGGAGATGCTCACCGCGATCTACAAGCGCGAGTACCTGATGCCCGCGATCCAGCGCGAGTTCGTGTGGGGCGCCGATAAGATCACCAAGCTCGTCGACAGCCTCATGCGCGGGTATCCGGTCGGCTCGTTCCTGCTTTGGGACGTGAAGCCCGAGACCGCTCAGTCCTACACGTTCTACGAGTTCCTGACCCACTACCACGAGCGGGACAAACCGTATGCCGATAAAGCGACGGTCCAGGCAGGGAGCGGCACCACTGCGGTATTGGACGGGCAGCAGCGCCTGACCTCGTTGAACATTGCCTTGTACGGCAGTTTCGCCGAGAAGAAGAAGTACGCCTGGTGGAACAGCGCCGATGCCTTCCCCGTGAAGCGGCTCTATCTCAACCTCGCAGACCCCGCGGATGATGAGGAACTGGGACTTAAGTACGACACCGACCAGGAGGCGACGGCCGAGGAGGGCGGCGAAGAGAAGTGGTTCCGGGTCGGTGCTGTTCTCGGCCTCGCCGACGCCGCCCCAGCGATCATGACAGAGCTGGCGCGCCGAAAGATCTCTGGCCCCACCGAGGCGTTCCAACGGCTGTACGACCTGTTCCAGGCGATCCGCCTGTTGAAGCCGATGAACTACTTCCTTGTCACCGACCAGGACGCCGACAAGGTGCTGGAAATCTTCGTCCGCGTCAACAGCGGCGGCACGACTCTGTCGTACTCGGACCTGCTGTTATCGATGGCAACGAACCAGTGGCGAGACCTCGATGCTCGCGAGGAAGTCCGCTCGCTCGTCTCGGAGATCAACAGCTTTGCGGGTCGTCAGTTCGCATTTTCCAAGGATGTCGTTCTGAAAACGGCGCTCACGATCGCGGACGTTGATCTGCGATTCAAGGTCACCAACTCCACCCAGGCGAACATGGCGAAGGTCGAGGAGGACTGGCAACAGATCAAAGGCGCGCTCCTGCGAGCTGCGACCCTCCTTCAACAATTCGGCCACAACAAGCAAAACCTCACCGCGAACAGTGTCATTGTTCCGCTTGCGTACTACCTACACCTCCGGGGCGCGACCGACTCCTACCTTGACTCGACTTCGAACGCGGCGGATCGCCTCGCCATCCAGCACTGGGTTACGCGTTCGCTCATCAAGCGGGGCATCTGGGGCTCGGGCCTAGACACCCTGTTGACCCGGATCCGCGATGTCTTCGAGGGAATGCAGGCGCTGACTTCCCCGTCGCCATGGTCGAGGAGGCGATGGCGAGCGCGGGCAAGAGTCTCGCGTTCGACAACGCCGAGATTGATGAACTGCTCAACCTCAAGTACGGCGGTCAAAGAACCTTTTCGGTTCTGTCCGTGCTGTATCCCGGACTCGACTTGGGCAAGAAGTTCCATGAAGACCACATCTTCCCCAAATCGCGGTTCACGAAGAGGAAGCTGACGGAGGCGGGGGTTCCGCCCGACAAGATCGACGATTATTTGGACACGGTCAACCTTCTGCCGAACCTCCAGCTGCTCGCCGGCACGGCGAACATCGAGAAGCAAGACGCGCTTCCCGCAGACTGGATAGCCGCCGCCTTCCCAAGTCCTTTGAAGCGCGAAACCTACGTAGCAGACAACGACCTCGCCGATCTCCCTCTCGACCTGGCGGGGTTCTCTGCCTTCTTCGAGAAGCGCAAGCAACGCGTCCGCGCTCGCCTCATCGCAGCACTTTCGAGAAGCGCAAGCAACGCGTCCGCGCTCGCCTCATCGCAGCACTCGGGACTGCGACCCTGCCCCAACGTTGTGAACTCAGGCCTATCCGCGCCGACCTTGAAGAAGGACGAAGAGTCGTCTGGGTTGGTCCCCGGAGGGACCAACCCAGACGGCTGGGTAAGTGACGACGTCCCTTACCCCTTGAGGTTCGGCTTCACGTCGCGTTCGTAGATCGTGGTGAGGGTCTTCTTCAGGTCGGCCATGGTGGACTTCACGTCGCCTTGCTGGGTGACGATCTTGGCCGTAGCTTTGGCCATTTCCTGGTCGGCGCCGGGCAGGAACACGCGTGCGTTGTCCTGGACGCGGGTCACGGCCAGCTGATCGATCGCCGTCTGGATTTGCGGCGTCTTGGCGAGCACGGCCGACATATCCGCCGACTTGCGCACCGGCATGTAGCCCGTGGCGGAGGAGAACAACGCTGCGTTGGCGGGCTCGCCCACGAACTTGATGAACATCGCCGCGGTGAGTTGCTGCTCTTTGGTGATACCGGACGGGATGCCCAACCCGGAGCCACCGGTGGGGCACACGTTGGTGGTCGACTTGGGGCCGCCGGGAAGGAAGCCAACACCCACCGGGAACTTGGCGGTGGTCAAGATGCCGATCAGCGACCCTGTTGAGGACAAGGTGGTCGAGGCGATGCCCGCGGCGAGATCGTCCGTGGCGGTCTTCGACGCCACTCCCGCCCACGCGCCCTTGTAGACCGAGTCTTGGACCCACTGCATCGCGGTGATCGCATCGTCGCTGTCGCAGGTGATGTTCCAATCCTTCGACCAGCCGGTGCCCCAAGCCCAGAGGTTGTTCTGCAACGTCCACCCGGCGTAGCCGGCGAGCGCTGGGTACATGTAGGCGTACTTCGCTTGGGTCGAGGACTTCAGCTTGGGCGCCCACTCCGCGAACTCGAGCCAGGTGGTGGGTGCCCGATCGGGGAGGCCCGCGGCCTTGAAGTGATCCTTGTTGTAGTAGAACAACGGCGTCGACCGGGCATAGGGCATCGCCCACTGCTTGCCCGCGTACTGGTAGTCCTTCACGAGAGAATCGCGGTAGTCGCCGGTGTTGACGCTGAGCAGTTTGAGCGCCGAGTCCAACGGGATGATGTTGTTGTTCATGTAGTAGCGGAACCACCACACGTCCGAGAGCAGGATCACGCCAGGAAGTCCGGACTTCGCCGACTGAGCTGTCTGGAACTTCTGGGCAATGTCCTCATAGGTGGCGCCCGCGGTGATCAAGTTGACTGTGATCCCCGGGTTTGCGGCGTTGAACGCCGCGACCAGCTGGGTCTCCACCTCACGCGACTGCCCGGGGTGGCTGGACCAGTAATCGATGCTGGGGGCCGGCTTCACATTGGTGAAGTCGATGTCCGCAGCAGCGGTGGTCGCGGCCGGCCCCGTGCTGGGCCCACCGCACGCGGCGAGGGCAAGGGCGGCAGAGCCCAGACCAGCGAGTTCGAGAAAGCGACGACGGTCGAAGGGGGATGTCATGAGGTTTCCTTTCGATGGGAACGAAGAACGTGAGGAGGTTTGAGAAGTGGACCACACGGTGTGGTCTGGCCAGGGGAGTGGCCTGCGCACCGCTCTCCTTTCGGTGGTGGAGCAGGGGGACAGGCGTGCGGAGGCGAGCCGTGGACTGGTCATCCGGTGACCGAGCCTTGAGTGAGTCCCGCCACGATGTAGCGCTGCAACATTGCGAAGATCACGAGGACGGGGAGAATCACCAACACGGTGCCGGCCATGAGGATGCCCCAGCCGGCCCCGGTGTTGCCCTCCGAGTTCTGCAGCAGGGTCAAGCCCACGGGGAGCGTCATCGCCTCCGGACGATCGGTGATGATCAACGGCCAGATGTAGTCGTTCCACTCATTCACGATGGTGACCAGGGTGACCGTCGCGATGGACGGTAGCGAAATGGGCGCCACCACCTGCCAGAGCCGCCGCCAGTGGCCGGCCCCATCGATTTCGGCCGCCTCCAGGATGGATCGAGGCAACGTCATGAAGTGCTGCCGGAGCAAGAACGTGCCGAACGCCGTTCCTAGGCCCGGCAGCACGATGCCCCACAGGGTGTTCTTGCCACCCATGCCCGCCACGAGGATGTAGTTGGGCAAGATCGACACCTGGGGCGGCACCATCAGAGTCACAAGAATCGCGATGAAGATCGCGTTCTTGAACGGGAACCGCACAAACACCAAGGCGTAGGCGGTGAAGATGGCCAACGTGACCTTGATCAGCGTCCCGGCCACGGTCACGATCGTGGAGTTCAAGAAGAAGCGTGCCATTGGGACCGTCGTCGTCACGTCCACGTAGTTTTGCGTGTAGAACGACTCGGGCAGCACCTTGATATTGGCCGTCACGATTTCGCCCGGCGTTTTGAACGAGCTCAGCACCATCCAGGCCAGGGGAAGGAACACCACCAAGGTGGCGAGGAGCAGCGGCAGGTAGCCGCCCACGAGCGTCTTGATCAGGTTTCCCTTGGAAAAGGGGTGGTCCCCGGGCGGCTCTATCGCGCCGGTCACCGGCGCGGTCGTGGGTTCGGTGGCGGTCACGAGTACGTTACCTTCCGCTCGACGAAGCGAATCTGGCCGACGGTGAGCAGCAGCAAGATCACGAACAAGATGACCGAGATGGCGGCGGAATAGCCGGCTCGGTTGTAGGCGCCGAAGGCCTGCAGGTACGCCTCATAGATCAGGGTGCTCGTGCCTTGGCCGAGGGGGGTCATGATCCGGATCAGGTCGAACGCCTGCAGGCTGGACAACATCGTGGTCATCAACAGAAAGAACGTCGTGGGGGACAGCAACGGCAGGGCGACACTCCAGAAGCGCCGAACCGGCCCCGCTCCGTCGATGGCAGCGGCTTCCATGACGTCGCTGGGCAAGGACTGCAGGCCGGCCAGGTAGACCACCGCGCAGAAGCCGAGGTTCTTCCAGATATAGACGATGATGACCATCGTGAGCGCGAGTTGCGGGTCGTTGAACCACTCAGGACTCCGCATGCCCACCCCGCGCAGGATCCAGGAGAGCACTCCATAGCCCGGATCGAAGATGAACATCCACACCAGCCCGACGCCCACCCCTGACAACACGTACGGGGCAAACACGGCGGCGCGGGCGAACGTCGTCCCTCGGAGCTTCTGGTTGAGCGCGAGGGCAATCAAGATCCCGAGCACCATCGAGATGCCCACCGTGAAGACGGTGAACACAGCGGTGGTTCCCAACACGCGTGGGGCGTCATCGCTGGTGAAGAACTCCACATAGTTCCCAAAGCCAACAGCAGTGGCCGTTTCAGAACCCAACGTCCAGTTCAGCGTTGAGTACTGCAGGTTGGCGAACAGCGGCCGGTAGGCGAAGGTCGCAATCAAGATGAGATTGGGCAGCGCCATGGCGAGAAAGACGAAGAAGTCCCGGCGGGTCCGAACGGTCCATCGTGTCGGGCGTCGACGTCGCGATGAACCCTCGCGTCCCTGGCCCCGGGTCGGGGGTGCGGTGTCACTCACCCGCGATCACGCTCCTTGCTTGCGAGGCTCGCCGATCGAGCCCTGCCCGAGCAAACTAGGGCTGCCCGGTAGACCAACGACGAACGGAAACTGAACCGGACATGTCATACGTCATCATTACCCGCCCCCAGGTTCTGCGCCATCATGACGGGCCCCCAAGTCGGTGTTGGGCCCGTATCTGAGTTTGGCTGCTTACCGCCCCCGCCCATTCGCTGACTTAGGGGCCTCCTCATCTATGCCCCTGCCATTGGGGTTGATGTTTCACGCCAACGGACCGCGGTCGGCACGGTCGGACGCCCCGGTCCCGATCATGATGGCCAACTCCTGGCCAGGACGCCAACGCTTCGCGGACTAGCCCGGTGCGGAGGCTGTGCGCGGCCGGACGGTAGACTCCACCCTCGTGGCAGCTCAAGACTTTCCAGCCGACATCGCGGCCCTCGACCGAACGCTTTCTTCGATCGAGGCCGTTCTCGACCCTGAGGCAAAGCTGCGCGAGATCGCAGAGTTGCAAGAGCAGGCTGCCGCCCCCGACCTCTGGGACGACCAGGCCAACGCGCAGCGGGTCACCTCACGGCTTTCCTTCCTCCAGTCCGAAGTGGATCGGGTCAAAGCGCTGCGCGGACGGATCGACGACCTGTCGGTGCTCGTGGAACTCGCTCAAGAAGAGGACGACGCTGCCACCCTGACCGAGGCTGAGGTGGAGCTGAAGAAGCTTCAGGCGGAGGTCGAAGCGCTCGAGATTCGCACCCTGCTCTCAGGGGAGTGGGACGAGCGCGACGCGGTCGTCAGCATCCGCTCCGGCGCGGGTGGTGTGGACGCCGCCGACTTCGCCGAGATGCTGCTGCGGATGTACTTGCGTTGGGCCGAGCGCCACGGCTACGCCGTGAAGGTGCTCGACACCTCCTACGCCGAGGAAGCTGGCCTCAAATCCGTCACCTTCGAGGTCAGCGCCCCGTTCGCATACGGAACCTTGTCCGTTGAGGGCGGCACCCATCGCCTCGTGCGAATTAGCCCCTTCGATAACCAGGGCCGCCGCCAAACGTCCTTCGCGGCTGTCGAAGTCATTCCGCTCATCGAATCGACCGATCACATCGACGTCCCCGAATCGGACATCCGCGTGGACGTCTTCCGCAGCTCCGGTCCAGGTGGTCAGTCGGTCAACACCACCGACTCCGCCGTCCGCATCACCCACCTGCCCACAGGCCTCGTGGTGTCGATGCAGGACGAGAAGTCGCAACTGCAGAACAAGGCGGCGGCGCTGCGGGTGCTCCAGTCCCGCCTCATGCTCATGAAGAAGCAGGAAGAGGACGCCCAGAAGAAGGCCCTCGCCGGCGACGTCAAAGCGTCCTGGGGTGACCAGATGCGCAGCTACGTGCTCAACCCCTATCAAATGGTCAAAGATCTGCGGACGGAGTACGAGGTGGGCAACCCGGACGCGGTCTTCGACGGCGACATTGACGGCTTCCTTGATGCCGGCATCCGCTGGCGCATGCAGCAGGCGAAGCCTCAGTCCTGAGGCCGGAACCGGGAGTTTCCCGGCGCGGCGAGCACTTGTTCCCACAGGTCGCTCGCCTAGACTCCACGAAGGTCGGCCTGTCTTTTGGCAGGAAGCTTCCCCATTCCCGATCCCGGCCGAGGTACGCACGTGATCCGTTTCGACAACGTCACCAAGATTTACGACGGTCAGTCCCGACCCGCGCTCCAGAACGCAAGTGCCGACATCGATTCGGGAGAGTTCATCTTCCTCGTCGGTGCCTCAGGCTCCGGTAAGTCGACGTTCCTGAGGCTGATTCTTCGGGAGTACCGGCCCACGTCTGGGCACCTCTACGTGGCAGGCAAGGACCTGACGCGCCTGCCGTCCTGGAAGACCCCCGGGCTGCGGCGCCAGATCGGCACCGTGTTTCAAGACTTCCGGCTGCTTCCGGGCAAGACGGTCACCGAGAACGTTGCTTTCGCCTTACAGGTGATCGGCAAATCAAGCTCGGTGATCAAGAAGGTCGTGCCCGAGACCCTGGAGCTCGTGGGGCTCGAGGGTAAGGGCGGTCGGCTCCCCGAAGAGTTGTCCGGCGGCGAGCAGCAACGCGTTGCGATCGCCCGGGCCTTCGTGAACCGTCCTAAGATCCTCATCGCTGACGAGCCCACGGGAAATCTCGACCCGGCCACCTCGGTAGGGATCATGAAGCTCCTCGACAGGATCAATCGCGCCGACACCACCATCGTGATGGCCACGCACGACTCCACGATCGTCGACCAGATGCGCAAACGCGTGATCGAGTTGGCGGGCGGCGAGATCGTCCGAGACCAGAGCAAGGGCGTCTACGGCTACCAGTGAGCCGGGAGGGTTGAAAACATATGAGGCACACACTGAGCGAGACCCTCTCCGGGCTCCGACGCAATCTGTCGATGACCATCGCTGTCATCGTGACCATGGCCGTTTCGCTGTCGCTGTTCGGGGCCGGCATTCTGGCCGCCCAGCAGGTCGACCTGCTCAAGGGCAAGTGGTACGACAAGATCGAGATCACGGTCTTCTTGTGCACCAAAGACAGCAAGGGCAAGAACTGCGACCCAGGGAACGACATCACCGAGCCCCAACGGCAGGCGGTGAAGTCCGTTCTGGACGCCAACCCTGAGGTACAGACCGTCTTCTACGAAAGCAAGGCGGAGAGCTTCGAGGAGTTCAAGGAGGTGTACAAGAACAGTCCGATTCTGGAGTCCATGTCGGTCGATCTGATGCAGGACTCGTTCCGCATCAAGCTGAAGAACCCCGAGGAGTACCAGGGCGTCGTTTCGGCGGTCTCCGGGCTCAAGGGCGTCCAAAACGTGGTGGATCTTCACGAAGTTCTCGACCCGCTGTTCGAATGGCTCAACCTCGCCAAGTGGGGCACCATCGGGTTCGCCGGCCTGCTGCTCCTGGCTGCGGCGCTGCAGATCGGAAACACCATCCGGATGGCGGCCTTCAGCCGACGGCGAGAGCTCGGAATCATGCGTCTGGTGGGCGCGAGCAACCTCTACATCATGCTGCCGTTCCTGCTCGAATCGCTGGTCGCAGCAGTCGCGGGTGCCCTCATTGCGTGTGGGGTGCTGACATGGGTCGAGCAGTTCGTGATCATCGGAAAAGCTCAAGTGGCACTTAAGAATGTTGCCTGGATCGGGTGGCCAGAAGTGGGAATTGCCATGCTGGCTGTTGTGGCCGTGGGGGCAGTTCTGTCTATCATCCCGACGTTAATCGCAACCCGTAAATACCTCAGGGTGTGACCCGTCACACCCACGTGGGCCCAATCGAAGGGAATCCTCTCGTGCGTCAGGTGTCTTCCTCCACCTGCTCCGCTCCTCGCATCAGTCTGAGTGCCAAGCGGCGCCTCCGGCGTGCGCTGGCGGTGGGCCTTCTGACCCTGTCACTTCTCGGAGGCGCGGCGGTGACGACGGCATCTGCGGACGACCTCACCGACAAGCAAGAGCAGATTAAATCGAACATCGCCGCCACCCAGTCGCAGATCGCTGACGACGAAGATGTGGTCTCCGGCGCAACGAAGTCGTTGCAGCAATCGCAGGCGCAACTTGCCGACGCCAAGACCAAGCTTGCTTACGTCCAGCAGCAGCTTGCAGATGCCAAGGCGGAGGATGCGCAACTGGCAGCGCAACTTGCTGCCGCGCAGACCGCCCTGGCCGCCGCTAAGGCGCAGGTCGTCCAGGCGTTGGCTGACATCGAGACGCAGCGGAGCCTGATGGGTGAGGTCGCTCGTGAGGCCGTCCAGCAGCAGAGCGGCCTGGTGGGCCTTTCGGTCGTGTTGGGTTCGCAGAACATGGCTGACCTGTCGCAGCGCCTCCAATGGAACGAGACACTGTTCGACACCACGGCGGCCCAAATGGATCGGCTGCAGGCCGCGCAGATCAAGTTGCAGGCTGCTCAAGACCAGCAGGCCGCGGTCGAGGCGCAGATCACCGCGGAAAAGGCCGCCTCAGCGGCCACGGTCAAAAAGGTCGCGGCACTGAAGGCGTCAGCCGCCGACGAGCAGGCGCGGGTCGCGGCTCTCGTGGTCACCAACACCAAGAATCAGCAGGCGGCCCAGGAGGAGCTCGACAAGGCCAAGGCCTCCTACGACTCGCTACAAAAGGACGCTGCGGAGGTCGAAAAGGCCATTGCCGAGCGCATTGCGGCACAAAAGGCCGCTGCAGAGGCGGCTGCTGCCGCCGCGGCGGCCGCAGCCGCCGCCGGAGGCGACAATGGGGCGGCCGCGTCCAGCCCCAGCGGCTCTGACCTGAGCGCGAAGGGCTTCATCCGCCCCGTTGACGCTAACCCGGGCTCCCCGTTCGGCATGCGCTTCCACCCCATCCTCCATTACTGGCGCATGCACAACGGTCAGGACTTCGGCGCCAGCTGTGGCACCCCGCTCTACGCAGCGAACAGTGGCACGGTTATCCACGTAGGGCCCCAGGGAGGGTTCGGTAACTACACGATCATCGACCATGGCTTCATCGGGGGTAAGTCGGTCATGACCGGTTATGCCCATCAGTCCAAGTGGGTCGTCAAGAGCGGCCAGGATGTCTCCCGCGGTGAGCTCATCGGCTACGTCGGCTCCACGGGCCTCTCGACGACCTGCCATTTGCACCTGCAGGTCTATGTCAACGGCACGCCGGTCAATCCCATGCTGTGGGTCCCCTGATCCTCTGACGTGCACGAGGGCCCCGGACGCGTACGTCCGGGGCCCTCGTGGCGCTCCTGGTAGATTGACTGCACCGCCGAAGGCCAGAAGAAGGGAGCAATGATGCCAAGACCCGAGGGGCGCGTCATGGTTTCCCAGAACCGAAAAGCCCGCCACGACTACTTCCTGGGTGATCACTTTGAGGCCGGCATGGTGCTGACGGGCACCGAGGTGAAGTCATTGCGCATGGGGCGGGCGTCCTTGGCCGACGCCTTCGCCACCATCGACGACGGAGAGGTGTGGCTGCGTAACGCGCACATCCCCGAATACAGCTTCGGTACCTGGAAGAACCACGCCACCCGGCGCAATCGTAAGCTGCTGTTGCATCGCCGCGAGATCGCCAAACTCGAACGCGAGGTCGGCAACAGCGGCAAGACGATCGTCCCCCTGGCGTTGTACTTCTCCGACGGCTACGCCAAGGTCGAGATTGCCGTCGGAACGGGCAAGAAGGACTGGGACAAGCGGCAGACCCTCGCGGCTCGCGATGCGGATCGGGAAGCGTCTCGTGCGCTGGCTTCCCGGAATCGTCGCAGCCGATGAGGCGTCAGGGCTGGCGTTGGCTCCTCGTGGCCCTGTTCGGATTGGCCGGACTCGTCGGCGTAACGCCGATCGCGCACGCTGCAGCGGGGGATTCGTACGATCGGTGGGATGTCGCCTACGTGGTCTCGCCGAACGGGTCGGTTCACGTCACGGAGACCATCACGCTCCGCTTCGGACCCTCGTCCGGGCGACATGGGTTCGAGAGATACCTCATCGTCCGTGAGAAGTATGACGACACCCAAGACGCTTTGTACCAGGTGTCGAACGTCAACGTGTCAAGCCCGTCGTCGGTCTCGACCAACGTGCTACAAACCAGCACCTTGCAAGGGCGGACGGGTGTCCTCAAACTGCGAATCGGGGATGCTAGTCGCGTTATCTATACGGAGACAGCCACCTACGTCATCAGCTACGACGTCGCGGGAGGCCTGCGCACCTTCCCGACCTATGACGAGTTCTATTGGGACGTCACGGGTTCGTCGTTGCCCCTCATTACGTCTTCCACCGTGACCGCCACCGTGCCAGGAGGCGCCAAAGCCGCTGGTTGCTCGGTGGCGATCCCAGGGAGCCAGGGTCCATGCACGGCCGCCGTGGGCGCCGACGGGGTCGCGACCTTCAAGGCAGCCCCGATTCCGGCGGGCCAGTTGCTGACGATCAGCACTCAAATTGGCTCGGGCCTGATCAGCGACGCCCGCCCGATCTTGGTTGAGAGCGCCACCCTCGCTGCGGACCGAGAGGCTCAACTTAGCCTCCAGCGCAACACGGCGGCCGGCACCGGAGCTGGCGTGACAGCTGCCCTGATCCCGCTGCTTGGCTGGCTCTATTGGCGAAGGAACAGCTCAGACCGACGCTTCGCCGGGCTTCCGCCGGGTGTCATTCCCTCGCCAGGAGAGCACGTGAAGGAGGTCGAGGACCGCCCCGCGGCGGTGGTGCCTGTCGCGTTCTCAGCCCCGACGATCACGTTCGCGGAAGCCGGCTATCTGTTGAACCGCTCGCACGCGGTTCGCGACACCACGGCAACTCTTGTCGACCTGGCGGTCAAGGGGGTGGTGCAGCTGAAGGGTGCCGAGGGCGAGGCGATGGCGCGGGCAACAGACTTGGCCCAGCCCGACACCGCACCAGGGAAGTTGCTGCTCGCTGAAGCCTTCATCGGCTATGACTGGTTCCCGCTGGGGGAGCGCGGCACTCTGGTGGCCGCGGACCAGTCGATCGACTCGTGGGTGCAATCTCAGTCCCGCCAGCAGGGCTGGTTCGCGACGCGCGCCCCAGGTTCATTTCTGGGAATCATCGTCGTCAGTTTCGTGTTGGTCGCGCTCACCGGCGGGGCCATGCTGGGCAGTCTGGGCGCGTCGCCCCTGTGGGTGGTGATCCCAGGTGCCGCCATGATCGTGACGCTCTACGCGCTCAACCGGCTGCTGGCGACCCCTCGACGCACAGGTATCGGCCGCGCCCTCACCGACCAAGTGGAAGGATTCCGCCTCTACTTGACGACGGCTGAAGCCGATCAGCTGCGTTTCGAAGAGGGCGAAGACATCTTCAGCCGTTACCTGCCCTGGGCCGTGCTCTTCGACTGCACCCAGCGCTGGACGGACGTGTGTCAACAGGCGGTTGATCTCGGGCTGATGCAGCTTGCGGCACCCACCTGGTACGACGACTGGACGCCGGGCTGGACGTATCACGACCTTAGCCTGGGTGTGGACCACGTGCAGTGGGACATGTCTTCCGGCGTGATCCCGGCCCCGCCCCCGCCCCCTCTGCCGGAGCCTGACCCCGTTCCGGATGTCGACAAAGACGCCGGTTGGGGCGGTGGTTCCGGTTGGGGCGGCGATTCCGGTGGATCCAGTTGGAGCAGCGGAGGCGGCTCGGCGTGGAGCAGCGGAGGCGGAAGCAGCGGCGGCGGAAGCAGCAGTAGTTTCGGCGGCTTTTCCGGCGGTGGTGGCGGCGGAGGCGGCGGCGACAGCTGGTGACCTGGGCGGCCCCTATGAGCCTGCGGACCTTTCATGTCCCGACTGGGGCGCACCCGGACGAGCGATAGGCGGCTCCTCAATCTGGCGTGGGATGTCCAATCCGACACCAGATCTAGGCACCCCAGCTCATTCCGCCGGGCACGTCCTCGCTCGGAACGGTCCAGTTCCGCACACTCCTAGCGAACGCCAACCAAGTCGCAGACGAAGACCAACGTCTCGTTGGGCTTGATGACGCCCCCGGCGCCGCGAGTGCCGTAGCCCAGATGCGGCGGAATCGTGATGCGACGCCGCCCGCCCACCTTCATGCCGGCGATCCCGTCGTCCCAGCCTTGGATCACCTGACGGGCACCCAGACCAAACACGAGGGCCTCGCCTCGATCGAAGCTGTTGTCGAACTCGGCGCCGTCCGACCAGGCCACCCCGACATAGTCGACAGCGACCTGCCGACCAGGCGTTGCCTCGGGACCGGTGCCCACGACGAGGTCCTCGATGAGGAGTTCGGTCGGCGGGAGGCCGTCCGGGATGGTGATGACAGGCTTGCTCATGCGACCAGCCTAGGGCCTCGCCGTCTGGCCCGGCCTAGGCCGCGGCGGGGAGCGGACACGAGTCGCGCTAGACTGGTAGCTGCTTGCACGCAAGCAACAACTCAATAGGGGGTGACTGGTTTCGACTTGGGACGGTAGTTCCAGGAGAAGCGGGCCGAGAAGCTTGGGTCAACTCGTAAATGTTCCCAGGAAAACAATAAGTGCCAACTCTGTTCGCACCGACTTCGCTCTCGCTGCCTGATCAGCGATCGAAGGGTCAGTCCGGGCGTGTTCTCCGTCCGGTTCCTGGCCTAATCTAGAGAACTAGCTGTGCCACCTGGGCTGCAGGGGTGGTGCGGGACTTAACTGCCGCTGGGCTTGTTCATCACGTGCCGTATCGAGGATGAGAGCCGAGTAGAACGCTCATAGGGATGCGCCCGGAGAATGTCTGGTTCGCCGCTTGAGGACGCGGGTTCGACTCCCGCCACCTCCACCCCTCACCCTGAGTGCCCTAGGCCCAGACCAACCGGTCTGGGCCTTCGTGCGTCCGGCCCCAGTTCCGCAGGTTCCCTGGTGTGACGTGGGAGAATGCGGGCGTGAGCAGTTCACTGGAGCACGCCCCGCTGGTCCCCGGCACGTTGCTGGTCGCGGCCGTCGACGTTCGTGACGGGATTTTCGACAACACCGTCGTGTTGTTGCTCGACGTCGACGACACGGGGGCGTTGGGCGTCGTGCTGAACAGGGAATCCGACCTGTCGCTCGCCTCCGTGCTCCCGCCGTGGGCAGGACTCGTGAGTGCCCCCAGGGCCCTCTTCGCGGGTGGCCCAGTCTCCCCCGAAGGGGCGATCTGCCTGGCCTCACCCACCGGGGTGGACGAGGATCCGCCGGGGTGGCGGCGCCTCTTTAGCGCCATCGGGCTCCTGCACCTCGACACCCCCGTCGAGATCGCCGAGGGCGCCTACACCGATCTGCGCATCTTCGCGGGGTACGCCGGCTGGTCGCCAGGCCAGTTGGCGAACGAGGTGCAGCTGGGAATGTGGTACCCCGTTCCTGTGCGCTATGCCGACGTGTTCGACCCCCAGCCCGATACGTTGTGGCGACGAGTGTTGCGCAGGCAGGGTGGGGACCTTGCCGCGCTGGCCACCTGGACGAAACATCCCGAGCAGAACTGAGGCGATGATGACCGAAAACCTGAAATCCGTCCGGCCCAGGATCCTCGTCATCGACGATGATCCGGCCCTGTCGGAGATGCTCGAGATCGTGCTGCGGTCGGAGGGTTTCGAGCCGCGCAGTTGTCCCGACGGCATCCATGCCCTCGGGGCGTTTCGGGCGTTCCAGCCCGATTTGGTGCTGCTGGACTTGATGCTGCCAGGTCGCGACGGTGTCGATGTGTGCCGCGACATTCGAGGCGAGTCGGGTGTTCCCATCATCATGTTGACCGCCAAGTCCGACACCCCCGACGTGGTGGCGGGCCTTGAGGCCGGTGCCGACGACTACGTGGCCAAACCCTTCAAAACCTCCGAACTGCTCGCGCGGATCCGCACCCGGTTGCGGCGCCACGCCAGCCTGCCGGGGGAGTCCGACGTCGTCCGGATCGGTGACCTGAGCATCAGTGTGGAGAGCCATGAGGTTCGACGCGGTTCGGAGACCATCAGCTTGACGCCGCTCGAGTTCGATCTGCTCTTGGCGTTGGCACGGCGTCCCAAGCAGGCCTTCACGCGCGAACTTCTGCTCGAAGAGGTGTGGGGATATCGGCACGCCAGCGATACCCGGCTGGTGAACGTCCACGTGCAGCGGCTCCGCTCGAAGATCGAGCACGATCCCGAGCGGCCCGAGATCGTCATGACGGTCCGCGGGGTTGGCTATCGGGCCGGGGAACCACGTCCTCCCCGATGAGGCGTCTGGGAGGCTTGTTTCAGGTCCCGGGACGGCTGTGGGCGCGTTCCTTGCCGTTTCGGGTGCTGTCGACCACCCTCGCGCTGACCGTCATCGTGCTGCTCGTGACCGGGTGGTTCCTGGTCGCCCAATCGACCCAGGGCATTTATCAGACGAAGAAGGAGCTGTGCCTGTCGGAGGCGGCGAGCGTCCTCGACGGGATGCAACGCCAACTCAGCATGGTGGACACCCGTACGGAAACGGTCACCGAACGCCTCACCCAGTTGGCCACTGACGCCGCCGCTCGGGGCAGCGTGGGTGCTCAGTACCACGTGCTCGTGTCCGGCCCGGTCTCGGATATTGCCTCCGCGGCCCTGAATCCGTACAGCGTCCCAGCCGCCTTGCGCAGCGCCTTGGAGACCAGCGACGCCTTGCTCAGCACGCCGACGACGTTGATGCTCACCGACGGACGGCCGAACCAGCCAGGACTCGCGGTGGCCAGCGTCATCCGTGGGCCCAACAACGTCCGGTACCCCGTCTACTTGATCTTCTCGATGACCCAAGAGGAGGAGACTCTGGCGGCCGTCCAGCGGGCCGCGATCGCCAGCGGGGTCATGGTGATCGTCCTTCTGGGGGTCACGGGGTATTTCGTCGCCCTGTCGGTGGTCCGGCCCGTGCAGGCGGCCCGCCGGGTGGCTGAGCAGATGTCGGGCGGCAACCTGGCCGTCCGCATGCAGGTCACGGGCACCGAAGACCTCGCGAGTTTGGGTTCCTCCATGAACCACATGGCCGAGGAAATGGGCCGCAAGATCAATCAGCTTGAGTCGCTGTCGGCGCTGCAACAGCGCTTCGTCTCAGATGTCTCGCACGAACTGCGCACCCCCCTCACCACCGTCCGCATGGCCGCGGACGTGCTGGACGGGCACCGCGACGAGCTGCAGCCTGTGATGGCCCGGGGCGTGGAACTCATGCAGACCGAACTGGGACGGTTTGAGGAACTGCTAGGGGAGTTGCTCGAGATCTCTCGCTTCGATGCCGGCGCCGCCGTTTTGGCCACCGAGGAGGTGGACGTGGTGACCCTTGTGCTCATCGAGATTGATGCGGTCGGCGCCCTCGCCGCAGAAACCGGCGCCGAGGTGGTCCTCGACGCCCCCAGCACAGCGATCGCCGAGGTGGACGCGCCCCGCGTCCGACGGATTATTCGGAACTTGTTGACCAACGCGCTGGCCTACGGCGATGGGACCGACATTCAAGTGAGCATCCGGGTCGATGATCAGGCGGTGGCAGTGGCCGTGCGCGACTACGGCGTCGGCTTCACCACGGCAGAAGCGGCCCAGGTGTTCAATCGCTTCTGGCGCGCTGACCCCGCGCGCGGGCGCAGCATCGGTGGCACGGGCCTCGGGCTCTCGATCTCCCTCGAGGACGCCCGCCTCCACGGCGGCTGGCTGCACGCCTGGGGGCGTCCGGGCGAGGGCGCCCAGTTCCGCCTGACCCTCCCACGGCATCTGGGGCAAGAACTCTCCGCCTCGCCATGGCCGGTGGTCCCCACGGATCGAGTGCGCCCATGAAAGGCCGGTTCCGCCTTGGGCTCGTGCTGGTCGTGTTCCTCCTCGTGGGCTGTACCGGCCTCCCCACGCGAGGCCCCGTCGAGACCCACACCGCAGTTGCCCCTCAGGGTGGCGGTGGCGTCGCCATTGCGCCTGCCGCGCCCGCCCCCGGGGCCTCACCCGAGACCATCGTCGAAGGGTTCTTGCACGCGATGGCGACGTATCAGGCGGGGTACCCGGTTGCGCGCCAGTACCTCACAGCCGGGGCCGGCGGCGCTTGGCACCCGGAGGCGGGCATCACCGTGTACGCCGAGGGGCACCCCCCGACCGTGCTTGGCGACAACGTCGTTCTCGTGGCACCCACTGTCGGCTCAGTGACCGGGTCAGGGATCTTCAGCCAGGCCTCGGGGCAGATTCGTCAAGATTTCGGCCTCGTGAAGAACAACGACGGGGAGTGGCGCATCTCCAATCCTCCGACCGGGTTGTTGCTGTCGCAATACCTGTTCAGATCCTCCTTCGCGGCCATCCGGCTCTACTTCTACGAACCGGGAATGACGTATTTGATTCCGGATCAGCGGTTCGTCCCGAACGGGCCAGCAGGGCCTGCGAGGGCGGTCACTGAACTGCTGAGCGGGCCGCGGCCCGGGTTGGTCCCGGCTCTGGCAGCGTCGTCGACGCGCTCGATCAAGGCGGATTCGGTGACCGAAGATCCGTCCGGGATCGTGACGGTCACGCTCAACGACGCCTCCCTCAACGGGCTGGTCGGAACGCGAGAGCAGCTGGTGGGTCAGCTCGCGTGGACACTCGATAGCTTCGATAGCGTGTCAGCGTTCCGGGTCGTGACCCGCAGCGACCCCTGGCTGCAGCGTGCCTCCGACACCAGCGGACGGGTCGAACTCAACGCCTTCCCCGAACTCACCCCCATCGCGAATCTGTCGGTGCGAGACCTGTGGGGAGTGGTCGCCGGCAAGCTCGTCCAGCTCTCGCCGCTGGCAGCAGACCGAGTCAGTGACCCCGTGGCGGGGCTGGACGGGGTAGCGGTCGGCGCTGCCAAGGCGGACGGTCGGACGCTTGCTGCGGTCACCACCGGTGGCGCCTTGGTGGTGGGCCAGCGGGACGGAAAGTTCCAGGTCGAGGTCGCGAACGGCATGGACAAAGTGCGTCCGCAGTACAGCCGACTGGGCGAGTTGTGGTCGGTGACGGCCGGAGGGTTCCGGGTCAGCGTCGACGGGCAGGAGAGGCGTCTCACCACAGCCCTTCCCGGCCCCGTGCGCGCTTTCCGAGTTTCCCCGGACGGCACGACGGTCGCGGCTGTCACCGAGGCGAACGGTGCGCCCCGCCTTTCCCTCGGCCTGGTCGTGCGCGAGGGAGCCACCATGACCATCACCGGCTGGCGCCCGCTGGAAGTAAGCGCGTCAACCGGGCCTAGCGCCTTGGACGTCGCCTGGCTTGATGCCGTTCACGTCGCGGCGCTCGTGAAAGAGAACAACACCACGAGCGTGCTCGTTGGCGATAGTGACGGCGCTCAGTTCGACGACGTCGGTCCGAACCAGGTGGCGGACCTCGTCGAGATTGCGAGCGCCCCTGGTGGGACCAGTCCGACGATCATCCGCTCGGAGCCGGGTCTGGTCTACCGGTATCGCCAGCAATTCAGCTGGATCGCGACGGGGCAGAAGTTCCAGTCGCTCTTCTACGCTTAACGTCCCCTGTGGACGGCTGACGAAACGAGACGGTCGCCGCCGAGCGTAGAGGCGTGTATTCACGTCTCGTAGACGCCGCGGCCGAGGTGCTGCTGGGTGGGGGCTGTCCCGGATGCCGGGGCCCGGGGCTCGGTCTGTGTCGGTCCTGCCGGGCGGTGCTCGCTCGCCTGCGTCCCAGCCCAGTCGTCCGACCCCTCGCCTCGTTGCCCTCCTGCTGGGCTGGTGGCCCCTATCACGACCCCCTCCGCGGGGCTGTGGTGACCTGTAAGGAGCGCGGAGGTCTCACCTTGGTGCCTTTCCTGGCGGACCTGCTCGCGGGCGCTGTGCGAGCTCTCGACCCAGACGGGTCCGCGCCGCTGGTGCTCGTGCCGGTACCGACCGCTTCGACGCATGTCCGGGAACGGGGATTCGACGTGACTCACCAACTCGCCGCCGCGGCGGCCCGCCGGCTGGGGAAAAGCGTCCGCGTCGAAAGGGCGCTGGAGTTGGTTCGTCAACCCCTCGACCAGGGTGGCCTGTCGCAAGCGCAGCGTTGGCAGAATCTGCTCGGAACCCAGAGAACCCGGGCCGCCCCCCGATCGCGAGCTGTGCGTGTCGTCGTGGTGGACGACGTGATCACTACTGGCTCGACGATGCGGGAGGCGGTCCGGGCTTTGGGGGCGGGTGGCTGGCCGGTCACAGGGTGTGCGGCCGTAGCCCAGGTGCCGTTGCGTTACTTGCGTGACGCGTCGACGGATTCGTCGGCCCCGATGTAGAGCGTCTGACGGACCCGGTAGGCCGAGTGCTGCACCGGGGTCAGGTCGTAGCCGACCTCGGAGTGCTCACCGAGGTCGATCCCCGAGTGTTCGGCGGTGACCGCGGCGCGGAAGCCGATGGTGGCCTGGATCGCCTTGCCCAGCCCGAAGCTGATGACGCCCGAGTAGATCAAGACGGCGAAGGCACCTACGGCCTGACGCCAGAGCTGATCGACGCCGCCACCGTAGAACAGTCCCGCGACCTTCGCCGGGCTGGCGGGGTCCGCGAAGAGGCCGATGGCGAGCGTCCCGATGAGACCACCGACGAGGTGGACGCCCACCACGTCAAGGGAGTCGTCGTAGCCGTAGCGGTACTTCAGGCCGACGGCGTATGAGCAGGCAACCGAGGCCAAGGCGCCGATCGCGACGGCACCGAGCGGGCTGACCGAGCCCGCCGCCGGCGTGATGGCCACCAAGCCAGCCACGATCCCGGAGGCGGCGCCCAGCGAGGTCGGATGACCGTCGCGGTAACGCTCCACGACCAGCCAGGCGAGCATGGCGGCCGCCGGGGCGACCAGGGTATTGATCCACGCCACCGCGGCCACACCGTTGGCCCCCAGCGCGGAGCCCGCATTGAAGCCGAACCAGCCGAACCACAACAGGCCTGCGCCGATCATCACGAGCGTCATGTTGTGCGGGCGCATGGGCGTGCGTCCGAACCCGTGCCGCTGGCCGAGGACCAGAGCCAACGCCAACCCTGCGACGCCGGCGTTGATGTGGATCGCGGTGCCACCGGCGAAGTCGATGGCCTTCAGATTGTTGGCGATCCAGCCGCCGTGCTCGGCACCTAGGCCGTCGAAGGCGAAGACCCAGTGGGCGGCGGGGAAGTAGACCAGTGTCGCCCAGAGGGCCGCGAAGACAACCCAGCCGGTGAACGTAGCGCGCTCAGCGATGGCACCTGACACCAAGGCCACCGCGATGATCGCGAACGCCGCCTGGAAGCCGACGAAGGCCAACGCGGGCACGGTCGCGACGGCCGCGTCGGGGGACATCAGCCCGGTGAGGCCCGCGAACTGGAACGGGTTCCCCACGAGGCCATCCCACGAATCGCCGAAGGCCATCGAGTAACCGAACAGCACCCACAGGACGCCCACAACGCCCATGGCCGCGAACGACATCATCATCATGTTCAGGACGCCCTTGGCGCGGACCATTCCTCCGTAGAAGAAGGCCAGGGCGGGGGTCATCATCAAGACCAGGGCGGCGCTGATGAGCAGCCACGCTGTGTCTCCGGTGTTGATCTCTAGCATGGGTTAACCCTGCGGGAACGATGTTTCAGTCGCCGACGTTTCGCGTTACCGCGGCGTCACGGCGTGTTACAGCTGTGTTGCTCGCCGTCGCGCGACGACACCGGGCCGTCGGCAGCGGCACGGTCTGCCTGGTCTCACGTGTTCGGCAGATGAACCCCGCGCGTCGCGTGGATTAACTCTGGTGAACGCCTCGCGGGCGGGCTACCTTGGGCCTATGGCACCCACGGCCACCGCCCCAGCATTTTGGGGACAGGCACGGGGTGCCATGTGCCATCCAAGGGCTTTTCCCCGCCCGCCGTACCAACAACCTCAGGAGGTTGAGATGGACGTCCTCGTGACAGGTCGCCACTGCCAGATCACGGATGAATTCCGGAATCGAGTAGAGGAGAAGATCGCTGCACTTGAGAAGCTCAAAGACCGTGTGATTCGCGTTGAGGTGCAGGTGTCTGCGTACGGCTATAAGAAGGCCCCCGACCAGTCAACGAGGGTGGAGATCACCCTGCGCAGCAAGGGCCCGGTGGTCCGCGCCGAGGCGTCCGCCGACGACAAGCAGGTCGCCTTCGACCATGCCGTTGATCGTTTAAAGGCACAGTTGCGGCGGGCGGGCGACCGGCGTCGCGAGCACCGTGGGCTGCGCGGCAGTCAATTGGTGGAGATCCCAGTGGCACCGATGCCGCTGCCCGACCTCGTCGACAAGCCGGTGGTCACCAAGATCGCCGGGCTCGAAGTCACCGGCGACGGACCGCTGGTGGTCCGTGAGAAGTTGTTCAAAGCCGTGCCGCTGACGTTGGCACAGGCTCTGGACGAGATGGAACTCGTCGGACACGACTTCTTCTTGTACTCCGATGCCGACACCCATGCGCCGAGCGTCGTCTACCGCCGCAAGGCCTATGACTACGGTGTCATTCACCTGGAAATGCATCCCGCGGACGCCTAACTCACGTGTCCTGAGGGGTCGTCCGGGCATCGATCCGGGCGGCCCCTCTGCGCGTCACACAATTAGCAGCGGGGCACCCCCGAGGCCGCCTAGCCCTCCATGTCTGGCCGCCGTTGGGTCACCCGCGTGGCGAACGGGTCGTCTTCGACCGACCGTCGTGTTAGCCGCCGCCAGCAACGTGCGAAAAGATGTGGCCATGACGCGCTTGACCCTGCCCGAGGCTCGTCGCATCGCCTTGGCTACCCAAGGGTTCGGGCGTCCTCGACCGAAGTCCGTAGGGACTAGACAGTTGCGGACGCTCGTCCGCCAGCTTGGTCAGTTCCAGATCGATTCGGTCAATGTCATGGCACGGGCGCACTACCTGCCCGCGTTCAGCCGCCTCGGTGCTTACGACACGAGCCTCCTGGACGGCCTCGCTGGGGCTGCGCCCCGCGCGCTCTTTGAGTACTGGGGGCATGCGGCGAGCTTCATGGACGTCGACCTGCAGCCCTCTCTCCGGTTCAAGATGGCCGACTCTCACCTGTGGGGCGGTGTGGAGAGCATCAACCAGGACCGTCCGCAGTTCGTCGATGAGGTGCTGTCGAGGGTCGCCGCGAGGCCGCGGGGTGTCACCGCTCGTGATCTCGACGGGGGAGAAGTGCGCACGCGCGATTCTTGGGGCTGGAACTGGAGCGGCACCAAGACCGCCTTGGAGTGGCTCTTCCACGCGGGCAAGATCACTGTCGTGCGGCGAAACTCCTCCTTTGAGCGCGTCTACGCGGTGCCGGAGAAGGTGCTTCCGGCTTCGGTGTTGAGCGCGCCAACCCCGTCCGTGGACCAGGCTCACCAAGTGCTGGCGGCTCGCGCGTTGGCGGCGCTGGGAGTGGCGGACGTTCGCACCGTCGCCGACTACTTCCGCGTCGGGCAAGGTGCCACGCGAACCGCCCTGGCGGCCTTGGTCGCTGAGGGACATGCCGAGCAGGTCGAGGTGGGGGAGAGTTCGGGTTGGTACCTCTGGCGCGACGCCGCCAAGCCTCGCCGGATCACCGCCAACGCTCTCCTCAGCCCCTTCGACAACCTGCTCTTCGAGCGCCGCAGGCTGGAGGACCTCTTCGGTTTCCGCTACCGCATCGAGATCTACGTGCCGCAGGCCCAACGCCAGTACGGCTACTACGTGTATCCGTTTCTCATGGATGAGGCGTTCGCCGCCCGAGTCGATCTCAAAGCCGATCGGCCCACCGGTCGGTTACTCGTGCAGGCGGCCTGGTTGGAACCGACGCACGAGGCACGGGCCAGCGAGGTCGCCGAGCGGCTGGCTCGAGCCGTGAACGAACTCGCCGCCTGGCAGGGCCTGAAAGACATCCAGGTCATGCCACGCGGCGATTTGTCCGGGCGCCTCAGCGGCGCCGTTGATTCCTAGTGGTGCGAGACGCGGGTCAAGAAGGCCTTCGTACGCTCGTGCTGGGGGTTGCCTAGCACCTCGTCCGGGGTGCCGGCCTCCACCACAACGCCACCGTCCATGAAGACGACGCGGTCGGCGACCTCGCGGGCGAAGCCCATCTCGTGGGTCACCACGATCATGGTGACGCCCTCGGAGGCGAGGGTCGCCATCACCTTGAGCACTTCACCGACCAGCTCGGGGTCGAGCGCGGAGGTCGGCTCGTCGAAGAGCATCAGTTCCGGGTCCATCGCCAGGGCTCGCGCGATGGCGACCCGCTGCTGCTGGCCGCCAGATAGCTGACCGGGGTAGTTCGAACCCCTGTCGGAGAGCCCGACCTGGCGCAGCAGGTCCTCGGCGCGCTCGATCGCCGCCGCTTTGGGCTTCTTCGAGACCACGATTTGGCCCTCGGTGATGTTCTCGAGTGCCGTCTTGTGCGGGAAGAGGTTGAAACGCTGGAAGACCATGCCGATCCGGGAACGCTGACGGGCGATGTCGGCGTCCTTGCGGGTCTGCAGCCTGCCGTCCGGGCGCTCCTCGTAGCCGATCAGTTCGCCGCCCACCCAGATGCGTCCGCCGGTGAGGGTTTCCATCTGATTGATCAGGCGGAGGAAGGTCGTCTTGCCGGAACCGGACGGCCCGAGCAGGACGACCACCTCGCCGGGGAAGACCTCGAGGTCAACGCCCTTGAGCACCTCCACATGGCCGAACGACTTGTGGACGTTGACGGCCTTGACGAGAGGGGCGCCCGTTCGGTCGATGGTGTTGCTGGGCATTAGTGATCACTCCCGGGGAACATGAGGGGGGTTTCTCCCTGCGTGTTGGCCACGGCCTTGGTCTTGCGCTTTTGCGGAATCGGCGCGTAGCCCCGCCCGAAATGCTTCTCCAAGTACGACTGCCCGATGCCGAGGATGGTGGCTGTGATCAGGTAGTACAGCGTGGCGCCCATGAGGCTGGGGATGAGCTTGTAGGTGGACGCCCCGATCTGATGCAGCTGGAAGTACATTTCCATCGCCAGCGGCAGGGCCGTCAGCAGCGAGGTGTCCTTGAACATCGCGATGGTCTCGTTGCCCGTGGGCGGGACGATGACCCGCATGGCCTGGGGCAGGACGATGCGTCGCATCGTCTGCCCCGGGTTCATGCCGAGAGCCTGGGCGGCTTCGCGCTGGCCCTTGTCGACGCTGATGATGCCCGACCGAGCGATCTCAGCCATGTAGGCGGCCTCAGAGAGACCGAGGCCCAGAATCGCCATCCACACCGTGCCAGACAAGGCGTTGATGTCGAAGCCCCACAGCTTGCCATTCGCGAAGAACGCCCCGGCACCACCCAGGATCACCAGGAGGACGTAGCGGGGGATCGCCCGGAAGAACCAGATGTAGCCACCAGCCACGACGCGGAGGACCGGGTTGGTGGACATGCGCATCACGGCCATGCCCACGCCCAGCCCAACGCCCAGGATCATGGCACCGACGGTGGCGGCCAAGGTGCCGAAAATGAACCCTTGGATGACCGTGTTCTGAGACATCGCCTCGAACGTGAACGGCCAGTCGAAGGCCGGGTTCGTGACGAGTTCGTAGGCGATGCCGACGCTGATCAGGAGGACGACGACGACGCCCACCATCCGGCCCGGACGGCGAACAGGGAGCGCTTGAATCGTCCCTGGGCGCCCGTCCGAGGATGGGTTGGTACTCGTCATGAGACCGTCGGATTGATGGCGAAGGTCGAGATCCCCGCCGCGGTGACGCCGTACTTGGCCAGGATGGCGTCGTAGGTGCCGTTCTTCTTGATGTCGCTCAGCGCGCCGGAGATCGCCTCGGCGAACGCCTGGTTGTCCTTGGTGACGGCGTAGCCGTAGGGGGCGGTGCCGTACTGCTCGCCGAGGGCCTCAACCTTGCCAGCTGCGGTCTTGATGGCGTACTGGGTGATGGGGAAGTCGGCCAGCATGGCCTCGGCCTTGCCGGTCACCAAAGCGTTATTGACGGCGTCTTGGCCGTCGTAGTGCAGCAGGTTGATCGGGGAGTTCACGCACTCCTTCTTGTTCATGGCGGTCAGCTCGTCGTCCTCAACGGTGCCGGTCTGGACGGCAACGGTGCGACCGCAGGGTGCCTTGGCGTCGAACTTCTTGGGGTTGCCCGTGGCCACCGCCCACTGCTCGCCGACGTTGGCGTACGCGATAAACGTGACCTGCTCCATGCGTGCGGCGTTGATCGTGAAGGAGGAAATGCCGACGTCATACTTCTTGGCGCCGACGCCGATGATGATCGAGTCGAACTGAGCCGGGTTCCATTTCGTCTTCAGACCAAGGTCCGCGGCGACGGCATTGAAGAGGTCGACATCAAGGCCCACGACCTCGGTGCCGTTCATGTACTCGTTGGGGGCGTAGGTGGCGTCCGTGCCGATGTTGATGACGCCCGCGGTCTTGATGGAGTCCGGAACCTTGGCAGCCAGCGCGCTATTGACCGTGACGGCCGCGCTGCTGGAAGCCGCGGCGGATGAAGAGGTGGTGAGGCTGTTGGAGCCACAGCCCACCAGGGCCAGTGCGAGAACTGCGGCAGTTGCGCTGCCTGCGAGAATAGAGCGCTTCATTGGGTTGTAATTCCTCCCGATTGACTTGCCGTGATGCGGGACAAGTGTGACGCCTTGCGGGCGCTTTTGGGGGGAAGTCTGAGATGCGTCGCCAAAATGTGACACGACCGACATAGCGCAGCCACAGGCGCCGCTCAGCGAGGGGCCTTGCGGACCCTCTACGATGGTCGGATGAGTTTCATGGACAGGCTGCTGAGCATCGGCGAAGGCCGACAGATCCGCAAGCTGGAGGCGGTGGCCAAGCAGGTCAACCTCATCGAACCCGATTTCGAGAAGATGACGGACGCCGAGTTGCGCGGTCAGACTGCGGATTTCAAGAAGCGGTATGAGGACGGCGCCACCCTCGATGAGTTGATGCCCGAGGCGTTTGCGACGGTCCGCGAGGCCACCAAGCGCGTCATGGGCAAGCGTCACTTCGACGTCCAGATCATGGGTGGCGCCGCGCTGCACTGGTGCAACATCGCCGAGATGAAGACCGGCGAAGGCAAGACGCTCGTCGGCGTCCTGCCGTCCTACCTCAACGCGCTGACCGGCCGCGGCGTGCACGTGGTCACCGTCAACGACTACCTGGCCAAGTTCCAGTCTGAGCAGATGGGACGCATCCACCACTTCCTGGGCATGGAGGTCGGGGCGATCCTCACGTCCATGACCCCGGCGGAGCGTCGCGAGGCCTACAACAAGGACATCACCTACGGCACCAACAACGAGTTCGGTTTCGATTACCTCCGCGACAACATGGCGCACACCATCGAAGATTGCGTGCAGCGCGACCACTACTTCGCGATCGTCGACGAGGTCGACTCGATCCTGGTGGACGAGGCGCGCACGCCGCTGATCATTTCCGGCCCGGCCGAGGACGATCACAACTGGTACCCCATCTTCGCGCGCATGGTGAAGCGGATGACCCGGGCGGAGCCGATCCCGGGGCAACCAGGTGAGTTCACCTACGGTCACTACGAAGTTGACGAGAAGAAGAAGACGGTGTCCGTCCTGGAGGCGGGCATCACCTACGTCGAGGACCGCCTCGACATCGACAACCTCTACGAGAGCGTCAACACCCCGCTGATTTCGCTGCTCAACAACGCCATTAAGGCCAGGGAGCTTTTCAAGCGCGACCGCGACTACGTCATCATCGACGGCGAGGTTCTCATCGTCGATGAGCACACCGGACGCACGCTGATCGGCCGGCGCTACAACGAGGGTCTGCACCAGGCGCTGGAGGCTAAGGAAGGCGTCCAGATCAAGGACGAGTACCAAACCCTCGCCACCATCACCTTGCAGAACTACTTCCGCATGTACGACAAGCTCGCGGGCATGACCGGTACGGCGAAGACCGAAGAGGGCGAGTTCCAGAAGATCTACGGCCTCGGCGTGCTGCCGATCCCGACCAACAAGCCGATGATCCGCGATGACCGGTCTGACCTCATCTACCAGAGCGAGTCGGCCAAGTTCGATGCCATCGTGGAGGACATCACCTCGCGCCACCGCGAGGGTCAGCCCCTGTTGCTCGGCACGGCCTCCGTCGCGAAGTCGGAACTGCTGAGCAAGCGCCTGGTGAAGGCGGGTATCGCCCACGAGGTGCTGAACGCAAAGAACCACGAGCGCGAGGCCGCCATCGTGGCCCTGGCCGGTCGCAAGGGCGCCGTCACGGTCGCCACGAACATGGCCGGCCGCGGTACTGACATCATCCTCGGCGGCAACGTGGAGTTCCTCGCCGACGCCCGCCTGCGCGAGCAGGGCCTCGACCCGGTCGAGCACCCCGACGAGTACGAAGCGGCCTGGCCCAAGGCGCTCGCCGAGCTTGAGGAGCAGGTGGCCAAGGAGCACGAAGAGGTTGTGGGCCTCGGCGGCCTCTGCGTCATCGGCACCGAGCGCCACGAATCCCGCCGTATCGACAACCAGTTGCGCGGTCGTTCCGGTCGCCAAGGTGATCCCGGTGAAAGCCGTTTCTACCTGAGCCTCGAAGACGACCTGATGCGCCTGTTCAAGTCCGACGTCATCGCGTGGGTGATGCAGGTGTTGAAGGTCCCCGAAGACGTCCCCATTGAGGACAAGCGGGTCAGCAAGGCCGTCCAGAGCGCGCAAGAGCAGGTCGAGGCCCAGAACTTCGAGATCCGTAAGAACGTGCTCAAGTACGACGATGTGATGAACCGTCAGCGGCACGCCATCTACGGCGACCGTCGGCGGGTGCTCGAAGGTACCGACGTCGAGGCGCAGCTGCGCTCGGCGGTCGATCGGGTCGTCGAGCAATACGTCCGTGGCGGCACCGAGGGCTTCGAGGAGGACTGGGACCTCGAGCAGCTGTGGACCAACCTCAACACGCTCTACCCGGTGACGTTGAAGCTGGCCGATTACAACGGCAAGACCACCGTGACCCAAGATGAGCTCGTCGCGGACTTCCTCGCCGACGCGCAGGCCGCCTACGACCGACGGGAGGCGGAGTTCGGGTCGGACGTCATGCGCCAGCTCGAGCGCTACGTGCTGCTGACAGTGCTGGACCGCAAGTGGCGCGAGCACCTCTACGAGATGGACTACCTGCGCGAAGGCATCGGCCTTAGGGCGATGGCGCAACGCGATCCGCTGGTGGAGTACCAGCGCGAGGGCGGCCAGATGTTCAACACCATGATGGAAGCCTTCATGGAAGAGGTCGTGGGGTTCTTGTTCCACAGCCAGGTGCAGGTTCCGGAGCAGCCGCAGGTCGGGCTCCAGGCCGGTGGTCTGCAGACCGCGGCCGAGCTGCTCTCGGGCCCCGGCGACCCCGACGTGGGCCCCGAGTCAGTCATTGATCCGCCGGAGGACCCCGGCGCGGCGGCGCTCGCGGCGACCCGCCCCCAAGGCCGCAAGGCCGCCAAGCGGGCAGCGCACCAGTCCAAGGCCGAGGCTGCCGACGTTCCCGCCGCGCCGGTGGAGAAGGGCACCTTCGGGCCGCCCAAGGCCAAGGCCCTCACCTACTCCGGTCCGTCCGAGTCGGGCGAGGCCGTGAAGACGGGTGCCACGAAGGGCAAGGTCGTGGAGGAGAAGGTCGGGCGCAACGATCCGTGCCCCTGCGGCTCGGGCAAGAAGTACAAGCTGTGCCACGGGGCCAAGTAGCGCCTCGCTCATGGCACTGCTCTACGTTCCGCTGACCCCCGAACGCCTCGCCGCCTGGCAGGCGGCGGGGGCGCTGGATGGGGCCTCGGTCCACGTCGCGTCACCGTCCTACCTGGCGGCCTTCGACTTGGACGACCCCGAGTCGGAAGACACCGAGTTTCAGTTGTTGGGCGTGGCATCCCTCGCCTCCCTGCTGCTCGGTCCGGGTCGGCTGGTGGCCGTGGTGGAGGGTGTTGCGGCTGCGACATCGGACGACTTCGGTCGGACGACCGCCGCCCGCCTGCCGTGGACGGCCGTCACCGCCGTTTTCGCGGATGATGCGGACGGCCGCGCGGCTGCGGAGGCCCTCCACGGGCAACTCGCCGAGGGCGATCTCGATGCCGCCTGGGGACGTCCGGACGTGATCGAACTGCTGGAGGGACACCAACTCGGATGGTTCGGGCCTACTGAGATTGGGCTCCTGCTGGAACACTAGGCGGCATGCCTAGGTCCTTGTGGAAGGGTGCCGTCTCGTTCGGCCTCATCACCATCCCCGTGAAGCTCTACTCCGCGACGGAGGAGAAAGACGTTTCTTTCCGTCAGGTGCACCCCGACGACGGCGGGCGCATCAAGTACAAGCGGGTCTGCGAGATCTGCGGCAAAGAGATCCCCTTCACCGAAATCGCGAAGGGCTACGAGACCGCGGACGGTCGCGTGGTGATCTTGGAGAAGTCCGATTTCGAGAACTTGCCGCTCCCCAGCGCCAAGGCCATCGACATCGTCCAGTTCGTGAGCGAGGACGAGATCGATCCGGCCTCCTACGACAAGGCCTATTACCTGGAGGCCGACGGGCCGGGGGCCAAGCCGTACGCGCTGCTCCGCCAGGCGCTCGCGAACTCGGGGAAGGCTGCCGTCGTGAAGGTCGCGGTGCGGACGCGCGAGTCGCTGGCGTTGATCTACGCCAAGGGCGACTGCCTTATGTTGCACACGATGCTGTGGCCCGACGAGGTGCGTCAGCCGGACTTCCTGGCGCCGACGCCAGAGGTCAAGGTGACCGATGCCGAGGTGGCCATGGCGCAGATGTTCATCGACCAACTCAGCGGCACCTTCGATCCCACCCAATACACCGACTCCTATCGAGAGGCGCTGGAGGCGGTGGTCCAGAGCAAGCTCTCCGGGATGCCGGTGGCTGAAGGCGAATCCGAGGCGGCCAAGCCCGCCGACGTGGTCGACCTGGTGGCGGCGCTGCGCGCCTCCGTCGAGGCCGCCAAAGCGCGCCGCGAAGCCGCCTCTCAGGCCCCCGGGGGCAATTCTGCGCCACCGGCCGCGAAGGGGTTGGCCAGCTGATCGTTCGGCCACTCAACGTTTCGACGCGAAATGTTGTGGCACAATCGTCACATGAGCGCCATGACTAGCGTCCCTGTCCCCATCAACGAGCCCGTGAAGAGCTACGCGCCGGGCAGCCCGGAACGGGCCGAACTCACGAGCGCCATCGCCTCCTTCTTGGACGCGGGCCCGGTCGAGCTCACCGGCAACTACGCCGGCGTCCGGCGCCCCGGGCGCGGCACCGCGCGTTACGACGTCACCATGGCGTCGGATCATCAGCAGGTGCTCGGGCACGTCCAGGCGGCCAACGACGCCGACATGCACGAGGCCGTCGCCGGCGCGGTGGCGGCGGGTGCGGCGTGGGCCGACGTGCCGTTCCGCGAGAAGGCCGCGATCTTCCTGCGCGCCGCCGACCTGCTCGCCGGTCCGTACCGCGCCCGGATCAACGCCGCCACGATGCTTGGCCAGGGCAAGACGCCGCAGCAGGCTGAGATCGACTCCGCGTGCGAGCTCATCGACTTCCTGCGGTTCAACGTCGCCTACGCCGAGCGCATCTTTGCCGATCAGCCCCTGAGCGTGGCCGGCGTGTGGAACCAGATGGACTACCGCCCGCTCGGCGGTTTCGTCTACGCCGTGACGCCGTTCAACTTCACCGCCATCGCGGGCAACCTGCCGACCTCGGCCGCCCTCATGGGCAACCCGGTGGTTTGGAAGCCGTCCCTGACCCAGCAACTAGCCTCGCACGTCTTCATGGAGGTGCTGGAGAAGGCCGGCCTTCCCGCCGACGTCATCACGATGGTCCCGGGCCATGGCGCCGCCCTCTCGGACGTGGTGCTGGCCAGCCCCGATCTGGCTGGCATCCACTTCACCGGCTCCACCCGGGTCTTCCAGGGGCTGTGGTCCCATGTGGGCGCCAACATCGCCTCCTACAAGTCCTACCCGCGGCTCGTGGGGGAGACCGGCGGCAAGGACTTCGTCCTGGCCCACCCCTCCGCTGATCCCGACGCGGTCGTGACGGCCCTCGTCCGGGGCGCCTTCGAATACTCCGGCCAGAAGTGTTCCGCCGCCAGCCGCGCCTATCTGCCCAAGAGCTTGTGGCTGAAGATCCGCGACCAACTGATCGAGGAGACCAATGGGCTCAAGGTGGGCGATGTGCGGGACTTCTCCAACTTCACCTCGGCCGTCATCGACGAGCGGGCCTTCGACCGCCTCGCCGGGGCCATCGAGCAGGCCCGCGGGTCGGGCGCGGCGATCCTCGCCGGCGGCACTTACGACAAGTCGCAGGGCTGGTTCGTCCGTCCGACATTGGTGCAAAGCGATGATCCGACCAATGACATCTTCGTGACCGAATACTTCGGGCCGCTCCTTGGCATCTTCGTCTACGACGACGCCGACTTCGATGCGGTGTTGAAGCTCATCGATTCAGCGTCGCCGTACGCGCTCACGGGCGCGGTGTTGGCCACGGATCGCGCGGCGATCCAGCAAGCGTCGCAGGCGCTGCGCCAGACCGCGGGCAACTTCTACATCAACGACAAGCCAACCGGGGCCGTCGTCGGACAACAACCCTTCGGGGGCGGTCGCGCCTCCGGAACGAACGACAAGGCAGGCTCAATGTGGAACCTGATCCGCTGGACGTCACCGCGTGTCATCAAGGAGACCTTCGTCTCCCCAACCAGCACGGGTTACCCACACATGCTGTGAGGCCGCAGCTCTCAGGCGCGGTCGGCCAAGTATTCGGCGCCGACCTCTTCGGTGAGTTCGACAGAGTCGATGACGAGGGGCGCCGCTTGAGCTTCGAGCACCGCGCCGAGCAGGGGGATAGCCACCTTCAGCACCCCTTGGTAGGTCGCGGACGACGACGTCTCACCGTGGGCGGTCACGACGATCTTGCCGTGGTACGTGGCCGGAACCCCGGTGACCGTGGCCACGTGGGTCGCCTCAAGGCCCTCCCACGTGATGACCTCTGTCATATGCAACGTGGGTCCGACAAACCGCTCAACCGCCGAAGGCGAGGCGAAGGTTCGGGTCAACGTCACGGCCGGGCCCTCGACCGCGACCGAGTTTTCCAAGGCTCCGACCCGCTCACCGGCGCGTTCCCAGAAGGTGCCGTCGCCCAGCATGGCGGCGACCGCGTCCGGGGGCGCGGCAAAGGTGATCACGGTGTGTAGCTCCATGGCGCCTATTGTGCCCGGAAACCCCCTGACGCAAGTGCAGGGGCGCGCTCACAACCATGGCGCTCATGCCGGGGCTAGAGTCATGCCAGAACCACTGGCGCGGTGACGAACGAGGAACCCTCCATGACCCGTGAAACTGAGGCTCACAAGGCCGACCGCACGTTTGATCCCAGAGCTGACCACTCCTATGGGGTGCCTGGCACGGCGGATGCCCGCGTCTTCGAGGCGTATTACGGCGAAGCGAACACCGACGAGACCGCGGGTCGGCCCCGTGAGCAGCTTGAGGCGCTCGTCCGCTCGCACGTCGCGGTGGCGCACCAACGACGGCCGCACGAAATCTTGTTGAGGGTGCTCACCCCGTCCGATCTGAGCGAGGGGATCGGCGCTGGCGGCAGCACGTTGGTCCAAATCGTGACCGACGATCGTCCGTTCTTGGTGTCCACGGTCACGATGCTGACCGGTCGCGAGGGCTGGACCGTCCGTGGGGTCTTCCATCCGCGCCTGTTGGCGGTGCGTCGGGATGGCGAGCTTGTCGCCATTCACGAGAGCGCGGATGCCGTCGAGGAGTCGTGGATCAGCCTCGAGGTCTTCCCACCCCTGGGCACCCCGGCTGCAGACCTGGCCCATCACCTGGAGACGACGCTCCGATCTGGACTTGAGGCCGTGATGCAGTCGGCCGCGGACTTTGAACCGATGAGGGCCGTGGTCGGCGACGTCGTCGAGGGGCTTGATTCCAACCCGCAGCCGGTTTCGCCGCAGGTGGTGCGGGGCGCGATCGATCTGCTGCGCTGGATGGCCAAGGGCCACTTCCTGTTCTTGGGGTACCACGAGTTTCGGTATGCCCGGGGACGCTTCACCCCGGTTCCCGGAACCGGGCTGGGCATTCTGCATGCCCTTCCGGAGGATCGCTTCGACGCTGATCCGACCCGCGAGGGTGGGCTCTTGGTGATCACGAAAGACTCGGCAAAGTCCACGGTCAACCGTGACGCGTACCTCGACTATGTCGCCGCCCGGATCTACGACAACCGCGGTCGGATGATCGGGGAGCACCGGTTCGTGGGGCTCTGGACCCAGTCCGCCTATGCCGAGTCGGTCCAGCGGGTGCCGCTGCTGGGAGAAAAGGCCAAGGAGCTGATGGCTCGGTCCGGCTACGACTTGCAGGATCACGCCGGTCGCACCTTCTGGCAAGCGGTCGAATCGCATCCTCGCGATGAGCTGTTCCAGGCCGACGTCGAGGAGTTGTATCCGACCCTCGTCCGCGTCGCGGCCCTGGCCGAGCACAGGCAGGTACGCCTCTTCGTCCGCCAGGGCGGCTACGGGCGATTCCTGACGTGCCTGGTCTACCTGCCCCGCGACCGGTACACCACTGAGACCAGGCGCCGGATCCAAGACGTCCTGATGCGCGAATTCGACGGGCTTTCCCTCACCTATCAGGCCTCGGTCACCGAATCGATGCTGGCTCGGTTGTACTTCGTGCTGCGCCGCCGGGACGACGAACCGGTGCCGGCAGCAGAGCTGGTGAGGGCGGTCGAGGCCAAGATCGCCGAGGCCACCCGCGGCTGGGACGACAACTTCAACGAAGCCGCAGCGGACCTGCGGAGCGAAGAGCGCGGGGTCGAGTTCGGCGAGGCGTATGAGTCCGCCTACACCCCCACGGAGGCTGTGGCCGACCTGCGGCAGATGAACGCCCTCCAGGGCCCGGACGATCTGCGCTACGCCGCGGGGCTCACCGAGGACGATGACCCGGCGGACATTCGCCTGAAGGTGTTCGTCGCGCGACCCACATCCTTGGCGGACGTCCTGCCACACCTCAGCACCTTGGGCGTCGAAGTGGTCGACGAGCGTCCCTTCGTGGTCGATCTCCGCGGCAAGACCGTGCACGTCTACGAGTTTGGACTGCGGATCCCCGGTGGCCGGGGTGCCGCGACCGGGTGGACGGACGCGACCAAGAAGCGCTTCTTCGAAGCCTTCCGCGCCTCGTACTCGGGCGCCGCGCACGCCGGGCAAATGAACCGGCTGGTGCTCGCCGCCGGGCTGACGTGGCGCCAGGTCTCGTGGCTGCGGGCGATCTCGCGCTACCTGCAGCAACTGGGAACGACCTACTCGATGCAATACATCGCGGCGGCGCTCAACGACAACCCACCGCTGGCGCGACGCCTGGTTCAGGCCTTCGAGACCCGCTTCGATCCGTCGCTCGGCTTAGACGTCGAGGACCGCCAGCTCGCGTTCGCAGATCAGCTCGGCGAGTTGGAGTCGGAGTTGGCGGGTGTCGCGAGCCTGGACCACGATCGGATCTTCCGCACTTACATCGCGGTGCTTCGCGCGATGGTTCGGACCAACGCGTTCGCCGCCGATCAGCCGGCGCTCGCTTTTAAAGTGTTCCCCCGTCTGCTCGAGATGGCGCCGGAACCCCGTCCGCAGTTCGAGGTGTTCGTCTACAGCACCCGCGTCCAGGGTCTCCACCTGCGCTTCGGCCGCGTGGCCCGCGGCGGCCTGCGCTGGTCGGATCGCCGCGAGGATTTCCGCACCGAGATTTTGGGCTTGGTCAAGGCCCAGATGGTGAAGAACACGGTCATCGTTCCGGTCGGCGCCAAGGGCGGCTTCGTGCCCCAGTCGCTGCCGGATCCCAGTCAGGACCGCTCGGGGTGGCTGGCCGAGGGCATCGCTTGCTACCGACTCTTCGTGTCGTCGCTGTTGAGCGTGACGGACAACATTGTGGAAGGTCGGACCATCGGCCCCAAGGACGTCATTCGCTACGACGGCGACGATCCGTACCTCGTGGTGGCCGCAGACAAGGGCACGGCGACCTTCTCCGACATCGCCAACGAGATTTCCGTCGGCCGCGACTTCTGGCTGCATGACGCGTTCGCCTCGGGTGGTTCGGCGGGGTATGACCACAAGAAGATGGGAATCACCGCACGCGGCGCCTGGGAGTCGGTCAAGCGACACTTCCGCGAGATGGGTGTCGACTGCCAGACCACCGACTTCACCTGCGCCGGCATCGGCGACATGGCCGGGGACGTGTTCGGCAACGGCATGCTGCTGAGCCGACACATTCGGCTGGTCGCGGCCTTCAACCACGCCCACGTCTTCTTGGATCCCAACCCTGATGCTGCCACCTCGTTCGTCGAGCGGGAGCGGCTGTTCAACCTGCCGCGTTCGTCGTGGTCCGACTACGACGCCTCGCTGATTTCGGCTGGCGGCGGAATCTACCCCCGCTCCGCAAAATCGGTGCCGATCACGCCAGAGGTTCGGGCGGCGCTGGGGCTGGCCGACGACGTGATCGCGATGACCCCCGCGCAGGTCATCAACGCCATCCTCAAGGCCCCCGTCGACCTTTTGTGGAACGGCGGGATCGGAACGTACGTCAAGGCGGCCGCCGAGACGAACTCCGAGGCGGGAGATCGTGCCAACGATGCCGTCCGCGTCAATGGTGGCGAGGTTCGCGCCGCCTGCGCGGGTGAGGGCGGCAACCTTGGGTGGACCCAGGCCGGACGCGTCGAATACGCCCTCAAGGGCGGACGGATCAATACCGACTTCATCGACAACTCCGCGGGGGTCGACACGTCAGATCACGAGGTCAACATCAAGATCCTGCTGCAGCGCGAGCTCGCCGCCGGACGCCTGACCCTCGCGGATCGGGACGTGCTCTTGGCCTCCATGACCGACGAGGTGGCGGCCTTGGTGCTCTCCCACAACATCGATCAGAACGTAGCGCTGGCGAACTCGATGTTCCGGGCGCACGAGCTGGCCGAGGCCGACGAGAGTTGGATGCGCAAGCTCGAGTCGCTCGGGCTGCTGGATCGGCGCCTGGAGTCCTTGCCCAGTTCCGCGGAGCTGCGCGCGCGGCAGGCGTCGGGCCGGGGCCTCACGTGTCCGGAGAAGGCGACCATCCTGGCCTATACCAAGATCGCCCTCAAGGACATGGTGCTGGCCACCGATCTACCCGAGGATCCGTTCTTGGCAGACCGCCTGGTGACCTACTTCCCGAAGCCACTCCGCGAGCGGTACGCCGACGTCATGCCCGCCCACCCGTTGGCCCGCGAGATCATCACGACGGTTGCGGTGAACCGCTTCGTCAACAGCCAAGGCGCCACGGCGATCCACCGGTTGACGCTCGAAACGGGGGCGGCGATCACCGACATCATCCGCGCCCAGTTGGCCGCCCGCTCGATCTTCGCCGTGGGACGCTCGGAGGTCGCGCTCAGCCGCTTGAACGCGCTGGACGCCGCGCTCGTCACGGAACTGCGCATGGAACTGCGACGCCTCGTCGAACGGGCGACGCGCTGGTTGGCTGTGACCAAGCGTCCGCCGCTCGACATCCGGGCGACCATCGACCGCTACGCCGACGGGGTGGGCCGGGTCCGCGCGTCCATGCCGGCGATGCTGACCTCACGCGAGCAGGCACACGTTGCCTCCGATGTGGCTGCCTGGACCGCGGCGGGAGCCTCCGAGGAGTTAGCCCTGGAGTTCGCCGAGGCCAACTACGCCCACACCGCGCTGGGGGTCGTGGCGGTCGCGCAGCGCCTTGGCGTGGACGAGGTTGAGGCGGCGCGCGTCCACGGGGGACTCGCCGAACGCATCGGCCTGGACGTCATGACCCGCCAGGTGGTGGCGTTGCCGCAGGAGGAGCGCTGGGCCACGATGGCGCGCGCGGCTCTGCGCGACGACCTGCTGGGCGTCCACTCGGAGCTCACCGCCGAGGCCATCAAAGTGGCGGGGATCATCGACAACGGCGCCGGCACCGCGGACGCGTGGCTCGCGGGCATGCCAGGGGCCGCGGAGCGCATCGCCACGCTGAGCCAGGTCTGCCAGGGCACCCCCGACATCGCCCGCATGAGCGTGGGGCTACGGATCGTCCGATCCCTGCTGCCGGCTGGGGAGTGAGCGTGCGGATCGACCTGCACACCCATTCCGACGTTTCCGACGGGACGGACGCCCCGGCCGACCTGGTGGCGCACGCCGCCGCGGCGGGGTTGGACGTCATCGCCCTGTGCGATCACGACACCTTCGACGGCCTGCCCGAGGCACAAGACGCCGGACGCCGGCTGGGCATCGAGGTGGTGCCGGGCCTGGAGATGTCGACGCTGGAGGGCCGGACCAGCGTGCACCTCTTGGCCTACGGCTGCCGGACCGATGACCCGGCGCTGCTGGCCGAGCTCGCCCGCATTCGCGAGGGCCGGCGCCGGCGGATGCCGGAGATGCTCACCAAGCTGGCCGTTCTGGGCTACCCGATCACCGCCCAGGAGATCGCGGCGCAGGCGGGAGACGCTACCTCGTGGGGTCGTCCGCACGTGGCGGATGCCCTCGTGGCCCGGGGGTATTTCGTGAACCGCGACGAGGTGTTTGCCACGCTACTGGCCGACGATGGTCCGGCATACGTCGACCGTTACGCCACGCCTCTGCCCGACGCCCTCGCCCTCGTGACGGCGGCCGGGGGAGTCCCCGTCCTAGCGCACCCTTGGGGCCGCACCTCGCGTCGCGTCCTGCCGCCCGCGCGGCTCGCCGAGCTTGCGCGCCTCGGGTTGGCCGGGCTGGAGGCCCACCACACCGACCACGACGCGGCCACGGAGGCCGAACTCACGCATCTGGCGGCCGCGCTCGGGTTGTTGGTGACCGGCGGCTCGGATCACCACGGCGTCGGCAAGACCCACAACCCGCTCGGCGTCCGGACGACCGCCCCCGAGCAGTACGAGCAGCTCCGCCTGCGGCTGGCGTCCGCGCGCGCCGCGACAGGCGCGTGAAGGACCTCCAACCACCTGCGATAAGCTTCCGGCGTGCAAAAGCAGCGGTTTGAGTGGCGCCCCTTCGGGCGGCGCTGAACCCTGAGACACAAGCGGTCGTCCAGCAGGGCGGCCGTTTGGCGTGTCAGCCGACCACACCTGAGCCAAGGAGAATCCGATGAGCGACCACGACATCGAAGCCAGCGACGCCGAAGAGCGCATGGCGGCCTCGACGTCCGACGCCTCGTTGCGCCGCTCGCTCGAGCGCAGCGCCGAGATCGAGCGCGCCATCGCTACGGATCCCTCGAAGTTCCGGATCATGACGGGCGATCGTCCGACGGGCAACCTGCATGTGGGCCACTACTTCGGCTCACTGGCAAACCGGGTGCGCCTGCAGAACGCCGGGGTCGAGACGTTCGTCCTGATCGCCGACTATCAGGTGATCACCGACCGCGACGGCACGGGTCCGATCAAGGAGCGCGCCCTGTCGCTGATGGCCGACTACCTCGCGATCGGCATTGATCCGAGCCGGTCGACGATCTACGCCCACTCGGCGGTGCCGGCCCTCAACCAGCTGATGCTGCCGTTCTTGTCCCTGGTGACCGATTCGGAACTGCGCCGCAATCCGACGGTGAAGGCCGAGCTGGACGACTCCAACGGGCGCCCGATGTCGGGGCTCCTGCTGACCTACCCGGTGCATCAGGCCGCGGACATCCTGTTCTGCAAGGCCAATCTGGTGCCCGTCGGCAAGGACCAACTGCCGCACCTTGAGCAGACCCGCGTCATCGCCCGGCGCTTCGACGAGCGCTACGGCCGCGCCGTGCCCGATCGTCCGGTGTTCCCGCAGGCCGAGGCCCTGCTGAGCGAGGCGGCGAGCGTCCTCGGCATGGACGGCACCAAGATGAGCAAGTCGAAGGGCAACACCATCGACCTCAGCATGGACGCTACCGAGACCGCCCAGCGCATCAAGCGAGCCGTGACGGACGCCGATCGGTTCATCACGTTCGACCCGACGAACCGTCCCGAGGTGTCGAACCTCGTCATGATCGGCGCGCTGTGCACCGGACGGACACCCGAGTCGGTGGCCGACGAGATCGGCAACGGCGGCGGCGGCGGGCTCAAGAAGTTCGTTACCGAGGCTGTGAATGAGTTCTTCGCGCCGATCCGCGCGCGCCGCATCGAACTGGCGGCTGATCCGGGCTACCTGCTCTCGGTGCTGCGGGCCGGCAACGCCCACGCCAACGAGGTCGCCGACGCCACGCTGGCTGACGTCCGCGCGGCCATGAACATGGCCTACTGACCGCCGGCCCTCCGAGCGGCTCCGACCGGCTCCGCCCACCTCCGAGCGGCTCCACCCACCTCCGAGCGGGATCGGTCCACCTCCAAGCGGCTCCGCTCAACCTCCGAGCGGGATCGGTCCATCTACAGACCGTCCCGGTCCGGCCACGGACTGGCCCGGTTCTGCCACAGGCGCTGACGCCCCCACTTTGCTGGCGTTTGCCGCGACCTAGCTACCGTTTGCGGGAGGGGGCGACGGATAGGCTATTGGGTGCCGGGGGTGCTCAGCCCAACAGGGGCAGGTCTGGCGGGTTGGCCGTTCTGGATCGGGCCCGTCATCCCGGGGCCAGAGCTCGTCGGTTCCGACCTGGCCGCGGATGAGGTCCGCCAGGGCGAGGGCGTCCGAACGATGCAGGCGGACGGTCGCCAGGCACAGCCCTTCCTGCCAGATCGAGACGATCAGACGGTCGTGATCATCGTGCCGGGAAAAGCGCAGCGCGCGGCCCGGACGCTCGGCGTCGGTGATCATGGCGCCGTTGCGGGGGAGTGGAGCCGCTGCCATCTTCTCAGCCTGGCATCTCCGCCCCCGGGGCGCATCAGTTTCCCTTGTGAGGGGCCTGTGGGCAGACCCGGGGTCCGCTACCCTGCCCCTCATGACCAACCCCGAACTCGTCGCACCCAGCCTGCGGTATTTCGACTCCTGGCAGGAGAGCAATGCCGAGTGGGCCGGCGCCCATCAAGACGGTTCCGCCATTCGGGTGGCCGACGCCATGGGCCTCGACCTCAGTCGACCGGCTGACTTTGGTTTGTGGGTTCAGCAGATGCTGGTCGAGGCGGACCCGTCGTACCCGCCACCAGACGGCCGAGTGAACGCGACGACCTTGTGGATCGTGGAAGGCGACACCTTCCTCGGGTCCGTCAACGTCCGCCACACCTTGAACGACTACCTGGCTCTCTTCGGCGGGCATATTGGCTACGGCATTCGTCCGTCTGCGCGCCGACGGGGTCTTGCGCGTCTCTGTCTTCAGCACGCCCTCGTCCGGGCGAAGCGCCTCGGCCTGGAGCGTGTTCTGTTGACGTGCTACGACACCAACGAGGGCTCGTATCGGACGATCGAAGGTTGCGGCGGCATCCTGGAGCGCGTCGTTGTCCCGGACGATATGACCCGTTCGTTCGGTGTCGATGACGCCTTGCGGCGCTACTGGATCCAGACCTGAGGAGCCCCTCGATCAAGGGCCACACCCCGCTCCTCAGCCGTCGTGCGATGAGGGCTAGTAGTCAGGGCCATGGCGTGAGGCCTCACCACGGCGCCACGATGGGATCGCGAGGATCCGCAACCACAAGTACGCAAGGCTGAGCGCTCCCATGCCGATGATGGTGAGCGGATCAACATCACTGGCGATATCACTTTGAACAAAGGCCGCAGTGGTGTTAGCCGTGGCGATGGCGGGGTCGGCAGCCCGATAGCGCACGGGGACAAAGTCCCGAATGGAGTCACAGGACTGCCGGGGTGTGCGAAATTCTTGGCCGCTCACGGTGAAGGTGACCGATTTCGGAGTGGCAACCGGCTCGCCCGGAGTATCGGCTTTGCACGACGCCCATGGTCGACGAGTCGGTGGTCGCCAGGGTGAGGTACGCCTTCTGCAAGGCCCACGGCGCGCGCAGGACCACGGTTCGAGCGTGGAGCGCGCACCGCTGAAGACCGCTCAGCGGGTGACGAGGTCCTTCGCTGTCACACCTGCTGCAGCGCAGGCGGTGACGTCGAAGGCCAGGAACATCACCGAGAGGAGCCCGTGGCCCGCAGGGCCAAACGCAGCCAATGACGCGGACAGTGCCGGGGTGAACGTGTCGGCGAGGGCGAGCCAGGCGATGACGGGGTGCAAGGGCGCGGCGGCGATGGCGAGCAGGATCAGTGCCAGGAAGATTCCGAAGAACTTCACGCCCGCGCGGCCGCCACTCGGCGGCGGGCCGACCAGCAGGGTGAGGGTCGCAACGAAGAGCGCGGCGAGGGGCGCATCGATGAGCAGGACGAAAATGATCTCGACGACCCAGATGGTCATGGGTCCGAGCGCCGGACTCATTGCCCGGTACGCAGGGGGCATCACCAACGGGGCCGCAACAATGGCGAGGAGCGCATAGAACAACGCCAGGCCCACAAAGGTGAGCCTGGCGTTGGTTCGAAACATGGTCGTGTCAGGCCGGCGCGTCGGAGTTACCGCGGGAGGAACCCCCACGACGGCGGCGACGGCGGGGTGCGCCGGTGCGCTCCTCACCTGCCGGGGTCGGCTCGGCGGGTGCCGCGACCTCGGCGACAACCGCCACCGACTCGCCCTCAGTGACCGGCGCACCGTCGCGAAGCCGACGCCGGCTGCGGTTGCGGTCACTCGGTTGGCGCGGCTGACGCGGACGCTCGCGATCGCCCCGATCGGGACGGTCCTCGCGCGGCGGACGCGGAGCCGCCTCCTTGATGCGTCCCTTGGTGCCCACCGGGATCTCCAACTCCTCGTACAAGGAGTCAGAGGTGGAGTAGGTCTCGGGAGGCTCGTGGAAGCCGAGATCGAGCGTGTTGTTGATGACGTGCCAACGAGTGATGTCGGCCCAGTCCACGAAGGTGATCGCGATGCCCTGCGCACCCGCGCGGCCGGTGCGGCCAATGCGGTGGACGTAGGCCTTGTCGTCGTCAGGGCACTCGTAGTTGATGACGTGGGTCACGTCGGCCACATCGATACCGCGGGCGGCGACGTCTGTGGCCACCAGGATGTCGGCCTTGCCCTCGCGGAACTTCGTCAGGGCCTTCTCGCGCGCCACCTGGGACAGGTCGCCGTGGATGGACTCGGCGTTGAAACCGCGATCGTTGAGATCGTCCGTGATGCGCTGCGCGGCCCGCTTGGTGCGGGTGAAGATCATCGTCCGCGTGCAGTTGGGTGCCTGCAGAATGCGTCCGACGATCTCAGGCTTGTCGAGGTCGTGCACCTGGAACACGTGCTGATGCGTCAGCGGGACGGTCGCCGACTCGTCGTGCGCCTCGGCGCGGACGTTGATCGGCTGGTTCAGGTGCATGCGGGAAAGCGCCACGATCGCCGACGGCATGGTCGCCGAGAACAGCAACGTTTGCCGGGTCTTCGGCGTGCGGGCGATGAGCTTCTCCACGTCGGGCAGGAAGCCGAGGTCGAGCATCTCGTCGGCCTCGTCGAGGACGAGCACCTTCACGTGTCCGAGGTTCAGGTTGCGGCGCTGCAGCAGGTCGAGCAGGCGTCCAGGGGTGCCAACAACCACGTCGACGCCGTCGGACAAGGTGTCGAGCTGCGTGTCGTAGCCGACACCGCCGTAGACGGTGAGGATGCGCACCTTACGGATCGTCGAGGCCACCTCAAGGTCGCGCGTCACCTGGAGCGCCAACTCCCTGGTGGGGCACATGACAAGGGCCTGAGGCGCGCCAGGCGCCTCGAGGTCGGCGTAGCCGGGATCAGACTGCACAACGATGCGCTGCAGCAGCGAGACGCCGAAAGCGAGGGTCTTCCCGGTGCCAGTGCGGGCCTGGCCGATCATGTCGGTGCCCTGAATGGCAATCGGGATGGAAAGGGACTGAATGGGGAAGGGATGCTCGATCCCAATCAATTTGAGAGCCTCAGAGATGGGCTCAATGACGCCGAGATCGGCGAATGTGTGGCGTTCGTCTGCCGGGGGCAGGGTGTCGGTGGTCAGCGTGGTACCAATCGCTCGTCCGGCTTTACCGGAACCAGGAACCCGTCGCGTGCGCTCAGATGGGCACAGCGTCAGGGGGCGCACACATCGTGCGCTCCCGATATTCTAGCCGGTCGAACGGTTTTAGCAGGTACCGACCCCGGGGTGCGGCTCAGAGTGCGCCGAAACCCACCGGACGGACCTGCTCGCTGCCCAAATCCAGGTAGGAGATGCGGGCTGCGGGAATGAGGACGATGCGTCCGCGCTTCTCGGTGAGCTTCAGCACGCCATCGGAGGAAAGCGCCTCGGCAAGATCCGCCTCAACGTCGGAGGCCGAAATCTCGGTCTCGACGGTCAACTCGCGGGGGCTCTCAACGATTCCGACCTTGATCTCCATGGGCGTCCTTCCAGTGGTTCAGCGAATCCAAATCTAGCTGCGGGTTTCGGGGACGGGCGTCACGTCCGCTCACAGCGCAATCAGCACGCAGTTGACGTTGACCACGTCGTGCGAAACCGCAGAAGGCCCCTACGCGAATGCCTGAATCTCGTCGTCGGTAGCCCGGCGGACGACGATTCGCGTCCAGGCGCCCACGTAAATGCGCTGGTCGTCGTCGAGTTCCGTCCGTCCCGTCGGGATGGGCCCCGTGGGCAATGCGGCCCCCGGCGAGCCGATGAACGTGCCGTTGGCGGAGCCCTGATCTTCGACCCACCAGCGCGAGCCATCAAAGGTCACCATGGTGTGGCGGCGGCTCACGCCGGCATCCATGCCGCAGTCGATATCGGGGTAGATGTTGCGCGAACGCGACGTGCGTCCGATGAGGGCCGTGGTGCCTCGCAGCGGTACGACGTCCGGGAGCCCGGGGGAGGGCAGCGCGTCGGTGGAGCCCTGCGCGGCGTACCAATCGGGGTCGATCCATACCTCAGCGACCCACTCCAGGGGCCCGCTCTTTGGTGCGCGCGGGACGTAGGCCTCGCTCACGGGACGGGACGCGGCGGGGGGCGCTTGGACGGGCTGGGGCGCAACCGGGGGCAGCGGGAGAGGTGCGACGGATGCGACCGGCGCCGGAGGGCGCACCTCGGACGCGACGTCAGTGTCCACCTGAACCGGTGGAGCCGCGGGAGCATCGAGGTCCAACGAGCCCGACGACGTGGCGTCCGCGGTCTCCGCCTGATCGGCGGCGGACGCCTCTGGCTCCACAGCGTCAGTCCCGGCAGGCGTGGTCGCGGCAGCGTCGGGGGCGGGAAGCTCGGTGTCAGGAACGGCGGAGGTGGGCGTCGCCGAGCGGGGCGGGGTGCCGGTGGTGAAGTCGTAGCCGCAGGCTTCGCAGAACAACGCGGCCGCCACGTTCACCGCGCCGCAGTTGGGGCACACCTGAGGGGCGGGCACCGGCACTGCGGGGCGCGTAGAAAGGGGCGCGGCCGGACGCACATCCGGGGTGACGTTCTGCGGCGGGATCGGCGCCCCACACACATCGCAGTAGTCATTCGAGGCGCTCTCGTGACCGTTCGGACAGATGGCGCTCATGCTCAGCCCCTGATTCGTGTCGTCTTGGTGGAGGCGGTGTCGAGCGCCATTTCGTCGGCCTTGGCCACGGCCGCCTTCAGCTTCACCGTGCCCGACTCAGCGTTGTCGATGTCGACGACCTTGCGCAGGCGGGTGGTGGCCTCTTCGTTGCCCGTCTGGTTAGCGAGCTGGACCGCGCGTCCGAGCTTGACCGTCGCGGTCCGCTCATCGCCCGCGGCCTTGGCCGCGAGGCCTTCCTGAATCGCCTGCGCCAACTCGGCCTGCCCCGTGTAGTGGGCGACCTCGGGGTTGATTTGGGCGGTGAGCGAGGTATCGGACGACCACTTGGCCTTCACCAACCCCTGCGCGAACACGTCTTGGCCTACACAAATCTGGACGCGTGCGGCCAACTGCTCTTGGCCCACCGACTTGGCGGGCAGGCGCACCGACACGTGGTAGTCACGCGACTCATCGCCCCACGAACCGGTCGGGTAGGCCATGGTCAACTGGTTGACGGGCGTGCCGCGATGGCTGAGATCCTCGACCGTGGGGGCGACCTGGCGCACGAACATCACCTGCGCGCCTTGGGGGATCCAGACACGCAGGTCGGCGGCGGACACACCGCGCGCCATGGACGTCTGCATCAACTCGGCGAACACGGCGCTCATCGTCGAAGGGTCGGGAATGATGTCGACCGAGCCGAGCAGCGCCGTGGCGATCTTGCGGATCTCGGCCACTTTCCACTCAACGCCGACGCCCCGGCAATCACATTGGAAGGCGCCGACGCAGCTATTGATCGCCATGTCGAGTTGTTGGGTGGTCTCGTTGTGGTTCTCGCCATCGGTGAGCAGGATCGCGTGGCTCTTGGTGAGCCCGCCGATCGACTCGAACAGGGCCTTTGCCAGCGTCAGCCAGGACCCCATGGCGGTGCCACCGTCGGCGCGGAAATAACTGACGGCCCGGCGCGCCTCGGCGCGGGTGCGGGCGTCCATGCGGACCATGCCCGGACCGGACTGCACCATCGGGTAGGCGAGGTAGGCCTTGTGAGACCCCGCTACCACGGCGAAAAAAGTACCGTCGAGGATGTTGTCCAACGCCGCCATGGCGGCCTGCTTGGCCAACCCCATGTTGACGTCCCCCATGGAGCCTGAGGTGTCGACGATGATGATCTCGGCCGCGTCCCCGCTACCCGTCTGGCCAGCGGCCCCAGCCCCACTGCAGTCGATCGTCACGATCGCATTGACGTCGGTACCGCCGTCGGGCAGGAACTCGTTCTGGTAAACGGCGGCAGTAAACAGGGCCATATCAGCGCACCTCGGAGGCTTCAGTAGGGTTCGTTGTCGTGCTTGGTGGGGCGGCGTCCGCCAGTTTCGCGGACGCCTGCTCACCAGGCAGGATAGTCGCGAATCGGGCCAGCGCCACGGTGATGTTGTCTTTGCCGCCCTGAGCGTTCGCCCACAGCACAAGCGCGCGAGCGACGTCCAACGGAGCTGAACTGGCCGCGCTGGCGGCTGCTACCTGAACGGCCAGTTCCTCCGGGGAACTGGCGTAGTTCCACAGTCCGTCGCTGCAGGCAATGATCCAACCATCGCCGGGGACGGTAAAGGTGGCGGTCATGGGAACCACGTCGATGGCGTCCCTGCCCAACCACTTCGTGATGGCGTGAGCATCCTTCGCCACTTCAGCCATCTTGCGGGGGGTGCCTTGAGCGATCAGGTCTTGCGCCACGGAATCGTCCACGGTCAGCATCTGGCCCCCCTTGCCGGAGATCCAGTAAGCCCGGGAATCACCGAGGTTCGCCACGAGAACCTGATCGTCCTCGATCACGACGGCGGTGTAGGTACACGCGGCCGAGTTGACGCTGTCGGGACGAGTGTTTGCGATGACCGCATCGTTGGCGATGCTGGCGGCGCGGATGGCTGTCGCGAGGCTAGCGGCAGCCTGGCTGGCCGGTGCCGTGGCCGCTTGGGCGGCTTCGATGAGGGCGCCACGAGCCGCGCGGGCCGCAGCCAGGGAGGCGGTGTCGGAATCCTCACTATTCGAGACGCCGTCGCACACCACCAAGACCGCTCGGGCCGGCTCGTCGGTGGCCGAGATGGCCAGCGCGTCCTCGTTGCGGTGGTGGCGGATACCCCGGTCGGAGACGCCTGCCACCCATGTGGTTGGCGACTCCTCGAAGTGATCGCGGTAAGGCGCCGCCTTGGCGCCGCACTGCGTGCAATAGCCGTCGGCATCGACCGCGCCGCCGCAGGTGGCGCACACTGACGGGTGCCCCGACAGGTCGTCCTCGGGTTCGGCGGTGTCGGACGCTGGCGGCGGGGGCGGCAACGGCCGCCGCATGGGTTGAGTCACAGACGGCAACTCTGTGCCGCTGCGGGGCGGCTCGGCAGGCACGGCGTCGGCCGGCTTCAACGAGGCCGGCGGCAGGGTGGCCGGCGCGTCGGCCTGCTGCAGCGGCACAGACGCCGGACTGGGCGTCCACTCGATGAGGCGCGGACGCTCGCCATCGGCGACGGAACCGTCGGACGGCGGGTTTTCCCAGGTGGCAGCGTTCACAGAAAACTCCAGGGTCGAATGCGGTTGGCCTTATCGAGGTAGGCCGTGCGGGTGGCTTCGTCCTGAGCTGTGCGGGCCAGCGTGCGATAGGACGTCGAAAGCCGATCTTTCAGCCCGGCCGTGGTCAGTGAGGCGCCGTTGAGGGTGAGCAAACCGGGACGGCCGTTGTTCAGCAGCTTCTCGTAGATGCTGGCCTCGAACCCAGCTTGGGAGGCGGGGTCGAGGCGGGCGTTGCCGATGACCTGAAGGGCCTTCCCGAGCTCTTCGGGAGTTGAACCCTGATCAATCAGGTACTGCACCTTCAGTTGTTGTGCCTCGGGGTAGCCGCCGCTGGTGCTGGGGACGAGATCCAGCGCGGTGATCACACCATCGATCGAGCCACGCTGGAGGCGGATCCGGGCCAATCCGAAGGCGGCCGGCGTCACGTAGTTGGCGTCCGTGGCGGCGCAGATCAAGTAGAGGTTCTCCGCCACCGCGGGCTGGCCGCCTTGTTCGCACGACAAGGCAAGCGCCAACTTGGGCGCCAACTCGCCGGGCACCTGGCCGTAGACGGCGTTGAACGACGCCTGGGCGGTCGCGAAGTCGGCGCTCACCAACGCCCCGAGACCGGCCATCCAGACCGCGCGCCACTCCCAGGGATCGGCGAGGAGCAGGTCATGGACGATCATGTTGAGCACCTGCGTTTGCCCCGCCTCAAGCGCGGCCCGGGCCCTCGCCAACTGCACCTCGGTCGTGGGTGACGGCACCCGATCCAGTTGGGCCAACCGTTCGACCGGGTCGCTCACCCGGAGGCTGTGCAGCCACTCGGTCGCCCGATCGGCGGGATCGGGCCGCAACGTCGGCAGTTGGCGCCAATCCACCCGGTCACCCGACAAGGTTGGCGGCTCAAACAGCGCGGACGCGGCCGACGTCGAGGCCGTGCGTCCCGAGCCGACCCCGACCACCTCGCGCAGGATGCCGAGCATCTGGACGCGGAGTTCCTCGGCGGAGGTGAATCGGTCCGCCGGGTCGGTCGCGCAGGCCTTCAACAACAACCGATACAACGAATCGTGGGCCGCGAAGGCCGGCATCTCCTCGGCGGGGGGCGTCGTGTACTGATAACTGGTCTGATACCCCGGGACGTCGGCGCACAGCACCATCAGCGTCCGTCCGATCGTGAAGATGTCGGACGCGATGCTCGCCCCGGCCTTAGCCACCTCGGGCGCCTGGTAGCCGATGGTGCCGTAGAGCGCGGATTCGTCGTCGGTGATCCGACGGACGCCTCCGAGATCGATGAGCTTCAAAGCGTCCCCGACCTGCATCACCTGATCGGGTTTGAAATCGCAGTAGACGAGGCCCTGGTCGTGCAGGTAGCTGAACGCCGGGAGAATCTCGATGAGGAACGCCAGGGCCTGGTCCACCGGCAGCGGATCGGGACGCCCGCTGTTAGCGGCCAGGCGCTGCTTGAGGAGTTCCTTCAAAGAACGCCCACCCACGTACTCCATGACGATGTAGCGCGAGCCTTCGAACGTGACGAAGTTGTAGATCTCGACGATCAGCGGGTTCTCCAGGGAGGCGAGCCATTGCTGCTCCGCGATCGCCGCTTTCGCGGTGTCGGCGTCATCGCTGTTGAGCAGGCCCTTCAGCACCACCCACCGGTTCGACAGGTTGCGGTCGCGGGCGAGGTAGATCCAGCCCATCCCACCGTGCGCGAGGCTTCCCGCGACTTCATACTGCCCGGCGACCACGTCGCCGGCCTTCAGCTTCGGGGTGAACGAGTAGGGGTGCCCGCACTGGGGGCAGAAGCCCTCTTCGCGGCCGCCGCTAGTGTCCGTGCGTCCGACCTTGGCGCCGCAATTACTGCAGAAGCGCTGGTCCATCGGCACCTGCGGGTCGACCATCAATGCCTTCTCGGGGTCGATGGCCGGTGCCGGCGGCACGACCGTGATCCCGGCGCCGATGCGGGCCACTCGGGAGCGCTGCCCCGACGGGCGCTTGGGCATCACCTTGTCGCCGAACGACACCGCGCGCGCCGAACCAATGGCCATGGCGCCAATGGCGGTGGAGGTCGACGCCGCCGCCGTGCCATGAGACGCGAGCGGGGCCGAAGGTGCGGCCGCGGGCGTGCCGCAGACGTCGCAATAGCCATCGACGTAGTGACCCGTGCAGCCGGGCTGCTGACAGGCCCCCCCCTGGACGCCCGCGGGCGCCGACGACATCGTGACCGAGGTCACCGGCCCGTTGGGGCCAGGCATCCCGCACACATCGCAGTAGCCGTCGACGATCGTTCCCGTACACCCGGGCTGGCGGCACTTCATGAAGCCTCCGTCGTGAGCCACTCGAGGTAGCTCTGGTACGCGTTAAGGAGTTGTTGGACGAGCGCCACGGGGCTGGGCTGGTGGCTGAGCACGGAATCGATGGTCCCGTCGAGGTGCACGAGCCCAGGATCCTTGGCGACCCCGGCCGCTTCGGCGCGCGCCGCCAAGCCGTCACGCTGGGCCTGCAGGCTCGGATGTTGCTGCAGTGCCTCTGTGTAGGTGCGTTGGACGAACGCCATCGCTTCGGAGACTTTGGCGAGTCGCGCCTCGAAGGCGGTGAGGGCTTCAGCGGTGTTCGGTGGGGCTCCGAGGGCGGCTACGTCTGGAACCGCATATTTGGGGGCCGGGGACACCTGGGCGACGACCTGTCTCACCAACAGCCGCAGGGCCTGCTCGCGAGCCGCCAGCTCGACCAAGGTTTGGCGGACGCGGGCGAGCAGGTCGCGGTTCTGGCGCCGCAGGGCGCCGTTGACGATGAGGTCGCGCTCGAAGGTCGCGGCCTGGATTTCCAAGGGGCCGAGGAGGCCTCCGATGTCACCGCCGCGGGCGGCCTTCTCCGCGAGGTCCTCGACCCGCTGGGCAAGCACCTCGAGCTTCGCTTGGGCGAGCGGACGCCCATCGGTCGGCTCGAGCGCCACCTGGTCGCGCAACCGCTCAACCTGGGCCCGTAGATCCTTGAGCCGGAGGGTCAGTTGCCCGGCGTCGGGATCGAGCTGGAGCTTCGTGCGAAGTTGGCCCACCAAGGCGTCCGAGAGCCGACACGCCTCCGGCAGCGAGACCGTCATGCCGTTCAGCGATCCCGCCCCCGGTGCGGCGTCGAGAGAACCCCAAGTCAAGGCGGAGATGCGATCGAGCTCGGTGGGACCGACTCGTCCGGAATCCCAGGCGGTGACGAGAAGGTCATAGCGCGCCTTCACGGCCTGCCAGAGGGCCATCGACAGGGTCATGTCGGGAGTCAGTTCGGCGGCGCGGTCCGAGCCGATCACGGCTTGATCCAAGGCATCCAATTCGGAGCGTCGTCCGGTGACCCATTCACCCAGGTCTTGCAGGTATTTCAGGACCGCTTGCGGCTGCGCCGCGACACCGAGAGCCCCTGGAGCCTGCGGGGCGCCGACCGTCATCGGTACTCCCGGACGCGTTGCCCGACGCCTACAGCGGCGGCCAGGGTGCCCACCAGCGCTAGGACCATGAGCCCAGCGGCCGTGCCGTACAGCGTCAGATCGTTGCCGTTGAGAGTGCTACTGATCTTCGTGTTCAGGGCGACGACCGCGGAGGAGAGCGCGTCGTCGGCGGCTGTGTATTTCGGACCCGCCAGGGTGATCGCTTGTCCTGCGGCTTCGGTCGACTTGCCACCGTCCTGCAGTTGCTGCACCGTCTTGGTGGCGGTGACGAATTCCCGCAGCGCCGCGTCAAAGCCGGTCACGCTCGGGGTGAACTGAGCGGCATTGGCCTGGGCTGTGGCCAACAGGGTCGCCATTTCGCCGTTTTTGGCGGCGGCGTCCAGCCCCGGGATGAGGGCCTGCAACTCGTCCGCGCGGGCCTGACCCACCTGATTTTGGACGACCGCGATGGCGTTCACCCTCGCCAGGTTGGGGACGGCCGCTCCCGATCCCACGGTGGTGAGCCCACCGATCGTGGAACCGGCAAGGGCCCACATGCCCACCACGGTGGCCGCGGCCAGCGCCATCCCAAGGTTGACGTAGCGATGCGTGCGGAGGGCCAACAGCACGGACAAGGCGATCAAGATGGCAAGGGCCCCGATCGCCATCGGGGCGATCCAACCGTTGGCTTCGGCTCCGAGTTGCGCGGAGGCAGCCTTGGCGTTGGCCGCGCCCAGGGTGGCAAGCGCCGGATCAAGGGTTTCGCGCAAGTAGCTGCTAGCGGCCCCCACCTGCTTGGCGGCCGCCGCGTTATCGCGGCCCAGGAGGGTCAAGGCTGTTTCGACCTGGCGGACGTAGCTCGAGTACCCCCAGTGGACGGTAGCGAGCGTGGCGTCGCTATCCGAGCTGTTCGACAGGATGGTCGTGACCAAGGCACTGGCCTCGCGGAGGGAGGCGTCGTAGGCCTGCCGCTGCTCAGCTTGAGCGGAACCGGACGCGGCGAGCGCCCCCGCCGCCGCGATGTCGGCGTTCTGCAGGGCAGATCGCGCCTGCACCGTCTCGACGTACAGGTTGGCGTAGCTGGCCCCCGCCGAAAGGTTCTGCTTCGTGCTGACCACGAGCCAACTGGCGGCGATGCCCAACAGGAGCATGGTGATCACCGCAGCCAGGCGGATGCGGTTCAAGAAGGAAGGCGTCGTGGTCTTCGGACGCGGTTGCGTGGCCGTCATGCCGTGGCCACCTTGTCAACGGGGACGTCAGGGTCGGTGCTGGGCCGGGCCGGAGCCTCGGAGGTGCCCTCAGCAGGGGGCCACGGGACGGCCTCCTCGACGGGGGGTGCCTCGATGTCCTCCGGCAACAGGTGCTGCAGCTGGTCCACCGTCGGGTCGGCGACATCGCGCAAGCGCCAGGCATGCCGGCCGACGGCGTTCTCAAAGACGTTGCGCGCGAATCGCCCGTTGCCGAACGTCGAGTCGCGAACCTGGACGGCCAGGACGTCGCGGAACGCCTTCTCTGTGCCTTCGCCGAGGACGTAGTCGGACTTGGTGGCCATGCCCGTGAAGATTTGGACGAGCTCACCGTCGCTGTAGTCGGGGAACTCGATGGTCGTCCGGAAGCGGCTGGCGAGGCCCGGGTTCTCGGAGATGAAGACCGCCATCGGCTGGGTGTAGCCCGCGACGATGACCACGAGGTTGTCGCGCTTGTCTTCCATCTCCTTGACGAGGGTGTTGATGGCCTCTTCGCCGTACTGGTCGCCGTTGAGCGAGTAGGCCTCGTCGATGAACAGCACACCACCTTCGGCCTTGGCGACCATCTCGGAGGTCTTGATCGCGGTTTGGCCGAGATAGCCAGCCACCAGTTCGCTGCGGTCGACTTCGACCAGCTGGCCCTTGCTCAGCAAGCCGAGCGCTCGATAGATGCCACCCACCAACCGGGCGACGGTCGTTTTGCCGGTCCCGGGATTTCCGACGAACACCAGGTGCCGGGTGATCGTGGGGCTCTTGAGCCCCGCCTTGACCCGCAATCCTTCGACTTTGAGGATCGCGGCCTGGCGGTGGATCTCGTCCTTGACGCTGGCGAGGCCGATGAGGCCGTCCAGTTCCGCGAGCAGCTCGTCCAAGGTCTTAGGCGGCTCCTCGGGGGCCTTCTCCTCGGACTTGGGTGTCTCTCCCGTGGCGGCCAGGGGGGTCGCCGGCTCGACCGCTGGGGCGTTGCCGGTAGCCGAGACCCCTGGGTTCACGGCGGTGGCGGGGAGTGACGGGGGTGTCAGCTGCCCGCCCGGGAGCCCCGGGAAGGCGCCCGGCCCCAGCGGATCAGTGCCGCGCAGGTCGAGGATCCGGCGGCTGTTCTCTTCCATCTGAGACAGCACGCTCGTGAGGATGGCTGGCGCCTGGTTGAGGAACTGACGCTCCTCCGAGCGGACGCGCGGAGCACTCGGGGCTCCCATGGCGGCGTACTGGGACGCGGCGGCCAACTGGGCTGACGTCGCGGCCTGCGGGGAGGGCACACCCAGAGTGGCGGCGGCCGCGCAGACGTCGGAGAGGGTCTTCGCGAGCTCGATGCTTCGCGGTGATCCCTGGCGGATCAGCTCGGCCAGGCCGGGGACCGGCGCCGTCCGGTACCGGCGTCCGCGCATGGCCTCTGTGAAGAACTCCTCGGCGTTAGCCGGGCGTCCGAGCTCGACCGCCCACGCCTGAAAGCTGCCTTGGGAGGACTCGGCGATGGCCGCAGCGAGCTGCGCTGCCTCGGTGCGGGCGACGCTGGGGTCGAGACCGGCCGAGGAAGCGACATTCGCCACGGCGTCGAGGGCCTGAGCGAGTGACAGGGTCACAGGGAACTCCGATGTTGGGGTCTAGACGTCCAAGGGATTGGACGAGGTAACGGACGGCTTGCTGGGCGGGGTGAGTTGCGAGGGGACAGAGGGATGCCCGAACTTCTCCTGCAGGAACCGACCATTTGCGATGAGGGCTGCGGCATCGGTGGAGTTCGCGGCGTCGTAGATCTTGTCCATGGTGGCACCGAGGAGGTCCAACTGATCGATGAGCAGCATCAGCGAGGACTTCCCGTTCTCGATCGGACGCGTGTCGGCCCAATCACGCGGCAGTCGCAGGTAGGCGCCGACGGCCTGGGGAAGGTAATCGGTGGCCGTGGCGATCACCGAGTAGGCGTCGTAGCTGCCCAACCCGAGGAATTCCAGGCGCGGGAGGGTCTTGCGCACGGCCGACGTCACACGAAGTACCCGCGAGCGCACAGGCGCCGGAACCCGGCCGCCCGTGACCAGTGCCTCCATGTCGGTCAACGCAGCCTGAATGTCCTCCTGCGTCGGAGGAGCAGGCGTGGTCGGCTCGACCGGCGCCCCGCTTTCCTCGTTGCCGAGGAACCAGTCCCAAAAGCCCATCTGCGACCGAAACTCAGCGGTTGTCGATAGAGATGGCGGGCATCGACTGTGCGCGGGTATCTTGCGCGGCCACGCGATCGAGGTAGTCGCGGCTCTTGGTGACCTCGTTCTCGAGGACCCCGATGGTCTGCGACATCGTGTCGAGCGCCCGGGCCTTGAACTGGTCGATGCTGTCCATCGTGGCGTAAATGTTCGCAAACGCCGCCTGGAGTTGCTCAATACCGATGGTGGACGACGCGGCCTGCTCTTGGATGGCCGCCGAGTTGTCCTTGAGCATCTCGGAGGTGCGCTGGATCATCGTCGAGGTCGTGGCGTTAAGGGCGGTGATCTGGTCAAGGACCAACTTCTGGTTGCCAAGCGCCTGGGCCACAATGACCGCTGTGCGCAACGCCGAAACCGTGGTGGTGGAGGCCCGGTCGACGCCCTTGATGAGCTCGATGTTGTTCTTGATGATGACGTCGATGGCCAGGTAGCTCTGGATCGAGACGGCCAACTGGGTGAGCAGGTCTTGGTGCTTTTGGCGGACGTAGAACAAGACGTCCTCCGACATCGCCTTGGCCTTCTCCGGATCGGTGAGCTGCAGTTCGGCGATCTGGGCCGAGATGCGAGCGTCCAAGCGCTCGGAAATGTAGACGTACTGGTTGAGACGTCCCATCACATTCCACAGGTTCTGCTTTTCCATGTTGAGCGCCACGTTGTCTTTGGTGAGCTCATCTTGACCGTTACGCAGGGCGTGGAGGATGCCGTTCAGGTGTTCCTGCGAGCTTTGGTACTTGCGGAAGTAGTCCTGCACCTGGCGTCCGAAGGGAATAAAGCCCAGCACCTTGTGGCCCGTTCGGGAGGCCTGGCTGGGATCCAGGTCCTCGACCGTGCGCCGGAGTTCGGTGAGGGTCTTGCCCACGGCGCTGCCTTGGCTGAGCCCGCCGTTCTGCAGCGCTGCTACCGGCGTCTGGAGGAGGCGGTTGGACGTCTCGGCGGCCTTGCGAATATCAGCGTCGCCCATGGTGCGCACAGCATCGGCCTGCGCGGCGAAGGTAGGGGAGAGCGCCTCGGCCTTGTCGAGGGCGCTGAGGAAGTCTTCGACCTTCTTGTCGAGCACCGGAACCTGCGCGGCCGCAACCTGGGGCGCCATCGCGGGCGCGTCGGTCTGCGTGATCGCGACGGGGGGCTCGGGAGCCGTCAGGGTGAGGGTCGCGGTCGCTGTGGGCGGGGTCAGCGGGGCAGCGGCTGCGGCGGACGGGGTGTTGGAGCTCATGACGACCTTTCGCGGGCGAAGATGACGGCCCCCAATCTATCGGGGGAATCAATGGATCGGCCATGACACCCCTTGACACCCAGGGTTAATCCGGGGGAAACTCATGTTCGATTTGAACGATCAAACTATCGAATCCGGGATAGAGGCCGCAGATGTCACGACCGACGTTGCAGTCGTTAGCTGCTGAACTGAGCTTATCGCGCCAGACCATCTCCAATGCACTGAATCGTCCAGAAGTTGTTCGCCCCGACACCCTTGAACGGGTGTTGGCCGCCATCGAGTCGTCCGGCTACCGCCCTTCGGCGCTCGGCAAGGCCTTACGCAGCCAGCGATCGCACACCATCGGGCTTCGGCTTCGGCCCGTCGTCGATGGCATCAACGGGGCAGTCTTGGACCGTTTTCTGCACGCGCTCACCGAGGCGGCGCAGGCGCACGGGTATCGCGTGACCTTGTTCACCGCGGACACGCTGGAAGAGGAAATTGATCGCTTCGAGGATCTCTATCGAGTGAGCTCCATCGATGCCTGTGCGCTCATCGAGACCTTCGTCGATGATCCGCGCCCGGAACTTCTCGCAAAGATCGGCATCCCGACCGTCGCGTTCGGGCGACCCTGGGGCAGCACCACCTCGACACACCACTGGGTGGACATCGACGGCTTGGCGGGTACCCGGGCGGCGGCGACCTGGTTCCGCGAATCCGGGCATACCCGGATCGGCTACCTCGGGTGGCCCGCCGGTTCCGGGCTCGGCGATGATCGTCGCGCGGGGTGGCGCGCGGCGTGCCACGACTTGCCCGGGGCTGACGACCTCGATTTGAGCTTCGAAGACGGGATGGCCGAAGGCTTTGCGGGCGCCGGGACCCTGCTGGCCCGCGGCGCCACTGCAGTCGTCTGCGGCTCTGACAGCCTGGCGATCGGCGCGATGAGCGAGTTCCGGATCGCCTTCCCCGAGGCTCACCCGCTGCCGGTGGTCGGCTATGACGACACTCCGGTGGCGGCTGCGTTGGGGCTGTCGAGCGTCCATCAGCCGGTCGAAGAGGCGGCCCAACACTGCGTGCGCGTCCTCATGAGCCTCCTCGCCGGCGAGCCTGACGCTCAGCCTCGGGAATTGCTGTTGACGCCGACGCTGGTGAAGCGGGCGTTCACGCCGATGCTCTGAGCGAGCTCAGGGCTCATTCGTCTGGCAGGGACGCGGCCGTGGGCGTCAGTAGGTCGGCCGCGAGGTCGCCATGGGCGGCCAAGCGTGGCGGCAGGTCAGCGGCGGTGAACACCAGGGGCGCCCCAGCGGCCGCAGCGGCGACCTCGTCCCAGGTGACGGGGGTCGACACGCTCGGCTCCTGCCGACCGCGTAACGAGTACGGCGCGATGGTGTTGCGGACCGCCAAGTTTTGAAGGACGTCGATGAGGGTCAGCCCCGTTCGCGCCGCGCGGTTCTGGGTGAGCAGGAAGCGGTTCGGGTGCGATGCCATCAGCTCGGCGCCGATGCGGCGCAGGTAACTCACGACGCGGCGGGCCCCGGTCGGGCTGATGGCTGCCTGAACTTGAAGTCCTTTGCTCCCCGTGGTCTTCACATGAGGGAGCAACCCGTCCACCGCCAACCGTGTGGCCACGATGAGCGCCGCCTCTGCCGTGTCGACCATCGTGGTGCCTTCGCCCGGATCGAGATCGACCATCAGCATGTCGGCGAGGGTGTCGTCACCGAGGGCAAAGGGTTCGACGGCGGTGGTCGGCGCCTGCCATTGCGGCACGTGCAGTTCCAGCGCGGCGTATTGGGCCATCAGCACCAAGGCAGCAGCGCTGTCGATCAGCGGGTAGGCGATCAGGGTGGAGCTTGCGTCCACGGTGAAGGTCCGGAGCCAGTCGGGGGAGCCCCCGGGGGCGTTCTTTTCGTAGAAGGACGGCCCCATGCTGCCGTCTGGGAATCGGACGCGCGTCACGCACCGGCGCGCCAGGTGGGGCAGCATCACGTCGGCCACGGCTAGGTAATGCTGAATCACCTCGGCCTTGGTAAAGCCGTTGGGATACAGCGGCTTGTCGAGGTTCGTGAGCGTGATCAGGTGACCATCCAGCTCGACACTGGTGCCTGTCGCCGCCATGAGACGCCTTCCTCCTTGTTGGCGGCAGCCTAGCCGCGGATTCCGAGGGGACGGATGCGTTGGAGGGCGTGATCCGGTCGACGCGCGATTTGTCGGCCCGGGGTGGTTGCATGGTCACCGTGATGCAGTTGAGCGCCGGGATCACCGGGATCGCCGGGGGAAACACTCCCTCGGCCGAACAACGGCGCGTGCTCGAAAACCAAGCCCGGGCATTGTTGGTGTTGGGTGGGCCTGGCACCGGCAAAACCAGCACCCTCGTCGCGGGCGTGGCGGCGGAGCTCCATGATCGAGCGTGGCTTGCTCCTGCCCCGCTGGTGATCGCGCATTCCCGACGGTCGGCCAGCGAGCTGCGCAACGCCGTCACGAGGGCCAGTGGTGGCCGAGCTGTGCGCCCTCAGGTCATGACCTTTCACGGGCTCGCCCGCTCGCTCCTGCTGCGCAGCGTCCTTCCGGAGCAGCCGCCGGCACTGCTGACGGCCCCGGAGCAGGAGTTCCGCGTCCGTGAGCTGCTGGCGGGTTCGCGGGGTTGGCCCGCCTCGTTGGAGCAGGCACTGCCTACGCGAGGAATGGCTCGCCAGGTGCGCACGGCGCTGGCGCGGGCCCGGCAACTGGGGCTCGACCCCGACGATGTGGCGGCCATGGGGGCGAGCGCCGAGCGTCCGGACTGGGAGCGCCTCGGCGGCTTCTTCGAGGAGTATCTGACCGTTCTCGACGCCGAGGGCTCCATCGACTACGCCGAGATCGTTCATCGGGCCCGGATCGAACTCACTCAGCCAGCGCTGCGGGACGCGCTGACTTCCGAGATTTCCTCGATCTGGGTCGACGACTACGCCGAGATCGATCCGGCGCAGTTGGGGCTGCTGATCGAGCTGGCGGGCATCGTCCCCCGAGTGCGGGCGTTCGCCGATCCCGACACGGTGGCGTTCGGGTTCCGCGGGGTCCACCGTCGGGCGGTGGCCGAGTTCTCTTCACTTTTCGCGCGCGGGGTGGGCGCTTCTGAGGTGGTCGTCCTTCGCGAAGGGCACCGCTTGCCAGCGGTGGTCGGCGACGCCGTGGGGCATGTGCTTGCGCGCTTGCCCGTGCGGGTCCCCCTGGGGGTCGGAGCCGTGCTGCGAGAGGTGAGCGTCGACCGCGAGGGTGGTGAAGTGGTGGCGCGCGTCCACGACAGCCAAGCCTCCGAGCTGGCACACCTTGCCGCCGACTTGCGGGCCCTGCATGTGCGCCACGGCGTGCCATGGTCCGACATGGCGGTGATCTGCCGGTCGCCGCGCACCCAATTCCCTGAGCTGGTGCGCGTGCTGGCCGACCATGCCGTTCCGGTGGCGGTGAGCGGTGACGATCTGCCGCTGGCTCAGCAGCCGGCGGTGCGGGTACTCCTCTTAGCCTTGTCGGTGGCGCTCGCGGGTCGCATGACCGCCGATGAGGCGCGGCTGCTGGTGACCTCCCCCCTGTGTGGGTTGGACGCGGTGCGGGTACGCGCGCTGCAACGGGCGGTGCGCACGCAGGATCGCACTCCGGCGTTTAGCGTCGTCGCTGCGGGGTTGCTCGACCCTGACCAATGGTCCAACGCCCAGGTGCCCGAGCCGGTGCGACGATTGGGAACGCTGCTGAGCGTCGCCCGTGATGCGCTCGCTGACGGGGCGTCCGTCGATACGGTCTTGTGGGGCTTGTGGCAGGGCACGGCATGGCCCAAGCGGCTTCACGACCAGGCGGTCCGGCATCCGATGGAAAGCGCTGATCGCGACCTCGACGCGTTGTGTGCGCTCTTCGAGTTGGCCGGTTCGATTGACCGGGTGCCCGGGGCACGCGGGGCACGGGCGTTCTTAGCCGAAGTAACCGCCCAAGAGATTCCCGCCGATAACGAGCGGGAGGCTCGGCTGCGACGCGCTGGCGTGCGGCTGACAAGCGTCCATCGCACCAAAGGCGAGGGCTGGCCGGTGGTCTTCGTCCCCGGGGTGCAGGAGGGTGTCTGGCCCGACACGCGAACCCCGTCAGGCCTCATCGATCCGGGGGCGTTGACCACGCAAGGTCTGGACGGCCTCGATACCCCGGCGGAGCGCATGGCCGATGAACGTCGGCTCTTCGCACTAGCGTGTTCCCGGTCCTCGGGGCTGCTGGTGGTGAGCGCCTCAGAAGGCACCGAGGGCGAGGCGAGCCAGCCATCTCGGTTCCTTGAAGAACTTGTTCCGGGTGGCGTTGAACTCGTACGCGGGCATCCGCCGGTCCTGGCGAGCTGGGCATTTCTCACCGCAGCCCTGCGGCGTGCGGCGATCGACCCTGGGTCGTCAGAAGCGTTGAAGCAGGCTGCCGCGTCCCGATTGCGGCGCCTCACTGAGCTGCGAGATCGAGACGGGCAACCCGTCGCTCCTGACGCGGATCCGACGAGGTGGTGGGGCGTCCTCGAACCAACACCGGGCCCGCCCGCTCCGAGCGCGGAGCCGGGCCTCCCCGTCCGTCTCACCGCCAGCCAAGTTGCTTCGGTCTTGTCATGCCCCCGGCAGTACTGGCTGGGGCGTGAGGTGACCCCCGGTATGAGCCGATCAGCGGCCGCCAGCCTCGGGTCGGTCATCCACGCGTTGGCGCAGCACGTATCGGCCGATGGCCTCAGCCTCCAGGATGCTCTCGACGAGTTAGAGGGTGTGTGGGAGCGGGTGCCCTTCGAGGCGACCTGGTTGTCGGGCGCGGAACGCCTGCAGGCGGAGGCGGCCTTGGCGCGATTGATCCGCTGGCAGGACGGCCGCGACGGCCACCTGCTGGGCGTTGAGGTGCCCTTCGACGTGACGATCGACGTGACCGGCAAGCCGGTGCGCCTCGTGGGCAGCGTCGATCGGCTGGAAGTCGACGGCCTCGGACGCCTGCGGATCGTGGATTTCAAGACGGGACGGTCGGTTCCAACCCGTGCCGAGGGTGCCGAACATCCACAAATGGGCCTCTACCAAGTCGCGGCGGCGGCCGGAGCCTTTTCGTCTTTGCATGTCGGGCGCGAGGTAGCCGGCGGGGAACTGGTATTCCTTCGGGCGGCCGCCAGCGACGACGCCCCCACGGTGCTGTTTCAGGCTTCCTTGGCGGAGCGCCCCCATCTCGATGACGCGGACGCGGCGTACCCGACGTGGATGCACCACCGTCTGGCTCTCGTCCGCGACACCTTGGAGGCTGGCATCCATCCGGCGCAGCCGGGGCCTGCATGTCGCTGGTGCCCGTTCGCGTCCAGTTGCCCGGCCCAAGTCGCGGGTCGGCAGGTGATCTCGTGAGCGTCTTGACAGGCGCACAGCTCTCCACGCTGCTCCGCATCCAGTTCTCCGACGAACAACTCGCCGCGATCACCGCGCCCCTCGAACCTGCGGTCATCGTGGCCGGCGCCGGCACCGGCAAGACCACGGTCATGGCGGCGCGCGTGGTGTGGCTGGTGGCCTCGGGCCTTGTTCGTCCCGACGAAGTGTTGGGACTGACGTTCACCCGCAAGGCTGCCGCGGAGTTGGGGCAACGTATCCGGCGGGCGCTGATCACGGCGGGCGTCCTCCTGACCGCCGACATCGATGCGGGAGGCGAGCCACTCGTCCTCACCTACGATGCGTTTGCCGGCCGCCTGGTGGGGGAGCACGGGCTCCGCGCCGGTCTTGAAGACGATCCCGTCATGATCACCGGCGCCTCGCGGTTTCGGCTCGGGTCGCGGGTGGTGACAGCGACGGCTGCGCCCGTCACGCACTTGTCCCGACTGCGCCCTGACACAGTGACCGAACGCCTGCTGTCGCTTGACGCTGAGATGCAGGCCCATCTGGTAGATCCCACAGAGTTGGCGGATCAGTCTGAGGCCGCGGCGCTCGAGCTCGCCAACGCGCCGCTGAATCGTCTTCGCAAGCCCTACGCATCGGTGAAGCAGGCCACCCAGGCCCTGGCCGAGCGGCTCGAGTTGGGGCAACTGGGGGTCGAATACCAAGACTTGAAACGGCGGTTGGGCTACGTCGAGTTCGCGGATCAGATGGCGGCCGCGGCCCGTTTGGCACGTGCCGTGCCACACGTCGGCGCGACGCTGCGTGGCCAGTTTCGCGTCGTGCTCCTGGACGAATATCAAGACACCTCGGCCGCCCAGGCGGAAGTGCTGGCTTCGGTCTTTTCTGGCCCGGAGGTTGTGTCGGGGCTCGGACATCCGGTCACCGCCGTTGGCGATCCCTATCAAGCCATCTACGGGTGGCGCGGGGCCGCCGCCTCGAACATCCTTGGCTTCCCCGCGGCTTTCCGCACCGGAGACCGATTGCCCGCCCGTCAATATGCGTTGACGGTGAATCGCCGGTCGGGACCGCTGATCCTGGCGGCCGCAAACCAGTTGGCGCGCCCCCTGGCCGCTGATCCCTTGCTGGCCTCGGACGGCGTGGACCATCACCTTCGGGCACCCGATGGCACGTCGCCTGGCACGATCAGGGCCGCCTCCTTCGAAACCTGGCGGGAGGAGGTCGATTTCATTGCCGATGGTGTCGTCGCGGCCCGCGAAGAGGGACGCATCGCATCGTGGGCCGAGGCAGCGGTGCTGGTGCGCCGAAACGCCCACATAGGAGCCTTGTACTCCGGTCTCCTGCAGCGCGGAGTGCCCGTGGAGATCGTTGGTCTCGGCGGGCTGCTCACGGTGCCCGAAGTGGCCGACGTGGTCTCGACGCTGCGCCTCCTGGCGGACGTCACGGCCGATGCGGATACCGTACGGTTGCTCACCGGCCCGCGGTGGCGGGTGGGCTCGGGCGATCTCGCCTTGCTGGGGCGCCGGGTGCGCCAACTCGGCCCACCGCCGAGTTTGCGCGAGCAACGGGCCACGCTCGCCCAGGACCTGGACGACGCGCTCGCGCACACCGAGTCGGCGCTGTACGCCAGCCTGCTGGAGGCGGCCGTCTCACCCGGCGACCTGCCGTACAGCGCCGAGGCGCGGCAACGGCTCGCGGCCTTTGTGAGTGAATATGAGGGCCTTGCCCGGCATGCGGCCGAACCCGTGGAGGATCTCGTCCGCCGTTGCATCGCCACGCTCGGGCTCGCCACCGAGTTGGCCGTGAGCCGTGAGGCCACCACGGACCAGTTAGCGGCATTCGCGCAGGCGGTGGCGGCGTACGTCCGGGTGGACGGCGATGCCTCTCTCGCGGGGCTCCTCAGCTATCTTGACGCCGAGCGTGACCACGGCACGGGCCTTGAGCAGGACGTCCCCAGCGCAGGCGATTCGGTGAAGTTGCTGACCGTCCATCGGGCGAAGGGGCTGGAATGGGACGCCGTGTGGCTGCCGGCCTTAACCGTCGGCGTGTTCCCCAGCGACCGGGTCACCACGAACTGGCTGAAGAACGCCGCCGTGTTGCCGTCCGAACTGCGCGGCGATGCCGGAGCGATCCCGCAGGTGCCCGAACTGACCGACGCCGCCGCGGCTCAGTACGCCGCCGACCTGACCACCGAAGCACGCCGCGCCGAGGACCGCTTGGCCTATGTGGCCGCCACCCGCGCCCGCCAGCTCTTGACCGTCTCCACACACACGTGGGAGCCCGAGTTGGTGCGTCCCCGGGGGCCTTCTGACTACTTTCGGGCCGTGGCTGAGCACGCCGATGTGGTCCACCTTGCTCCGCCCATCGGGGACGTGAATCCCATCGTGACTCAGGCGGTATCGCTGGCTTGGCCGGCCGCGCTCGATGCCGACGGAGTGCGCCGACGCCAAACTGCCGCAGCGTTGGTACGGAAGGCTGACGGGAGCGACGCCGATCTCGACGCGAACGAGGCGGCGACTGTCGCTGCATGGGACGACCTGCTGGACCATCTCGCGGCCGAGGCTGCCAGTGAACTGCCCCCAGTCGTTCCCGAATACCTGCCGGTGACCGTTCTCGACGGCGTCCGGCGATCCGACCCCGCTCTGCTCGAACAGTGGCGGCGTCCCATGCCGAGGCTGCGGGGGGCCGCCGCTCGGACGGGCGAACGGTTCCACGCGTGGGTGGAGGGGCGGTTCGTCCAGGACCGGCTGCTGGGCGAGCCCGACGAGGTCGACGCGGCGCTGGCCAGCTTGCAGGCCGCTTTTGAGGCCGGGCTCTTCGCGTCCCGCGAACCTCTGTCGACCGAAGTTGCCTTCAGCCTGTCGTTGGCGGGGCGCCTGATCCGCGGTCGGATCGACGCCGTCTTCGCCGAAGGCGAGGGCTACCTCGTCATCGACTGGAAGACCGGAACGTCCGGGAGCTACGTTGCCCTGCAGCTGGCCGCGTATCGCGTCGCGTGGGCCGAATTGGTGGGGGTCCCCGTGGACAAGGTGCGGGCCGCTTTCTTCGAAGTTGCCACCGGCACGCTGGTCGAACCGCCGACCCTGCCGGATCGTGCCGGGCTAGAACGGCTCATGGCGGGGCTCCCCTGACGTTGACGTGCCCGAGGTAGCCTGACGCCGTGCTCGGATACTGCGACGACAGCCACCTCGACCGCGTCGAGGCCCTGCGTCTTGACCCTGCCCTCGCCCCCACGTTGTGGACGCGCGCCGACGCGGTCGTCCTCGAGGTGAGCCCTCGCGGCGTCTTGGCCGACTCTGCCGGGGAGCCTGCCCGCCGTGCGCCGCACGAGCCGTTTGATCCGGAGCGGCATTTGCTGCTGGGCTTGGTCACCGGTGTCCCTTACTTCGCTGCCCTGGTCGAGGATGAGGCGCCGGTCGTGGAGTTTCGAATCGCCGCGATGGCGTGGGATGACACACTGCGTGACGCCGTGACCACCACCCTCGCGCTCTCAAATTGGCATCGCGAATCCCGCTTCTGCTCCAAGTGCGGGTCGCTGACTGAAGTGGCGCTCGCGGGGTTGGTCCGGCATTGCGCCAGCTGCGGCCGGGACCGATTCCCGCGCACTGATCCGGCCATGATTGTCGCCGTCCGGGATGCCGACGACCGCCTGCTTCTCGGGCGCCAGTCGGTGTGGGCCCCCGGACGGTTCTCGCTGTTGGCGGGCTTCATGTCTGCTGGCGAAACCCTTGAAGCATGCGTTCGGCGGGAAGTGGCTGAAGAGGCGGGCATCGTGGTGGGCGAGGTCACCTACCTTGCGAGTCAGCCATGGCCGTTCCCGCGATCCCTGATGCTCGGGGCCTCGGCCGTGGCGCTCACCACCTCGATCCAGGTCGACCAGCGTGAGCTGGAAGAGGCCCGTTGGGTAAGCCGCGAGGACCTCGATCAGGCGCTCGCGACGGGGGAGCTCTCCCTACCGGCCAACGTGTCCATCGCCCATCGGATCATCGCCGCCTGGCGTGCCGGAGAGCTCCCCAAACCCTAAGCTCGCCGCCCATATCACACTCAATATTCGGACCCTCAATCAGCGCACCGAACTGCGTCCGATCGCTCTCGTCAGTGCCTCGGGGTTGCCAATGATCGTCACGGAGTTCTTGGCCCGCGTGACGGCGGTGTAGAGCAACTCGCGGGTCAACAAAGGAGACTCCACGCCTGGCAGGACGATCGTGACGTCGTCGAATTGGCTGCCTTGCGACTTGTGGATCGTCATAGCGAACAGCGACACCACGCCGTCGAGAACGAAGGGCGACAACCAAAGGGTGCGTCCGGCACCGGAGAAAGCCGCGCGCACGCCGTCGCCCGCCTGCACGATGACGCCGGTATCGCCGTTGAACAGCCCCAGATCAGGGGCGTTCTGGGTGGCGAGAAGCGGACGTCCGACGTACCACTCCCCGTCATCGCCAAACCCGGGCAACTCTTGGCGCAGCCACCGCTCTATTTGGGCTTGCCACGAGGCCACGCCCCACTGCCCATGGCGGTGCGCGCAGAGCAATCGGTGGGAATCCAAGGCTGCGAGAGCCTCGTGCGCATCGCCAGCCGCGGCGGCCGCAAAGAGTCGCTCACCTGTGGCGACAGCTCTCTCTCGGGCTGCTGGAATGCCTTCACTTTCGGGTACCAAACGGACGGCCTTGCCGACTGCCAGCTGCGCCAGCGCAGTCGCCGAATCGCCGCTCACGACCGCGTCGGCGAGGGCGGCGATCTCGCCGCCAAACCGCCAGTTGTGAGTCAACGTAATCGTGGGACGGGAAACGGTGACGCCACCCAAATCGCCCACGGCCCGGCTGAGTTCCGGCGAAAGGCTCATGTCGCGGTGGGTGATATCCGCCAAGACAGTGCCCGCGTCGATCGAAGCCAGCTGGAATGGGTCGCCGACCAGCACCAGGCGGGCATCGGACCGTAATGCGCCAAGCAGCCGGGCCATCATCGTGATGGACACCATGGACATTTCGTCCACGATCACCACGTCCTGCGGGAGGGGGTTGCCCTCGTGGTGACGGAATCGGGTACGAGAGTTGGGCAGGCTGCCCAGCAGGCGATGAATCGTGCTGGCCCCCACGGAGGCCAGCCGGCTGCGCACGTCGGGAGAGACGGGCAGGTCCGCGGCGTGGATCGCCTCTTGCATGCGCGCGGCCGCCTTGCCCGTGGGGGCGGCGAGCCCCACCCGAAGCTCGGGACCCTCCACTTCCCAAAGCAACGCCAGGATACGAGCGATCGTGCTGGTCTTGCCGGTGCCCGGTCCGCCCGCGATAACGGTGAAGCGCGAGGTAACAGCCAGGGCAGCCGCGGTGCGGGCGGCGGCCAAGGCGGGTTGATCGGGTAACAGCACATCAAGGTGCGCCCGTGCCCGAACCGGATCGTAGGGCACCACCCCGGCGTCAAGGCGGCCGAGAAGGGAGGTCCACACCGCTCGCTCGGCGCGCCAGTAACGCTCCAGGTACAGGGTGTCGTCAATCAGGCGCAGTGGTCGGCGCGCGGTCTCGTCCTCGCCCACCGTGACCGCGGGCGAGGCGGCGATCGACGCGCGCCAGACCTGAGGATCCGGCCAGGGAAGCCCCGCCACATCAAGGCGCTGTTCGTCTGCGAGGTACTCGTGGGTGGCAGCTTGCGCCACATCGATGTTGAGCGAGCCGGCCCGCAGGGCTCGAACGGTCAACGCCATCGCCAATGCCACGCTCTCATCGGATTCTCCCGCGAGCCCCAAGGTCTGCTGGGCGGCGTGCACGTCCGCCCAGCCCAGCACCTCCGCTTGGTGGAAGGTGCGGACGAGGCCCCGTGCCGAGCGCGAAAGATCAGGCATCAGGCACCCCCGCGAGCAGGTGCGACAACGCGATCACCAACGCGGGCGTTGGCTCCCACTCGAAGACGCCGGTCAGCGCGTCGTCGCCGGGGCCGCCCAGACCTCGCACGAAGAGATAGAGCACGCCCCCGAGGTGCGTCCGGGGTTCGTAGCCCTCGAGTCGGGCTGTGAGGAACCGGTGCAGCGCCACCGCGTACAGCAGAGCCTGCAACGGGTAGTGACTGGCCATCATGGCTTCGGCCATGCTTTCGGGCGTGTAGTGGCCGAGCACGGGGGTGCCAACGCCCAACCTGTTGGTCTTGTAGTCGACCACGACGTATCGCTCGGGGTCCGGTACGCGGAGCACCGCGTCGATGCTGCCCGTGAGGAAGCCCAACAACGTGGCGTCGTCCACTTCGCGCAGGCGCGCCGGGTAACTCGCCAGCGGGTGGTCCTCCGGTAGGTGGGCCGCCAACAGGTCTGCCACGTCCTGGATGGTGGCGGGGCGTCCGACGCCACCCATCGGCAACTCGAAATCCAGTTCCCGTAACCGATCCGGCATCGCCAGGAGCGAACGCCCGCCAGTCAGGCGACCAAGGCTTGCCTGCACAGTCGGCAGCAAGGCGGACGCTGCCGCGGCCGGCGTGACGTCGTCCAAAGGGAAGCGCCGCAGCAACCCCGCGGCGAGGTCCCGCAGTTCGGCCATCGGATCATCGCCCCCGGCGAATTGTTCGAGAATTGCGTGGACGAACGTTCCGAACGCGGTACCGCCGGGGAGCTCCGCCATGGGGGAGGGGGCATCCAACAAAGCGGTAGCCCCGGCTATCGCGGCAGCTTCGGGTTCGTCGGCCAGGAACCGCTCCGGCCCAAAATCGTGGACGTTCGTCGTGAGGGCCGAATAGGACGTCCGCCGCCACGACCTGTCAATGCGACGATTCCACCCTCGAACGGCGAGCGGCGCTGGAGTCGGCCCGTGAAGGTGCTTCGACTTCGGATGCTGATTCTCGAACCGTTGGACCTCCACGTCGATGCTGCCAAGCCAGGAGAGGTTCTCGGGACTCTCAACTCGGGCTTCGGGGTCGCCCGGGTATCTTTCCTGCGGATCAACGACCTGTCCCGGAACCCGCGCCGCAAACAACAACCGATGCAGGGGCGAACCCGACGTGACCCGGCCGGTGTCAACCCACCAACACGTGACCTGGCTCTCTCCGCGCGTCATGGCGACGTAGAGGGTGCGGAGGGAATCCTCGCCGTCCTCGCGGCGGGCCTTGGCGAATCGTTCCGAGCGGCCCGGGCTGGTGGCTCCGCCGACATCAAGCAGTCGTTGCTCGCCCTCGTGAAGGGTGAGGGTGTGGCCATCGTCCTTGGTCGGGACCCACTCGTCCGCGGCCTGAGGAAGCAGGACGACGGGAAACTCCAACCCCTTACTACGGTGGATGGACATCACCTGTACGGTCTGGGCATCCGTCTCAAGCCGGCGAACCCGGCCACTGTCGGGCTCCGAAGCCGCGACCGCCTCGCGCAACCACGTTGCGAGCTCCAATGGCCCCCAGTGATTGCTCAGCGCCTCATCGTTCAGGATCTCGGCGACGTGCCGGTAGTCGGTCATGAGCCGCTCGCCTTCGGGCAGGCTCATGATGCGCTGGCTCACACCGGGGCTGGCCAGGATCGACCCAAAAAGGGCCGCTACCCCATCGCGGTGCAGCACCCGGCTCCACGCTCGCAATTGCCCGCTCCAAGAAGCGACGGCGTCCTCATTTCCCACGAGGTCAACAAAACGGGCACCCACGAACGGTGTGAGCATCGCGGCCCGTAGGGAGGCTGCCCGGTGTTGGGTCAGCCCTGTCAGGAGCGTGTTCCAATGTTGTGCAGCCGTGCTTGCGAAGATGCTCTCGGCGCCGGAGAACGTGGCGGGGATTCCCGCCCTCGCCAGGGCTTGGACGATCGCGCGCCCCCGCCGATTGGTGCGTACCAAGATGGCGATGTCTTCGGGCCGCACCGGACGCTCGCCGGACGCGGTGCGCAACCGCGCCTCCCCCCGGAGGAGCCGAGCTACCTCAAGGGTGAGGTCGGCATCAATGCGACGGCGAGCCTCAGGAGCGTCCAGCGACTCCTCGGCCACATGGGTGCGGATGCGGACGGGCGGCGCCCAGGCGTCTCCATCGGGCACCACGAGGCGGCGCTGCTGCACGTGCGCGGTGACCTCGGGGGCGTCGATGCCCGGACCCAATGAAATGCCCTTGAACAGGCCGGTGACGGCCGTCACGACCGCGGCGTCTGAGCGGTAGTTGGTGGTCAACGTGGCCGTGGGCCGCCGCGAGGAAGCAACCGCGGCGGCGTAGGCGTTCACATCGGCGCCGCGAAAGGTGTAGATCGCTTGCTTTGGATCTCCGATGAGGACGAGCGTCGAATATCCGTCGAAGGCCATGCGCAGGATGTCCCATTGGATCGGATCAGTGTCTTGGAACTCATCGACCAACACCACCCGATACCGCTCCCGCAGACGCTGCTGAGCCGCCGGGCCGGTCTCGGGATCGATCAGGGCGTCCCGCAGCCGGGTCAGCATGTCGTCGAAGGTATAGGCGCCGGTGTTGAGCTTGCGCTGGGTAACCCCCGAGCGCACCGCTGCGGCAAACTCGACTCGTTCCCCGGCCGCGCCATGGGCCCACCCCGGCGCCAGGACGGCCTCCGGGTGGCTCATGGCTTCGCGGGCCAGAGTCCGTGCGCCGGAGGGCCCCCGAGTTGGCGTGAGCCATGGCAGCTTCGGCACCGATTCATCAAAGGCGTAACGCCGGAGGTACGTGTCTTGGGCGACCTCGTCGATAAGCGGCCCCAAGTCTTCGACGAAGTTGGCCGGCGCCTCGGTTCCAGCCAGCACGCCGAGCCCCCGCAACATGCCTTGGCAGAACTCGTGGGTCGTCATGATCGTGGCGCGATCGAAGTCGGTCATCGCGTCGGCCAGCCGATCGCGACGAGCGCGCGAAGCATCGAGACCCCCCTCGCGGAGGGCGGCATCGAGGGCATCGTCGCCCGGCGGCCCCGCCAACGCGGCGAGGGCATCGCGCAGGCGTCGTCGGATCAGCTCGCGCAAATGCTGCGTCGCGACTCGGCTGAAAGTGACGACCATGAGGGAGTCGATGTCAGCTAAACCCTCAGCTAGATAGCGCACGGCCAGCGTCGTCGTGGACCAACTCTTGCCGGTGCCAGCCGAGGCCTCAAGCACCGTCGTGCCGAGGGGCAGGTCAGCCAACGGATCAAAGGACGTCATGAGCGCATCGCCCCCAGAAGAGGGTCCCAGACCCGTCGCGCCAACGCTCCGAACCACAGTGGTTCGGAGCTGGGCAAAAGAGGATCATCAGGTCGGGGAATCTTGAACAGCCGGTCGTGGGGGTAAAACAGATCCCAGTCGGGGCTGTGGTCCATCTCCCATTCCGCCCGGACCGCATTGACCACATTGCCGGGGTCGGGAGCGATACCGCTCGCGGCCAGTCCCGCGTACCGTTCCGCTGCCCGAAGCGGCATCGGCAGCGCTTCGCGCATGCCGCTGTCGTACAAGGTCACCAGATCAGTCAGCAGCGCCTGACTGCGTTGGACCGACGGTGCCCGGAGTACTAATTGCCGGTCTCGCGCGACGATGCGAGCGAGGGCGGGTACGTCAGGACGGGCCACTTGCAGGGCAAGCACTTGGATCCATGCCGACAGCCGTGATTTCGCGCTCAGCCGGGAGTAGGACACCGGAACGATCTCGCCGCCGCGCAGTTCGAGCCGCCCCGTGAGCAGTCGGCCTGGCAAGGGCAGTCGCAGCGGCAGCGGAATCGCGTTCTGCGTGGCCACGGTCGGCAAGGTGCGCATCATCGTCACCACGTGGCCGAAGGTACGTTCCACGACCCGGCTGCCGAGGTAACCAGGGGGCACTTCTCCGCGCAACCATTCGGCGGTGCGGACAGCCGCCGGGTCTTCGCCCCGCCGGGCCTCGGCCAGCATTCGGTCGCCGATCTTCCATTCCGACAGCCCATCGAGGGCGATTGGCAATTCGTTGGCGTCGGCCAGCTCGCGCGGAGCCGGGAGGCCCGCCCGCTTCCGCAGCGCGGCGGCTGGGTCGAGGATCAACGCCATCACGTCGTCCAACGCAATGTCGCCGTCTGGCATCGGCGGGAGCAGCGGCATGGCCTCATCGGCTCGGGGGTGGATGGTCAATCGCGCAGCGGCCGCGCCGAGCCCCACCGCATCGAAGCTGAAGGGGCGTCCAGCTTGGAAGCTCGCGGGGCTGTGCGCGTGCAACGGCGCCCGTTGGACGATCGTCGCTGCCTGCGCCGGGACACTGACCAAGTCTTGGACGGCCTCGATGAGCTCGGCAATGGCGCTGGCCGGCGGCAGGGGCTCGTTGGTCGCGGGGCTGAACCCTTGGTGCACCAGAACGAGCTTCTCGCGCGCCGCCAGGACGGCCTCGCACAACCGCTGTAAATCGACCTGTCCCGGATCCGGATCGCCGATGGCAGGCGCCCGCCGCAGCAGGTCATCGCCGTCGTCGCCGCGTCGGCGCGGGAATACGTCGGGGTCAAAGCCCACCAAACAGACCACTCGGTGCGGGACGCCGTGAAGGGAGCCGAGCGCCCCGATCGGCAACGAACCGTTGCCGAAACTCACCCGGCTTGTTCTGTCCTCGAACGCCTGTTCCAGGATCACTTCGACGGCGCCCACCGCGACCGTCACGGCGGCATCGCCCGGATCAATGTCGGCCAGTGCGTCGCGAACCTCGGCAAGCTGCCACGAGTCGTCGAACGTCGTGGCGAAGAGCCCGTCGACGATCTCGCGGCACAAGTCCAGCCAGGCCGCGAGGGGTTGTTCGCTCTGGGTCGCACTGGCCACCCGCACAAGACGGCTGACGAGTTCAGCCAACGCGCCCAGGAGCTCAACGTCGGAGGATTCGACGTCGTCGACCGGCAGGGTGGTCTGGAGCACGGGCAGCCCGTCGTCGCTCAAGGAGATGCCCACCAACATCCGGCGAAGTCCCGCCACCCAGGTGTTCTGCTGCACCCGGCCCAGCCCAAAGCGTTCCCGATGCGGACGATCGACGCCCCAGTTGATGGCGGCCGCCGACGTCAGCGCGGCCAGCCGGTCGAGGTCATCGGAGCTGAAGCCGAAGCGACGGGCGATGGCTGGGCTGCCGCAGAGCTGAAGCAGTTGGTCGACCCCGGCACGGGACGAACCGAGCCGCAGAATCTCGACGAGCAAAGTCATGAGCGGGTTGTCTTGACGGACAGGTCGCTCGATCAACTGCGCCCGCAGCCCATGTCCTGGGTGGGCCCCGGGGGCGTCGGGGTCGAGATTGAAGCTGGCGGTAACCAGCGGCGCGATTCGGTCCAGTCGTGGGGTCAACACGGCGATATCGCGCGGCTCCAACGTCGGATCATCAGCAAGCAACCCCGTGAGCACGTCCCGAAGCACTTCAACCTGACGATCGAGACCGTGCGAAGCGAAGACCTGGACCGTGTCATCAACAGGTCCTGGGATCGCTTGGGCGTCGAGGGCGATGCTGTGCTGCAACCGTCCCAAGAGGCTGCTCGGCCTCGGGAGCGCGGGCACAGAACGCTGGCGAGCCGCGGGCCAGCATTGCGCACGCTCCCACGCCAGGCGCTGCAGTCGGGCGTTGAGCGGGTAGCCGCCCAACGAACGGATCAAGGACGCCGATCGGGCCGTGCCGGGCGCTACGACGCGCTCACTGCGACCGGGCGTCGGGGTCAGGACGAGGAGACGCACGTCGCGTCGTTCAGCCAGCGCGGCCAGCACCCGTCGTTCCTGCGGGTCTAGAGGAAGTTCCGGGGCGAACCACCACACCACAGGCGAGGCTTCGACAGGTGACGTCGGCAAGGCCGCGATGAGTCTGTCGGCTTGCTCGGGCGACGAAGGGCTGTCGACGCGCTGCCGTAGCTCGCGCCACAACACCGGCTGCCAGGAATCGGAGGCCGTCAAGGGCCCTGCGGGACGCTCGTCGTCCCAGGCGATCGTCCAGTCGGGACGAAAGCGCCCGTAGCTGCTCATGAGACGTGCCAGGCGCCGGCCAGCACGGAACCGGTCGGGGGAGTTCTCGACGTGGCGTCGCACGAGCTGAAGTTCAGGTTTATCGCTATCGGTCAGGGCGGCCAACACCGGCCACACCAACCGGTCCGGGCGCCAGGCGTCGTGAACGCCCACGACATCGTTCTCAAGGCGGGCCAGCAGCCCGGGCCAACTGACCATGTCGAGCCCAGCGCAAATGCCTTCGGGCCCAGCCCAGGTGGCCAAGCGTTGGGTGAGCCAGCGACGTTGCACCCCATTGCGGACGATCACCATCGGCCGCGCAAAAGGGTCCGCGCTCGCTCCGGGTAACTCCTCAGCCAAGACGCCGAGCAGTGACTCGAGGTCGTCCCCATGGACGATCGAGAGCGCCGTGGCGGCGCCGCCGCGAGCAGTTGTCATGATGGTGATTACCCTACGGGCAGCCTCTGACAATGTGTCGCACCGCCCGGGCCACGAGGACGGACGCGGCTCAAGTGAGCGCGTCGAGGCGCTCCTTCACCTGGGCCACCGATGGGTTGGTGAGGGCGCTGCCATCCTTGAAGACCAAAGTCGGCACAGTGCGGTTTCCACCGTTAAGGCTCTGCACGAGTTCGGCTGACGCCGGGTCGTCCTCGACGTTGACCTCATGAAAGGTGATGCCTTCGCGCGTGAGTTGGGACTTCAAGCTGACGCAGAAGCCGCACCAGTCGGTGCTGTAGAGCGTGACGTTATGCACGCCAGGTCAACCCGCCCTGCGAGGCGGCTATTCCGAATCCGGGATTGTCAGAAGTCGCGCCTAGAGTGTGCCCCATGTCTCACGCCGATCCCGAAGCGATTCTGGCGGCTCTCGATCCCGAGCAGCGCGCCGTCGCCACGAGCTTGGAAGGCCCCGTGGTCGTCCTTGCCGGTGCTGGAACGGGCAAGACGCGGGCACTGACCCACCGGCTCGCCTACGCGGCGGCGATAGGTCGCTATGACCCTAGGGCCACCCTTGCGGTGACCTTCACCACCCGGGCAGCGGGGGAGTTGCGTGATCGGTTGCGCCGACTTGGGGTGCCCAAGGTCAACGCCCGCACGTTCCATTCCGCGGCGTTGAAGCAGGCGCAGTACTTCTGGCCCCGGGCTCTTGGCACAGACCTGCCTGAGGTTACCGATCGCCGGTTCGCCATCGTGGCCGAAGCTGCGGGACGTGTGGGGCTCGAGGCTGACACGGGCCTGCTGCGCGACCTTGTCACCGAGGTCGGCTGGGCGAAGGTCAGCAACGTCGCCCCCGACGATTACCCGGCGAAAGCAGCCGAAGCATTTCGGGAGGTCTCCGGGGCTGACCACGCCACCGTGGCCCGAGTGCTCGGGCGCTATGAAGAGGTCAAGCGTCGTCGTGGCGTCATCGATTTTGACGACATCCTGCTGTGCACCGTGGCCCTGTTGGCCGACAATCCCGGTGTCCTGGACGAAGTCCGGCGCACCTATCGGCACTTCGTGGTGGACGAATATCAAGACGTGAGCCCCCTGCAGCAGCAGTTGCTGGACCTTTGGGTGGGCGACCGGCCTGACCTGTGCGTTGTGGGAGACGCCGAGCAGACCATCCACACCTTCGCGGGCGCGCAGTCGCGCTACCTGACCCGATTTGCGGTGCGTCAACCGGGGGCCACGACGGTCCGCCTCGTCCGCGACTACCGGTCCACGCCCGAGGTGGTGCGGGTGGCGAATGGCATCGCCGGCCGTACCCGTCCGGGCGCCTTGGGGGCCCTGCAGTCGCAGCGGCCATCCGGCCCCGCCGTCGTTTTCGAGGGAGCCGCCAACGAAGCGGGGGAGGCGGCTGCGGCCGCGGGCTGGCTGCGCCAGCTGCACCGCGACGGGGTGCCGTGGTCCGACATGGCGATCCTTTATCGCGTCCACGCGCAGTCCCCGCCGCTGGAGGTGGCCCTGGGTGCCCTGGGGATCCCCTTTCGAACCCGAGACGACGCGGGATTCTTCCAGCGTTCCGAAGTGCGGCAGGCGCTGATCGGCTTCCGACAGCGGGCCTCAACCGACGCCGAGGGCAGCCTGCGGTCCCACTTGGAGAATGTCTTGTCGGGGTTGGGGTGGCAGCCCGATCAGCCTCGCTCCGCGGGAGCAGCTCTGGAGCGCTGGGAATCGTGGAACTCGCTGCTCGACATGGCCGATGATGTCGTCAGTGAGGCGCCCGAGGCTGATCTCCGCGCCTTCCTGGCTGAGGTTGATCGCCGAACGGAATACGAACAGGCCCCGGATGGCGACGCCGTCACCCTGGCCACATTGCACGCCGCCAAGGGGCTCGAATGGGACGCAGTGGCCCTTTACGGCATCCATGAGGGCAGCATGCCGTTCTCGCTGGCTACGCGGCCCGAGCAGATCGCTGAGGAACAACGGCTGCTTTATGTGGGGGTCACGCGCGCCAAAACGCATTTGCGGGTGAGTTGGGCCTCGGCCCGCACGGGCGCATCTGGTTCGCGGCGCCCATCCCGTTTCCTGACCTCGGTATTGCCCAAGGATGTGGTCGTGCCAGCGCGGCCGAACGCGAAGGCTCAAACGCTGCTCAATGCGGTGTGCCGGGTGTGCGAGCGGCCGGTCACCACCCCGGCGGAACGCAAACTTCGGCGACACGAGAGTTGTCCCGGCACGCACGACGAGGCGGCCATGGAGAGATTGACGACGTGGCGCCGTGAGGAGGCGGCCCGCCAAAAGCTGCCGGCCTACTGCGTCTTCACCGACGCCACGCTCTTGGCTATCGCCGAGGCCGCACCGAACGGGCCATCGGAACTGGCGCGCCTGCCCGGTATCGGCAAGATCAAACTCGAACGCTACGGACCTACGGTCCTGGCGCTGCTCATGGGTGCGGAACCGCCGTCCTAGCACCGGCAGCTGCCCACGTCACAGCTCCAAGCGCACGTAACGGCGGGCGCGTCCATCAAGGAACGCGCCCGCCGTTACGTGGATCTTGGATCAGGCCTTGGGCAGGAACCGGGTGAGGTTGGTGCCACACACGGGGCACTTGGCCTTAGCGATGCGGGTGCCCTTCTCATTCACGCTGACGGCCCCTTCGGCTTCGCGGTGCTCCTTGCACTTGACGCAGTAGAACGAGCCCTTGTACGTGTCCGACACTATTTTCCTCCTTGTGATGGGTGCCCAACCGCTAGGCACGGGGTTATGCCGCGTGATGGGTGATGCTCAGCCTAGGGGAAAGTAGGGCCGATCTCGCATTCGTGCGCCCGAGGGCCGCCGAGAAGCAAGGGGAAGTGAGCGAGGCCCTCAGGCCGGATGCCTCGCCTTCCCCTGCGAGTCACCGGCCACGAGGGCCTCTGTAAGGAACGTATCCGACCCTCTGGGCACCGGTCAAACACTAATTGTGTCGGTGGACTCGACTACCGTCCCCCACATGCAAGACGAGCCGTTCGAGATCAGGCGCAGCCCCCGCCGACGCCGCACCATTTCTGTCTTCCGCGAGCAGGGGCGGGTCGTGGCGGTGATCCCTGCCGCGATGACTCGTACCGCCGAACGGATGCAGGTGCCGGGCGTCGTCCGATCGTTCTTAGAGAAGGAAGCCCGCCGTCGTCCTCCTACGGCAGAGGCGCAGCTCACGGCGCGCGCCAACGAGCTCGTCCGCCGCTACCTGCCCCCTGAACTCGTCGAGTCCTTGCCAGTGTTTGGCGTGCGATGGTCGCAGACGCAGCGGCAACGTTGGGGGTCATGCACGCCAGCAACCGGTGAAATCCGCTTGTCGTCCCGACTACGTGCCCTGCCCGATTGGGTGGTCGACTATGTCCTCATGCACGAGCTGGTGCACCTTGTGGAGGGGCACCACAACGCGCGCTTCTGGGCGCTGGTGAGCGCCTATCCCGCCACGGAGAAGGCTCGAGGCTTCCTTGAGGGCTACAGCGCCGCCCTGGCCGGTGAACCAATCAGCGACGACGACTGACTCGCCGAGACCAGACGGCTAAGACCCCTGTTCGTCGTTCAACAACTTGGCGAGCGCCTCATCCATAGCATCAGGCCCATCGTCTAGCGGTTCCTGCTGGGCGTAGCCCAGCGGGTCGTCCAGGTCAGCGGCTGTCGGCACTCGGTCCGGGTGATCCCACGCTGCGTCCCGCTCAGCGAGGCCGCGTGAGGTCCGCACTGCCGCCCACAGGTTCGCGGCGTCACGGGTGCGGCGCGGACGCAATTCGAGTCCCACCAGGTCCTTGAGCGCTTGCTCGGCCGGACCGCCAGCGGCGCGGCGGCGACGCACTGCTTCGACCAGCGAGGCAGCGTTGGGCATCCAGCGTTGGATGATTTGGGTGGAGACGTCGTCGACCCAACCTTCCACGAGCGCCAAGAGGGTCTCCAGACGGGCCAGCACCTCTGCCTGCTCCGACGTGATGGCCGGCGTGAACAACTTGCCGCTGAGCTCGACGCCCAAGCGCTCCAAATCGGCCGGATCGGTGACCCCATTAAGCCCGCCTTCAATCGCCTGCTCCAACGCGAGCGGGTCGATGTGGATATCACGGGCGTAGTGCTCGACGAGTGCCAGCAACTGCGGCCCTAGCCAGGCCACTGACGCGAACAGCCGTTGCCGAGCTGCCTCGCGTACCGCCAGGAACAAGGTCACGTCGGCTTCCGGTTGCTCCAACCCGGCCGCAAATGCGGCCACGTTGGTTGTCAATAGCACGGTCCGAGGCGGCGCAATGAGCGGCAAACCAAGATCCGAAGCGCTGACCGCCAGGGTCGCCAGGTGGCCTAGCGAGGTCCCTAGCTGGGATCCGAGCATCGCGGCCGCCGATTGCCGCAGCATCGGCTGCATCATCGCTTGTAGTTGCGCCATCTGCGGGTCCTCGGGGCCCTGCGCTGCCAAGTCCGCGATCGCCTTGGTCATGTTCGTCACGATCGGACGCACGAGCCGCTGCCAAATGGCGAAAGTCTCATTGATCCAGTCGGCTCGGCTCCACGAGGCGGGGGAGGTGGCGAGCCGCTCGAAGGCGGTCGCCTCGTCCAACCACAGTTCTGCCAACCCCGCCGCATCCGCATCAGCGGCGCGCTGAGCTGGGGTCGGAGTCGGATCATCGCCCGCGGCAGCGGCCACCTTGTGGGCGGTGGCGGAGATGAAGCTCCAGTTCATGCCGCTCGCCCCGTCAGTCGCACCGTATCCGGCCATTTGAGTGGCGAAGTTGGTCATGAGCGGCTGCATGGACGCCATCACCTTGGTGAGATCAATCTGTCCGTCAGGACCAGGCTGGATGCCGAACTGGGCGAGGAAGTCGCGCAGCACCTTCTCCGGGTCGTTGTCCTCGATCGGCTCGTAGTCCTCAGCCATCCAAGCTCCTTTCGCCGTACGTCCATTCTGGGGCACGAACGCAACACACGGTCGGAGAGCCCGCTCCGCCTATGATGAGGGCTCGACGAAGCGATGGGATCGATGTGACGCGACAGACCTGGACGGCCGTGGTTTCCGCCGTCTTGTTCGTGGCGCTCGCCGCCGTCATGGCGTTGTTACCCGTCCCTTATGTGTCGTGGTCGGCAGGTGCCACCTTCGACGTGCTCGGTGAGGCTGGCGGTGCGCCGGTCTTGAAGATCACCGGCGCCCCCACGTACCCCACAACAGGCGAGTTGCGCGCTACCACGGTCGCCGTCACGCGCGTCGATTCGCATCTGACCTTGTCAGAAGCCTTCTTTTCCTACTGGGCACCCGATCGCGAGGTGATCCCACGCGAGGCCGTCTACGCCCCTGGGCAGGACGCCGGCTCAGTGCAGGCGAATGAGACCCAGGAGATGGATATCTCGCAGCTCACCGCTGCGGCGGCCGCACTGCGCGCCGCCGGCGGGAAGGTGACGGAGCTGCCCATGGTGACGAGCGTGAGCCCGGGTGGCCCCGCGGACGGCATCTTGCGGCCCGGGGATCTCATCGAAGCCATCGATGGGACGAGCGTCGCGACGCTGAGCGCCCTGACGGAGGCCGTCCGGGCCCACAAGGTCGGCGACACGGTGACCCTGCACCTTCGACGGGGCGCTGAGAAGCCCCAAGTGCAGGTGAAGACGACGGAGTCCAACGGATCACCGCCGGTCCCTGTGCTGGGGATCACGCTGCAAACCGGCTACGCCTTCGGTGGGACGACGATCACGTTCGCCACCGACCCCACCATCGGGGGACCGTCGGCCGGCCTGATTTTCGCGCTGGCGGCCTACGAAGTGCTCACGCCAGGCGATCTTGTCGCGGGTCGCCACATTGCGGGCACTGGCACCATTACGGGCTCCGGAGAGGTCGGTCCGATCGGGGGCGTCGAGGAGAAGCTTGTGGCGGCACGCGCCGCCGGTGCCACGTTGTTCTTGGTTCCCTGGCAAAACTGCCCCGACGTGAGTCGCATACCCGATGGCATCCGCCTGGTGAAGGTCGCGAGCCTGAGCGAGAGCGTATCGGCGCTCGAGGCGCTCAAGGATCCTGCCAAAGAGTCCGCCGTGGCAGGGTGCTCATGAACACATCACTGGTGACGGCCTTGCTCGAAATCGAGCGCCACGTGGGTCATGGTGGTTGGGACCAACCCGCGCGACTCTTCGCCTTGGTGCCGACGTCCGAGCTACTGGCTGCGGAGCCCTCGTTAGCTGGACAACTGGCCGTGCGTTCCGATCTGCCAGCGGATGCGCTCAGTTCGGTGGAGCAGGACGATTTCCACGCCCGCGGCGAGGATCCGTTGGAGGCTCTGGAAGCCATAGCCTGGCCGCCCGCTGTGGCCGGTGTGGCCATCGTCTTGGAGCGCGCCTTCTTGAGCAGCGAGCACGAAGCCGACATTCCGTCCGATCCTGACGCTGCGGCCCGGTTCGTGGCCGCCCATCCCGAGCGTCACGACATGCGGGTCGTGGTCGGCGTGCTGCGCGACGGCGAGCGCCATGGGGTCGCCCGCTTTGCGTCTCACCCCGAGGACTTGGTCGGCGCGGAGGACCTCGTCCCCGGCTTGGCCGAGCGACTCGCCGCTACCCTGGACTGACCGCAACCCAAAGGAGGGATCGGCGTGACCACCTCGATGACCGCACCGACACATCGCCCCGCAGGGCGGCCATGGCTGCCCGCCCTGGGCATCTTGGCCGCTCTTGGCATCGGCTTCATGTCGTTCGTTGGCGTGTGGTCCGACAAGCTGTGGTTCGATTCCGTGTCCTACGGCGTGGTGTTCAACACCATGTTGGGGACGCGATCGGTGCTGTTCGTCGGCACGACGCTCATTGTCGGCATCGTCATTTACCTGGCCGCCTGGTTGGCGTATCGCACCCGTCCGTTCGCGGTTGGGGGCGCGGGTGGTGCACTGTTGGCGCCCTATCGGGCACTGCTGAGCCGTCACTTCGCTGTCGCGGCGGCCATCCCCGCGGTGCTCATCGGTGTGATGTCGGGTGCGACCGCTCAACTCGAAGCACAGTCGGTCCTGGCCTTTCTGCATCGGTCACCCTTCAACCAGGTCGATCCCTACTTCGGGCTTGACTACGCGTTTTACGTCTTTGAGTACCCGGTCTGGAAGGCGGCCATCGGCTTAGTCCTCAGCACCTTGTCGTTCTGCCTGCTCGTGGTGGCGATGATCCAGTTCGTGGTTGGGAATCTCGTCCGTGTTGGACAGCGCAACCGCGGCTACACGGGTCCAGCGGGGCAGCAGATTTCCGTGATCATCGGCCTGATCCTGGTGGTCTACGGGATGCAAAGCCTGCTGGAGCGGTACGGGCTGTTGCTCGGACAAGGAACCTTGTTCTCGGGCATGCAGTACACGGATGCGCACGCGCGCCTCCAGGCCAAGTTGGTTATCGCGATCATGGCGTTCGTCGTGGCCGCCTTGTTCTTTGCGAACGTGTTCATCCGGCGGGCGATCGTCCCGGCGGCGGGCGGCGTGTTGCTCATCGTGTCGTCCATCATTTTGGGCGGGTTGTATCCGGCCTTCGTGCAGAGCTTCAACGTGAAGCCCAACGAGCCCGACAAAGAGCGTCCTTACATGCAAGAGCACATCAAGATGACGCAGCAGGCGTACGGCATCGCGGATGTGGAAACGAAGGAGTATGCCGCGGTCACCCAGGTGGCGCCGGGTCAGCTGAAGGCCGACGCGGCGGCGCTGCCAGGCATTCGACTCATCGACCCGATGGTGGTAGCACCGACATTCGATCAGTTGCAGCAGGTGCGTGGGTACTACGCGTTCCCAGACGTGCTCAACATCGACCGCTACACCCTCGACGGTGCCGAGACTGACGTCGTCATCGCGGCGCGCGAGCTCGACGTCGCCGGTGTCCCGGACGCCAACTGGAACAACCTGCACACCGTGTACACCCATGGCTATGGCGTGGTGGCGGCGTATGGCAACCGACGCCAGACCATGGGCGAGCCGCAGTGGATCGTCGGCGACATCCCCCCCGTCGGAAAGCTTGCTGAGGCCGAACCTCGCATTTACTACGGCGAACTCACGAAGCAGTTCGTGATCGTGGGACGCGAGCCGGGGCAGCAGCCGATTGAACTCGACACCCCAGGCGGCGGCGCCAATGGCGGCGAGGTCAACAACGTTTACGCAGGCAAGGGCGGCATTCCGATCGGCGACCTCGGCACTCGCGCGGTGATGGCCGCGAAGTTCGGGGACATCAACTTCTTGCTCTCGGACCGCATCAACTCGGCCTCAAAGCTGCTGTATGACCGCCAGCCGCAGGTGCGCGTCCAAGAAATTGCGCCGTGGTTGACGACCGATTCCAGCATCTACCCGGCGCTCGTGGACGGACGCGTGGTCTGGGTCGTCGACGCCTACACCACCTCGGACACCTTCCCCAATAGTCAACAGATCTCGTTGCGCGCCTCGACGACCGACACTGAGACGAAGTTCTTGGGCGCCCAGGTGGACACCAACGTCAACTACATCCGCAACAGCGTGAAAGCCGTCGTGGACGCAGCGGACGGCACAGTGAGCCTGTACGAGTGGGACACCACTGATCCGATTCTGAAGGCCTACGAGGGTGTCTTCCCGGGTGTCATCAAGCCGAAATCCGAAATCTCGGCTGCGTTGCTGGACCATTTCCGCTACCCGCAGGATCTCTTCAAAGTGCAGCGCGAGGTTCTGAGCCGCTACCACATGTCGAACGCCGACACCTGGTACAAGCAGACCGACCTCTGGACGATCCCCACCGACCCAGTGCGTTCGGCGGCCGACAAGGAACCGCCCTACTACCTCTCGATCAAGTGGCCCGGCGACGCCAAGCCGGTGTTCAGTCTGACGACGGTGTTCGTGCCGAAGAATCGCTCGAACCTGGCCTCCTACCTGGCGGTGGACGCGGATGCCGCCAGCCCGAATTACGGCAAGCTTCGCATCTTGCGGATGTCGGACACCCAGCAGATTGATGGTCCGGGCCAAACCTTCAACGCGATCAACAACGATCAAGTGGTCGCAGAGTTACTGCGCCCCTTCCTCAATCAGGGCTCGGCTGCCGCGACCTACGGCAACCTGCTGACGCTGCCCATGGGCAACGGTTTGCTCTACGTGATGCCGGTCTATACCGTCCGACAGGCGAGCACTGGTTCGTACCCCGTCCTGCGCTTCGTGACGGTGCGCTTCGGTGAGCATGTCGGCATCGGCACCACCCTCCAGGAGGCTTTGGACGCCGTCTTCAAGGGCGACGCCGGCGCCAGCACGGGGGAGACACCCATCGGTGGCACTCCCACATCACCGACAACTCCCACGACACCAACCACGCCAACCACAGCCGATCCAGACGCGGCGACGGCCGCCCTCCAGCGCGCTCAGCAAGCCTTCACGGACGCGGACGCCGCGCTGCGTGCCGGGGACCTGGCGGGTTACCAGGCGAAGGTCGGCGTGGCCAAGCAGGCGATCGCGGACGCCATGAAGGCGCTCGGCCGCTAGTCTTCCGCGTCCTGGACGGTCACAGCCCAGCCCTGTTCGGTCAGGGTCGGGACCAAGGTTGCCGCGTCACCCACGACGACCAGGGTTCCACCCTTGGGCGGGAGCAGTGCCACGGCTGCCTCGGTCGCTGAGGCTGGTGTGACGTCGGCGAGAGCGGCGAGGTAGTCGTCCACGAAGGACAGTGGCAGATCGACAGCGGCGAGCGTGGCTACCTGGTCGACGAGCCCATCTGCGGTGGCAAGCCGGAGGGGTGTCACTCCGGTAATGAACGTCACCGCCGAATCCACCTCTCCCGAGGTGAAGGGGCGACTCGACACGTCGATGAGCGGCTGGATCATGCCGATGGCGTCCGCGGCCACCTCGCTGCGGAACGAGCCCTGAACGACGCTGAGCGCCCCGTGGCGCCCTGGCCCGGTCGTGAGATGCACCCCGTAGGTGTAACCCTTCTCTTCGCGAAGCACCGCGTTGAGGCGACTCAAGAAGGCGCCACCGAGGGCGTAGCAGGCCACCTGGAGACTGGCCCAACGGTGATCCGTGCGGTCGATGGTCCGCCAGCCGTAGCGAACGTCCGCCTGGACTGCGCCCGGCCGGTCGATGACGAGCACGCTCGGTGCGCCGCCGTCTGGGGATTCATGCGCGGGTCTGGCCACGTGTGGCCCACTCCAGCACCCAAACGCAGCCCGAATCGCCGGGAGTGGATCGAAGCTGAAATCACCGGCGACCACCAGGGTCGCCAGGTGAGGAACGTAGTGGTCGGCATGGAAGGCACGCACGTCCACCGCCGTGACGCTACTGACGGTAGCGGTTGTCCCTCCGGCCGGACGGGAGGCCCGGTAGCGCTTGTCGATGAGGGTCTCTCGCAAGGCTGCGGTGGCTCGCTGGGCAGGCTGGACCTGTTGTTGCTCGTATTGGGCGATGCGGATCTCGCGCTGGCGTGCCACTTCGTCCTCGCCGAACTCAGGTTCGAGCACAGCCTCGGCGAAGAGGGCGAGAGCGGCCGCAAAGGGCTCCTCGCGAGCAGCGACGCTGAGGCCCAACGTGGTCGCCCCGTAGCCCGCAGAACCGCTCATGACGGCGCCCTGGTCTTCCAACACCTCGGCGAAGGTGGCGCTTGGATGCGTCCGGGTGCCCTCGTCGAGCGTCCGGACGCAAAGCGTCGCGACACCCTCACGATCACGCGGCTCCAGGATCAACGGCAGGTCGAGCACCAGCCCCACCGACGCCACGTGCTGCCCAGGACGTTGGAAGGTCAGCACCCGCAGGCCGTTGTCCAGGCGACTCTCCACGGGCGCCGGGGTGTGAAACGGTCCGGGGCGTTCGACGGCGGGGCGATCGGTCTCAGCCATGGTCGGCCTCCTTGAGGTAGGTCAGGACGGCGCGCTGATCGGGCTGCAGGTACTTTTGGGCGGCCGCCAGCACCTCCGAGGGCGTGATTTCGGCAAAGTCGGCGATGCGGGTGTTGACCAGGGTGGCATCCCCGAGCAGTGTCTGGAAGGCGCCGAAGAGGTCAGCGCGGCTATCGAACGATGCCAACTCGCCCAGCCATTCCCGCTCGTATTGCACCTTGGCGCGAGCGACCTCTTGTTCCGTCGGCCCGTCCACCAGGAACAGCTCGATGGCGGCGACGAAGGCTGCCTCCAACCGCGCGGCGTCCACGCCGTTGAGGGCTCGTGCGAACGCGTAGCCGAACGACGTGCCCCCGATGAGTGGCATGGCGGCCGCGCCCGCGGTCTCGGCGAGACCGCCGTCACGGACGAGGGCGCGATAGATGCGCGAGGTTTGGCCCCCACCGAGCACGGTAAGTGCCAGATCGACGCTGTCGAACTCACGGGTGCCGCGGGCGGGTAGGCGCCAGATCGCGTAGACGGCGTCCTGGGGCACCTTGGCGGTGACCACCTCGCGAGGCACGCCGGCGATCGGGGGGAGCGGAGGGGCTTCCGGACGTAAGGGTCGCGCCACGGCGGGGATGGTCCCGAAGTAGCGCTCGGCCTTCGCGAACGCCTCGTCCGGTTCGATGTCTCCCACCAGCGTCAGCACCGCCACCCCTGGCACGTAGTGGCGCTTGAAGAAAGCGAGGGCGTCCTCGACGGTCGAGGCGTCAAGGTCGGCCATGGAGCCGATCGTGGTGTGAGCGTACGGGTGGCCTTGGGGGAAAGCGAGGGCAATGATCCGCTCGATGGCATCGCCATAGGGCTGGTTGTCGTACCGCTGCCGCTTCTCTTCCTTGACCACGTCGCGCTGGTTCTCGAAGTTCTCCGTCGTGAGCGCATCGGCGAGGCTCGACAAGCGATCGGCCTCCAGCCACAGCGCCAGGTCCAGGGCTCCGACCGGGATGGTCTCGAAGTAGTTCGTCCGATCGAACCACGTCGTGGCGTTCACGGAGCCGCCCGCGTTCTGCATGAGGGTCAGGTGTTCACCCGAGGCCACGTGCGCCGAGCCCTGAAACATGACGTGCTCGAAGAGGTGGGCGAACCCGGTATGCCCAGGTTCTTCATCCCGCGACCCCACGTCGTACCAAAGGTTCACGGCCACGATGGGGGCGGCATGGTCGGGGTTGACCTGCACCCGCAACCCGTTGGCCAGCGTCCGGGCATAGAGCGGGTAGTCGAGGCTCGGTGTCATGCGTCCAAGGAAACCACACCGCACCAGCGCTTCTCCTCCTCAGCCCCGGTGCCCGTCGCAGCGGCGGGTGCCAGGTCACCCTTTGGGTCCCAACTTTGCGACTGGGCTGCAAAACCCGTCAAGCCGCCGTCCCGATCGGCCCCAGCACCCTCTTAAACGATCGTGATGCTCACGTCGACGATTCGATGGTCCGCTGTACCCTTGCCGCCCATCGTCCAGAAGTCGTAGCGATGCGTGATCACGTCGCCGACGTTGCCTCGGCAAGCGATGGCTGGCATGGCCAGGGACCCGCTGGCAGCGTACTTGCCGTAGGCGGCAACCAGGTCAGGGTTGTCGATTGAGATCGCCATGCCCGTCGCGTTGCGCGTCGTCCACGTCGCTTTCGGCGCCGGCGGATTGCTGTTCAAGACGCACGTCTTGGCGTAGCTCACGGTGAGCTTCGTGATCGTGGGGCTCGTCGCCGTTCTGGTCGTCGATGCCGACCCGGAGGGCGTGGGCGTTGGGATCGGCGTGGGCGACACCGTCAGGGAGTTCGTGGGTGATGGGCTCGAGATCGACGGCGTGGGGGTCGCAGACGACATCGTGGGGGAGCTGTCCGCCGTGGCAACCCCGGATGGATTGTCGACCGAAGTCGGTGGCGGCGCACACGCGCTCATGCTGAACGGCGCCGCCAGGAGGAAGGCCGCAGTCAAGACCCAGCTGCGGGGGCGCGACCCCAATCGCCCAGAAGTCGTCCATGGGAGCAAGGCGTCGAGCACCCCCACAGCCTAAGGACGGGCTGACTGGGATGTAACCGATCGTCGGGGCCAACAGGCGTCCCTGCATGGGTGGTTTTGCGCATCGCGGCTCGCGCCAGACGCAAGATCCGCGGTGCACCGAAAGAAAAAGGCCCTCTGACTGGGTATTACCCCTAGTCAGAGGGCCTATTCGTAGCGGGGACAGGATTTGAACCTGTGACCTCTGGGTTATGAGCCCAGCGAGCTACCGAGCTGCTCCACCCCGCGTCGGCTTGCCTAGCTTAGGGGGGAGGGCCCGGGATACCCAAATCGGGTCAGCCGTTATCGGTCGATTCAGCTGCAGGCGAAGCGGTCGAACCGGCCGGACGGCGGGTTCGCGTCCGAGGTGCGACGACTGCGACCGGTGCCGGTTCGGGAGCCTCCACGACCTCGACCGGGAGATCCGGCAGGGGAGAATCCTCGGGGTCCACGTACTTGACCGGGGGTGGCTCTGTGCCAATCAGGATGTCCGCCACATCGGGCACGTACTCCTGCAGGGTGCGGTCGGTGCGCTTGTAGCCCGTCGACGGCGGCCGCTTCGGGAACTTGATGTCAGCCATCGGCACGTGCTTGTAAGGGATGGAGTCCAACAGGTGGGCGATCATGTTGATGCGGGCACGCTTCTTGTCCTCGGCCTCGACGACCGTCCACCGAGCCGGATCGACATCGGTATGAATGAACATGTCGTCCTTCGCCCGGCTGTACTCCTCCCACTTGGTGAGGGACTCCAGATCGGTGGGGGAGAGCTTCCAGCGCCGCATCGGGTCGTGCATGCGTGAGCGGAAGCGCTTCTCTTGCTCCTTGTCGGAGACCGAGAACCAGTACTTGCGCAGGATGATCCCGTCCTCGATGAGCATCTGCTCGAAAATCGGGCACTGGCGCAGGAAGCGCTGGTACTGGACGGGGGTGCAGTACCCCATGACGCGCTCGACGCCCGCCCGGTTGTACCAGGAGCGGTCGAACAATCGCATCTCACCACCCGCGGGGAGGTGCTCGATGTAGCGCTGGAAATACCACTGCGTGGTTTCGCGCTCGGTGGGCGCGGGGAGCGCCACGATCCGAGCGACGCGCGGGTTGAGATATTCGGTGATGCGCTTGATGGCGCCACCCTTGCCTGCGGCGTCGCGACCTTCGAAGATCACCACGAGGCGCTTCTTTTCGGCGCGAAGCCATTCCTGCATCTCAACAAGTTCGGCCTGCAGCCGGTTCAGTTCTGCCTCGTACAGCTCGTTATCGAGCTTCGGGCGCTTCTTCGATCCCATGGTTAATCGATACAGCATGGGAAGGTCACGCGGAAGGGATCTCAGCCAAGTGACTGTCGGAGATTCACGAATCCGTCACGACTTGCCCTTGTTGGGTGCCGGGCGAGCCGCCGCGGCCCCCAACCCCCTTGCGCTCGATCCCATGACGTAGGGTCTCCGAGTGACTTCTCCGACAGCCCTGGCGCCCGCGCCTTCCGCCACGGCAGAACCGTGGCCTGGGCTCTGGGCCCTCGTTATCGGCTTCTTCATGATTTTGGTGGACGCGACGATCGTGAACGTCGCCAACCCCGCCATCATGAAGGGCCTCAACCTGGGATCCGACTACAACGCCGTTATCTGGGTTACGAGCGCATACCTGTTGTGCTACGCCGTCCCGATGCTCGTCACCGGACGCCTCGGCGACCGGTTCGGCCCGAAGCGCATTTACCTGATCGGCCTCACGCTGTTCACGGTCGCGAGCCTGTGGTGTGGATTCAGCGGCTGGTTGCCCGGCGGCGGCATCGGCATGCTGATTACGGCCCGGGCCTTCCAAGGCCTGGGAGCGTCGATGATGTCCCCGCAGACGATGGCGCTCATCACCCGCATGTTCCCGCCGGATCGCCGGGGCGCCGCCATGGGCGTGTGGGGATCGGTGGCAGGTATCGCGACGCTCATCGGCCCGCTGCTCGGCGGGGTTCTTGTCGACGCGCTCGGCTGGGAGTGGATTTTCTTTGTGAACGTCCCGATCGGCTTGGCGGCCTTCGCCGCCGCTTGGAAGTTCGTCCCCAAATTCCCGACCCACCCGCATCGCTTCGATCTGCTCGGCGTGGCCCTCAGCACCTTCGGATTGTTCTTTCTCGTCTTCGGCATCCAAGAGGGTGAGACGTACCACTGGGGCAGCATCTGGGGCCCGATTTCGGTGCCGTTGCTGATCATCAGCGGCATCGTCTTGCTGACCGCCTTTGTCTGGTGGCAGGCCCGCACCAAAGGAGAGCCGCTGGTGCCCTTGAGCTTGTTCAATGATCGGAACTTCGCCTTGTCGAACGCGGCGATCGCATCGGTCGGCCTCGCCATCGCGAGCTTCAGCTTGCCGTTGGTGTTCTTCTTCCAGACCGTCCGCGGGCTGACCCCCACGCAGAGCGCGTTGATGTTGGCGCCGTCGGCGATCTTGTCGATGATCCTGGCTCCCCTCATCGGTCGCTTGATCGACCGGGTGAACCCCCGCGACGTCGCCATTTTCGGGCTCGTCGCCTGGATCGCCGGGATGCTGTGGTACGTCCAAGTGATCAACACCACGACCCCGATCTTGTGGCTCCTCGGACCTTCTTTCGTCATGGGCTTCGGTTCGGCATGCGTCTGGGGCCCGCTCTCCACCACGGCGACGCGAAACTTGCCGCCCCACTACGCCGGCGCGGGGGCCGGGGTGTACAACACCACCCGCCAGGTCGGCTCAGTGCTCGGCAGCGCCGGAATGTCTGCCCTCCTGCAACTGCGGCTGGCGGCCGATCTACCCGCGGGTGTGGCCGTGCCCGCGCAGGCTGGTGGGAGTGTTCCCTCTGCACTGCGCGACGGCTTCAGCCGGGCCATGGCCGAATCGATCTTGCTGCCAGTGGCGGCCCTCGCGTGCGCCCTGCTTGCCGTCTCGTACTTCCAGAAGCCGGTGCGCCGCAAGGCAGCTCACAAGGTCAATAGCTGAGGGTTTGAACCCCCGCCTCGGTTCCGACCAGGCAAACGTCCGCCTTCTGTCGCGCGAAGACCCCGACCGTGACGACGCCGGGCCAGTCATTCACCGCACACTCGAACGCCATGGGATCGGTGATCCGCAGGCCCCGGACGTCCAGAATGTGCTGGCCGTTGTCCGTGACAAGTACCGACCCATCGGACGTCCGTCGCAGCTCCGCGGTGCCGTTGGTGCCCTGCAGCCCGGCCGCGAAGCGCCGGATGATGGCATTCGCGGCCATGGGGATGACCTCGACCGGAAGTGGAAAGGTCGTTCCGAGAACGTCGACGACCTTTGAGCCGTCGGCGATGCACACGAACCGGGTGGCCAAAGCTGCCACGATCTTCTCGCGCGTGAGGGCAGCGCCCCCGCCCTTGACCATGTAACCGGAGCGATCAATCTCGTCGGCGCCGTCGATGTAGACCTCCAATCGGGTGACGTCGTTGGCGTCCAGGACGGGGATCCCGAGGTCGCGCAGGGCGGCCGATGACCGTTCCGAACTCGACACCGCGCCCGCGACAGGGACGGGCATCTCGCCAAGCCCGGCGATGAAATGCGCGACGGTCGAACCGGTGCCCACGCCGATGATGGTTCCCGGAGTGACGTAGGCCAGGGCGGCCCGTCCCACGAGGGCTTTCAACTCTTCTTGGGTGGGCATTCTCGGTTCCTTCCGCCGGGACCATTATCGTGCGTGGTGTCGCCGTGATCGGCTCAGCCCAGCGCCGACACCCGATCCGAAAGGGACGACCGTGGCCAGACAGCACCAAATCCTGCCGAGCATGGACAACTCCGCCTTCTACTCGGTTCGCAAGGCGTTGCCGTCCCGCGCTGAACGCACCGAGTTCGGTCGCGCGCTCCGCGTCTGGTTGCCGCACGAGGAACTCGGCCAGTGGGATCTCAACGCTCGGCGTGACGATCCGATCGAGCTGATCAAGGCTTCCCATGAGGGGCGCTTGGAAGAGCTCATCGCGATTCGGGTCGCTCGAATGATCTCCTCCCCCTACGGCTTCCTGCGCGGCACCGCGGTCGTGATGGCCTCCGACGTCGCGCACCTGCCCGCGACGGGGGTACAGCCGATCATTTGCGGCGATTCGCATCTGGGCAACTTCGGCTTCTACGGCTCGCCCGAGGGTGAGTTGGTCATGGACCTGAACGACTTCGATGAGGCGCACCCGGGCGGCTGGGAGTGGGACCTGCGTCGGCTCGTGGCGGCGATCTGGGTGGCCGGACGCGAGAACGGCCATTCCGAGGATGACTGCTACGCGGCGGCCCTCGCGTGCGCCTTGGCCTACCGGGACGAACTTTCGGGTTTGGCGCAGATGCCCCTGCTGGGACGGTCGTTCAACCGGCTGGATCTTGACCGGCTCGAGGCGTCCGCCACGGACGCGGATCTGCGCACGCGCATTCACGCCGCCGCGAAGACGGCACGCAAGCGCACGTCGGACCGGGCGGCGCCGCGGTTCACGACGACCGAGAGTGACGGGCGGCGCATGGTGACCGATCCGCCGTTGCTGACCCGTCCGGACGATCGGACCGCCGATGCTATCGCCCAGGGTGTCGACGACTACTTGCCGTCGCTGAGCCCCCACTGGGCCCGCGTGGTCGCCGGCCACACGCTGCGGGACGTGGCGCAGAAGGTGGTGGGCGTCGGCAGCGTGGGGCTTCGGGCTTGGGTGGTGCTGCTCGAAGGGTCCAATCCGGCGGATGTGCTGTTCCTCCAGCTCAAGCAGGCCAGGCGGTCGGTGTTGGCTCGCCACATCCACGGCGACAACGCCTGGCACGACCATCAGGGTCAGCGGGTCGTGGAGTATCAGCAGGCATTGCAGACCGTCAGCGATCCGCTCTTGGGTTGGACGACCATCGACGGTCTGCAGTATTACGTCCGGCAGTTCCGCAACATGAAGGGCACGGTCCCGCTGGTCGACATCACGGCGCAGTCGCTGGCCGACTACGCCGGCATCGTCGGACGCCTCCTCGCCAAGGGGCACGCCCGCACGGCGGGTACCTCGATGATTGCGGGCTACCTCGGCACCCAGGACGGCGCTGCCGTGGCCCTAGCCGAGTTCGCCCGCCGCTACGCCGACCAGACCGAGGCCGACCACGCCGCGTTGGTGGCGGCGGTCAAGCGCGGCGAATTCCCCGTGGATTCCGATGGGGGAGCCATGGGGTCGGCGTTCCGTCCGGGCGGCTAGCCGGTGCTCAGGCGCCGGCGCGCTTTTGGACGTTCGCCCATTCGTCCTTGAGGCCGACCGTCCGATGGAAGAGCAGCGGCGTCTCGGGATCCAACGCGAAGTAGCCCAACCGCTCGAACTGCACGACCGTGCCCGGCTCGGTGTCGGCCAAGGCGGCCTCCACCTTGATGGCGGGCAGCAGTTCCCGCGAGTTCGGATTCACATCGTCGAGCGGTTCGCCGGTGCGTTCGCCGGGCACGGTCGCCAAGAACAAACGCTCATAGAGAGCCGCGGTCGCCTCGACCGCCTGCCCCGCGGAGACCCAATGCATCGTCGACTTCACTTTGCGGCCGTCGGGGGAGTCGCCGCCGCGCGTGGCCGGATCGTAGGTGGCATTGATCTGGACGACCTGCCCGGCGTCGTCCTTCACCACATCAGTGGCGGTAACGAAGTAGGCCCCTCGTAGGCGCACCTCGCGTCCGGGGGAAAGCCGGAAGAACTTCGGCGGGGGCACCTCGGCGAAGTCGTCCGCCTCGATCCACAACTCGCCGGTGAAGGCGACCTGACGCGTCCCATCGGCCGGGTTCTCCGGATTGTTGGTCAGCTCGAAGTGCTCCACGATCGGACGCCCGTCGGCATCTTTCGGCCAGTTGGTGATGACGAGCTTCAGGGGCCGCAGCACCGCCATTCGCCGCTGCGAGGCCGTGTTGAGCTGGCGGCGGACGACAGCCTCAAGCGCCTCGATCGCCTGGCGGCTGTTCGTGCGGGTCGTGCCGACGGCCGCGCAGAAATCACGGATGGCCGACGCCGGGTACCCGCGGCGCCGAAGCCCGCGAAGCGTGGGCATCCGGGGATCGTCCCACCCGTCCACGACGCCGTCTTGCACGAGTTTCATCAGCCGGCGCTTGGAGGTCACCGTGTGGGTCAGTTCCAAACGGGCGAACTCGATCTGCTTGGGACGATCGCCCGGAAGCGGCAGTTGGCTCAGGTACCAGTCATACAGCGGCCGATGGCTCTCAAACTCCAGCGTGCAGATCGAATGCGTGACGCCCTCGAAGGCGTCCGACTGGCCGTGCGCCCAGTCGTAGGTGGGGTAGAGGCACCAGTCGTCGCCCGTGCGGTGATGGTGGGCGTGCCGAATGCGGTACATCACGGGATCGCGAAGCTGCATGTTTTCGTGCTGCATGTCGATCTTGGCCCGCAGCACCCGGCTGCCGTCGGGGAACTCGCCGGCTCGCATCCGCCGGAGTAGGTCGAGATTTTCCTCGACGCTTCGGTCGCGGAACGGGCTCTCGACGCCGGGGTTACCGTAGCCGCCCCGCTGTTCGGAGATCGTCTCGCCGTCTTGATCGTCGACGTAGGCCTGTCCCCGCTCGACCAGATATTCGGCCCAGTCGTAGAGCTGTCCGAAGTAGTCAGACGCGAACAGGACGGACTTCGGGGCATAGCCCAACCACGCGATGTCGTCCACGATGCTGTCGACGTACTCGGTCTCTTCGGTGTCCGGATTGGTGTCGTCGAGGCGCAGGTTACACACGCCACCGAATTCGGCCGCCACGCCGAAGTCGACCGTGATGGCCTTGGCGTGCCCGATATGCAGGTAACCGTTGGGCTCCGGTGGGAACCGGGTTTGGACGCGTCCGCCGTACTCGGCGGTTTCGTTGTCCCGTCGGACGAGGTCGCGGATGAAGTCGCTGGATTCGGGGCTCACGGTCACGGTGCATCATCCTACTGGGCCAGGCTGGGACGGCTGTCGCCACCGGTGGGCCCCTCTCCGAGAAACCATGTAGAAACGATTTACCTGGGCTCTGCCGATTCACTACGCTGTTGCCGGGATCGACGCCATGCGGTCCTCCATACTTGCCAGGCAGCGACGTCAGGAGCCGACCACCGTGAGCGTTTCCTTTCCGGAGATTCCCGATCTCGAAACGATTCCGACCGGCGACATGCCGGGGGATCAGGTTCACATCAACGAGTCCCACCTCGCGAAGGTGAAGATCCTGTTCCCGCGCTTGTGGGATCTGGTCGACCGGGCCCGGGCTGAGAATCCGTACGGGCGGGCCGTGGTCGCGGTGGCCGGCGGGTCGGGTGTCGGAAAGTCAGAAACTGGATCCTTGGTCGCCGAAGGGTTTCGACGCCTTGGCGTGAGCTCCTATGTGCTTTCGGGCGACAACTATCCGCATCGGATTCCGTCGTCCAACGATGCAGAGCGACGCCGCGTCTACCGGGTCGCCGGGGCAAAGGCGCTGGCGGATCACAAGCTCTTCGCGGACGACGCCCGCGCCAATCTGCCTGAGTGGCAGATGACCGACGCCGACGCCGATCCCACCCAGGTGGCAGACCACCCGTGGCTGGCGATTTACCACAAGGCCGGCAACGCGGCGTTGAACCACTACCTCGGCAGCAACACTGAAACCGACTTCGAGCAGTTGAGCGCGATCCTCACGGCCTTCAAGTCCGGGGCCGACACCCTGACGCTCAAGCGCATGGGACGCACACCCGAGGCGCTGTGGTACACCGACGTGGACGTCCGCCAGGTCCAGGTTCTTGTTGTGGAATGGACGCACGGACTGAACGCCAATCTGCACGGCGTCGATGTCGGCATCCTCTTAAACAGCACCCCCGCCGAAACCCTCGCCCATCGGCGGGCACGGGCTCGCGATGGGGCGTTGGATAGCGCCTTCACCATGGCGGTGCTCACGCTGGAGCAGGCGAAGCTGCACGCCCAGGCTGCCCGGGCCGACATCATCGTCTCGAGTTCAGGCGAACTCCTCAGCCACGATCAGTATCTGGTGGCCATGGGTAAGGACCTGCCCGGCGCCGGTCCGCTGTTGAACGTCTACCCCGACAGCATCGGGGCGACCCTGTCGGGCACGGTCGACTTCCTCGCCGACCCGCTCGCGGCCGGGGTCTTCGAATCGGCGTACTTGCTGCCGAGCGTCTTCAACACCGACCTCGATCGCGGGTTCTCCGTCATTGACTACGAGTTGTCGAAGACCCTCGCCTCGCCTGCGGACCTTGAGGCGCTACGTGATGGTGGCGTCGACCTGAAGCTGGATTTCATCCTGAATCACGCCTCGGTGCTCTCGCCGCAGTTCCAGGATCTGTTGGCCAAGGGCGACAAATCGCAGTACGCCGACTTCTTCATCGACTGGAACAAGTTCTGGGCGGGGCACGGCGAGATGACCGCCGAGGGGTACATCCAGCCGGATGCCGAGCTCATCAAGGACATGTTCTTCCGCAAGCCGGGGCTGCCGATCCTCATGGTTCGGATGCCTGACGGAACGGAAAAGCCCTACTGGAACACCTTCTACCAAGAGGTGCGCTACCCGCGTCCGGATGCCCAGTCGCTGATGCGTGCCGCTGGGCTGCAGTATGGCCAGGCGCAACTGCTAGCCGGACGTATCGCCACCTGGCTCGACGCCGGGTTGCCCGCCGCCGACCTCGACTTCACCGGGTTCGAGGCAGCGAAAGACGCCGTCATGGACCTGCTCGACTCGGAACGCACTTACCTGGGTCAGATGGATCTCAACATCAAGTCGCAGCTGGTCTGGGACTTCTACGCCGCCACTCTCGACAAGCTCGCGGGCTACGGGGCGCAGATCGTCCGGTTGGACGCGTTCGCCTACGCACCCAAGGAGCCGGGCGAAAAGAACTTCCTGAACGATCCCGGCACCTGGATCGTCCTCGACAAGGTCAAGGAACTCGCCTCGGCCCGCGGCCTCAAGCTGTTGCCCGAGATCCACAGCCGTTATGAAGAGGGGATCCACGAGGTCATCTCGTCCAAGGGGTTCATGACCTACGACTTCTTCTTGCCCGGGCTCCTCATCGACGCGCTAGACCGCACCGACGCCTCGGTGCTGAAGAAGTGGATTGGCGAGCTGATCAGCAAGAAGATCCGGACGGTCAACATGTTGGGCTGCCATGACGGCATCCCCGTGTTGGACCTGAAGGGCTTGCTCGATGACGAGCGGATCGACGCGCTCATCGCCCGCCTCAAGGAGCGTGGCGGGTACGTCAAGGATCTGCACGGTTCCAAGGCGATGTACTACCAGGTGAACGCCACTTACTACAGCGCGCTGGGGGAGAGCGACGCTCGCCTGTTGCTGGCGCGCGCGATTCAGCTGTTCATGCCGGGCAAGCCCCAGGTTTGGTACCTGGATCTGTTCGCGGGCAAGAACGACCATGACGCGGTGACCCGGGCCGGCGAAGGCGGCCATAAAGAGATCAACCGCTCCAACCTGTCGGCGGCTCAGATCGCCGAGGGGCTGACGCGGCCGATCGTGCAAGATCAGCTGGCCCTCCTGCGCTTCCGACGGACGAATCCCGCCTTCGGATTCGATGCGGAGTGCCATGTGGCCCAGACCGCAGACGACAGGTTGATCATCACGTGGCAGCGGAACGGTGCTTCGGCCACGCTGGACGCCGATCTCGCCGCCACGGCCTTCACCGTGGTCGCTACTGACGCGACTGGCGCCGAGACATTCCGGTACAGCCAGAGTTAACTTCCTACTGAGCCATTCAGCGCCGTTCACCACGACAGGATGCGACGCCGGATCTCGGTATCAGAAATTGCGTGGCACGCGAACTCATCGGCTGATATTTTTTGTGGCCTAAGCGTCACGGAACGAGAACCACGGGGGTGGTTCCACCACGCTTAGCTCATGTGGGGGGAAACTACCATGGCTGATAATGCGTTGCGTCGCCGCACGCTCGTGCAAGGTGCTGCCTGGACTGTGCCGGTGATCGCCCTAGCGCAGGCTGCGCCTGCCCTGGCCGCCTCCGGCGAACCACCGTGCACGACGGCATCTCCAGTGGACGTGCTCTGGAAGCCGAACGCGCCCCAGTACACCTACACGCGGACGGGCAACACTCAAGGGCAACTCGTTGTCACGGGGACGGGATGGATCTCGCCGGTCACGGTGACCTTTGCCTCGACTCTCGTCGGAAGTGCGTTGCAGTACGGCAATCTGGGGGTGAGCTACCCCACAAGCAATCAGTACTACACCGCACTCCCGCTGTCGCCCGAGGGCAATCTCGGGGTGCTGGACGGTACGACCGAACCGGGAGCCGGTCACACGATCGAGGCTGGCCAATACTTCTTGGCCTTCAAGCAATCATCGATCGGCAACGACCCTGGCGACGGCTCGCAGTACCAAGAGATCACGGTGTCGTTCTCTGAGCCAGTGAACGGGCTCAACTTCTACGTGCATATGATCGACGCCCTGTGGACCAACTACAACATGTTTGAAGTGGCGCCCTACAAGCATTACAACGATCGCCTGACGATCACCAGCGCAACGACGTACACTGCCACCCCCACGGGACCCGCCTACGTTTCCGGGACCGGCTCTACGAGCTCGCCGCTGCGCGGAGATCTGAAGTTCGTCTACGCCCTACCGCCCCAATATGTGTGGGGCAATAACTCCGCCATCGTGCAATTCGCGGACGGGCTCACCAGCTTCACCATGCGCTTTTGGAATGCGTGGCCCTCCAGCGCCACGGACCCCTTGGCCGAACAGAGCTTCTATCTTGGCGAGATGACCTTCGCGCCCAGCGCCTGCGCCTGAGGATCACGCGAGTGAGGCGGGCGCCCCTTCAGGGGCGCCCGCCTCACTCGTTTCTGTCTTCAGGGTCAGATGGTCGTCCGGATTCGGCGCCGAACGAGCCACGCCAGCCCGCCGCCCGCCAGCAGCAGCACCACGCCGACACCCACAGCACCGGTCGCGTCGGAACCGGTCTTGGCGAGCGGCGTCCGAATCGAGGCGATGTCCTGATCGTCCTCGTCACCCGTGGCCGCCGTCTTGTTGATCTCGTCGTCGATCAGCTTGTCGTTACCCAGGATCCGATCCGGAATCGAGTCAACGTCCGGAACCGGGGCCCCCGTCACGAGGGTGAGTGTCTTACCTTGCGCATCGACCGGGTTCTGACTGGAGATCTCGGCGTAGTTGTCGATGCTCCCCCCACTCGTGACGCGCAGGGTGATCGGCACCACGATCGATTCACCGGCCTTCAAAGTGACCGGAATCGTGTAGATCGCCATGTTTGACGACACCATGATCCAGTCGTTGTCTGCCAGCTGCAGTTGGCGGGGGATGTAGTCGGTCACCTCGACCTGGTTGGCCGCCACGTCACCTTGGTTGAACACTGTGATGTCGAAGGTCACCAGATCACCGATGTTCACCAGATCGGACTGCCCCGCGGCAAGCGTCTTGCGGAGCGCCAGGTCGAAGTTCGCCACGTAGAAGCCGAAGTCGACGGTGAGGTTCGACAAGTTGTCCTGGTTGGTGTCGTTGTTCGGGCTCTCGCCGAGCGGCTCGGCTTCCTTTCCCAAGGTCACGACGCCGGACCACACTATGCCGCCCTTCACGATGCCATTGTCGTTGTTGTCACCATCGGCGTTTGGATCGGTTTCCGTCGGATCGGACGAGCGCGTGTTTGCCAGCACCCCGTCCGTGGCGAAGTTCGACGCCGCCACCGCCACCAGGTAGTCCCCGGCATCCAGTCGAGAGAACAGGTACAGACCGTTGGCATCGGTGGTGGTGGTCGCGATCGCATCCGCCGAGGTGATCACGCCATCGCCGTTGGTGTCATCAGGGTTCCCGTCACCGTTCTTGTCGGTGTACAACTCCATCGCCACACCAGCGATCGGCTTCTCACCGGCGTCGACGATGCCGTTGTTGTTCACGTCATTCCAGACCTGGTTACCCAGGCTGTAGGGCGTCCGGATCGAGGCGATGTCCTCATCGTCCTCGTCGCCTGTGGCGGGTGTCAGGTCGATCTTGTCGTCGATCAGCACGTCGTTGCCAAGGATCTGATCCGGGATCGAATCGATGTCGGGCACCGGAGCCCCCGTCACATCGGTGAGGGTGTTGCCCTCGGGGTCGAGCGGATGTTGCTTGGAAATCTCGGCGTGGTTGTCGATGGCCGAACCGCTCAGCACCTTCATCGTGATCGGCACCACGATCGACGTCTTGGGAGCCAACGTGGTCGGAATCGTGTAGGTGGCCAAGGTCGGGGAGGCGAGCGTCCAGTCAGTGTCCGCCAACTGCAACCTGCTCGGGATGTAGTCGGTCACCTCGATCTGGTTGGCTGGGACGTCGCCCTGGTTGAACACCTCGATGTTGAAGGTCACCAGGTCGCCGATGTTCACCAGGTCGGACTGTCCCGCCGCCAACGTCTTGCGCAGCGCCAGATCGAACTGGGCCACATAGAACCCGAAGTCGACCGTGAGGTTGGACAGGTTGTCCTGGTTGGTGTCGTTGTTCGGGGTTTCGACGAGCGGCTCAGCCTCGTTGCCTAACGTCACGACGCCCGACCACACCATGCCGCCGGAGACGATTCCGTTGTCGTTGTTGTCGACATCGGCGTTCGGATTGGCTTCGGTCGGATCCGAGGAGCGGTGGTGCTGGAGCACCCCGCCGCTGGCGAAGTTGGAGGCTGCCACCGCCACCAGGTAGTCCCCGGGCTCCAGACCCGAGAACAGGTACAAGCCCTCGGTATTGGTGCTGGTCGTGGCGATCGCGTCCGCGGACGTGACCACCCCGTCGCCGTTGGTGTCATCCGGCTTTCCGTCACCGTTCTTGTCGGTGTAGAGCTCCATGGCGACGGAGCCGATCGGCTTCTCGCCCGTATCGATGATGCCGTTGTTGTTCGTGTCGAACCACACCTGATTGCCCAGGCTGTACGGCGTGTGAATCGAGGCGATGTCCTGATCGTCCTCGTCCCCCGTGGCCGGGGGCTTGTTGATCTCGTCGTCGATCAGCACGTCGTTGGTGTTGTCGGTGTCCGCAATGGAGTCAATATCTGGAACCGGTGCCCCCGTGACATCCGTGAGCGTGTTGCCCTCGGCATCCAGGGGGTTCTCCTTGGAGATCTCGGCGTAGTTGTTGATCGCCGACCCGCTCTTTACCCTCAGCGTGATCGGCACCACGATCGACGTCTGTGGAGCCAGCGTCGTGGGGATCGTGTAGTTCGCCATCGTGGCCGAGACGGCCGTCCAATCGGTGTCGGCCAGCTCCAACTGCGCCGGGATGTAGTCGGTCACCTGGATCTGGTTGGCCGGGATGTCACCTTGGTTGAACACCTCGATGTTGAAGGTCACCAGGTCGCCGATGTTCACCAAGGCGGCCTGTCCGGTTGCCAAAGTCTTGCGCAGCGCCAGGTCGAACTTCGGCACGTAGAAGCCGAAGTCAACAGTCAGGTTGGACAGGTTGTCGGCGTTGGTGTCGTTGTTGGGGGTCTCGCCCGTGGGCTCGGCCTCCCGACCCAACGTGACGACGCCGGACCACACCATGCCTGCGGACACGATGCCGTTGTCGTTGTTGTCCACGTCAGCATTCGGATTGGTTTCGGTGGGGTCCGAGGACCGAGTATTTGCCAGTGCTCCGCCGGTGGCGAAGTTGGAGGCCGCCACGGCCACCAAGTAGTCGCCTGCATCCAGACCGGAGAACAGATAGAGCCCCTGGTCGTTCGTCGTGGCGGTGGCGATCGCGTCCGCGGACGTGATGATTCCGTCACCGTTGAGGTCGTCCGGCTTACCGTCGCCATCGACGTCGCTGTAGAGCTCCATCGCGACGTTGGCGATGGGCTTCTCCCCGGGATCGATGACACCGTTGTTGTTGACGTCGCTCCACACCTGGTTGCCGACGCTGTACAGCGGGCACTTCACCATGATGGAGACGTCGTTCGAGCGGATCGGCAGCAGCACCTGATCGATTCGCGCACCGAACGTGTTGGTGTACACGGCGCTGCAGTCGGCGTTCTCGGTATCCAGGGTCAGGCTGATCGTCTTGGTCGCCTCAGGTGCCACAATTCGCCGGCGCCCGTGACGACGACGTACACGGCAGTCACGTCGTAGGCAGTCTTCGGGCAACCCGCGTCCGTGCCCACGCCATTGACCACGGTGCCGCCCACGGCGCTGCACCAGCTGGTCAAGGTGTAGGAGTTGTTTGGATCACGCGAGATTGACGCCGGGGCATCCGCTGTCACGTAGTAGGCGGACGCGCCGGTGACACCAACGAACCCGAGTTGGCCGTCAAAGTTGGAGGCCGGGCTGCGGGCGTCGCCGACAGTCGACGGGGTGGCTCCGTTGTCCCCCGAACCGGAAGCCGGCTCGTTGGTCCCATCGCCGTTGTAGGGCAAGACGTCCACGAACCGCATCCCCGTCAGCCTGGTGTTGCCCTGATTGGTGTAGGCCAGCGAGAACGTCATGTTGCCCTTGGCGTCCACGGTGGGAACGTTGGTCGAGTCAAAGTCGAACCCGATCATGGAGCAGCGGGCCTGCCAGGCGACGAGTTCCGCCCCGGTGAGGGTGGTGCCGTCGGCGTAGATCTCGCACGGACCGTTCTCAGCTGCCACCGTCTTGATGATGGCGCCCTTGTCGGACGAGAGCGGCAGGTAGGACATCGCTGTGGAGGCCGCGGACTGGACACTGGCGGACGGCGAAGAGCCAGGCACGAATCCGCCGGTCGCCGTGTCCCACGGCTGAGTGCCGCTGCTGGTGACGGTTGCCTTGTTCGCTAGCGCGGCGTAGGAGTTGGCGATGGCGACGGCGCCGGTCACCCGCACCGTGATGGTGATGGAATCAGCCCAGCCGCCGGGCAAGCCGGCGGGCAGGGGCCCTGTGTCCACCGCGGGATTTGGCTCGCTCATCTGACACACAATGTCGCCTGTGCTACCCACCGCTGGTGAAACGCAGGTGGCTCCGGGCGTGCTGGGCCCGCTGTCGAGGCTCACAAAGGTGTATTGGGCTGGGAGCGTGTCGGTCATGACGACGTTGGTGAGGGCCTCAATGGTGGCGCCTACCGCTGACATGTCAATCTTGAACTGGACGAGCCCGCCGTTGTCGACAATGTCGAAGACGCCGGCCATGTTGGTCTTCGAAACCGCCGGCTTGACGTCGGCGATCGTGACGCGGTCGGTGTCGTAGTCGCCGCGCTTTTGGGTCATCGCGGCCGTGATGGGCGCGGTCGCGCCGCCGGGATCCAGCGACGAGTAGGTCGTTCCCAGTGGGTTCTCGTTGACTGCCGAGTACGGCCGGCCACACCAGCCGAGGTAGGACGGCAGCGTGGTGAGGTCCCCGCCGACGGCCGCGTTGAGGCCGGGTATCGTGGCATTACCAAGGTCCAGGTTGCCGGGGGACAAGATCGGCCTGCAGGTGGTGATGGCTGGCTTGCCGGCGGCCGGGTCCCAAGCGCCGAAGCTCCGCGACGAGTGGAGATACACAGACTTGTCGTTGTGGTTCACGGCAAGGTCGTTGCCGATCACGCCCGCGACGTTCAGGAAGAAGCCAGCGTTGGCCAGCGGGACTTGCGTCCCCAGGACCCCCTTGGCGATCCCGATGGTGTTGCGCCAGGGGAAAGAGCCCTCGGTCCGTACCCGCACCATGTTGTAGTGGTAGAGACCATCGGCCCCGGGGGTCACGCTCTTGGAGTCGACCCAGGTGCGCGTGGCCGCGTTGTTGCACTCGTTATTGTTCTGCTTGACGTCACCGTTCTCACGGTTCTCGGTCAAGACGTTCGTGTTGACGGTGGTGTCGAGCGCGTACTCGATGTGCACCTTGAGCCCGAGCGCCGCCATCTCCGCGAGGCTGTACGCATCGATCTGAGGATCCGCGGCGTTGCCGAGGTAATTGCCGCCCGTGTTGGGACCTATGACGAGGTTCTCGAGCGTCCCGGTTGGGGTCGCCATCTCGCGGCTGGTGAGCGCGCCGAATCCCGCCGAGATGTTGTCGTAGTGCAAGCGCTCGAAGGCCGGCATCTGCCGAAGCTTCACCTGGTCAGCATTCCACGTCAAACAGCCGTGGATCGGGGCGTCAGTGGTGCCCGAGGCAGGCTCGGACGTGGAGACGTAGAGCTGCATGTTCACCGGCATCCCACGGGAGACCAGGCCATTGCCCGACCACGGCGTCACGGCGGAGCCGGTTGTGAAGTTCGCCCCGTAAGACCGGGTCATCGCATGATCGGGGCTCCACGACGTTGCCCCCGTTCTGGGTGTAGCTGAGCTCGACGTAGTTGGCGGCAAGCTGGGCGTAGTGGCTGAACCAGGTTGACGAGGTGCCGCTGCCGCCCGGGGGCGGGGGCGTCCCCCCGATCGTGAAATGGGTGGAGTTGTCGGTGGTGGAAGGCTCGGCCGCGGTGCTGGAGCCTTTGACCCCAATCGGGGTCAAGGTTGTTGCGTTGACCGCCTTCGAAGCGTCGTCCGACGAGATCGAGTTGTCAAAGGGTGCTACCACGCCATCGTTAGCCGCGGCTGCGGCTTGGACGCCAGCCTCCGGCAGCCAGACCACAATCTGCCCTGTGATGATGGTGCCTTTAGCGTCCACGGGGGTCAGGCTGTAGCTGCCACCAACGATCGTGATCTTCCACACCGGGTAGGCGGAGCCGAGGTTGGAGGCGCAAGAGCCCGTCCAGTCCGACGGAGCGTCAGGTAACAGGCCATTGGCGGCCACCGACGGACCGCAGTTCGTGCCGACCACACCGGCCGCCGACATCTGCGATGCGGTAGCCAGCGTCGTGCCGGCGGGGGCGGTCCAGAAGTGATCGTAGAACTCCTGGGGGGCGGAGGCATCTAGTTGCCCGGCGCCCTTGGAAGGGAACGAGAGTGCGGAGAGGTTCTGCAAGGTAATGGGGAAGTTGACCACGTAGCCCCGGGCACCAGTGGCGTCCGTGACCAGGCCGGAGGCCTTCGGGGCACCTTTCACGAAGTTACCAGCCGGTGCCTCGGAGACGGCGGCGGCGAGTGGCGTCGAGGTGGCGTCGACCGACCCGTTGGTGTCACTCATCACCACGTGAGCAGTCAGCGGCGATCCGTCTTGGCCCATGCCAAGTTTCACGGTGGGCTTGATGGTTCCATGCGAACCTTCGGCCACGTCACCGATGACACAGGTCAAGGTGAGCCCGTCAGCGCTGATTGTTGATCCCACGCCGCAGCCGGCGAACATCCCAGTCTGATCAGGGTTCCATGTCATCGCCGCCTTGGCGGGGTCGGCACTGTCGAGCGTCACCTTCAACACGACCTTCGTGGCGGCGGCCTCGTTGACGTTCCAGTCGATCCGGTAGGCGAAGAGATCGAAGGTGCGCACGACGCGGTTGTTGGGCCCCTTGTCGAGGCCGGGGGTGTGCGCCCCAGTCCGTCGTCCAGGGGATCGCTGGGGCTGAAGGCCGCCGTTCCGTCCCACAGGAGGGTCATCACGACCTCGTTCTGGCTCGCCGCCACTGCGGGCGGCGTGGCGAGGGCGACAGACCCACCGATCAGCAGCATGCTCAACAGCACGCTGGCCAAGCCTCTACCTTGACGACCAGTTGGTCTTTGCATGGCGATTCACCCTCACCTAAACAACCCCGCCCCCCTCCTGAGCTCCTGGAAATGAACCCCGGGTCGAGCGAAAATCTAGCACAAGGCACCCCGGGGGCACCTCTTTGTTGCCGAAGATTTGATCCCGCGATCGGGACCCAAACGAACCATCGGCGCCTATTGACATTTCAATGTTGAACCGTCCAGAGATCATTGCGTCGGTGAACTAAGGCAGCCTCGGAACCTAGAGTCCGTTGCGGGGGCTTCCCGGGCATACTCTCGCGACGCATGCCCGGTAGCGCGCTCCCAGTCGTGCAACCAGGGCTCTCGTCCGCGCTATGACGTCCGCCTGGCGCCCTGCAGCTCCGAGGTCGTACACACCATCTCAGCATCGCGGAGAAGGTTCACGCGAGGCCAGGCAGTCCGGCGCCGACAACCGATTCCAGGGCTATTTGGGCGCTTGCGGAAGCGAAAAGACCCTTTGGCACCTGACGGTCGCATGCCGGGCATAGGACCGCGCATTTCCCTTGACGCCGGGATGGCGGTCGCCCCTGACGTTGTCAGTTGAGGGCTGGGAGGCCAGTCGGCGTCGGACTGAGCGATGGGGGAGGCTCTGCGGCCAGGGGCACAGCGTCGCAGGAGTCAACGCTCGGCGACCTGGCGAGGTGATTTCTCGTGCGTGTTGGCTTGGCCCGAGGGCTAGACGCCCGACCGAAATTCAGGAACTCCTCACACCTAGTGGCGTATCGAGACACAATGAAAGGCGCGTCGAAGATGGACGAGACGCACTATTTCTGGGCAATTTTGAGACCCTCATCGTTGTTCGCATGCATCCAATTGGAACTTGACCAAATTCATTCTTGAAATCATGGTGTGGTTGCCACCAGATTCTTGAAATGCAGGGGTGCCGCTAAAGGTCCGGACGCCACAATGCGGGTACCCGTCCCGCGGGGGGACGGGTGGGGGAGGGACCCGGGGTAGGGGCTGCGCACCGGCGGCTCGACGGAACGGGCAACGTGGGGAGCCGACTCCGGAGAACGCCAAGGCTTGGCCGGGTACCTTCGAGCCGCAACGTCGGGCGACTGCGGCTAAGGACGGGTCAACTCTGGGTTCAGGGTTCCATCCGCCACGGGCCGGTGGAGCACCGAATGGCGGGGCCCCTATTGCGGCGTGCCCGATCGGTGCCGCGGGCGAACCGGCATCTCGAACCTTCAGCGAGACTTCGTGGCCATCGGCCGGCAGCGGAGAGGGCCATTTGAGCGGCCATGAGAGCGCGCACCGACGCGAGCTACGTCAGGCGATCAACCGGGTACCAGGGCCTCCGGACGTGCCTCGCGGGGCGAGCCCGGGAACTCGCGGCAGGACCCTGTCCACCCACACCATGCGGGCAGCGGGTGCCATGGCGAGTGACCAGGCGACCGAGGCCAGGATGTCGGTTGGATAGTGAACGGCGTCGATAGACAAGGCGAGCGCCACGCAGGCGGTCAGGATCGTACCGACAGTGACCACCACGTGGTGCCAGCGCGTGCCCGTTGCGACGTAGGCGAGCGCGATCACCAGGGCCACGATGAAGGCCGTGTGTCCGCTCGGGAAGGACGCATCGGTCTGCGGCGGGTAGAACGGGTACGGCAAAGCCTCGATGTCCGGACGCCCGCGCTGCACGATCACCTTGATGAGCTCTGACGGAATCCACGTCAAGGCGACGACTCCCGCAAACGCCACGGCCGTGAGCAGGTTGCACACCTTCCAGATCACGCCAGCCAGAACAGCCGTCATCGCGATGGAAGGCAACGGCTCGAAAATCTGATAGATCGCTGAGCAGAGCGCCCCGATCCAGCCGGTGTGAAGCGAGTTCATGGCCACCGCAACGCGCAGGTCAAACCCGGGTGTCAGCGAGAGGCCCACCCCAACTTGGAGCACGAACATGGCGAGGGCGATCCCCACGACCCGCCAAGGGTTCAGGGGCGGCCGAAAGATCCCGAGCTCGTCCGACGGTTCGAGGGACCGACGGGGAATCGGTGAACTCATGGGTTGCACCATTCTCTTCTAGGGTTCTGGGCGCGCCACCTGACGATCCGACAAGACGACCACGCTGGGTTGGCGGCCGACGAACGCAGGGCGACGTCATCCGGACAAGGCTAGCCTTCGGACCCCTCGCTCCACACCATGTTCGTGAGCGCGAATCCATCGCGTCCCACCACGAAGCCAGCAATCTGAACGAGCGGTGCAAGCAACTCGAAGAACCGCCGGCGAAGCTGCTTGGTTCGTCCGCTCGACCCACCTGCCGGGGGGCAAGTGTGTACACATATGTAACTATGTCTTACACTGATTCCCATGAACACGGTGACAAGCGAAGTCACGACCCGCGAACTTCGAGAACACTTGGCGGACGTCTTGGGACGGGCCATGTATGCGGGGGAGCGAATTGGGGTGACCCGCAACGGCAAACTCACCGCCATTGTCATCGGCGTCGACGACCTGGAGGCACTGGAAGACTTCGAGATGGCACAGGACCTTGCCGCTTATCGCGAGGCCAAAGCAGCCGATGATGGGGGTCGGGTTTCTCTCGATCAGCTGCGCCGCGACCTGTCGCGATGACTTATCAGATCGTATTCACCACCGCGGCCGCCCGCGAGATCCGCAAGCTGCCGCGTCTACTCCAAGGCCGCATCCTCGATGCCATCCAGGACTTGGGCGCGGACCCACGTCCGCATGGCTCAAAGAAGTTGGTGGGCGAGACTTCGGCCTGGCGTATCCGCGTCGGCGACTATCGCGTGATCTACGAGGTTCTCGATGAGGTGATGCTCATCACCGTGGTCCGGGCGCGCCATCGTCGCGAGGTCTACGCGCGATAGCAGGTGGTGGTTGTACCGGGGAGCTTGTTCCCAGCCCCACAGTTGTCATAATGTCGCTTATCGGACACTTGGTTACCTCGAGAGGAAGGCTTCCCCGGGACTGTTTCCCAACCGAAACAAGCTGAATGTGTGGCTTGGCTGCCCTGGCGGGCTTCAGCGCCCACATTCGGTTTGATTTGGGAGCCAAGACAGATTGGACGATCGCCCGCACGATCGGACCATCGCCATCGAGCCACGGCACCGAGTCGGCGTCCGCCGCGGTGAACCAACGTCCGAGGTCATGCGAATGTCCGACTACGGGGTCCGCGTCCGTTCGTGCCAGCCAGGTGCGCATGACGAGGTCACCACCTAACGGCCAGCCAACTGGGCTCGGGCCGACCAATTCGGGTCCGGTGATAACGGCGAGTTGAAGCTCCTCACGCAATTCGCGGGACAACGCATCCAGGGGTGACTCCCCCGGCTCAACCTTGCCGCCGGGAAACTCCCACCGCCCACGTAGCGTGGACGGGTAGCTGCGGCGAACGCCATAGAACGTGGTGGGGCGGACGAGGTCGTCCACCAGCACTGCCGCCACGACCAGGATCATGCGGACATCGTGCCACCACGGCGCCAACAAGGCTCTACTACCACCCGTAGGAGATTGAGGGCTAAACTAGTTTCCGTTGTATCAATCCTCAAAGGAGTTGTTTCTAGATATGAAGCGCAGCGCACTCGACCAGCTAGTTTCGTGGGTCGGTTTCGCCCTCGCGGCGGTCCTCCTCGTGGCGGGCGGCCTGCTTGTTTGGGCCAGCACGTTCATCTCAGGGCAGGTCAGCTCCCAGCTGTCCGCCGAGAAGATCACCATGCCGGCCGCGGCCGCCTACGCATCGTTCAGCGCGGCGGACAAGGCTGCCCTCGATCCGTACCAAGGCCAACTGATGACCACCGGCGACCAGGCTGAGGCCTTCGCCGACCACTACATCCTCGTTCACATGAACGCCTCTTCGGGCGGCAAGACCTACAACGAGATCTCCGGCCAGTACCAGACCCTGAGCAAGGACGCCAGTGCGGACCCCGCCAAGGTCAAGGCTCTGGGCGACCTCCGCCAGACCCTCTTCATGGGCGACACCTTGCGCGGCATGCTGCTCAACGCTTACGCGTTCGGCACGATGGCCAAGATCGCTATGTTCGCTGCCATCGGCGCCTTCATTGGCGGCATCGCGCTCGCCGTGCTGGGCTTCCTGGGCCTGCGTCATTCCAAGGACGCCACCGAAGAGGTCTTCGTTCCTCAGGCCACCGCGTAACCGCTGACACCGCAGAACGTGGGCTGGGGTCTTCGGACCCCAGCCCACGTTTGGTTTGTGGACGGACCCACGGCTGCTGGATCTGTGGCCTCCGAAGGGGTGTCCGGAACGACATCGTCCCCCGCCGGAGACCAGCGGGGGACGAGTGGAGAGAGCTGGATCAGAAGTTGATCATGTGGCCGGCGATACCCTCGACGGCCTCCTTGATGGCCTCGGACAGTGTCGGATGCGCGTGGATATTGCGCGCGACCTCATCGGCCGTCAGGTCCCACAGCTGCGCCAACGTCAGCTCGGGCAGCAACTCGGTGACGTCCGGGCCGATCATGTGGGCACCGAGCAGCTCGTTGTGCTTGGCGTCCGCAATCACCTTCACGAAGCCGGTGGCATCGCCCAGGCCATGCGCCTTGCCATTGGCCATGAAGGGGAACTTCGCCACCTTGACGTCGTAGCCCTTGGCCTTGGCCTGCTCCTCGGTGTAGCCGAACGAGCCGATCTGCGGCTGGCAGTAGGTCGCCCGCGGGATCATGTCGTAGTTGATAGCCATGGTCTCGACACCGGCGATCGTCTCGGCGGCGACCACCCCCTGGGCCTCGGCGGTGTGCGCCAGGGCCAACTTCATGGTCACATCGCCGATGGCGTAGATGCCAGGGACGTTCGTCCGCATGAAATCGTCAATCGCGATGGCCCCACGCTCGGTCAGCGTCACCCCGGTGTTCTCCAGGCCGTAACCCTGCGTGCGGGGGGCGAAGCCGATCGACTGCAGCACCTTGTCGGCCTCAAGCACCCGGGACTCTCCCCCGGCTGCCGGCGACACCGTGACGCGCACCTTGTCGCCCGTGTCGTCGATGCCTTCGACCTTCGTGGAGGTCAGCAGCGTGATGCCCAGCTTCTTGTAGGCCTTAGCCAGCTCAGCCGAGATCTCGGGGTCCTCGAGCGGCACCATGCGATCGAGGAACTCCACGATCGTGACCTTGCAGCCGTAGTTCGACAGCACGTAGGCAAACTCGGTGCCGATGGCGCCGGAACCCGCGATGATGATCGACTCGGGCACCTGATCCGACAGGATCTGACCCTCGTAGTTCACCACCCGGTTCGACAGCGCCGTGCCGGGCAGCAACCGCGGCGTTGCGCCGGTGGCGATGATGCAGTTGTCGAAGGTGATGTCTTGGGTCTCGCCGCCGTCGGTGGTCACGCGCAGCGTTTTGGCGTCGAGGAAGGTGCCCCAGCCGTTGAACTCCTTGATGCCGTTCTTCTTCATCAAGAAGTGGATGCCGTTCACCATCCGACCAGAGACCGCCCGCGAACGGCTGAAGGCCTTGCCGAAGTCGAAGGTCACGTCACCGGAGATGCCGAAGGTTTCCTTCTCAGCGTGGAAGATGTGCGCCAACTCAGCGTTGCGCAGCAGGGCCTTGGTGGGAATGCACCCGACATTGAGGCACACACCGCCCCACCACTGCTTCTCGATGATGGCCGTCTTCTTGCCCAGTTGTGCGGCGCGAATGGCCGCCACGTACCCGCCGGGACCGGCTCCGAGGACAACGACGTCGAAGTGTTCGCTCATGGGCGTCACTGTATCGAGACCAAGCAACCACCGCACGGTCGCCCACCGCCTCCGAGACACCGGACGAGCGGCGGCCAATTCCGCCATCCCCCGCTCCGCGGCACCTCTGCCGACGGATCCCAGGCCGCAATATTTCATATGTGAGATAGAGTATGGCTCGTGAACTCGATCTCACCTTCCAGCATTGGCGGCCTCATCCGCGACGCGCGGCAACAGCGCGGGATGACGCAACACCAGCTCGCCGAGGCGCTCAACACCAGCCAGAGCGCGATCCATCGCATCGAATCGGGCGGCCAGAACCTGAGCCTGGACATGATCAACCGGATCGCCACGGCCCTGGATTCCGACCTCATTACCGCTGGCCCCGCCGGACCGACGAACCTGCGGATCCACGGCGAGCGCAAGCTCCACGGCGAGATCGACGTCCGTTCCTCCAAGAACGCGGCCGTCGCGTTGCTGTGCGCGTCCCTGCTGAACCGCGGACGCACGGTGCTCAAGGGCATCGCCCAAATCGAGGAAGTGAACCGGATCCTCGAGGTGCTGGAAAGCATCGGGGTCCAGGCCACCTGGTCGGCGGACAAGTCCGAACTCGAACTGGTGCGTCCCGAGCACCTCTCTCTTGGTGACATCGACGTCGCCTCCGCCCGTCGGACGCGCAGCATCATCATGTTCCTGGGGCCGCTCCTGCATACGGAGCAAAGCTTTCAACTGCCCTACGCTGGCGGCTGCAACCTCGGCACGCGGACGATCGGCCCGCACCTGCAGGCCCTCCATAACTTCGGGCTGAACGTGCACACGACGGACGGCTTCTACAGGGCCAAGGTCACTGAAGCCCCCGAGGATGAGCGATCCATCACCCTCGTGGAGCGCGGCGACACCGTGACCGAGAACGTGTTGATGGCCGCCGCGCTCGACACGGGCAAGACGATCATTCGCAACGCCAGCTCGAACTACATGGTCCAGGACCTGTGCTTCTTCCTGCAGGAACTGGGCGTGTCGATCGAGGGCATCGGGACGACCACCCTGACGATTCACGGCGTTGAACGGATCGAGATGGACGTGGCCTTCGCGCCCTCCGAGGATCCGATCGAGGCCATGAGCCTGTTGACGGCCGCCATTGTCACCGGGTCGGAGCTCACCGTGCGCCGCTGCCCCATTGAGTTCCTCGAGATTGAGCTCGCCATCTTGTCGGGAATGGGCTTGAAGTACACGCAGTCCCCGGAGTACCGGGCCGTGAACGGCAAGACGCGACTGGTCGACATCACGATCCACCCGTCGGCGCTCAAGGCTCCCGGTGACAAGATCCACCCGATGCCGTTCCCTGGGCTCAACATCGACAACTTGCCGTTCTTCGCGGTGATCGCGGCCACGGCCGAGGGCGAGACGTTGATCCACGACTGGGTTTATGAGAACCGCGCGATTCACCTCGTGGGCCTCGACAAGCTCGGCGCGGACGTGCGGCTGCTCGACCCGCACCGCCTCATCATTCACGGTCCGACCCGGTGGCGGGCCCAAGAGATGGTCTGTCCCCCGGCCCTGCGCCCGGCGGTGTGCCTCCTGCTGGCTGCGCTCGCGGCGCGCGGGACGTCCGTGCTGCGTGACACCTACGTCATCAACCGCGGTTACGAGGATCTGCCGAACCGGCTGAACCAGCTGGGCGCCCAGGTGGACGTCTTCCGCGACTGACGGCGCTCGTGGCGCGTGCCGCGCTGAGGACTGGTTCTGCCCTCCCACCGGTGGCCCGATCATTGTTCGGCTGGCTCGATTCACAGCCGAATGGTGTTAGGTGGTGCGCAATCTGCGGCGAACCGTCGCCGGATGTCCCCCGCGAAAGGCGCCCCAATGAGCCACCACGACGAGATTGAGGATCACGACCTCGGTCTGTCTCACGACCTGCCGACCCTGTTGAATCGGCGTTGGGCCCTCACCGCCCTCGCTGGACTCGGCGTCGTCAGCCTCGTGGGGTGTTCCCCAAGCGCGACCACGACCACGGCCGCCTCCGCCCCGGGCGCGCCTCCCGCTGGCGGCGGCGCCCCGCCCGCAGCAGCCCCGGCGACGGCCGACTCCGTCGCCGGCCTGATCCCCAGCGAGACCGCGGGCCCTTACCCTGGCGACGGCTCCAACGGGCCCGATGTCCTGGATGACAGTGGCGTGGTGCGCCGCGACATCACCTCCAGCTTCGCCGGCGCGACGGGCAAGGCGGTCGGGGTTCCGCTCACGATCACCATGACGATCCTGAACCTCTCCGCCGGGAACGGTGGCCCGCTGGCGAAAGCCGCGGTGTATCTGTGGCACTGCGATCGCGACGGCAAATACTCGATGTACTCCAGCGGGCTCAACAACGAGAACTACCTCCGGGGTGTGCAGGTTTCCGACGCGGACGGCAAGGTCACGTTCACGTCGATCTTTCCGGGCTGCTATGACGGACGCTGGCCGCACATTCACTTTGAGGTCTACCCCTCCGAGGCTGACGCCGTGGCGGCGACCAACCGGTTGCGCACCTCGCAGATCGCCCTGCCAGAGGACACCTGCAAGGCGGTGTACGCCACCGAGGGCTACGCCTCCTCGATCACCAATCTCGCCAAGGTCAGCCTGGCCACCGACAACGTGTTTGGCGACGGCTACGCCCTTCAGTTGGGCAAAGCCACCGGTTCGGTCGAGGCAGGCTTCGCGGTCACGCTGAACGTTCCGGTCTGACGCTGCTTAGGCGAGCCGCGTCACCTCGAAGTGGTGGCTCGGGACGACGAGTTCGTCCTGAGCCGCCACCAACTGCAGTTCGGCCTTGCCCGAACGAGTCGTGACCTCCAAGACGGAGAACACCACGTCCGCGGTGACGCCGAGCGCGGCCGCCGCGTCGCCGGTCCGCAGGTAATGCGCCAAGAAGGTCGCCGCCGTGAGGTCGCCTGAGCCGGTGAACGTCCGCGGGAGCCGCGGCGTCAAGACCTGCCAGGCCCCCTCTCCGGTGACGGCCAGCATCGCCAAGGAATCCTCGGGGGCGTCCTCGATGACGGCGCTGGTCACCACCACGACCTCGGGTCCGACCGCGCGCAGCGCGTGGGCGGCGGCCAGCGTCTCGGCCAGAGTCGTGGTCGTCCGTCCGGTCAAGAAGTCGAGCTCGAACTGGTTCGGGGTCACGATCTGGGCCTTCGGCACGACATGGTCACGCATGAACTCGGGGATGCCGGGACGCACGTACATGCCGCGCCCGACGTCGCCCATCACGGGGTCGCAGCAGTAGATCGCGGCCGGATTGCGCTGCTTCACGAGCTCTACGGCGCGGAGGATCTCGCGCCCCATCTCTTCGGCACCCTGGTAGCCGGAGAGCACAGCGTCCACGGTGCCGAGCACGTCGCGCTCATCGATGCCGAGGATCACCTGCGCCACATCGTCGGCCGCCAACAGTGGCCCGCGCCACGCCCCGTACCCGGTGTGATTGCTGAAATGGACGGTCAGCACGGGCAGCACCTCGACGCCCATCCGCATCAGGGGAAAGGTGGCGGCGGAGTTCCCGACATGGCCGTAGGCGACGGACGACTGGATCGACAAGATGGTGGTCACGATCCCCCATTGTGCCGGTCCATACTTGTGCGATGCGAGCACGCGACTACCCGTACTTCTCGCCGCGCTTCATCGCCGCGGCGCATCGGGGTGGCTCCGGGCTGCCCGCCAATCGCGGCATCGAGAACAGCGCCCGCGCCTTCGCCAATGCGGCGGCGCTCGGCTACCGCCACTTCGAGACGGATGTGCACGCCACCTTGGACGGAACGCTGGTGGCCTTCCATGACGCCACCTTGGACCGAGTGACGGACGGGCATGGCACTATCGGCCATCTCCCCTGGGCCCAGGTGCGCCGCGCGCGGATCGGCGGACGCGAGCCGATCCCGACCTTGGACGAACTGCTCGAGACGTTCCCGCACGCCCGCTTCAACATCGATATCAAGGCACGGGCGGCGATTGTCCCGCTTTGGGAGACCATCCTCCGACACGACGCGTTCGACCGGGTGTGCGTGGCATCGTTCAGCGGCAGCCGCTTGTCCGCTTTTCGGCGCCTGTCGGGGACGCGGGTCGCGACCGCCGTCGGACCCCTCGGTGTGTCGTGGACCGCCTACGGGGTCGGCATCCGCAGCATTCGGGCACCCAGGGGGCAGGCTTACCAGATCCCCGAGCGGTATCTTGGAGAACGAGTCCCGGTGTTAAGCCGGGGCCTGATCAACGCCGCGCATGCCGCGGGGCAACTCGTCCACGTGTGGACAATTGACGATCCGGACGACATGGCCCGGCTCATCGCTCTCGGGGTGGACGGACTGGTCTCGGATCGGATCGACGTTCTGAAGGACGTCCTCGTCACCCACGGCCTGTGGGACTGACAAGACGTCCAGGAACAAAAGCCACTGCCCCGGGCGTTGTCGAGGTGAAAGGAGTGAACCGTGAGCGATCGCACGTTACGCGGCGCCGGATTGGGCGCCAAGAGCTTCGCCGACGGGGTGGGCGTTGAGCTCGCCGCTCGTCAAGAGCTCGGTTTCGACTGCGCGAAGGGCCACCACTTCACGCTGACCTTTGCCGAAGGAGCAGAGCTTCCCACGATCTGGGAATGCCCTCGCTGCGGCGGCGAGGCGCGGAGGTCCGATGGCGTCCAGCCTGAGGCCAAGGAGACCAAACCCACGCGCACCCATTGGGACATGCTCTTGGAGCGGCGCTCGATTCCTGAACTCGAGGAGCTCTTGGCTGAGCGACTCGAGCAGATCCGAAGCACTGAGTAAGTACCCACACGTCACCTAGTCACAGCGCTGGGGCCCGACCGTCACGGTCGGGCCCCAGCGCTTTGTGCGTACTTGCGGGGATCTAGCCCTTGGCCGTGTCGCCGTGCTCGGAACCGTCGACGGCCTGCTTGCTGCCCTTGCCGAAGAGGCCCTTGACCTGGTCGATGCGGTGATTGATGCCCCACTTGGTGGTCAATCCCAAGGCCTCGAAAACGATGCGGCGGCTCATCTTAGAGGCGCCCTGTTCGCGTTCGATGAACTCGATGGGAACCTCGACGACGGTGAAGCCGTTCTGAAGCGCCTGCCAGGCGAGGTTCACCTGGAAGGCGTAGCCCGCCGACTCCAGCTTGTCGATGATGACCTTCATCATCGAGACCCGATGGGCGTTGTAGCCGCCGGTCAGGTCCTTGATGCTGCTGCCCAGCATTAACTGGCTCCAGATGTTGCCACCGCGGCTCAAGAGCTCGCGGGACTTCGGCCAGTTCACGACCGAGCCACCCTTGACGTAGCGCGAGCCCTTGACCATGTCGGCGTTCTTGAGCGCCTCAAGAAGGCGTGGGAGTTGCTCGGGCTGATGGGAGCCGTCGGCGTCGTGTTCGACCAGCACGCCGTAGCCGTGGTCGATGCCCCACCGGAAACCTGCGACGTACGCGGCCGCGAGGCCTTCCTTACCCTTTCGATGAAGGACGTGGATGTGATCGTCCGCAGCGGCCATGCCGTCGGCGATGTCACCGGTGCCGTCGGGAGAGTTGTCGTCCGCCACCAAGACGTGGACGTCGGGGTTGGCTGTGCGCAGCCGCCCGACGATCGAGGCGATGTTCATCGATTCGTTGTACGTGGGGACGATCACGAGGACGGTGCCGAGCGGTTCGCGTTCGGGAGTCATGGACGATCTCTTTCAGGCAATGAGTGCTGAGAAGCATTATCCCCCGAAGAACCAGCGGCGTTGACGCGTCGTCCACGGCGGCCCGAGCGGAAGCTGAGGGCAGCCGCAGCGAGTACCGCGAGCCCGGTCGCCCCGGAGGCCACCCCGTCGAACAGCGGCGAGAGCCAGGTTGCGGGAGTGATGTTGTCACGCAGCGGCAGGGGCACGACCCCGGAGGCTGCCACGTGCTCGCCCACGTAGACTGCCACGCTTCCATCCGGGCGAATCAGCCCACTGATGCCCGAGGTGGTGACGACGAGAATCTCGCGCTGCAACTCGACGGCCCGGACGCGACTGATGGCGAACTGTTGGACGATCTGGCTCGTGCCCATGTACATCGCGTTGCTGGACTGGACGATCACCACCTGCCCGCCGCGAGTCACGGTGTCGTACATCGTCGTGTCGAAGGCGACGTCGTAGCAGACACCGACACCCACCTGGACGCTCGTCCCGTCATTGAGCACACCGGTGACCACGCCCGGCTCACTGCCCGGGATCCCCTGCTCCCCCACATAGCTCAGCATGGGGAACAACGGCTCCAGGATGTTGCGGAACGGCACCCATTCGCCGAACGGGACCATGTTGCGCTTCTCGTAGCCGTCACCAAGGGATCCGTCGGCGTTGATCCAGCGGGCGATCGTCCGACGGGTGTACGAGGCCTCATTCACGCCCATGATCCCGGCGAAGAGAGGGGCCTTGGTCGCCGCGACTGCGTCTTTCAGAGCCTGGTCCGTGAGGGTGTCGGTTGTCGGATCCATGTCGGTGCCGTTCTCGGGCCACACCACGAAGTCGGGTTGGGGCACCTGGCCGGCGGCGACCTTGTCCATCAAGACGCGGGTTTCTTTGAGGTGGTTGTAGGTGGTCGTTCGCGGACCACCGATGCCGTAGATCCCGCCACCGGGCGCGTTGCCCTGCACGTAACCGACGCTGAGCGTCTCGGGCAGATCGGTGCGGGGCCGGACGAGATTCATGGCACTCAGCCCCACGCCGACCAGCGCGAAGCAGGTGATGCCGACGCCAAGAGTCATCCGCCGGCTGGCACCGCCCGTGACCAGGCTGGCGAGCCACCCGCCCACGAAGGCGACAGCGAAGGACACGCCCGGAGTTCCGACGAAAGGCAGCAGCCCTGCGAACGGACCGTCGACCTGGGTGTAGCCCAGCCGCAGCCAGGGGAACCCACCGAACGGGACGTGCCCGAAGAGAAACTCCACCATCAACCAACACCCCGGGACGAGCACCGGCGCCCAGCGAGTTCGGGTCGCCCAGGCGAGCAGCAGGCCCAAGAGCCCATACCAAAGGCTCTGGAAGCCGAGCAGGGCGATCGCGGCTTCGGGGGCGATGACGGTCATCCACACGATCGTCGACACCAGCAGCACTAAGCCGTAGCCGAACCCCACCAGGGCCGCGAGCCGAAGCCGCGGGAGACCGGAGACGAAGAAGGTCAGCCCCGCGACGCCGACGAAGGCCATCGGCCACCAGTTGACGGGGGCGAACGCCAAGCCGGTGAGGGCGCCCGAGGCGGCGCCACCGACCACGCGTAGCCACCCGGGGAGGTGGCGAAGTCGCTCAAGCACGCGGCGAGCCTACCTGTTGGCGGGCGCGGACCTACGCAATCGGCCGGTCCTCAAAGGGGGCCGACAGCACCAGTTGGGTCTGGGTCGAAGCGCCGGCCGCGTTGCGGATGCGACTGAGCAGGTCCTCGAGTTCGGCCGGGCCAGCGACGTGCGCGATCAGCAGGTGGCTGGCCTCCCCCGCCACGGAGTAGCACGTCACGAGTTCGGGCAGTTCGGCCAGGCGCGAGGGGACGATGTCTTCGTGGCCCGGGTCGGACGCTTTGAGCGAGATGACGGCCTTCAACATCAGGCCGATCGCCGTGGGATCGACGACCGCGCGGTAACCGGTGATGATCCCCCGCTGCTCAAGTCGCCGCACGCGCTGCTGGGCCGCCGACGTGGAGAGCCCCGTTTCGCGCCCGATGTCGGTGTAGGACATACGGCCATCGTTCGACAGCAACGAAAGGATCTGGCGGTCGATGCTCTCCATGCGTCAATAGTGGCACCATGTCCCTGTGCCACGCGAATATCTTCAGCTAAACGACACGGCCTCGATGTATTTTCGGGCATTCTTCGGTGTTCCGACGACCCTGACCGATGCCGAGGGCCAGCCGGTCAACGCCATCCGCGGCCTCTTGGACGCCCTCGCCCTCTTCATCGAGCGCTACCAGCCCACCCACCTGGCGTGCTGCTGGGACAACGCCTGGCGTCCGCGGTGGCGGGTGGCGTTGGTCCCCACGTACAAGGCGCATCGGGTGGCCTACGGCGAGGTCGAGACGGTGCCGGGCGAGCTGACACGGCAAGTGCCGATCATCCGCGAGGCGCTTGCCGCCCTCGGGCTCCCAGTCGTCGGCGCCGATGACCACGAGGCTGACGACGTCATCGGGACGCTCGCCACCACCTTCCCCGGCCGCGTTGATGTCATTACCGGTGATCGGGACCTGTTCCAGCTCGTGCGTCCAGGGGTGGACGTTCTGTATCTCGCGCGCGGCATCCGCAATCACGAGCGCGTGGACGATGCCTGGCTCACCGCCAAATACGGCATCACCGGCGCCGGTTACGCGACCATGGCGGCCCTCCGCGGCGACCCTTCTGACGGGTTGCCTGGCGTGGCCGGCATTGGTGAGAAGGGGGCCGCGCGGCTCGTGACCGACTACGGCGACCTCGAGGGCATTCTGGCTGCCGCCACCGCTGGACGTCTGGCGCCGCGCATGACGGCGTCCTTGGAGGCCGGAATCGACTATCTCGGTCCGGCCATGGAAGTGGTGAGGGTCCGCACCGACCTCGCGCTTAACGTCACGCCCGAGGCGCTGCGGTTGCCGTCCGTTCCCGCGGATCCGGACGCCTTCGCCGCCCTCGCCGAGCGCCATAACCTCGGCGGCTCGGCCGAGCGGATCATCGCGGCCTTGGCCCAAGCCGGGTCCGCCACCTAACCCGCTCGAAGGGCGCTCACGGGTGGGTCATCTCCTGTGGCACCACCCAGGCGTCGAAATCGGACGAGGCCACACCCATGTCGACCGCCGCCTGCCGCAACGTCAGGCCCTTGGCGAGGGCATGCTTGGCGATCGCGGCGGCGCGGTCGTAGCCGATGTGCGGATTCAGCGCGGTGACGAGCATGAGATCGGCGTCCAGATGCTCACGGATGCGTGCCGGAACGGGCTCGATCCCTGCGGCGCAATGACGGTTGAACGAGCGGCAGCCATCGCTCAGAAGCCGGATCGATTCGAGCACCGCGTGGGCCATCACCGGCTTGAACACGTTGAGCTGGAAGTTGCCTTGGCTGCCGGCGAACGCCACCGTGGCGTCGTTGCCGAACACCCGGGTGGCGACCATCGTGAGCGCCTCGCTTTGGGTCGGATTCACTTTGCCGGGCATGATGCTCGATCCCGGCTCGTTCTCGGGGATCCGGATCTCGCCGATGCCTGTGCGGGGTCCGGACGCGGTCCAGCGCACGTCGTTGGCGATCTTCATGAGCGCGATCGCCAACGTGCGCAGGGTCGCGCTGAGCGCCACGAGGGCGTCGTGGGCCGATAGCGCGGCGAACAGGTTCGGGGCTTGGCGGAACGGCAGACCGGTCAGGTCGGCGATCTTGGCGGCCGCGAGAACGCCGAACTGCGGATGGGAGTTGAGGCCGGTTCCCACCGCGGTGCCACCGATGGCCAGGTCCATGATCCCGGCCTCGGCGGCCAGCACGCCGGCCAGAGCCGCGTCGAGCTGGGCCACCCAAGCGCCGATCTCCTGACCCAAGGTGAGGGGGGTGGCGTCCTGCAGGTGGGTGCGTCCGACCTTGACCACGTCGGCGTAGGCGTCCGCCAAGCCCGCGAAAGTGTTCCGGAGCTCGGTGACCGCCGGGTAGAGCAGGGCGTGCAGGTCGTGCGCCACGGCGATGTGCATGGCGGTCGGGAACGTGTCGTTGCTCGACTGGCCACGGTTGACGTGGTCGTTGGGATGGATGGGCGTCTTCGACCCGAGCACTCCCCCGAGGATCTCGATGGCCCGGTTGGCGATGACTTCGTTGGCGTTCATGTTGCTCTGCGTACCGCTGCCAGTCTGGAACACCACCAGGGGGAAGTGGTCGTCCAGGCGCCCGTCGGCCACCTCTGCTGCCGCCTGCTCCAGCGCCGCCTGCTCGTCGACGCCCAGGGTCAGTTCGCTGAGTTCGTGATTCGCGCGGGCTGCGGCCAGTTTCAGGACGCCCAGCGCCGAGATGAGCGAAGGCCCCCAGACGAAACGATCACGACCGATGTCGAAGTTCAGCAGGCTGCGTTGAGTCTGCGCTCCCCAATATCGATCTGCCGGCACCTGGATGTGACCCATGCTGTCAGTTTCGGTACGCGTGTCCATAGGCCACGATACGTTCCCAATCGCCGACACAACCCCGGGGCGGGGACATTACTCAGGCGGGCACCAGCACGTACACGGCGCTACTGGCCATGAGATTTGACAGCGGATCATTGCGCCCGCTGAGAACACCCTTGGAGTTGAACGTGATGCGTTGCTCCATGCGGAGCCCGATTTCGGCGAACAGCTCCTCGAGTTCGGCCAGGGTCGTGAAGCGCAGGTTCGGGGTGTCGTACCAGGAGTAGGGCAGATCGGTGCTCATGGGCATGCGTCCGCGAAGGAGCCGCAGCCGGTTGCCCCACCACCCGAAGTTCGGGATGGAGACGATAAGCCGATGGCCGACCCGGGCCATCTCCGAGAGCACGAGGCGCGGCTGCCGAATCGTCTGGATCGTCCGCGAGAGCACCACGGTGTCGTAGGAATCGTCCGCGAACTCGGCCATCTGCGAATCGAGATCGAGCTCGATCACGGGCACGCCGCGCCGGATGGCGGTGAGCACGGCGTCGGGATCGATTTCGACGCCGGTGCCGTGGCAGGCCTTAGCCCCGATCAGGTGGGCCAGCAGTTCTCCCGTGCCGCATCCCAGGTCGAGGACGCGGGTGCCGCGCTCGATCAGATGGGCCACGAAGGCCAGATCGGAGCGCAGTGGATTGTCGACGCTCACAGTCCCTCCTCCAAGGCGCGATCGAAGAAGGCGGTCAGCGTGGCGTGGTACTGCGCGCCGTCAAGCAGAAACGAGTCGTGGCCCCACGGGGATTTGATCTCCCGGAACGTGACAGGCAGCTGCGCGCGCTCGAGGTGCCGGACGATCCGTCGTGAGTGCTGCGTCGAGAATCGCCAGTCAGAATCGAACGAGACCACCAAGAACTTGACGGGACGCTTCGCCAAGCCCGCGAGGGCGGACGTGTCGGCGAAAGGATCGAAATAGTCCATGACCCGCGTGAGGTAGAGGTAGCTCAGCGCATCGAAGCGACCGAGAAAGGCTTCGCCCTGATGGTCGAGGTAGCTTTCCACAGCGAAGTCGACGTCGAACCCGGGGCGGATGGCCTCGCCTTGCGGCGTGCGTCCGAACTTGGCCGACAGGGCGTCCTCGGAAACGTAGGTGATGTGCGCCATCATGCGCGCCGTGGCCAGGCCCCGGTCCGGGTTCACCCCCAGCTCGGCGTAATCGCCGTCGCGGAAGTCGGGATCGGACATGATCGCCTTGCGTGCCACCGCCGAGAAGGCGATGTTCTGGGCGTTTAGTCGACTCGACGCCGCCACCACCACGGCGTTCGCGAGATCGTCGGGATGTGACGTGGCCCACTCCAGCACCTGCATGCCGCCCAACGAGCCCCCGACGGCCGCCAGCAGCCGCGCGATACCCAGGTGTTGGACGAGGGCCCGGTGCACGGTCACGAAGTCGGACATCTGCAGGAGCGGGAACGACAAGCCGTAGGCGCGTCCGGTGTCGGGATTGAGCGTCGAGGGTCCGGTCGTGCCCTGGCAACCGCCGAGCAGATTCGCCGAGATCACGAAGAAGCGATCGGTGTCGAGGGGACGTCCGGGCCCGATGAGGTTGTCCCACCAACCAGGACGAATGGCGCCCGGCGCGTAGCCGGCCGCGTGCGCGTCGCCGGTGAGGGCGTGACAGACGAAGACGGCGTTGTCGCGGGCGTCCGACAAGGTGCCGTAGGTCTCGTAGGCGACGTCGACAGGTCCCAAGGTCGAGCCATCGGCCAGCACCAGCGGCTGGTCGTCGGAAAAGAGGCGGACGGTCTGAGTCTCAACGACTCCCACCGAACCGGGATCACGATGAGGCATCGGCTACCCCTCGACCATGCCGCCGCGACGCCCGGGCATGGTCATGGGCATGACCAGGTTCGCGACGTGTTGGGCATTGGTCTCGGGTTGCTGCGTCATCGGATCTCCATGGAAGGCGTGAGGAACAGGGTAATCGCGGCTACGCCGAAGGTGGTACCGCGTCGACGGGCACCTTGGGCGCAGTCGTCCGTAACTCGAACGACCTGACCAGCGTGTGGTCGGCGCCCGAGCCGTGGAGGGTCGAGGAATAGAGCTCGACGTGGGTGACTGGGAAGGCCTGGTGCGGGAAGGCGTCGATGATCCGCCACCATTTGGTCGCGTCCTCGGGCTTGCGGATGCGTGCCAGCGTGAGGTGGGCCACGAACCGCGTCGGGTCGTGCTGGTTGCCGCTGCGCTGAATGGCCGTCCGGACACGCGAGGCCAGCGTTCCGATGTCGGCCCCGCCGGTGGTGATGCCCTGGTAGAGCTCGCGGGCGCGGGTGACGTCCGGAAACGCACCGGCGCCATCGAGGACAAGGTCGAAGGCGTCCGTCCGCCTGGCCACGCGTCCGAGCGCCTCAATCAGGCGCTCCTCCATGCCGTCGGCGACGTCCGGTAAGAAAGCCAATGTGACGTGTGCCTGGTCGGTGCGGATCCAGCGAACCTGCGGATCGGCCTCCCGGCGCGGCTCCACGAGCGCGGTCAACGTGTCGACCACCGACTCTGGTGGACGCACAGCGACGAACATGCGGGTACCCATGCCGACCATTGTCCCAGGGAAACAATGAGAGAATCGTCCACTGGAAGGGTGGAACCATGGCAGAACTCAAGAACCGACTCAAGACCGACCTGGTCACGGCGCTGAAGGCGCACGACGAGTTGGCGAAGTCGACGATCCGGATGGCGCTGGCGTCCATCGCGAACGAAGAGGTCGCTGGCAAGACCGCCCGCACTCTCACGGACGCCGAAGAGACCGCGATTCTCAACCGTGAAGTCGCCCGCCGCAAGGACGCCGCCGAGGCTTACGCCGCCGGTGGCCGCCAGGAACTTGTCGACAAAGAGCTAGCCGAGGCGGTGCTGCTGCAGGCCTACCTGCCCCAGCCCCTCACCGAGGCCGAGGTGCAGGCGATCGTCGACGAAGAGGTGGCGGCCTCCGCCGCTGCCCTGGGCGAGCGTCCGACCATGAAGCAGATGGGCGGGCTCATCAAGGCCGTCAACGGGCGCGTCGCGGGCCGCTTCGAAGGCGGCAAGGTCGCGGCGATGGTGAAGGCCGCGCTGGCCTGAGTCGCGCAGCGCAGTTCGTTGGGCTTGCCGACAGGACGTCCGCAGTGACGACGCCTTCTAGCCCCGCAGAGCAACGCCCACGCGCGACTTCCCGTCCAGACGCACTCTTGGCAGTGAGGGACAGGACTATCGTCGCCGCCGCCGTCTGGAGGTTCTGCCTTGCCGACGGCTAGGGACAAAGCCTGGGGAACCTGTTCGGCTACATACACCACGCCAGAAGGCGAGGTTGCTGCGGCAAGTTAGCGTGTTGGGGTGTTCAGGGCCCAGGATGCGCTGCAAATCAGAGACCAGTGCGACCAACAGGTCACGTGCCTTCTGCGGCTCCCCTGTCTTACCTGTCCATAAGGCCAGGCTGTCCGCAGCGGCCAAGGTGTTGGGATGGTCACGTCCCAGGATGCGCTCCAAATCAGAGACCAGATCGACCAACAGGTCACGTGCCTTCTGCGGCTCCCCTGCCTTCCCGATCCACCAGATTCGCTTGCTGGAGGCGACAAGCGTCCTTGGGTGCTCTGGCCCTAGTGCCCGAATCAGGTCACGAGTCAGCTCGCTGTACAAGTCACGTGCGACTTCAAAATCCCCTGATGCACCAATCGAGTTGGCAGAGTTGCTGCGGGCTGTGAGGGTGCTGGGGTGATCAGGCCCCAGTATCCGTTTCAACTTCGGAACAAGATCCGCTAATGTCTCGCACTCCTTCTCCGGCTCCCCTGACGCACCTGTCCAGAAGGCGAGGCTGACGCACGCCTCAAGGGTGGTGGGATGATCAGGTCCCAGGGTGCACTCAAAATCACGGACCAGATCGACCAACAGATCACGCGCCTTCACTGATTCACCTGCCTCGCCAGTCCACACGGCCAGGAAGTAGCGGAATGCGAGAGTCTTGGGGTCATCCGGTCCCAGGATTCCGTTCAACTCAAGGACAAGTGGCGCCAACAGGTCACGCGCCTTCGCCGGCTCCCCTGCTTCACCTGTCCACACGGCCAGGTGCCCGCGGGTGATGAGGGTGTTGGGGTCATCAGGTCCCAGGATCGGCTCAATGTCAGACAGGAGTGCGGCGTACAGATCGCGGGCCCGAGTTGTTCTCCCGGCCCTACCGGTCCACCCTGCGAGCTCGTTGCGGCGATCAAGAGTGCTGAGGCGCGATGTCTGCCCAAGTTCATCAAGTTCCTTCAGCACATTTTGGCCAATTTCGAGAGCGCCTTCGGTGCCTTGGAAGGAACCTAGGTCGACCAGTGCCTCAGCTAGGTTCCAGCGGATCTCCAGCGTCTTGGCCTTCATGTCGGCCCAGCCTGAATCTCCTGACGCCCGCATCGTTCTTAGACGGCTCTCTCGGAGACTGAGTATGTCGTTGAACTGCTGGACTGCAGCCGTGAGGTACGTCGAGGCTTCGGGTTGTCCGCGCAGATCGTGGCCGGTGGCGGCGTTCAGGTACGCCAACGCCTCCAGGTGTGGTACCCGCGCACCATCAGCGGGACCGCGCCTGGTAGTGACCTCATCTAGTTCGCGCTGGACAAGGGAGATCGCCTGGTCTCGGTGCCCCAAAGCTGTCAGGGTGTCTGCTGCGGCGCGGACCAGCCGGGCAGCACCCACCCCTGGTGTGGTGAGGCGCGTTAGGGCGGCCTTCATCACGACGTCGTTGATGTCGGTCAGAGTTCCGCCACGACGGCGAAGATCCAGCAGCTCTGTCAACCATGCGGGGTCGGTATCTTCCGCGAAGTAGCCAGTCAGCGTCGAAAGAGCAGCCTCTCGTGCCTGCGAGGGTGCCGATCGCCAAGCGGCGGTCCCGTGAAGTTTGTCGATGCTGTGCCGGTATCCGGCGATCAGTTCCTGGGTCTGTTCGATGGTGCGATGACGCCGACAGGCCCGCAATGCCGTTTGGTAAGCCCGCCAACTCACGAACCGCACAAAACCATCAGCGTCAATCGTCAGGCGCCCCGTTGCTTCCGAGGTCTGGAGTCGATTGGCGGCGACCCCCAACGGAGTTATCCAATCCGTACAAGTGGCCTCCCCTAGGCAAGCCAACAGCTCCAGAGTGTCACGGGCTGCCGCCGGGAGGGCAGCGTGACATTGGTCATCGCGCGCATCATCCGTGAGTCCTGCCAGGTCCGCCGGCAGTGGACGGCCAGCGCGCAACGCGTCACCAATCACCGGCATCGACAGGTAGTCCATCAAGACGCCTGGGAGCCCTCGAGCCATTTCGACAAGGCGAGCCACCTCAAGGGTTGACGCCGCTGGAAGATCTGGCATGACATTCACAATCAACCCAGCAAGATCATCAACCGGCAATGCAGCAAGTCGCGCCACCTGGCAGCGGTCAGAGTCACCCGCGGCCATGCTCCGAAGCCAGGCCCCCCACGCCCCATCGGCGGCCTCTAGCTCCACCGTGACAGCCACCGTGATGTTGCCATCTCCGGCTACGATCACCTGGACCAACTCCGCCGTGTAGGCATCAAGTGTTTCGGCGCCATCGATGGCAAGCACGATCGGTATCTCCTGACTCACCAGAGCCAAACCGCTAGCCAGAGCCTCCACGCTGGCCCTCAACTGTGCGGTCTCGCGCGGGTTCACCACCCATCCGGCGTTGAACCTTTTCGCTTCCTCGACCGAGCCACCATCCAACGCCCGCCCGGCCGCCCGACCTGCCGCATCAACAGCCAAAGCAAAGGAATACGCGACCGCCAACGCAGCGGGAACTTGCATACCTGGCGTGAACAACCCCGCCCCGGCGATGCCCAACGCGGCCGTCTGAGCCACCCAGTAACCCAACCGCTTCGCGATAGACCGTCGAGCCTCCAACGTTTGGCGTAGAACAACCGCATGCGCATCAAACTGATCAGCCAACTGGTGCAACCCATGCCCGGCGAGCGCATCCCCATCGACTCCAAGCCACAACCGATCTAGCATCGAGCCCGACGTGGGGACAAACCCATCCGGGGCCACCGCACCTGGCATCATCGAAGGAGGCCAATAGGGATCGAAGGAATCGCTCTTGGATGCGACAAAGACCCGGTACGCCTGCCCCACCACAAACGAACGACCCGAACCATGGCGACCATCAACGATCACCAACCGCGGCCCCGACACAACTCCAGAATCAGCGACCGCAACAACCGCGCTCAACCGATCCGAACCAGCAACCCATTCCGTCATGTGTCCATCCAACTTCCGCAGGGGTCCAATTCACGCCACCGGAGGCCTACGACGATCGAGGCCACCCCAAACAGAACCATCGGCTCCGGGGTACCGCGGATGTGTTCGTGCCCCTAAGGCTCTTTCCATCTTTTGTGTTCCGATCGATGGCTAGCTGGCAAAGGGAACCTGAGAGGTGGGGCCGGCCCCGTCAGCGCAATGGTCGGCGGAACACCATCGGACGCGGGCCTCAGCGCCTTCTAGTTGCCGTCTAGGAACCTTGTCGCTGGACTCGACCTGTCACATTTGGGCCTTACGCCAAGATGGGACCCATGACCGACACTCCCTGCCCGATCCGCCTGCGTCCGGCGTTGGCGGGCGTGCCTGCCTACGTGGCGGGGCGTCCGGCGCCGGTGATCCCGGGGTTGGAGACCTTCAAGCTCAGTTCGAACGAGAACCCGTTTCCACCGCTGCCGAGCGTGCTGGGGATCATCGCCGAGGCCGCCGGGCGCGTGAACCGCTACCCCGACATGAACAATGTCGAGCTGATCGAGGCGATCGCGCGGTTCGTCGGCGTGCGTCCGACGCAGGTGGCCGTTGGTCCTGGCTCGGTGGGGGTGCTGGCGCAGATCATCACCGCCACCTGTGATCCTGGTGACGAGGTGGTCTTCGCCTGGCGCTCGTTCGAGGCCTACCCGATTTTGACCCAGCTCGCCGGCGCGGATCCCGTCATGGTGCCGCTGACCGCCAACCTGGAGCACGACCTGCCCGCTATGGCGGCGGCGATCACTCCCCGCACCCGCGTGGTGCTGCTGTGCACGCCGAACAACCCCACGGGGCCCGCGCTGCGGCACGCCGACGTGGAGGCGTTTGTGGCGGGCGTCCCGAGCGACGTCGCGGTGGTGATCGACGAGGCCTACCTGGAGTTCGTGTCCGATCCCGCCGTGGTCGACTCGTTGCCCCTGCAAAGGCGCTTCCCCAACGTCATCGTGTTGCGGACCTTCTCCAAGGCGTACGGCCTGGCCGGGTTGAGGGTCGGCTACGCGGTCGCGCATCCGACGATGGCCGAGGCCCTGGCCAAGACGGCTCTCCCCTTTGGGGTCAACATTGTGGCGCAGGCCGCCGCGGTCGGGTCCTTGGGCGTGGCGGACGAACTGGACGAGCGCGTCCGGATCATCGTCTCCGAGCGCAAGCGCGTGGTCGCCGCGCTGACCCGGCTGGGCTGGACGCTGCCCGCCACTCAGGCCAACTTCGTCTACTTCCCGCTCGGGGTCGAATCCGCTGCTTTCGCGGCCGCATGTGAGGCATCCGGCCTTGTCGTCCGGCGATACGGCGACGATGGTGTGCGCATCACGATTGGCGAGCCGGCCGCGAACGATCGCTTCTTGACCGTGGCCGAGGCCTATCTGAGTGCCAGGCGGTCACCTCATAGGTGACACACAGAGTGCGCCCATGTGGCTCACCGGGTCCGTCGGTGAACTACAGGCATGCCAGTCATCGAATCGCTCCAGGGCTCACGGGCCTCAGAACTTGCTCCCGTTGCCCCCGGGCAGCGCACGACCGTCGTCGAGATCGTCGTCCCCGTCTACAACGAGGCGGAAGACCTAGCCGCGTCGATCCGGCGGCTCGATGACTTCCTCGCCGAGGCCTTTCCGTACGAGTACCGCATCACTATTGCGGACAATGCCTCCACCGATGCCACCTGGACGATCGCAGGCGATCTGTCCCATGAGCGGACGAACGTCGGACGCCACCACCTCGACCTGAAGGGCCGAGGACGCGCCCTGAAGCAGGTTTGGCTGGAATCCACCGCTGACGTGGTCTGCTACATGGATGTCGACCTCTCCACCGACCTCAAGGCGCTGCTTCCGCTTGTCGCCCCGCTGGTCACTGGTCACTCCGATCTCGCCATCGGCACCCGACTTTCCCGCAGCTCGCGAGTCGTCCGGGGACCGAAGCGTGAGTTCATCTCCCGCAGCTACAACCTGATCTTGCGCGGTGCGCTGCAGGTGAGCTTCAGCGACGCCCAGTGCGGCTTCAAGGCCATCCGGACCGACGTCGCCCGCGAGCTCTTGCCGCTCGTCGAAGACAACAACTGGTTCTTCGACACCGAGATGCTGGTGCTTGCTCAACGCGCAGGGCTGCGGATCCACGAGGTGCCGGTCGACTGGGTGGACGATCCCGGGACCACCGTCCACATCGCCTCCACAGCCACCGAGGACCTGAAAGGGGTGTGGCGCCTCATGAAGGGCCTTGCCAGCCGCAAGATCCCCATCGATCGGCTCCGGGCCGATCTCGCCGGGCGCGCGCCGTCCGCGGTGCCGGGCGTCCCGAACGGAATGTTCGGTCAGTTGGTCCGCTTTGGGATGGTCGGCGTCGCCAGTACCCTCGCCTACTTCGTGCTGTACCTGCTGCTGCGGGGCGCGCTCGGTGCACAAGGCGCCAACTTCGCCTCGCTGCTTATCACCGCCGTCGGGAACACGGCCCTGAACCGGAAGTTCACGTTCGGCGTGACCGGTCGCGGCGGCGCCCTGAAGCACCAACTGGGTGGTCTCGTGGCCTTCGCCGTGGCCCTGGTGTTGACGTCCGGATCGCTGTGGCTGTTGCACACCTACTGGCCAGATGTCCCCCGCCTGGTCGAGGTCGCAGTTCTCGTCGTCACCAACCTGCTGGCCACCCTGTTCCGCTTCGTCTCTCTCCGGGTGCTGATGAGAAAGCCAAGCGCTGCCTAAGCGTTTCAGGCTGGGAACAGCGAAAACGTGACATTCGTCGCACGCCTCACCAGACGCATTTGCCTCTGACAAGGCCGGATGGTTTTGGCCATCTCGACGAGGGTTGCGTCTTCGCTGTTGCGGCCCTTCAGCCCAGGGCAACGCCCGTCGTCGCGGCGAGGGCATCAAGCAGTTCTTGCTGGAACGCCCGGACGTGGGAGTCGGGATGGGGCTCGTCCTGGCTTTGGTGGTACCAGTAGCCACCCGTGGTCAGGGCGGCCGGATCGTTGCTCGTCGCCAACCAGGTCTGCGTGACGTGGCCAAGGTGAAGGTCTCCGGTGGCGTCCGGGCCCCCCATGCGGGTGGGAACCCAGCCCGGGTCCACGGCGTTCACCAGCACGTCGGGCCAGCGTTCCGCGAACGCGAAGGCGAGGGTCGTGACAAAGAGCTTGCTGTCGGAGTAGGTGCCCGTGGCCTTGTGGCCCGTCCAATCGATACCGGCAAGGTTCGGCTTTCCCCCAAAGTGCATCCGGCTGCTGAGGTAGATCAACCGATTCGGCCGATCCATCAGCGCGGTGAGCACGTAGGGTGCGACGACGTTGACGGGCATGAGCAGCCCGCTGCTGTCGACGCCAGCGTTGTGGATCACGGCGTCCATACGTCCGAGCTCGTTGACTTGGTCGGCCACCTGCCGGGTCTCCTCGAGGTCCGATAGATCCCCGACCACAACCTCGGCGCCGCGATCGAGCAGGTCGCTAAGGGCGTCCAACCGCTCGGTGTCGCGCGCATGGACGACAACCTCGTGGCCGGCGTCCAGCAGGCTCCTAGCGGCCGCGCGGCCCAAGCCTTGCGTTGATCCAGTCACCAGCACGCGCATCATTGATTACCTCCGGGTTGAGCACGGTCACGTCCAGTATGAGCCCACCAAGCGCCACTCCCCCGGACGTCAGGGGCGGCGCGGGACGATCCGCAGGCAAGCCGCGCGCGGACCGCTCGCGATCATTGGGGCCAGGTAGGGGCTTTTCGCGTACTTGCGCTCGTACGCCGCGTCGATAGCGTCCGCGAGTTCGGCTGGCGCGGTTTCAAAGGTCACGTCGAACACCGCACCCGCCGCGTGGATCCGACCGTCCGGGTGGGCGAGCGCCGCGACGTACCAGCGCGAACTTGCGCCGTGGTAGCCGCGGACGAAGAGGTCCCCGTCCACGGCAACGCACCAGATCCACGTGGGGGTTCCGAAGGTGACCCCGTCCTCGCGCAGCGGTGAGATCTTCAAATCGTCGGCCTCGACGATGGCGCTCAAGGTGGCGGGGGGCCAGCTGATCATGGTTTCTCCTTGCGGTTGGCAGTGAAAGGGAACTGTGGGGGCGTCGGCAGCGACCGCGGGGCTCAGCGCGCCGGTGCCGCACGCCTCGGTCACCACCAGTAGTTGTCTTGCGCGACGTAGGGCTGTTCCAGCAAGGCCAGGTCAGCCTCGCTCAGGTGGACGTCCAAGGCTGCCACCGCGTCGGCGAGGTGGTGGGGCTTGGTGGCTCCGACGAGCGGGCTCGATACGACCGGCTTGGCCAGCAGCCAGGCCAAGGCGACCTGGGCCATCGGCAACTCGCGCTCGGCGGCCAGGTGCGCGATCGCGTCGACGACGGACCGATCGACATCGCGATCGAAGGCCTTCGCCACCTGGTCTGCGGTCGAGCGGGCGGTCTGTTCGCCCCAGGGGCGCGCCGCGCGCCCCTTGGCCAACGGGGAGTACGGCGTCAGCCCCACGCCCTGGTCGAGGCAGAACGGGATCATGTCGCGCTCTTCTTCCCGGCGCAGCACGTTGTATTGGTCTTCCATCGCGGCAAAGCGGGTCCAACCGTTCAGCGCCGCAGCGTGCTGGAGCTTGGCAAACTGCCACGTCCACATCGAGGAGGCGCCGAGATACCGCACCTTCCCCGAGGTGACGACGTCGTGCAGGGCGGCCATCGTCTCCTCAACCGGAACCTCATCGTCGAAGCGATGCAGGTAGTACACGTCGATGTAGTCGGTGCCGAGCCGCCGCAACGAGGCGTCCAACTGTTCCAAGATCGCCTTGCGGGAGAGGCCACCGCCACCGGGGCCTTCATGCATCCGACCCCAGACCTTCGTCGCCAGCACGATGTCCTCGCGCCGCGAGAAGCGCGTGATGGCGCGTCCGACGAACTCTTCGGAGGAGCCGCCCTGGTAGACGTTCGCGGTGTCCCAGAAGGTCACGCCGAGCTCGACGGCCTGGCGAAAGAAGGGCGCCGCGGCGTCCTCGTCGAGCGTCCACTGATGCATGCCTGCGACAGCCTGGCCGTAGCTCATGCACCCGAGGCCGATGGCGCTCACGGTGAGCCCGGTGCGGCCCAACTTCTTGTACTGCATTTCTGAGGTCCTTCGGAGGGGGTCAGTGGTCGGAGTGCGCCGGAGCGCGGCTCACCGTGGGCGCGGCAGGCGTGGCTGCCCAGGATGCCAGCAGCCGAAGGGCCTCGGCGGTTCGGGAGCCAGGTTCGGCGGCGTAGATGGTGAGCGTCAGCCCCGGATCGGACGCCATGTCGACGCTTTCGTAGGCCAGGTCCAGGTCGCCCACCACAGGGTGGTGGAAGCTCTTGCTGCCCGCGCCGTGTAACCGGACGTCGTGGCGCGCCCAACGCTGCCGGAACTCGGGGCTCAGGGTCGACAGCTCTCCCACGAGATCTTGAAGGTTCCGGTCATGGGGGTCGCGTCCGGCTTCGGTGCGCAGGATAGCGACGCAGATGTCGGCTGCCTGGTCCCAGTCGGGGTAGAAATCGTGGGAAGCATCGTCTAAGAACGTGAAGCGGGCAAAGCTTGGGGGCCCGACGGGCACGCGATCGTACAGCGGTGCGTGCATGGCGCGTCCGAGCGCGTTGGTGGCAAGCAGGTCCATGCGTCCGTTACGGACGAGAGCCGGCCCACCCGTGATGGCGTCCAACACCCATTGCAGCGCCGGGCGGGGCGTCCACGGTTTGGCGGATCGCCGCCTTGGCCGGGCAAGGACGCTCGTGCCCTCGTAGGCTTCGCTGAGGTTGAGTAGGTGCGCGCGCTCGGCGGCGTCCAGTCGCAGTGCCCGGGCCAACGCCTGCAGGACGGCGGGGCTGACGCCGCCGAAGCCACCACGCTCGATCTTGGAGTAGTACTCCACGCTGACCCCCGCGAGAGTCGCCACCTCGCTGCGCCGGAGCCCCGGCACGCGACGACGGCCGTCCACGGGGAGGCCGACATCGCCCGGAGTGAGTTTCGCCCGGCGTGACATGAGGAACTCGCGGACCTCGGCTCGGTTGTCCATGGCCGCCAGCCTAGGTCGCAGGCCAGCCAGCAGACACGCCCTCGCAGTACACCTTTCAAGAAGGCCTCCCTGCGCAGGCCCGGGCCTGGTTATCTGGAGGGGTGATCGGAGAATCCTCGGACGAGAAAGTGCGCAGTTCCACGCCTGTGGTGGGCGGACCTTCGGAGGGCGCGCCTGATCGCCTAACCCCGGGCATTTTGGCCACGGTCGTCGCCGTGGGCAGCATTGCGCCCCTCGCCACGGACATGTACGTGCCCGCCTTTCCCCAGGTGGCGGCCGATTTGGCTATCAGCGCCACCGAGGTGCAACTGACGCTGACCACGTTCTTCGTGGGGATGGCGCTCGGGCAGCTGCTCGGTGGTCCCATCTCGGATCAACGCGGACGCCGGGTGCCGCTCATGGTGTCTCTGGTGGCCTTGGTGGTCTCGTCCCTCGTGTGCGCTTGGAGCCCGTCGATCGGTGTGCTGCTGGTGGCCCGCTTCGTTCAGGGTTTCGCCGGTGGGTGGGCCATGGTGATCGCGCGGGCTGTGGTCGTCGATCTCGCCTCGGGGGTGCATCTCGTCCGGTCGCTCAACGTGGTGGCTGGCGTGGGAGGCGTCGCCCCGATCGTCGGTCCGCTGCTGGGTGGCCTGCTGTTGATGGTGTGGCCGTGGCACGCGTCGTTCCTTGTCGTGGCAGGTTTCGCCGCGCTCATGACCTTCGCGGTCGCCGTCGCCGTGCCCGAGACACTGCCTCCCGAGCGGCGGCATGCCGGCGGGCTCCGGCAGGTCGTCGGCGCGACGGGGTCGGTTCTGCGACGGCCACGTTTCGTCGCCTACTTGGTCGTGATGGCGTTCTCGATGGGCGTGACCTTCGCCTACGTCGCCACGTCGGCCTTCATCCTGCAGTCGATGAACGGGCTGTCGCCGATCCAGTACTCGCTCGACTTCGCGTTCAACGCCGTGGGTTTGGCCGTCCTCACCCTGCTCGCCGGGCGCTTGGCCGGACGGGTTTCGACCCGGCGCGTCATCGGCATCGGACTGATCGTCACCGGGGCCGCCGGGGTACTGCTGCTCGTCGGCGCGCTGCGCGGCATGCCCCTGTGGATGGCGCTCGTGGGATTCCTCGTGCTGATGAGCGCGCAAGGGTTGGTCGGCCCCAACGCCGGTGCCCTCGCCTCCCACGAAGTCCCCGAACATCCCGGCACCGGCTCGGCCGTGCTGGGCTTCCTCCAGTGGTGCATGGCCGGCGTGATCGCTCCCCTGGCCGGCCTCGGTGGCACCCAGACCGCCGTGCCCATGGCGGTCATTGTCCTGGTGTTGACCGCCCTCTCCCTGGGCGCGCTCGCGCTCGGCCGTCCCTCTGCTGCTGCCGCATCCGCAGTGTCAGCCCCCACGTGATAAGGAACTCCCATGCGTGAAGTGTTGTTGTACGGACCACGTGACGTCCGTGTCGTCGAGACGCCCCTGCCCGTCCTCCGCGAACCGGGTGACGCGATCATCAAGCTCGCGGCCGCCTGCGTGTGCGGCTCGGACCTGTGGGGCTACCGGGGCATCGATGTCATCACAGAACCGAGGCCGACGGGCCACGAATATGCGGGCGTGGTGCAGGAGGTGGGTCCCGGCGTCACGTCGCTGAAGGTGGGCGACTTCGTGGTGGGGTCGTTCTTCGCCTCCGACAACACGTGCGAGAACTGCCGCGCTGGCTACCAGAGCTCCTGCCTCGACCGGCGTCCTATGGGTGCGGAGAACTGCCAGGCCGAATACCTGCGCGTCCCCTTGGCGGACGGCACGCTGGTCGCCACCTCGCGGACGCCCGAACCGGAGCTGATCCCCAGCCTGTTGGCCTGCTCGGACGTCTTCGGCACCGGCTGGTTCGCGGCCAAGGCTGCCGAGGTCGGACCCGGCAAGACGGTCGCGGTGATCGGCGACGGGGCGGTGGGCTTGTTGGGGGGTGCTCTCGGCCAAGCTGTTGGGCGCCGAGCGGATCATCGCCATGAGCCGCCACGAATCCCGGCAGAAGTTGGCGTTGGAGTTCGGCGCCACCGACATCGTCACCGAGCGTGGCGACGAGGGCGTGGCCCGGATCAAGGACCTGACCGGCGGGCTCGGCGTCCATAGCGCCCTCGAAGCGGTGGGCACCCAGGAGTCGATGATGCAGGCGATCCGGTCCACCCGGCCCGGTGGTCACGTGGGCTACGTCGGGGTCTCCCACGACGTGAGCCTGCCCGGATTGGAGCTGTTCTTCTCGCACGTGCACCTGCTCGGCGGGCCGGCGCCCGTCCGCGACTACCTGCCCGACCTCATCGAGAGGGTGATGCGCCGGGAGATCGACCCGGGCAAAGTTTTCGATCTGGAGCTTCCCTTCGACGATGCCGCCGAGGCCTACCGGGCCATGGACGAACGCCGCGCCATCAAGGCGTTGCTGCGCTTCTAAGGCCCTCGCGACGACAAAGCATCCGGTGCGCAACATCCCAGCCCCGACCTCCAAGCGCCCCAGAACCGGGGATCGTTCGTGATGGGGTTATCCGGCTCCTTCGTCACTCGGAGGCAAGCCGCGCCAATGCCCGAACGGCTGCGGTGAACTGGTCGAATTGGAGCCGAATGTGGCCATTTTGGAGCGCCGGTGCGCTCGCACCCAATTCGTTGATCTTGAGCGGTGTCAATTCGGTAGGCACGAACCTCGGGGATGTGTAGCTCACCCACGGCCACCGCTCTGCCGCCCCAGGGTCGTCCTGACGAGCTACCTCCAAATAGAAGGGAGGCTGAAACTCTGGGTCCGACGTGACCTCAACGACGGCATAACAGTCATGGGTAGCCTTCGAACAAACGAGGACAAGGTCACGGGGCTTGATGCTGGGCTTCCCCTTCTTCGGACTTGCAAACCAGGAAGGGCCTCGCCAGCTTTCGAGCGCCGGTGCTCCGAACTCCAGCTTCAACCACAAAGAACGCGTCTGGTCTCGCGCGTCGACGAGAAGCTGCTCCACGCGGGCAAGGGCTGAGTAAGGGTCCAAGGCATCATGTTGAATTGGGTGCACCTCCGTAAGGCCCCGCGCATCCCGCGACAACTGAACAAGGTCGGCCTTCGAAACGAGGCGAGCTGGCCACGTACGAATCTCGGCGACGGCGGCGGCTGCCTGGTCCACGTCAAGCTCGACGCCGAGCTCCCGATTTGGGCTGGCCGAACTCCCGAGGCCCGCGCCAGTGAGGTTGGCGGACCCGACAAGGGCCTGACGGCCAACCACGAAGCACTTCGCGTGCAATCGCTCCACATGGCGTACCTCGACGCCCGCGTCGAGCAACTTCCCGAGACCCTGCACGGTGAGGAACCCGTTGGCGACGGCACTGGGATCCAGCGTCGTAACCAGCGTCCACTTGTGTTCTGAACTCGTCGCAGATTTCGCGATCTTGTCGCACGTATCAAACGAAAGATAGGGGCTTGTGAGGAGCACGTCCCCTCTGTCTGATCCATTGCCTCCCATAACCACTCTGATGCCAATGGAACGACTCGCGGCGATGTTGTCATGGAAAGCAACCTTACTGAGATGCGGCTCACGCACTCTGCCGGAAGGCAATCTGCCGAGCGTTTTCCTGTCTCGCGCTCTGCACGAACCGACCGCGGGGAAGGCGCCCCGGACTGCGTGTTGTATCCAGTCCGTGGGCGCCCTTCCTCGAGCTGAATCAGCTCATCGCGTCACGCACAGTGGCGCTGTCGACGAACTGCTCGAAGCGGACGATCAAGCCGCCGCGCACCACGAAATGGTGAGCGACGCGGACGTTGAGGTCCTTGCCGGTCGCCCGGTTGCGGGCGGTGTACCGCGCCAACACCACGACGTTCTCGCCGTCGACGACGTAGGTGTCGTCATGAGCAGTCCAGCCTTCCCAGTCGCGTCCGAGGGCCTCCATGACGTGGCTGGTCACCCCCGAGGGCGTCCGATAGGTGCCGCCGAGCGGGAAGCCGGCGGTCTCGGTCCACTCGACGTCCGGCGCCAGGGTCTCGCCAAGAGCGTCCAGATCGCCGTTCGCTGAGGCCAGGTATTGCCGACGGACGACGTCCCCGGGGCCTGGCCGGTAGCGTCGATCAGCCCCATGTCATCTCGCCCTTCGCGACCTTGGTGCCGAGGGTGACGGCCAGGCGAAGGCCCGCCTCCGGGTACGCCGCAACGAGGGCGGCCTCGGCCGTGGCTGCGTCGGCCGACTCGGCGATGATCCGATCGAAGTCACGCAGGTACTGCCGTGTGAAGCGGATGGCGGTGAGGTCGGTGGGGGCGTCGGCCGTGCGATGGCCAGCCACCACGAAGGTCGGATCGAGGGCTTCGAGGTCGTCCAGCGCCGCGATCCACGGGGCTCGGGATTCGGGGGTCGCGTTGTCGGCCGTCCAGACGTGCAGACCTTCGAACAGCACGACGCCACCCAGCATGGCCGACTGGGAGGGGACGTAGACGTACCAGCCGTGGTCGCCCAGGGCCTCGGCGTGGCGCAGTTCAAGGTCGGTGCCGTCGACGGTGAGCGCGCCCTCGAAGGGCGTGAGCTCGATCAGACGGGTCGGCAGGTTGGCGCCCAGGTGGGCCCAGGCCTGCAGCTTGCCCTCGTAGGACTCGCGGATGTGGGCGATCACGTCGGCGGGGGCGAGGAAGGCAACGCCCGGGAAGGCGTCCGCGAGCACCTCGGCACCGAAGTAGAAGTCGGGATCTCCCGCGGTGATCAGCACAGCCTTCGGGGTTTTGTTGGCGTCAAGCAGGGCGGCGACGACGCGGTGGCCGTCGGCGCGGGTGAAGCCGGGGTCGACCACGACAGCCTCACTGTCACCGGCGACGATCACGCTGGTCTTGTTAAGGGACGCGTCCGAGGCGTCGAGGATCTGGAAAGTCACTGCGGACATAGTGGTGTTCTCTTCTTTGGTGAGGGGTTTTTGGGGTGGGGTTCAGTGGGCGCGGAAGGCGGCGAGGGCCGCATCCAGTTGCGCGGGGGTGCTCGACGGGCCGCCGAGTCGATGAAGCTGGCCGTCCTCGGCTCGGATCATGAGCGTCGGGAAGGACGTGACGCCGAGCGTCCGAGAGGTGCGGAAATCGTCGGTGGCGACGGATTCGGATCGCGGGGCGAGGAAGTTCGCCACGACCTTGGCGGGGTCGAGCCCGAGGTCGGCCGCGACCGCGCGGTAGGTCTCGGGGTCGGAGAGGCTCAAGCCGCGTTGATAGAACGCCGCTTGTTGGGCTTCGGCGGCCTCCAGCGCGCGGGTGGGGGCCTCGGCGCGGAGGGCGGCGAACCCGCGGGCGGCGTCGAAGGAATCCATCGCGAAGGTGGGATCGGCCATCCGCGCGGCGAAAGCGGACCCAAACTGGGCGCCGGTGAGCTCGGTGATCCGCAGGTTGGCGTCGTGGATGAAGGTCAACTGCGGGGCTGGGACGACGCGCTCCCCCAGGAACAACCCGCCCGAGATGACCGTCAGGTCGATCTCATCGCGGTGCCGTGCCACGAACGCGGCGAGGTGGGGTCCGAAGCCGTAGCACCACCCGCAGTAAGCGTCGAACACGTAGATCAGGTGGGACTTCTCGTTCGTTGCGTTCGCGGTTTTGGGTTCGTTGGGCACGGATTGCTCGTGGGTCATATGGTGAGAATATTCAGCGAGTCGGAGGGTCAAAAGGGTAGATGCAGACAGTTGATGGTGAAAACGAGACAGGTTCGGTTCGCGAGGTTGGATACGCGCCGCGGGCGTCCGGCGTGGGATTGGTCGAGGTCACGTCCATCGCGACCTTGCGGCGCCGCGGTGGCCCCGAGGAGTTCCGACGTCCGCAGCGACTCGGGTTCGAGTTGGCGCTGGTGATCGAGGACGGCCAGTGCCTGCATGAAGTCGACTTTGCGCGCTTCCCGCTGAGCGCGGGGGACGTGTTGTGGGTCCACCCCGGTCAGGTGCAGCGGTGGGGACGAATCGACGACATCGACGGCCTAGCCATCATGATGCGCCCAGAGGTGATGCCGTCCGACGTTGCGGGCCTGCTCACTCGCCCGTCCCACGACCGCAACTTGTGGCCAGGAGTCGCACTCGCCGGGTCGTCGGTCAGCCAGGCCGCCGCCATTCTGACCGCGCTCTCCCCCGTTCCCGTGGGTGCCGATCGGCACCTGCGCGAGGCGGCCTTGCGCCACGCGGTTCTCGCGTTCTTGCTGGTGTTAGCGTCTAGTTCGCCGGCTGGCAGCGATGTCGTGCGTCCGACCAGCGAGGCGTTCGACCAGTTCCGCGCGCAGGTTGAGACTGACTTCGCCCAGCACCGGTCTGTCGCTTGGTATGCCGAGCGGTTGGGCTACTCCTCCCGGACGTTGAACCGCGTGGCCCAAGCAGGCGCCGGCCTTTCCGCGAAGGACCTCATCGATCGGCGCGTGATCCTCGAAGCGAAGAGGCTGTTAGCTCATGAAACCGTCCCGGCGTCCGACGTGGCCGCCCGGTTGAGCTTCGAAGATCCCGCCAATTTCTCGGCCTACTTCCGCGCCCGCACCGGCATGTCGCCCGGCGCCTTCCGTCGTCACGTCCGACCTGACTGACGCGGCCGTCCACGGTGGTACCTGTTCGGACCAGGCACACGAGGACATTTGTCGCCAAGGGATCGTCTCGTTCTCCCAGCGGGTGTTGGGTGCCCGTAGGACCCGTCCGGGCTGAGCAGCGATGGCCCCTTTGACCTTGCCGTTACGACAATGTTTAGCGTCAGGTGCCATGACCATCACAGTGCTCGATACAGCCGCCGCAATGACCACGATCCTTGAGGCTGACGACGCCCAGCGTCCCGAGCTCGTGCGGAAGATGTGGGAACCGATGGCTGGCATGTACCGTTTCGTGCCCGGTGGCCTCGACCTGAGGCGCGTGCATGAGCAGAGCTTCGCGTTTCCTCTGGATCGCGACACGGAGGAAGTTCGACAGGCCCTTCAAGCACTCGTTGACGCGAAGGCATGGCAGCGGATGACGAGTGCCCTTAACCGTGGAATCGAGGCTCTCAAGGACGCCGATCCTGACATGGTGATCCCTGATCTGAAGGTTCTCCTTCTCGTCGGTGATCCGACCAATGAGCACTTCATGAGCGAGCTACAGGGGCTTACCGCGTTCGGCGGCATCAGCGGGTACATCGTCTTGACCCTGTGGCCGAACGCCACGGTGCTCGATCGTCTGGAAGCGATCGTTGTGCACGAGCTGCATCACAACGTTCGCTACTCGCCGGGCGGAATTGTCTGGAATCAGATGACAGTAAACGTCGGCGAGCAAGTGATTGCCGAAGGCCTTGCAGACATCTTCGCAGCGGAGCTGTACGGCCATGACGGCTACACGCACTTCGTGTCCGACATCACAAGGACGGATACTGCCGTACTCGCGAAGGTCATGACAGGACTCGACGTGACAGGCATGCAGAACTTCACGGCGTGGATTCTCGGAGACTCCAGCGCACGCCTATTTGGGACCGAACCTGTCGGCCTGCCGACGGGGGCTGGCTATGCCGCTGGCGTCCAACTCGTCCAGGCATACCTCGACGTTACGGGCCGTTCAGCGGCGCAGAACTTCCGAACTCCCGCCCCAGACATCATCCACGTCGCCACCAGCGAACTCGCAGCGCTGCAAAGTGCTCCTTCGGAGCGGTAAGACTGGGCCTAGAGAATGCTGGACGACGGGAGGTGGGAATCATGGAGTGGACAGTTCAGGAACTCGCTGAACGCGCCGGGATCAGCGGTCGAACCTTGAGGCACTACCACCAGATCGGCTTGCTTTCCCCAGATCGCATCGGCGTCAACGGCTACCGCTACTACGGACCCCAAGCAGTGGCACGTCTGCAACGCATCCTCCTTCTGCGCGAAACGGGAATGCCTCTGCCCGACATCGCCGCTGCTCTCGACGCTGCTGACTATCCAGGCGCTGAAGCCTCCGCTCTGGAAGCTCATCTTGGACGGCTCAAGCAGGAACGAGACGGGGTCGAGCGCCGCATGCGAGCGGTCGAGCACACGCTCGCGATGCGCCTCGAGGGCCGGGAGCCCCACATGGACCTCATGCTCGACGGTTTCAACGACCGCTACGAACACGAAGTGGTCGAACGTTGGGGCCGGGAGGTCTTCGAGGTGTCTAATCGCTGGTGGCACAGCAAGAGCATCAGTCAGCAACGTGCCTGGAAGCGCAACGCCGAGAGTCTGATGACGCGCTGGCGTGAACTAGGCGAGGCCGGGGAGACGCCAGACTCCGAGGCCGCGCAGGAACATGCGGCTCGTCACATCGACTGGTTCGCGGAGATACCAGGCACCCCGACCCATGCTGGCGATACGTTACGCTCAGCCGCGATGGTTCGCGGAATGGCCGCAACGTACGAGAGCAACCCCGATTTCCATGAGAGCTTCGGCGGCGCTGAAGCCGCTCGATTTGCCGCAGATGCGTTGCGTCTGCGCCTCGCATAGCCGCTTCGAATGGCCCAGCAGTGAGCACCGACAGACGACCTAAGCCGCAGGGGCGAGCTCGTCCAAGTGTCGTGCGAGAGTGACGAGGGCGTCATTGCCGTCCGAGCGGGCGGCATTCCAGAGCATGCTCATCGCGAGACCGTCCAAGAGGGCTCGCAGGCGCCGTGCTTCGTAAGTCGGGTCGCGGTCGGGATCGAGCCCGCCCGCTCCGGCGAGCACGGCGATCGCCACCTGGCACCCTTCGTCGACCGCGTCGCTGAGGCGATGTGCCGCGGGCTGGAGTGCAGCGTCGGTCAGCGCCAGCACCCCCAGTTGAACCTGGGCAACCAACTCCAACCGACGTTCACCGTCGAGAGGCAGTAGCTGGGCGAGGATGCTCTCGGCCAGGGCCCGACCGGTGAGGTTGAGGGTTCGGATTCGCGCGGAGGCACGTTGCTGGATGAGGGAGAAGCAATGTTCACGGAGCGAATGCTGCGTCGGGAACGCGCGCCGAAGAGACGCTGTGGCGATGCCTGCCTCGTCGGCGACTCCTCGGACGGAAAGCCCCGCGAGGCCGTCCCGCTCGAGTACGCGGAGGGATGCACCAGCGATGGCGAGGGAGCGCGCGTCCGTGTCGATCCTGCGGGGCATGTGATCAGCCTAAAGACGGGGTCGTGGGGGCTTCCGACGCGTGGCGCGGCCAGAGCGTGTAACTGACGGCCCAGAGCACGTCGATCGTGAGGATGAATCCCAGCACTGCGAAGAAGCCAGACAGCGCTGCCGTCCGGGTCTGGTCACTGACCAGGAGGATCAGGGCACCCAAAATCGCGCCCGCAATGGCCACGACAAGCAGAGTCAGCAGCACGTCGCGCCAGCACTTGAGGGTGTACGCGCTGCCAGTAAGTCGAGCGGGCTTAGGTCCGTCAGCAAACCGGTAGGCGAAGCGTTCATCGGCCCAGGCAACCATGCGTGGCCCGTAGGCGACAGAGATTCCGATATAGAGCGCGGCGATCCCGTGCTGCCACGAGGCGACTCCCCCACCGAGCAGATCGACAGCCACCAGCACGAGCAAGATCGCATCGACCACCGGAGCCAAGATCAACAGGATGGCCCCTAGGCGCGGTCGCTGGAGCACGTACCGAGCCCCCAGCCCCGCGAGCAAAGCCACCCAGAACGCGACCTCACAAACGACAATCGCAGCCAGAATCATGGGAAGCCTCCGTCGGACGTGAGCCTTTTGTTAGCACGAGTGTACTCGCAAAAGGGGCCAGTTGTGCGGACACCTGACTTCACAAGTGCTTGACGAACTACACGGCCCCGGCATGCTCCGCACAAGCAGAAATCGGGCGGGCGGATCAGGTCATCGCGTCCACGTTCGGCGATAACGTCCGCGTTATCATTGCGGCATGAGTCCAAGAAGCTACGCCGAGACAGTGCGGCTGCGTCGCCGGGCGGCGGGGTTCACGCAGCGCGAACTCGCGCATCAAGCCGGGGTTAAACAACCACTCATCGCGGCCATTGAACGAGGGGTCCGGCAGCCTTCCGACACCGTGCGGGCCGCACTTGATGAGGCCTTGCAGTTGCGACCATCCGAGTTGCTGAGCGTCGTCCGCGCGGATGTTCTGGACGCAGCGGCGCGGGTGGGCGCGACAGACGTGAGGGTTTTCGGATCTGTCGCGCTCGGCACTGACGAACCTGGCTCTGACCTCGATTTGTTGGTGGCCTTTCCGCCAGATGCTGACATCGTCACGCTATTGGGCCTGGAAGAGCACCTTACGGACCTGCTCACAGTGCCTGTCGATGTCGTGTCTGCTGGCAGTTCGGGGCCCGTGCTAGCCCGAGCCCTCGCGGAGGCTGTGCCGCTGTGACTGACGATCGAATCCAACGCCGCCTCGACGACCTCTCTCGGTTCGCGGACGAAGCCGCCTATCTCGTCACGCAAGGTAAGGCCGCCTACCTCGCCGACACCATGGACGGTGCGATCCTCCGGAACGCCGGCGAGCGCATCCTCATCAAGATCGCGACGGTCGCGGAGAAACTTCCCGAGGAGTATCTCGCCCGGCACGCTGACGTCGACTGGGCAGGCATCAATCGCATGCGAAGCCTAGTGGCCCATCACGACGACAAAGTGAACGACGACCTGCTCTGGCTTGCCCTCGCGGGGCGGATCCCGAAGCTTGTCGAGTGTCTGGGACTCCGGCCTCGGTAAGTTGCCGACATGGACGAAAAGCCACCCGCCTCCTTCACTCTGACTTTGGGCGACGTTATGTCTGCGGCCAAGATCGATTCGACTCAGGTGATGTTGATCCGCCACACGTTCAGGTCCGACGGTCTGGGTCCGCGCGATGGGGTCACTCGGCAACGCGTCCTGAAGACGTCGTCGTTGGACCAGAACTCGTCCCAATAGGTCTCATACCCGAGGGATTCATGGCGTTCCTTTTGGACGGGGTGCTGGGCGCCCACGGTGATCAGGGCGACGTCCTTGGGCTCCCATCCTTCGTCGAGGAGGCGCTCGACTTGATCGTCCGCGGCGTCCACGACGTCGTCCAGGGCCGTCGGGACGAACTCGACGGCGGGGCCGTCCCCACCTCGTAGCACCATCGAGGCGGGCGCGAGCGGGACGAAGCTCTGCGCGATCTGGCGCGTGTTGCAGAGGTTGTGGTCGAGGACGAGCGGTATCGACGCCAGCGGCGGGCGTCCGAAGCGGGCGAAGACTCGTTGGCGTTCGTCGCTGTACGCGAAAATGCCGCCCGTCTCTCTTGGTCGCGAAGAGAACGAACGAGAGGCGTCCACCAATCGTCTGCGAAGTCTTGGGCCTCGTCCACGTTGACGGCATCGAAGCGCTGGTTCGGGGCCAGGCTGGCGGCGCGCTCGGCCATCAGGGCGGGCAGTTGGGTCTCCCAAAGGTCGGAGTCGTCACGGGAACCGGTGATCTCGATGCCCCACTGGCGGGCGAGATCTTCGAAGTCATGACCTGCATCCTTTAGTGGGATCAGACCCTCCACCAGACCCGGGATGCACTCCTCGCCCGACGCTCCATCGCCCTCGGCAGCCGCTGTCAGAGATGGAGTCTCCACCAGTCGCGGTCCGGGTCTGACCGCGGAGGAACAAAATTGGCTCGCTGCTGCACCGCCCATAAAAGGTCTCGAACGACGGGAGCTGCGCTCTGGGCTCGCCCGCAGTAGGCCCGGAGTATCGCCGTCGTGCGCAGCGGTTCGGGGAGTCCGCGCTCTATGCTGATCCGGCGTGCCTTGCGGTCGTCGGTGGCTATCGCGAAACCCCGGCTTGCAGCGACGGCGATGCTGGACGCTTCGCCGTCTCCGAGTGCAAGCGCGAGTTGGACAAACGTCGGCAGCTCATTTGGTTCCAGGGCGATAACCGCCAACGAGCCTGAGTTCGTGTGGCGCTCAAGCTGTATCGGGACAATCTGGATGACTCCCCCGAACTCGTCGCGCAGGCTGCCCACCTCGGCGCGCGCAGACTCCGTAACGAGCAGGTCGAGGCCGAGTGTGCGCGCAATGAGATCAAGCTGACCTGTCGCCTCAAGATTGATTAGGACACAGGCGTCCACAATAATCGGATTCCCCCACGCCATGAATCAGTCCGATCCCCGCAGGTCGAAAATCTGAGCCGTGCCATCTTCACCAATATCCGAGGTGGTAGTCAGCGTCTGGTATGCGCGCCGCGCCCCCACTATGTCCGTACCAAGGTAATGCGCCAGTTGGCTTTCGCTAATCTCCGCGTCGGCGTATAGCTGAGCTGCCAAGCTCCGGTAGTGAACTGGAAACGCCTCGACTGAACCCTCCTTTCGGGGGATTCCGAGTTGGTCAGCCGCCTTCCGGGGCTGGAAGTCGTGGTCCCTGAGCTTGTCCCAAGTTCCGGCCGGAATCGTGTCGAGGTCCTCAAGCCTGAGCGTCATCGCCTGGACGGACACACCGTAGGAGTGTGCAAGTTGGACTAGGGTTGCCGGCGTTACTCTTCCTGCTTTGCTCCGCTTAAGCTCGTTGAATCGTCGAATCAGACCGTTCCGTGGCATCAGGAAGTTTCCGGCGAAAGCGTCGGCGAATCGCTCTGACTCGCTCAGTCGCTTGCGTCCCGGGATCTCCGTGATCTCTGGCTTGTTCCGATTGACAATGAAGTGTGCATACTCATGCGCTTTCGTCCACCGTCGCCTCTCTCGGGGGTGGTTGGCATTGACAGCCACACACCCTCCCAACGGGTCCAGGTACACGAACAGACCTGACACATTACGCGGCAGGGGTATAACGAAGATTCGGAGTCCGACCTCGATCTCCAGCGTCTCGCGTAGTCGGTCGATAGGTCCATCGCCCAACCTGAGTCGCGTGCGCTCATCCAGCGCCAGTGTCTCGGCCGCGACGTTCATATCGAGCCCATCCACGGGACGAGCGGCCGGTGAGTGCCCCGGTAACGACGAGGACGACCGACGAAGCAGATCGAGATAGTCGTCAGCCGCGCGCTCGAGTTCTCGGATGCTGCGCTGGATCTCCTCGGCTCTCGGCGTGCTAGCGAGGGCGGTGCGGAAGCGTCCGCCGATTGCGGCTGGCGGCTCAGAAGGACGAAGAATCTCGCTGAGGGGGCGACCGTACAGTTCCGCCAACGTCACTAGTTCGGCGGGCGTCGCCTCCCTCGTGCCCTTTTCCATCGCGATGAGGAGGGGGCGACTGACCCCCAATTCGACTGCTACTTCCGCCTGCGTCATCCCGGCACGTTCACGAGCGGAGCGAAGTCGCTGGCCCATGTGTTCAAAGTTAGGCATCTTGGTTCGCGCTCACATCCATTGTTGTTCGATGCCGAGGGACTGCAGATACGTCTCGAACTCCTGGACATACCTGTCGTAGAGGGACAACACCCGGCCTTGGTCGAGGAGGCCGTCGAGATGGACGAGCTCTGGAAATTCACACATTAGCTGAGGCCAGGGGTCCGGTTCCCGGAGGCAACGGCGTAAACGGAGCACCTGCCACGCCATGGCCGAGAACTCGGGAAATTCAACGGGTATGGGGTGGCGGTACGGGAGGCGCTCATCGACCATGGGCCGGCCTGCTGCGGCCAACGACTGACGCCGGAGGATGCATGAAGTGCATCGTCCACAGGGCTCTCGATGAGCCACGCGTGCTGAGAAGCCGCTATCGCATGAAACCGTGTGCGAGAGGGCCTTGTCGGCCACGGCATTGGTCATGCCGATCAGTTCCGCCTTGGTACTCATCAGATAGGGAGCATCAACCGTGAATTCCGTGCCCCTCAGGCTGGAGACAATGTCGCTGAACATGTGCAGGGTTCGGGGGTGCATCGCCCTGGTCGATTCAGTGCCTCGCTGCGATGCGACGTAGGGCAGATTGATGGCGCCGACGCCGTTCTCGGCGACGACCAGACCGTCGGCCCCAGCAGCAATCGCCGCCATCGTTCCCGAAGCGAGGAACAACAGACCTCTCGTACGCTGGCTTGTTTCGGTGCCGCCTGCCGGAAGGTTGACGCGGAAGCTCAGCGCCGCCAAACGATGCGTGGACAAGCTGGCGAGGCCCTGGGCGACAGTCCGCTGGGTGTTCTGCATCCAGCTGTTTGTATGGACGCTAATCGCCACTGCATCGTCGACGGACAGGGCGTTTTGAAGAGCGCAGCCCGAGTCGAGTCCGCCCGAGAACAGGATCGGCCGACATCTGGCCGGAAGGGCGCTGAACAACGCCTGCTGAGACGGATCGAGCGGTCCTCGATAGCCGGCACGTTGCGAGAAGTGGAGATTCCAGTTGTCATCGGTTAGCCACCGTAGGAGCCGTTCCGTCTTGGCCGCGAGTGCTGCCCAGCGGGAAGGGTCCGACACTGGTACATCCATGAAGAGGTCGCGATGCCAGTCGCCGGAGTCGCGGGTTCGGCGCAAGCCCGGGCGAGCAACCATCCGGTCGACCGCGTATGCCGATGCGGCAAGTATCAGTAGATCGGACGCCTCCGGCGGCATCGCCTCCGCGAGGTGTTGACGGAACCCTCTGCCATCCACAGTTAGGTCGCTCTCCCATTGGAGCGAACGGCTCTGGCTTTCGGTGCCAGACCGGTAGCGAACTAGATAGGAGGCGGCTTCGCTTCTTGCGATCACAGTTCGCTCACCTCGGTGTTAAGTAGGTCGTGGATCTTCCGGGGGCGAACCGTGCCACGGGGAGCATGCAGCCCAGCCGCGTCGGGATGCTTCACGAGTTGGTCGCAGAGCTTGGTCATCTGTGGGTGCCGCTGTATGTCGTCGCGGAGATCAGCGAACCGAGCCGCCGTGAGTTTTCCTGGCCCGAGGACATTCGGCAGCATACGGTCAAACCGATCATTGGTCAGGTTCGAGATGACCCTTTCGGCGAACGCGTGTAGCGCGGTTACAGGAGAAGTCAGGGCCAATTGCCTCGTGAGTTGGTTCGCCGCGAACAGCGTTAGGTGATGCCGACTGGACACGCTGGCCTCATCCATAATGGTGTCGGGCCATCCTTCGTTGCCAGACCGCGACTCGGCAGCCTCCAGCCGCTCGACTACTGGTCCAAGCCCCCCGATACGACGTAGGTCATCGGCTGCCGCCTTCGTCGCCAAGTCGGCGATCCGGTCGGGTCGATCACCCGCACAAATGGATCGCTGCACCCGCAACCATCGCCCTGAAAGCCCAGTACGGAACCGGTCGTTGTCCGGCATGACGCACCTCCTAACATTGCGACACGTTAGCAGCGCGATCACCCCTATCTGATGTAAAGAAGTAAACACGCCGAAGCTATCCCGCGACACGGGTCCGCCACGACATCATCGACAAGTCCGGCCCCGTCACCTGCGTCTCCACGGCCAACTCCGCCACATCGGCATCGGACGAACCCACGCCCGACCCACGTCATCCTGCTCGTCCAAGACCTCGACGCCGCGTCATCCACGCCATCAACGACCAGCTCCTGCGCGAGCTCACGATCGAACCCAGCAAGGACTACCAACCCCGGAAATGACAAAATCCGAACCCAATTCCGTAGGTTCGGATCTTGCAGATGTCTTGAAACATCACACGGTCGGGCTGACAGGATTTGAACCTGCGACCCCTTGACCCCCAGTCAAGTGCGCTACCAAGCTGCGCTACAGCCCGCCGGTGTTGCCACCGAGGAGAAACCCTACACGAAGTTCGGGGCTGCTCGCGCGCGGGGCGCCGACGGTGAGAGACCCCGACCCTCCGTACGATGGCGGGGTGACTCAGCAAACTCCTGTCCTTCCCCGGAGCCCGATGGGCCTCGGCGAGGTCTTCACCGGCACGTTCCGGATCCTGCGCCAGCAACCCAAACTGTTCGCATCGATCTCGGCGCTTATGATGCTCGCCCCGATGGTGTTCTTGGGCGGGTACCTGGTGATGGTGTACTCGTTGGTGGCGGTGCTCGTCCGCGGGTCCGTATCCGGCACGTTGACGCCGGGCAGCCTCGCGCCGTCCCTGTGGGCCGGGCTCGCCATTGTCGTGGGCAGCATTCTGGTCGTCCTGGTGAACGCCAAGTTCCAGTCCCTGCTCATCTTGGCCGCGGACGACATCGCGCGCGGCAACGCCCCCACGTTGGGCACGGTGTGGACGAGTTCCCAAGGCTTCATTCGTCGCCTACTGCCCATTTGGCTGATGATGACCGCGGGCATCGTGGTGGTCGGACTGGTCACGGGCTTCGTCACGTACGCCATCCTGGGGGCAAGTATGTCCAGCACCTCCGGGCGATCCTCGGGCGGGGCAGCAGGGGTCGTCGTCGAGGTCATCGTCACACTTATCGTTCTGCCGCTGACGTTCTGGCTGTCAACGAAGCTGATCTACCTATACCCCGCCGCCGCCATCGAGCGCCGCCCCGGCATGGACGCCGCCAAGCGCAGTTGGACCCTCACCAAGGGCGCCTTCTGGCGGACGTTCGGCTATTACTACGTCGGCCAAATGCCCGTCTCAATGATCCTCAGCGGCGTCATGTACGTCGCCTTCATGTTCATGGCCTTCTCTGTCGCCATATCGGCTCGGAGCGGCGACAGCAACGCCATCATGGGCGCCCTCGCGACCGGCTTCGTGGTCTTCTTCATCCTGCTTTTCGTCATTCAATTCCTCAGCGTGGCCTACCTGGTGGCGTTCCCGACGGTGATGTTCATCGATCAGGTGCGGCGCATCGAGAACCCGCAGCCGGCATGGGCGCCCCAGGCCGCCTACCAGCCGCCACAGCAGTACTACGCCCCCCAGCAGCCCTACCCGCCGCAGCAGGGCTACGTGCCCCCGCAATACCCGTCGCCCGCGCCGCAGGCCCCCCAATACCAGGCGCCGCCGGCTCCGCAATACCCACCGGTTGCGCCGCAGGCTCCCCAGCCCACGTGGGCACCGCCTGCGGCGAGCGTCCCGACATTGCCTGCTCCGCCGTCAGCTCATCCGGACGCTACGAACCAGAACGGACCCACGACGTAATGGTCGACTTCGACGATTTGGCTGCGACCTGGGACGACGATCCCAGGCGCACGCAACGCTCCCAGGAGTTCGCGAAACTGCTCGCTGCCGCGGTGCCGTTGCGGACGGACATGCGGGCCCTCGAATATGGGGCCGGCACCGGACAGATGGCCCTCAGCCTGCTCCCCCACGTCGGGACGATCGTCCTGGCGGACGCCTCGGCCGGCATGGTCGAGGTCGCAGCCTCCCGCATCGCCCAGCTGGACGAACCCCGCCTGACGGCCACCCAGCTCGATCTGACGACGCAGTCCGCGGAGCCGCAGTCGTTCGACCTCGTGTACTCGTCCCTCGTCCTGCACCACGTCGACCCGCTGCCGACCGCCCTCAACGCCATGTTCGCCACCCTGAAGCCGGGCGGCTGGCTCGCGGCGATCGATCTGGAGCAGGACGGTGGGGCCTACCACGCCCAGCACGCCGACTTCCACGGCCACGACGGGTTCGCGCACCACCAACTGCAGGACCTGATCGAAGGGGCGGGCTTCACAGACATCACCTTCCGAGCCGCCGGGCACACGACCCGCACCGCCCATGGCGACCACGAAGAAGACCGCGAGTTCGCGCTGTTCCTGGTCACCGCCCGCCGACCGGCGTAGCGACCCACCACAGACCTCACCCCTCGGACGTCCTGTGACGACCGAGGGGTGAGTCAGGTTTAGGAGCCCTTACGGTCCTTGTTCTTCTCGCGGGCGCGAATGCCCACGTGCACGGGCGAGCCGCGGAACCCGAAGTCCTCGCGCAGGCGACGCTCGACGAAACGCAAGTAGGTCTGATCGAACTGCCCCGACGTGAACAAGACGAACGTGGGCGGGCAGTTCTGGGCCTGGGTGCCAAAGAGGATCCGCGGCTGCTTACCACCCCGCACCGGGTGCGGATGAGCGGCAGCAAGACGTCCGAGGAAGGCATTGAGCTTGCCGGTGGAAATGCGGGTCTCCCAGCCCTCCAGGGCCTCTTCGATGGCCCGGCTCAGCTTGTCGACCGCGCGACCGGTGAGGGCCGAGATGTTGACGCTGGGCGCCCAGGAGAACGCCTGGATGTCCTGCTCGATCTCGCGGTTGAGGTAGTGGCGGCGCTCGTCGTCGGTGAGGTCCCACTTGTTGTAGGCGATGACCAGCGCGCGGCCCGCCTCCTCGACCATGGTGAGAATCCGCAGGTCCTGGTCGGAGATCGTCTCGGACGCATCCAGCACCACCACGCACACCTCGGCGCGCTCGATGGCGGTCTGGGTGCGCAGGGACGCGTAGAACTCGTGCCCAGACGCTTCCTTCACCCGCCGACGGATACCCGCGGTATCGATAATGCGGTACACGGTGCCGCCGATGTCGACGAGCTCGTCGACCGGGTCGACCGTGGTGCCGGCGACGTTGTCCACCACCGCGCGGTTGGTGCGCGTGAGCTTGTTCAGCAGGGACGACTTGCCCACGTTCGGACGCCCGACGAGAGCCACCCGCCGCGGACCGCCGATCTCCTCCTCCGCCGCCTCCGGCGCGTCGGGCATGACGTCGAGCATCGCGTCTAAGAGGTCGCCGATGCCGCGGCCGTGCATGGCAGAGACCGCCCACGGCTCCCCCAGCCCGAGGTTCCACATGGCCGCGGCGTTGGCTTCGTTGCGCTGGTCATCGACCTTATTGGCCGCGAGGACGACTGGCTTCTTCGAGCGGCGCAACACCTTGACGACGGCCTCGTCCTCGTCGGTGGTGCCGACGGCGGCGTCCACGACGAAGAGAACGATGTCAGCCATCGAAATGGCCATCTCGGCCTGCTCGGCGATCTGCGCGGCCATGCCCTTGGCATCGGAAACCCAACCGCCGGTGTCGACCAGGACGAAGTCCCGGCCGTTCCAGGTGGCGTCGTAGGACACCCGGTCGCGTGTCACGCCCGGCTTGTCTTGGACGACCGCCTCCCGCCGTCCGAGGATGCGGTTCACGAGCATGCTCTTGCCCACGTTCGGACGTCCGACGACGGCCACCACGGGCTTGAGCTGTATCTCGTCGATGTGGAAAAGACCTTCGGTCATGCTTTGACTCCCGTCACCTGTGCGACAACGTCACACACGGCCTGGATGTTCACCGGGATGCTCATCGCGGTGGTGTCGATGGTGTAGACGCCGTCGGCGGCCTTGTGGAACTCCACGAGTTTCGAATCGTCGCGATCCCGCCGCAGCACCTGATCGACAACGTCGGCGTGGGTGGCCTTGTCGCCCACGTCAATCTTGCGGCGCGCGACCCGAACCTCGGGATCGGCGGTGAGAAGAATGCGGACGTCCGCGTCGGGCGCCACGACCGTCGTGATGTCGCGGCCCTCGGCGACGATGCCCCGGGGGGCGCCGTCGATGAGATCGCGCTGGCGCTGGACGAGGTTCTCACGGCACTCGGGCACGGTCGACACCGCGGACACCTTCGCGGAGGTCTCCGGCTCGCGGATCTGCTGCGTCACCTCGATGCCGTTGACGACCACACGCTCGAGATCGGGGTCGGTGCTGATCTCGATCTCGGCCGCCCGGGTCACCTCGATGATCCGCGGAATGTCGGTGGTCTCGATGCCCGCCTGCAGGAAGGCGCAAGCCACCGCCCGGTACATCGCGCCGGTGTCGAGGTAGGCCAGGCCGTAGCGCCGGGCGACGCCCTTGGCGGTCGTCGACTTGCCCGAACCGCTCGGTCCGTCGATCGCGACCACGATGCGGGGGGTCGCGCTGAGGGTGTTCTGCTCGGGGTTCATCTCTCGTCTTCCTCGTCGTCGGGACGGACCAGCCAGCCGCCCGCGGTCATCGCGGCCAGGAGCACCGGACGCATAGCACTGGTGACCTGGACGTCCAACCAGCCGAGCTGGCGGACGGCGTCGTGGTCGATGCGGACGTCCTCGACGTTGACCCCGGCCTGCTCGATGTCGGCGAACAGCCGCGCCAACGCGCCCGGGGCGTCGGGGATGCCCACGACCACGTGCGAGAACGTCGCGGGGGCCGTGCCGTGCTTGCCCGGCAGCAGGCGGACGCCCGCGCGTCCACGGGCCAGAAAGGCCTGCAGCGCGTCCTGATCATCAAAGTTCGCCAGCAGCCCGGCCAAGTCGGCCTGGACGCGCTCAAGTTCCACGCGGACGGCCTCGGAGTTGGCGGCGATGATCTGGGTCCACAGTCGCGGATCCGACCCGGCGATGCGCGTCACATCGCGCACCCCCTGCCCGGCCAGCTTCAAATGCGTCTCGGGAACGTCGGTGAGGTGCCCGCCCATCAGCACGCTGAGCAGGTGCGGCAGGTGCGACACCTGCGCCACGGCCTCGTCGTGATGCATGGCCCCCATCGTGACGATGTTGGCGTCGCAGAGCTGCGCCAGGTGCTCGACCACCAGCACCGAGTGCGCTCGTGACGTGTCATGGGGGGTGATGATCCAGGTGCGGTCGGCGAACAGGTTCGGATGCGCCGTGAGGGGGCCGCGGTGATGCGACCCCGCCATCGGATGCGAGCCGACATAGCGTCCTAGGTCCTGGCGGCGGGCACGGAGCTGGGCGACGACCGTGCCCTTGACCGACCCGACGTCGGTCACGACGGCGTTCGGGTAGTCGGTGAGCGCCTGATCGATGGTCTCGGCGAGCACACGCGGCGGCACCGCGACGACGACCAACCGCACCAACGCGGGGTCGATGGGCTCCGCCGAACCGGCGCCTCGCGACGCGGCCACGAGCGCGTGCGAACTCACGGCGTCGGTGAGGTGAACCTGGACGCCCGCGCGCGTGAGGGCGGCCCCCACGGACGTACCGAGCAGGCCTGCGCCGATGACGAGCGCTGGCGACAAGACGGGATCATTGCGGTTCGACACCGCGGGATCATTGCTGGTCACTGGCCGCCCTTCTGCACGAACGAGCGGACGTAATCTTCGGCGTTGCCTTGCAACACCTCGTCGATCTCGTCGAGCAGCGCGTCGTAGTCGATCGTGGCGGCGCGGGGGGTGGTCAGTTCGGTCGTTTCGACCTGCTCGACGGCGTGCGTCGTCCGCTCCCGCCTGATGCGTTCCGCCATGCCCCCACCTCCGTAGTCAGTCTGCAATCCTACCGGGCGAGGCGATCGGCGACCGCATCGGCCCCGCGGGCCCCCGCGAGCAGGTCCCCGTGAGTGGCTCGCGTGTGGTTCAGCGGCTCCCCCATGCCGATGGTGCGAAGTCGCCCGGTGGAACCGCGCAGGGTCGCCGACTCCCAGCCCGCCGAGATAAGCGAGCGTCCGAGCGTCTGGACGAGCGTGCCCCTGAGCCACGCCCGGGTGTCGGACGGTGGTTCGATCACGGCGGCCTCGATGGCGGCGTCGGCGAGAAGGTCGAAGTTTCCCTGGGCGCGGACGCGTTCGAAGACGCTGGCGGGTCCAAGTTCGGCCCAGGAGAGATCCAAGCGGGCCAGCCGAGCATCACCCGGGCCGGCGTCCAGCCGTGCGGCCGCCGCCTGAATCAGGCCCCGCTTCGCCACCCAGTCCAGGCGATCGGCGCAGCGATCGGGGTCAGCCCGCAGGTCGTCCACCACCGCCTGCCAGTCACTGAGGACGTCCGGGTCGGCGGCCAGACGATCGGCGTGCGTCCGGACGGCTTCCAGCAGCGCCTCCTGGACGTCCAGCGCCGAGAGGCGACGTCCATCGGCCAGAGGGACGAGTGCGCGACACGTGGCGTCGGCGTCGATCGTCCGCAGGGCGGCCAGCGGGTCGGCGAGCGCCAGGTCCGGCAAGACATCGGCCTCGACGGCCCGCAGGATCAGCGCGGTGACCCCCAGCTTCAAGTGGGTGGCGAACTGGCTACGGTTCGCGTCGCCCACGATGACGTGCACGCGACGCCAGCGGGCGCGTGGGGCGTGCGGCTCAGCGCGGGTGTTGACGATCGGTCGGCGAATCGTGGTCTCAATGCCGGTGAGCGCTTCGAGATAGCCCGCCCGCTGGGTGAGGTGAAAGCCGTCGGGCGTCACGCGGCCCGCGCCAACCAGCGGTTGCCGGGTCACCAGGAACGTCGTGAGGTGCACGACCACGCGCTGCCACGGCGTCTCGCGGGTCAGCTGGTAGTTCTCGTGGGTGCCGTAGGAGTTGCCGTGGGCGTCGGTGTTGTTCTTGAAGATCGCGATGCGGGCCCCTACCTCCTCGGAGGCCGCCGCGGCCGCCCGGGCCACAATCGCCTCCCCCGAGGCGTCGTAGAGGGTGGCATCAAGGGCCGTCGTGGTCTCGGGCGTGCAGTACTCGGGGTGGGCGTGGTCGACGTAGAAGCGTCCGCCGTTGCCGAGCATCCGATTGTGCAGGTCGTCGATGAACGTGGCCTCCGACCACGTCTCGTCGCCCGTCGACGGCACCGTGCAGTGCGCCACGACCGCCGCCGCCAGCAGGTCCACCGAGATCTCGGGGCGCTCGGGCGCGCTGATGCCGTATTCGGTCTCGATGCCCAGCACTCGCGTCACGGCTCCATCTTGCCGTGAGTGGGGCGGGTGAGGGGGCGGCCGGGGTCAGGGCTTGTTGAACTCCACCACCACGCGCCGATTCATCGCCCGGTGGGCGTCGGTGTCGTTGGGGTACCGCGGGCTGCTCTCGCCGCGGCCGGTGACGCAGCCAGGACATGAACTTTCCGCGGTTCCTACGGCTCGATCGCGCGGGATCCGTGCAAGGTGCGCAAGAAGACGATCCGTTCGCCCTTGCGACCGGAGATGCGGGCCCAATCGTCAGGGTTCGTAGTGTTGGGCAGATCCTCGTTTTGGACGATCTCATCGAGGGCCGCCTGCTTCAGGTGCGCTAGCCGCACGCCGTGCCCAAGCCCTGCCAGCGACTCCTTGATGGCCGCCTTCTTGGCCCGCTCCACGACCGAGGCAAGCATGGCCCCCGACACGAAATCACTGACGTAGAGCACGTCCTTGTCGCCGCTGGCGTAGGTGACCTCGATGAAGCGGTTGTCGGGCGTCCGCGCGTACAGGCGCTCGACCGTGGCGTGGATCAGGTTCCGGACGAATTCGTCCGCGCCGCCCGCCTCACCCGCTTCGCCGCCATTGAGCGGTGTAGCGCTGCTGAGGTACTTGGCCATGATCTCGGCGGCCCCGGTCACGTCCGGACGCTCGAGCTTGATCTTGACGTCCAACCGCCCCGGCCGCAGGATCGCGGGGTCGATGAGATCTTCGCGGTTCGTCGCACCGATGATGACGACGTTCTGCAGGCCCTCGACGCCGTCGATCTCGCTGAGCAGTTGGGGCACGACCGTGGACTCGACATCGGAGGAGACGCCGCTGCCGCGGGTGCGGAACAGCGAATCCATCTCGTCGAAGAAGACCACGACCGGACGCCCTTCCTCGGCCTTGGCGCGGGCGTGGGCGAAGATTTGCCGGATCTGCCGCTCGGTCTCCCCCACGTACTTGCTGAGCAGTTCGGGGCCTTTGATGTTGAGGAAGTGCGAGCCCCCCAGCGACGAGGCGACGGCCTTCGCGATCATCGTCTTGCCGCAGCCGGGCGGGCCGTAGAGCAGCACGCCCTTGGGCGGACGCAGGCCAAACTCCTCGAACAGGCCGCGGTGCCGGAACGGCAGTTCGACGGCGTCGCGGATCTGCTCGATCTGCGGTGCGAGACCGCCGATGTCGGCGTAATCGACGTCGGGGATGTCTTCCAACACCAGTTCCTCGACATCGCTGCGTGGATAGCTGGCGAGCGCCACGAGGGCGCGCCGGTCGGCCAGCAGCGGGGCCCCGACCTTGAGGTCGGTGATCGCCAGCCCGGCGGCGGGGATCATCAGCAGTTCCTCGTCGTTGACGGCCGTCACGAGGAGGCGGCCGTCCGGCAGCACCTCACGAAGGCGGACGGTGTCGCCCGTGCCCGGCTGTGGCGCGCGTCCGATGACGACCGAGGCCTCGTTGAGCAGGACGGGATCGCCCACGGCCAGCTGCCCGACCTCGGGGGCCACCAGGACCCGCAGCCGGCGTCCGCCCGCCACCACGTCGAGATTGCCGTCACCGGCGACCCCGACCACGAGCCCGAAGGCCTGCGGCGGGCGGGCCAAGGACTCCAGCTCGGCCTTCAGCCCGGCGAGGCTGTCGCGCACCTCGCGGAGCGTGGTGTTGAGCCGCTCGTTCTGTTGGGCCAGCGCCCGGGCGTCGGCGCGGGCGGAGGTCAAGCGTCCCTCGGCGATCTCGGCGGCGCGTGTGCGTCCGTCCAACTGCTTCGTGAGCTCCGCAAGGTGTTCTTGCAGGCGCGTGACCTCGTCCATCTCAGCCCTCGGCGGGCTCGCTGACGATGCCCGCGGGGCGGGGTCCGGTGTAATCGGGACCGTAGGCACCCGGCGCGGGACGGCGACGTCGCATAGGCGCGGTGACCCCGGGGGCCAACCGGCGGGCGAACATCAGCAGGCCGGTATGACCCGACGTCGCGTGCCCCGGACGGATGGCCAGGCCCTCGGCGTGCCAGTCGCGGACGGTGTACTCGCGCGCCTCGGGCTCGGTGAAGCCCGCGTGGACGCGGATGGTGTCCATGACCCGGCCGAGCTGGGTCGCCGTGGCCACGTAGACGCACAAAATGCCGCCCGGCTGCAGCACGTTCGCCACGGCATCGATGCACTCCCAGGGGGCCAGCATGTCGAGGATTGCGCGGTCGATGGGCTCGGGTCCGATGGCCTCAACCAAGTCCCCGGAACGCAACTCCCAGGCGGGATGGCGGTCACCGAAGTAGGCGTCCACGTTGGCGCGGGCGACGTCCGCGAACTCCTCGCGGCGCTCGTAGCTGTACACGACGCCGTTCTCGCCGACCGCGCGCAGCAGCGACATCGTGAGGGCGCCGGAGCCGACGCCCGCCTCGAGCACGCGGGCGCCCGGAAAGATGTCGGCCTGCATGAGGATCTGCGCGGCGTCCTTGGGGTAGATCACCGCGGCCCCACGAGGCATCGACACCGTCACTTCGTAGAGCACCGGACGAAACGCCAGATAGCCTGCCCCGCCGACCGACGTCACGACGTTGCCCTCGGGCCCGCCGATCAGGTCGTCGTGAGAGACCCCACCCTTGGTGGTGTGAAAGGTTCCGCCGGGCTTCAGCACGACGGAATGTCGGCGGCCCTTGGCGTCGGTGAGCGTGATCCGCTCGCCCGCCTCAAGCACGCCCATGCGGACACCGGACGGCTCAGGCATGCCGTAATCCCCCAAGATCGAGTTGCCACCCGGCGCCATAGGAGGCGACGGTCGTCCCCTTGCCGGTGAACATTGTTCCGTCGCCCAACGACATCGGCAGCACCGTGTTGTCGGCGGCGGCCTGCTTCTGCAGTTCGGTGAGCGCCACCGCCTGCACGGTCGGATCAATGGTCGATCCGTACCGCTGGACCAGTTGATTCACTTTGTCACCCACCCCCGGAAGGGCCGCCTCCAAGTAGACCTGCATCCACCCGAGGGGGGTCGCCAACCAGGGCTGATCGTCGGTGATCCACAGGTCGGCGGTCTCGTCGTCCGCCTTCAACTGGACGCTCACCCCCACCTGTGTCTCCAGACGCTCGCGCACCGTGCGCGAGAGATCCGCCACGCCAGGCAGCCGGGAGTCGTAGCCCAACGTGAGCTTCACCCGCGCTCCGCCGGGGCGGACGATCGTGGGCGTGCCTCCGATGGGATAGGCCGCCACCTGGCCGGAAAGGCCGGGCGGGACGAGTGAGTCGAGCGTCCGATCGGGCTGCAACGCGGCGGCGATGGCGTCGCGCAAGGTCGCATTCAGCACGTTGGGCGATGCGCTGTTCCACCGCAAGAGCATCCGATGGGTGCCCGTCAACGACTGGCGCGAGAACCCAGCCTTGGTCTGATGCCCCGAGTTGGCCGCCATTTCGGTGGTGAGCCGGGCGATGGCCGGGGCGTCCAAGGAGCGCCAGACCACGTCAGCCGACCCGGCGCCAATGGCCGCCTCCGCGGCGGCGGAGTCTGCCACGACCAGGATCGTGGCCGCCGCGATCATGGCGGGGTCATCCGAACCTGCGGGCGCCGTTTGCGAGCGGACGAGTTCGGCGTGCGCAGCATCGGCTGCGGCCAGGGCGTAGATCCCGGATCCGACCGGCGGCTTGTCCAGCGGCCGCACCTTGTCGGGGTCATAGGCGAGTTCGTCCACGATGGAGGCGGCCGGAGTCGCCAGGGCGTAGCCAAACTGGCTGTCGGGGTACTTGAGGTTGAAGCGGACCGTGGTGGCGTCCGGGACGGTGATGGTGTCGAGTGCGCTCAGCAGGGACACCGAGGTGTGCGGAATGGCAAGTCGGTAGGCCCGTTCGATGCTGAACTTCACCGACGCGCTGGTGAGCGGGTCCCCGTTGCTGAACTTGAGGTCCTTGGGGATGGTGCATTCCATGAGCGTCGGAGTCTTGAACAAGCAGTCGGTGGCCAGGGCCGGCTTGAGTTCGTTCTTGCCGGGACGCACGCTCATAAGCCGCTGGTACACCGCCAGGACGAGCGTGGTGTCAGTGTCCCGGGTAGCGGCGGCCGGATCCGTGGTCGTGATCGACTGCGTCACCACAACGGTGAAGGGCCGCGGCGTTCCGGTAGGCGTCGGCGTCGGGCTGGCGCCGCCCCCGAAGGTGCAGCCAGCCATCAGCCCCACGCCGAGAAGTCCGGCGATCCAACGCAGGGGACGGGAGAGGTTCACCCAGACAGACTAAGGGACATACCCGCCAGCACCTGCCCGCCAGCCCGAGCGGTGCCCGTCACCCCTCACAAGACAGTGTGAGTTTGAGGCCCAGCCTGGGACCCAAAACTCACACTGTCTTGTGGAGGCCCGGCTAGCGGGCGTTGAAGTACTTCGCCTCGGGGTGATGGACGACCAGCGCGTCGGTGGATTGCTCGGGGTGCAACTGCAACTCTTCCGACAGCGTGACCCCGATGCGTTCGGGGGCCAGCAGTTGGACGACCTTCGCGCGATCCGCGAGATCGGGGCAAGCCGGGTAGCCGAAGCTGTAGCGCGAGCCCCGGTAGGCCTGGTCGCGGATCGCCGCCTCGACGGCCCCGTCACCGGTGAGCCCGAGCTCCTCGCGGATACGCGAATGCCACAGCTCCGCCAAGGCCTCGGTCAGCTGCACTGAGAGGCCGTGCAGTTCGAGGTAATCGCGGTAGGCGTCTTCCTTGAAAAGCTTCGCCGTCACGCCGGACACTTCATCGCCCATGGTGACCAGCTGGAACGCGATGACGTCGGGTCCCAACTCCGCCACCTCGTCAGCGTCGCGGAAGAAGTCCGCAAGGCAGAAGTAGGGGTCGCGGGACTGGCGGGGGAAGTCGAACCGGGTGAGTTCGCGGGCATGGTCGTCCGGATCCAGGATCACGAGCGTGTCGCCTTGGGAGTAGCACGGCCAGTAGCCGTAAACCACCGCGAACTCGGCGATCGACTCGGTCGCGATGCGGTCGAGCCACATCCGCAGGCGCGGCATACCCTCGGTCTCGGCGGCCTGCTCGGAGGATTCGCCACCGCGCGTACCGCGGAGCCCCCATTGGCCGATGAACAGCGCCCGGTGGTCCAGCCAGGAGGCCACGTCGGCCAGCTTGATGCCCTTGACCACCCGACTGCCCCAGAACGGCGGGTTTGGCACTTCGATGCGCCGCGCCACGGCGGAGCGCTCGACCGACGGTGCCTCGACGACCTCAGCCCGCGGGCGGGCGAGGACGCGCCGCTCGCGAGGCGACGGCAACGCCGCGCCGGGCTCCCCGCGCTTGACGGCCATCACGGCGTCCATGAGCGAAAGGCCTTCGAAGGCGTCCTTGGCGTAGCGGACCTCGCCTTGGAAGAGCGAGTTGAGGTCCTGCTCGACGTAGGCGCGGGTGAGCGCTGCGCCACCGAGCAGCACCGGGACGTCGGTGAGTCCGCGCGCGTTCATCTCTTCGAGGTTGTCGCGCATGATGACGGTCGACTTCACCAGCAAGCCGGACATGCCGATGGCGTCCGCGCTGTGCTCGACGGCGGCGTCCAGGATCGCCCCGACGGGCTGCTTGATGCCCAGGTTCACCACCGTGTAGCCGTTGTTGGTCAAGATGATGTCGACCAAGTTCTTGCCGATGTCATGGACGTCGCCGCGGACGGTCGCCAACACGATCGTGCCCTTGCCTGCCGAATCGGCCTTGTCGAGGTGCGGTTCGAGGTGCGCCACCGCCCGCTTCATGACCTCGGCAGACTGCAACACGAACGGCAATTGCATCTGCCCCGAGCCGAACAACTCCCCCACCGTCTTCATGCCCGCCAGCAGGTCGTCGTTGATGATGTCCAGCGCCTTCTTCGAGACCAGGGCCTCGTCGAGGTCCTCGTCCAGGCCCTTCGGTTCGCCGTCGACGATCCGCCGGGTGAGCCGCTCGCCCACGGGCAGGGCGGCCAACTCGGCGGCCCGCTCGGCCTTCGTGTCGGCTGTCGTGACGCCCTCGAACAACCCGAGGAACACCGACAGCGGGTCGTAACCCTCGCGGCGGCGGTCGTACACCATGTCGAGTGCGACCTGGCGCTGCTCCTCGGGGATGCGCGCCATTGGCATGATCCGCGAAGGGTGGACGATCGCGGAGTCGAGGCCGGCCTCGACACACTCGTGGAGGAACACCGAGTTCAGCACCGCGCGCGCCGCCGGGTTTAGCCCGAAGGACACATTCGACACACCCAACGTGGTGAGTACCTCGGGGTGCCGTGCCTTGAGCTCGCGGATGGCGGCGATCGTCTCGATGCCGTCGCGACGGGTCTCCTCCTGCCCGGTGCCGATGGGGAAGGTGAGGCAGTCGACGATGATGTCGCTCTCGCGCATGCCCCAATCGCCGGTCAGCGTGTCGATGAGCCGCTCGGCGACCCGCACCTTCCATTCGGCGGTGCGCGCCTGGCCCTCCTCGTCGATGGTCAGGGCGACCACAGCGGAGCCGTGCTCGTGGACGATCGGCATGATTTTGGCGAATCGGCTCTTCGGACCATCGCCGTCCTCGAAGTTGACCGAGTTGATGATCGACCGTCCGCCGAGGCACTCCAGCCCCGCCTCGATGACCGGCGGCTCGGTCGAGTCGAGCATCAGCGGCAGCGCCGTCGCGGTCGACAGGCGCGACGCCAGGGCCGTCATGTCGGCGACGCCGTCGCGTCCGACGTAGTCGATGCAGAGATCCAACAGGTGCGCGCCCTCGCGACTCTGCTCCTTGGCGATGGCCAGGCAGTCGTCGTAGCGAGCCTCCAACATGGCCTCGCGGAAGGCCTTGGAGCCGTTGGCGTTCGTCCGCTCGCCGATCGAAAGATAGGACGTGTCCTGCCGCAACGGCACGTCGGCGTACAGCGAGGAGACCGACGGGACGCTCGTCACCGTCCGCGGCGACAGCGGCTGACCGCCCACCGCGGCGGCCAAGCGTTCGATGTGCTCGGGGGTGGTGCCGCAGCAGCCGCCCACCAGACTCAGGCCGTAGTCGTGGACGTACGCCGCGAGGGCCTTCGTGAACGCCTCGGGGCCTAGCGGATAGCGGGCCCCCGTGGGGGTCAACTCGGGCAGCCCCGCGTTGGGCATGCAGGAGACACCGATGCGGGCGTACCGGGAGAGATAGCGCAGGTGTTCGCTCATCTCGGCCGGACCGGTGGCGCAGTTGAGCCCGATCACGTCGATGCCGAGCGGCTCCAGGGCAACCAGCGCGGCGCCGATCTCGGAGCCCACGAGCATCGTGCCGGTGGTTTCGACGGTGACGCTCACCATGAGCGGAACGTCCAACCCGAGCGCGGCCATGGCCCGCTTGGCCCCGATCACCGAGGCGCGGGTCTGCAACAGGTCCTGCGAGGTTTCGATCTGGATGCCGTGGGCCCCGCCGGTGAGCAGGCCCTCGACGCAGGCTTGGTACCCGTCCCGGAGCGGCCGGAACCCGATCTGCCCGAGGCTCGGCAACTTCGTCCCCGGCCCCACCGAGCCCAGCACCCATCGCGGACGATCCTCGGTCGCGACCTCATCGGCCACCTGGCGCGCCACGCGGGCACCCGCCTCGGCGAGCTCGTGGATCCGCTCGGGGATGTCGTATTCGGCCAGGGCACTCAGGTTGGCGCCGAAGGTGTTCGTCTCGACACAATCCGAGCCCGCTGCGAAATAGGCGCGATGGATCGCGGCGACCACGTCCGGACGGGTGACGCTCAGGATCTCGTTGCAGCCCTCGAGGCCCTGGAAATCGTCCATTGACGGGTCGGCGGCCTGCAGCATCGTGCCCATGGCTCCGTCCGCCACGACGACACGGGAGGCGAGGGCGGTGCGAAGGTCAATGCTCATAGCGCCTAAGGCTACCCGGGCGCGGCAGGGGGCACCGCGCTGGGTAAGGTGGACGTCATGCCCGATCTGCGTCACCTTCGCGAACCGGCCCTCATCATCGCCATGGGCGGCTGGAACGACGCGACCTCCGCCGCCACGGGCGTGGTGGAACATCTGATCGACCTCACCCAGGCCGAGATGGCGTTCGACATCGACGTCGAGGAGTTCATCGACTACCAGGTCGCGCGTCCGCGGTGGGTGGCCGTCGAAGGTGCCTCCCGCGAACTGGATTGGCCGTCGATCGAGTTCCTCGTCGCCAGCTTGGAAGATCGCGACCTCGTGCTGCTCACCGGTCCGGAGCCGAACTTGCGTTGGCGCGAGTTCACCTCGCGGGTGGTGTCGGTGGCTCGCTCGATCAAGCCGAAGATCGTGGTCACGCTGGGGGCGATGTTGACCGACGCGCCGCACAGTCGTCCGACACCGGTCGCCGCCTCGACGACGGACGCCGGGCTGGCCGATCGCTTGGGTGTCACCGAGTCGGAGTACGAGGGTCCGACGGGGATCATCGGCGTGCTGGCTGACGCCCTTGGCGAGCGGTACCCCGTGGTGGCGCTCTGGGCGTCCGCCCCTCACTACGTGGCCGAAACGCCGAACCCCAAGGCCACCTTGGCGCTTCTGCGCGAACTCGAGGACGTGCTCGACATCCCCCTCGACTCCGGCGACCTGGGCGACATGGCCCTGGCGTGGGAGAAGCAGATCGACGAGATGGCTGGCGATGATCCGGACGTCGCGGCCTACATCGCCACCCTGGAAGAGCGCCGGGATTCCGAACTCCCCCAGGTCACCGGCGACACCATCGCCGCCGAGTTCCAGAAATACCTGCGCCGCCGCAACCGCTGATCCTGCGCAGACGACGGCACCCGCCCCTCACGATGCCCGCCACTCTGCTGGCGTTCGGGGCCACCCTGCTGGCGTTCCACGCACTTTGCTGGCGTGAGGCGTCTTGACTGGCGAAATATCGACCGTGAAGACGCCTAACGCCAGCAAAGTGCGGACGGTGGCGAGCCCGGGTCCGGGTCCGAGCCCGGGTCCGGGTCCGGGTCCGAGCCCGGGTCCGGGTCCGGGCCTGGGCCCGGGTCCGGGATGCCGGCTCAGTGGCCGCAGCGGACGATCGCCTGATCGCGGAGGGCGTTGACCATCGCGTCGGGGTCCTGGGCATTGAAGACGGCCGAACCGGCCACGAAGGTGTCGGCGCCGGCGTCGACGCAACGCTCGATGGTCGCGGGTGAGACTCCCCCATCGACCTGGATCCAGATATCCAGCCCGGACGCACTGACGAGCTTGCGGGTCCGTTCGATCTTCGGCAGGACGAGATCCAAGAACCCCTGCCCGCCAAAACCCGGCTCGACCGTCATCAGCAGCACCATGTCGAGTTCCCCGATCATGTCGGCGTAGGGCTCGATCGGCGTGGCCGGACGCAGCCCCATCCCGGCCCGCGCGCCAAGCCGGCGCAGTTCGCGGGCGAGGCGGATGGGGGCGTTTGACGCCTCGACGTGGAACGTCACCGAATCGGCGCCCGCCTCTGCGTAGGCGGGGGCCAGCCGGTCGCACTCTTCAATCATGAGGTGCAGGTCGAGCTGCTTCGCCGTGCCCTTGCGGATGGATTCCACCATCGGCAGCCCGAAGGTCATATTGGGCACAAACCGCTGATCCATGACGTCGAGGTGGATCATGTCGCTGGACGGGATCCTGCCGATCTCCGCGTTGAGATTGGCCAGGTCGGCGTTCAGGATGCTCGGGGTGATTCGCATGGTCACCCTCGGAACTCTAGCGAGCGCGAACCCGCCGCAGGCCAGATTGGAGCTAGCGGCGGCGCAACAACGCCAAGAACATCGCGTCCGTGCCGTGGCGATGCGGCCACAGTTGGACGAACGTCCCGTCAGCGCAGTCCGGTACCTCGGGCAGCAGGGCCGCAGCATCCACGAGTTCGGCGTCAACCTCCGCCAGGACGGAACGCACCACCTCGGCGGTCTCGGCGCGCACCGGCGAGCACGTGACGTAAGCGACGACGCCTCCCGGCACCGCGGACCTCACCGCCTCGGTCAAGATCGCCTTCTGCAGCTCGACGAGTTCAGCCACCGCCGTGGGCAGCCGCCGCCAGCGCGACTCGGGCCGACGCCGCAGCGCCCCCAGGCCGGTGCACGGCGCATCGACCATGACGCGCGCGAAGCGATCGCTCCCCCACGGTGGACGCGTGGCGTCCCCGACGATGACCCACGGTCGCGGATCGTCGTACGCCCGCACCGCCTGCGCAACGAGCTCGGCACGATGCGGCAGGCGCTCGTTGGCCAGCAGGCTTTCACCGCGTTCTTGGGCTAGGCCGACGAGCAGCGCCGCCTTGCCGCCCGGGCCGGCGCAGGTGTCGAGCCAGGTGCCGGCCGGGGCCTCCACGCGGGCGAGCGCCAGGGCGACCAGCTGGGAGCCCTCGTCCTGGACGCCCGCGAGGCCCGCCTGCACCGCCGCCAGCTGACCGGGATCGCCATGGGCGACCGCTCCGAAGGGCGAATAGCGCGTCAGGGGCAGGCCGAGATCGTCGGGCTCCAGCAACCCCGGACGCGCGGCCAGCACCGTGTGCGGCGCCACGTTGTTGGCCAGCAGGGCGCCTTCAAGCTCGTCCGCGGGCAGCACCTCGGCGTACGCGGCCACGATCCAGCGCGGATGGTGGGTGCGCAGCGCCAGGGCGTCCAGGTCGTCCAATCCCTCGGCCAAGGCGTCGAGCCATTCGTCGAGCGTCCGCGCGCCGACCCGCCGCAGGATCGCGTTCACGACCCCTCGGACGCGCTCGCCCACCTGCGCGGCGGCCAGGTCGACGGTGGCCGACACGGCGGCGTGGGCGGGCATCCGCATGCTCAGCAGTTGGTGGGCGCCCAGGCGCAGAATGTCGACGACGGCCGGCTGCAGCGAGGAGAGCTCGCGTCCGGAAGCGGCCACGATGATCCGGTCGTAGGTGCCCATCAGGCGCGTCGTGCCGAAGACCAGCTCAGTGGCCAGCGCCGCGTCGCGTTCGTTCAGGTGCGCCTGCTCGCGCTGTTGCTGAAGTTCGAGATTGGCGTAAGCGCCGTTCGCGACGACGGCGCGTAGGGTCCGAAAGGCGACCAAGCGCGCCGGATCCGTCGGCGCCTTCGCCTGACGCGCAGCGGGGCTCGACGGACGCCTCACTGGCCGAGCCATGGGTCCGCCTCTCGCAGGCCGCGGGCCCAATCGGTGGCGGCCATCGACTTTCGTCCGAGGGGCTGCACCGTGAGCAGCTCTAGTGATCCGACGCCAGTGCCGACCAGCACGCGGCGCCGCTCGACATGCACCTGTCCGGGGGGCAGGTCGACGTCGAGTACTGGGCGCGCCAGCAACACCTTGAAGCGTTCTCCGGCGACGGTCGTCCAGGCCACGGGGCTGGGGTTGGCGCCCCGGATCGTCCGATCAAGTTCCACGGCCGGACGCTCGAAGTTCAAGCGCACCTCGTCGGGGGTCAGCTTCGGCGCTAACGACACCTCGCCCGTCTGCGGCCGAAGCTCGAGCTCGCCGCGCTCCAACTCATCAAGGGTCGAGACCAACTGCGCCGCACCGAGGCCGGCCAGCCGCTCTAGAACCTCGCCCGCGGTGTCGGACGGGCCCAGCGGCGAGCGGGATTCTGACAGCACCGGACCCGCATCGAGGGCCCGCACCAACGAGAAGATAGTGATGCCGGTCTCGGGGTCGCCCTCCATGATGGCGCGTTGGACGGGGGCCGCCCCGCGCCAGGCGGGCAGTAGCGAGAAGTGGACGTTCACAAAGCCCAGCGGCGGCACCGCCAGCACCGGCTCGGGGATCAATGCGCCGTAGGCCACCACCGGGCAGCAGTCGGGCGCGAGCTCTCGGAGGCGCGCCACGAACGCGGGCTCGGAGGGCCGCTCGGGCGTGAGCAGTTCGAGGCCCCGGGCCGTGGCCCAGGTCGCGACCGGGCTGGGAACGGGGCGTTTCGAGCGTCCTTGGGGCGCGTCGGGGCGCGTCACCACCGCAACCACCTCGTGGGCGGAGTCGCTGAGCGCGTCGAGGAAAGGCAACGCCACCGAGGGGGTTCCCGCAAAGACCAGACGCATCAGGCCACCTTAGCCCGGGACAGCCGCAGGCCTTCGACCGGTGTCATGCGATGACCTGGGGGTCGACGCGCACCCGCAGGCCCCCGGGCAGTTTCTTGGCCGACCGAACCCCCTCGAAGGTACGGACGGCCGCGACGAGTTCCCGCGTTTCCGACAAGGGGGCGCGCAGGGTGAGGCCAAGACGTTCTGGGTCGTCGGTGGGCGAGGGCCCCAGCACCCGAGTGGTGCCGAGCGCCGCGCGGAGGTCGCGCCCCGCCGCGTCGATGACCTCGGGCGGGCCGTCCAACACGATCCACTTGGCGGCGGGCGGAAACCCGGCGGACCGGCGCTCGGCCAGTTCGCGGGTCGCAAACCCCTCCGGGTCGAGGCGGACCAGGGCCTGCAGTGCCCGTGCGGTCGGATCGCCGACGGCCAGCACCGTGCCGCCCTCCGCTCCTGGACGCACCAACGCGGTGACTGCGAGCCAACGCCGCAGGGCCTCTTCGGACGCTCGCAAGTCGGCGCGTCCGAGCAGCATGCCGGTGTCCAACAAGATGGCGGCGCTGAAGCCGCGGGGCGTGAGGGGCTCGGCCCCGGGTGTGGCCAGAACCAACTGCGGGGTGTCCCCCACCTCGCGGAGGATCTTGCCCGCGGAGGACGAGGCGATCGCTACGTTCGGGAAGGCGCGTCCGAACTCTTCGGCCGTGCGATGCACCCCGACGATCGGCGCGCGCAGCGTCGTGCCGCGGCAGACGGGACACGTCCACCCGAAACGCGGCCCGCAGCTAGGGCACTCGGGCCCTCCCCCGCGCGAGGTCAGAGGCTGCGAGCACACCGGGCACACCGCCCGCGCCCGACAGGTCTGGCATGCGAGGGCGGAGGCGTACCCGGCACGCGGCACTTGGAGGAGCACCGGGCCCTGCGCCAGCGCCGCACGAATGACGACGTACACCTCGTGCGGGATGCGCGCCGCCCTCGCGAACGGGTCGGAGGCCAGGGCCCGCTCGTCATCACCGGTTACGCGCACCGCGGGCCCGGCCTGCCGTGCGGAGGCGGGCGGTTCACCGATGGCATGCAACCAGCCCCGCTCGACCAAGGCCTGCGTCTCGGCGGTGACCGCGTAGCCGGCGAGCAAGAGCCCGCTGCCCTCGCGGCTCGCCCGCAGGGCCGCCACCTCGCGTACGTGCGGATACGGCGCCCGCGGTTCGGACAACCGGTCGTCCCCGTCGTCCCACACCGCGATCAACCCCAGGTCGTGGATCGGGGCCCAGATGGCCGCCCGGGTGCCCACCACGATCTTGACCTGGCCGCGCACGACCGCGAGGAACCGTCGGTAGCGGGCGGCGGGTCCGGCGTCGGCGGTCAGCCGCACCACCGCCCCGCGCCCGAAGTGGGTGGCGAAGAGCGCCTCGACCCGGTCGAGTTCGGTGGCGTCCGGCACCACGATGAGGCTGCCCCGCCCGGACGCCAGCGTCGCTGCCGCAGCTTCGAGCACACCCAACGCCCAATCTCCGACCGGCGCGGTCACCGGCACCACCCGCCACGAGGCGCGGGGACGGCCTCCCCCGGCGAGCGCGTCGAGGTAACCAGGGGCGTCAGGATAGCCGCGCAGCGGCCCGGTCACGGGCGCCCCGATGGGCGCGGGGTAGTCGGGGCGGCGCGCCTTCTCGGCGACGCCGTGACGTGGCGGCACAGCCAGGCGAACAACGTCGGCGAACGTGCCCGCGTAGCGGTCGGCGACGTCGCGGATGAGACCCGCGATCGCGGGGGTCAGCACCACCTCAGGCGAGACCACCCGCTCCAAGGATTTCAGGGGCGCCTCGGTGTCGGAATGATCGGAGACCGCCAGCACATAGCCGTCCCGACGACGACCGGCGAACTTCACTCGGACGCGGACGCCCGGACGGACCTGGTCGCGTAACTCCTCGGGGACGAGGTAGTCGAACGCGCGATCGAGGTGCGCAAGGGGAACGTCGACGGCCACACGGGCCACGACGACCTCGCTGGTCGCCGCGACCTCACCCGTCGTCACAGTCTCGCTCACACCACGATCTTGCCAGGCCCCACTGACACGGAGCCTCCGACAGGGTCGGGCTGCGGCTCAGCCGCGAACGGCCGCGGCCAGCGCCTCGGCGCGGTCGGTACGCTCCCACGTCATGACGTCCAACTCGCGGCCGAAATGACCGTAGTTGGTCACCTGGCTGTAGATCGGACGCAGCAGGTTCAGGTCGCGAATGATCGCGGCCGGACGCAGATCGAACACCCGCAAGACGCCGTCGTTGATCTGCTCCAGGGGAACCTTCTCGGTGCCGAAGCACTGGGTGTAGAACCCGACCGGATGCGCGCGTCCGATGGCGTAGGCCACCTGCACCTCACATCGATCGGCGAGCCCCGCGGCCACCACGTTCTTGGCGACCCAGCGCATCGCGTACGCCGCCGAGCGATCGACCTTCGAGGGATCCTTGCCCGAGAAAGCGCCGCCGCCGTGCCGGGCCATGCCGCCGTAGGTGTCGACGATGATCTTGCGGCCGGTCACGCCGGCGTCGCCCATCGGGCCGCCGATCTGGAACTTGCCGGTCGGGTTCACGTACGTCTTCAAACCCGCATGCGAGATCGGGTAGCGGGCTAGGACGGGTGCGATGACCTGCTCCTGGATGGCGGTATGGATGATGCCATCGGTCCACGCCTGCTCCGTGTGCTGGGTGGAAACCACAACCGTGTCGATGCGAACGGCGGCGTCGCCGTCGTACTCGATGGTGACCTGCGTCTTGCCGTCGGGGAGCACCCACGGCAGTTCGCCCGTGCGGCGGACCTCGGCCAAGCGCTCAGCGAGCCGGTGCGCGATGTCGACCGGCAGCGGCATCAAGGTGGCGGTGTCCCTGCAGGCGTAGCCGAACATCAGGCCCTGATCGCCGGCGCCCTGCTTGTCGAGCGGATCGACGTCCGAGGCGTCCTCGCGGACCTCTTCGGCGTTGTCGACACCCTGCGCGATGTCGGGCGACTGCGAGCCGAGCGACACCAGCACGCCGCAGGAACGGCCGTCGAAGCTCGCCTCAGCCCGGTCGTAGCCGATGTCGAGGATCCGCTGGCGAGCGATTGCCGAGATATCCGCGTAGGCGGAAGTCGTGACCTCACCGGCGACCACCACGGTGCCGGTGGTCACCAAGGTCTCGACCGCCACTCGGCTGTGCGGATCATCGGTCAGCAAGGCGTCGAGGACTGCGTCGGAAACCGCATCCGCGACCTTGTCGGGGTGCCCCTCCGTGACGGATTCGGACGTGAACAGGCGACTCATAGTGAACTCCTCATCAAGTGGCCGGACAGGTCCCGAACCTGGCACCCCACGAGCGAATACGCTACCCCACACTGCAAAGCGCCATGAAGTCGGGATGCGCCAAAGTCGGAACTCTCAGGCGGCCCCGTCAGCGCAAACTCGGGCTGCCAGCGCAGTCGGCATGAGCCAGACGTCCAGGTATTGAACCGTCAGGTGCCCAAGCCGGATGTCGTCGAGCCACCGCGCAAGGCCGAGCAACGAAGTGCCTGCTGCTGGGCCGGCCGGCATCGAAAACATGCGCCGACCGAGGTTGTCGTAAACCACCATGTCCAGGCCGGACGACCCCACCAGCTCGCACAACCGCGCGATATCGCTTCGATCGCCGAGCGTCCCCGGAGGGTCGAACTCGAACCAGAGAACCTCGCAGTTTGCTCTGATCACGTCCCAGTGTTCCACCAGAATGTGAATGTCGAAGCCGTCGATGTCCGTCTTCCAGAGCACCCGTGGATACTCATCCGCACCCTCCAGGAGCTCAGTCGGCGTCAACCAATCCGTCCCGTCGGGCGCGTCGCCCCCCTCGGTGACGTCGCCATAGAAACCAGCCGTTGTGCCAGTCTCGACGAACTTTCGGTGCTTGCCCACCGGACCAACAAAACGTTCGATCACCGTCGCCCGCTCACCGAACCGTGCCACGTTGCGTCGGCAGTATCCGGCGTAGCGCGCGCTGCCTTCGACGCACCGAACATCGACGTTGTCGGCCGAGGCAAGGGCCAAAACCGCGGTGTCACCCACGTTGGCACCCAGGTCGATCATCAGCAGTTTGTCGACATCGCGGGCCAATTCGCCCACGATTCTTCCGGCGTACTCGTCGTAGGTGGGGTCCCGGCGTTGGTAGTAAGGCAGCTTATGGTCGGGCGGTAGGACCACCGAAACGCCACCGATGGTGTAGTCCTGATCGCGCCCACGAAGTGTTCTCACGCGCCTTTCGAGGGGTTCTGAGGCATACCCCCACAGGCGTCTCGCGTAGCGCCTCTTCGATAGTGACCACCGCATGCGGGGACGCTAGCACGATCGAGATTCCGGACCCTACCCCTGTCAGGCACTTGCCCTCGAGGCATCGGCCGGACGACCGAAACAGTGTCAGGGGGTGATGGCGATGATCGCGTCCCAGACCCGATGGGCGACCACGTTCTTATCCGCCGACGCCATCGCCACGACTCCCGTCGCGTCGAGAATCATCACCGTGTTAGTGGTTTGGCCAAACACGGCGCCCCCACTCACGTCGTTGCAGACGAGCAGGTCGCAGCCCTTGCGCGCCAATTTGGCACGACCGAGCCGCAGCAACTCGTCCGCGCTGCCAGCCGTCTCTGCGGCGAAGCCGACGATGACCTGCGGGCGCGTTCGGTGAGACGACAGTGTTCTCAACACGTCAACCGTCTGGACCAGTTCCAGCGTCAGTCCTGCGGATCCGTCTTTCTTGATCTTCGATGCGGCGGGCGAAGCCGTGGAGAAATCCGCGACCGCAGCCGCCATGACGATCACGTCCGCGAATGGCGCCTCCTGCGACATCGCGGCAGCCAACTCAGCCGTGGAACCGACCTGGAGGACTGACACGCCGGCGGGCACCGGTACGTCGAGATGCGCCGCCACGAGGGTCACCGAGGCACCGCGCAGTGCCGCTGCGCGCGCCAAGGCCACGCCCTGGCGTCCCGACGATGCGTTGCCCAAGAATCGGACGGCGTCGAGCGCTTCGCGGGTCCCTCCGGCGCTGATCAGCACCCGTTGCCCCGCCAGATCGCGGCGTCGGATGGCCTCCACCGTTGCCGAATCGCCCAGCAGCGATAGCGCCACCTGCTCGATATCGGCCGGTTCGGGCAAACGTCCCGGCCCGGAGTCGGCGCCGGTAAGTCGCCCGCTGGCGGGGTCATGCACGATGACCCCGCGTTCGCGCAGGGTGGCAACGTTGGCCACCGTCGCCGGATGGAGCCACATTTCGGTGTGCATCGCGGGCGCGAACAGCACTGGCGCACGGGTCGTGAGCAGCACGTTGGTGAGCAGATCATCGGCCCGACCGGACGCCGCCCGCGCGATCAGGTCTGCCGTGGCGGGGGCGACGAGCACCAGGTCGGCCTCTTGGCCAAGGCGCACGTGGGCGACCTCGTGGGCATCCGAAAAGACGTCCGTGCGGACGGCATGACCGGACAGCGCCTCCCAGGTCACCCGGCCCACGAACTCGAGGGCGCTGGCGGTCGGCACCACAGTGACGTCGTGCCCGGCCTCCCGGAGGCGTCGCACGAGTTCGCACGCCTTATAGGCGGCAATGCCACCAGCGACGCCGAGGACAACCCGGCTCATCGGGTTCAGCTCAGGTCGGGAGAGAGGAAGGGGTCGAGGTCGAAGTCGGGATCGGCCGCCGCCTCGGCGCGGGCGGCAGCCTCGGCCTCGGGGTCGATAGCGATGCACTCGAGTTGGCCCGCGTTGATCTCGCGGAGCGCGATCGTGAGGGGCTTCTCCTGGACGCCGGTGTCGACCAGCGGACCGACGTTCTCGAGCAGGCCCTCGCCGAGTTGGCTGTAGTAAGCGTTGATCTGACGCGCGCGACGGGCGGCGAACAGCACCAAGCGGTACTTGGAGTCCACCTTTTCGAGCAGCTCGTCGATCGGCGGATTGGTGATGCCCTCGGGGACGTTCGTGGTCAAGTTTCGCCTTTTCGGTTCAAGTTTCGGCGCACATCACGCGCGCCAGGATCACAGGCCCATGAAGTGTAACAAATCCGAGACGGCAAGACCCAAATCATCGTTGACGATGAGGTGCTCAAACTCTCCCTTGGCCGCCATCTCCGCCTCCGCGGTCTTCAACCGAACGGCCACTTGGGCCTCGGTTTCGGTGCCGCGCTTGGCCAGCCGTGCCCGCAGTTCGGCCATCGAGGGGGGTTCGATGAAGATGAAACGCGCCTCGGGCATCGTCTGCCGGACCTGGCGGGCACCCTGTACATCGATCTCGAGAATCACCTTGCGTCCCGCGGCCACCGCTCGACGGACGGGCTCGGCGGGCGTGCCGTAGCGAGTGGTGTGAACGGCGGCCCATTCCAGCAGGCCGTCGGTGCCGACGAGTTCGTCGAACTCCGCCTCGGTGACGAACAGGTAGTCCACGCCGTCTACTTCGGTCGGACGTGGAGCTCGGGTGGTGGCCGAGACCGACACCCACACCTCGGGGTGCGCCGCAGCAACAGCTCGGACTATCGTCCCTTTGCCTACCGCCGTGGGGCCGCAGATGACGGTGACGTCACCTGTCACGGAACTCCGCCTTGAGGCCGGCCACCTGATGGCGCCCCAGCCCCCGGATCCGACGATTAGCAGCGATGTCGAACCGCTCCATGACGGCCGCTGCGCGCTTGTCCCCGACGCGGGGCAGCGCTTTCAGCAAATCCACTACTTTGACGTGCGCCAACACCTCGTCCTCGGCGGCGACGTCGAGGGCTTGGACGAGGGACAGTTCGCCGGTGCGAACCTTCGTCTTGAACTCGGCACGGGCACGACGCGCCTGCGTTGCGGCACCTCGTGCCGCCTGCAATTGCTCGCTCGTAAGCTGAGGTATGGACACTGGAACTCCCGACCCTGAGACGTCCTTTTTCAGCTTCAAGATAGCGAGTTAGCCAGACAACCGAAAGGCCTAGCCGGGGTGCAGTTGGTTAGCCCGCGAGCAGTCCTTGCACCTTGGCCCGCATCGCATCGGCTCCAGGGCCAGCTTGGATCACTCCGCGACCCACCACAGGCAGCACGCGACGGACGGCATCGCCGAATAGATCCGGGAGGTCTTCGATCCGTCCGCCCTGGACGCCGATGCCCGGAACCAGGATGGAACCGTTGAAGCTGGAGACATCGCAGCCAAGCGAAGAGTGGGTCCCGCCCACGACAAGGCCGATGGCGTGCTGGCGTCCGAGGTGGTTGGCCTCGGTCGCCGCATCGATGATTTCCTGCACGACGGAACCCTCACGCCCTAGCGCCAGCTGCACTTGGCCACCCTCGGGGTTGGACGTCCGCGCCAAGACGTACACGCCCCGTCCGTAGCGGTGCGCCCGCTCAAAGGCGGGGTTCAGCGAGCCGAAGCCCAGGTAAGGAGAAACCGTGATGGCGTCGGCGGCCAGGGGCGCGCCGTCGGCAAGGTAGGCGTCGGCATAGGCGTCCATGGTGGAGCCGATGTCGCCGCGCTTCACGTCGAGAATCGACAAGGCGCCCGCCTCGCGGATGTCGGCGAGGACACGCTCGAGCACGGCGACACCCGCCGAACCATAGGACTCGAAGAACGCCGATTGCGGCTTAAAGACCGCGACCTGTTGGCCCAACGCCTCGACCAGTCCCCGGGCGCACTTCTCCATGCCAGCGACGGTGACAGGAAGGTCCCACGCCTTCAGCAGCGCCGCGTGGGGATCGATCCCCACGCAGAGGGCGCCGCGCGCCGTGGTGACGTCTTTTAGCCGCTGCCAGTAGGTCATGCGTCGCTCCTTGTCAGGCGGTGGATGTCGGCCACAAGGGCCGGTCCGGCGTAGATGAAACCAGTGTAAAGCTGGACGAGGGACGCCCCGGCGTCGAGCATCCGCATCGCGTCCTCACCGACCATGATGCCGCCCGCGGCCATGACCGGAAGGGTGGCGTGCGCCGTGACGTAGGAGACCACGTCGAGGGCGCGCGCGGTCAATGGCTGCCCCGAGAGGCCGCCAGTTTGGCGGGCTTGGGGCTGGTCGGCCGGGGCCAGCCCCTCGCGTCCGAGCGTGGTGTTGGTGGCGATGATCCCCGTCACGCCGGCGGCGCTGGCCGTGGCCAGCACCTCGTCCAGTTGCCCGTCGCTGAGGTCGGGGGCGATCTTCACCCACACGGGCACCGGCCGCTGGGCATCCAGGCGCCGAGCCTCGCCGACGAGCGCGCCGAGCAGGTCGCGCAGCGCTCCCCCGTCCTGCAGGGAGCGCAACCCCGGGGTGTTCGGGGAAGAGACGTTGATCGCCACGTAGTCGGCGTGCGGGGCGACCGCGCGCAGCGAGGTCAGGTAGTCAGGAACCGCATCTTCGACGGGCACCACCTTGGTCTTGCCGATCGAAATACCGAGCGGGATGCCCGCGCGCCGATTGCCGCGCTGGATTCCGGCCGCCGCCAGGGTGGTCGCCAACGCATGCGCCCCGCGATTGTTGAACCCCATGCGGTTGATCAGGGCACGACTCTCGGACAGGCGAAATACCCGTGGCTTCGGGTTGCCCGGCTGGGGCTGGGCGGTGACCGTCCCCAGCTCGGCGAAGGAGAACCCGAGGCGGGCCCAGGCCAGCGCGGCGATGCCGTCTTTGTCCATGCCCGCAGCCAGGCCGACCCGGCCCGGGAACGTGACACCGCCCACGGTGACGGGGGCGCCGGACGAGCGCGCGAGCAACCCCAAGACGCGAGGCGCCACCGGATTGCGTGAGGCAGCGGCCAAGCTGGCGATCATGGCCTCGTGAATCTTCTCCGGATCGCCCCGGTACGACCGGAAGAGCGCGGGTCGGACCAACGACCCGTAGCCCAGGCGCAACACCGACGCCGGCAGGCTCACGACGTGGCGCCTTCGAGGTCGCCTCGGACCAGTTCGGCCCAACTCTGCAGCGACCGGACGCCGACTTCGCCCTTCCGGGCGGCCTCGATGCCTTGGACGCACGCCGACAACCCTTGCACCGTCGTGATGCACGGGATGTCGCGCATGATGGCGGCGGTGCGGATCGCCCACCCATCGCGGCGCGGCTGCCCATCGTTGCCCGAGCCCTGTGGTGTATTGAAGATCAGGTCGATTTCGCCGTCCATGATCGCGCGCACCACGCTCTTGCCCGCGCCCTCTTCTTGGTGTTCCTTACGGAGCACCTCGACCTCGACGCCGTTGCGCCGCAGCACCTGGGCGGTGCCGGCCGTGGCGACGATCGTGAACCCGAGCTCGGCCAGTCGCTTAACAGGGAAAATGGCGTGCCGCTTGTCGCGGTTGGCCACCGACACGAACGCCGTGCCGCCGTTGGGCAGGCCGCCATAGGATCCCGTCTGGCTCTTGGAGAAGGCCGTGCCGAACTCGGCGTCCAGCCCCATCACCTCGCCGGTGGACTTCATCTCGGGACCGAGAAGGGAATCAACGTTGCGACCGTCCGCGGTGCGGAACCGGTTGAACGGCATCACGGCCTCTTTGACCGCGATGGGGGCATGATCCAGCACGACGCTGCCGTCGCCCGTCGGACGCAGGACGCCCGCGGACCGAAGGTCGGCGATGGTCTCCCCCATCATCAGGCGGGCGCAGGCCTTGGCCAGCTGGGTGCCGGTCGCCTTGGAGACGAACGGGACCGTCCGCGAGGCGCGCGGATTGGCCTCCAGCACGTAGAGGGTGTCGCCCTGCAGCGCGAACTGGATGTTGATCAAGCCCCGGACGCCCACGCCGCGGGCGATGGCCTCGGTGGAGCGGCGGATGCGCTCCACCACGTCGTCGCCGAGCGTGATGGGCGGCAGCGTGCAGGCCGAGTCGCCCGAATGGATGCCCGCCTCTTCGATGTGCTCCATGACACCGCCGAGGTAAAGTTCCTCGCCGTCGAACAGGGCGTCCACGTCGATCTCGATGGCGTCGTCCAAGAACCGGTCGACCAGCACCGGCTGCTGCGGGGTGATGAAGGTCGCCCGCGAGATGTAGCCGCGCAGCGACTCGTCGTCGTACACGATCTCCATGCCGCGGCCGCCCAGCACGTAGGAGGGACGGACAAGCACCGGGTAGCCGATCGACCGCGCGATGCGGACGGCCTCGTCTTCGGTGTGGGCCATGCCGTAGCGCGGCGCGGGCAACCCGGCGGCTTCCAGCACGTCGCCGAAGGCGCCCCGCTCTTCGGCGAGGTGAATCGACTCCGGGGAGGTGCCTACGATGGGCACGCCGTTGTCTTTGAGCGCCTGGGCCAGCTTCAGCGGCGTTTGTCCGCCGAGTTGGACGATCACTCCCGCTACCGGGCCCTGCTCGAGCTCGGCGTGGTAGACCTCGAGGACGTCCTCCAGGGTGAGCGGCTCGAAGTAGAGCCGGTCGGACGTGTCGTAGTCGGTAGAGACGGTTTCGGGGTTGCAGTTGACCATGACGGTCTCGTAGCCCGCGTCGCGCAGCGCCATGGCGGCGTGGACGCAGCTGTAGTCGAACTCGATGCCCTGACCGATGCGGTTCGGACCCGACCCGAGGATCAGCACCGCCGGCTTGGTGCGCGGCTCGACCTCGGTCTCTTCGTCATAGGTCGAGTAGTGGTAGGGCGTGCGCGAATCAAATTCGGCCGCGCAGGTGTCGACCGTCTTGAAGACCGGGTTCACACCCAACGCCCAGCGGACGCCGCGAATCACGTCGTCGCTGGTGTTGCGGAGCTTGGCCACCTGAACGTCCGACAGGCCCATGCGCTTGGCGCGGAACAGCACCTCCGGTGACAGGTTGTAGTTGTCGCGGACGAGGTTGGCGGTCTCGAGGATCTGCAGCATCTGATCGACGAACCACGGATCGATGCCCGTCGCCTCGTAGACCTCGCTCACCGTGGCGCCAGCGCGCAGGGCGTCCATGACCCGGTTGATCCGCCGATCGTGCGGGCGTGCGGCCTCGACCAACAGCTCCTCCTTGGAGGCCGTCAGCGGGGTGACGAAGTCAAACGGCGCCAGCGGTTCCTCCAGCGACCGAAGGGCCTTGTTCAGGGCCTCGGGGAAGTTGCGTCCGATGGCCATTGCCTCGCCCACGGACTTCATGTGCGTGGTGAGGGTGTCGTCCGCCGTGGGGAACTTCTCGAACGCGAACCGCGGCGCCTTCACGACCACGTAGTCGAGCGTCGGCTCGAACGAGGCGGGGGTTTGCTGGGTGATGTCGTTGGGAATCTCGTCCAGGGTGTAGCCCACGGCGACCTTGGCGGCGATCTTGGCGATCGGGAAGCCGGTGGCCTTCGATGCCAGCGCCGACGAGCGGCTCACGCGCGGGTTCATTTCGATGACGACCATGCGGCCATCGTCGGGGTTGATCGCGAACTGGATGTTGCAGCCGCCGGTGTCGACGCCGACCTCGCGGATGACGGCGATGCCGACGTCGCGCATGGCCTGGTATTCGCGGTCGGTGAGCGTCATGGCCGGGGCCACGGTGATCGAGTCACCGGTGTGGACGCCCATCGGATCGAAGTTCTCGATCGAGCAGACGATGACCACGTTGTCGGCGCGGTCGCGCATGACCTCGAGCTCGTATTCCTTCCAGCCGAGGATCGACTCCTCGACCAGCACCTCCGTGACCGGCGACGCGGCGAGGCCGATCTTGGCCATCTCGGTGAGCTGCTCTGCAGTGTGGGCGAACCCGGAGCCGACGCCGCCCATCGTGAAGGACGGACGCAACACGACCGGCAGGCCCAGTTCCGACGCGGCGGCCACTACCTCGGCCAAGGTGTGGCACACGAACGAGCGCGCGGATTCGGGGTTGGCCCCCGGCACGTCGAGGGCGTCGACGATGGCCTTGAACTTCTCGCGGTCCTCACCGGCCATGATCGCGTCGAAGGAGGCGCCGATCATCTCGACGCCGTACTTGGCCAAGATGCCCTGCTCGTGCAGTGCCACGGCGGCGTTGAGGGCCGTCTGTCCGCCGAGGGTCGGCAGGATCGCGTCCGGCCGCTCCAGCGCGATGACCTTCTCGATCATCTCGGGGGTGATGGGCTCGATGTAGGTGGCGTCCGCGAACTCCGGGTCGGTCATGATCGTGGCCGGGTTGGAGTTCACCAGGACGACCCGGAACCCCTCTTCGCGCAGCACACGGCAGGCCTGGGTGCCCGAGTAGTCGAACTCGCAGGCCTGACCGATGACAATCGGGCCGGATCCGATCACGAGGATCGAGTGGATGTCGGTGCGGCGCGGCATCAGAGGGCCCCCTGCTTTTCGTCGGTCGCGGCGTCGAGCATCTCGACGAATCGGTCGAACAAGTACGCCGAATCGTGCGGACCGGCAGCCGCCTCGGGGTGATATTGGACGCTGAACGCGCGTAGTCGTCCGTCCTTGCCCCGCAGTTCGAGGCCCTCGATGACGTCGTCGTTGAGGCAGACATGGCTGACCGTGACGTCGCCCCAGCGGGTGTCGACCGTTTCGTCCCGCGGGGCGTCGACGGCGAAGCCGTGGTTATGGGCCGTGATTTCGACCTTGCGGGTGGTCAGGTCCATGACCGGCTGGTTGATGCCGCGGTGGCCGTACTTGAGTTTGTAGGTGCCGAAGCCCAGCGCGCGTCCAAAGATCTGGTTGCCGAAGCAGATGCCGAAGTAGGGAAGGCCGGCGTCCAACACATCGCGCAGAAGCGCCACCTCGGTGTCAGCGGTCGACGGGTCGCCCGGACCGTTGGAGAAGAACACCCCGTCGGCGCCGATCTTCTGGATGTCAGCGAGGGTGGTGCTGGCGGGCAGCACGTGAACTTCGAGGCCACGCTCGGCCATGCGCTTGGGGGTCATGTCCTTGATGCCGAGGTCGATCGCGGCCACGACGTGGCGCGGCTTTCCCTCGGGACGGACGATGTTCTCGGCCCCGATCGTGACGTCGGCCACCAGGTTGGCGCCGGCCATTTCGGGCTGCTCCAGCACTTTGGCGAGCAGGTTGGTCGGATCGAGCTCGGTCGTGGAGATGCCGACGCGCATGGCGCCACGCTCGCGCAGGTGGCGCGTCAGGGCGCGGGTGTCGAGCTCGGCGATGCCGACGATCCCCTGGGCCTTCAGTTCAGAGTCGAGCGACCGGTTCGAGCGCCAGTTCGAGCGCACCCGCGACAGGTCCCGGACGACGTAGCCCGCGACCCAGATCTTGCCGGATTCGTCGTCCTCGTCGTTCCAGCCCGTGTTGCCGATCTGCGGTGCGGTGGCGACCACGACCTGGCGGTGATAGCTCGGATCGGTGAGGGTCTCTTGATACCCCGACATTCCGGTCGAAAAGACCGCTTCTCCGAAGGTTTCGCCCTGGGCGCCGAAGGACAGCCCGCGAAACGTGCGTCCATCCTCCAGAACCAACAAGGCAGGGACCCGGTCGTACGTCGTGGCGTCGGTCATCAGGCGTCCTCACTGAGCACAGGTAGTTACGGGGCTCAGGCAAGAACCATACCAGCGGACGCCGGGCGTCCTGATATCGGCTCCGTTGGCGCGCCAGGGATCCAGATGTGGGATGGACGTTTCACCAGGTGACACCGCTCGGCCACGGGCCTGGTGCAACGTTCGGCGTCCCCCACTCGTTACCCTCGACGCTTGCCCGGCCTCTGATCGACTCCCACGCCCGCGAACCGCCGAGGCGACGGGGCCTCAGGCGTGCGTCCAGACAAGGTGGCTTCGGGGTGCCCCGCTGCCTATTGTTCGACGCCGTTCCCGGCCGTCAAGGGCGCCTGCGGCGTCGCTGCGTGATGGCCTCCGGCCACCCTTGACCGCCAGGACCCCGGCATCGGGTGTTGGCCGCTAAGGGTTCACCGCCTCCCTGTGGACCGCCCGGGGTGTGACCGAAGCAGGCCCTTCGGTAGCAGCCATGGAGCTGACATCCACGGCCACCCCTAGGGGCATGGTTCGGTCAGGTCCACGAGGCCACAACGCCAACATCAGCCCCTTGCAGTCACGCCGCCGACTCATCCGCGATACAACCTCACCCAAACCATCTTGAATACCGCAGCTGAGGCCGCCCACGAAAAGGCCTCATTTTCGAGCGTCGCCGACAAGAGCAAGGACCGAACTCAGCATGAGTGGGGTGAGCCAACCCCCGCGGCCATCCCCTGCCACCCATCCGACCCCTGTCGGCGGTGCGCGAATTGTGAGCGGTCCATCCATCCCACCGGTGCGCTCACGTCCGCCGATCTGGCGTCTACCCTGCCCTTCACGCACCCTCCCTACCGTTGCAACGGCAGGGCAGGTGCGTTGGCGGCAGGGTAGATGCGATGGGGCGGCCGACCATGGGGCAAACCCGGAACGGATGGGACGAAAGTGACCGGGAGGCCGTAGGTGGCCGCTGGAAGGGCCGACTCCCTCGATCTTGTGAGCTCTTTCCTGATGTTCACATCCCCGTGAGGGCGGCTCGCGGACGTGGGCTCCGCGATGGACCCTCTCGGGGATGTTTACCTACGCACTCAGCACGCCCACAGGCAGGGGGGAACCAATAGCTGCCTTCAATGACGCCGGGGACCCGGAGGTCAAGGGTGGGCGAAGCCCATCGCGCAGCGACACCGAAGGCCGCCGTGACGGCCGGAAACGGCGCCGAACAATCAGCAGCGGGCCCCCCGAAACCCGCCTCTCTCTGCACTCTGCTGGCGTTGAGCGTCTCAACTGGCGCAATATCGACAGCAAAGACGCCGAACGCCAGTGGAGTGCGGCAAACGCCAGCAAAGAAGCAGCAGGGGTTGCATTTGAGGGGGGCTGTTTCGGTCACGCTCAGTGCTGCCCACCACGAAAAGGCAGCTCCCGCTTCGCGCATGCCCCTGACATGGAGGCTCTCGCTCGCCTGTCCTGCCGAAGACACGGAAAGAGTGTGAGTTGAGCGCCCACGGTGGACGCTCAACTCACACTCTTTGGCGGGGAGGATCAGCGGGTCGTGGACTCCGGGCTCGGGGTCGGATTGCGCGTTTCATCCGAGATCGGCTTGGGGGTGTAGGTCTGCGACGGGACCGGGGTCGGATCAACCGGGCCGGGGTAGGACACGGGTTCGGTATTGCCGACGTTGACGACCTTCTCGGTGCCGAGCTCCTTGGCGATGGCGTCCGGCAGCGCGTCAACAACCTCACGGACGGTCACCGTCGCCACGTACGAACCCGAAGCGTGGTACCTGGCCTCGCCCATCAGGTCGCCCGTGGCACCGTCTAAGAACAGGACCTGACGAACGCCGGGTCGGGTGTTCTCGTCCACGAACGTCACCACCAATGTGGCCCTGCCCGTGGGATCAACGCCGTTCGCCACCGTGACCTTGGGGTTCAGCGCCAGCGCACGGATCGCAGCGGACCGCTGGGCGGGAGGTGCCGCCTCAGCCTTCAGCATGTCGCCGATCGCCACGAAGACCGCCTCGTCCTGGGAGGACGATCCCAGCGCGCGGGCCCGGAGGAAGGCGTCCAAGGCGTGGGGCTCGGTTGGCATCGTGGCCGCGTAGCCGGGACGCATCCACCCGTCCAGCGGCGGGAAGATGAACCGCTCAGTTGCTCCTGGCATATTGCTCGAATCGATCACCCGCTGTGACCACCGCCACCCGTCCGGGGTGATCCAGTCGTCGCGGACGAGGGACTCGTGGATCGGCATCTCCGAGTCCGGACCACTGTCGTCCTGGCGCGACACCGTCTGGACGTGGAGGAACTGTCCTTCGGCCCACATCGGAGCGGTAGTCAGGGAGGTCTTGTCTGCCAGGGAGTTCAGCGGTACCGCCGCGGCGGTGGACTGGAACCAGCCGGGCACCATGACGGGAACCGCCACCAACATCAGGCCGGCCACCGCGGCGACGGCCACCAGCGCCCGGCGCCGAACCGGATGAAGGTCGTACCGCGGACGCCGGTCGGGGCCGGTGACCTCGCGCAAGATGTCTGTCTGGACCTCGGGGGTCCATTCCGCGTCGAGGCCCTCGGGCTCGGGACGGCTGCGTTCGATGAGGTCGCTCATGACTGTTCTCCTGTGGTGACGGCGACGAGCCGGGGATGGACGCCCTGCGGATCAACATGGCTGTTGAGGCGCTTCCGCGCCCGGGACAGCCGCGCCGCGAAGGCGTTAGCGGAGCAACCCATCACCTGCGCAGCCTGAGTGGGCGTTAACCCATCCCAACCCACGAGCAGGAGGGTTTCAGCATCGTCGGGCGACAGTCGTTCGAACGCCTCCGCGAACGCCAGGCGTTCCTCAGGGGACGCGCTCGACAGCGACGCCATGTGCGAGATCCCGCTGAGATGAGCGACGAGACGCCGCTGCCGGGAAAGGGATCGCCAATGGGACGCCAGCACGTTGCGCGCCGTGACCAACAGCCACGGCACCACCTCGTCGGGCAAGGAGGCTCGACGCCGCCAGGCAACGAGGTACACCTCCGAGACAATGTCGAGGGCGACCTCCGCGTCGGTGTGACGCCTGGCGTAGGCGTAAACCCGTCGGGAGGTGGCCGCGTACATCGCCTCGAAGGCCGCGTCGTTCGTGTGGTTGCTCACACTGGGTAATGGCCCGGGAGCGCCGATCATGACAGGCACCCCTCGATCATCGCCCCACGAGGGTCACATCATCGCCCGGACGGGGTCGCCCGAGAGGGCTCAGATGGTGCCGGCCTCGAGCCGCTTCGCAAAGTTGCCCAGCACGCCGTTGAGGAAGGCCGGCGAAGAATCCGTCGAGAGCGCGCGGCTCAACGCCACGGCCTCGGAGATCGCGAGGGCGGGATCGAGCGCCTCTTTCCACATCTCGAAGATCGCGATGCGGGCTAGGTTGCGGTCGACGCGGGGCATGCGCTCCAGCGTCCAGTCCTGGGTCAGGCACTCGGCGATGTACTGGTCGATCGCCCTTCCATTGCGGACGACGCCTCGCACCAACTCGTCCGTGAACGGACGCACGGCAGGCTCCGCGCGAGCCGTGTGATCCTCAAGAGCCGCGATCGGATCACTGTCGCGCAGGTCCGCCTCGAACAGGATGTCGAGGGCACGCTTGCGCGCCTTCGTTCGGGTGGGAACCCGGTTTGAATCGACAGAGTCAGTGGTCACCGGTCAGGAGACCCGACCCTGGTAGCTGCCGTCGCGGGTGTCGACCTTGATGCGCTCACCGGTCGTGATGAACAGCGGCACGTTGATCTGGCGACCCGTTTCGAGCGTGGCGGGCTTGGTGCCGCCGGTCGAGCGGTCGCCCTGCAGGCCGGGCTCGGTGTAGGAGATCTCCAACTCCACCGACGCGGGCAGATCGATGAACAGCGGGGTGGCGCCGTGCAGCGCGACGGTGGCCAGCTGGTTTTCGAGCATGAAGTCCTTGGCCTCCCCGACGGTCTCCTCCGGGATGCTGATCTGGTCGTAGCTGGAGGTGTCCATGAACACGAAGCCGTCACCGTCGTGGTACAGGTACTGCATCTCGCGACGGTCCACGTTGGCGCTCTCGACCTTGACGTCGGAGTTGAACGTCCGGTCCACGACCTTGCCGGTGAGCACGTGCTTGAGCTTGGTGCGGACGACCGTGTTGCCCTTACCCGGCTTGTGGTGCTGGAACCACGTGACCTGCCAAAGCTGGCCGTCCAGATCGAGAACAGTGCCGTTCTTCAGGTCGTTGGTCGAGATCGTCGCCATCGCGCAAGTGCCTTTCGGAAGTTAACTCACGAGATTCTACCGGTGGGTTCGGCTCCGGCCCCAATCGGGTCGCTTGCTCACACCGGACGAGCGGTGCCGAGCCGGTGCTTCGCAGCCGCCGCGGAGACCACATGCTCACGGGCCTCGGCATGCGGCAGGGCGATCTGCTCGGTGAGCGCGGCGAGCGCGCCCGCGTCCGCGGCGTTCAGGGCGTGAACCAGCGCCACGATGTCGTCCGGCGTCTTGTTCTGGCTCAGTTTCGCCTTGGCCTCGACCCGGCTGATCACCAGTTCGAGCCCCACAATGGCCCGGAGCATGCTGCGCTGGTAAGCCTCGCCGGCGCCGCCGACCTCAAATCCGTGGCGCGCGCTGAGCTCGTGGACGGCCTCCCAGAGCCAGTCCGGATCATCGTGGACGATCAACTGACCGTAGGCGTGCACCGTCACGTAATTCCAGGTCGGGACGCCGATGCGGGTCTTGCCGAACGACGGCAACCACTCGGGATCGATGTAGTGGTCGGGCCCGTTCAGCACCATGAGGGACTCCCCCAGTCGGGCCTCTTCCCACTGGTGGTTCACCCGGGCCACGTGCGAAATCAACGAGCCCGAATCTGGACGCCAGACCACGGGCACCATAGTCACGACCGGTCCGCTGTGATGCGCCGTGACGAGCTCGGCGACCTCGGCCGTGGCCACGATGTCCCGCCACAGCGGCTCAGCCATCGCAAAGTGCCTGGGAATGTACATCGATCAGCCCTCCAGACGCTGATAGGCCTCGGTCAACATGCTCTCGTCCGGGCCCACCAGGATCGAGGGCGTGGCGATGTCCGCGAGGACCACGAACCGCAGCGACGAGCCCCGTGTCTTCTTGTCGAGGTTCATTGCCGCGCGCAGGTCCGCCCAGGGCGCGCCGGCGTAGCGGGTGGGCAACCCGACCGAGGTGAGGATCGCGCGGTGACGCTCGACGAGGGCCTCGGGCATGCCCACCGACAGCCGGGAGAGCTCCGCCGCGAACATCATGCCGACGCTCACCGCGTTACCGTGCCGCCATTGGTAGTGCTCGGCGCGCTCGATCGCGTGGGCGAGGGTGTGGCCGTAGTTCAGCAGCTCGCGTCCGACGTTGGTGCCAACGGACGTGGCTTCGCGTAGGTCCGCCGTGACAACGCGGGCCTTCATGGCCACGGCCCGGACGACAAGCTCGGCCAGCGTGTCGGAGGAAGGATCCAGCGCGGCCGCGGGATCGGCCTCGATGAGATCCAGGATCACCGGGTCATCGATGAAACCCGCCTTGATGACCTCGCCCAGGCCGGGGCGGAGCTCGTCCGCGGGAAGGGTCTGCAGCAGCGCGAGGTCGCACAACACCGCCGCAGGCTCGTAGAAGGCTCCCACCAGGTTCTTTCCCTCGGCGAGGTTGATGCCGGTCTTGCCGCCCACCGCGGCGTCGACCATGGCGAGCAAGGTCGTGGGAACGCTGACGTAACGGACGCCCCGCAGCCAGCTTGAGGCGACGAAGCCAGCCAGGTCGGTGGTGGCCCCACCGCCAATGGCGACGACCGCATCAGACCGGGTGAAGCCCGCCTCGGCCAACGCCGTCCAGCACGCGACGAGAGTGTCGGGGGTCTTGGCAGCTTCGGCGTCCGGCAACGGCACCCGGATCACGTCGCGGTCGAGGTCCGCCACCAATCGCGACGCCAACGCGTCCATTGCCGCGGGGTACAGCACCGCCACGCGTGCGGACGTCCCCAGGGTGTCTGCCAGGCGGGAGGCCACGCCATGTCCCACGTGGACCTCATAGGGCTGTTCTGCCGACACTGGGATGCTCGTCATGGCTGCTCCTTCCCCAACAGTCTGGCAAGCTCACGGGCCACTCGATGGGAATCCCCGTGGCTGGCCTCGATCGTGAGCGTCGCCAGCGCGGCGTAGGTAGGGGTGCGGGCGTCCAGCATCTCTTTGAGCCTGATGGGGGCGTCGGCACCACGCAACAGCGGCCGGTTCGGGTCCCCGCCGACCCGCTTGGCGGCCAACTCGGGAGTGACTTGCAGCCAGACCACGACCGGCTGATTGCGCAGGGCCTCGGCGATCGCGGGCGTCATGGGGGCACCCCCACCCAGTGCCACCACGCCGGGGCGTTTCAGCGCCTCCAGAGTCGCCGTCACCTCCAGGGCGCGGAAAGCCGGCTCCCCGTCGGCTGCGAAGATCTCTCGGATCCGGCGCCCGGTCTTGGCTTCGATCCGGGCGTCAACGTCGACGAACGGCTCGCCGAGCAGGGCTGCCAACTCCCGGCCGACCGTGGTCTTACCCGCGCCGGTTCCGCCCATCAAGACGATGGTCCGGCTCACGACAGGCCGCGCTCGGACACGTCGGCCAGGTAGGCCTGAGCGTTGCGGCGGGTCTCGGCGAGCGAATCGCCCCCGAACTTCTCAAGCGCAAACTCCGCCAACACCAGCGCGACCATGGCCTCGGCCACCACGCCAGCAGCCGGAACGGCGCACACATCGGAGCGTTGATGATGCGCCGGGGCAGCCTCCCCAGTCGTGGTGTCGATCGTCCGAAGGGCGCGCGGGACCGTCGCGATCGGTTTCATCGCCGCGCGGACGCGAACGGCCTCGCCGTTGCTCATGCCCCCCTCGGTACCGCCCGCCCGATTGGAAAGCCGCTCGATGCCGTCCGGCCCCGGGACCAGCTCGTCGTGAGCCAAGCTGCCGCGGGTGCGTGCCAGCGCAAAGCCGTCGCCGACCTCAACGCCCTTGATGGCCTGAATACCCATAAGAGCGGCGGCCAGGCGAGAGTCGAGACGCTTGTCCCACTGGATGTGCGAGCCCAGCCCCACCGGGACGCCGTAGGCCAACACCTCGACGACGCCGCCGATGGTGTCGCCCTCGGTGCGGGCGGCCTCGACCTCGGCCAGCATGGCCGCCGCCGAGGACGGGTCGAAGCAGCGCATCGGATCCGCGTCGATGGCGGGCAGATCGGCGAACATAGGCTGCGTGGGCCGCGAGGCCACCGGACCGATCTCGACGACGTGGCTAAGGATCTCGACACCGAGGGCGGCGCGCAGGAAGGCAGCCGCCACTGTGCCGAGAGCCACGCGAGCCGCGGTCTCGCGGGCGGAGGCCCGCTCCAGCACCGGGCGAGCCTCGTCGAAGCCGTATTTGGCCATGCCGCTCAAATCCGCGTGACCGGGGCGAGGACGGGTCAAGGCCGCGTTGCGAGCCTGGGCAGCCAGCTCGTCAGCGGGGACCGGATCGGACGCCATGACGGTTTCCCACTTGGGCCACTCGGAGTTGGCGATTTCGATGGCGATGGGCGAGCCCAGCGTCAGCCCGTGCCGGACGCCCGAGAGGATGCGCACCACGTCCTTCTCGAACTTCATCCGAGCGCCACGGCCGACGCCAAGGCGGCGGCGCGCCAGGGCGTCCGAGATGTCGTCAGAGGTCACGGGGACGCCAGCGGGAATGCCTTCAATGACAGCGACGAGCGCCTGCCCATGGGATTCACCGGCGGTTAGATAGCGAAGCACGGGGCCAAGTCTGTCACGCGTGAGCGCGGCGCTCGATTTCGAGTTGGGCCTCGGCGAGCAGCAGGTGGGCCGATACCTCGCGAGAGGTCATCAGCCGAACCTGCTCGACGGCTTGGTGCGCAAGCAGGTCGAGCCCGTTCACCACCGCCACCCCAAGGCCCTCGGACAGCAGCGCCAGGCGCGTCGGCCAGGGGTGGTAGCTGACGTCAAATACCCCGCGCAGCTGCGGTGCGCGAGGGAGGGCCAAGTCGTCGACCAGCGAATCGGCGACCGTGGCGGCCAGGGTGCACATCACCAGATCGCTGTCCGTCGCCACACCGCCACCCCACGGCAGCGGACGTACGTCAAGCCCGAACGCGGACGCCCACTCCCCCAGTTCCCCAACCCGCTGAGAGTTGCGGGCCAACAGCCACACGTCCTGCACCCCCATGCGGCCAAGAGCCGCCAACGCGGAGACTGCCGTCGCGCCGCTGCCAATGACCGTGGCGGAGCGAACGTCGTCCAACCCCTTCGAGGCAAGGGCGGTTCGGAAGCCGGCGATGTCGGTGTTGAACGCGTACCGTTCGCCGCGCGACCACACCAAGGTGTTGGCCACGCCGGTGAGCCGCACGTCGTCGTCGGGGTGGCCGAGCAGCGCCGTCTCCTCCTTGAGCGGGGCGGTGACACTCAACCCCCGCCAGCGGCTCGGATCGAGCCCCAGAACGAAATCCGGAAACCGATCGGGCGCGACCTCAGCGTGCTCATACGTCCAGTCGAGGTCCAACGCGGTGTAGGCAGCGCGATGAATCGCCGGCGACAGCGAGTGCGTCACCGGGAACCCGGCCACAGCACACCGATCCTGTCCCGGGTCCGGAACGGGATGGAAGGCGCGGCTCCCTACTGGGTGCACTTGCCCGCGTTCGCCTTGCACCAGGCCTGCAGCTTGGCGCGGTTGGCGTTCTGCTCGTCGTTGGTCTTGGCGAAGGCGGTCTCACCTGTCTCCGGATTGATGACCGTCCAGAAGATGTAGTCACCGTCCGCCGGGTTCAACGCCGCTTCGATGGACGCCCTGGACGGGGCGTCGATAGGTCCGGGCGGCAACCCTTGGTTCAGGTAGGTGTTGTAGGGGCTGGCCAGCTTGCGGTCTGCCGCCGTGGTGAAGGTCGTCTTCTTGTTGGTGAAGAACGCGATCGTCGAATCCAGTTGCAGGGGCATCTTCTGGGTGAGGCGGTTGTAGATCGCCCGCGCCACCATCGGCCGGTATTGGTCCTTGTTGACCTCGGCGTCGATGATCGAGGCCACCGTGATCACCTGCAGGGGCGTCAGGTTGACCTTGGCCGCATTGCCCTCCACGTTCAGATCGTCCGACACGGTCTGGAACCGGGACGCCATCATCTTAAGAATGTCGGTCGGGTTCGGATTGTCGGGGATCTCATAGGTGTCGGGAAACAAGAAGCCCTCGGGGTTGCCGTTGGCGTACGCCACCAGCCCCAGCTGGTCGGCATGATCCTTCACGACCGCATTGAACTGGTCGACAGGAATGCCTGTTTGCTGCGACAACGAGGCGAACTGGTCCGACATCCGCAGGCCCTCGCGGATGGTGATGCGGTTGTGGACGATGTTCTTCGAATCCTCCAGCATCGTCAGGGCGGTCCTGGCGGGAATCTGGGTGCGCAGCTTGTACTTGCCAGCTTGGATCGTGGCGGCCTTCGGGTCACCGGATGCGGCATGGTCGAACGCCTTGGCGGTCTTGACGACACCCTTCTCGACCAGCAGGTCCCCCATCTGGCTGAGGGTCGCCCCCTTGGGGATCGTCACCTCGACGTCTTGGACGCCCTTGACGTCGATGTAGTCGTCGGCCGTCCGGTAGTCGATGTACGCGCCGTACGCCTTGCCGCCGATGTAGGCGCCACCGCCGATGAGCACCCCCAACGCCAACACGACCGCGAAGACGCTCTTCAGGCGGTGCAGCACCTCGGAGCGGATCCATTCACCCGTGTCAGGGTCCTTCAGGTCAGCGAGCAACGGCTCGCGTTTCCATCCGAGCATTAGGGGGACGTCCTTTCGGTGAGCGGAACCCCAGGAGGCTTCCCGGTGCGCCGTTCCGACTGCAATGCAAGCTCCAGTATGGCAACCGCCGCCACTTGATCCACTACCGACCTCGAAGTTCGGGCGTCTCGCCCGGCCTCCCGCAGCTGGCGAGCCGCGCTGACGGTGGTCAAACGCTCGTCCACCAAACGGATAGGACGAGGGGCCAGAGCGGCGGCCAACTCGCTGATTTGGTTCCGGACGAGGAGCGCCGCCTGACCCTCCGCGCCGGACAGATGGCGCGGCAGGCCGACGATGACCTCGACCGGCTCATACTCCGCGACCAGAGCCACTAACCGTGGCAGGGCGCCCGCGCCGGCCCGAACGGTCTCGACGGGATACGCCAAGATGCCCTCCCGGTCGCAGGCAGCAACGCCAATGCGGGCTTGGCCCCAGTCGAGGGCAAGCCGCGCACCGGGCCGAAGGTCAGCCACGCGCCGCCAATGCGTCGCGGACGGCGTCGAGGGCCGCGCGCGCGCCAGCCCCGTCGGTGCCGCCACCCTGGGCGAAGTCGTCCTTGCCGCCGCCGCGTCCGCCAAGCTTCGCCGCGGCCGCACCCACCAGCGTCCCGGCCTTGACGCCCGCCGCGCGGGCGGCGTCGTTGACGGCCACGAGGACCACCGGCTTGGCCTGCTCGCCGCCGACGAGTGCCACGACGCCCGGCTCCGAACCGAGACGGGTGCGAGCCTGCAACGCGAGCTCACGCAGCGAGGCGGCGTCCGTGCCCAGCGTTTCGGCACTGACCAACGCGACACCACCCACGGTGGTGCGGGCATCGATGAGGGCCCCCAGACCAGCCAGGAGTTGCTTGGCCTTCAGCTCGGCAATCTCCTTTTCGGCGGCCTTGAGCTGCGCGATCATCTTTTCGACGCGGTCGGTCACCTGATCGGGCTGCACTTTGAGGACGTCCACGAGGTTCGCCACGAGGGCGCGCTCCCGGGCGAGGTGCTCGAAGGCGTTCGTAGAGACAAGGGCCTCAACCCGTCGGACGCCCGAGCCCACGCTCGATTCACCCAGCAGATTCAGCAAGCCGATCTCGCTCGTGCTGTCGACGTGGGTGCCCCCGCACAACTCGCGGGACCAGGGACCCGCCAGTTCAACCATGCGGACCACGTCGCCGTATTTCTCGCCGAACATGGCCTGCGCGCCGAGTGCCTTCGCGTCCGCCAGGGGCATCTCGCGAGCCGTGACAGCCCAGTCCGCGGTAATCGCCTCGTTGGACAGGCCCTCCAATTCTTCTAGCATGCCGCTCGACAGCGCGACGGCGGAGGTGAAGTCGAAGCGCAGGTAGCCGGGCTTGTTGTAGGAGCCCGCCTGAGCAGCAGTGGGGCCGAGGATCTGCCGCAGCGCCGCGTTCACCACGTGGGTGGCCGTGTGGGCGCGCGAGGCGGCCTTGCGGGCGGCCGGATCAACGTTGGCGTGGACCAGCAGCCCGGACGCCAGTTCACCGTCCTCGACCCGCACCTTGTGGACCACCAAGCCCGGAACGGGACGTTGGACGTCGAGCACATCGAGACGGATGCCATCGCCCAGGATCAAGCCCGTGTCAGCGTCCTGGCCACCGGCCTCGGCATAGAACGGGGTGCGGTCGAGCACGACCTCGACGATGTCGCCCGGTTGCGCGCTGGTGACCACGCGGCCGTCCAACACGATGCCGCGAACCCTCGCGTCTGCCGACAACTCGGTGTAGCCCAAGAACGGAACTTCGCCGTCGGCACGCAACATCGAGTACACCTCGGTGCTGACCCCGCCGCTCTTCTTGGCACGCGCATCAGCCTTGGCGCGGTCCTTCTGCTGCTGCATCAGCGTCGTGAAGCCAGCGCGATCCACCTCAAGGCCCGCCTCGGCAGCCATTTCGAGGGTCAGATCGATCGGGAACCCGAAGGTGTCGTGCAACTCGAAAGCGCGCTCGCCCGACAGCACCGTCTCGTGCGCGGCCTGCGCCTCGGTGACGGCCCCGTCAAAGATCTTGGTGCCCGCCACCAGGGTGCGGCGGAATGCGTCCTCCTCGCCGTAGGCGACCTGCGAAACACGACCCCACTGGGTGTCGATCTCCGGGTAGGACGCACGCATCAAGTCGCGCGACACCGGCAGGAGTTCGGGCAGCACCCGCGTCTCGACGCCCAGGAGGCGCATCGAACGGATCGAGCGGCGGATCAGGCGCCGCAGCACATAGCCGCGCGCTTCGTTGCCCGGAGTCACGCCGTCGGTCATCAGCATGAGGGCGCTTCGGACGTGGTCGCCGACGATCCGCATCCGGATGTCATCGTCGGGGTTTGCGCCGTAGCGCTTGCCCGCCAGCTCGGCGGCCTTCTCGATCACCGGGAAGATCTCGTCGATCTCGTACATGTTGGGCTTGTCCTGCAGCAGGAACGCAATGCGCTCCAGGCCGGCGCCCGTGTCGATGTTCTGGCTGGGAAGCGGGCCACGGATGACGAAATCGTCCTTGGCGCGTACTTCGGAGAGGTCCTCGGTCTGGAACACGAGATTCCAGATCTCCAGGTAGCGGTCCTCGTCCACTTCCGGGCCGCCTTCGAGCCCGAACGCCGGACCGCGGTCGACGTAGATCTCTGAGCAGGGACCACCCGGGCCGGGCACGCCCATGTTCCAGTAGTTGTCCTTGAGGCCGCGGGGCTGGATGCGCTCTGCGGGGATGCCCTGCGCCTTCCAGAGCTCGATCGCCTCGATGTCACCGTCGGGGTAATCAACGTGGTGGCCCGGACCGAGGACGGTCACCCAGATCTGCTCGGGGCGAAAGCCAAGACCGCCGTCCGCCTGGCTGCCGGTGACGAGGTCCCAGGCGAACTTGATGGCCCCGGCCTTGAAGTAGTCACCGAACGCGAAGTTGCCCAGCATCTGGAAGAACGTGCCGTGGCGGGTGGTCTTGCCGACATCGTCGATGTCGAGCGTCCGCACGCACTTTTGGACGCTGACCGCACGCTTGAACGGCACCGGCTCTGCACCAGTGAAGAACGGCTTGAACGGGACCATCCCGGCGTTGACGAACAGCAATGTGGGGTCGTTGTAAACCAGCGACGCCGAAGGCACCACGGTGTGCCCATTGCGCTCGAAGAAGTCAATGAAGCGCTGCCTGATGTCGGCGGTTTTCATGTGTGTAGTCCCTATCCGGGTTAGAGCGCCGCGTGGCCGTCCCGCAGTTGTCCCTCATCGAGGGCCTCTAACAGTTCGGCCTCACGCTCGGCCGCGGCCGATTGCACGGTGTCAACGAAATCCTTCACCCAGTTCACTGCCCGCACACCGGTTTCTTCCACCGTGTTGCGGACCCCCTCCGGGGTGAGCTTTTGATAATACTCGCGGCCCTTGACGACCACGAAGACGGCGAGGCCCGCGCCCAGCGCCAACCAGAACAAACGCTTGCCCACGACTACTTGCCCTTCCGCTTCGGGGCGGGCGTCCGCTTGGACGCCACGGCCTGCCGAACCCCGTAGGTCAGGGAGGCCACCTTCACCATCGGCCCCCCAAGGGTCGCGGCGAAAAGGGTGGAGAGCTGGGCGGCGTTCGTGGAAACGGTCGTGGCGTGAGCCGTCACCCGCGACAGGTCCTCGGTCACCAGGCTGAGCTTGGCGATCTCGTCGTTGGTCGCCGTCACCGTGCCCTTGAGCTCCTGCAGGATGGGCACCGAGTTGTGTCCGACGTCGCGGACGGCAAGGCGCATCTCCTCGAGCACGCGTCCCAATTTCAGCAAGGGCACCGCGCTGAAGCCCACAAAGGCCACGAACGCGATCGCTGCAATGAGACCGGCGACATCACCAAGTGTCATGGATCCTCCTCGGGTTGGGTTGACGCTCCCAGCAGCCTAGTGCAGCGCTGCGAGCCGCTGAACGAGCTACGAATGGGGGTGTTCCCGACCGAGCAACTCGTCCAGCAGGTCGAGCCGCTCGCCCAGGCCAGCTTCGGCGCCGTGATTGGTCGGACGGTAGTACACCGCGTCCCGAAGTTCTGTCGGCAGGTAGGACTGTCGGGCAACGCCGTGCTCGAAGTCGTGGGCGTAGGCGTACGACGTGCCGTGCCCCAACGCCTTGGCCCCGGGATAGTGCGCGTCGCGCAAATGGGAGGGCACCTCACCTACCCGGCCCGCCCGAACGTCAGCGAGCGCGGCGTCGATCGCCACGATCACGGCGTTGGACTTGGGGGCCGTCGCGGCGGCGATGACGGCCTGCGCCAGGTTCAGCCGGGCCTCCGGCATGCCGATCAGCCCGACGGCTGTCGCCGCAGCCACGGCGGTTTGGAGCACGGACGGAGCCGCCATCCCGATGTCTTCGCTGGCCAAAATGATCAGGCGCCGGGCGATGAAGCGAGGATCTTCGCCGGCCTCGATCATCCGGGCAAGGTAGTGCAAGGAGGCCTGGACGTCGGAGCCGCGGATCGACTTGATGAAGGCGCTGATCACGTCGTAGTGCATGTCACCGGCACGGTCGTAGCGCCCGGCCGCGCGGTCGACAGCCTGCTCGAGGACGGTCACGTCGATGGTCGTCTCGTCGATCGCAGCCGCGCCCGCCGCCGCCTCTTCGAGGTAAGTGAGCACCCGGCGCGCGTCGCCGGCGGCCAGGCGCAGCAGCGCCGCGCGGGCCTCGTCGGTGAGGGTGAATAGCCCTTCTGCCGGCGTACGAAGCCCGCGATCGTCGGTGAGCGCCCGGTCGATGAGGGTTTCGAGGTTGGCGTCCGTGAGAGGCCTGAGGGTCAGCAGCAGGCTGCGCGACAGCAACGGCGAGATCACCGAGAACGAGGGGTTCTCGGTGGTGGCGGCGATGAGCGTGATGAGCCGGTTTTCGACGGCGGGCAGCAGCACGTCTTGTTGGGTCTTGCTAAACCGGTGCACCTCGTCGACGAAGAGCACAGTTTGGACACCTCGATTGAGCTCGGCTCGGGCCTTGTCGAGTTCGGCGCGCACCTCGCGCACTCCGGCGGTCACGGCGGACAGTTCGACGAATCGTCGGTGGCCGCCCCCTGCCACCACGGCCGCCAGAGTGGTCTTACCGACGCCCGGCGGGCCCCAGAGGAACACCGACATCGTGGCATCGCCCTCGGCCAGGCGCCGCAGGGGTGACCCCGGCTTGAGGAGGTGCTCTTGGCCGACGATCTCGTCGAGTGTCCGCGGACGGAGGCGGACGGCCAGCGGGACGTGGGCGTGATCCGCTCCGCTCAGCGAGCCGCTCGGTCGCGCGGCGGAACTCCCAGGGCGTGCCTCGCCCGTCACGTTGCCGAACAAATCCTCCACCACTTCACGCTACACGCAGACCCCGACACTTGATCTAGATACGTTTCCGATATATCGTCAATACGTCAACAGCTTGATCCTGCCTCAGGATCACCCCTTCTAAGGAACACAGACATGACATTCGAGAACACAGCACCTGGACCCTGGGGGTTCATGGGACACGGCGGCCCGCGGGCACGCCACTACCGCGCCTGGATGGAAGCCCAGAGCACCGAACAAGGCGACGAGGGCGGCCGTCGCGGCCCCCGTGGGCCCAGAGGCGGCCCCCGCGGCCGCGGCTTCATGGGCCCCGAGGGACCCTTCACGCCCGGTGGCCCGTTCGGACCGGAGGGAGCCTTCGGGCCAGGCGGACCGTTCGGCCCCCGTGGCCCCTTCGGCCAGCACGGGCCCTTCGGCGGGCCCGGACGTGGCGGGGGTCGCCGTCGCGGCGATGTCCGTGACGCCATCTTGGCCCTGCTGGCGGAGAGCCCGCTGAACGGCTACCAGATCATCCAGACGCTCTCTGAGCGCACCGGCGGCCTCTGGAAGCCCTCCCCTGGCGCCGTTTACCCGGCCCTGAACCAGCTCGAGGACGAGCGCCTCATTGAGGCTTTCGACAACGAAGGCCAGCGCGCCTTCCGGCTCACTGAGGCCGGCCGGGCCGCGGCGAACAAGCTGGATGAAAAGCCCTGGGAGACGATCCTGGCGGCCAACGTCCCGAACAACTTCGAGGACGCCGCCAGCATGTGGAAAGAGCTCGGGGGCCTCGCGGCCGCCACGAAGGCCGTCATGGCCAACGGCAGCCCGGCTCAGATCGCGAAGGCGACCGAAGCTCTGGCGGCCGCCCGTCGCGCGGTTTACGGCGTCCTTGCCTCCGAGGACGTCGAGAACGGCGACGATCTTCGCTGATCCCCTCTCCGGCAGCGCCCGGCCCCGCCGGTCTCGCAGCTACCCTGCCGCTCAGGCATCTACCCTGCCGCTGCAACGGCAGGGTAGATGTGTTTGCGGCAGGGTAGGCGCGATTGAGGGGGCGAAGAATGAGCAACATCCACCCCGAGCACCGAGAGGCGCCCTTCAGGGGCAGGAACAGCCCCAAGCTCAACGGAGCCGCCGAACCAACCCGTCGTCTCTGCCACAGGGCAGGGGCTAGTTTGAAGAGCACCAACGGCACCACGCCACAGGACGACGCCCCGCCATCTCGTCGGTCCGGCGCGTCGGAGTCGCGGTCCGCGCGAAGGCCCCGCAGGAAGCCGGAAGGCTCACCGACGGAGGAGACCGTTCGAATGCGGCCGGCGGGGAGGCGCTGGCCACGAAGTCGTGGCAGGGTGGAGAGGCACCGACCAAGGAGTTCAACGATGCCCATCCTGGATACCTATGCCGCCGCTCCGGCCCGCTATGACGGACGCATGCCCTATCGGCGCGTGGGCCGCAGCGGACTGGTGTTGCCCGCGATTTCGCTGGGCCTGTGGAACAACTTCGGCGACGACGTGCCGTTCGCCCGGCAGCGCGCGATGTTGCGCCGGGCCTTCGATCTGGGAGTCACTCACTTCGATCTCGCCAACAACTACGGCCCGCCTTACGGTGCCGCCGAAACCAACTTCGGCCGCCACTTCCGCGAGGACTTCCGTCCGTACCGCGACGAACTGGTGTTGAGCACCAAGGCCGGTTGGGACATGTGGCCCGGCCCCTACGGCAACCTCGGGTCGCGCAAGTACCTCATCGGCTCGCTGGACCAGAGCCTCGCGCGCATGGGCGTTGATTACGTCGACATCTTCTACCACCACCGGTTCGACCCCGACACGCCCCTCGAGGAGACCATGGGGGCACTGGACTACGCCGTTCGCTCCGGACGCGCTCGCTACGCCGGCATCTCGTCCTACTCCGGCGAGCGGACGAAGAAGGCCGTCGAGATCCTCAAGGCCCTCGGGACGCCGCTGCTGATCCATCAGCCGTCGTATTCGCTCCTCAACCGCTGGATCGAAGAGGACCTCCTGGACGTGCTGGGCGAGGCCGGCGTGGGCTGCATCGCCTTCTCCCCCCTGGCCCAGGGCATGCTCACCGGCCGCTATTTGAACGGCATCCCCGAGGGCTCTCGCGCCTCCCAGGGGAAATCGCTGTCACCGGATTCCCTGACGCCGCAGAACCTCACCCACGTGCGGGCCCTCAACGCCATCGCCGAGGGCCGCGGTCAGACCCTCGCCCAAATGGCGATCGCGTGGGTGCTCCGTGATCCACGGATGACGTCGGCCCTCATCGGCGCCTCCAGCGCCGCGCAGATCGACGACAGCTTGGGGGCCGTGGCGAATCTGGCGTTCTCCACCGCAGAGTTGGACGCCATCGACCACCACGCGGTCGAGGGTGGCATCAATCTGTGGCGGGGGCCCAGCACCGCCTAGCGCACGCCTGAGCAGGTCCTGGCTCAGACGAGGAATCCAAACAACAGTGCGAGGGCCGCAAGCAGCAACATCCCCAGACAGTTCACCCAGAACTCTTGCTTGAGGAACTGGGCTCTGACGTGCGCGTACGCAGCCGCAAGGAAGTAGCAGATAACGGCGGCATTCGTGGCGAGCCCGAAGCCCGGAACCCAGATCCCGATGATGAGGCCTGAGGCCGCGGCCAGTTTGATCGCGATGAGCGACCACCACCAGTCCCGGGGGTAGCCGACGCCGTCGAGGCACTGCTGGATGAACTTCGGGGGGCGGATGGATACCAGCGCGTCCAGGAAGAGCACAGCTGCGAGGCCTGCGCTGGCCCACCAGGGATCAGGAAGGAGAGTCATTGTCTACTTTCGGCTTGCAAAGATGTAGTCGAGAATCGACGTAAGGTCGTCCCGCGGTTCCGTTCCAGTCGTGGCGCCTCGCGCGGCCCAGAAGAACAAAGTTCCGAGATACGCGAAGTACGAGGCCTTGGCCGCAAGATCGATGCTCGCTTCAGCGACTCCGGCGGCGCGCGCTTCTTGAGCCATTTCGGCCCGGAGTGCTTCGCTGAGTTCGCCGAAGAGAACGGAGCTGTGGCTGCCAGACATCAAGATGGCCGCGTACTCTCGCGCCAAGTCAACTTTGTCGGCGAAAAGAGTGAGGAAGGGATCGACCAGCTGAACGACGCGGTCAGCACCAGAACCCTCGCTCGACGACAACGAGCCCCCCGTCACGCGTTCCTGGTGGATGGCGGCGATGGCTTCATCAAAGACGGAGACGAGCAAGGTGGGTTTGTCGCCCACAGCCATCACGGACCCAACGCTCACGTCAGCTCGTGCGGCGATGTCGCGGACGGTCGTTTCACGATATCCGCGAGTCGTGAACAGCCCACTGGCGGCTGCCAAGACCTTCTCCCGTGTGACTTCTTTCGATTCACGGCGTGAGACCATGTCCGCTCCTTTCGAGCTTGCCCTCTGAACACCCCTGTCGGGGTTCGAACGAGGTGTGCCTCTGTTGACTCGCTAGAGACCTTGGCCCGGGGGGCCCGAACGACCATGTCAGAATCCACGTTCGACTCGCCCACGACCATGGTCCTTGTCACTTCAATGAACACGTTCGGTGAACTTGTTCAGTCAATCTCCCATGCGAACCAAAGTCAAGTGGCCAGAGCCGCGGAGGCTGCTCCAGCGCTGGACGCCCCCGCCCACGACGCCGCCTGGAACCGGTATCAATCTGTGGCCAGGGCTCCAACAACCGCCTCAGCCACTGCCACAGAGATCCGGGACCACGGGTCAGGGCGCCCCGGGCGCCTCGTCCAAGAAGCGTTCGATGAGGTGGACGATCCGCGAAGGCAGCGCATTGTCGGACGCGCACAGCACCTCGCCATTGGCGCACACGGTGTACTGGAAAGCGTCGGGGTGCCCTGGGATCTCGGTGAACTGAGCCAATTGGTCGCCCTCGAGCAGTGTGCGCCAGGCCTCTGCATCCTTGTGCGGCAGGGCGTCGAGTGTGGCCGTGCGCGACTTCATCAGTCCCGTGAAACCGCCGGAGCGCGTGACCGCCAGCGTGCCAGGGTCTGCCTCTGCAGGCGTTCCGGGCAGAGCCCCACTGGGGGTGACGCCAACGGTCGTCCACGCCTGCGCGACAGCCTCGTGCTGCGGCGAGTCGACCCCGTGGGCTCGGCTGGCCTCGGTGATCGTGAGAGCGGCAAATGTCGCGAAGTCACAGCGCGCGGGGATGGCCCCGCCGGTGAGGACGGCGTACCAGATCGCGCCAGCACCCTCCCACGCAAAGCCCCCGATGGCCCGGGCCGCCAGTGCGAAGGCACGGTTGGGAATACCCGAGTTCACGTGGACGCCCCCGTTGTCGGCGGTGGTCTTCACGTACCCGGCCATGGTCGCGGGCTGCGGATCTTTGCCCAGCGTCGGATCGTCGTAGGCCGTGCCGGGGTTCAACATGTCGCGGAGGGCGCGGCCCTTCACCCGTGAGGTGAACAAGCCTTGGCCGATGAGCCAGTCGGCGTCGTTCGCGGATTGCCCCAACGCATGTTGCTTCACGAGGGAGCCGAACACGTCCGACAGCGACTCGTTGAGTGCGCCCGACTGCCCGTTGTAGAGCAACCCGGCCGTGACCTGGGTCACCCCATGCGTCAGTTCATGCCCGATCACGTCGACGCTCACGGTGAAGCGGTTGAAGATGCGGCCGTCCCCATCGCCGAAGACCATGCGCTGCCCGTCCCAGAACGCATTGTCATAGCCTGCGCCGTAGTGCACGGTGGCCGGCAGGGTGAGGCCGGAGCCGTCCAATGAGTTGCGCCCGAAGGCCTGCCAATAGAGCGTCCAGGTCGCTCCCAGCCCGTCATAGGCCTCGTTCACGGCGACATCGTGGACGGGCCCCTCACCTTCCCCGCGCCGGCGCTTACCTGGCAGCGTTTGGGTGTGCTGCGCATCGCTGATCAGTCGCTGGACGTGGGGCTCCCCCGGTGGTGTCGCCGCGGCGAGGACGGTCTGGACCTGCACCAAACGCTGGGCGCGCAAGACGTCGTCAGTGACCAGCGACTCCCGCGCCCGCTCGACCGCCACGTGATCGTGCGAATGCGCGATGGCCTCCAACAGGTAAGGCGGGACGATCTGGCACTGACGGGGGTTGGTCATGCTCCAAGCATGAACCACCGCTCCGACAGTTCCGGGACGCCCCGCCACTACCGGTTGGAAACTACTTAGGCCGACGCACCAACCTCGGCCTTGGGGTCGGTGCCCTCGGACTTAGGTGCAGGCGGCTTGGCGTCCACACCGGCCTCCTTGCGTTGCTGCGGGGTGATCGGCGCCGGTGCGGAGGTGAGCGGATCAAATCCGCCGCCCGACTTGGGGAACGCGATCACGTCGCGGATCGTGTCGAACTTGCCGAGCAACATCACCAGGCGGTCCCAGCCGAGGGCGATGCCGCCGTGCGGGGGTGCCCCGAAGGCGAAGGCGTCGAGTAGGAAGCCGAACTTCTCCTGGGCTTCCTCGGCGCCAATGCCCATGACCTTGAACACTCGCTCTTGGACGTCCCGGCGATGAATACGGATCGAACCGCCGCCCAGTTCGTTGCCGTTGACGATGATGTCGTAGGCGTACGCCAAGGCCGCCCCGGGATCAGTGTCGAACGTGGCGAGGTTCTCGGGCTTCGGCGAGGTGAAGGCGTGATGGACGGCCGTCCAGGCGCTCTGCCCCAGCGCCACGTCGCCGCTGGCCACCGCCTCGGAGGTGGGCTTGAACATCGGTGCGTCCACCACCCACAGCATCGACCAGGCGTTCTCATCGATGAGGCCGCAGCGCCGCCCGATCTCAAGGCGCGCCGCGCCCAGCAACTCCTGCGAGGAGGTGCGAGGTCCGGCGGCGAAGAAGATGCAGTCGCCCGGCTTCGCGCCGAGGTGGGCGGCCAACCCGGCGCGCTCCGAATCGGAGAGGTTCTTGCTGACGGGACCGCCGAGCTCGCCGTCGTCGGAGAGGGTCACGTAGGCCAGGCCCTTGGCGCCGCGCTGACGCGCCCACTCTTGCCAGGCGTCGAACGTCCGGCGGGGCTGCGAGCCACCACCGGGCATCACGACCGCACCCACGTAGGCCGCCTGGAAGACGCGGAACTCGGTGTTCGCGAAATAATCGGTCATCTCGACAATCTTGTTGTCGAAACGCAAGTCGGGCTTGTCGGAGCCGTAGTTGTCCATGGCCTCGTGCCACGTGATGCGGGGCAGCGGCGCCGGGACCTGGTACCCGATCAGCGCCCAACATGCCGTCAGGATCTGCTCGGTGAGCGCCATCACGTCGTCTTGGTCGACGAAGCTCATCTCGACGTCGAGCTGGGTGAACTCCGGTTGACGGTCGGCGCGGAAGTCCTCATCGCGGTAGCAACGCGCGATCTGGTAATACCGCTCCATACCCGCCACCATGAGCAGCTGCTTGAACAGCTGCGGGGACTGCGGGAGGGCGTACCAGGAACCCGGGGCCAGGCGCGCCGGCACCAAGAAGTCACGCGCGCCCTCGGGGGTCGAACGCGTCAGGGTCGGGGTCTCGATCTCCACGAAGTTGTGCGCGTCCAGGACGCTGCGGGCCGCCTTGCTGACCTGGCTGCGCAGCACCAGGGCTTCGTGTTGGCGCGGCCGACGAAGGTCCAGGTAGCGGTGCTTGAGGCGGGCCTCTTCGCCGATGGTCGTCCGATCATCGATCTGGAACGGCAGCGGGGCGGCCGCGTTGAGCACCTCAAGCTCGCGGATGACGACCTCCACCTGACCCGTGGGCAGGTTGGGGTTGACGTTCTCGTCGGCCCGGGCCTCGACGACGCCGGTGACGGCGACGCAGAACTCGTTGCGCAGGTCGTGGATGCCAGCGGCCTCCAGGTAGGAATCGCGGACGACCACCTGCGCGATGCCGGACGCATCGCGGATATCGAGGAAGGCGACTCCCCCGTGATCGCGGCGGCGGGCGACCCACCCGGCGAGGGTCACGGTCTGTCCGATGTTCTCGGGACGCAGCGTCCCAGCCTCATGCGTGCGAATCACGGCAATTCCTTCATGTCGGCCCCGCATAGACGGTGCGGCGCGTAGGGGAACCACTCTACTCAAGCCCACTCGTCGGCCGCGCCAAGGCCCGCCCGCGTCCTCAAGGGGGGAGGTCCGGTTCGGCGAGCCAGGCGTCGACCTCCGTGAGCCAACGCCGCTTGTCTGTCTCGGGCGCCAACGAGGACGTGATGGACGCCCGCGCCAGCCCGGCCAGTTCAGGATCGGTGAAGCCGAGGACGCGGCGCGCCACCTCGTACTGGTCGGTGAGGCCGGCCATGAACAGCAGCGGATCATCGGCGCTGAGCGCCACCGGGACGCCCGCCGCCACGAACCGGCGCAGCGGCACATCGGCCACCTCGTCGAACACCCCCATGTGGACGTTCGACGTCGGACACAGCTCGGCCGCAATACCCCGAGACGCCAGCTCGTCCAGCAGCCGCGGATCTTCGGCGGCGCGCACCCCGTGACCGAGCCGCACTGGGTCGAGCGCGCGGACCACCTCGCGGACGTGCGCCGCCCCCCGCAACTCACCCCCGTGTGGGACGCTCGCCAGCCCATGTCGGGCGGCCAGCCTAAACGCCGCTGCCCAGTCGTCGGTGTCGCCGAAGCGTTCATCGTTCGAGAGGCCGAAGCCGCTCACCTCGCCCGGACCGTCGCCGGCATAGCGGATGGCCAACCGCGCCAGGGTGCGGGCGTCCAGCGGGTGGCGGCGGCGCGAGGCGGCCACGATCACCCCCACCGACACCCCGGTGTCTGCCGATGCGGCGCGGGCTTCGTCCAAGACGATCTCCAACGCCGCCTGAAGCGAGCCCACCGCGTCGACGTACCCGCTGGGATCCACCTGAATCTCGAGTCGCACCGACCCCTCGGTGGCATCGTGCTCGGCCGCCCTCCGGACGATCATGCGCATCGCCCACTCGTCGGTCACCGTCCGACGGGCAGCCTCGTAGAGGCGCTGAAACCGGAACCAGCCGCGCTCTCCCGGCGGCAGGTCGAGGGCGCGAGCATCGACGAGTTCGTCCGGCAATTCCAGTCCGCTGCGCTCGGCGAGCGTCCGCAGGAGGGGAACGTCCATCGACCCCGTGAAGTGCAGGTGAAGGTGCGCCTTCGGGAGCCGGGAAAGATCGCGCACGACGCCATTGTGCCCGTGCCGGAGGGCCTGGTTCAGGCCTGGTAGCTCACCGTCGGGCGCAGGTCGACGGCGGGTGGCGTCCACGTAGCCGGATCTGCCTGCGCCTGCTCGCCGCTGCGGATGTCCTTCACCGAACCGTCCGCGAACCACACGAACGGGATGCCGCGGCGGTCTGCGTAACGGATCTGGCGTCCGAACTTGTCGGCCTTCGGCGCCACCTCGGTCGAGATCCCACGCGCCCGCAGCCGCGCCGCGATCGCCAGGGACGCCGGACGCGACTCCTCATTGTCGACGGCCACCAGGACGCACGTCGGGACGCTGCGCGAGGCGGTGAGACGGCCCTTACCGATGAGCACGCCGAGGATCCGCGTCACACCGACCGAGATGCCCACGCCGGGGAAGGTGGTGCGGCCATCGGTGGCCAGGGAGTCATAACGTCCGCCGGAGCAGATCGACCCCAGGTTCTCGTAGCCCTGCAGCGAGGTTTCGTAGACGGTGCCGGTGTAGTAATCGAGGCCGCGCGCGATCTTGAGATCGGCGACCACGCGTCCGGGGGCCACGGTGGCTGCGGCGCGAACGACCTCGGCCAAAGCGTCCAACCCCTCGTCCAACAGCGGATGCTCGACCCCAATGGCACGGACGGCCGCCACGAACGAATCGTCGGCGGCGGTGATCCGCGCCAGGGCCAGGCACTTCGCGGCGGCGTCGTCGCTGAGGCCCAGTTCGGTCGTGAGTAGGCGTCCGACCGCGTCCGCGCCGATCTTGTCTAGCTTGTCGACGCGCTGCAGAACCGCCAGGTGATCGTCCACGCCGAGCCCGCGATAGAAACCCTCCGCCAACAGCCGGTTGTTGACGTGGATCGTGACCGGCGGCAGCCCGAGCTCGGTATGCAGGCGTTCCAGCGCCTCCAACATCACCAGGACCACCTCGACGTCGTGATGCTTCGCCAGGCTGGCCTCCCCCACGATGTCGATGTCGGCCTGGACGAACTCGCGGTAGCGACCCTCCTGCGGACGTTCGCCCCGCCACACTTTCTGAATTTGGTAGCGCCGGAACGGGAACGCCAAGTGTCCCGAGTTCTCCAGCACGTACCGGGCGAACGGCACGGTCAGGTCGAAGTGCAGGCCGAGGTCGTCACCGGTCTCCCCCTCGGCGGCGTGCAACCGCCGCACCACGTAGACCTCTTTGGTGATGTCGCCCTTGCGGGTCAGCGACTCCATGGTCTCGACCGCTCGGGTCTCGATGGAGGCAAAGCCGTGCAACTCGAACGTCTCGCGGAGCATGTCCAAGACGCGCTGCTCGACGATCCGCCCGGCGGGCAGGAATTCGGGGAATCCGGAAAGGGGCTTGGGGCGGGACATCAGTTCCTCAAGAAGGACGGTTGCAGGTACGGATTGGTGGCGCGCTCGAACCCCATGGACGAGGTGTCGCCGTGGCCCGGCAGTACGGCCGCCCCATCGGGCAGCGGTAGGACCCGATCAATGAGCGAGCGCCGCATCGCCTCGGGGTCACCGCCGGGCAGGTCAGTTCGTCCGATGGAGCCCGCGAACAACACGTCACCGGTGAAGGCCAACTCGGAGATCTCCGCATGGTCGGGGTAGGGCGTCCGGTAGAGGACGCTGCCGGGGGTGTGGCCGGGCGCATGGACGACCGTCCACGGACAACCCGCCACGTCGAAGGTGTCGCCGTCCTCGACAAAGCGCAACCGTTCGGGCTCGGTCAGCGTTGTGCCCCCGATGAGTTCGACGAGCATGCTGGCGGTCTGCGGCGAGAGGCCCCCCGCGGGCTCGGTGAGCAGCAGGCGATCCGCCGCATGGACGAAGCATTCGAGACCGAACCTCGCTGCCAAGGGGGCCGCACTCGCGACATGGTCGATATGGCCGTGGGTGAGGAAGATCGCCACCGGACGCCAGCTCTCCCGCTCCAAGGCGGCCACCACGCCGTCGGTGGCATCCATGCCCGGATCGACGATGACGCACTCGGTCTCAGCCCCCACCAAGTAGCAATTGGCGGCGAAGGGGCCGGCCGGAAAGGAGGCGAGAAGCACGCCCGCCAGCCTAGCGGCTCCCCGTGAAGGGCCCGGAGCGACCTCTCGCGCGTAGGCACGCGCGCGGATCGACCCAGATTCGTGCAAGATTGTCTCTATGAGTGAACCCATACCTCCGGCTTCGTTCGGTCGCGTCGATGCCGACGGCACTGTGTATGTGCGTACGGCAGATGGCGAACGCGTAGTCGGACAGGTCCCGGGCGTGTCAGCCGATGAGGCCCTCGCCTTTTACACCCGCCGCTTTGAAGCGCTTGAGGTCGAGGTCAACCTGCTCGTGCAGCGGGTCAACAACGGCGCTTTGAGCCCAGATGAGGCACGCCACAGCATCAATACGGTGCGCACGGCCGTGACCGGGGCGAACGCGGTGGGCGACCTGGAAGCACTCCTCGCCAAGCTGGAGACCTTGACCCCGTTACTGTCGAAGCAGTCCGAGGCCCGCAAGGCCGAGCGCGAGAAGCAGAACGAAGCGACCAAAGCCGCCAAGGAGGCCATGGTCGTCGAAGCCGAGACGCTGGCCGAGTCCAACGATTGGCGTGCGGGCGTGAACCGCTTCCGCGCCCTCCTGGACGAATGGAAGGCGCTCCCCCGCATCGATCGGGCCACCGATGACGCGCTGTGGCATCGCTTCTCGACGGCGCGCACCACCTACACCCGCCGCCGCAAGACGCAGTTCGCCGAGGTCACCGCTCGCCGCGACGTGGCCAAGGCCGCCAAAGAGGCGATCATCGGAGACGCTCGCGAGTTGGCCTCCTCTACCGAGTGGGGCCCCGCCGCGGGCGGCTTCCGCGATCTGATGACCCGCTGGAAGGCCGCCGGTTCGGCCTCCCGCGAGGACGACGAGGCGCTGTGGGCTGAGTTCCGCGCCATCCAGGACGACTTCTTCAACCGGCGCACCGCCGTCATGTCAGAGCAGGACGAGGAGTACGGCGCCAATCAGGTCGCCAAGGAGGCGTTGTTGAACGCCGCCGAGACCGAACTGCCGAATCAGAAGGACCCGGCCGCCAAGCGTGCCTACTTCCGCAAGTTCTTGGAGCAGTACAACGCCCTCGGCCGCGTGCCGCGCGACGCGATCCGTCCGTTGGACGCCCGGGTGAAGGCCCTGGAGTCGAACGTTCGTCGCACCGAAGAGGACGAGTGGCGCCGCACCGACCCCGAGGCCCGCATGCGCGCCGAGGAGACCGTGAACATGCTGTCGACCGAGATCACCAAGCTCACCGAGAAGGCCGCCAAGGCCGAGGCTCGGGGCGACGCCGCCACCGTGAAGAAGGCCCACGAGTCGATCGCGACCTACCAGACGTGGCTCGACCAGGCGAAGGCGACCTTGGCGGATTTCGTCCGCTAAGGAAACCTTTCGCTACTGGCTGACGCGGAAGACGTCGTAGACGCCCGGCACCCTTCGGATCTGAGCCAACACCGGGTTCAGCAGATTGGGGTCGGGCGTCTCGAACGTCAGGTTCATGCGGAACACGCGGTCCTTGGAGGTGCGCGCTGCCACAGTCACGATGTTCACGTGTAGTTCGGCGAGCACCTTCGTCACTTCGGAGAACATCCCGGCACGATCGAGGCCTTCGATCTGGATCGCCACCAGGTAGCTCGAGTTCGCGGTCGGTGCCCAGTTGACCTCGATCATCCGTTCGGGGGTCTTGCGTAGGTCTTCGACGTTGGTGCAGTCCTCGCGGTGCACCGAAATGCCGTCGGTCCGGGTCACGAAGCCGACGATGACGTCGCCGGGGACGGGAAGGCAGCATTTGGCCAGCTTCACGAACAGATCCGGGTCGCCGTGGACCATGACGCCCGTGGAGTTCACGCGCGCGGAGCGTCGACGTCCGGAACCGAAGGAACGTCCCTCGATGGCGGCGTCAGCCGCCTCGTCGATGCCACCCTCGGCCGCGACCAAGCGCTGGACGACCGACTGGGCGCTCACCGACCCCTCGCCGATGGCGGCGTAGAGGGCGTTGACGTCGGCGAGCCGAAAGGCGTTCGCCATCGACGTCATGTGCTCCACGGTCAGCCAGCGCTGCAACGGCAGCCCGCCGCGGCGCAGCTGCTTGACCAGCGCCTCTTTGCCTTGCTCGATGGACTCCTCGCGGCGCTCCCGCATGAAGTATTGGCGGATCTTCGACCGTGCCCGCGGGGAGGCCACGAAGTTGAGCCAATCGCGGCTGGGCCCGGCCACTGGGGCCTTCGACGTCAGGATCTCGACCACGTCGCCGTTGTCGAGCTTGCTGTCGAGCGGAACCAGTCGGCCGTTCACGCGCGCGCCGATGCAACGGTGCCCGACCTCGGTGTGAATCGCGTAGGCGAAGTCGACCGGGGTCGCGCCCTGGACGAGGTTCGTGACGTCGCCCTTCGGGGAGAACACAAACACCTCATCGGAGGTGATTTCGAAGCGCAGGGTGTCGAGGAACTCGGTTGGGTCCTCGGTTTCCTTCTGCCACTGGTTGATCTGGCTGACCCAGTTCAACTCCTGGTTGAACTTGCCCTCTTTGTACTTCCAGTGCGCGGCGACGCCGTATTCGGCGTTGCGATGCATCTCGGTCGTCCGGATCTGAAACTCCACCGCCTTAGCGTCGGGGCCCAGGACCGTGGTGTGCAGCGACTGGTAAAAGTTGAATTTCGGCATCGCGATGTAGTCCTTGAAGCGCCCTGGCAGGGGGCTCCAGCGGGCGTGCAAGATGCCGAGCGCGCCGTAACAGTCGCGCTGGCTGTCGACGATGATCCGCAACCCCACGAGGTCGTGGATGTCGAAGAAGTCCCGTCCACGGACGACCATCTTCTGGTAGATCGAGTAATAGTGCTTCGGACGTCCGTAGACGCTGGCGTTGATTTTGGCCGCTGCCAAATCGGCGCGGACCTGATCGATGACGGTGCGCAGGTAGTCCTCGCGCAGCGGCGCCCGCTCGGCGACCATGCGGACGATCTCGTCGTACACCTTGGGCTGCAGCACGGCGAAGGACAGGTCTTCGAGTTCCCATTTGACCGCGTTCATGCCCAAGCGGTTCGCCAGCGGGGCGAAGATTTCGAGGGTGTCGTTGGCGATCTGCGTCTGCTTGTCCTGGCGCAAGAAATGCAGTGTGCGCATGTTGTGGAGCCGGTCTGACAGCTTGATGACCAGCACCCGAATGTCGCGGCTCATCGCGATCACCATCTTGCGGATGGTTTCTGCCTTCGCCGAGGCACCGTAAGTCACCTTGTCGAGCTTGGTCACACCGTCGACCAGACCGGCGATCTCGGGGCCGAAATCGGCGGTGAGCTGAGCCATCGTGTAGCTGGTGTCCTCGACCGTGTCGTGCAGCAGAGCCGCGCACAACGTGGTCTCGGTCATGCCCAACTCGGCGAGGATCGCGGCCACGGCGAGCGGGTGGGTGATGTAGGAATCCCCCGACTTGCGCATCTGGCCGTCGTGGTAGTGCTCCGCGGTGCGGTAGGCCCGTTCAATAAGTTGGACGTCCGCTTTGGGGTGGTGGGTCCTGAGGACGTGAACCAGGGGCTCCAGCACCGTCGACTGCACCGGACGGGTGGCGCCCAAGCGGGCCAGCATCTGTCGCATCCGCAGCCGAGGCTGTTCTGGCGCGACCGGCACCAGTGCGATGTCGTCAGACTCCGCTGCGCGAGCCGTCGCTGTCTCGTCCGTGGTCACTGGTCACCCCCCTAGGGATGATCAGTCTAGACCGAGGCTGCACCCGGCGGTTCAGACCGTGATCACGGCGGAGCAGGAGGTGATCCCCTGATCGGCGAGGACAGTACGTCCGCCGAGGAAGGACAACTCCATCAAGACCGCGACGTGGACGAGTTCGGCGCCAAGCTTCTTGACGAGCGCGGCCGTGGCGGCGATCGTCCCACCGGTGGCGAGCACGTCGTCGATCACGAGCACCCTGGCGCCCGGGAAGGCGGCATCGGTGTGGACGGCCAGCGTCTCCGTGCCGTACTCGAGCGAGAACGTCTCGGTGTAGACGTCCTTCGGAAGCTTGCCGGGCTTGCGCACCGGGACGAACCCGGCTCCGAGCACCGTGGCCACCGGAGCCGCGAAAATGAACCCCCGCGCCTCCATGCCCACGACCACGTCGATCTGGTCAGGGGCCATTTCGGCGAGAAGCGCAATGGCGTCCCGGAACCCTGTGGCGTCTGCCAACAGAGGGGTGATGTCCTTGAAGGTCACGCCCGGCTTCGGAAAGTCGGCGACGTCGCGGATCAGACCGCTGACGTAATCACTACGGGTATCGGACACGGTTACTTCTTCCGCTTGGAGCGAGGTGGTCGCTGCGGTTGGACCCGGGGCGCGGCGGCCTCGGAGGTAGTCGCGGCGGACGCTGGCCTTGCGACGACCTTGCCATCGGCGACGGCCACGGAGACCTTTGACGTCGCAGCCGGAGCCGTGACCTGACGCTCGGCGCGGCGCGCGAGGCGTTGCCGGTGCTCGATGTTGGCCGGTTCCAGCTCTTTCATCTGCGTCAACAAGGGCGTCGCGATGAAGATGGAGGAGTAAGCGCCGACGATCATGCCCACGAACAGGGCCAAGCCGAGGTCCTTCAGGGGACCCTCGCCGAGGATGAACGCACCAGCGAACAAGATGGCCGCCACCGGCAGCACGCCGATGATGGTGGTGTTCAACGAACGGACGAGCACCTGGTTCGTGGCGCGGTTGGCCGCCTCGGAGTAGGTGAACTTGGTTCGCATCAGGTCTTTGGTGTTTTCACGCACCTTGTCGAACACGACGACCGTGTCGTACAGGGAGTACCCCAGAATCGTGAGCACACCGATGAGCGTGGCCGGCGTCACCGAGAAGCCCACCAAGGCGTAGAAACCCACGGTGATGAGCAAGTCGTGGGCAAGGGCGGCAATGCCCGCCACGCCCATCTTGAACTCTCGGAAATAGGCCCACATGAGGATCATCACCAAGACCACGAACACCGCCAGGCCTAAGAGCGCCTTGCTGGTGATCTGCTCACCCCACGAGGCGCCAATCAGGTTGTAGGCGACGTTATCGGGCTGCGTCTTGGCGAGGGTGGCGATCGCTCCCTTGACCGAGGAGACCTCGTCCACGGTGAGCGTCCGGGTCTGGACGTTCACCTGCGTGGAGCCGATGGTCGTCACGACAACGTCGTCCATCTGCGGCAGCTTCAAGGCTTGGATGGCGTTCTTCGCATCGTCCACCGTGGTCGAGGTCACCGTGACCGGCGCCAGGAAGGACGCACCGCCGCGGAACTCGATGCCAAGGTTCAGCGGACGGAACACCAGTGCCAGCACCGCGATCAGCAGGGCCACGGCCGAGACCGTGTACCAGGTCTTCCGATGGCCGACGAAGTCGTAGGAAATGTCTCCGACGTAAAGCCTGTGAGCGAGACCGTTGCTAGCCATCACGCCTCCTTACCGCGCTTGAGCGGCGCGGAAGCGTCCACGCCCATGTGTTCGGGCTCAAACCCCGACCAAGCATGACCCTCGCCGAAGAACTTCGTCCGTCCGAGAAGCGTCATCAGGGGCTTGGTGAAGAAGAACACCACCAAAAGGTCGACAGCCGTGGTGAGGCCCAGGGTGAACGCGAACCCGCGAACCGCGCCAATGGCGATGATGAACAACACCGCGGCGCTCAAGAGCGACACGCTGTCGGCCACCACGATCGTCTGGCGGGACCGCATCCATCCGGACTCGATCGCATTGCGTAGGCTTCGCCCTTCACGCGCCTCATCTCGTATTCGTTCGAAGAAGATGATGAACGAGTCTGCCGTGACGCCGATGGCCACGATGGCGCCGGCGATGCCGGGCAGGTTCAAGGCGAAGCCCATGGCTTGCCCCAAGAGCACCATCAGCGCGTAGGTGATGGCGGCCGCGATGGTGAGGGAGGCGGCGACGACAAGGCCCAGGGCTCGGTAGTACAAGAAGCTGTACAACAGCACCAGCACAAGGCCGATCGCGCCCGCAATCATGCCAGCCTGCAACTGCTCGCCGCCGAGGGTCGCCGAGACGTTATTGACCTCGGAAACGTCGAACGACAAGGGCAGGGCGCCGTACTTGAGGACGTTCGCCAGATCCGTGGCTTCCTGCTGGCTGAACTTGCCAGTGATCTGCGCGCTGCCCCCAGGAATGGGGTTGGCGACGCTGGGGGCGCTGACGACCTGGCCGTCGAGGACGATCCCGAATTGGTTCAACGGCGATGCCGCCTTGGCCAACGCCGTCGTGACGGTCAGGAAGTCCGCGGCGCCTTGGTCGTTGAACTTCAGGTCGACCTGGTAGGCGACCTGATTCGCCGGGACCCCGGCCGTGGCACCGGTGAGGTTCTTGCCCGAGATCAGCGCCGGGCCGAGCAGAAACTTCGTCGTGCCCGTGCGGTCACACGTGATCAGGGGCTGGTCGACCACGTTCGGGAACGGATCGCCGCACTTGAACGCCGTGAAATCAGACGAGTCCTGATCCGTGGGGGTGTAGGTCATCAGGTCGGCGAGCGACTTGGCCGGGGTGGCCGCCACCGTGGCTCGGGGCGACGGCTGCGGCGTCGGCAGCAGCGGCATCGGCCCCTTGGCCCCCGACGTGCTCGGAGACGCGCTGGGTGCGCTGACGGTCGCCCCCTCGCTGGCGGACGGCGATGCGGACGTCGAGGCGCTGGGGCTCGCCGTCGCGGTGGCCTTGGGAGTCACAGCCGCCTGGTCGAACACCTGGCGGAAGTAGAGCTGCGCGGTCTGACCCACCATGCGTAGCAAGTCGTCCTTTTGGACGTTTGGCACGCTCACCACGATCTGGCGATCCCCGGACGTGGTGACCTCCGATTCGCCGACGCCGAGCGAGTCGACGCGCTGCTGGATGATCGTCCGCGCGGTTTCCAGGCTGGCCTTGTCGACCGTGCCGCTGGAGCTATTCGCCGTCAGGGTGATAGAGGTGCCGCCTCGAAGGTCGAGGCCCAATTTCGGCGTCCACACCTTCGCGTACGCCATGATCCCGTAGAGCGCCAGGACGCAGATCCCGAGCACGATGAGTGTGCGCAGCGGATGCGAGTGCCGACGGCTGGTGGTTGCCACTGCCGATTACCTCCGGTAGGTCACTTGGTCGACGAGGCGGAATCGCCCTTGGGGGCGTCCGCAGCAGCGTCCTGATCGGCAACGGAGGCGTCCTCGGTCGCCTCGGCGGCCAGATCCTGCGTCGCTTCGGCGGTCTCGACGACCTCGAAATCGGTGGGCTCGGCGTCGCCGTCATCGGAGTACTCGAACTCCTCATCCTCCGGCTTGGCCACGCGGGAGATGGCGCCCACCACAATGGTGAGCTCGCACCCGGGCGAAACCTCGAGGATGGCGGTCTTGGTGCCCATGTGCTTGATGGTGCCGAAGATGCCGTGGACGGTCACAATGCGGTCCCCGACCCCCAACGACTTCTGCATCTCGGCCGCGTCCTTCGCACGCTTTTGCTGCGGGCGGATGAGGAGGAAGTAGAAGCCAACAATCATGGCCCCCATGACGAGGAGTGACGTGTAGTCCATCAGCACGTTCCTTGCGTAATCGTTTGTGGGCGGAAGAACCGCCAACGTGGGAGCCTACCCGGGCGAAACCCGAATGACCCATTCGGACGCTCGTTGGACGACTATTCCACTGAGAACAAATCTAGTGTGGACGCGGGCGGCCGATGGCCAAGGTGCTCCCAGGCGCGGGCCGTGGCGACCCGCCCTCGGGGCGTCCGCATGAGGAATCCCTGCCGCACCAAGAACGGTTCGGCCACCTCTTCGACCGTTTCCGTTTCTTCGGCTACGGCCATGGCGAGCGTGCCGAGACCAACCGGTCCCCCACCGAAGTTCAGGCACAAAGCCCTCAACACGGCTCGATCGAGACGGTCGAGGCCCAGCTCGTCGACCTCGTAGAGCTCGAGGGCTGCGGAGGCGACTTCGCGCGTGAGGCGGCCGTCGGCGCGCACCTGCGCATAGTCGCGGACGCGGCGCAGCAACCGGTTCGCGATGCGGGGAGTGCCCCGGGAGCGGCGGGCGATCTCTTCGGCGGTGCCGGCTCCGGGATGAATGTCGAGCAAGGAGGCCGAGCGCTTCACGATGCCTTCGAGAGACTCGGCGGAGTAGAAATCGAGTTGAGCGGTGAACCCGAACCTGTCGCGCAGCGGCCCAGGCAGCAGGCCCGCGCGGGTGGTCGCCCCCACGAGAGTGAACGGCGGGATTTCCAGCGGAATGGCGGTGGCACCCGGACCCTTGCCGACGACCACGTCGACGCGGAAGTCCTCCATTGCCAGGTAGAGCATTTCTTCGGCCGGCCGACTCATGCGGTGAATCTCGTCGAGGAAGAACACTTCGCCCTCGGTGAGCCCGGACAAGATCGCGGCGAGGTCGCCCGCGTGCTGGATCGCCGGTCCGGACGAGATGCGCAGCGGTGCCCCCATCTCGTTGGCGATGATCATGGCGAGGGTGGTCTTTCCCAGACCCGGGGCGCCAGAGAGCAACACGTGATCGGGCACTGTGCCGCGATGACGCGCGGCGTCGAGAACGAGCCCGAGTTGGTCGTTGATGCGGGGTTGCCCGTTGAAGTCGGCCAACCGGGTCGGACGCAAGGCGGATTCGGCAGCGGAGTCATCGGCGTGCGGATTTGGATCCAGCGCTTCGATGTCGCTGTCGTTTCGGCTCATGGATCTACCGTGCCAGAGACTGCAGCGCGGCGCGCATCAGCACCGCCACCGGCGTGGCGGGATCCTCGGCGGCCAGCGTGGCGACACGCTCGCACGCCGCGTCCGCGTCGCGGGACGACCAGCCAAGGCCTTCCAAGCCAGCCTTCACCTGCGCCCGCCAATCGGAGGCCGGGGCGCTAGTCGGCGTGCTGATGGCGCCGAGCACGTGGATCTTGTCTTTAAGCTCCAAGATGATGCGCTGCGCACCCTTGGTGCCGATGCCCGGGACGCGCGTCAAGGCCACCACGTTCTCGGTGGCGATCGCCGTGCGCAGTTGCTCGGGGTTCATGACGCTGACGACCGCTTGGGCGATCTTCGGACCGATGCCGGAGGCCGACTGGACGAGTTCGAAGGCGTCACGCTCGTCGGCGTCGGCGAACCCGAACAAGGTGAGGGAGTCTTCGCGGACGACCATCGATGTCTGCAGCGTGTGCAACTGCCCCACGCGGAGGGCGGCGGCCGTATTCGGGGTGCACAGCACCCGTAGGCCAAAGCCGCCGAGGTCGAGCACCGCCCAGGTGCCGCCGATCGCGGTGACTGTGCCGGTGAGATGAGAGATCATGCGGGCCTCCGGACCTGGGTCGCAAATCGTGCCGCGGCGGCCAAATCGCGTCGGACGGACGCCTCCACGAGCCGCGCGGCCGCGGGGGCCCGCCACAGGTGGCAAACGGCTAATGCGACGGCGTCTGCGGCGTCGGCCGGCTTCGGGGGTGCGTCGAGTTTCAGGATGCGTTGAACCATCGCCCCGACCTGGGCCTTCTCGGCCCGCCCGCTGCCGGTGATGGCGGCCTTGACCTCGGTGGGGGTGTGCTGCGCCACGGTCAATCCCGCGCGGGTGCCCACGAGCAAGACGATGCCCGAGGCCTGTGCGGTGCCGATGATCGTCGAGACGTCACGCCGGGCGAACACGCGTTCGACCGCGATCGCGTCAGGCCGATATTCGGCCAGGTATTGGACCAGCGCTGCCTCAAGGCGCGCCAACCGTTGGCCCGTTTCCAGGTCGGACGCGGTGCGCACCACGTCGGCCAACAGCAGGCGCGGCGTGCGGCCGGGGTCGCCCTCGACGACGCCAACCCCGCAGCGCGTCAGGCCGGGATCGATCCCCAACACCCGCATGGCTGGCTCCTCACGTCGAACAGATGTTCGTATCTTAGCCGGGGCGTCAGGGGCTGACCGCGCGACACGCGGCCGGGGTCAGTCCTCCAGCTTGGCGAGGATCTCCTCCGATACGTCCTCGTTGGAGTAGACGGTCTGCACGTCGTCGACGTCCTCGATCGCGTCCAGCAACTTGAACAGCTTCTGAGCGGCGTCCAGGGAATCGACCGACTGGGTGAACTGCGGACGGAAGACCAGGTCGGCCGACTCGTAGTCGTAGCCGCCGGCTTGGACTGCCTTGCGGACCTCGACCAGCGCGGAGGGATCGGTGACGATGGTGAAGGTCTCGTCTTCTTCCACGATGTCCTCGGGTTCGGCCTCCAAGGTGGCCTCGAGCAGGTCGTCCTCGCCGATGGCCTTGCCACCCTGCTTCTTGGACACCTCGACCACGCCCTTGCGGTCGAACAAGCGCGCCACCGAGCCCATGTCGGCCATGGTGCCGCCGTTGCGTGTCACCGCGACCTTGACGTCGGCCGCCGAACGGTTGCGATTGTCCGTGAGGCACTCGATGAGAATCGCGACGCCGGAGGGGCCGTACGCCTCATAGGTGATCTCGATGTAGTCGACGGTCTCCCCCGCCGCACCAGAGCCGCGCTTGACCGCGCGGTCGATGTTGTCGTTGGGGACGGAGTTCTTCTTCGCCTTGACGATGGCGTCGTAGAGCGTGGGGTTTCCGGACGGGTCGCCGCCGCCGAGCCTCGCAGCCACCTCGATCTTCTTAATGAGGTTGGCGAAGAGCTTGCCGCGCTTAGCGTCGATGGCAGCCTTCTTGTGCTTGGTGGTGGCCCACTTGGAATGCCCGCTCATGGGTCTCCTTCACGGAGTTGACTTGGGTGACCCCGAGATTCTAGAGCCGCCCAGGGGCGGGCTCCGAATCCGACTCGTCGGGGTCCGGCCCTCGGAAGCCCGCTGTCAGCCCTCGCGGGCGACCTTCAGGGCCTCTTCCAGGGTGAAGTTGCCGACGTATAAGGCGGTTCCGATGATGGCGCCTTCCACCCCGAGCGGGACGAGCTCGCGCAGGGCGCGCAGATCGTCCAGCGCCGCGATGCCGCCCGACGCGATGACGTCGGCGTCCGTCCGCGCGCACACAGCCTTGAGGAGTTCCACGTTGGGGCCGGTGAGCATGCCATCGGACTGGACGTCGGTCACCACGAACGTGGCGCAACCGGCCGCGGACAGCCGATCGACGGTCTCGGCCCAATCGCCGCCCTCGCGTACCCACCCGCGGGCGGCCAGCTTGGTACCCCGGACGTCGAGCCCGATGCCGATGAGGTCGCCGTGTTCGGCAATGATGCGTTCGCACCACGTCGGGTTCTCGAGGGCTGCGGTGCCGATGTTAACCCGCCGACAGCCGGTCGCGAGGGCCCGGGCCAGGCTCTCGTCGTCGCGGATCCCACCCGACAACTCGACCTTCAGGCTCATCGCGGAGACGATGTCGGCGATCACAGCGGCGTTCGAACCGCGCCCGAAGGCGGCGTCGAGGTCGACCAGGTGCAGCCATTCGGCACCGGCGTCCTGCCAGCGCATGGCGGCGGCCAGCGGATCCCCGAAGGTCTTTTCGGAGCCCGCGATGCCCTGCACTAACTGGACGGCCTGCCCGCCCTGAACGTCAACGGCCGGAAGCAACGAGAGAGAAGTCACGTCCGGAAGGCTACCGAACCCAGCGCCCTTGCCGGGTCGGAACCTTTCCGGACAGACGGCTAGGAGTGACGGCGGCCCTGGCTGGGCGGGGTCGGAAGCACCGGTTCGGGGGGCGGGACCGCCGCGGTCGCGGACTGCGGCGCAGCTGCGATTCCCGGCTCCGGGGGCGCCCAGCGCGACGAAAGAAACTCCGAATCCGGCACCTGCGCCGGGGCGTCGGGCAACGACTGCGATGGAACGTCACCCGAACTGCGGCTCGAGGGGCTGCTGAGCAGCCGCCTGAGGGGGCACAGCACCCGACGGCGGATACTGCTGGGCGGGATATTGCTGGGCTAGAGGCTGCGCGTATTTATCGGCTAGCGCCCTGGCGGCCAGGGGTTGGCACCACGCAATCGTCCGAGGGATTAACGCCTGGATGATGATGAGCACGGACAGCACCGCCGACAGCAGCGTGATGACGAAAGCCGCGTTGTCATAGATCCGAAGGCTCCCATATATCCACGAAGGACGCTCCCACCAGCCCCACAAGGACGGCAAATCCCTCACGTCGCCCAGAGTGCCGAGCAGGGCCAGCACGGCGAGCCAGATGCGAGCCCAGTCCTTGTGTGCTTGGACCTGAAAGGCCAATATCACGCAGAGAAACGGCCCAATGAGGCCAAGGGCTAGCGGAGTCATTCGGGCCCGTCCAAACCCTACTCCCAGGCCGAGAATCACGGTGAGGACTGCCAATCCGGCAACGACAAACGACAACACCTTAAGGCGGAGCACCGGTGCGGGAGCCGGCGCAGCCATGGGAGTCGATGCGTCACTCATATCGCCCTCATTCGAGAAAAGTTGCGGATCCAACAATGGACGTTTAGCACGCTACAGGTCCGTCGGGCCAAGCCGCGTGCAATCCCTCAGGGCGTCCGCCGGCCCTTACGTCCCCCAGGAATCACCACACCTAGCTAGGGCACGAGGTCCCGCTTTCGCGCCGACACGAGAGTTCTGGACGGTCGGGGCAACACCAGGATTAGGCCTGCGGGTGAGGGTCTGGCTGCCCAGATGGCTGCGGTGGAGACGGCTGCGGCGGGAAAGCGCCCGGCTGTGCCGGGGATTGCTGCGGGTACGGCGGCTGCCCGTACGGCGGCTGCCCGTACAGCGGCTGCCCGTACTGCGACTGGCCGTACTGCGACTGCCCGTACTGCGACTGGCCGTACTGCGGCGGGTACGGCGGAGACGGTTGACCGAGCACGGTGTCACCGCCGGCGGGGCGAGGCCGGCACCACAGGGCGGTCTGGAGGTTGTTCGCGTGCCAGAGGATGGCGATGTACATGGCAAAGTCGGCGCAGATGAGGACCAACGGTCCGAGGATGTCCAGTTCAAGGGGCGCTAGGACCTTGGGCAGCAACCGGGTGCTGTCGCTCAGAACCGACATCCCGTGCACCACACCCACGACGCCGACGAACGGGACGGCGATGAGGGCGCCCCGCGCCCCGTTACTCCCGCGCTCGACCCCAAAGGCCAAGGCCACACAGGCAATCGGAGGGATCAGATCCGGGAACGAGAACGTTTGTTCAATACCGGACCCGCTCAACATGAGACTGAGAACGAGGGTGAGCACCTGCAGCCCCAACGCGGTGAACGCCAGCCACTTGAGGCGGCGGACGGGTGCCGGGGGGACGCTCGACACCTGCGGTGCTGCGGCAAAGCTCACGGGGTTCCTCCTTGATGCCGTGGGTTGCACGGCCAACGTAGCCGAAGGTAGCGGAGACGAGGCCAGCGCAAGGTCACCACGTGGTGACCCAGTTGCGCAGACAGCGAGCGCCGGCACCCCCCGACTTCTCGGGGGTAGTCGAGTTCTGCCTTCAGCACCTGTTCGTCGCCGTCTCGTGGGTGGCGATCCCCGGCTACCTGTTCGCGTTTGTGACGTGGGGGCTTGGAGCCGCGCCGATCAGGCGCCGCCAGGGAAGGCTATGGCCGCTCGTCGTGGCGCACCTCGTCACGAACTCGATATTCAGCCTGGTGCCCGTGCTGTTCATGCTTCTTGGGTGAGTGACCGCTTAGAGGGTGGCGACCCAGTTGCGTAGCAACCGCGCTCCGGCCTCGCCTGACTTCTCGGGGTGGAACTGCGTGGACGACAAGCGTCCACTCTCGACCGCAGAGACGAACCTGGCGCCGTCGTGGTCGGTCCAGGAGACGGTCGCATCGGCAGGCGCCGCCAGGGCGGCGTAGCTGTGGACGAAGTAGAACCGCTCGCGCTCGACGCCGGCGAACAGGACGCTTCCCTCGCCGACCTCGACGGTGTTCCACCCCATGTGGGGCAAACGCGTGGCGGGTAGTTGGCCGACGACGCCGGGCAGCAGCCCCAGACCGTGGGCCTCCTCCCCGTGCTCGACACCCGCGTCGAACAGAATCTGGTGTCCGACGCAGATGCCCAAGACCGGCTTGTCGGAGGCCAGGAAGGCGGTCACCAGATCGGGACCACCGACCGCCACAAACTGCTCCATGCAGGCCGCGAAGGCGCCGACGCCGGGCACGACGAGACCCTCCGAGGCCGCGATGGCGCCAGGGTCGCTGGTCAGCACCACGTCCGCCCCAGTCGCGGCGAGCGCGCGGGTGGCGGAGTGCAGGTTCCCGGAGCCGTAATCGAGGATCGCGACCCGGGCCGGGCGCGTCAGAGCGCACCCTTCGTCGACGGAATCTCCTCGGCCACGCGCGGATCAATGGCGACCGCCTGGCGCAGCGCCCGCGCTAACGCCTTGAACTGGGCCTCCACGATGTGGTGCGCGTCGCGGCCGGACAGCAGGCGCATGTGCAGGCAGATACCCGCGTTGAAGGCGAACGACTCGAACACGTGCCGGGTCAGTGACCCGAGGTAGGGCACCCCGGAACCACCGATCTGGACGTACTGCTGCCCCTCGGGCTCCCCCTCGACGACCACGTACGGACGTCCGGCGAGGTCGACGACGCAGAAGGCCAGCGCCTCGTCCAGCGGGATGGTGGCGCTGCCGTAGCGGATGATCCCCGTCTTCGCGCCGAGGGCCTCAGCCAGTGCCTTCCCGATCACGATCGCGGTGTCCTCGACGCTGTGGTGGGCGTCGATGTGCGTATCGCCGGTGGTCTTGACCTCCAGGTCGATGAGGGAGTGCTTCGACAAGGCGGTGAGCATGTGGTCGTAGAACCCGACGCCGGTGTCGATGGACGACTTTCCGGTGCCGTCGAGGTCGAGGTGCACGCTGACGCTCGACTCAGAGGTCGCCCGGGTCACCGTTGCAATGCGGTGTCCGTCGTCGGAGGCCCTGCGGGGTCCACTCATGCTCGTTCTACGCCTTCCGCCAGCACAGCCTCCAACGCCGCAAAGAACGCGAACGCTTCCTCCGGGGTGCCAGCGGACACCCGGAGATACCCTGCCGGACCGGTCTCCCGAACGAGAACACCCTGTTCCAGCAGGCGCCTCCACACATCATGCCGGTCGGCGAATCGGCCGAACAAACAGAAGTTGGCGTCGGAGTCGACCACCTCGACTCCCAGTTGAGGCAACTGCGCGAGCATGTCGTCGCGGACGCCCCGCAGCAGATCGACGTTCGCCAGCATCTCGGACGCATGCGCCAAGGCAACCTGCGCGAGCGCCTGCGTCTGCGCGGACAGGTGATACGGCAGCCGGACGATGCGGCAGGCGTCCACGACTGAGGGGGCGGCGACAAGGTAGCCGACCCTGCCTCCGGCAAGGGCAAAAGCCTTGGACATGGTCCGCGACACGATCAGGTTGCCGAACTCCGGGAGCAAGGTGACCGCCGTCTGGTCGGGATGATGCGCGAACTCCTGGTAGGCCTCATCGATCACGACCATGGCCTCCGTGGCGGCCAGCACCTCGCGGATGACCGTGAGCGGCGTGCTCGTACCCGTCGGGTTGTTCGGCGTGGTGATCAGCACCACGGTGGGCTGATGCTGGGCGATGGCGTCCAAGATCAGGCGCGCGTCCAACGTGAAGTCGGGGTGCCGGGGAACGCTCACCCACGTGGTGTGGGTGTTGCGGGCGTACTCGGGGTACATCGAGTAGGTCGGCGAGAACGACAACACCGTGCGCCCGGGGCCGCCGAAGGCACCCAGCACGTGGGTCATCACCTCGTTGGAACCGTTTGCTGCCCACACCTGGGCGGGGGTGACGCCGTGGCCGACGTAGGCAGCCAACGCACCCCGGAGCCCCGCCGCCTCCCGGTCGGGGTAACGATTCACGCGGCCGGCCACGTCCACGATCGCCTGCGCCATCTCGGCGCGGATCGCCGCTGATGGCGGGTAGGGGTTCTCGTTGACGTTGAGGCACACCGGGACGTCGAGTTGGGGGGCACCGTATGGCTCCTCCCCCACCAGCTCGGGACGCAGCGGCAGGTCAGCCAGGTTGGGATTGGGCTTCACGAGTTCCTCCGAACGGTGATGGCGTTGCGGTGGCCGGGCAGGTCTTCGGCGGACGCGAAGTTCTCGACGAGGTCGGCGATGTCGAGCAACGCCTCCCGGTTGTAGGTGATGACGTGCACGGCCTTGCGGAAGCTCTTCACGTTGAGCCCGGACGAATGGTGCGCGGCCCCTCCGGTCGGAAGGACGTGCGTGCTGCCGGCGCTGTAATCGCCGAGCGACACCGGCGACCAGGTCCCCACGAAGATGGCGCCCGCGTTGCGGATGCGTCCGGCGACCGCGGCCGCGTCGCGGGTGTGGATTTCGAGGTGCTCGGCGGCGTAGGCGTCCGCGACGGCGATGGCCTGCTCGACGTCGTCCACCAGGACGATCGCGGACTGCGATCCACCCAGTGCGGTCGTAATGCGCTGGGCGTGCTTCGCGTTGGCCACCTGGCGGGCGAGTTCGGCGCGAACGGCGTGCGCGAGGGGCTCAGAGTCGGTGATGAGCACGGCGCCCGCCATCGGATCGTGTTCGGCCTGGCTGATGAGATCTGCGGCGACGTGGACGGGGTTGGCGGAGTCGTCGGCGATGATGGCGATCTCGGTCGGACCCGCTTCCGAGTCGATGCCGATCCGCCCCCGCAGCAGACGCTTGGCGGCGACCACGTAGATGTTGCCGGGGCCGGTCACGAGGTCGACCGGATCACACACGTCCGGCACCCCGTAGGCGAACATCGCGATGGCCTGCGCCCCGCCGACGGCGTAGACCTCGTCCACGCCCAGCAGGTGACACAGCGCCAGGATGCTCGGGTGCGGCCAGCCGCCGAAGTCTTTTTGCGGAGGGGAGGCGACGGCGATCGAGCCGACGCCCGCCACCTGAGCCGGCACGACGTTCATCAGCACCGAGCTTGCCAGCGGGGCGAGCCCCCCCGGCACATACAGACCGACGCGTCCGACGGGGATCATCCGCTGCTCGACGATGGCGCCGGGGGCCAGTTCGGCGCGCACCACGTCGGCTTCGCGCTCAAGTTCCGACACGGCCCGGCGGCGCCGGATCGACTCGGCGAAGGCAGCCGCGAGGGCAGGATCGAGGTTCGCGGCGGCGGACGCCAGCATCTCGGCCGGGACGCGGAACGACGCTGGCACGACGTGGTCGAAGCGCTCGGAGAACTCCGCCAGGGCGGCCGCGCCGCGCTGGGCGACGGCGTCGCAGACGGGTCGGACGATCTCCACGGCGTGCTCCACGTCGAGTCCGGCACGTGGGACGACCGTCTTGTAGTCCGGGCGTTGGCCCCTCACGTCGAGCGTATTGATCACCAGATGATTGTATTGGGCCCATGTTCATTGGCTTAGGGACGGTGGCCAACGTGGTCACTGTCGTGGTGGGGAGCCTCATCGGTGTCGCGGTCGGCCACCGATTGGGCGAGCGCACCCGCACGACGATCCAGCAGACCCTTGGCCTGTTTACGTTAGTTCTGGGCCTTCAGTCGGCGTGGTCGATCTCCTCGCCCACCCTGTCGGCGGCCACCCACGGCGCCGGCATGCTCGTGGTGCTCGGCGCCTTGCTGATCGGCACCCTTCTCGGCTCGTGGCTCAACATCGAGGACGCCCTCGACCAAGGGGCCAGTTGGCTCAAAGACAAGCTCGCCAAGGGCGAAGACTCCCATCAGTTCGCCTCGGGCTTCGTGACCGCGACGTTGGTTTTCTGCGTGGGTCCGCTCACGATTCTCGGGTCACTGTCGGACGGACTGGGGCACGGCGCCGATCAGCTGCTCGTCAAGGCCGTGCTGGACGGGTTCGCCGCTATCGCTTTCGCGGCCAGCCTCGGCTGGGGCGTGTTGTGGTCGGCGGCGGCCGTCGCGATCGTCCAGGGGTCGCTCACGCTGCTGGGCTACTTCCTGGGCAACTTCATGTCGGGTCCCGAGATCGAGGCGCTGACGGCTTCTGGCGGGGTCCTGCTCATCGGAATCGGTGTCCGCCTCGCGGGTATTAAGGATGTGCGGGTAGGCGACATGCTGCCCGCGCTGGTGCTCGCCCCGATCGGCGTGGCGCTCATGGGATTGGTGCATTGACGATGGCCAAACAGGCCTCAGCGGGAACCCCCGCGACGGTCGCGCTCACCAAGGCGGCGATCGTCCACGAGGTGCATACCTACGCCCACGATCCGGCCTCGACCGCGTACGGGGACGAGGCCGCCACCGCGCTGGGCGTCGATCCCGCGCGGATGTTCAAGACCCTGGTCGTCGCCACCGGCATCGGACGACCCGGCCTGGCCGTCGCCGTGGTCCCGGTGGCAGGCTCCCTGGATCTGAAAGCGATGGCATCCGCGCTCGGGGTGAAGAAGGTTGAGCTCGCTCTTCCCGCGCTCGCCGAGCGTTCCTCGGGATACGTCGTGGGCGGCATTTCGCCCCTGGGCCAGAAGACCCGGTTGCCAACCGTGCTCGATGACTCCGCGCGCAGCTTTCCCACGATCTACGTCTCGGCCGGGCGCCGGGGCTTACAGGTGGAGCTTTCCCCGGACGATTTGGTCTCGCTCACGGCCGCCAGCGTGGCCAGGATCCGCCGCTGACGTCGCCGCCCCCCCCTCGGAGGCCCGGACCGATGCGCTGTTATTCGGTCACCAGCGCATACGCCGAGATTCCTCGAAGCCTGCGCGCGACGAACCAGGTCACCAGCCACGCGAGCGATATGACCGCTACCGAGACACCCACAACCTGAGCCAGTTCTGGGACGACATTGACCTTCATGATCCCAATCCCACTGAGGAGTGCCCGGATGAGGGGGGCGAGCGTGAGAGCGCCCACGACTGCCCCGACCAACGCTCCCAACGCCACCGAGGGAACAGCCGCCCATCGCACTTGCCGGGCGATCTCCCGATGGGTGAACCCCAACGCCTTCTGGACACCAAACTGCCGACGGCTCCGCACCACCATGGTGGCCACCACCAGCCCCACGCCCAAGAGAACGACAACGACGGTGAAGCCAGCAACGGTGGCACCCAGGATCGGCACAGCGGATAAGTAGCTCGAAAGTTCGACCAGGACGGAAGCTCGGACGTCCGTCACCGTCGTCACGTCGTCGCCGAACCGGGATTTGATGTCGGTGATGACAGCGTCCCGATCGCCAGTGACGTACAGCGCGACCGTCTCGTAGTGGAACCCCGCGTCCAGCCGGAGATACCCGGCCCCCGTCAGCACCCCGAACTGCCCCATGCCACGGGCGCCGCTGGCCAGCCCTGTGACGAGGAAGGGGACCTCCCCACTCCCGACATCGCCTTGCCAGGTGTCGCCGATGCGCAAGCCCAACCGCGAGGCCACCGGGGCGGCTAACACCACCTCATTGTCATGGCGTGGCAGCCGACCCTCGTACACGGGATCATCACGCCACACGCTGGGATCGTCCGTGACCAACATGATCATGTTGGTGCCGCGCACCGATACCCCGGCCGCGCTGGTGGGAAACGCCGTCGTGACGCCCGGCACGGATGCGAGCCGCGTCGCGAGTTGGTGGGCATCGACGCCCGCGTGCACCGTGACATCCACGTCCTCCAACTCCCCCACCAGCAGACGAATCGTGGCGTCGGGACTGCCGAGCAGGCTGCTGGTCATGCCCAGGCTGAACACGGCCGCGAACGTCACCATGGCGATGGTGAGCACAAGAACCAGGCTTTGTCGCCATTGTTGGAGGGCGGCCTTCACGCCCAAGGCCGGAGCTAGGGGCAACCGGGTCGTGGCAAGCGGAAGCTGCGAGGACCGGTACGTGTGCGGAGCGCCGCCACCTCGCAGCGCCACGGCAGTAGGAAGGCGCCGCAGAGCGGCCCCGGACGCCGCCGCCAACAAGCCGACCACGCCGGTGAGCGCACCCACGATCCCGAGCATGGTCACCGGGGCGAAGATCACCTGCCACGTCACGCCACTTTGGGCGGTCAGGACACGCGCCACGGTCGGCAACGCGACATACGACAGGGCCACTCCAACTGCGGAGCCAACAACTGTCACGAGCGCGAAGGTGGCCGCAAGCGAGGCGATGATGCCGCCCGTCGTGTGGCCGCAGGCGCGAAGCACCCCGATGATCGTGATGTCTTCAGCAAGGGCGGTGCGCAGCAAGAACCGCATGATGACCACGGCAACCGCGACGATCACCAGGGCGAAGGCGATCAGCACCGTGGAGAAGATCCCGGCACTCATGGCCGCGCCTGCAGTCAACAGGTCACCGTTGAGATCCCAGTAGCTGGCCACGGGGAAGCTCTGCTTCGTGGCGCGGCCGATTGCATCGGTGGCCGCGGGGATATCGGCGGCGGCCACCTTCACCATCGTGGCGGGCGCAAAGGACGAATCGGTGAAGTCTGCGAACCCCTTCCCTGGCAACCCGAACGCGAGCAGGCCGAATCCCGGGGTGCCGGTGTAGGTGTCCTCCACAAAGGCTTGAATGTGAAACCGCACCGCGCCGGTCGCGGTCGTGAGCGTGATCGGATCACCCAACGCGTAGTTGCCCGAGGCCCCGAACGCGGCCGGCACCCAGACCGGACGATCCAAGGGCACCTCGGTGCGGGAGGTGATCGTCCGCCGACCCAAATCCACCGGGGAGTCCGCGTCATAGACAAACGCAAGTGTGGACAGATCATTGCCGCCATACGCGAGCGTCACCCTGGCAAGCCAACCCGGTTGCGCCTCGACCTGACGCACCGCGGAATCCCTGGTCAGGTCCGATACCACCGTCTCCCAGCCGGGAAGGTGGCCCACCAGGACAACAGCCTGGGGTGCGTTCCAGGCGGCTTGCTTGGCCGCCAGATTATGCGCGTAGTCGGTGGCCAGGAGGAGGCCGACATTGGCCAGGACCCCGGCGATGAGGGCGAGCAGCAGCATCGAGATGGCTTGTCCTGGACGCTTGCGCAGGTCGCGCTTGATGAGCAGGCCCATGGCACGCACGCTCACCACCCCAAACCGGCGAGGAAGCCGACCGCTGCACGCGTGCGCTCACCGTCATCCACGGAATGCGAACGAAGGTCCAAGTCGCCAGCGATGCTCCCGTCCCGCAGATAAACGATCCGCTCGCCCCGGGCCGCCGACTTCACGTCATGGGTGACCATCACGATCGTTTGCCCGGATTCGTGCACGCGGGACAACAGGTCGAGAACGAGCCGGCCGTACTCCGAGTTCAGTTGCCCCGTCGGCTCGTCCGCAAAAAGCACCGCTGGGTTGTTGATCAGCCCGCGCACGATCCCGACGCGCTGGGCCTCACCCCCCGACAGCATCGAGGGGAACTTCCTCCGGTCTTGGGCGCTGAGCCCCACGAGGTCGAACAGTTCATCGGCACGGGTTCGAACGGCAGCCTTGTCGCGGGACGTGAGCAGCCCGACCGCCATCACGTTGTCCATCACGCTCAGCGCATCTAAGAGGTAGATCTGCTGAAAGACGAAACCGCAATGGTCGCGGCGGAAGCGAGCCAGCCGATCCTCGGAGAACCCTGAGATGTCAACGTCGTCAACCGTGACTCTCCCCAGGCTGGGACGATCCATGCCCGACAACGCGTAGAGCAATGTCGACTTACCGGCACCGGAGGGACCCATGATCACGGTGAAGGACCCTCGCTCGACGGTGAGGTCAAGGTTCTTCAGGACGTGTTGTTGAGTCCCCCCGGTTGAGAAGGTCTTCGACAACTTCTCAGTCACGATGACCGGATCATCGACAGTGGCGTGGTGCTCGGCGATGGGGGCTGCGGTATGCAACATGACGACTCCTCAGGGGGTTAGCAACGACGTTACGCAGCAGCCCCTGACGCGGTGGTGTCGAATTTCTTACGACTTCCCTACGACGACCTCGGCATGGACTCGCGCACCAGGGCACGCACAAACCATCGCTACGCCAACGGCACGCCCACGGTGATGGTGAACCCCTCCGATCCCTGCCGGACACCGATCTCGCCCCCCATGCGTTCCATGAGCCAGGCGCTGGTGAAAAGACCCAACCCATGACCGGGCCGATCCCCTACGTTCGAGCCTCGGACGCCGCGGTTGAAGAGGGCGCCGAGTTCTGCGTCAGGAACTCCGGGCCCCGAGTCGGTGAAGGCGAGTTCCACGAGCGGACCCGCCAACGTGGCCGTCACGCTGATCGGGGTGTCAGCGTACTTGTAGGAGTTCCCGAGGACGTTGTCAAAGACCTGGGCGAGCCTCGCCGGATCGATCCGTACCAGACATTCCGGCATGGCCCCCACCTGGGCTCGTCCCTGATAGTCCGCGTCCCGCACCAGTTGGGCCATCACGGTCGCAGGGACGTCCGCCGGGACCACCTGCAGGGCGGCGAGTTCGTCGGCGTTGGCTCGAAACAGGTCGGTCACCAAAGTGTCCAGTTGAGCGGTCTTGGCCCGGATGACATCGAGACGCGACGCGACAACGGGATCCGTGATCTGGGCGCGGAGCAGTTCAGTGGTGGCCGCGATGGAGGCCACGGGCGTCCGAACGTCGTGGCTGATTTGGGCCACGAGTGCCTGCTTCGATTCACGCGTCGCGAGCTCTCGCTGCCGGGCGGACGCCAGCTCGGTCCGCAGCAGGTCGAAGCTCTCGGTCCAGGCCCCGAACACGTTGCCGCGATCCATCGCCAGCGGGGCTTCCAGGTCGCCGGCGGCGACCCGAGTCGCGAACGACCGCAGCGCCTGAAACGGTCGGACAACGCTCAGCTGCAGCCACAGCGCGACCCCGGCGACGCCCAGCGTGGCAGCGGCGATGGCGACAGTCGCAGCGATGGCGACATCCCCGCGACTCGCCGCCTCGTTGGCCGCCACCGCATCGAGGAGGTACACCATGCCCACGACGCGTCCATCAACCACGACGGGCGCCACAAGCGCGCGCTGTTGGGCGGCGTCGAAGCGTGACGTGGGCGCCGAACTCGACGTGCTCGCCAGCACGCGATCAGTGACGTCCACCACGGTGAGGGGCTCGCGGACGCGAGCGAACGTGGAGGCCGCCACCTCCGGCCACGCGGCCTGAGCAAGGTGCACCGCGTCGTTGAGGGCCGCGACATCGGGAGTCGGGGCCGGGCGCGCCTCGACGGTCCACACAGCCACGATGCCGCAGGTGGCGATTCCGAGGAGCGCCAGCAGCCCGAGGACGAGTCGCCTCACGACGGGTCCTCGAAGAGGTAGCCGCGCCCCCACACCGTCTTGATGTAGCGCGGATGCTCCGGATCGGGTTCCAATCGCGCCCTCAGCCGTCGGATGTGCACCGTTAAGGTGCCGTCGCTCGTGAAGGGCTCGCCCCAGACGTCGTCGATGATGTCTTGCTTGGTTGCCACGCGTCCGCGATGCCGAACGAGGTGGCGGAGGAGGCGATCTTCGGTCGTCGTGAGGTGCAGTTCGACTCCTCGGAGCCACGTTCGCCCCGAGGCCTCGTCGACATGCAAATACCCGTCATCGAAGTCGCCTGAGTCTGTGAGCGGTGTCCCCCGGGTGAGCGCGCGCCGCACTTTGGCGAGTAAGACGGCTAACGAGAATGGTTTGGTCACATAGTCGTCGCCACCGAGGCTGAGGGCGAGAATCTGATCGTCATCGGAGGCGCGGGCCGACACGAAGATGATGGGAACGTCGGCCGTGGCGCGCACGGCTCGGCAGAAGGCGAAGCCGTTCATGGCAGGCAGGTTGACGTCCAGCAGAACCACGCCCACGGTCACCCTGCTCAGGAGGACGAGGGCGTCTTCCGCGGTGAGACAGTGGTGGGTAGCGAGCCCCGAGGCCTCCAGGTACTCAGCAGTCGCCAGGGCCAACTCCCGCTCATCCTCAACGATCAAGACGTCGTGGTGCTCGGTGGACATGAGCCACTCCTCCCGTGCTGAGTGCCCCTCATGGTGGCACACGGGTGGGTCCGTCCTACGCGCTTGGGAGCCGTGACAAACCTTACGAGTGCCGAGGGTCCCCTTCGTTCTGGCCAGCCGCCCAGAAGCTGAAGGCGCTGGTGGCTCCCAGCGAGGAGAGGTAGCCCTCCTCGGACGACGGGTCGAGCCACACCACATTGCCACCGATACGGGGGTGGGCCCCGTGTGGGGCGTAGCTGGTGGTGAGCAGAACGAGGGCCGGCCGCGGGAGCCAGGGCGCCTGGACGCCCGGGGCGTGCGGCAACTCCAGAAAGAGCGATTCGCGCTTGTCGGCCCGCAGCACGTCAAGGAGCCCCTCCGCCTCGGCAGCGTTCGGATCCAGGCCGTCGCTGGCTGCCGCTCGGATCAGCGCCTCTTGGAGCTTTCCCGCCGTGTCGCGACCGTGGCGCACGCGCGCCGCGCTGCGGTCGCGGTCGTCCAGGGTCAAGTAGCCCGGCATGAGCTCCTCAAGCGCCTCGGCGGGAGTATCGGCTTGGACGGTGCTGCCGTCCGGGAGCGCGAGGACCACCGGCCACTCTGTGCCGTCCGGACGCGTGGGGTTGATGCCACAGCACCCCGCGTGATGGTTTCGGTTTCTCATGCGAGGGCCCCGTCGCCATGCCAAGCCGGTTCGAGGTGGCGTGCTTCGTCGAGGGAATAGGCCAGCGCAGCCAGAAGGGCCGGACGCGCTGCGGCGAGCGCCTCTGATGCGGCCGCCAATGCGCGGACCTTGAGCGCGAGATAGGGCGACTCGGGCTCCCCCGCGGACCGGGCTTCGGCTCGCACGGCCGTAATCGTGACGAGTAGCACGATCGCGTCCTGCAGGTCGCCGAGGGTCTCGGTGACCTGCTCCCACAACTCGGCACCGACCTCGGCGGAGGTGCCGAATACCGGTACCAGTCCCTCGTGGGCGTAGCGCACCGACTTGGCGGCCTTGCGGACCTCATGCCACCGCGCGGGCTCGTGCGGACGTGCCTCAGCCGCGACCAACAGCCCCCGGACGCGAGCCACCACTTTGTGGAGTGCCGCAGGTGCCACCTCCACCACCGGGAGCAGCGCAACGTCGCGCACCCGCCACATCGAGAGCCAGGCCTCAAGCTCGCCGCGGAGATCGGCGTAGCGCTCCGAGGATTGGACGTCGGCGAGCGCCGCCAGGGCGTGTGTGTGGCGTGACGTCATCGTGACGGCAATGCGGGCTCTGGCCTCGCTCAGACCGGGCACCGTAGGGTCCACCGCATCGAGTTCGCGGCGGATGCGATCGCCTTGCACTTCTGCGTCGCGGGCCAGGCCCAGGGCGCTGGCATACCAACGCAGATCCTCGGCGAAGCGACCCTGTCCGCGTGTCAAGCCTGGATATGTGCGCACTGCGCTCCGCAGCCGCCGGGTCGCCACCCGGGCCTTGTGTACGGCGTCCGGGGCATCATCCGCCACCGCCGGTTCCAACGCCTGCAGCGCGCCGATCTGGTGGGCCACATAGGCGCGCACGACGTCCCCGGTTGCCGACGTGGGGCCCGGCGGCAGCTGAGGCACGGCCTCGACCAGCGCGTGGCCCGCCTTGGACGTCCAGGCCGCCACCACGAGACCGTCGGCCAACGCTTCGGCAACCACCGTGTCGAGCCATTCGCGCGAGCCCTGGACGTGTTCTAGCTCGAGTTCGCGCCAGTTTCGTTCCCGAGTGCCCGTAAACGAGTGGACGTCATCGAGGCTTGCCAGCAGCACGTCGTCACCTCGCGATATCCGCCACTCCCGGCGGCGCGTCGACAACGAGGTGACGGGGATCAGCGCTTGGCGCTCGATGAGATCAGCGACCCGGGCGCGCAACTCCGCCGGCAGCAGCAACGAGTCAGGAAGCAGAGTCTCATCGCGTCCGCCATCGTGGGGAGCCAGCTTGAGGTGCCAGCCCGCATCGTGTCCCCCCAAGCGGTGGCGCAGCGTCACATGGGCGCGATGCAGCACCAGGTCGAGGGTGTCGAAGTAGGTCGCCGTCAGGGCAAAGTCTGCGGACGCCTGTGGCGGGCGCCACCGGGCTGGGAGTTCCTGGCCGTCGGGAACCTCGAACTTGACCTCACGCTCGATGGGCACCGGGCTACTCCCGAATCGGTTGTGGTTCCGGCACGATCTCACCAAGATCGTCGGGTGCGGCACCCTCAGGCGCGGGCAGTTCGGCAGGCATCCGGCGGCGCCGCTCACGTCGCGGTTCGGTGTCGTCGGGCGCGAGGGCCGACGCGATGAGAATCACACCCACGGCGGCAAACGCCCAGACCACGATGGCCACCGGCGAGCGGAGCGTCAGGGCAACCGGCACGTAATCTCCTGGGTTGGCCGCGGCGATCCGAGGCTCGAGTCGACCCGGTCCGAGCAAGACCCCGACCTGCCAGCAGGTGAGGCCCGCCATCATCGCGGCCGCCAACGCCCCCACCGGAACGATCCAGCCAAGCTTGCGGAAGCGCGCCCACATGGCGCCACCGATGATGATGCCCCCGACGGCGCCGATGACGACGTACCAGGCGTCCGCACCGAAGATCTGGGCCAGGCCGGCCTCGGTCATGGTGGCGCCGCCGTCGATGAGGATGCGATATCTCGGGAGCGGGGCGATGCGGGACCAGATCACCCCCGCAATGCCACCAATAACAAGGGACGACACAGTCACGCCCGTCAGCCACGCGGCGGTGCGTCCCCGGGCGACGGGGGTCTCGGGCTCTGTGCTGCTCATCAGCGCCAGCCTAGACGCTCACGCAGGAGGGACCCAGCAGCGCCTTCAGGTCGGCCATCAGGGGTTGCGATGGCTGCACCCGCAGCCGCTCGTCAACCCGCCATAACGTCGACTTGTTGGCATGGCTGACGAGCCGGAGGCGGACCTCGGAAACCCCCGGGTGCGTGGAGAGAACCTGCTTGAGCTGCTCGACCACGGCTGGGGTGCAGCGCGCCGCCGGGATCGAAATCACCACAGGCCCCCCGCCACCGCCGCTTTCCAGTGCGACGTTGGGAACGCTGACCTCCGAGGCGATGAGCTCCACGCTCTCTTCGCGCGACCGCACCCGCCCTCGGATGCGCACCACGGTGTCGGTGCTCAGCATCAGACCCACTTGCTCATAGACCTTGGGGTACATGAGCACTTCTAAGGCCGCTTCCAGGTCTTCGATGCTCACGATGGCCCAGGTCTTACCCTCTTTGGTCTGCTTGCGATTCACCGCGGTCACCATGCCGGCGACGCTCACCATGCCGTCCTTGGGACCATCTTCAGCGAGCAAGCCGCCGATGGTGATGTCACGGTTCGCGGCCAACACATGCTCGAGCCCCTTGAGCGGGTGATCGGAGACGTAAAGGCCGAGCATTTCGCGCTCGAAGCCGAGCCGCACTCGCTTGTCCCATTCGGCCATGACGGGGATCGGGGTGGCGGCAATCGTGCTGTCGCCACCGAAGTCGCCGAAAAGGTCGTCCTGGCCGTTGGCGGCGTTGCGCTTGAGGTCGATCACCTCATCGACGCGCGTGTCGAAGACCTCCATGAGCGAGCGTCGTGTGTGGCCCAGGGAATCAAACGCGCCCGCCTTGATGAGCGACTCGATGACGCGCTTGTTGCACACCACCAACGGCACGTTCGCGAGGAAGTCGTTGAAGTCGGTTGCCTTACCGTGTTCTTCGCGGGAGTCGACGATGCCCGCCACCACGTTGTCGCCGACGTTGCGGACGGCCCCCAGGCCGTACCGAATGTCCTGCCCGACGGGAGTGAAGGCACCCACCGACTCGTTGACGTCCGGAGGCAGGACTTCGATGCCCATGCGCCGGCATTCGGCGAGGTAGATCGCGGACTTGTCCTTGTCGCCCTTCACCGATTGCAGCAGGGCGGCCATGTACTCGGTCGGGTAGTTCGCCTTCAAGTAGGCGGTCCAGTAGGACACCAGACCGTAGGCAGCGGCGTGGGACTTGTTGAACCCGTACGCCGAGAACGGGACCATCGTCTCCCAGAGCGCGGCGATCGAAGCGTCGGAGTACCCGTTGGTTTTCATCCCCTTTTCGAAGTTCGCAAACTCCGCGTCGAGGACCTCCTTCTTCTTCTTGCCCATCGCCCGGCGCAGCAAATCGGCGCCGCCGAGGCTGTAGCCCGCGAGAACTTCCGCCATCTTCATGACCTGCTCTTGGTAGACCAAGAGGCCGTAGGTCTCCCCCAGGACGTCTTCGAGGACGCCCTCCAACTCGGGGTGAATATGGGTGACCGCTTCCAGGCCGTTCTTGCGGTTGGCGTACTTCGTGTGGGTGTTCGTGCCCATCGGACCCGGACGGTAAAGCGCGCCCAACGCCGTGATGTCGGCGAACTTGTCGGGCCGCATCAAGCGACACAGGGCCCGGTAGCCCGAACCGTCGAACTGGAACACGCCCAAGGTGTCGCCACGCGCCAGCAGCTCGTAGGTTGCGGGGTCGGACGTGTCGCGCGCCAGCTCGTCCAGGTCGAGGGTGATGCCTTGGTTGATGGCGACGTTCTTCACCGCGTCGTCGAGGATGGTGAGGTTACGGAGCCCCAAGAAGTCCATCTTGACAAGGCCTAATGCCTCGCAGCTCGGGTAGTCGAACTGGGTGATGACCTGGCCGTCTTGTTCCCGTTTCATGATCGGGATGACGTCCATCAAGGGCGCGCTCGACATGATGACGCCGGCGGCATGGACGCCCCATTGCCGCTTCAGCCCCTCGATGCCCTTGGCGGTGTCGACGACCTCGCGCACCTCCGGGTCGTCTTCGTACAGGGCGCGGAACTCGGTGCCTTCGCCGAAGCGGTCGTGCGCGGAGTCGAAAACATCGGCGATGGCCACGTCGTGGCCCTGCTGCGGCGGGGTGTAGGCCTTGGTGATTTTCTCGCCCAAGCTGAACGGCTTGCCGAGCACGCGCCCGGCGTCCTTGATCGCCTGCTTGGCCTTGATGGTGCCGTAGGTGACGATCTGGCAGACCCGGTCATCGCCGTAACGCTCGGTGACGTAGCGGATCACCTCGCCCCGGCGACGCTCGTCGAAGTCGACGTCGAAGTCGGGCATCGAGGGACGTTCAGGGTTGAGGAAGCGTTCGAAGAACAGGCCGTGGGGCACCGGATCGAGGTCAGTGATCCGCATGGCGAAGGCACACATCGACCCGGCGCCAGAGCCGCGGCCCGGGCCCACGCGGATGCCGTTGTTCTTCGCCCAGTTGATGAAGTCGGCCACCACCAGGAAGTACCCGGCGTAGCCTTTGTTGATGATGACCTCTTGCTCGTAGGCCGCCTGCTTGGTGGCGTATTCGGGGATGCCATCGGGGAAGCGGGCGTGCAGGCCACGGGTGACCTCGCTGATGAACCAGCTCTCTTCGGTCTCGCCGGCGGGCACCGGGAACTCCGGCATGAAGGTGCCGCTGCCCTCTTCGAAGCTGACCTCACACCGCTCAGCGATGGCGAGGGTGTTGTCGCAGGCGTCGAGGTGGTTCGAGAAGAGCGTGCGCATCTCGTCGGACGTCTTCAGGTAATAGCCGTTGCCGTCGAACTTGAACCGGTTCGGGGTGTCTTTGTTCGACCCGGACGAGACGCACAGCAGCGTGTCGTGGGATTCGGCGTCCGCGGCGTTGACGTAATGCAGGTCATTGGTGGCGACCAGCGGCAGGTTCAGCGTCTTGGCCAACCGCAACAGATCAGTGCGGACTCGGTTCTCGATGTCGAGGCCATGATCCATCAGCTCGACGAAGAAGTTGCCCTTCCCGAAGATGTCGCGGAACTCCGCGGCGCTGGCCAGCGCCTGCTCGTATTGCCCCAGGCGCAGGTAGGTCTGCACCTCACCCGACGGGCAGCCCGTCGTGGCGAGCAGCCCCGGGCTGTACTGCTGCAACAACTCCCGGTCGGCGCGGGGCTTGTAGAAGAAGCCCTCAAGGCTGGAGCGCGACGACAACCGGAAGAGGTTGCGCATGCCGAGGGTCGTCTCGGACCACATCGTCATGTGCGTGTAGGCGCCCTTGGAGGCGACGTCGTCGCCGGTGCCGTCGCCGAACTGGACCCGCTTACGCTCGCTGCGGTGGGTTTTCGGCGTCAGATAGGCCTCGATGCCGATGATCGGCTTCACGCCCGCGTTCTTGGCCGCCTTGTAGAACTCGTACGCGCCGAACACGTTGCCGTGGTCGGTGATCGCGATGGCACCCATGCCCTGGTTCTTCGCTGCGGCGAGCAGGGGCTTGACCCGCGCCGCCCCGTCGAGCATGGAGAATTCAGTGTGGTTGTGGAGGTGTACGAAGCCATCAGCCATACCGACCACACCTCCATCTTTCTTGCAGCAGTGAACCCCTGGACTGGGGGAAGTCAGCACCGAAGACGTTCACCCTAACTCTGCCCGACGACACTTCTGCACCACGACGCGGCCAAGGGGCAACTTCAGATGTTCGCTCTCGGCGTGTCGTCCCAAGCGCCCAGCGGAGAGGCTCGTGCCCGTCACCACCTCCGGGCTCGGGGTACGCGTGGAGGGCGACGAGGCGCACGCGGATCAAGGGGTCGTGCAGGTGGTTGAAGTGATCGGGGCTAACCCAGTGAAATCGTCCCCACCAGCCCATGGACCATTCCGAGCGAGACAGTTGGAGCGATTCTGGTTTGGCCGTATGAAGATCAGCCAGCGGAACTTCACCGCGGTCACGCCCGTCACCGTGACCGTGAACGGGGTGTCCCACACTCCCGAAGGACCCACGTTGCACATCGTCAAGAGAGCCCCCAACACGTTGATGGTGGCTGGAATCGTCACGGTGATCGGGGCTCCGTTGTAGGTGAACGTCAGCGGGTTCCCGATGGCGTAAAACGTCCACGTGTCCGTGCCGCCACTGGTGTTGGTGGTGGTCCAGGTAGCCCCGCGGCTGGCGCGTCCGTACACCGTGGTCCACGTCGTTCCCCCGTCGAGGCTTTCTTGAAGAATGCCGCCGGTGGGTGCGGAACAGGCCTCGCAGTTCGTCCCGGCGCCAATCCACGAATTGAAGGTGAACGTGTACGAGTACGAGGACACCAGCGCCGAGAAGGTCGTCGAACCGGTCGCTGTGAAGTAGTTGGCTGCAATGTCTGTCGTGGCCGGCACATCGCGTCCGTTGATGACCTCATGAAGGGTGGAGTCGTAGTAGGGAACCGTACCCGAGGTCAGCGGGGTGGGGTGGGTCTCGATCGTCCAGGCGGAGGTGGTTGCTTGCGGACACGCGGAGGCCGCCACCGCGGGCGCGGCACTGGTCAAGGAGATGGCGGGCACCGACCACGCCACACCTTGAACCAGCCTCCGCCGCGGGATCACCTGCAGTTCCCCCCGATCCCGACGTGGAAACCAACGTCGCACTTAACCATCAGTAGGGGACCCGGTGAGTAAGGTGCCGAGTTTGCGGACGGTGAGCATGTTGCGCGCCGTCGTGAATCCGGGACGCAACAGCGTCGTGAGGCGGGCTGCAGCCTTGGAGTTGGCGACCCCGCCGGACCCGAAATCGAGGAACAACAGCTTGCCGTGGGCAGCGAACCGCTCCCCCGGACCGGCGAAGGCGCGGATCGGCGCCAATGTTTCAGGCGCCACGTCAACGTTGCAGAAGCCCACATGAACCATTTTAGGATCTCCGTCCAGAAAGGGGTTCCCGCTCTGGGCCCCTTCGAGATCGTCCGGGGTGAGCACCACGACATCGATGCCGAACCCAAAGCGCGTGGCCAGAGCGTCCGACAAGGCGTCCGCCACCGTGGCGGGGGCGTCCTCCGAGGTGAACAGCAGGTTTCCCGACGCGATGTAGGTCGAAACGTCGGCGTAGCCAAGCTCGGTCGCCACAGCACGTAGGTCGGCCATCGGCACCCTGTTGTGGCCTCCGAGGTTGATGGCGCGAAGCAAGGCCAAGCGGCGAGTTTGCGGGGAGGGCTGCGGCATGGTTGCATCCTTGCGGAGCCTCAATGGAAGGACAATCCATGACCGACATCAGTCTGATCGGCGTTCCCACTGACATCGGCGCTAGTCGCATCGGCTGTCGGCTCGGCCCTCAGGCGTTGCGTGTCGCCGGCTTGGGCAAGGCTTTGACCGCGTTTGGCGCCGACGTGATCGACGTCGGCGACCTCACCGGCCCCGACAACCCCGAGTTGCCCCCTGTGGCCGGATACCGCCACTTGGAGCAGGTGATCGCCTGGAACCAGTTAGTGTTCGACTCCGTCTATGGCGAGCTTTCTCACGGGCGCCTGCCGATCATGCTGGGCGGCGACCACAGTCTGGCGATCGGCTCCATCAGCGCGGTGGCGAAGCACTGCCGCGAGGTCGGCAAGAAGCTTCGGGTGATCTGGGTGGACGCTCACGCCGACTTCAACACCGCCGAACTCACCCCGTCGGGCAACATCCACGGCATGCCCGTCGCGTGCCTGGCTGGCTTCGGCCCCGACGAACTGACGGGCTTCGCGGGCTTCATCCCTGCCATGCCTGCCTCGGAGATCCGCCAGGTGGGGCTCCGCAGCGTCGACACGGGTGAGAAGCGCTTCCTGCTCGAGAAGGGCGTCGAAGTCTTCGACATGCGCTTCTTGGACGAGGTCGGGATGCGCCGGGCGATGGTCCGCGCGTTGGCGGGCGTGGACGACAACACGCACCTGCACCTGTCCCTGGACTTGGACTTCATCGATCCGGCCATCGCCCCCGGAGTTGGGACGCCCGTTATCGGCGGCCCGACCTACCGCGAGGCACAGCTGGTCATGGAGATGATCGCTGACACGGGCCGTCTTGGTTCGGTCGACCTCGTCGAACTCAACCCGGCGCTGGACCTTCGCAACGCCACCGCCGAGCTCTGCGTCGACCTCGTCGAGAGCCTGTTCGGCAAGTCGACGCTGTTGCGCTACGACCGGTAGCGCAACAGCGGATCGCTCTTAGTTGGCGCCGGGCAAGTTCGCCGACGGGGCGGTGTCGCCGTGGCCGCGCTTGACCTTGGCGGCCGGGTTCACATCCGCGAGTTCGCCCTTCTTGGCGACGGCGTGCCCACCGAACTGGTTCCGCAGCGCGGCGACCATCTGCATCTGCGGGGAATTCTCCTGGCGTGAGCGGAACCGGTTGAACAAGCTGGTCGCCAAGACCGGCATCGGGACGGCGTTATCGATGCCCTCCATGAGCGTCCAGCGACCCTCGCCGGAATCCGGGGTGTAGTCGTCGATGGCGTCCAGGTGCGGATCCTCTTCGAGTGCCCGGACCAACAGATCGAGCAGCCACGAGCGGATCACCGTGCCGCGCGTCCACGCCTTGAAGCAGCCCTCGACGTCGGTGACGATGTCCTTGGCTTCCAGGAGCTCCCAGCCCTCGGCATAGGCCTGCATCAGGCCGTACTCGATGCCGTTGTGGACCATCTTCGCGTAATGCCCGGCGCCGACCGCGCCCGCGTGGACGAAGCCCTCTTCGCGGGGGCCCTCGGGGCGTAGCGCGTCGAAGATCGGCATCACGGTGGCCACGTCACCGTCGGCGCCGCCCACCATGAGGCCGTAGCCGTTGTCGAGGCCCCAAATACCACCGGAGACGCCGCAATCCAGGAAGTGGATCTGCTTCTCGGCCAAAGACGCGGCGCTCACGGCGTCGTCCTTGAAGTAACTGTTGCCACCGTCGATGACGATGTCGCCGGGTTCGAGCAGGCCCTTGAGCGCCTCGATTGTGCCGCGGGTCGGATCCCCCGCCGGAACCATCACCCACACGACGCGGGGGCTGCTCAGCTTGGCGACGAGCGCGGGCAGGTCGGGGACCTCGGTGACGGCGGGATTGCGGTCATAACCCACGACCTCGTGACCGGCCCGACGGATCCGCTCCATCATGTTGTGGCCCATCTTGCCCAGACCGATCAGTCCCAGCTGCATCGCGGCGTCCTTCCGACGTTTTCGGGCGCCCTCTGCGTCCGGTGCTTACCCTAGCCGCCGCCCCCCAAGACCGGACCCGCGCCACGAGGGGCGTCCCCCTCCCCTCTCCCGTGACGACTTTGCTGGCGTTCGGCGTCTTGACTGGCGATATTTCGCCAGTCAAGACGCCCAACGCCAGCAGGGTGCGCATAACGCCAGCAGGGTGCGCGTAAACGCCAGCAAAGTGGGGGTGGCTGTGGTGAACCGGGTGGGCCCGAGGAGAATATGAGGAGTTTCTTCAACTCCGGGGGACCGAGACTCCCCCATCCCCCGCAGGTAACCGCGTCTTCCATTGAGAGCGCCAGGGGAGGTCACAAGGGCTTACGCGGCCGTCTCCCCAACATGCAGAATCCGCGGCCTGCTCGTCAGGTCGACTAGCAGGCCGCGGATTCAGTTCGGTTTGGTTCTCAGACCACCATCGGACGCGTGGTCGGCGCGATCGGCCGAGGGAGCGTCGAGGAGCCTTGGAGGAAGGCGTCCACGCCGTGGGCGGCAGAACGACCCTCGGCGATGGCCCAGACGATGAGCGATTGGCCACGTCCGGCGTCACCGCACACGAACACACCCGGGACGTCCGTCGCGAAGGTGTCGTCGCGGGCGATGTTGCCCCGCGGGTCGAGGCTCACGCCCAGCTGGGCGACAACGCCGTCCTTCTGGGGTCCGACGAAGCCCATGGCCAGCAGAACCAGGTCGGCCGGGATCTCGCGCTCGGTGCCGGGCACCGGCTCGAAGCGGCCGTCCTTGAACTCGACGTCCGTGAGACGCAGGGCCTTCACACGACCGGCGCCGTCGCCCACGAACTCCGTGGTGGAGACCGAGTAGACCCGCTCGCCACCCTCTTCGTTGGCGGACGCCACGCGGAAGATCATCGGGAAGGTCGGCCAAGGCTGACCCGCCGGACGCTTCTTCGGAGGCATCGGCAAGATCTCGAGCTGCGTGATCGACTCGGCACCTTGACGGATCGAGGTACCCAAGCAGTCGGCGCCGGTGTCGCCGCCACCGATGATGACCACGTGCTTGCCCGTCGCCACGATCTGGTCGGGGACGACCTGTCCGAGCGCGGCCCGGTTGCCCTGCGGCAGGAACTCCATCGCCTGATGGATGCCGGCCAGTTCGCGTCCGGGCACCGGCAGGTCACGTGCCACGGTGGAACCGATGGCCAGCACGACGGCGTCGAAGCGCTCGCGCAGTTCTTCGCCGGTGATGTCGACGCCCACATTGACGCTGGTCTTGAAGACCGTGCCTTCCTGGAGCATCTGACGGACGCGACGATCGACGACCCGCTTTTCCATCTTGAACTCGGGGATGCCGTAGCGCATGAGGCCACCGACCGCGTCGGCGCGCTCGTACACCACGACCGTGTGACCGGCGCGGGTCAGCTGTTGGGCGGCGGCGAGGCCGGCCGGGCCCGAACCCACGATGGCCACCGTCTTGCCCGTGTGCCATTCGGGGACGATCGGGATGACGCGACGATCGGACCACGCCTTGTCGATGATGGCGACCTCAATGTTCTTGATGGTCACGGCCTCGCGGTTGATGCCGACAACGCACGCGGTCTCACACGGGGCGGGGCACAACCGCCCGGTGAAATCCGGGAAGTTGTTCGTGGCATGCAGCCGCTCCAGCGCGGAGCGCGGCATGTCGCGCCACATGAGGTCGTTCCACTCGGGGATCAGGTTCCCCAGCGGACAGCCGCTGTGGCAGAACGGGATGCCGCAGTCCATGCAGCGACCCGCCTGCTTGTCGATGATGGGCAACAGCACCAGGCCGGGCTCGTCGGCGTAGACCTCGTCCCAGTCGAGGATTCGCTCCTCGACCGGACGACGGACCGCGATTTGCCGCGGCGTGGTCATGAATCCACGGGGATCAGCCATGAGTGGCCTCCATCATCATCGTCACGGTGGCTTCGGGGCTCAGACCGGCGGCTTCCGCCTCGGCCCTGGCCCGCAGGACGCGGGCGTAATCGCGCGGCATCACCTTGGTGAAACGGGCCGCGAGGTCGTTCGCGCCCAGAGTGAGCAGCCATTCGGCCACGGCCGACCCGGTCTCCTCGTGGTGCCGCTTCAGCAACTCGCTGACCCGCTCCACGTCGGACGCCGTGAGCGTCTCGAGGTCGACCAGTTCGGTGTTGACGCGGATCGGACGAAGGTCCAGCACGTAGGCCACACCACCGGACATGCCGGCGCCCAGGTTGCGTCCGGTCGGACCAATGATCAGCACCTCGCCGCCCGTCATGTACTCCAACGCGTGATCGCCCACGCCCTCGACGACCGCGACAGTACCCGAGTTGCGGACGCAGAACCGCTCGCCGACCTGACCGCGCAGGTAGATCTCGCCGCTGGTGGCGCCGTAGGCGATCACGTTGCCGGCGATGATCTGCTCCTCCGGGGTGAACACGATGTTCTCCGCCGGACGGACGATCAGCCGACCACCCGACAACCCCTTGCCGAGGTAGTCGTTGGCGTCGCCGACCAGGCGCATCGTGATGCCCGCCGGAAGGAAGGCCCCGAAGCTCTGACCGGCCGTGCCCCGCAGGGTGAAGTCGATCGTGTCGGCGGGCAGCCCCTTGCCGCGGGTCGCGACGGTGACCTCGTGACCGAGCATGGTGCCGACCGTCCGATCGACGTTGCGGACGGACAGGTCCGCACGCACCAGCTCGCCGTTCAGGATCGCCGGCTGGGCGAGGCGGATGAGCTCCACGTCCAGCTTGGTGTCGAGCCCATGGTCCTGGGCGACCGTGCTGTACAGCGCAGTGCCCTCGGGCACCTCGACGCGATGCAGGATCGGCGAGAGGTCGAGACCGGCCGACTTCCAGTGCTCCAGCGCCTTGCGGGCGTTGAGCGCCTCGACGTGACCGATGGCCTCTTGCAGGCTGCGGAAGCCCAGCTCGGCGAGGATCTCGCGCACCTCTTCAGCGATGTACTGGAAGAAGGTGATCAAGAACTCCGGCGTCCCCGAGAACTTGGAGCGCAGCTCCGGGTTCTGGGTGGCGACGCCCACCGGGCAGGTGTCGAGGTGGCAGACGCGCATCATGACGCAGCCCGAGACCACCAGTGGCGCGGTCGCGAAGCCGTACTCCTCGGCGCCCAGCAGGGCGGCGATGACGACGTCACGTCCGGTCTTCAGCTGGCCGTCGGTTTGGACGACGATCCGATCGCGGAGCCCTTGCAGCAGCAGGGTCTGCTGGGTTTCGGCGAGGCCGAGCTCCCATGGACCACCGGCGTGCTTCAGCGACGTCAGGGGCGAGGCGCCCGTGCCGCCGTCGTGGCCGGAGATCAGCACGACGTCCGCCTTGGCCTTGGCGACACCGGCGGCGACCGTCCCGACGCCGACCTCGGAGACCAGCTTCACGTGGATCCGCGCGTCCCGGTTGGAACACTTCAGGTCGTGGATCAGCTGCTTGAGGTCTTCGATCGAGTAGATGTCGTGGTGCGGCGGCGGTGAGATCAGCCCGACGCCAGGCGTCGAGTGACGGGTCTTGGCCACCCACGGGTAGACCTTGCCGCCCGGGAGCTGACCGCCCTCACCCGGCTTAGCGCCTTGGGCCATCTTGATCTGGATGTCGTCGGCGTTGCTCAGGTAATCCGAGGTCACACCGAAGCGACCCGAGGCGACCTGCTTGATGGCCGAGCGGCGCTCCGGATCGTAGAGACGCTCCGGATCCTCGCCACCCTCGCCGGTGTTCGACTTCGCGCCCAGGGCGTTCATGGCCCGGGCGAGGGTCTCGTGGGCCTCCTGGCTGATGGAGCCATACGACATGGCGCCGGTCGAGAACCGCTTCACGATGGACGTGATCGGCTCGACCTCGTCGATCGGGACGGACGGACGATCCGAAGCAAACTCGAACAACCCGCGCAGCGTCATCAAGGCCGCGGACTGGTCGTCCACGAGCTTGGTGTACTGCTTGAAGATGTCGTAGCGGCCCTGACGCGTGGCGTGCTGCAGCCGGAACACGGTGTCGGGGTTGAACAGGTGCGGCGGACCTTCGCGGCGCCACTTGTACTCGCCGCCGGTTTCGAGCGTCCGGTGAGGGGTGGGCACCTTGCCGGGCGGGTAGGCCTTGGCGTGGCGCTCGGCGACGTCCGCGGCGATCTCCTTCAGGCCGATGCCACCGATCTGGGTGGTGGTGCCCGTGAAGTAGGCGTCCACGAGATCAGGCGAGAGCCCGATGGCCTCGAACACCTGCGCGCCGGTGTAGGACTGGATGGTCGAGATGCCCATCTTGCTCATCACCTTCAGGACGCCCTTACCGAGCGCCTTGCGGATGTTGTAGACGGCCTTCTCGGGGTTGACCGTCAAGAACAGGTCGCGGCGCGCCAGGTCCTCCACGGTCTCGAACGCCAGGTACGGGTTGACCGCGGCGGCACCGTAACCGATGAGCAGCGCGACGTGGTGCACCTCGCGGACGTCCCCGGCCTCGACGATCAAGCCCACCTGCGTGCGGGTCTTTTCCCGGACGAGGTGGTGATGGATCGCCGCGGTGAGCAGCAGCGACGGGATGGGCGCGTTGTCGGCATCGGAGTGACGATCCGACACGATCATGAGGCGGCAGCCGCGCTGAATGGCGTCCGACACCTCGACGCACAGCTCGTGGATGCGCGCCTGCAGGGCGTCCGCTCCCCCGTCGACGCGGTATAGACCGCGGACGACGTGGCTCTCGAACTCGGGCAGGGTGCCGTCGCGGTTGATGCGCACCAGCTTGGCCAGCTCGTCGGAGTCGAGGACCGGGTAGCCGATGATGATCTGGCGGCAGGACTCCGGCCCGGGGGCCAGCAGGTTCGCCTCGGGCCCGATGGAGGCCGACAGGTCGGTCACGAGCTCTTCGCGGATGGCGTCCAACGGCGGGTTGGTGACTTGGGCGAACAGCTGGGTGAAGTAGTCGAACAGCAACCGCGGACGCTCGCTGAGCGCGGCGATCGGGGTGTCGGTACCCATCGAGCCGATGGGCTCGATGGCGCCCTGTGCCATCGGCGCCATGATGAGCTGGAGCTCTTCGTGGGAGAAACCGAACATTTGCTGACGGCGAACAACCGACGCGTGGCTGTGGACGACGTGCTGACGCTCGGGCAGATCGCTGAGGTGCAGGCGCCCCGCGTCCAACCACTCCGAGTAGGGGTGCTCGGCGGCCAGCTGGGCCTTGATCTCGTCGTCGTCGATCAGCCGGTGCTGTTCGAGGTCAACCAAGAGCATGCGGCCGGGCTGCATGCGTCCCTTGCGGATCACCTTGTCCGTGGGGATGTCGAGCACGCCAGCCTCTGACGCGAAGACGACCAGGCCGTCATCGGTGACCCAGTAGCGTCCGGGACGAAGGCCGTTGCGGTCGAGCACGGCACCGATGAGCGTGCCGTCGGTGAAGGTGACCGACGCCGGACCGTCCCAGGGCTCCATCACGCAGGAGTGGAACTCGTAGAAGTCGCGGCGGGCCTGCTCCATTTCGGCGTTCTTCTGCCACGCCTCGGGGATCATCATGAGCACGGCGTGCGGCAGCGTCCGTCCGCCCAGGTGCAGCAACTCCAGCACCTCGTCGAACGAGGCGGAGTCGGAGAACCCGGGGGTACAGATCGGGTAGACCCTGTCGAGGTCGTTGCCGAAGAGGTCGGTCTTCAACAGGGCTTCGCGGGCGCGCATCCAGTTGCGGTTGCCCTTGACGGTGTTGATCTCGCCGTTGTGGGCCAGCAGCCGGTACGGGTGTGCCAGCTCCCAGGCCGGGAACGTGTTGGTGGAGAACCGGCTGTGCACCAGCGAGAGCGCCGAGGCGATGCGCGGGTCGGTGAGGTCGGGGAAGACCTCGGCCAGCTGCATCGTGGTGAGCATGCCCTTGTAGACGGTCGTCCGCGCCGACAGCGAGGCGAAGTACACCCCGGCCTCGTTCTGGGCGCGCTTGCGCAGCCCGAAGACGCGGCGGTCGAGGTCGATGCCGACGGAGGTGCCGTCGGCCACGAAAAGCTGCTCGAAGACGGGCATGTTGCCGCGGGAGATCGGGCTCAGGGTGTCGTCGCGGGAGGGCACCTTGCGCCAGCCGAGGACGTCGAGGCCCTCTTCGACGGCGATGTATTCAATGGTGCGCTTGGCGGTGGCGACCTTGGCCTTGTCCTGAGGCAGGAAGGCCATGCCCATGGCGTAGTGGCCTGCTTCGGGCAGCTCGAAGTCCACGTCGTCGCGCAGCAGCGCGTCGGGGACCTGCAGCAGCATGCCTGCGCCGTCTCCCGCCAGCTCGTCGGCGCCCGTGGCGCCGCGGTGGTCGAGATTCTCCAGGGCCTTCAGGCCCTTGAGCACGATGTCATGGCTAGGCACGCCAGAGAGCTGGGCCACGAACGCGACACCACAGGCGTCGTGCTCGAATTCCGGTCGGTAGAGCCCCTGGGCGGGGCGCTGGATCGCGGACATGGTCATTGGATCACTCCCATCTGTCTGCCTACAGTGATCGGACGCGGGCTGACCTGGTGGGGTCGGCGGCCGCGCCGACAGTGCACGCAGGCGTGAGAATACAGGATGAATCGGAACGCTCGGGGATTGCTCTGTCCACGATATGGATTTCGTTCTCACCATGCGGACGTTTCGGATGCTGGGTGGCGGACGGCGGCTCTACCCGGGAGCCACAAGCCAACGCTTCCGCGTGGCGCGACCCGGCTGGCATTCGGATTCCCTTCGCCACACGCGGCGAACCCGCCATTGCTCCCAGCAAACGGCGCTTGGACCGCACCGCCGGCCTGAGGGACTCGCGTGTCGACGAGAAACCGCCGCCAAACAACGGATGTGCGTCGCTCGACGACCCTACGCCGATGAACACCTGCCCCTGACAAGGGGTAATGAAAATGGGCCTGTCGGCGAATGTCGCAAATCCGTTGTTAGCGGCTTCCGGCTTGGCCAACCCCTTCCCCAGACCACGTGCCCGAGGTGAACCACGCCGCCATCCCCTGACCCCGGCGGAGCCAGAAGCTACAATGTGGGGTACGTACCTACACAGGAGGGTTGATGACCACGATCAGTGCCCGCGACTTCAGCCAAGACGTCAGCGCCGCGAAGCGCGCGGCAGCCCACGGACCTGTTGTCGTGACGGATCGAGGCGAGCCAGCCTACGTGTTGCTCTCCATTGAGGATTACCGCCACCTCGCCGCGACGGATTGCGACGCGTTCCTGGCACGCCTCCGGATGGACGACGACATCGACGTCGAGTTTGAACCGGCCCGAATCGGCGCTCAGGTGCCCAAATTCTGATGTATCTGCTCGACACCAACGTGATCAGTGAACTCCGCAAGAAGAGCGCCGACCCACAGGTCATTGGTTGGCTGCGCCTTCGGCACCCCACCGACCTCTATCTGTCTGCGATCACTCTCTTTGAGATCGAAGTGGGTGTCCGCCGTGTGGTGCGGCGTGACCCCGCCCAAGGGCAACGGCTCCGGGCCTGGGTCAACGAGCTGGGCGAGAGTTTCAGGGGACGTATCTTGCCGGTCGATCAGCAAGTAGCTGTGCTCGCGGCGTCCCTCCACGTTCCTGACCCGGCGCCCGACCGAGATGCCTTCATCGCGGCCACCGCCCTCGCGAACAACCTGACCGTCGTCACGCGAAACGTCCGAGACTTCCAACCCTGCGGCGTCCCACTGATTGATCCCTGGAACGCGTGACGCCTCATCAATGCAACCGGACAGCGAGATCATCAAACTCAACCTCAGCCCGTATCCCGCCTCGGGAGGTTTTTATGTCGATGCCGATGAGCTTGCCGCTGGACGCCAAAATCGGAGCCATTGATCGAATCGTCGCACCGATGAGATGGGAGTACTCAGGGTCGTCGGCCACATTGAATGCCGTCCACTTCCCTGACTTCTCAACGAAGGCACGATTTTCGGGGGTCATCGCATCGTCGGAGAACGGATCGACCCACTGGTAGAGCGCGGCCGCCAGCAATGCCCCGTCAGGCCCAACATCCAAGAGCAGGTGTGCACCCGAAACGAAACTCAGCTCCACGGGTCCGAAGTCGCTCGCTACTGTGCCACGAAACACATAGAAGACTCTCCGGATGCCACCGACAACTTCCCCGACCAACTGGCCCAGGGAGCGTGAGTCGCTGTCTATCATGGCCAGTCAGCCCGCTTTCCTTAACCTGCGTCCACTGTCGTCGCGCCTGCAGCCCGGAGCAGCCATCCCAGTGCTCCGAGCGGTGCAGGCCAACCGAGCACCTCAACCGACACGGTCGCCGAATGCTCGCCGTGCGTCACTGCGTCCCACCAGTACCACTGCCGTTCCTCCGGTTGCAGCCAATACTCCCAATCTGCGAGGCTCCATGGCTTATCGAGCGCTGCCCTCCGTCGGGTTTCGGGGTCGAGCCCTCGCCACCACACGAGCCACGCCTCCGCCTCCTCGGGAGACGGCTCTGGTGCGCAAGCGTCCACAAACCAAGCGGGTAACTGATCGCGTCGGCTGGCTGGTGTGGAGCCTTCCGCATTCATCGAAACGACGACAAGCAGAACCTCCTTGGCCCTAGACACGACGTCAACGGCAGCAACCCGCGACCCAAACGTCACCTCAACCAGCCCCCCGCCTCCAGGCTTCTCACCATCGGCGGGCCCATTCAACAGATGTTGTTGCTCCACCGGCGGGATCATCATTCTCCTAGGGACTCTGCTGTGCCACGAGCCTGAATTCCACCACGGAATGAGGCCCACAAGGGGTCAAAATCTAAGCCGGGCCGTCCTGATAGCCGGAGTCTCGGCTCCCCCTGACTCACTGCCCGCGGCCTCACTCCTGGGCTGCGTCGTCAGCTTTGGCCGACTGAGCGTCCGCTTCTGGGGTTGCTGGTTTAGTCGCGGCTGCCGGGGCGGAATTACCCTCGGTTGCCTTTGCCTGCGGCGACTTCGCCTTGGCTGCCTTGGCCTCGGACTCCTTGGCGTACTTGGCCACGACCTTGGCTTCCCAGTCGGGGCTGAGGTAGACGGAGTCTTCGCGGCCGGGCTTGGCCTTCAGCATCCAGAGGAACACGCCAATGGCGATCAGGCAGAACAGAATGGCGGCCGCAGTGTTGAACCGGATGGGCCCGAAGGTGTCGTAGCTGTAATCGATGCGCACCTGCTCTGTAACGATCCGTCCGGCGGTGTAAAGGGCCACATAGAGCGCGAACAGCTTGCCGCGTCCGAGCGCCCAACGCTTGTCCGCCCACAACAGCACACCGAACACCAGCAGGTTCCACAGCAGCTCGTACAGGAACGTCGGATGGAACGTCGCGTACTGCTCGTAGCCAGCCACGCGGTGCGCGGCGTCGATTTCCAGCCCCCAGGGCTGCGTGGTGGGCAGGCCATAGAGCTCTTGGTTGAACCAGTTACCGAGGCGTCCGATGGCCTGTCCGAGGATGATCCCGGGCGCCAGAGCGTCCGCCATGGACGAGAACCGGACGCCCTGCTTGTTCGCGGCGATGAGCGCCGCGAGGGCGCCTGCGCCGACGGCGCCGTAGATCGCGATGCCGCCCTCCCAGATCGCCCACGGATTCATGTGTCCCGGACCGAAGTAGTCCCCCATGTGGGTGAACACGTGGTAGATCCGCGCGCCGACGATGCCGATGGGGATCGCGATCAGGATCGTGTTTTCGAAGATTTCGCTGATGCCACCCCGCTCGCGCCAGCGCCGCCCGCCCACGTATGCAGCAGCGATCATGCCCGTGATCAGGCATAGGGCATAGATGTGGATGAACACCGGGCCGATCTGCCAGCCGCTGATCGGTGGGCTCGGGATGAAGAGAAGCACCCCGCCATCATGCCTCAGGTCAGGCTTGGGCGCGCTCCACCACGTCGGTGACCGGGGCACCCGTGAGCTGGACGAGATCCGCGGGCGTCAGCTCGAAGACCGCGTGCGGGTGGCCGGCGGCGGCCCAGATGTTCTCGAAGCGGAACAGAGTTTCGTCGACCAGCAAGATCGTCGCGCCCGTGTGGGCGACCGGGGACACCCCGCCGATGGAGAACCCTGTGGCCTCCTTCACGAAGGCGGCATCGGCGCGACCGAGCTCCCCCACCAGGGCCGACACCTTGGCCTGGTCGACGCGCTGGTCGCCGGCCGTCACGACCATGACCGCGGCATCGTCGGATACCCGCCGGAACACGATGCTCTTGGCGATCTGGCCGAGCTCGACGCCGAGGGCGTCAGCGGCGTCTTGGGCCGTGCGTCCGGTGACCGGCAGCAAGACCGGCTGGTGGCCGAGGCCCGCGACCGCGAGCGCGGCGGCGACCCGCTGGGTGCCTTCCGGGTATTCCGTCGGAGCGGACGGGCTGGTCACGGGCGCGGAGCCCGGACGCCCGCGGCGAGATCGTCCACGAGGGCGCGAAGGGCCGTGAGGTCGTCCGGACGACCGGCGTCCTCGGCGGCCAACAGCGTCTTCACCAGCGCGGACCCGACGATGACACCGTCAGCGATGGCTGCGGTCTCGGTCGCCTGCTCGCCGTTCGAGACGCCCAACCCGACGCCCACAAGAATCTCGGGGGCCAGCGCCCTGATGCGGCGCAAGAGTTCGGGTGCGGACGACGAGGTGGCTTGCCGTACGCCCGTGACGCCCATGACGGCGGTGGCGTACATCCACCCGCGGCAGGCGGCCGCCGTGCTGATGATCCGCTCGTCGGTGGTCGAGGGCGACACCAAGAAGACCCGATCCAAGTTGTGAGCGTCGGACGCGGCGAACCAGTCCTCCGCCTCATCGGGTGTCAGATCGGGCGTGATCAGTCCGGCACCCCCGGCGCTTGCCAGGTCGCGGGCGAACGCGTCCACGCCGTAGTGGTCGACCAGATTCCAGTAGGTCATCACGACCGCCGGGGTGCCCGTGGCGACGACCGCCTCGACGGCCGCGAAAACATCGCGGGTGCGAACACCGCGGTCGAGCGCGGCCGTTCCAGCCCGTTGAATGACCGGACCATCGAGGACGGGGTCGGTGTACGGCATGCCGACCTCAACGAGGTCCACCCCCGGACGATCGCCCTGGCCGCACAGCGCCCGCATGGCGTCGAGCGAGCCCGCGACCGAGGGGTAGCCCACCGGCAGGTAGCCCACGAGGGCGCCGCGGCCCTCAGCCTTGGCCTTCGCGAACGCGTGACCCGAAATTCCCAGGTTGCTCATGCGAGCCCTCCGCTCGTGGCGTCGGCGCTGCCGTCGAGGCCGAACCAGTCAATGGCGGTGTCCACGTCCTTGTCGCCGCGCCCCGAGAGGCACACCAGCATCAGCGGACGCGCCTCCGGGTCGGTGACCGCGAGACCCTTTGCCACCCGCAGGGCGCCGGCCACGGCGTGCGCGCTTTCGATGGCGGGCATGATGCCTTCGGTCTGCGACAGCAGCTTGAAGGCGTCCATCGCCTCGGCGTCGTTCACGGGCTCATAGGTCGCGCGTCCGGTGTCGGCCAACCAGGCGTGCTCCGGACCGACGCCTGGGTAGTCCAGCCCCGCCGAGATCGAGTGCGACTCCTTGGTCTGCCCGTCCTCGTCTTGCAGGATGTAGGTGCGGGTGCCGTGCAGGACGCCCACCGACCCCGCGGTGATCGAGGCGGCGTGCTTGCCGGTCTCGACCCCGGAGCCGCCCGCCTCGAAGCCGATCAGCTTCACGCTCGCATCGGGAATGAAGTCGGCGAAGGTGCCCATCGCGTTCGAACCGCCGCCCACGCAGGCGCACACGTAATCAGGCAGGGCACCGAACTCGTCGAGGCACTGCTGGCGCGCCTCGGTCGAGATGACTCGCTGGAACTCGCGGACCATCGCCGGGAACGGGTGCGGACCCGCGACCGTGCCGATCAGGTAATGCGTGTCGTCGACCGTGGCGACCCAGTCGCGCATGGCCTCGTTCATCGCGTCTTTCAGCGTCTGACTGCCGGACTCGACGGCGATCACTTCGGCGCCGAGCAACTGCATGCGGGCCACGTTCAGGGCCTGCCGCTCGGTGTCGACCTTGCCCATGTAGACCCGGCAGGAGAGCCCCATCAGGGCGGCGGCCGTGGCTGTCGCGACGCCATGCTGGCCGGCGCCGGTCTCGGCGATCACCCGGGTCTTACCCATGCGCTTGGTGAGCAGGGCTTGGCCGAGGACGTTGTTGATCTTGTGCGACCCGGTGTGGTTCAGGTCTTCGCGCTTGAGGACGATCGTGGCGTTGCCCGCCTCTGCCGACAGCCGCTTCAGCGTCGTGATCGGCGTCGGGCGTCCGGCGTAGTGGGCGCGCAAATCGTTGAGCTCCGCCCAGAAGGTCGGATCGGTCATCGCGTTGTCGAACTCGGCCTCCAGCTCCGCCAACGCCCGATAGAGCGCCTCGGGGACGTACTTGCCCCCGAAGAGGTCGAAGTGGCCAAACTTGTCGGGTAGTGAGCTCATGCCCGCAGCCCCTCACCGGCAGCGATGAAATCCGCTACCGCTCGTTGTGGATCTCCATGGCGGACGAGGGCCTCGCCCACCAAAATAACGTCGGCGCCCGCTTCGGCGACCCGCCGGGCGTCCGCGGGCGACAGGATTCCCGATTCGGCCACGCGCACCACGCCGTCGGGGATCAGCCCCACCAGCGATTCGAACTGCGCCAGGTCGACCTGCAGGTTCTGCAGGTTTCGATTGTTCACACCCACCAGGGATGCCCCGACGGCCAACGCCCGGCGTACCTCGTCGGCGGTATGTACTTCGACCAGCGGCGTGAGTCCGAGCTCCAGAGCCAGCGCGTGCAGGTGGGCCAAGGTGGGATCGTCCAACCCCGCCACGATGAGCAGCGCCAGGTCGGCGCCCGCGGCGCGGGCCTCCCATAACTGGTAGTCGGTGACGATGAAATCCTTGCGCAGAACCGGCACGTCGACGGCGGCGCGGACGGCGATGAGATCGTCCAGCGAGCCACCAAAGCGCCGCTTCTCGGTGAGCACGGAGATCGCAGACGCCCCCCCGGCCGCGTAGCTGGACGCCAGCGCGGCGGGATCGACGATGTCGGCCAGCGCCCCCTTGGAGGGGCTCGCGCGTTTCACCTCGGCGATCATGGCCAAGCCGGGCGCCCGAAACGCGGCCATCGGATCAAGCGACGCAGGAACGGACGCCACTCGCGCCTGGAGAACCTCCAGCGGCGTGGCCGCCTCGCGGACGGCGAGGTCCTCCCGGACCCCAGCGATGATGTCGTCGAGTACCCCCACGGTCACTGCCCGTAGCCCATGCGGCGCAACACAACGCCCGCAATCAAGGCCACGAGAAGCAGGACGGCGCCGGTGTAAATGAGGGCCATGTTCGGACCCAAGACGAAACCGAGGGCGCCGACCGCGAACCCGACGGCCGCGATGATGCTGCCAGCCCACGCCGCCGGCGTCTTGCCGTGGTGGTACTCGCGCTTGGCGTCGGTCATGATTTCCTCACTTCGAACGGGTTCGGTCCATTGTGGCAGAGGCTCCCCTGCCCGTCATCGGCGCACGCGGGGGCGTCTCACACCTTTGTTCTTACGGCTGCGGTGACGTCGCCAGGCGGCGCAGCCGTCCGGCCTCGCCCACCGCACGCAGCACGGCCCCCGCCTTATTGCGGGTCTCGGCGTCTTCACTCTCGGGCACCGAATCGGCCACGATTCCAGCCCCGGCCTGAACGTAGGCGACGCCGTCCTTGAGAAGGCCCGTCCGGATCGCGATCGCGCAATCGGAATTGCCCGCGAAGTCGAAATACCCGACGACGCCGCCGTAGAGCCCGCGTCGGCTGGCTTCGAGGCGATCGATGATCTCCATGGCGCGCACCTTGGGGGCGCCCGACAGAGTCCCGGCCGGGAAGGCACTCAGGGTGACGTCCAGGGCCGTCCGACCCGCTGCCACGCGCCCGGTGACCGCGGCTTCGAGGTGCATCACGTGGCTGTACCGGCGCACCTTCATGAACTCGAGCACCTCGACGCTGCCCGGCTCGCAGACCCGGCCGAGGTCGTTGCGGCCCAGGTCGACCAGCATCAGGTGCTCGGCGGCCTCCTTGGGATCGGAGAGCAGCGCGGCCTCGTAGGCGATGTCCTGCTCGGGCGTCGCGCCGCGCGGCTTGGTGCCCGCGATCGGATACGTGACCGCGCGTCCGTCCTGCACCCGGACCAGCGCTTCGGGGCTCGACCCCACGATGGCCAGGCCGTCCAGGCGCAGAAGATAGAGGTAGGGGCTGGGGTTCGTCCGCCGCAGGACGCGGTACACGTCCAGCGGATCGGTGTCGCAATCGGCCTCGAACCGCTGGCTCGCCACGATCTGGAAGGCCTCGCCCGCGCGAATCTCCTCCACGCAGTCACGGACCATCTGCTGGAACTCCTCTGGGCTCCGCTGGCGGCGGACCACCGGCTCCTCGTCCGACACCTCTTCGGCGATCAGCGGGGCGGTGGGCTGCAACAGCGCGGCCACCATGGCCTCGACACGCGCGACGGCGTCCGCGTGGGCCGCTTGGACGCCCGCCCCCGAGTCGTCGAAATTGATGGCGTTGGCGATGAGCCAGACCTCGCCGTTGTGGTGGTCGAGCACGGCGACGTCGGCCGCCAGCAGCAGGGTCAGCTCGGGAATCCCGAGGTCATCGGGGTTCGTGTCGGGCAGCTTCTCCAGGCGCCGGACGACGTCGTAGCCGAGGTAGCCCACCAGCCCGGACGTGAAGGGCGGCAGGCCCGGAGCGGGCTCGGTGTGCAGGATCCGCAGTGTCTCGGCGAGCACATCGAGAGGGTTGCCGCCGCTCGGCAGGCCGGCGATCGCCCGCCCAGACCACGACCAGGTGGCCTCGCCGCCCACTTCCGAGAGGGTGGCCGCCGCGTTGACGCCCACGAAGGAGTAGCGCGAAAACACCCCGTCCTCGGCGGACTCCAGCAGGAACGTGCCGGGACGCGTGCCGCACAGTTGGTGATAAAGGCCCACGGCGGTCAGGTTGTCGGCGCGCAGGCGCGTGTGGACACCGATGACGCGGTGGTGTGGCGCCATCGCCTCGAACGCGGTGAGGTCGGGCGTGATGCGGACGGACATAGCCGCCATTCTCCCCGATCTCCACGCCCCGACCCCAACTCGTCCCTGTGGTGGCTAACCTGGCGCCATGGAATGGGCAGCACAACAGCGAGAACGGCTCGCCAACACCTTGCGATCGGCGGGGCCGGACGCCCCGACGCTGTGCGAGGGCTGGACGACGGGCGATCTCGCCGCGCACCTCGTGGTGAGAGAGACCTCGACGGCGGCCCTAGGAATCGTGGTGCCTGCGTTTGCGGCCAAGACCGAGCAGGCGATGACCGCACTCCGCGACTCCGAGCCCTATGGCGAGATCGTCGACACGTTCGCCGCAGGCCCCACGTCGTGGGTGCGTCAGCGCTTGGACGAGGCGATGAACCTCGCGGAGTTCTTTGTCCATTGCGAGGACGTGCTGCGCGCCGGCGACTGGGACGGCCACAGGCGGACGCTCGACCCGCGCCTCGAGGACGCCCTTTGGGATCGACTCAAGCCCATGGCCCGCCTGATGTACCGGCGCTCCCCCGTGCCCGTCGCGCTCTACCGCGACAGCGGCGACACTCTCGTGGCCAAGCGGGGAACCGGGGGTGTCCGCATCACGGGACGCCCCGGCGAACTCGTCTTGCATGCGTTCGGACGACCGACCGTGGCCGATGTCGAGGTCGCTGGCCCCCCGGACGCCTTGGCGGCCTTCGCGGGCGCTGGCTTCGGGGTCTGAGCCTGCCCACGCCCGACTTGGGCGCACGAGCCACCGCGCGACGAGTGCGAGAATGGGGTTATGCGCGTTTACAACTTCTCAGCAGGTCCCGCCATGATGCCGCTGGAGGTCCTCGATAAGGCCCGCTCGGAGCTCCTCGACTGGGGTGGCTCCGGAATGAGCGTCATGGAGGTGTCGCATCGCGGCAAAGCCTTTGTGGCCTGCGCGGCGCAGACCGAAGCCTCCCTGCGTGATGTCATGGGTGTCCCCGACAACTACAAGGTGCTGTTCCTGCAGGGCGGCGCCTACGGCGAGTTCGCCGCGCTGCCCATGAACCTCTCGGCGCCCGGCCAGAAGATCGACTTCTTGAAGACTGGGCAGTGGTCGGCCAAGGCGGTCACCGAGGCCAAGAAGTACGCCGACGCCCGCGTGATCGCGGACGAGAAGGAGTCGAACTACTCCACCGTCCCGGCCGCCGGCTCCTACACGGTCGACGCGGACGCCGCCTACCTGCACTACGCCCCGAACGAGACCATCGGAGGGGTCGAGTTCGACTACGTCCCCGACGCCGGTGACGTGCCGGTGGTGGCCGACATGAGCTCCACGATCTTGTCCCGCCCGGTGGATGTGTCGAAGTTCGGCGTCATCTTCGGCGGCGCCCAGAAGAACATGGGCCCCGCCGGTTTGGCCGTGGTGATCGTCCGCGACGACCTGCTCGGAAAGGCGCGCCCCGAGACCCCCTCGGTGTGGGATTTCGCGCAGATGGCCGCCAACGACTCGATGCTCAACACCCCGCCCACCTTCGGCATCTACCTTCTCGGCCTCGTGCTGGACTGGGTCAAGGAGAACGGCGGCCTCGAAGGCATGGGGGCCCGCAACAAGGCCAAAAAGGACGCTCTGTACAGCTTCATCGATGCCTCCCCGTTCTACTCCAACCCGGTGGCGCTGAACGCCCGCTCGTGGATGAACGTCCCCTTCCTGCTCGCCAAGCCCGAGCTCGACAAGCAGTTCGTCACCGAGGCCAACGAGGCGGGCCTGACGAACCTGGCCGGTCACCGCAGCGTCGGTGGCATGCGCGCCAGCATCTACAACGCCATGCCCCTCGAGGGCGTCCAAGCACTCATTGATTTCATGAAGGAGTTCGAGCGTCGCAACGGCTGAGCCGGACGCTGATTACAACGATGACTTTTCGCATCCAAACACTGAACGCGATCAGCCCTAAGGGCCTCGTTTTCCTGCCCAACGACCGCTTCGACGTCGGTTCGGACGTCACTGATCCGGACGGCGTTTTGGTCCGCTCGGCCGACCTGCACAAGGTGGAGCTTCCCGCTTCCGTGCTGGCCGTCGCCCGGGCCGGCGCCGGGACGAACAACATCCCGGTGGCTGCCCTCAGCGCGCGCGGCGTGCCGGTGTTCAACACCCCGGGCGCTAACGCGAACGCTGTGAAAGAACTGGTCGTCGCGGCCTTGTTCCTCGCCGCCCGCAATATCGTGCCCGCGGCGGCCTTCGCGCACCGCCTCGATGGGGACCACGCCTCCATGGACAAGGCCGTGGAGGCCGGCAAGAAGGCCTACGTGGGCTTCGAGCTTCCCGGTCGGACGCTCGGCGTCATCGGCCTGGGCGCCATCGGCGTTCAGGTGGCTAACGTGGCCGTCTCCCTGGGGATGCGGGTGCTGGGCTTCGATCCGTCCGTCACCGTGGAGCACGCCTGGCAGTTGTCCAGCGCAGTCGAGCGCGTCACGAACCTCGATCAGTTGCTGGGCGCGTCCGACATCGTCACGATCCACGTGCCGCTGGTCGACGGTACCCGCGGGCTGATCGACGCGGCGCGCTTGAAGGCCATGAGCCCCTCGAGCGTCCTGCTCAACTTCTCGCGGGGCCCGATCGTCGACGAGGCAGCGCTGGTCGCCGCCCTGGACGCGGGCGAACTGCGCGGCTACGTGTGCGACTTCCCGACCCCGGCCCTGAACAAGCGCGATCGGGTCGTCACGCTGCCTCACCTGGGTGCCTCCACCAACGAGGCCGAGGAGAACTGCGCGGTGATGGCTGCCCAGCAGCTGCGCAACTTCCTCGACACCGGCGAGATCAAGAACTCGGTCAACTTCCCCGAGGCGATCCTCCCCCGCGCCGAAGGCACCACCCGATTGGCCATCGCCAACAGCAACGTGCCCAACATCGTCGGCCAGGTCTCGACATTGCTCGCCTCGCAGAAGCTCAACATCGCCGACATGCTGAACAAGTCCCGCGGCGAGTTGGCGTACACGTTGATCGACGTGGAAGGCCAGGTCCCGGGTGCCACCCTCGAAGGGGTCTTGGCCATCCCGGGTGTCCTGTCCGCCCGCATCCTGTAACGCGAAAGAGAACGGCGACGGCCTCGGTCCTTAGACCGGGGCCGTCACACATTTTGTGGTTCAGGCTCCGCCCTGCGGGACCCTCGGAGAATCCGGGTCTGCGGGGGCTTTCGTCCGCTGCTCAGCTAACCTAGCCTTTGCAAGTCTTGGACGAAGGTGTGAGCCACAGGGAGTTCACGCGTCCGAACCTGAAGGGACATTCCATGGGCATTTTTGATGGCATCAAGGACGCGATTCACAACGTCGAGAACGCGGTGACCGGCCACGGTGCGGCCTCCACGCACGATCCGCTGCAGGACGCGGGCGTCCCCAATCAGGCTGACGCCATCGCAGAGGCGCTGACCGCTCAGGCCGAAGCGACGGCTGTCCAAGAGGCCGCTGCTGCCGTGGAGGCACAACAGGCCGTTGACGCTGCTGCTGCCGCCGCCGCTGCCGAGGCTGACACCGCTGCCGCTGCCGCTGCTACCGCCGCCGCCGCCGCTGCTGCTGCTGCTGCTGCTGCCGAGGCTGAGGCCGCTGCTGCCGCCGCTCCCGCTGGCTCGTTGGTGGTGGACGGCATCTTTGGCCCCAAGACCATTACCGCCCTCCAGCAGTGGGTCGGTTCGACCCCCGACGGCGAGTTCGGCCCCGAGACCGCCGCCGCGTGGCAGACCAAGCTTGGTGGCCTCACCGTGGACGGCTCCTTCGGCCCCAAGTCGAAGCGTCGCCTGCAGGAGACCTTGGACGTTCCCCAGACCGGTGAGCTCGACGCTGAGACCGTTTCAGCTCTCCAGAACTTCCTGAACAGCCAAGGCTGCTGATCTAAACCAGGAAGGGCCTGCCGGTTTCCGGCAGGCCCTTCCTGGTTGCGTCCGCCTCGCATGGCGAATACCGCTGCCTCGCATGGCGAATACCGCTGGTTAGCTATGTCCCTCGCCGGCCAACTCGGCCAGTCGAGCGTGGACGAGCGGCACCACGGCCGCGCCCTCGCCACTGGCGGAGGCCACGCGCTTCATCGAACCGCACCGAATATCACCCGCCACGAAGACGCCCGGCAGGGTTGTGGCGTAGGGGGCCGGAGGACGTCCGCCCTGCCATGATTGCCACGGCGTGTCGGCCCCCGCCAGCACGAAACCGTGCGGGTCCCGGGCCACCTCGGGCGGCAGCCATCCGCAGGAGGGCGCCGCGCCGAGGAGCAGGTAGAGCCCCGCCGCGGGCAACTGTTCCTCGTCCCCGCTGCGGTTGTCGCGCAGGGTGAGCCATTCCAGATGCCCATCGCCGCCGGCCTCGACCACTTCGGTGTGAGGGCGGACGGTGATGCGCGGGGTGCCTTCGATTTCGCGGATCAAGTAGTCCGACATGGTCGCTGCCAACCCCTCGCCGCGAACGAGGATGGTCACCGAACTGGCGAACCGCGCCAGATGAACGGCGGCCTGCCCGGCGCTATTCGCGCCGCCCACCACGAACACCGGACGCCCTCGCATGGCTCGGGCGGTGCTCGTGGCCGCCCCGTAGCTCACGCCGCTCCCCACGAGATCTTCAATCGCGGAAACTCCAAGGCGCCGATAATCCACGCCCGTAGCGATCAAGACCGTCCGGGCTCGCAGCTCGACGCCGCCGACCTCAATGGTGTGCGGCTGATTGCCGCCCCCCGGCGCAAGGCGCGTGACCGTCCATCCCACGAGGAACCGGGCTCCGAAGCGTTGTGCCTGGGTGCGGGCGCGCAACGCGAACCGCATGCCCGAGATCCCGCGCGGAAAGCCGAGGTAGTTGCGGATCATCGAACTGGTCCCCGCCTGGCCACCCACCGGCCCCTCGTCGATGATGAGCACGTCGAGGCCCTCGCTCGAGGCGTAGACGGCAGCAGCCAACCCGGCGGGTCCGGCACCCACGACGATCAGGTCACGGACGACCTCTCCCGCGACGTCCTGGGGGGTTCCGTAGAGGGCGGACCCTAACTCTGCGTTAGTGGGAACGGAGGCGAGCAGGTTGCCCGTCGGCCAGTGCACCAGCGGCAGCCTCGCGCCAGGTTCGGTGAGCGCGATGACCTCGCGTCCGATCGGGCTGTCAGCCTGGTACACCCGATGCGGGATGCCCATGCGCGTCAGAAAGTCGATGATGCGATCCGCATCGGCATCGGGGCCGTCCACGATCACTCTGGTGCTGTCGATTTCGGAGGTGTTGACTGACGATCCCCAGTCGGACAGGTGCTCGCACACCGCCGTGTGGAACTCCTCGTCCCGTGGCCCTTGGGGCAGCAGCAGGGAGCCGTCGATAGCACCGTTCGCCATCGCTTCCCGCATCGCGTCCTGCGCGTCGCGGAACCGCTCGATCGGGACGACCACCAAGCGCCGCGCGGTCGGAACCTTGGTTCGCATCTTGGTGAGCACGTGCGTGGCCTTCTCGCCCGACGCGAAGTATTCGCACACGAACATCGCGATCCGGCGACCCTCTTGCTTGGCCTCGGCCAGCAGGACGTAGGCGTCCTCGCCGGTGGCCGGCGCCACGATGTCGTAGTCGTGCGCGTAGCGGGCCTCGAGTTCGGCGACGATCTGGTCGCGGTACTCGTGACCGAGCACGACGATGGCCGGTTTGGCAGCAAGGTTCTCCACGGCTGACACCGTAGCTTGCCCGGCAACACCGGACACCCCCAGCCACGCGAAGTGGGCTACCCCCAGGTCGGACGGGATCAGGGTTGGAGGCGGCCCATGACCAACTCGCGGACGCGAGACGCATCGGCCTGGCCCCGCATCGACTTCATGACGGCGCCGATGAGGGCCCCCGCGGCCTGCACTTTGCCCTCTCGGACGCGCTGGGCCGTTCCTGGATCCGCCGCGATCGCCGCGTCCACCGCCGCTGAGAGCGCGCCCTCGTCCGACACCACGGCCAGCGAGTGTGCCGCCACGATGGCGTCCGGATCGGACTCCCCCGCCAGCAGGTAGTCGAACACCTTGCGCGCGAGCGAATCGGTGAGGGTGCCCTCGTCGATCAACGCCTGGACCCGCGCCACCTGGGTCGGGGTGACCCCGAGCGCCGCCAAATCGACACCCGCCTCGTTGGCGCGCCGGGCCAACTCCGCGGTCCACCACTTGCGAGCGGCCTGCGGCGGACACCCGGCGGCGACCGTGTCGGCGACCGCGTCGAGCGCCCCGCCGTTGACGACGTCCCGGAACTCGAGATCGGTGAAGCCCCAGTCGGCCTGCAGTCGGCGACGGCGTTCGGCGGGAGGCTCCGGCAGGGTGGCGCGCAGCCGCTCCACCCACTCGGCATCGGCCACGATGGGAACCAGGTCAGGCTCGGGGAAGTAGCGGTAGTCCTCGGCTTGCTCCTTGCTGCGCCCGGCCGTGGTGTAGCCCTCTTCGTGCCACATGCGGGTCTCTTGGATGACGCGGCCGCCCTCCGCGAGCACCGCCCCCTGGCGGCGGATCTCGTACGTGAGCGCCGCCTCGATCGAGCGCAGCGAGTTCACGTTCTTGGTTTCGGTGCGGGTGCCGAGCACGTCCGACCCCTTGGGCATCAGCGACACGTTGGCGTCGCAGCGCAGCGACCCCTGCTCCATCTTGGCGTCGGAGACGCCGAGGGCCAGCACCGTATCGCGGACGTAATCGACGTAGGCCTTGGCCACCTGCGGCGCCAACGTCCCGGTGCCCCGAATGGGCTTGGTGACGATCTCGACCAGCGGGGTGCCCGCCCGGTTGTAGTCCACCAGGCTGTAGTCGGCGCCGTGGATGCGGCCCGAGGTGCCCTGGTGCACGAGCTTGCCCGCGTCTTCCTCCATGTGAGCGCGCTCGATCTCGATCCGGAACGTCTGCCCCTCCACCTCAACCTCGACCACGCCCTCGAAGGCGATGGGCTCGTCGTACTGCGAGGTCTGGAAGTCCTTCGTCATGTCGGGGTAGAAGTAGTTCTTCCGTGCGAAGCGGCAGCGCGGTGCGATGGAGCAACCCAGCGCCAGGCCTAGCCGGATCGCCGACTCCACGGCCTTGCCATTCAGAGCCGGCAGTGAACCGGGCAGGCCCAGGCACACCGGGCAGGTGTTGGTATTGGGCTCGGAGCCGAAGTGGTTCGTGCAGCCGCAGAACATCTTGGACGCGGTGTTGAGCTCGACGTGAACCTCGAGACCCAGGACCGGATCAAAACGCTCGAGCGCCTCGCCATAAGTGAGCAGGTCGTCCATGTCAGGCCTCCACGACGTTGAGGTACGCGCCCGCGGGCGATTCGGCGAGTTCGTCCAACAGGGTGTGACCGCGTGCGGTGTCCAGCGCGCGCTCCAGCGCAGCACCCACGCGGTAGAGACGATCGTCCGCGAGCGGCGGCGCCATGACCTGGAAGCCGACCGGCAGCCCGTCCTCGGGGGCGAGCCCGCACGGGAACGACGCCGAGGCGTTGCCCGCCATGTTGGACGGGATCGTGCACAGGTCAGCCTTGTACATGGCCAGCGGATCGGACGTCCGCTCGCCGCGCTTGAAGGCCGTGGTGGGCGTTGAGGGCGAGACCAGCACGTCAACCTGCTCAAACGCGGCGTCGAAGTCACGGGCGATGAGCGTGCGCACCTTCTGGGCCGAGCCGTAGTAGGCGTCGTAGTAGCCCGAGCTCAGGGCGTAGGTGCCGATGATGATCCGGCGCTTCACCTCGTCGCCGAACCCGGCGCCGCGGGTGAGCCGCATCACCTCTTCGACGCTGTTGACGCCGTCGTCGCCGACCCGCAGGCCGTAGCGCATGGCGTCGAAGCGGGCCAGGTTCGAGGACACCTCGCTCGGCATGATCAGGTAGTAGGCACCCAAGGCGTAGGAGAAGTGCGGGCAGGAGACCTCGACGATTTCGGCGCCCTCGGCCTCCAAGGCTGCGAGGGCCTCGCGGAAGCGAAGTTCCACGCCGGGGGCGTACCCCTCGCCGCCGAGTTCGGTCACCACACCGATGCGCAGGCCCCGGACGTCGCCCGAGCGTGCCGCCTCGACCACCGGCGGGACGGGCGCGTCGATCGAGGTGGAATCCATCGGATCGTGGCCACAGATGACCTCGTGTAGGAGGGCTGTATCGAGGACCGTGCGTCCGCAGGGGCCGGGCTGATCCAACGAGGAGGCCATGGCCACCACGCCGTAGCGCGAGGTGCCGCCGTAGGTGGGCTTCACCCCGACCGACGCAGTGACCGCCGCCGGCTGGCGGATGGAACCGCCGGTGTCCGTGCCGAGGGCCAGCGGGGCCTCGAAGGAGGCCAGTGCCGCGGCCGAGCCCCCACCCGAGCCGCCCGGAATACGATCCAGGGCCCACGGGTTGCCCGTGATCTTGTAGGCGGAGTTCTCGGTCGAGCTGCCCATGGCGAACTCATCCATGTTGGTCTTGCCCAGGATCACGAGCCCGGCCTCGCGCAGGCGCGTGATCACAGTGGCGTCGTAAGGCGGCAACCAGCCCTCGAGGATCTTCGATCCGCAGGTGGTGGGCACCCCCTGCGTGCAGAAGATGTCCTTGACGGCGATGGGCACGCCGGCGAGCGGGCCGAGATTCTCCCCCGTTGCGAGGCGTGCATCCACGGCTTCGGCTTGGGCGAGCGTCCACGCGCGGTCCACGTGCAGGAAGGCGTTGACCTCGCCGTCGACGCGCTCAATCTGGTCGAGGAAGGCGGTGGTCACTTCGACGGAGGTCAGTTCCCCGGCGGCGATGCGGGCGCCCAGGTCGGCGGCGGTGGCGCGCAGAATGGCGGTGCTCATCAGCCCTCCTCGGTGAGGATGCGCGGCACGCGGAAACGGCCGTCCTCGGTGGCGGGGGCGGCGGCGAGGACGGCCTCCTGCGGCAGCGAGGGCCGCACCTCATCGTCACGGAAGACGTTGGTCAGCGGCAGCGCGTGCGACGTCGGGGGGATGTCGTCGGCCGCCACTTCCGTCACGGAGGCGACCGCCTCCAAGATGACGTCCAGCTGCGGCGCCAAGCGGTCCAGCTCCTCGTCCGTCAGTTCGATGCGCGCCAGTGCACCGAGTCTGCGAACGTCCTGCGGGGTCAACGCCACGTGGGCCCTCCTCGTCGTGGGGCGGGAGGCTCCCCGCCGACTGCCTATCCTACGGGGCGCGCCGGAAGAGAACCTGAGACACTGTGGTCATGTACCTGTTGCGCGTGATCCTGCCCGATCGTCCGGGCTCGCTCGGTGCGGTGGCGACGGCACTGGGCGGCGTCGGTGCCGACATCGAGGCCTTCGAGATCATCGAACGGCGCACCGGGTTCGCCGTCGACGACATCATGGTGGGACTACCGCCCGGCGTTCCGGCAGACCGGCTCATCACCGCCTGCCAATCGCTGCCCGGCGTGGAGGTCTTGTTCATCAACCGCTTTCCGGGCGCCTGGGGGCTGCTCGGCGACATGGACGTCCTCGACCAAATGGTGGCCAGCCCCGTCGAGGCGGAGTCGATCCTGGCGGACGCGGCCCAACAAGTGTTCCGCGCACACTGGGCCATCGTGGTGGACCTCGACAACGGCGCGGTGCGCCACGCCACCGAACTCGCCCCGGAACTGACCGCCGAGACGCTCCCACTCCTCGGCGACCTCAGCATTTTGGACACCCGGGAACTCACCGAGGGGTGGCTCACCGGCTGGGGATTGACCCACGTGGCGATCGCGCCGTTCCGCAACCGCCATGCGATCGTGATGGCCCGTCACGGGGGGCCGGCGTTCCTGCCGTCCGAACTCACCCGCCTGCGCATCTTGGCGACCATCACGCACGATTCCTGAGCTGAGCTAGGGGTTCGTCGTAGGCGTCCAGGCCAGGCGACGGGTCAGCGCAGCAAGGTGTCCACATGCGATGAACGCGGCGCCGCCAGGCGACGGGTTCATCGCATCAATGTGTACTGCCAGTAGCCGTAGGCGCACAACAGGCCCAGGGACACGACAAACGCGATCGAGACGATCCAGCGCATGCGCTTCTTCTTGCGGGTCGGGGGGACGCCCACCGGCCCCCACTCGCCCAGGCGCGGCTGCACCGTCGGCGGCACCCCCGCGTTGAGGTTCAGGTTCGAGTTCAGGCCATCCACGCGCGCCAGCCTACCCGTCGGTCGCCAGTGGAGCGGCGGCCACCGGACCTCCGTCGAGCAGCGCCGCGAACCCCTCGGCGCCCAGAATCGGACGTTTGAGCGCCACGGCCTTGTCGTACTTCGAACCAGGGTTCTCCCCCACCACCACAAAATCGGTCTTGGCGGAGACCGAGCCCACGACTTTGCCGCCACGCTCCGTGACGGCGGCCGCGGCCCCATCGCGTGAGAAGCCAGGAAGGGTACCCGTGATCACCACCGTCACCCCGGCCAGCCTGGGCGCAACACCCTCGGTCACCGCCGGCGCTTCATCGACCATGCGAACCCCGGCGGCCGCCCAACGGTCGACGATCTCGACGTGCCAGACCGCCGCCTCCCCGTCGAACCAGTCGCGGATCGCGGCCCCGATCGTCGGACCCACGCCCTCGACCTGCGCCAACTCCTCGGCCGACGCCGCCGCGATGGCCGGCAGCGACCGGAAGTGCTCGGCCAACGCCCGCGCCGCGGTGGGGCCGACGTGGCGAATCGACAGGGCCACCAGCACCCGCCACACGGGTTGGCCCTTGGCCTTCTCGAGTTCGGCGAACAAGGTGTTCGTGGTGGCGCGCGGCACCGACGCTTTCTTCGCGGTGGCCTTGGTGTAGAAGTACGGCTCCAGCGCTGGGGCCTGCTCGACGGCCTTGATCTTTCGCCGCCGCCAGACCTGGACGTCCGCCAGGTCGTCGACGGTCAGGTCGAACAGGCCGGCCTCGGTGTCGAGGACCGGACGCTGCGGCTGGCTCTCGGCGCCCTCGGGGCGTCCGAACTCGGGATCGGTGAGCGCGATGGCCGCCTCCCAGCCCAGTGCCTCGATGTCCAGGCCGCCCCGCGAGGCCAGAGCAAAGACCCGCTCCCGCAACTGCGAGGGGCAGGACCGGGCGTTGGGGCACCGGATGTCGATGTCGCCCTCTTTCATCGGACGCAACTCGGTGCCGCACGAGGGGCAATGGGTCGGCATCACAAATGGACGCTCGGCGCCCGTGCGCAGCTCGACTACCGGGCCGAGTATCTCGGGGATGACGTCGCCGGCCTTGCGCAGCACCACCGTGTCACCGATCAGGACGCCCTTGCGGACCACCTCGGAGGCGTTGTGCAGGGTCGCCATCTCGACGGTCGAGCCGGCGACCAGCACCGGACGCATGACGCCATAGGGCGTCACCCGGCCCGTCCGTCCGACGTTCACCCGAATATCGAGCAGGGTCGTCGTGACCTCTTCCGGCGGATATTTGTACGCGATCGCCCAACGGGGAGCCCGCGACGTGGCGCCCAGGCTCGCTTGGAGCTCCCGATCATCGAGCTTGACGACGACCCCGTCGATCTCGTGCTCGACGTCGTGCCGCTGTTGGCCGCGATGCTCGATGTAGGCGATGACCTCCTCCACCGTGGTGACCACTCGATAGTGCGTCGAGGTCGGCAACCCCCACCGACTCAGCAGTTCGTAGCCGTGCGACTGTCGGACCAACGGCACCCCGGTGTATTGGCCGATGCCGTGGCACAGGAACCGCAGCTTGCGGGAGGCCGTGACGGCGGCATCCTTTTGGCGCAGCGAGCCCGCCGCCGAGTTTCGCGGGTTCGCGAACGGCGCCTTGCCCGCGGCGACCAAGCCCTCGTTGAGGGCCGCGAAGTCCTCACGGGCCATGAACACCTCGCCACGCACCTCAAGGAACGCGGGAACGTCCTCGCCGCGAAGGCGCTGCGGGATGGTCGCAATGGTGCGGACGTTCGCGGTCACGTCTTCACCCACCCGACCGTCGCCGCGGGTCGCGGCGCTGACGAGACGTCCGCCGCGGTAGACGAGGTCGAGCGCCAGGCCGTCGATCTTGAGCTCGCAGAGATAGCCCGACGCCGCGATGGCGTCGGCGCCAGCGGCCCGCACGACCCGATCGTTCCAGCCCCGAAACTCCTCGAGGGAGAAGACGTTGTCGAGGCTCATCAAGGGCTCGGGGTGGGTCACCTTCGTGAAGGTCTCCACGGCGGCCCCGCCGACCACCTGCGTGGGCGAATCAGGCGTCACGAACTCGGGGTGGACGGCCTCCACCGCTTCGAGTTCGCGCATCAAGGCGTCGAACTCGGAGTCGCTCACCAGCGGGGCGTCCTCTTCGTAGTAGCGCCGCCGATGCTCACGGATTTCCGCTGAGAGCTCGGCGTGGCGTTCGGCGGGTTCGGCCTGGCGGTCGACGGCGTCTGGATCGATCACGCGCCGAATCTATCGGCCTACGCCGACAATTCCTCGGTCACCACGGCCGCGGCCCGTCCCAAATTGGCCAGGATCGCGGCGGCGTCCGTCCGGGAGAACCCCGCCAGGCCACAGGCGGGCGTCAACGTCAGCCGTTCGGCCATCACGGGGCCGAGTTCGAGGGGACGCAACCAGGCGAGCGTCCGCCGGGTGAGCTGATCCGGGGTGAGGACGGCGCTGCCGGGGGCCGTGGGTTGGACGCCCAACAAGAGGTTGGTGCCGTCATCGACCGCTTGCCCCAGGGACTCCCAGTCGCGGCGGGACTGCAGCTCCCCGTCGAGGGCGAGGGCGTCGAAGCCGGCGCCGTCACGGTCGCGTCGGGCGAGGATGTCGAGGGGAAGCCCCGGGGCACAAGAGTGCATGACGGTGGTGGCCCCGCCAGCGCGGGCCGCCTCGGTCATCCCGGCGAGCGACGCCATCACCTCGGGGGCTCCGACGGCCCGCATGCGGAAGAAGCCGCCGGGCGTGGGCACGGCCCCCGCGAGGACGCTCGGCATCGAGGGCTCGTCCACCTGCAGCACGAGCGAGGCGGACGGCAGCTTGCGGTGCAGGTCGGCCAGCAGCCCCGCCACCGCGTGCGCCAGGGCTTGCCCGAGGTCGCGGCGGGCCCCCGGATCGGCGAGCACGCGTCCGCGATGGGCGATGCCGACCGACGCGGCGAGCGTCCACGGGCCGACCACCGCCACCTTGAGCGTGCCGTCGTAGTCATGGGCCACCTCTTCGAGGCGTTCGAGATCGTCCCGCCAGGTGGAGCGGGCGCGACGCTGATCGACCCCGGCCGCGTCGCCCAGGCGCCACTCGCCGGCCTCGAACTGGGCCGGAAGGTCGTCCAGCAGCCCCAGCCCGCGTCCGAGCATCCCTGCCCACGGTCCCCGTGCGGGCAGTTCCGGCACGAAGGCGTAGCCGTCTGTTCGCGCCAGCACCATGGCCATGGCGTCGGCAAAGTCAGTTCCCGGGAGCGACCCGAGACCCGTCCACCGGGTCATGAGTCGACCCGGCCCAGGGCCGTTCCCCCCACGCGAGCCACCATCCGGTCGGCCACAAAGGCGGCATTGTCGTCCGCCACCGCCGTCGGCACGCGCGGCAGGTTCTCCTCCCAGTCCACCAACGGCGATCCCCGGAACTGGCCAGCGCGGCGTGGGCGTCCCAGGAACATCAGATGCAGGTGCGCGCCGCCGTCACCCCAGCGGGCGATGTGGGTGCGCCCCACCGAGGGCAACTCCTCGATGGCGCCGGCAAGGGCCACGGTCAGCTGGCCCAGCTCAGCGGCGAGCTCAGTGGGCAGGTCAGCGAGATCGTGATGGGCTCGCGGACTGAGGATCGCCATGAGGGGCAGCCCGGACTCGGTGTGGGTCACCATCCACCGCTCGTTGCTCCACACAATGGGGCTGAGGCTCTCCTGCTTGGCGCACCAGCACTCCTGCGGCGATTCACCTCGTCGTTCCGGCTCGGCGTCCAGCAACGGGCGTAGCGGCTTGAGCCGCAGGGATTCGACCTCGAACGGGAAGATGTCCCAGCCGGGCATTTCGGTGACGGCGACCGGCAACCGGCCGTGCTCGTCGGCGGCGTTCAGGATGCGGGCGTAGTAGTCCTCGGCGCTCTCAGGCATGGCCTCAGACTACGGGTGTCGCCTGAGCCTGCCCCGCACGCGCAATCTCAGCGCTGCCGATCACCCGATCGCCGTCGTAGCAGACCACGAACTGGCCGGGAGCGACCCCGAACACGGGGGCATCGAACGTCACCCGTAGGCCGTCGTCCACGGACTCAAACGTGGCGGGCAGCGGCTGGCCATGGGCCCGCACCTGCGCGAGCCCATGCCACGTGCCGCGCGGGGTCGTGGTCCAGGTCGGACGCACGCCGTCCAGCACGCGCACGGCCAGCGACTCATGAGGACCCACGATGATCTGGTTCTCTTTCGGACGGACGTTCAGGACGAAGCGAGGCCTCCCGTCGGCCGCCGGGACCCCGAGCCGAAGCCCCCGCCGCTGGCCGACCGTGAACCGGTGGGCGCCCTCGTGAGCCCCGACGGTGACGCCGGCCTCGTCCACGATCTCCCCCGGATGGACCCCGAGGCGCTCGCTCAGGAAGCCCGCCGTGTCCCCCGTCGGGATGAAGCAGATGTCGGTGCTGTCGGGCTTAGACGCCACGGGGATGCCCCGGGCGGCCGCTTCGGCGCGCACCACGTCCTTGGTGATGCCCCCGAGCGGAAAGTCGATCCGCGCCAGCTGAGCCGCGGTGAGCACGCCGAGCACATAGGACTGATCCTTGGCCGTGTTGGTCGACCGCAGCAGGCTCGGCTCCCCGTCGATGATCTCGCGGCGGGCGTAGTGGCCGGTGGCCATCATGTCGAACCCGCGCTCGATGCCGGTTTGGAGGAAGCGTCCGAACTTGATGGTCCGATTGCACCTCAGGCACGGGTTGGGCGTGCGTCCGGCGGCGTACTCCCCCACGAAGTAGTCGACCACCTGGGTGTGGAACTCGTCCGCGAAGTCCCAGACCTCGCACGGGATGCCGAGGTAGTCGGCGACCAGCCGTGCGTCCGCGGCCGGGTCGAAGCCCGAGGTCTCGGGGGGACGCCACAGCCGCATATGGACCGCCGTCACGTCGTGCCCGGCGTCCACGGCGCGTGCCGCCACGACCGCCGAGTCCACCCCGCCAGATAGGGCCACCATCATCCGCATGGGCCTCTCCCTTCCGCGGGTGAGTGTAGTTCGGGGGATGCCCCCCTGCTTGCCATGGCCCCAACGGACGCCGGCCGGCGCCGATTATGGCTGGCCATTTGTTAACCCCGCTGTCTAATTGATGTCTCAACGACTTGAGAAACAGTGTTGCCCGACGTAAAATGGGAAATGCGAACCGCGACGCTTGGGACGGCGTGTGTTTTGGGGGAAGACAGCGTTCGCTGATCATGACATTTCGGGAGCCGTCATGGAGCAACAAACCACACGCACTGCCGAACCGGCCTCGCGGGCCACAGACACGCACTGGGCGGGCGCGGCACACTGGTCCAGGTCAAGTAAAACGTTTGATCGATCCACTATGCTGCCGCTAACCGTGGCGGCACGCTCGGCGGACAGCTCACCCAGCCAAGGGCGTCGCGCTTGCCACCCATCCTTCGAATCGTCACGCTAGGCACTTCGTACGAGTCCGCCATCCTGGACCAGCGAAGCCGCCACGAAAGGCACTCATGACTCTGCCCTATCCGGAAAGTCCGGAAGAAGCCCGGCTCGGCGCCCGCATTGTGGGCGACGCGACCAGCTTCGCCTTGTGGGCGCCCCGAGCCACCCGGGTTGAGCTCGCGCTCGTCGCGGCGGATCGCAGGCAGACCAACGTCGACTTGGTCCTCGAGCCAGAAACGGGCATTTGGCGTGGGCTGGTGCCGGGCATCGGCGCCGGGCAGCGCTACGGCTTCCGCGTGCACGGACATTGGAACCCGGACAGCGGTGAGCGTTTCAACCCGGCCAAACTCCTCCTCGACCCCTACGCCCGAGCGATCACCGGTGGCGTCGACTACGCCGGCCCGATCAGCGACCACGTCGCCGAGTCCAACTACCTGGCCGACCCCACCGACTCTTTCGCGGCGGTCCCCCTCAGCGTCGTGGTGGCCGACAGCCCGGCACCGAGCCCCCTCGCCAAGCCCGCGGACCTCGCCGAACTCGTGATCTACGAGACCCACCTTCGTGGATACACCTGGCGCCATCCGCAAGTGCCGGAGCACCTCCGTGGCACCTTCGCTGGGTTGTCCTACCCCGCGGTGATCCAGCACCTCGTCGACACCGGCATCAACGCGGTCGAACTGCTGCCCGTCCAACACTTCATCTCTGAGCCGTTCATCGTCGGACGCGGGCTCAAGAACTACTGGGGTTACAACACGCTCGGGTTCTTCGCCCCGCACGCCGCCTACGCCAGCAGCGGCTCGATGGGCGAACAGGTCGCCGAGTTCAAAGAAATGGTCTCCGCGCTCCACGCAGCGGGAATCGCGGTGATCCTCGACGTTGTCTACAACCACACAGCCGAGGGCGGCCACGACGGGCCCACCTTGTGTTTTCGTGGCATCGACCACTCCGGCTATTACCGGTTGACCAGCGATCACCGTAACGATTATGACGTGACCGGCTGCGGCAACGCCGTGGATACCTCCGAGGCCGGCGTAATGACCTTGGTCTTGGATTCCTTGCGTTATTGGGTCAGTGAGATGGGCGTCGATGGCTTCCGCTTTGACCTCGCCACCACGCTGATCCGCGATGTGGAGCAACACGTCACGCAGGAGCATCCGATCAAGGCCGCCATGGCGAACGACCCCATCCTTTCCAAGGCGCTCATGATCGCCGAGCCGTGGGACTTGGGCCCCTACGGTTACCAGGTCGGACGCTGGGGCACGGGCTGGTCGGAATGGAACGACCGTTTCCGTGGCTTCACCCGCGACTTCTGGCGCGGGGCCGTGGGCGGCGTTCAAGAGCTCGCCACGCGGCTGGCCGGATCGTCCGACATCTATTGGGACGGCCGGCCGCCGACGGCCTCCATCAACTTCGTGACAGCCCACGACGGTTTCACCCTGCGTGACGTGGTCACCTACGACCTCAAGCACAACGAGCGAAACTCAGAACGTAACCGCGACGGCACCGACGACAACCGCTCGTGGAATCACGGCTACGAGGGTGAAACCGACGATGTCGCCATCAATGCCGCGCGGCAACGCTCGACCCGCAACATGATGGCGACCCTCCTGCTCTCCGCCGGCACGCCCATGGTGCTCGCCGGCGACGAAATGGGACGCACGCAGCAGGGCAACAACAACGCCTACTGCCAGGACTCCGAGATCAGCTGGGTGGATTGGTCGCAGGCCGACGAGTGGTCCGAGCAACTGGCCTCAACCAAAGCCTTCCTGCAGCTGCGCCACGAGCATGCGTTGTTCCGTCCGACCGAATACCGCCACCGCACCGAGGTGACCGATTCGGCGGGCACCGGTCTCGGTCGCGCCGAGCTGGCGTGGTTCTCAGAGTCCGGCACCGAAATGAGCGAAGGCCAGTGGCACGAGGGTGAGCGTCGGTTCCTGGGCATGTACACCTCGGACGCCGACGAGGCCTTCTTGGTCTACGTGCACGCGGGATCCGAGCCGATCGACGTGGCGCTGCCCGGAATGCCGTGGTCGCAGGGATACCGGATCGTCACACACACGGGCGAGCCCGGCGAACTGCCTAGTAAGTCGCTCGAAGCGGGCGTGACGCTCACGATCCCCGCGCGGACGATCGCTGTTCTGGAAGCAACCGTCCCGCAGCACCAGCTGCCGTTGCCGGTCTCCCCTGGCACTCCGGAGTGACTCAGGCCTCAGGACGGACGTAACGTCGCGAGCCGAACCTCATCGCGAGCCACCAGGTGACCAGGACCGCGACGAGGACGGCTCCGCCGCCGTAGAGCATGGAGACGAACCCGTGCTGGGCCGCGTGAACGTAGCCCCACACGGGCACACCAATGGCCATGCCGAGCATCAAGGCTGAGCCGCCCACCGCCCAGATCCGTCCGAGGTCTCGGGTGCCGAGCGCCGCGGCATAGACACGTGCCGGAAGGCCCAAGGCCCCCGCGAAGCCGAGACCCAGCGCGAGGCCTGCTCCCATGCCGTACGGGATGAAGCTGGTGTCACGCAAGCCGCCTAGGTAGACCATGCCGATGCCCTGCAGCGCGAACACGACCGCGACGAGCGCGAGGGTGCTGATCCGCTCGGCAACACCGAGCAGCAGCACACGGCCCGCCGCGACCCCGAGCGACAGTGCTGCCATCACGCACGCCACTGTCAGGGCTAGCTCCGGATTGGCGGCGCCAGAGGGCGTCACGGGATGTTCCTGCAGATGCAGGGGCAGCACCAGGATGGCCGCGTCCACCACCCCGAGGGCAAGCGTCGAGAGAAAGACCGCGTGGAACCAGGGCGCCCGAAGCGCAGCCGCGAACGTCAATCCCGTGGCTTCCGGTGGCGTCCAATCAGCCCGTGGACCCATGTCGTCCGCACCCAGGGCCACGAGGCCAACATCGAGCGGGTGGTCGCGGATCACAAGCAGCGCCCCACCGACCAGGAGGGCCACTGTGAGCCCGAAGGCCAGGTAGGCGACCCGCCAGGCGTCGGCCCCCCACACGGTCCGGTATTGGCCCACCAGCCATGGCACCGTCAGCGCCCAGATGACCCCACCGGCACCCACCCCTGCCGCAGCCAGCCCCAGCACCTGGCCGCGGCGCTGCAAGAACCAGGCGTTGGTCAAGGCTGTGGGAGCCAGTTGGAGAGAGACCCCGAAACCAAGGCCCAGCAGGAGCGCGCCACCGAGGAATCCCACGAGGGCCTGCCCGCTGCCGAAGAGGGCCAACCCGGTCAGCACGAGGATGGTGCCCGCAGCCAGCGCGCGACGTGTGCCCCACCGCTCCAGGATCTCGGCTCCGGCGAGCAGGAGGACAGCCCAGGCAGCGAACAGCGCGACGCAGGGCACCCACAAGAAGTGCGCCAAACCAAAGCCGAAAGGCCCACCGTGGAACCGGGCGAGAATGTCAGGAAAAGTGAGCGGGAGCCCGAACAGCAGCACCGAGGAAGCCATCGCGATGGCCACGATCCCGGCGGCCACACGCACGTGACCGGGCTGGTGGTTGGCGGTCATCCGCGCTCCTCTTCAAAACGGGAAAGGGTCGAGTCGTGCCCGGAGGCACGACTCGACCCTGAGTTCCTCAGTGCTTAGGGTGTCACGTCCATCGCGACGGTCGCGACGCCCATTTCGGCGACACTGCACAGGTGGGTGTTCTTCGGCACGACGCGAATCGTGTACCCGACGGAACCCGGCTTCTTCGTCACGACGGTGCGCTCGAAGCGGATGAGGCCGTTGCCCAGGTCCTTGCCCACCGTCATCGGGTAGGTGGTGATCCGGAACAACTCGTCATCGCCATCGGCGTAGCCGGTGACCAACTGCACCTCGACGTCCTTGGCGGTGAGCGAACCCAACCGCACGTTAGCGCCGAACGGCAGCTCCGTGCCCACCTCGACGGCCTGGCCGTCCAGGTGATCGACGTGCTCGACGCGCACATCGCCCCAGACCGCCCGGACGTGTTCCTTCCAACGGGCCAACTGCTCGGCCGTGTTGCCCTTGGAGACGTCCGCGTTGCTGGCGGCCGCCGGGGTGTACAGCTTGGTGACGTAGTCGCGCACCATGCGGGACGCCAGCACCTTGGGGCCGAGGCCCGAGACGGTGTCGCGCACCATCTTGAGCCAGCGGGTCGGCAGACCCGCGGCGTCGCGCGTGTAGAAGCGCGGGATGACCTCGTTCTCGATCAGGTCGTACAGGGCGGACGCCTCCGCAACGTCGCGCGCCACCGGATCGGTGACGCCCTCAGCCGAGGGGATCTCCCAGCCCCAATCGGAGCTGTACCACTCGTCCCACCAACCGTCACGGATGGAGAGGTTCGCGGCGCCGTTGAGGGCGGCCTTCATGCCCGAGGTGCCACAGGCCTCCAGCGGGCGCAGCGGGTTATTGATCCACACGTCGCAGCCCGGGTAGAGCGGCTTGGCCAGCGACATGTCGTAGTCGGGGAGGAAAACGATCTTCCCGCGGACGTCCGGCTGGTCGGAGAACTGGACCATCGTCTGGATCAGCGCCTTGCCGACCTCGTCGGCCGGGTGCGACTTGCCCGCGATGACGATCTGGATCGGCGTCTCGGGGTGGTTGAGCAGGCGCTTCAACCGCTCGGGATCGGTCAGCATTAGCGTGAGGCGCTTGTAGGACGCACCACGACGGGCGAAGCCGAACGTCAGGGTCGACGGGTTGAGCGCGTTGGCGATCCAGTCGGTGCTCATGCCACGCGCCTGGTAGGACGCCTGCAGCCGCTCGCGCGCCATGGTGATCATGGTGCCGCGCATCTGACGCTTGAGGCCCCACAGGGTCTCGTCGTCGACGCGATCGAGGGCCGTCCAGTCGCACCCGTCGATGACGTGAGCGTCGTTGGACGTCGAGGTCTCCAGGATCTCGAGCAGCTCCGGGTGGATCCACGTCGGATGATGCACGCCGTTCGTGACGGACGTGATCGGAACTTCGGTGGTGTCGAACGCCGACCACAGGCCCTGGAACATCCGGCGCGACACGTCGCCGTGCAGCTCGGACACGCCATTGGCGCGCTGGCCGAGGCGGAAGCCCATGACGGCCATGTTGAAGCGATCGGGGTCGCCGCCCTCGTAGTCCTCGGCGCCGAAGCCCAGGATGCGATCGAGGGGAAGCGGGGAGAAGTTCGCGAACTCGGCCTCGATCATCGTCTTCGGGAACCGGTCGATGCCCGCGGGCACCGGCGTGTGGGTCGTGAAGACGCTGCCCGCGCGGGTGAGCTCCACGGCGGTCTCGAAGTCCTTGCCAGACACCATGTACTCGCGGATGCGCTCCAACCCGAGGAAGCCGGCGTGGCCCTCGTTGCAGTGGAACACGTCGGGAGCGGCGTGGCCGGTGATGCGACAGAACTCGCGGATGGCGCGCACGCCACCGATGCCGAGCAGCAGCTCCTGGGCGAGACGGTGGTCTTCGCCGCCGCCGTACAACCGGTCCGTCACGCGACGGTCGGCCTCAGAGTTGGCCTCGATGCCGGCGTCCATCATGAGCAGCGGCACGCGTCCGACCTGGGCAACCCAGACGGTGGCCTTCAGGGAATGGCCGTGAAGGGGAACCTCGATGATGACGGGCTCGCCGGCTGCGTCACGCAGCTGAGTCAGGGGCATGTCGTTGGGGTCGAGCACTGGATAGCGCTCTTGCTGCCAACCGCTGGCGTTCAGCGACTGACGGAAGTAGCCGTGGCGGTACAGCAGACCCACACCAATGATCGGGGCGCCCACGTCGGAGGCGGCCTTCAGGTGGTCGCCGGCCAGGATTCCCAAACCCCCGGAGTACTGCGGCAGCACCTCAGAGATGCCGAACTCAGCCGAGAAGTACCCGATCGCCTTGGGCGCGGAGGGGTTCTCCGCAGCGAAGCCCTGGAACCACAGGTCACCGGTCATGTAGTCATGAAGGTCAGCCTCGATCAGCTGGACGTTGCGCACGAAGCGCTTGTCCGCGGCGAGGGTAGCCATCCGGGCGGCCGGCACCTGGGACAGAAGCTTGATGGGGTCATGCCCCACGGTCTCCCACAGCTGCGGATCTACCGCGCGGAAGAGCTGCTGGGTTCCCTGATGCCAGGCCCAACGCAGGTTCTTGGAGAGCCCCTCAAGGCCCTTGAGTTCCGGCGGCAGCGTGGGCTGCACATTGAATCGTCGAATTGCACGCACGGGCCGAAACTCTACGACATGAGGCTGGGTACGCGAACCGCCGTCCCGTGTCTGGGCAGCTTTACCGGCCCTAGTGCGCCTATTGGGCACGCGGATTCCACCGGAACGGTGCCAGAGCACGCCCGGTTTTAGACACGCCCAAAGCCTGGCGTGAACCACCTCCCCACGAGCGACGACAGGCGCTAGGTTGTGCGCGTGAGCCAGATTTCCTCAGCTTCCGCGAGCGACGCCAAGGCCCGTAAGGCCGCATCCAAGAGCGACGCGAAAGTTCCTGCAGCCCCGGTCCCCACCCTCGAGCTGTCCTTTGACACGGTGGCGCCCTCCGGTTTCGGTCGGATCCCCGTCTCGGGCGTGTCGCCCGTCGTCGAGAACGGTGCCTATCCGGCAAAGGCGGTCGTCGGGGAGTTGATCCCCATCCGAGCCACGGTCTTCCGCGAGGGCCACGACGCCGTCAATGCGTCCGTGATCTTGACCGACCCGGCCGGGCACGAAACGCGCGTCGACATGACGCCGATGGAGCCGCGCGGCCTGGACCCGTGGGAGGCGTGGGTACGCCCCGACAGCGAGGGAGCCTGGACGTTCCGCGTCGAAGGTTGGTCGGACCCTTGGGGCACGTGGTTGCACGTCGCCGAAGCGAAGCTGCCGGCGGGCGTCGACATTCCTTTGGTGTGCCTCGAAGGACGCGATTTGCTCGAGCGCACGGCCACGCGTGCCGACGCTGCGGGCGACAAGGTGGAGGCCTCGATACTGCGCGCTACCGCCCAGTTGCTGATCCCCGAGCGCCCGGCCAAGGACCTGCTCGAAGTCGCCACCGGCAAAGGTATCGGCGCCGCTATGCGCCGGTACGGGCCGCGCGAACTTGTCTCGCCGTCGTCCGACTACCCGCTGTTCGTCGATCGTCGCCGCGCGTTGTTCTCGTCCTGGTACGAGTTCTTCCCGCGCTCCCAGGGCGCCACGTACGACGCGAAGACCGACACCTGGACGTCCGGCACCTTTGACACCTGCCACGAGCGCCTTGAGGCTGCGGCCGCCATGGGCTTCGATGTCATCTACTTCCCGCCGATCCACCCGATCGGCGAGGCGTTCAAGAAGGGCAAGAACAACTCCCTCACCCCCACCAAGAAGGACCCGGGGTCGCCGTGGGCCATCGGCAGCCCGGCGGGCGGCCACGACGCCATCCATCCCGATCTCGGCGACTGGACGAGTTTCGATCGCTTGGTGGCCCGGGCCAAGGAACTTGGCGTCGAAATCGCCTTGGACTTCGCCCTCCAAGCCTCGCCCGATCACCCCTGGGTGACCGAGCACCCGGAGTGGTTCACCACACGGCTTGACGGGTCGATCGCCTACGCCGAGAACCCGCCCAAGAAGTACCAGGACATTTATCCGATCAACTTCGACAACGATGCACCGGGCATCTACCACGAGGTGCTGCGCATCCTGCGGCTGTGGATGAGCCATGGCGTGCGGATCTTCCGCGTCGACAACCCGCACACGAAGCCCGTGCAGTTCTGGGGTTGGATCATGCGTCAGGTGCGTGCCACGGACCCGGACGTGTTGTTCCTGGCCGAGGCCTTCACGACCCCGGCGATGATGGGGGCCCTCGGCAAGGTCGGCTATCACCAGAGCTACACCTACTTCACCTGGCGAAACCAGAAGTGGGAGCTCGAGGAGTACATGCACGACCTCGCGCAGACGACGGACTCCTTCTACCGCCCGAACTTCTTCGTGAACACTCCCGACATCAACCCCTTCTACTTACAGTCGGGAAACCCGGCCGCGTTCGCGATTCGCGCGATCCTGGCCGCCACGTTGTCCCCCACCTGGGGTGTCTACTCGGGATTTGAGTTGTTCGAGCACGAGCCTCTCCGGCCCGGTGCCGAGGAGTACCGCAACTCCGAGAAGTACGAGTTCCGCCCCCGCGACTACAACGCCGCGCCCAACCTCAACATGTTGATGGGGACGCTGAACAGCATCCGCCACGCGCACCCGGCGCTGCAGCAACTGCGGCAGTTCACCGCGCACCACGCCTCTCACGACGCGGTGATGGCGTACTCCAAACGCGATGGGGACGACGTCATTCTCGTCATCTGCAGCCTCGATCCGAACGCCACCGTCGAGAGCGACGTCTCGCTCGACATGGGGGCTCTCGGCTTGGCCAGCGGTGACGGACTGCACGTCCGCGACGAACTCACGGGCGCCACGTTCACGTGGGGCCAGCGCAACTTCGTCCGGCTCACCCCGACGAATCCGGCGCACATTCTTCACGTCCTCAACGAAGGGTAGCTATGACCACGGAGACCAACTGGTTCACCAAGGCGGTGTTCTATGAGGTTCTCGTGCGGACCTTCGCCGATTCCAACGGTGATGGCGTCGGGGACATGCAGGGCTTGACCAGCAAGCTCGACTACCTGCAGTGGTTGGGGGTGGATTGCCTGTGGTTGCCGCCGTTCTTCAGCTCGCCGCTACGCGACGGCGGCTACGACGTGGCCGACTACACCAACGTCTTGCCCGAGTTTGGAACCATCGAGGACACGCGGGCGCTGATTGCGGCCGTCCATGGGCGCGGAATGCGGATCATCATCGACTTCGTGATGAACCACACGTCGTCAGCGCATCCTTGGTTTCAAGCTTCGCGCACCGATCCGACAGGGCCCTACGGCGACTTCTACGTCTGGCGCGACGAGCCGGACGAGTACCTCGACGCTCGCATCATCTTCATCGACACGATCGACTCGAACTGGAGCTTCGATGAGGTGCGGGGCCAGTACTACTGGCATCGCTTCTTCGACCATCAGCCCGACCTCAACTTCGAGAACCCCCGGGTTTTCGAGGAGATTCAAGATGCGCTGCGGTTCTGGCTCGCCATGGGCGTCGACGGCTTCCGCTTGGACGCCGTGCCCTACCTCATCGAGCAAGACGGCACCGATTGCGAGAATCTGCCGGGCACGCACGCGCTGCTCAAGCGCGTCCGCGCCATGGTCGAGGAGGAATACCCCGGACGCATCTTGCTGTGCGAGGCCAATCAGTGGCCGCAGGAGGTCATTCCCTACTTCGGCGATGGGGACGAGTGCCAGCTGGCCTTCCATTTCCCCGTGATGCCGCGGATGTACATGGCATTGGCCCGCGAAGACAAGACGTGCCTGGTCGACATCATCGCCGCGACTCCGCCTCTGCCTCCCGGCACGCAGTGGGGCACGTTCCTGCGGAACCACGACGAACTCACCCTCGAAATGGTGACCCCCGCGGAACGCGACTTCATGTGGGACTTCTACGCCCCCGAGCCGCGGATGAAGTGCAACTTGGGCATCCGGCGCCGGCTGGCTCCGCTCGTGGATGGGGATGTCCAGCGGATCAAGCTGCTGCACGCCTTGCTGCTCGCCCTTCCCGGCTCCCCCGTGCTCTATTACGGCGATGAAATCGGCATGGGTGACAACATCTGGCTGCAGGACCGCGACGGCGTCCGCACCCCGATGCAATGGGACAACTCCCCCGGAGCCGGATTCTCGACGGCCGATCCTTCGACGTTCCCCTTCCCGATCGTCGATTCTCCTGGCTTCACCCAAGACGTGGTCAACGTCGAGGCCCAGTTGGACGATCCCGACTCGCTACTGCATTGGCTGCAGCGGACGTTGTCCGTCCGTCGCGAACTTGAAGCGCTGGCCCTGGGCGACTTCGTCGACCTCGAGGGCGACAACGCGGCCGTCTACGTGGTGGCGCGGCAATGGGGCGATCAGCGGGTGATCGCGGCGTTCAACTTCTCCGCGTCCGCCCAGACCGCCACGCTGACCCCCGGGGCCTTCGATCCGGAGAGCGTCCACGTGCTGGTTGGCGGTGCCGCCTTTGGCGATCATGAGGGGGCTCCGACGATGACCCTCGCGAGCCATGGATTCGCCTGGCTGGTCGCCCGATGAACGATTGGGAGGCCTTTCTGGGTCAGGCTCGCTGGTTTGCGGGTAAAGGGCTAGGCGGACGGATCAGCGCCGTGTCCACCATGCCGTGGTACACCCCCGCTGGCACCTGGCCGGCGGTTCGCTCAGAGTTGGTGACCGTGAGCTACCCGGACGCCCATGCCGAGACCTATCACCTGCTTGTCGCGCATCGTCCCGTGGGCACCTCCTCTGGCGCTCCGGTGATTACGGCGTTGGACGATCCCGAGCTTGGTCCGTTGGAGGTCGTGGACGCACCAGCCGATCCCGAGTCCATGCGTGCCTTAGTCGCCGCACTGCTGGATTCTCCGACCATGACCTGGAGCGACCCAACCGCGGTCGATCCCGGAGCCCGCATGAAGATGTTCACCGGAGAGCAGTCCAACACCACCGTGATGGTGGGTGACGGGGTCCTGTTCAAGGTCTTCCGCAAGGTCGAACCCGGGCGCAACCTCGACATCGAAGTCTTGGCGGCCCTGAACGACTCCCCCGCGACCCCCGCGCTGTACGGCGCTTGGTCGGCGGCAGGCTTCGACCTCGGCTACTTCTGCGAGCGCGTAGCGGGCGCGGAGGACGCGTGGGAGTGGGCTAAGGCGTCCGCGAGCACGTTCGCGGACATCCGCGAAGAGTGCACGGCCCTCGGCGTGGCGCTGCGCGAAGTTCACGACCAGTTACGCGTCGCGGTGGGCACCGGGTCGGCCTCGGGTTCGACGTTGGCCGACACGATGATCCAACGGCTCGACGTGGCCTGTGTGGCCGCCCCGCCCCTCGTCCCGCTGCGCGACAGCCTGGTCCGCTCCTTCGAAGGGCTGCGGGGACACACGCTGGAAACCCAGCGCATCCACGGGGATTTCCACCTCGGTCAATGTCTCCTTTCCCCGCGGGGTTGGTCGATCATCGACTTTGAGGGCGAACCGATGAAGACCGTCGCCGAGCGCCGCGAGTTCGACTCACGCTGGCGTGACGTGGCGGGCATGCTGCGGAGCTTCGACTACGCGCGCACCGCCTGTCCGGATCCCACGGCGCCCGAGGCGCTCGCCTGGGCGTCCGCCAACGGGGAGGCCTTCCTCGCTGGCTATTGCGGCGACGATCGGCCCCCAGTAGACCTGCTGCGGGCCTATATCACGGACAAGGCGATCTACGAGGTTGTCTATGAAGTACGAAATCGGCCCGGTTGGACACAAATCCCGCTTCAAGCAGTCCAAGATGAAGCCAAGCGGATGAACCACCCGGTCGACCTATCTAAGGAGCTCTAATGGCGCACGATCCGAATGGCGGCCTGGCCGGATGGGACTTCGAGGGGTGGCACACCGGTGGCGACACCGAGTGCTGGAAGCGCCTCGGGTCTCATGTGGTGACGCTGCACGATGACGAACGCGGAGACATCACCGGCACGCGCTTCGCGGTGTGGGCCCCCAACGCGCAGGCCGTCCACGTGAACGCGGACTTCAACTGGTGGACCGGCGACGCGATGCACCGCATCGAGAACACCGGCGTCTGGGTGCTGTTCGTCGAGGGCATCGGCGACGGCACCTTGTACAAGTACAACATCCTCGGCGCGGACGGGCAGTGGCACGAGAAGGTCGACCCGATGGCCGTCTTCGCCGAGCAGGCTCCGGCCAACAGCTCGATCGTGTACACCTCGGAGTACGTGTGGTCCGATGCGGACTGGATGACCAAGCGCGCCAAGGTGGTGCCCACGGAGGCGCCGATGTCGATCTACGAGGTGCACCTCGGCGCTTGGCGTAAGGGCAAGACCTACCTGGAACTCGCCGATGAGCTCGTCGAGTACGTCACGTGGCAGGGCTTCACGCACGTCGAGCTGATGCCCGTCACCGAGCACCCATTCATCCCGTCCTGGGGCTACCAGGTCACCAACTACTTCGCGCCGCAGTCGCGTCTCGGACGTCCGGACGATTTCCGTCACCTCGTGGACCGGCTGCACCAGGCCGGTATCGGCGTCATCCTCGACTGGGTTCCCGGCCACTTCCCGAAGGACGAGTGGGCCCTCGGCCGCTTTGACGGCACAGCGCTCTATGAGCACGCTGATCCGCGGCAGGGTGAGCACCGCGACTGGGGCACGTACATCTTCAACTACGGCCGCAACGAGGTGAAGTCGTTCCTGGTCTCCAACGCCTTGTACTGGGTCACCGACTTCCACATCGACGCGCTCCGCGTGGACGCCGTGGCCTCGATGCTGTACCTCGACTACTCCCGCGAGGACGGGGAGTGGGTCCCGAACATCTACGGCGGCAACGAGAACCTCGAGGCCATCGACTTCCTGAAGTACGTGAACCTGCACCTGTACGAGCGTGTCCCCGGCGTGGTCATGATCGCGGAGGAGTCCACGTCGTTCGGTGGCGTGTCGAAGCCCGTCTTCATGGGCGGCCTCGGGTTCGGCTTCAAGTGGAACATGGGGTGGATGAACGACTCCCTGCGTTACCTCTCCCTCGACCCCGCGTATCGGCAATACCACCATCACGAGATGACGTTCGCGATGGTCTACGCCTACTCGGAGAACTTCGTCCTGCCGATCAGCCACGACGAGGTCGTCCACGGCAAGGGCGCGATGATCAACAAGATCCCCCAGGACGCCTGGCGTCAGTTCGCGACGTTGCGCGCCTTCTACTCCTACATGTGGTCCTTCCCCGGCAAGCAGTTGCTCTTCATGGGTTGCGAGTTTGGGCAGCGGACGGAGTTCAACGAGTCCAGCTCCCTCGAGTGGTGGGTCTCGGACCTGTGGGGTCACCACGGCCTGCAGCGCATGGTGAAGGACCTCAATGAGGTGTACGTGGCTCACCCCGCCCTGTGGGAGTTGGACGCGGATCCGGCGGGTTTCCGTTGGATCAACGCCGACGACGCCGGTCACAACACCTACTCATGGCTGCGCTTCGACCGGGCCGGTCAGAAGATCGCCATCGTGGTGAACTTCTCCGCTGACCCCCATCACGCCTACCGCATCGGGCTCACCGACGTCGGCCGTTGGACGGAGATCTTCAACTCCGACGCCGGCATCTACGACGGCTCGAATGCTCACGGCAACCTGGGCCAGATCCACGCCTGGTCCGAAGAGTTCAACGGACTTCCCGCCAGCGCCAACGTGGCCGTTCCGCCGCTCGGTGCTGTGATGTTCCGCTTCGATCCCGAGGTGGCTGAGATCTCCTCCGCAGCCGACGAGGCACCCGAGGCCTGATCTCAGGGGTCGCTCCCCCCAGACAACCGATGGCCGCCGGACTTCCCGGCGGCCATCGTTGCGTTCCGGCTCCGCGGCTCAGCTCGGCCGCCGGGCTCTACCCCCACGACCTTGCTGCCGTTAGCGATCTTTGCTGGCGATATATCGGCAGCAAAGATCACCAACGCCAGCAAGGTGGCATCGGGAGAGGGATCGGCCCGGGACGGAAAGCCGAATGGCCGCCGGGTTTCCCGGCGGCCATTCGTTCGAGGGAGTGAGGGCTCACTCCTTGACGTTGTCGTCCACCCAGTCGAAGGTCTTGGTGACGGCCTTCTTCCAGTTGGCGTAGAGACGGTTGCGCTCGGCGTCGTCCATCGCCGGGATCCAGCGCTTGTCCTCGGCCCAGTTGTCGATGACGTCCTGCTCGCCGTTCCAGTAACCGACAGCGATACCGGCCGCGTAGGCCGCGCCGAGGGCGGTGGTCTCAGCAACCACCGGACGGACGACGGGAACGCCGACCTGATCCGCCTGGAACTGCATCAGCGTGTCGTTCATCGTCATGCCGCCGTCGACCTTGAGCTCAGCGAGCTTCACGCCGGAGTCGGCTTCCATGGCATCCAGGACCTCGCGGGTCTGGTACGCCGTGGACTCGAGCACCGCACGGGCGATGTGACCCTTGTTGACATACCGGGTGAGGCCGACGAGCGCGCCGCGAGCGTCGGACTTCCAGTACGGGGCGAAGAGGCCCGAGAACGCCGGGACGAAGTACGCACCGCCGTTGTCCTCGACCGTGGCGGCCAGCACCTCGATGTCCGGGGCGGTCTGGATGATGCCCAGGTTGTCGCGGAGCCACTGCACCAGCGAGCCGGTGACCGCGATGGAGCCCTCAAGGGCGTAAATCGGGGCCTGGTCGCCGATCTTGTAGCAGACCGTGGTGAGGAGGCCGTTCTTGGAGGGAACGATCTCGGTGCCGGTGTTCATGATCATGAAGCACCCGGTGCCGTAGGTGTTCTTCGCCATGCCAACCTCGAAGGCAGCCTGGCCGAAGGTGGCGGCCTGCTGGTCACCGAGGTCACCAGCGACGGGCACGCCGCCGAGCAGACCGGCCTCGCGGCCCACGCCGTAGACCTCGGAGGAGGACTTGATGGCGGGGAGCATCGACATCGGGATCGTCATGTCCGCAGCGATCTCGGCATCCCAGCTGAGGGTCTTCAGGTCCATGAGCATGGTGCGGGAGGCGTTGGTGACGTCCGTCACGTGCACGCCGCCGTCAACGCCGCCGGTGAGGTTCCAGATCACCCAGGTGTCCATGTTGCCCATGACGAGCTTGCCCGCTTCGGCGTCAGCGCGAGCGCCATCGACGTTGTCGAGGATCCACTTGACCTTGGGGCCCGAGAAGTAGGTCGCCAAGGGCAGGCCAACACGGGCCTTGTATTTGTCCTGGTTGCCACCGCCGAGCTCATCGACGATCTTGGCGGTGCGGGTGTCCTGCCACACGATGGCGTTGTAGACCGGCTGGCCGGTCTCCTTGTTCCACACGACGGTGGTCTCGCGCTGGTTGGTCACACCGACGGCAACGATGCTGTCCTTGTTGACCTGCGCATCGGAGAGAGCCAGGGCCACAACTTCGCGGATGTTGTCCCAGACCTCGATCGGGTTGTGCTCAACCCACCCGGCCTTCGGGAAGATCTGCTCGTGTTCCTTCTGACCGCTGCCGACGATGCGTCCGCTGTGGTTGAAGACGATAGCGCGAGAGCTGGTGGTTCCCTGATCGATCGCGAGTACGTACTTGTCAGCCATTTGTGTTTCCTTCTTCGTTGAATGGTGCTGGTGATAGGGGGCGAATGGCCGGGCGCTACGGGTGTGGCGCCCGGCCACTCAAACCGTCTTACTTGGGGAGAAGCACGCCGGCCGTCAGGCCCGCGAGAACGCCGCCGATGATCGGGCCCACAACGGGAACCCAGGAGTACGCCCAGTCGGACGAACCCTTGCCGGGGATCGGGAGGATCGCGTGCGCAATGCGCGGTGCGAGGTCACGAGCCGGGTTGATGGCGTAGCCGGTCGGGCCACCGAGGGAGGCGCCGATGCCGACGACGAGGAGGGCAACGCCCAGGGCGCCGAGCCAGCCGAGGCCGCCCGGGGTCTTGGTTCCGGAATCGCCCCAGTGGCCGGAAGCCAGAACGACGAAGACCAGGACGAAGGTGCCGAGGACCTCGGTGACCGTGTTCCACACGTAGTCGCGGACCTCAGGACCGGTGGAGAAGACGCCGAGCTTCACGGCCGGGTCGGCCTTCTCGTCGAACTGCTTCTTGTAGGCCAGCCAGCACAGGACGGCGCCAATGAAGGCCCCGAGGAACTGCGCGCCGATGTAGGTCAGGATGGACATGGCGTCCACGGGGATCCCGGGGACGAATTCCTTGGCGCCCGAGGCAACCAGGCCCAACGTGACGGCCGGGTTCAGGTGACCGCCCGACTTGTAAGAAACGAGCACGCCGGCGAACACGGCGATGCCCCATCCCCAGTTGACGTGCAGGAAGCCGGTACCGGCGCCCTTGTTCTTGGGAAGGATGTTGTTGGCGACAACGCCGCCACCCAGCAGGAGCAGCATGGCCGTGCCTACTGTCTCCGAGAGGAAGATCGTGCCGAGAGTCACGATTGCTCACTTTCCGACACTGTCGTCGTGTCAGCTTTGGCGTCCGAGGACGCAATGGAGTGTGGCCTGGAGACTTCCGGGCCAGCATGGGTTGGTGTGAAATAGCGCGGGTGGAAACCCGCCGTCCCGATGCGTGTCCCTTCAAGCCTTTCCGGGCTACGGAAGGGATGAACCATGGTGAACAAAGCTCCTTTGCAAGGACTCGCGGCAGGAGGAACTCCCGCCCGGGACAACCTCATCTTGCGGCTCCCTGCACGATTGCGCTAGACCTATGAACAAACGTGCACGGGCGGGGTAAGGCAATGAACGAGCGCTACGAAGAGATGTACCGAGCGGCATCGCGGTACTACATCCAAGACGAGACGATGGAGAGCATCGCGCGCGAACTGCGCATCTCGCGCTCCTCCGTTTCGCGCCTATTGAAGGAGGCCCGAGAGTCGGGGTTGGTGCGGATCAGCCTCGCCGACCACAGCGGATCGCAGTCGCCGTTGGCCCGCAAACTCTCCACCACCTTTGGTGTCCGCGTTCACCTCGTCCCGGTGAAAGACTCGGCAACGGAGGAGTATCGCTTCGACCAAGTTGCCCGATTGGCCGCCCGACTCCTCACCGAGACCATCGACGATCAACAGCTGATCGGAGTGGCATGGGGGGTGACCTTGGCGCAGGTCGTCCAGCACCTCGGACGCCGGCCGATGGTCGGGATGACAGTCGTCCAAATGAACGGCGGCGCCAACCAGCGCTCGAGCGGGATCCCCTACATCGGCGAGATCCTGCAGTCGATGGGCGACGCGTTCGATGCCCGCGTGGTTTTGTTCCCTGTCCCGGCCTTCTTCGACTACTCCGAGACCAAGCAGGCGATGTGGCGCGAGCGGTCGGTGCAGAACGTCGTGAACCTGTTAGCTCGCCTCGACGTCGCGATCTTCGGCGTGGGCTGCCTCAAGGGCAAAGTGCCCTCCCACGTCTATTCGGCCGGGTACATGGACGAGGACGACATGCAGCGACTGGTTGCCGAAGGCGTCGTTGGCGACGTGTGCACGGTGCTGCTGCGTGAAGACGGGAGCTACGCCGACATCTCGTTCAACGCGCGGGCCACGGGGCTGACACCTCCCGAGCTGGCCCGCATCCCCAAGCGGATCTGTGTCGTGGCCGATCCCTACCGGGCGGCCGCCATCGTCGGGGCGCTGCGCGCGGGAACGACGACCGACCTCGTCATTGACGAGGGCACTGCTCGGGCCGTGGTGGCACGCCTCTAGGACGGCTCTGACCCCTCCCCGGAAGGGAAAGGCTCAGAACAGGGCGCTGGTGAGGTCCCGACGCGCCTTCAGCACCACGGGATCGCTCTGCCCAATCGTTTCGAACAGCTCAAGCAGCCGCAGGCGCACAGCCGTGCGCTCGTCCCCCGACGTCCCGCGGATGAGTTCAATGAGTCGGGCGAAACCCTGCTCCGGCCGGCCCGTGCCCACCTCAAGGTCGGCGGCGTCCAGCTGAGCCGCCACATCGTCCGGCTTCGTGGCCGCGGTCGCGAGAACCAAGGTCGGATCGAGCTTCGAGAGCCGGTCGAGCAAGCCCGCCTGCGCACGGCCAGCCAACGCTTCGGGATCATTCGGCGTCTTCACGAGCAGCTTGTCGAACTCGTCGCGGGCCGCCGCGAAGTCGCCCCTTTCGAGCGCCTCATCTGCGGCCGCGTACCGCGGGTCATTGGCGGCCGCTTCGGGATCGATGGCCACGGGTTCGGCGCGCCCGACCAGCCCGTTGGCCGCAGCGGCCTGCAGCAACTGCTGGATCACCGCGTTGGCCTCCTCTTTCGATCGCGTGCCCTGAAACAAGGGGGCGAGCTGCCCAGCGACGATCCCGACGACCATCGGCACGGCCTGCACCCCAAGCGCCCCGGCGATCTCTGGCGAGGCGTCCACGTCGACCCGGGCGAGCAGATAGGCCCCGGCCGCCTCGTTCGCGAGTTCCTCAAGCACCTTGCTCAGTTCCGCGGCCCCATGGGCACGCGGCGAGGTGAGCTCAAGCACGAGTGGGTACTTCATCGACTGGCCCACCACGGCCTCAAAGGAGGCCTCGTCCACGTTGAGCACCCACGTCGCACCGGGCGGAGCCGGCTTGGCCTGGGCTGCGGCCTTGATGCCGGACAGATCGTAAGCGCGATTAAAGGCGGCAGAAGTCATGGGCCCCATTGTTCCATCGAGCCCAATCGGGCCGCGATTCGAGCTTTTGTTGCCGAAACACCCGCCGAAGGCCGCCGTTTTCGGCCAAGATGAGGCCATGGCTCACGAACGCGCAGGGCAGCTAGCGTTGCCCCAAGACCTCATTTCGCCCGACTCCGTCGTCGCGGCCTACTACGACCTCGTCCCCGATCCAGAGAATCCCGACCAGCAGGTCGTCTTCGGAACCTCGGGCCACCGTGGCACCAGCCTCAAGCGTGCGTTCAACGACGCCCACATCGCGGCCACGACACAGGCAATCGTGGAGTACCGCGCCAGCCAGGGCATCACGGGGCCGCTGTTCATCGGCAAGGACACGCACGCGTTGTCCCTTCCCGCCTGGAAGACCGCCATCGAGGTCTTGCACGCCAACGGCGTCCATGTCCTTGCGGAGCGCGATGAGGACTACACCCCGACCCCGGCGGTGTCCCGGGCGATCATCGTCTACAACCGCGACCACACGGGTCCCCGGGCGGATGGCATCGTGGTGACGCCCTCCCACAACCCGCCCCGCGACGGCGGTTTCAAGTACAACCCGCCCCACGGCGGTCCGGCCGACACCGACGCCACCAAGGTGATCGCGGCGCGCGCCAACGAGTTGCTGCACGACGGAAGTGCCATCAAGCGCAGTTCCTATGAGGCGATCCGCGACCAGATCGAGCGCCACGACTACCTGACCGCCTACTGCGAAGACCTCCGCAACGCGATCGATCTCAAGGCCATCGCGGACGCGAAGGTGCATATCGGCGCAGATCCAATGGGCGGCGCGTCGGTGCAGTACTGGCAGTACATCGCCGAGAACCTGGGCATCGATCTCACGGTCATCAACCCCGTGGTCGACCCGCGCTGGCCGTTCATGACGTTGGACTGGGACGGCAAGATCCGCATGGATTGCAGTTCGCCCTACGCGATGGCCAGCCTGATCGCCAATCGCTCGGCCTACGACATTTCGACGGGCAACGACGCGGACTCCGACCGGCACGGCATCGTCACCCCGGATGCCGGGCTGATGAACCCGAACGCGTTCCTCGCCGTGGCCATCGGCTACCTGTACGCGCATCGTCCGAACTGGCGGGCGGACGCCGGCATCGGCAAGACGCTCGTGTCGTCGTCCATGATCGACAAGGTGGCCGACGAGCTCGGACGCACGCTGGTCGAGGTGCCCGTCGGCTTCAAGTGGTTCGTCCCCGGACTGATGAGCGGCGACATCGGCTTCGGTGGCGAGGAATCCGCGGGCGCGTCATTCTTGGCGCTGGACGGTTCCACCTGGACGACCGACAAGGACGGCATCCTGCTCGCGCTGCTGGCCAGCGAGATCAAGGCCGTGACCGGCAAGTCGCCCTCGGAGCTGTACGCCGAACTGGAGGCCAAGTACGGCAAGTCGTACTACGCCCGCGTCGACGCCCCGGCCACGAAGGAGCAGAAGAAGAAGCTCGGCAAGCTCTCCCCCAGCGACGTCACCGCGACGGAACTGGCCGGCGAGAAGATCATCGCCGCCCTCACCAATGCCCCCGGCAACAACGCCGCCATCGGCGGGCTGAAGGTCGTCACAGAGCACGCCTGGTTCGCCGCGCGTCCCTCGGGCACCGAGGACGTGTACAAGATCTATGCCGAGTCGCTGATCAGCGCCGAGCATCTGGCGCGCGTCCAAGAGGAAGCCCGCCAGTTGGTCAGCAACGTCCTCGGCTAAGCACCAGACGAGCACAGTGCCCCGACCGAAATCGGTCGGGGCACTGCGTTTTGTGGGGGGTTCGTTGGTGGCTTGTGGGGACTATTCGTGCATGGTCTGGGGATCGAACGTGGCCATGGCGCGGGCACCGGCGCGGGTGATGACCCGCTGGATGATCCGATCGCGGCCCTCCGGGTTCGACACGAAGTAGACGTCGCGGAGCCATTGGTCCTGGGCCGCGGTCTCAAAGGTGAAATGGCCGTAGTTGAAGATGGTCCCCCAGAACGGGCGGCGCATCGAGATATCCAGGATGCGTGTGAGCGGCATGGTGGCGATTTGCTGTTCGAAGACGCCCTTCACACGAAACACCCGCATATTGGTGACCACGAAGCGATCCATCCACTCCAGTTGCAGCCGCCAGAAACCCAGGACGCCGATGATCAGGCCCACGATGAGCCCGGCCCACCACAACGACCCCAGGGCGCTCATGGCCAGAAAGCAGATGTACGAGACGAGGATGATCATCACCGGGACGATGCGCGTCACCCAATGGCGACGCACCTCGTCGATGACCACCTCGCCCTCTTCGTGCAGGATCCGGCGTCGAACGTCCGGGTGCCAGAGCGACACGGCCCTGGCCTACTGGGCCAGGGAACCGAAGAAACGGCCGACTGAGTCGACGATGCCGAACGCCGCCTTCACGACGCCGGCCGCGGCTTCGGGCCGCGTGTAGAGATAGAAGATCGCGAAGCCGACGACGAGCGCCAGCGCCAGGGTCTTGATGAACTTGCCCATGACATGCCTCCAGGGGAAGATCGGCTGCTTGCAAGGTGACCAGGCTAAGTCTGACTGTCGTCGCCCCTACCAGCCCAAAGGCGCGCCGAACCGCGGCTGAAACGCCCGCTCGGACGGTACCGAAATGTGGAAGGGTGGAGCCATGGACAACACCGATCTCTTCATCTGCATCGACCACGTCGGCCTGGCCGTCCCTGATCTCGACGACGCGATCAAGTTCCACACCGAGGTCATGGGCTGGCGCGTTCTGCACCGCGAGCGCAATGACGAGCAGGGCGTCGAGGAGGCCATGATCGGCACCGGCACCCAGGGTGCGGAGAACGCTCAAATCCAGCTGCTCGCGCCGCTGAACGAAAACTCCACCATCGCGAAGTTCCTGGTCAAGAACGGCCCCGGCATGCAGCAGCTTGCCTACCGCGTGCATGACGTCGAGAAGGTGGCCGAGGCTCTCAATGCCCGCGGCGTACGCACCCTCTACCCGGCCCCCAAGATCGGCACCGGCGGCTCGCGGATCAACTTCTGCCACCCGAAGGACACCGGTGGCGTGTTGCTGGAGCTGGTCGAGCCCGCGGCTCATCCCGCCCACTAATCCTCTCGCGACACGTTCGGCCCGGCTTGCACAAGCCGGGCCGGACGTGTCTTCCCCTCGGCTAGGCTGGCGATAGTCAGCCACGAGGGAGGCAGCATGGTCTCGGATTCCACCGAAGGTCTCGACCTGTTCGACGCCAAGGCAAGCGCGGTGGGCAGTTTCCCCGTGGCGTTGCGCGGCTACGATCGGGCAACGGTGGACGCCTACGTCGCCGACCTGGAGGCGCATCTCAACGAGGCCAAGCATCAGCTCCGCGAGGTCATGCGACAGCTTTACGTGGCGGATCGTCGCCTGGACGACAGTGACTACGCCCGCCTCGGAACTCACGTCAAGGCCCTGCTCCGGTCCGCCGAAACCCAAGCAGAAGAGATCGTCACCGACGCCCAGCGTCGCGCGGACGCGCTGGTCCAACAAGGGCTTGCCGACGCCGAGGCCACCCGCAGCCAGGCCCAAACCCACCTCGTCGCGGAGCGGGACGTGGCAGTCGGTGAACTTCATGCCCTCCGCGCCCAGCTGAGTGAGCAAGCCGCCGCCGAACTCGCCCAAGCCCGCCAGCATGCTGAAGCCGTCCGCGCCGACGCGGACGCCGTGCACGCGCGGAGCCTGGCCGACGCGCAACGCGCGGCCGCGGCAGTGGGCGAGGCAGCCCTTTTGGAGGCCCACCGCATCCAAGCCGAAACCCAGCGCGAGGTGGCGACCGCCCGTGAGGAGGCCGCGCGCGATCACGCTGCCGCCGTGCAAGCACTCACGGCCGAGCATGATCGCCTGAGCGCCGCGATGACGGCCCTGGTGAAGGATGCTCACGAACGCAGCGAGGCCTTCTCGGCCAAGCTCCTGGCCGACTCCGAAGAACTCGACCGGCGTCGGACGCTCGCACACGCCGAAGCCGACCAGATTCGCGTGGATGCGCTCGCCGAAGCGTCCGCCTATCGCGCGCGGGCCGCCCAGGAACACCAGGTGGCACGAGCCGCGGCCGAGGCCGAGGATGCCCAACGCTTGTCCGCGCTCAAGCACGAGGTCGAAGTGATGGAGCAACGGCAGCATGCGCTCCGCCTCCAACTCGGTGAACTGTCAGCCATTGCTGCCCGCAGCGCCGAGGGAACTGCAGGTGTGCCCCGTGACTGAGGAGCCGGGCAATCCAGGCCCTCCGGCGAGCGCTCCGCCGCCGGAACCTGCCCGTCCTACTCAGCCGCCCGCGGTTGCCTCCTCAGGCAGCTCAGCACCTCGTCACCACACGCGCAAGTGGCTCCGGCGGTTACGGCGCGCTGCGGCGGCGACTCCGAACGACCTTGACTACGACGGGCCGGAATACACCGCACCGCGACGGGTGTCCCTGCTCGAACGGGGCCCGTTCGCGATCGGTTTCCTCGGTTCATTGGGCGTGCTCACCGCGTGGGGACTGATCGGCGCCCTGATCGAACTTCAATCGATCTTGATTTTGGTGGTGTTGTCCTTCTTCCTGGCGCTCGGACTGAACCCCGAAGTGGAGTGGTTGCATCGGCGGGGCCTCAAGCGGGGCGTGGCGGTCTTGATCGTGGCGTTGGTCACGCTCGGAATCATTGGCCTAGCGCTGTGGGCGGTGATGCCGGTCCTGGTCGATCAGGCCTCCATTCTGAGCGCTCGCGCTCCCGAGTATGTGGAGACGCTGCGGCGAAATCCACAAATCGCTGCCCTCGATGCGCAGTACCACATCATCGATTCGCTCGTGACCTACCTGAGCACCACCAACCTGTTGAACCTGATCTTTGGCGGCATCACGGCGGCGGGAAAGACGGTCGCAAGTTTCGTGTTTTCGGTCGTCGTGACGGTCGTGTTGACGCTCTACTTCCTGGCCTCCCTGCCCTCCATGAAGGAGTTCGCCTACGAGCTAGCCCCTGCATCTCGGCGGCCACGAGTCCGCTACCTCGCCGATCAGGTGTTCGCCCGCGTCGGTGGGTACGTGACCGGCCTGTTCACCATCGTGATGATCGCCGCATCTGTGTCCTTCGTCTTCTTCAACCTCGTCGGCCTGGGCACGTTATCCCTCGCGCTGTCGACGGTGGTGGCCCTCTGTTGGTTCATCCCCCTGGTCGGCTCGTCCTTGGCCATCATCATCGTGGCCACTGTGGCCTTCTCGACCTCCCCCAGCACCGGGTTGATCACGTTGGTCTTCCTGATCGCCTACCAACAGTTCGACGTCTACGTGATCCAGCCCCGCGTCTTTGCTCGATCCGTGCAAGTGCCCGGTGTGATCGTGGTGTTGGCGGCGATCAGCGGTGGCCTGCTGGCACAGATGCCTGGGGCGATCCTGGCCGTCCCGACGGCCGCCATCTTGCTGCTGCTGTACCAAGAGGTGCTCAAGCCGCACCTCGACGCCAGCTAAGCGCGATCAGCTAAAACAAGCGGTCTTCGGCGTTGTCGAGGCCACGCAGGACGTCGTAGTCGACACTGACACAATCAATCCCCCGAGTGCCGGCGAGGACGCGTGCCTGCGGCTTGATCTGTTGGGCCGCGAAGATCCCCCAGACGGGCGCCAACAGCGGATCGGCGTTCATCAAGGCGAGATAACGCGTCAGCTGTTCGACGCCATCGATCTCGCCGCGCCGCTTGATCTCCACGGCTACGTAGGCGCCGGTGGCGTCGCGGCACAGCAGGTCCACGGGTCCGATCGGGGTCAAATACTCCCGTTGGACCAGCGTCAGCCCAGGGCGCAGCGTGGCCGGATGCTCGGCCAGCAACACCTGCAGGTGAGCCTCGACGCCGTCCTTCTGCAGCCCCGGATCGACGCCCAACTCGTGGGCAGAATCGTGGATAACCGTGCCGATCAAGATGCGCAGGGTGTCCTCGTCTTTGTTGCGCACCTCCCACACCTCGGTGACGTCAGCGTGGGCCTCGGCATCCAGATTGGCGTCCGCGGGCGCGGTGACCGTGAGCGTGCACGGCGGGCTCATCCAGTTGAGCGGCTTGTAGGCCCGATCATCGGCGTGGATCGAGACCGATCCGTCCGATTTCACCAAGATCAGGCGCGTGGCCATGGGTAGATGAGCCGACAAGCGTCCCGCATAGTCGACCTGGCATCTGGCAATCAGCAACCGCACCGCCCCACCGTACCCGGCAAGCCCGCCAGGGGTGACTAGGCTGGCGGTTATGGCCAAGCGTCCCAGCAAACACCTGCGTCCGGCGCGACCTTTGTCGACCGGGCTTCCGCTTGCCGACGCCAAAGGCGACGGCCGGTGGGTGGTCCGTCCGGTCGCGGCCGACGGCGCCACCAAGGCCTACCTGTGCCCAGGGTGCCTGCAGACCATCGAACCAGGCGTGCCGCACGTCGTCGCGTGGCCCACCGAGGCGGGGCTCGGCTCATCCTCTCCGCTGGACGACCGCCGCCACTGGCACACCACGTGCTGGAAGCGCCGCCCATGAGCCTGCACGCCCACCTCGTCGGCACCGGACGCCCGCGCGTCGCCTTCCTGCACGGGCTCTTCGGCCAGGGACGCAACTGGACGACGATCGCGCATGGCCTGACGCCGGAGTTCACCAGCGTGCTGCTGGACCTGCCCAACCACGGCCACAGCGGGTGGACGACTTCTTTCGACTACATCGCCTGGGCGGACCTCGTCGCCGAGGACATCGCAGAGCGCCTGGGATCCGCGGCACGACTCAGCGTGGTCGGACATTCACTGGGCGGCAAGGTGGCCATGCTGCTGGCGTTGCGGCACCCCGAACTCGTCCGGAGCCTCGCGGTGGTCGACATCGCGCCCGACAGTTCCTCTCACGGTGATTCCATGGGGCAACTCATCGGCGCGATGCAAAGCCTCGACCTCGCCACACTCACCAGCCGGGCCCAAGCTGACGCGCAACTGGCCGGCAAGGTGCCTGACCCCGACGTCCGCGGGTTTTTGCTCCAGAACCTGCATCGACGCCAACAGGCCTTCGCCTGGCGGATGAACCTGCCGATGCTGGCGGAGTCGCTGCCCGCGATCTTCGGTTGGCCCGCCGGGGTTGAGGGCCATTACGACGGTCCGGTGCTGTGGTTGTGCGGTGACCGCTCGGAATACGTCCGTGCCGAACACGAGGCACCGATGCGCGAGCTGTTCCCCGGCACGCGCCGGGTAGACCTGCCCGCCGGCCACTGGGTGCACGCGGACGCCCCCGATCAGACCATCGCGGTGCTGCGGGAGTTCCTCGAGACGACCTGACCGGCGACCACGCTCAGCCGGCGACCACGTCGACGATGGTGGCCGGGAAGTTCGGCAGCCCGCCGCCGCCATTTGCGGCATCACGGCCGTCTTGGCCGCCCTCGGCGATGTTGCCGATGACCGCCACTGAGGGGGCGTCCATCGTGCCGATGATGGTGTGCTCGCCTTGGATCGGGGAATCGCCATAGACCAGCAAGAACTGCGAACCATTGGTATCGGCGCCGCGGTTGACCTCCACCACGCTGCCTTTCGGGTAGCTGTCATGGGGCGTGATCTCGTCCGAGAAGGTATAGCCGGGTCCTCCATCACCGGTCCCGCTGGGGTCACCGCATTGCAAGGCGAAGATCCCGGAGTCGTAGAGGCGGTGGCAGTCCGTGGCGTCGAAGAAGTTCTGCCGGGCGAGATTCTCGAACGAGTTCACCCCGCAGGGCGCCTTTGCCCGATCCAGGGTGAGCTTGACGTCACCGTCGCTCATGCGGAGGGTGAGGACGACGGTCCCAGTGTTGGGCACGTTGGCACCGCTAGGCGGATCGACGGCCTTCGCCGGGGTGCCACCGAGTCGGTATTCGCAGGTGGTGCCGGGGGTACTGGGCGCTGCCGCCGGGCGCAGCGCGCACCCGCTCGCCAACAACCCGACTGCGACCACGATCGTCCATCCGCGTAACACCCCTCCACCTTGCCAGACGAACTCACGTCGGTTCGGGAGGCCCTAGGGTGGGTTTGTGGTGAATCTGACGCGCATCTATACCCGCACCGGCGACGCGGGGAACACCCGGCTCTCCGACGCCTCCGAGGTATCCAAGACCGATCCTCGGGTGTCGGCCTATGGGGATGTCGACGAAGCGAACTCCCTGATCGGCCTGGCGCTGTCTCGCGGGGTGCTACCGGAGGTCCTCGCAGAAGCGCTGCGCCTGATCCAGAACGAACTATTCGACGTCGGTGCCGACCTCAGCACTCCTATGGTGGCCGATCCGCCGTGGCCGCCGCTCCGCATCGAGCAGCCGAGCATCGAGCGCCTGGAAGCCTGGTGCGACGCCTTCGGCGAGCCGCTGCCAGCGTTGAGCTCGTTCATCCTCCCCACGGGCAGCGAGGCGGCTGGATGGCTCCACCTGGCGCGGACGGTCGTCCGCCGGGCGGAGCGGACGGGGTGGCAGGCCGTCGAGCTTTACGGGACGGAGACCGGCGCCGGGGAGCAGCCCGGTGGCGTTAACGTGGTGGCGCTGACCTACCTGAACCGGCTCTCGGACCTGTTGTTCATCATGGCGCGCGTCGCCAATGCCGGAGACGACGTGTTGTGGATCCCCGGCAAGGATCGCGAACCGCTCGATGCGCGGGCGCGCCGCCAACGGGATCGGATCGAGCGCCAGCAGGCCCACGGCAACGTCTAGCGGCCGAAAGGACGCCGTTAGCCCTGGTAGCGCCGTCCCGGCGGGGCGGCCTCGAGCCAGGCCAACAGTGCCGTGAGCGCGTCGGCGGTCATGGCGGCCTCGATGATCACGTCGCGGGAACGCACGGCGACCTCCACGATGACCTGGTCGGCGTACAGCGCCGTCGCCTCGGTGGGCGAGGGCCGTCGCTGCCCCAACACGCGCAGATCGCCGCGCTCGGCTTTGAAGGCGGGCCGCAGGCCGAAGCTGAGGGACCGGAACCATTCGACGCTGCCGCCGCGATACCGGGTGATGCCAAGGGCCCAGGCCGCCTTACCGCTGTCCGAGGGCACCTTCAGGCTGCATTCGAAAAGGCCAGCGCCGCGGGAAATCCAGCGACGCCGCAGCATGAGCAACACGACCAGCAAGACCGCGATGCCGACGCAGGCCATGATCAGCCATTCGGAGGTGGCCACCGGATCCACGGCTCAGCCCTCGTCGAGTGCCACTTGCGTGGCACCCTCAGTCGCCGGGCTTGGCCGCGGTGGTTCCATCAGGACTGCCCGGCCGCCTTCTCCGCGGCCTTCACCTGAGCGCTGGCGCGGCGATAATGGCGGCGTGTTTCCTCGGTGAGGTCACCGTCATCGATGAGCTTCTGCGCTGCGGCGAGCTCCTTCTCGGCCTCGGGCAGCAAGATCTCGTGCGCGAGCCGGGCGTACTGACTCAGCAGCGACACGTGATCGTCCGCGACGGAGATGAATCCCCCATCGATCGCGATGATCTCGCGGCGTCCGTCCTCGCTGATGATCTCGGCCGCGCACGGCACTAAGGCGGCGAGGAAAGGCTCGTGGCGAGGCAGGATACCGACATCGCCCTCGATGGTGCGGGCGGTGACCTGCGTCGCCGGACCGACCCACACGATCCCGTCGGCCGAGACGACCTCAGCGGTCAGGGGCATGTCAGCCTTCCTTCTGGATGCGGTCCCAGTTGGCCATGACCATGTCCATGCCGCCGACGTTGAAGAACGCCTGCTCGGCGATGTGGTCGACCTCGCCCTCGCAGATCATCTTGAACGAGGCGATGGTGTCGGCCAGCGGGACGGTCGAACCCTCGACGTTGGTGAACTTCGTCGCCATGTAGGTGTTCTGGCTGAGGAACTGCTGGATCCGGCGAGCGCGGCCCACCATGATCTTGTCTTCCTCAGAGAGCTCATCGATGCCCAGGATCGCGATGATGTCCTGAAGTTCCTTGTTGCGCTGCAGGATCTGCTTGACCCGAATCGCCACGTCGTAGTGCTCCTGGCCCACGTACTGCGGGTCGAGGATGCGCGAGGAGGAGGTCAGCGGGTCCACGGCCGGGTAGAGACCGCGGGAGGCAACCTCACGCGAGAGTTCGGTGGTGGCGTCCAGGTGGGCGAACGTCGTGGCCGGCGCCGGGTCGGTGTAGTCATCGGCCGGCACGTAGATGGCCTGCATCGAGGTGATGGAGTGCCCCTTGGTGGAGGTGATTCGCTCCTGGAGCTGGCCCATTTCGTCGGCCAGGTTCGGCTGGTAACCCACGGCCGAGGGCATGCGGCCCAACAGCGTGGAAACCTCGGAGCCGGCCTGCGTGAACCGGAAGATGTTGTCGATGAACAACAACACGTCCTGGTTCTCGACGTCGCGGAAGTACTCGGCCATCGTGAGCGCCGAGAGCGCAACCCGAAGACGAGTGCCCGGGGGCTCGTCCATCTGGCCGAAGACCAGGGCGGTGTCCTTCATGACGCCGGCCTCAATCATTTCGGTGATGAGGTCGTTGCCTTCACGGGTGCGCTCCCCCACACCGGCGAACACCGACGTGCCACCGAAGTTGTGGGCGATGCGGTAGATCATTTCCTGGATCAGCACCGTCTTGCCGACGCCGGCGCCGCCGAACAGGCCGATCTTGCCGCCCTTGACGTACGGGGTGAGCAGGTCGAGCACCTTGATGCCGGTCTCCAGCATCTCGGTGCGGGACTCCAACGCGTCGAACTTCGGGGCGGACCGGTGAATCGGCCAACGCTCCTTGATCTCGATGTTGGTGATGTCCTCGTTGAGGCACTCACCGGTCACGTTCCAGACGCGACCCTTGGTCACCAGACCCACGGGGACGCTGATGGGCTCCCCGGTGTCGCGCACCAGCGTGCCGCGACGCATGCCGTCGGTCGGCTTGAGCGAAATCGCGCGCACCAGGTTGTCGCCCACGTGCAGCGCCACCTCGGCGGTGATCGTGCGGGCCGGCTCCTCGGAGTTGGCCTCGATGTCGATCAACAGCGCATTGAGGATGTCGGGCATCTGGTCGGCCGGGAACTCGACGTCCACGACCGGGCCGATGACGCGGGCGACACGGCCCACGCCCAAGGCGCCCTTGGTGGCTTCGGCGGCGTTATTGGTCGTCACTGTCATGTCAGTCTCTCGCTCTCGTCAGGAGTCCTGGGCGGTGAGGTCGGCCAGCGCGCTGGCCCCACCGACAATCTCGCTGATTTCCTGGGTGATCTCGGCCTGGCGGGCCTGGTTGGTCTCGCGGGTAAGCCGCTCGATGAGTTGTTGTGCGTTGTCGGTGGCCGACTTCATCGCCCGCTGCTGATTGGCCAGCTGGGAGGCGGCGCTTTGCAACAGGTAGAACCAGATGCGGCTGCGCAGGTAGAGCGGGAGGAGTTCGTCCAAGACGGTCTCCGGATCCGGCTCGAACTCATACATCGGCGTCAGTTGGTTGGGCTCGGGCGGGGTCACACCCTCGACCACCTCCAGGGGCAGCAAGCGCCGCACATGGGGGGTCTGCGTGAGCATCGACTCCATGCGGGTGTACACCGCGTAGATCTCGTCGACGCCGCCGGCCTCAGACCCCTTGAGGAAGTCAGTCATCAGCCGATCCGCGATCTCGTGGGCCACCTCGTACGTCGGGGCGTCAGAGAACCCCGACCACGACTCCTCAATGGGCATCTCGCGGAACGTGAGGTAGCCGATGCCCTTACGACCGATCGGATACCGAACGACCTCTTTGCCCTCGTCCCGCAACCGCTGCGCTAACTGCGCTGCAGCCTTGATGGCGTTCGAGGAGTACGCGCCGTTCATGCCGCGGTCGGAGGTGATGAACACCAGCGCGGCACGCTTCGGGTTCACGGGCTCCTTCGTGAGCGGATGATCGACGTTGGAGTAGGTCGCCACGGCCGAAACCGCGCGGTTCAGTTCGCGGGTGAACGGTAACGCCCGGGCGGCGGTCCGTTGCGCCTTGATGATCCGGGACGCGGCGATGAGTTCCATCGCGCGCGTGATCTTCATCGTGGCCGTCACCGACTTTCGTCGCTGACGGAGCTCCCGCAGGCTGGCTCCCATGGATCAGCCCCGCTTCCCCACGACGATCTGCTCAGCCTCGACGTCCTCGTCCGCAGTTGCGGTGTGATGAGCCTCGACGACGAGCGGAGTGCCGTCGGATGTGCGGAACTGACCCTTGAACTCCGTGAGCGCCTTCTCGACGGCTTGCTCCGAGGCGTCATCCCACTTGCCGGTATTGGCAATGTTGGTGAGCGCGTCGGACGAACGTCGCAGGTAGTCCAGGAACTCCCGCTCGAAGCGGAGCACGTCACGGACGGGCACGTCGTCGAAGCGACCGGTAGTACCGGCCCACACAGAGACGACCTGGTCCTCGACCGGGTACGGGGAGTACTGCGGCTGACGCAGCAACTCCATCAGGCGGGATCCGCGATCGAGCTGGCGACGGGAGGCCGCGTCCAGGTCGGAGGCGAACATGGCGAAGGCCTGCATGTCGCGGTACTGCGCCAGGTTGATCTTGAGCGTGCCGGAGACCGACTTCATGGCCTTGATCTGGGCCGCGCCGCCCACGCGGGACACCGAGATGCCCACGTCGATGGCAGGACGCTGGTTGGCGTTGAACAGGTCGGACTGCAAGAAGATCTGGCCGTCGGTGATCGAGATCACGTTGGTCGGGATGTAGGCCGACACGTCGTTGGCCTTGGTTTCGATGATGGGCAGGCCCGTCATCGAACCGGCGCCGAGCTCGTCGGAGAGCTTCGCACAACGCTCCAGCAGGCGCGAGTGTAAGTAGAAGACGTCGCCGGGGTAAGCCTCACGGCCCGGGGGCCGACGCAGCAGCAACGACATCGACCGGTAGGCCTCGGCCTGCTTGGTCAGGTCGTCGAAGATGATGAGGACGTGCTTGCCGGCGTACATCCAGTGCTGGCCGATGGCCGAACCGGTGTACGGGGCCAGGTACTTGTAGCCCGCGGGATCGGACGCCGGGGCGTGGACGATCGTCGTGTACTCCATCGCGCCGGCCTCTTCGAGCACGCCACGCAACGCTGCGACGGTCGAGCCCTTCTGACCGATGGCCACGTAGATGCAGCGCACCTGCTTGGTCGGATCGCCGGACTTCCAGTTCGACAACTGGTTGATGATCGTGTCGATCGCGATGGCCGTCTTACCGGTCTTGCGGTCGCCAATGATCAACTGGCGCTGGCCGCGTCCGATGGGGGTCATGGCGTCGATGGCCTTGATGCCGGTTTGCAGCGGCTCGTTGACGCCCTGGCGGTCCATGACGCCGGCCGCCTGAAGCTCCAGCGGACGGCGGCCGTCGATGTTCGTGATGTCGCCGAGGCCGTCGATCGGCTCGCCGATCGCGTTCACCACGCGTCCTAGGTAACCGTCGCCGACCGGGACGCTCAGCACCTCGCCGGTGCGATGCACGATCGAGCCCTCTTCAATGCCTTCGGACTCACCGAGGACCACGACGCCGATCTCGCGGACGTCGAGGTTCAGCGCGATGCCCATCGTGCCGTTCTCGAAGCGGAGAAGCTCGTTGGCCATGGCCGAGGGCAACCCCTCGACCCGCGCGATGCCGTCGCCGGACACTGCCACGGTGCCGATCTCTTCGCGCGCGGCGGTCTCGGGCGTGTAGTTGGTAACGAACTTCTGCAGCGCGTCCCGAATCTCTTCGGGACGAATGGTCAGTTCTGCCATGTTCCGCGTCCTTGCTTTAGTCAATGTCTGCTGGTGTGTGACCGGATCCCCGGCCGACGGTGTTGGTGTTACCCGAGTTGTCGAGTGACGTCCTCGATGCGACCGGCGACGGTCCCCTCGATGACATCGTCGCCGATGCGTACTCGGACGCCACCGAGCACCTCCGGGTCGACCACGACCTGAAGGGTCACCTCGCGGCCGAGTTGCTTGGTGAGCGCGGCGCGCAGGGCATTCGCCTGCTTTTCGCTCAACGGTTGGGCCACTGTGACGTGGGCGATGGCGTGCTGACGCAACGCCGCGGCCAATGCCAAGTAGGAATCGAGGGTGAGGTCGAAGGTCCGTTGCCGAGCGGCGACGGCCCGGCGAGCGAGGCCTTCCGAGACGTGGGCGACCTTGCCCTTGATGAGTTCGGTCACCAGCGCTTGGCGTCCAACGAGGGGCGCGTTGCGATCCCCGATGGCGGACCGCAGCTCCGGTGAGGCGTCGACGAGGCGTCCGAGTCGGAACAGTTCTTCTTCGACTGTCCCGAGCGTTCCCGCACCCAGGGCCTCCCGCAGCGCGGCGCGGACGGCCTGGCGCTCCAGGGCTGCCCCTAGTGCGTTGGCCCCGCCCCAGCGACGCCGGACGGCCTCGCCGAGGACCGTCGCGGTCGCCTTGGATACTTTGCCGCCGAACAACCCCCGCGCGAGCGCCACGCGGGCGTCCTCGTCGGTCGTGACGTCGGTGAGGGCGCGCTTGAGGGCCGGGCTGGCGTCGATCGCGTCAACGACGGCGAACAACTCCTCGGCGAGCCCTGCCGCGGCTACCTCATCGGTGACCCGGTCGAGCTCGCCCATGCGGGCCTCTGCGACAGCGCTCATGCCTTGCCCGTCGAGGTCGACTGAGCCTCAAGATCGGCGATGAACCGATCGACAGTGCGCTGCGCCCGGGCGTCGTCGTCGAGGGATTCCCCCACGATGCGTCCGGCCAAGGAGGTGGCCAGGCCACCCACCTCGGTGCGCAGTTGCTGGACGGCCTGCGTGCGCTCAGCGTCGATCTGAGACTTGGCGCTGGCGAGAAGCCGCGCGGACTCTTCCTGAGCTTGCTGGCGCATGTCGGTCACGATGCTCGACCCCTGAGATTTGGCTTCCTCGCGAATGCGGGCAGCCTCCTCACGCGCGGTCGCGAGTTGGGCCTTGTACTCCTCGAGGGCGGCCGCAGCCTCCTTTTGAGCAGACTCGGCCTTCTCGATGCCACCCTGGATGGCTGCCGTGCGGGCCGTGTACGTCTTCTCGAACATCGGCACGACAGTGCGTGCCATGACGAACCAGAGGACCCCGAACAGCACGAGGCCGACCAGGAACTCAGGCAGCTCCGGCAGGAGCGGCCCAAGATCGATTTCTAGCAGCACAGTCGGCTCACTTGAAGACGAAGGCCAGGGCGATGGCGATGATGGCGAGGGCCTCGACCACGGCAAAGCCGATCCACGCCGTGCCCATCATGGCGCCGCGCGCCTCGGGCTGACGGGCCGTGCCATTGATGACCGAGGCGAAGATCCAAGCCACGCCGAGCGCAGGGCCCAACGTCGCCAGGCCGTAGCCGATCATGCTGAGCGAGCCGGTGATGTTGAGTTCCAGCAGGGTGAGCATTCGGTGTTCCTTTCGGAGGAGTTTCTTCGGTGACGAAGTTCTTAGTGTTCCTGGGCGATAGCCGAGGAAACATATTGGGCGGTCAGGACGGTGAAGATGTAAGCCTGGATGGCGGACACCAACAGTTCGAGGGCGAAGATGGCGAAGCTGAACAGAATCGCTGATCCGCCCGCCACCTTGTAGAAGACCTCCGCGGAGCCCAGCAAGATGGTGCCGCCGACCACGAACACCAGCACGACGAGGTGCCCGGCGAACAGGTTGGCGAACAGGCGGAGGGCCAGCGTGAGCGGCCGAACGATGATGTTCGACAAGAACTCCAGCGGGATGATCAGGAACCACAGCGGCCACGGCACCCCGGCCGGCAACGTGGAGAGCTTCAGATAGCCCACGAACCCGTGCTTCTTGATGCCTGCCAGGTTGTAGAGCAGCCATGAGCAGAGGGCCAATGCGTACACGAAGCCGATTTTGGAGAACGTTGGGAACATGAAGATGAACACTTCACCGAACAAGTTGTTGACCAAGATGAACGAGAAAACGGCCAGCAGATAGGGCACGTATTTGTGATAATCGTGGCCGATGATGTCGCGAGCGATCGAGTTGCGCACCAAGTCGTAGATCATCTCGCCGACGGCTTGCTTCTTGCCGGGGACGATCTTCTGGTTGCGCGTCACCCAGACCCAGAACGCAATGATCAGGATCGCGGCGATGATCGCTTGCAGGATGTGGTTGGTGAACCAGTCAGGCAGGACGCCCGGCCACATCGGTTTTGCCTTGAAGCTGTCCACGCCCGGCGGCCAGCCATGCAACTCGGCTTCCGCGCCGCCCCCTTCCAGGGGAATCAGGCTCAAGAGCCCCATGTCACCTCCCGCCGAACGGTCATGGCCGTCCGAACCGCTTGATTACCAAGTACATACCCAGCGCTACCCCAACAAGCAGACCCGTCGGAAGCCAAAAGGAGGTCTTAAACCACCAATCCAACGCCCAACCGATTCCGCCATACAAGACCAACCCCGACACCAGGTAGCTGATGATCCGCATGCCCTGGTCGGTGTCGTGGTGCTCGGTCATGGTGCGTGGACTCTAGCAGTGGTTCGGAGCCTAAAACCAACTTGCTCACTCACGGAGCGGTCGGGGGGTCGAAGACGGGGATCCGCAGCCTGGAGTACGCCCAGAACTCCCAGCCGAGCCAGCCCAGCACAACGCTGATCGTCGTCACGACTACGGCTGTCGGATCCAGGAGGCTCGATCCGATCGGGCTCGAGAGGGTCGTCATGAGGACGATGCCCAATAATCCGACGCGGGTGCCGTACGAGGCGAGGGCTGCCATCATGACGAACTTGGGTTCCGCGTCCGCGACGGCCACCTGGACGGCCATGCCGATGATGTTGAAAGCCAAGGTGACCGCGGCTGCCAGGAGGGCGGAGATGCCCGCCCGCTCGCCCCTGAAAAGGAAGAAGCACACGACCGCCACCGCGCCCGCCGTGTGTCCACCGATCGTCCCCCCGATGAGCAGGGCGCGGGCCCGGGCGACGTTGTCGCTCAGCGGACGGCGGCTACCGCGCATCGGTGGACGGAGGCTCCGGCGCCTCAGCGGGCTCGCTCGACAGAATGTGAGGCCCAGGGAGATCGGACTCGGTCAGGTTGATGTCAGGCCCGCCCGGCGTGGCTGGCGGGGGGAACAAGCCCGGGACGGCTTCCTCAAGGTCGGCGGTGGTGAGGCGGCCCTCCCGCAGGACGGCCGGGGTGCCGGTCATGTCGAGAATGGTGGACGGGACCGGGCCGCCCGAGGGGCCGGCGTCCAGGTAGACCGACACGCTCTCCCCCAGTTGCTCGATGGCCTCCTCGATGGACTGAGCGGCCGGGTGGGCGCTGATGTTGGCGCTCGAGACCGCCAGCGGGCCCGTGCGGCGCAGCAGTTCGCGGGTCACCTCGTGGTCGGGAACCCGGACGCCGATCGTGGCGCCGTTCTCGCCGAGGTCGAGTTGCAGGCTCGGCTGGACCGCCACGATGAGCGTGAGGGGGCCGGGCCAGAACGCCTCGGCCAGCAGCCAGACGCGCGGATCGATATTCGCCGCGAGCGACTCCAAGACGGCCGCGTCGCTCAGCAGGACCGGCGGCGGCATATCGCGTCCCCGCTGCTTGGCGTCCAACAGCCCCTGGACGGCGGTCGAGCTGAACGCGTCCGCACCAATGCCGTACACGGTGTCGGTCGGCAGCACGATGCACTCCCCCGCCTCAACGGCCGCAACCGCCGCCGACAGCGCTGCCTCGGTCTGCGTCGCAGTGTCGAATCGCTGGCTCACGCGCTCCATCCTAGAGGGCGTGCCCCTCGCGACTAATCGCGAGGATATGGAGGCGCACCCGTTCGGCGAAGTCGGGCAGTTCGGCGTTCTTCGCCTGGCGAGGCAGATCCGCCTCGCCATCACGCTCACGCCAATACCTCACTTGATCCAAGACGGCGATGTGAACGAGGTTGGGCGACCAGTCGTCAACAAGACAGAAGAATTCGTCCGGCTTCATGACTTCATAGCTCCACTGATCCCGCTCGGGAAAGTCCTTGACGTTGCAGGTCAGCAGGATGTCGGCGCCGCATGCGATCGCTGCGGAGTGGATGTGGGCATCAAACGCGTCGGGACCTGGGTGCTCGAGTATTTGAAAGTCTTCGACCCGACCGCCCTCGAATGCGCTCGCGATCTTGTCGCGTATCTTCGTCATTGCCACCCCGTCCCACTCGGGATGCTTGCGACGCAACCCGTAGATCACCTCGGCGAGGACGTCCTCGGTCCAAAACACCTGAAACGGCGGTTCGTGGTCAGGGCGCGTTGAGAGAACTCCAAGCCAATCGCGCAGACATTTCGAGAAGAAGACGTTGGCGTCGACGAAGACGCGCTGGACGCCGAAACTCATGTCGAGACACTATGAGCCTTTGGGGTCAGTCTTGGACCTCGTCGCGCAGACGTTCAAACGCGACCCTCTGTCGCTCGCGTCGAGCCCGCCGCGCGGCCAAGACATCGACCGCCTGAAGCCGGGCGTGGGAGCCAACCTTGCGCGAGGGGATATCTCCTCGTTCGATCATCTTCATGACCGTTGGCCTGGAGACACCGAGGAGGGCGGCCGCTTGCGAGGTGGTCAATTCTTTGGGAATGGATGAGACGGTCACCGGCGTGCCACTCGCGACCGCCTCCAATACCCGTTGGAGCAGGATGCCTAGTTCGCGGGGCATGGCACGCTCCTCGGACGCTCCAGACACCGCGATGCGAAGGGATCCACGGACACCGCTCAAATCTCTCAGTACCTCGACCGCGAGTTCTGCGTCCCGTTCGGTAGCCAGAATGGTGCGGGATGCCGGGATTGTGGTCGTCATGAGCGATCCTCCTGCAGACTCTTACGGTTGCAAACGTAACTAATTACATCTATAAGTGCAACCTGCCGTTCGTAACGACGCCGCCAATGGAACACCTACCGCACGAGTTCCGGTCACCAGTAACGGCTTGCAAGTCTCGACGTCTAGCCGACCAGCCGGGCGGTGACGTAGCGCGGACGTCCGGCCAGGTCGCGGTGGTCGCGGACGTCGAGGAAGCGACGGCCCTTCGTGAAGACCCGGACGACGGATTCTTCTTGGACCTCTGCGTGTTCGGCGCCCACCCAGCCGCCAGGGCGAAGCAGGCGGGCGGCCACGTCAGCCACCACCCGCATGGCGTCGAGGCCGTCATCGCCAGAGAACAAGGCGATGGCGGGCTCGTTCTCGCGGACGTCCTTGGCGACGCCCTCGTAGGCCGTGAGCGGAATGTAGGGCGGATTGGCGATCACGAGGTCGATGGTGCCGTTGAGTTCCGGGAACGCGTCGGCCATGTCGCCGCCGGTAAGGACGACGTCGGTCCGCGAGAGGTTGATCGCCGCGAAGTCGACCGCCTCCTCGGAGAGCTCGACGGCCCATTGCTCGCAGCCCGGATGCTCAACCGCGATGGCCTTCGAGATGGCGCCGCTGCCGGCGCACAACTCGACGACCCGGGGTGTGCCGGGAACCGCGGCGAGGCAGTCCAGCGCCCATCCCACCAGAACCTCAGTCTCCGGGCGCGGGATGAACACGCCGGGGCCGACGGCGAGTTCGACCGTCCGAAAATGGGCCACGCCCGTGAGGTATTGGACGGGCTCCCCCGCGGCGCGGCGAGCAACGAGCGTCCGATAGGTCGCCTCGGCCGCAGGATCGACGCTAGGCAGCACCAGCAGCCCCGCGACGGGCACTCCGGTGGCGTGGGCCAACAGCGTGCGGGCCTCTGGCGGTGAACCCAGCTCCGCGCTGCCCCAACGAAGCAGGTCGGACGCCGAGCTCATCGTCCGTAGCCCTCCAGCCGCTCGGCCAAGTCGGCGGCCTGCAGGGCCGCCATCAAATCGCCCAACTCGCCGTTGAGCACGTGGTCGAGGTTGTAGGCCTTGAACCCGATGCGGTGATCGGCGATGCGGTTCTCGGGGTAGTTGTAGGTGCGGATGCGCTCAGAACGGTCGACCGTGCGGACCTGCGATTTGCGGGCGGCGGACGCCTCCGCGTCGGCCTGCTCGGCCGCGTGCGCCGCAAGGCGGGCCCGCAGGATGTGCATGGCCGAGGCCTTGTTCTGCAGCTGCGAGCGCTCGTTCTGACAGGTCACCACGACGCCGGTGGGCAGGTGGGTGATCCGCACAGCCGAGTCGGTGGTGTTCACGCCCTGGCCGCCCTTGCCGGAGCTGCGGTACACGTCGATCCGCAGGTCGTCGTCGTTGATCTCGATGGCGCCGTCGTCGTCCAGGTCGGGCGTGACCAGAACGCCGGCGGCTGAGGTGTGGATGCGTCCTTGGGTTTCGGTGACGGGCACGCGCTGCACCCGGTGGACGCCGCCCTCGAACTTCATCAGCCGGTACGGAAGGTCGTCCGGATCTTGCCCCGACAGGGCCCGCAGCACCATCGTGAGCGACTTGTAGCCGCCCAGATCGGTGTCTTGGGCGTCCATGATCTCGACCTTCCAGCCCTTGGTCGCCGCGTACCGGGTGTACATGTTGAACAGGTCCGCCGCGAACAGCGCCGATTCCTCGCCGCCCTCGCCGGACTTGATCTCGACGATTGCGTCGAGGGAATCGTTGGCGTCGCGTGGCACGAGCAGCGTGGTCAGCCGGTCGGCCACCTGGTCGCGTTCGGCTTCAAGGGTGAGCGCCTCGGCGGCGAAGGCCGGATCGTCGTCGGCCAACTCTTTCGCCGCCTGCAGGTCGCCGTCGAGGCGGTGATAGGCGTCCAGGCTGCGGACGATCGGCGTCAGTTCGGAGTAGCGCCGTCCGATCTTGCGCGCCTTCGTGAGGTCGGCGTGGATCGACGGATCGCTGAGCTGTCGCTCCAACTCGGCGTATTCCGTGCGCAGATCGTCGGCGGCCTCGAACATCGTTCGTCCTTGTCAGGTTTGGGAAATGAGCAAGGGCCGGGGCCGGACGATGGACGTCCAGGCACCCGGCCCTGCTGGAAAGCTACTTCTTGCCGTAGCGCTTCTCGAAGCGAGCCACGCGGCCGCCCGTGTCGAGGATCTTCTGCTTGCCGGTGTAGAACGGGTGGCAGGCCGAGCAAACCTCAGCGTGCATGACGCCGGACTTCGCAGTGCTGCGGGTTTCGAACGTGTTCCCACAGGTGCAGGTCACCGTGGTCTCCACGTACGTGGGATGGATCCCAGTCTTCATGTTGTCTCCTTAACGGGGCACCGGGTCGCCTGGTTAACGGACGTTGGATGATTCGCCCAGCGGCGTGAACCGGCACCGAGGGTCTATTCTGCCACGGCGACTGGACGGAACCAAACGAGAAGGACCGAGGAAGCACCTCCACCACCTGGCGACCGTTGCCGGCCACGCCCCGGCCCTGCTCACCCTGGCGTGGGGACGGACCGGCCTCGATCTTTACCCATCCGTTCGCTCGGCACTTTGCTGGCATTCGGGATGACTTTGCTGGCGTTCAAGCCACCCTGCTGACGTTTGGCGTCTTCGCTGGCGATATTTCGCCAGTCATGACGGCTAACGCCAGCAGAGTCGCATAGGGAAGAAGGTGGCCGACAGAGATCTGCCCTGCGCCCGGGTGAGTAAGACGCCTGCGGCAGCAAAAAGACCGGCCCAGGGTCTCCCCCGGGCCGGCCTCGCTGGTTGGATTTAGTCCGTGTTCGGCGTGGTCTTGGCCAGCTGAACCAGGAACTCCCAGTTGTTGGTCGTCTTCTTGAGGCGGTTGATGAGCATCTCGAGGGCCTGCTGGCCGTCCATGTTGGACAGGGCGCGGCGAAGCTTCCAGATGATCTGCAACTCATCCTTGTGGAGCAGCAGCTCCTCGCGGCGGGTGCCCGAGGCGAGGGCGTCGATGGCCGGGAAGATGCGACGATCCGCGAACTCGCGGCGGAGGCGAAGCTCCATGTTGCCGGTGCCCTTGAACTCCTCGAAGATCACCTCGTCCATCTTGGAGCCTGTCTCGATGAGCGCCGTGGCGAGGATGGTCAGCGAGCCGCCGCCCTCGATGTTGCGGGCCGCTCCGAAGAACTTCTTCGGCGGGTAGAGCGCGGCAGAGTCGACACCACCGGACAGGATGCGTCCGGACGCCGGGGCGGCCAGGTTGTAGGCCCGCCCGAGGCGCGTGATGCCGTCCAGCAGCACGACCACATCGCGGCCCATCTCGACCAGACGCTTGGCGCGCTCGATGGCCAGTTCGGCGATCGTTGTGTGGTCCTCAGCCGGGCGATCGAACGTGGACGCGATGACCTCGCCGGAGGTCGTCCGCTGGAAGTCGGTGACTTCTTCGGGACGCTCGTCCACGAGCACCACCATCAGGTGGACGTCGGGATTGTTCGCCGTCACCGCGTTCGCGATCGCTTGCATGACCAGCGTCTTACCGGCCTTGGGCGGCGACACGATCAGACCGCGCTGACCCTTGCCGATCGGAGCGACGATGTCGATCAGCCGACCGGTCATGTTGAGGCTGGTCGTCTCCATGCGGAGACGCTCCTCGGGGTACAGCGGGGTGAGCTTCTGGAACTCGGGGCGGTTCTTCGCCTTCTCGGGATCGTCGTTGTTGATCGAGTCGATGCGCACGAGCGGGTTGTACTTGTCGCGACGGTCGCTGCCCTCGCCGCCGCGAGCCGTCCGGATCGCGCCGGTGACCACGTCACCCTTGCGCAGGCCGTACTTCCGGACCATCGACAACCCGACGTAGGCGTCGTTGGGCCCGGGGAGGTAACCCGAGGTGCGGACGAACGCGTAGTTATCGAGGACGTCCAAGATGCCCATGCAGGACGTGACCACGTCGTCGTCGGTGACAACGGTGTCGACCTCAAGGCGCTCAAGGCTGGAACCTCCACCCCCCGGGCGGCGGCGGGTTTGCCGGTCGCGCTGGCGGCGCCGGCGGCTGCGACGGCCGCCGCCGAACTCGTCGTCGAGATCGAACGCCTGCTGCTGCGACTGCTGCTGGCCCTGCTGTTGCTGACCCTGCTGCTGCTGCTGGCGGGGCTCGCGCTGCTGACGGGGCTCCCGCGGCTCGCGGGGTTCCCGTGGCTCGCGCGCCTCGCCGGAGTCGGCGGCCTGACCGCCCTCGCCTTCGTTGCTGCGCTCGTTGGTGCGCTCGGCGTTGCGATCCCCGTTGCGCTGGCGGCGCGGACGACGGCCCTCTTCGGCCTTCAACGCGTCCAAGCGGGCGGCGACGTCGTCGCCCTCGCCCTGGTTGCTCTTGGGGCTCTCGCCCTGCTCGCCCCGGGGGGCGGCGTCGCCCTCGGCTGGGCCGGCTTCGCGCGTCCCGCGGCGGCGGCGCGAACGCTCGCCCCCTTCGGCGGCCGCAGTGTTGTTGTCTCCCTGGTGAGCACCGGCGGAGCTGCCCCCGACGGGCTGGGCTGCGCTGATGGCGGCGACGAGGTCGCCCTTGCGCAAACCGGTGCTCTTGATCCCCAGGTTGGTCGCGAGCTGCTTCAACTCAGGGAGCAGCTTCGATTCCAGGCCTTTGGGGTTGTTGACCGTATCAGTCACGGATGTCCTTTCGGATGGGCCTTCGCCTCAAGCACGCGGAGGGTATTGCGTTGAGCTTGGGAGCAATGTTTTCCCCTGGAAACCCGCGCGCTTATTTGGCGTGGTGTGGGTCTCAGGAGCGCGGCTACCAGATTCGGTGCCTTCGCGTGCGAACGGCCCCACCCTACCAGCGCGAGCGCCAGAATCAATCCACCACCCCGGGGTGGGCTGAGTCAGCGCGTGCTGGCGGACGTGAAGGCCTGCTGAGCCTGCGCGTAATTTGTGACGACCGGGAACTGCGGGAAGTCGTCCACGACGTTGGCGGGCGGACGAAACAGGACGCCGGCGTCGGCTTGGGAGAGCATCGCTGTGTCGTTGTAGGAGTCGCCCATCGCGATGCAGCGGAAGTTCTGGGACTGAAAGGCCCGCACCGCGGCGGCCTTAGAATCCGGCATCCGGAGCGTATAGCCGCTGATCCGGCCTTCGCCGTCGGTGTGGAGGTTGTGGCACCACAAGGTCGGATAGCCGAGTTGGGCCATCAAGGGGGTCGCGAACTCATAGAACGTGTCCGACAAGATGATGACCTGGTAGCCCTCACGCAACCACGCCAAGAACTCGGCAGCCCCTTGCAGCGGTCCCATGCTCGCGATCACCGCTTGGATGTCGCGCAGCGTCAGGCCGTGGGCATCCAGGATGTCCATCCGATAGCGCATCAGCGTGTCGTAATTGGGCTCGTCCCGGGTCGTCCGACGCAGTTCGGGGATCCCTGTGCGGTCGGCGACGTTGATCCAGATCTCGGGGACCAGCACGCCCTCAAGGTCGAGGCAGGCCAGCTCCACGGCTCAGCCCTCGAACCGCAAGACCCGCGGTGTTCCCTGCAGGTAGGGCTGCTTGCCGAGCTCGACCAGCGTGCGCTCCACGGCCGCATTGCTGGAAAGGTGCGTCATGACCCCCAGGCGCGCGAGTGGACCGTCGTCGCCGACCATCGCGGCCTCCTGGCGGACGGCCTGCAGCGACACGTCTTGGGCTGCGAACGCGGAGGCCACGGAGGCCAGGACGCCCGGCTCGTCGGCGACCAGCAGCGACACGAAGTAGCCCGACAGCGCCTGGCCGGCCGGAGTGATAGCGCGGCGGCTGTACACCGACTCGCCCGGCCCAGCGACGCCACGAACGCGGTTGCGCGCCGCCGTCACCAAGTCGCCCATGATGGCCGAGGCCGTCGGCGAGCCGCCCGCGCCCGGGCCCATAAACATCAACTGCCCCGCGTTGCGGGACTCGATGAAGATCGCGTTGTAGGCGCCCGGCACGGAGGCGAGCGGGTGGCTGTTGGCCACCATCGTCGGATGCACGCCGACGGAGATGGAATCGTCCGGCGCCAGGCTGGCCTTGGCGATCAGCTTGATGGTGGCATTCATGGCCTTGGCGTCGGCGACGTCCTCGACGGTGACACCGGTGATGCCCTCGCGGGTCACGTCGTCCAAGCGCACCCGGCTGTGGAACGCCAGCCCGGCCAAGATGGCGGCCTTGGCTGCGGCATCGAAGCCTTCGACGTCGGCGGTCGGATCTGCCTCGGCGAAGCCGAGGTGCTGCGCCTCGGCCAGCGCATCGGCGAACGACGCGCCCTGCGAGGCCATCTTGTCGAGGATGAAGTTAGTGGTGCCGTTCACGATGCCCATGACCGCGGTGACGGCGTCGCCGACCAGCGATTCACGGAGCGGGCGGATGATCGGGATGGCACCGGCCACGGCGGCCTCGTAGTAGACGTCGACACCCGCAGCTTCCGCCGCGCCGAAGATCGCCTCACCGTCGGAGGCCAGCAGCGCCTTGTTGGCCGTGACCACGGACGCCTTAGATTCGATCGCACGCAGGATGACGCTGCGCGCCGGCTCGATGCCACCGATGACCTCGATCACGAGGTCGAGATCGTCGCGGCTCACCAAACCCATGAGGTCGGTCGTCAGTAGATTGCGGTCGATCCCGGGGCGCTCAAGTTCGAGACGGCGCACGCCGATCCCGACCAATTCCAGGGGACGCCCGATGCGCGAGGCCAGATCATCGTCGAGCTCGAGAATCATCCGAGCCACCTGCGATCCAACGGTTCCGCAACCTACGAGCGCGACCTTGAGCCGCTCGTCCTTCATCGATCCTCCTCGGCGATGCCGGCGTCCAAAGCGAGGAGATCGTCGAGGGTCTCCCGGCGCACCAGCGTAGAAACCTTACCGTCTTTCACCGAGACCACTGGAGGCCGAGGCGTGTGGTTGTAGTTGCTCGCCATGGAGCGGCTGTAGGCCCCCGAAGCAGGCACGGCAATGAGGTCGCCGGGGCGCACGTCGTCGGGCAAGAAGGTGTCGCGGACGAGGATGTCGCCACCCTCGCAGTGCAGACCCACCACGCGGGACAACACCGGGCGGGCCGTCGAAGAACGTCCGGCCAGCACCGCGGAATACTCCGCGGCGTACAGCGCCGGACGAATGTTGTCGCTCATGCCGCCGTCGACCGAAATGTAGCGGCGGTTGTAGCCACCGCCCACCTCGACGGTCTTGGTGGTTCCAACGGTGTACACCGCGGTACCCGCCGGGCCGCAGATTGCGCGTCCGGGCTCGATCGACAAGGTGGGGACGTCCATGCCGAAGGCTCGACACTCGTGGGCCACGATCTCGGACAGTCCCTTCGCCAGTTCGTACGGCGTCGAGGGCGAATCGTCGCTGGTGTACGCGATCCCGAAGCCGCCCCCAAGATCAAGCTCCGGAAGGGCCACGCCGGTCGCTTCCCGGAACTGCGCAAGCAGTTTCAGGGTGCGGCGCGTCGCCACTTCGAAACCGTTGGTGTCGAAGATTTGGCTGCCGATGTGGCTGTGGATCCCCACCAGGTCGATCTGGGGGCTGTGGTAGCAGCGGACCATCGCCACCAACGCCGAACCACTGGAGATCGAGAACCCGAACTTCTGATCTTCGTGGGCGGTGGCGATGTACTCGTGCGTGTGCGCCTCGACACCGGTGGTCACCCGGATCAACACCTGGGCACGCACGCCGAGTTCGGCCGTCAGCCGCTCCAAGCGTCCGATCTCATCGGAAGAATCGACGACGATCCGCCCGACCCCCGACGTCAGAGCAAGGCGCAGTTCGGCCTCGCTCTTGTTGTTGCCGTGCAGCGCCATCCGCGCCGGGTCGAAGCCGGCCCGCAGAGCCACGGTCAGTTCGCCCATGGACGACACGTCGAGGCTGAGCCCCTCCTCAGCGATCCACCGGGCCACCGTCGCGCATAGGAAGCTCTTGCTGGCGTAATACACGTGCCAGCCCTCGAAGGCGCGCCGCCAGGTCAGGGCGCGGCCCCGGAAGTCGACCTCATCCATGACGTAGACCGGCGACCCCGTTTGGGCCACGATCTCGTTCACCGACAGCCCGCCGATGGCCAGTTCCCCCGACTCGCGGCGCGTGGTGGAGTCACTCCAGAGGTTGCGGTCGAGCGCGTTGACGTCCGTGGGCTTGACCAGCCACTGAGGCGCAACGGAGACCGCATCGGCGTGGAGAGAACCGGCGACGTGCATGTGGGTCATGGCGGACACTGTGCCACGGCTCTCCCAAACTCGGCATCCGGCTTCCAGCCCCCGGACCGCCAACTGTGCCCCGACAAGGACTTTCCCCGATGAGTGACCAAGCCCTCGCCTCCAAACCCGGTCACGTTCGGCATCTTCCATGACCTGCTCTGAGGCTGGGTGAGGCTCGAAATCTGCTACAGTCATCCACGGCCCAATGGGCCGTCGGCCCCCGTAGCTCAGGGGATAGAGCATCGCCCTCCGGAGGCGGGAGCGCAGGTTCGAATCCTGCCGGGGGCGCCGACCAAACCACACCCCTCCTCAGCCTTGCTTAGAGGCCCGCGTCCTCGTCGTGTTCGACATCAGAGTTCGTCACGATTCAACTAGTGTGGGTATCGACCACCAAGTGGTGTGCGGATGACGCTTGTCCGCCAACATGCGAAGGAAGATCACCGTGGCTCCAACGGCGGGGGACGAATCAGGCCAGGCTCAGGTTTTTGGCGCCAACGATTGGCTGATCGAGGAGATGTACGAGCAGTACACCAACGATCCCGCCTCCGTTGATGCCAGCTGGGTCACTTACTTTCAGCAGCATGCGGGCACCTCGGCTCCAGTGGCTCCTGCGCAGGCTCCTCCCGCTCCAGCGCTTGCGGCGCCGGTCGCATCCGCACCTACTCCCGCCGCTCCGGCCCCCTCGGCCCGGGCCGTGATCGTGTCCGAGCCGGTCCCGGCGCCTGAGCCGGTCGTCCCATCCGCGGTCGCCCGAGCCACCGAAGACGCCGCCGCCCGCGTCACGGTCGAGCCCGTCGTCACGCGGTCGGACGCGGTCGAAGGCCCCGGCTCGGGTCTCGGCCTATCGGCCAACCGTCCTGTTGTCCGCGAGCAGGTCGTGAAGTCCAGCGAGCCGACCTACACCGTCCTGCGCGGCGCCCCCATGCGGACGGTCGCCAACATGGAAACCTCGCTGCAGGTTCCCACCGCGACATCCGTCCGCGACGTGCCCATGAAGCTCGCCATCGAGCAGCGGTTGCTCATCAACGGCCACCTCGCGCGGACGACCGGCGGCAAAGTCTCCTTCACCCATCTCATTGGCTTCGCGATGATCAAGGCCCTGGTCGCGCAGCCGGCGATGAACAACAGCTACGAGTTGCGCGACGGCAAGCCGACCTTGGTCACCCCGCCGACCGTCAACCTCGGCCTGGCGATCGACATGACCAAGCCGGACGGTACCCGGCAACTGCTGGTGCCCAACATCAAGAACTGTGAGCAACTCGACTTCGCCGCGTTCTGGACGGCGTACGAGCGCCTCGTCCAGCGCGCCCGCAAGGCCGAAATCACCGTCGACGACTTCGCCGGCACCACGGCCAGCCTCACCAACCCCGGCGGCCTGGGCACCACCCATTCGGTGCCCCGCCTGATGCCGGGCCAGGGGATGATCCTCGGCGTGGGCAGCATCGACTACCCGCCCGAGTTCCAGGGTTCCAGCGAGGCTCGGATCACCGAGTTCGGCGTGTCGAAGGTCACCACCCTGACTTCCACTTACGACCACCGCGTGATCCAGGGCGCCCAGAGCGGCGAGTTCCTCAAGCGGATGCACGAGCTACTCATCGGGCATCACGGCTTCTACGACGAGATCTTCGCCTCCCTGCGCATTCCCTACTCCCCTATGCGCTGGTCGGTGGACACGTCCACCGCGTGGCTGCAGGACAGCCCGCGTGAGGCACGCGTCTTCGACCTGATCCAGGCCTATCGGACGCTCGGCCACCTGCAGGCTGACCTCGATCCGCTGGAGTACCGCCAGCGCTCCCACCCGGATCTCATGCTGGAACACCACGGCCTGTCCCTGTGGGATCTCGATCGCACCTTCCCGGTGGGCAACCTGGGCGGCGCCCGCCGCAGCGAGTACCGCACGCTGCGCAGCATCCTTTCCACGCTCCGCGACTCCTACTGTCGGACGGTCGGCATCGAGTACATGCACATCTCCGACCCGGAGCAGCGCAGCTGGATCAAGAACCGCGTGGAGACCGATTCGCCGAAGTGGAGCAAGGACGAACACCTGCGGATCCTCGACAAGCTCAACGAAGCCGAGATCTTTGAGACCTTCCTCCAGACGAAGTTCGTGGGTCAGAAGCGCTTCAGCCTGGAAGGTGGCGAGTCGGCGATCGTCGTGTTGGACGAGTTGTGCGAGGCCTCCGCCGACGCGGGCTTGGACGAAGTCGTGATCGGCATGCCGCACCGCGGTCGTCTCAACGTGCTGACCAACATCGTCGGCAAGTCCTATGGGGACGTTTTCCGCGAGTTTGGCGGCAACGTCGACCTCACCATGTCCATGGGCACCGGCGACGTGAAGTACCACCTGGGCGCCGAGGGTCAGTTCACCGCCCCCTCCGGCAAGACCGTGAAGACCTCCGTGGCCGCGAACCCGTCCCACCTGGAGGCGGTCAACCCGGTCGTGGAAGGCATCGCCCGCGCGAAGAACGACCATCTGGGCGCTGGCGACACGTACCCGGTGATGCCGGTGCTGATGCACGGCGATGCGGCCTTCGCGGGCCAGGGTGTGGTGTACGAAACCATGCAGATGAGCCAACTGCGCGGCTACAAGACCGGCGGCACGATCCACCTGGTCGTCAACAACCAGGTCGGTTTCACCACCGCACCCGTCGAGTCGCGGTCGTCCTTCTACTGCACCGACGTCGCCAAAGTGATCCAGGCCCCGATCTTCCACGTCAACGGGGACGACCCGGAGGCGGTGACACGGGTGACGCAACTGGCCTTCGATTACCGCCAGCGGTTCGCCAAGGACGTCGTCATCGATGTCGTCTGCTACCGACGCCGCGGTCACAACGAGGGCGACGATCCGAGCTTCACGCAGCCGCTGATGTACGACCTGATCGAACAGAAGCGGTCGACGCGCCGTCTCTACACCGAGGCCCTCATCGGCCGCGGCGACATCACCGACGCGGACGCCGAGGCGGTCAGCAAGAAGTTCCGGGAGCGCCTTGAGGCCGTCTTCGCCGAGGCCAAGGTGGCCCCCATCGAGGACGAGTCCTACACACGCACGGCCTACTACCCGAAGAAGCTCGGCACGGATCAGGGCACCACGATCAGCCAAGACGTGATGGATGCAGTCGCCAGCGCCCACCTGGTGTTTCCGGAGGGTTTCACGGTCCATCCCAAGGTCCGTCCCCAGTTGGAGCGCCGCGCGGACGCCATCGCCCACGGTCCCATCGATTGGGCGACCGGTGAACTGCTGGCCTTCGGCTCGTTGCTCATGGAGGGCCGCCCCGTCCGCCTCGTCGGGCAAGACAGCCGTCGCGGCACGTTCAGCCAGCGCTTCGCCGCCGTGGTCGACCGGGTCACCAACGAGGCGTGGGTCCCACTCAAGCACCTCTCCGACGACCAGGGTCAGTTCCACGTGTTCGATTCGCTGCTGAGTGAGTACGCGGGCATGGGCTTTGAGTACGGCTACTCGGTGGCCGCGCCCGAGGCGCTGGTGTGCTGGGAAGCCCAGTTCGGCGACTTCGCCAATGGCGCCCAGACCATCGCCGACGAGTTCATCAGTTCCGGCAACGCCAAGTGGACGCAGAAGTCGGGCGTGGTCCTGCTTCTCCCCCACGGCTACGAAGGCCAAGGTCCCGACCACAGCTCGGCGCGCATCGAGCGCTGGCTGCAGTTGTGCTCCGAGGGCGCGTTGGCTGTCTGCCAGCCGTCCACGCCGGCGTCGTACTTCCACCTGCTGCGGACGCACGCCTACGTGAACTGGCACCGCCCAGTGGTGATCATCACTCCGAAGTCGATGCTCCGGAACAAGCTGGCCACCTCGATGCCCGCAGACTTCCTGCAGGGTCGTTGGGAACCAGCCATGGGCGATCCCACCATCACCGATCACGCCGCCGTCGAGCGCATCATTGTGTGCTCGGGCAAGATCCGCTGGGACCTCGTCACGGCGCGCGCCGAGGCGGGGCTGGACGGCAAGGTGGCGATTCTCGCCCTCGAGCGCCTCTACCCGCTGCCCGCCAAGGAACTGGCGGAGGAACTGGCCAAGTACCCGCAGGTCACGGACGTCCGCTACGTGCAGGACGAGCCCTCCAACCAGGGCGCGTGGTGGTTCATGCAGACGGAGCTTCCGCCCGCGATCAAGGCCTTCCTGCCTGACTACAACCTCGTCATGCGTGGGGTCACCCGTCCGGCCGCGTCGGCCCCGAGTGTCGGTTCTCATCACGTCCACGAGGTGCAGGAAGCCGAACTGATGGACCTGGCGCTGGCCTAAAGATCAGCCCCTGGCCCCGCGCAAGGCCTGCGTCCCGGACGGCATCAGCAGGGGCACCAGGCAACCAATGGACGCTCCCGTGGCAACCCAGGCCGGCCACCCCGCATCGCTGAGGGTGGCCGCCGTGGCAGCTATGACCAGCAGGAGTGCGACCGCCAAGCCGCGTGACCAGCGACGAAGCCGAAGCACACCCCAGGCAGCGACCGCACAGCCGAGCGCGACGACCATGATCATGATGCTGATCCCGATGCTGAACGTTCCGTGGTTCGCCGAGAGCGCCAAGAACCCCAACCAGCCGCCGACCAGCGCGAACGCCGCCAGGCCAACTCCGCTCAGGAACAGCCCTCGAGCGTGCACAAAAGCTTCCATAACCGGGTCTTACCTCCCCAAGGGGTTGTTGGCCTCGCTACAGTGACTAGGCAGGCAGCGATGGGATCGTTGCCCTGCAGCAAGCACATGTCTTACCCTTACTGCTTTGTCGGTCTTGGTCAAAGACTAAGCCACACTGTCCGGGGATCCCTCCGGTCTTCCTCACCTTGAAGGGAATGATCCTCGCCATGGATTGGCGCCATAAGGCTGCGTGCCTTACTGAGGACCCGGAGTTGTTCTTTCCCGTTGGCAACACCGGACCCGCCCTGATGCAGATCTCGGAGGCCAAGAAGGTCTGCCGCCGCTGTGACGTGCGGGAAGAATGCCTCCAATGGGCTCTCGATGCGGGGCAGGATCATGGCGTGTGGGGCGGCATGAGCGAGGACGAACGTCGCGCACTCCGTCGCCGCAACGCCCGAAGCCGCGGTCGACTCCGCTAACACTCCTCCACAAACGTCCCGGCGCTGCTCGCGGCGCCGGGACGTTTTGCGCGCCCGCACGACGGAGACGCCCCCTTTGCCCGCGCTAGTCCGACTACCGCGAACGCGGTATCTGATGTGGCGCATCCGGGCGATGTTCGTCGGGCCATGCCCGGGCACGATCGTGATGAGGTCTGGGGGTGCGGATGCCCCCGACCCGAGGAGCACCCGATGACTGTGACCACCACCCCACCAACCAATGTCGAACGAGCGCGGCGTCTTCGCCGGCCTTGGGTCGTCGAGACGTCCTTCTTCGTGCTGCAGTTGATCGTCAACTTCATCGCCCTCAGCCTCACGACCGTCCTGCTGTCCACGCTGAACAGCGGCGGCGCGATCCTGGCGGCGCTGACCTACCTCGTCACGCTGGTGCCAGCCATCGCGGTATTCACCCTGGTTCTGACGGCCATCCGCTGGCTGGTGCGACCGCTGTTCGGCGTGGTGTTCGGTCAGTGGTTGCTGCGCAGCTTCGGCCTTTTGGCGATGCTGCTCGACATGGTCATCCTCACCGTGGCGCTGGTCATCTCCCCCCTGGGGCTACCGATCACGGGGGAAACCTGGTGGGCGGTGCCCGCGACGGCTGTCCTTTTCGGCGCCCTGAGCTTTGCGCTCGGAACGCTGGCGGGGATCAATCGTCCGCGCGTCACCGACTGGCGCTGGAACACCGAGATGTGGCGCATGTTCGACCGGGTCGCGGCACCCCGCCGCAACTGGTTGCGCGAGAGGCTTCGCCAGCAGGAGGTCTTGCACACGATCACGACCTTCGGGATCGACATCGCGCTGGCGGACACCCCCGTGGGTGCGGTGCGGCGCACGGTGTCGCGTTGGGTGACCGGGGCGAAGGGCCCCACCGACGAGCTCAGCACCTACGGGGCCGTTCGGGTCATGCTTCAGCAATTGGGCCCTGTGTACGTCAAGTTCGGGCAGCTCGCCTCTTCGCAAGGTGCGGCCCTTCCCTCGGCCCTCACCGTGGAACTCAACAAGCTCCAGTCGAACGTGCCGCCGGTCTCCGCGGACGCCGCCCGCGCGGTGTTCGTGGCGGAGTTGGGAACCACCCCCGAGGAAGCCTTCGCCACCTTCGATCCCATCCCCTTGGCTGCAGCCTCGACCGCCCAGGTGCACCGGGCGACACTGCACGACGGCACGATCGTGGCCGTGAAGATCCAGCGGCCGAACATCATCGCCAGCGTGAAGGCTGACCTCGGCGTCATCGCCGACATCGTCGATTTCGCCGAAAGCAAGAGCGCCACCGCTCGCCAAACGGGGCTTGGCGACATGGTCGATGAGTTCTCCTCCGGCGTCATCCAGGAACTCGACTACGGCAACGAACTGTTCAACGGCATCCGCCTGCGGAAGGCGATGTCCAACCTGCCGCGCGTCCGAGTGCCTGCCGTCTACCCATCGATCAGCAGCGCCCGCGTCCTGACCATGGAGTTCATCGAGGGAGTCAAGGTCGGCCGGGCCGGCGCCGTGGCTGAATCCGGCGTCGACCGCATCGAACTGACCGAGGATTTCGTCCGCGCCTTGGTCAAGCAGATCTTCCTGGACGGGTTCTTCCATGGGGACCCTCACCCCGGCAACATCTTGTTGGACGTCAAACGCGGCGATCTGGTGTTCATCGACCTGGGTCTGGTGGGGCGCCTGGACGTGACCCGCCGCCTGAACCTCGTGGACATGCTGTTGTCGCTTCAGCAGGGCGACGCCGAGGGTCTCACGGGCCTGCTGCTGCGGATCACCGCCCATCCCGAAGACGTGAACGTGAGCGCCCTTCGCGGCGACGTCGAGGTGCTCCTCGGCCGATTCGTGACCTATGCCGAGACGCGCCCGAAATTCTCGGCCATGTCGGCCGCGCTGTTCCTGCTGCTGCAAGAGCACCAGATGCGTCTGGACGCCCAGTTCACGCTGGCGCTGAAGTCGGTCGGGCAAGCCGAAGCGGTGATCGACGACCTAGGCGGGGACATCGACTTCGTGGAGTTTGCCCTCGGACAGGTGGCGTCGCTCGCCGTGGAGGTCGTCACCCCCGAGGTTGTCGCGACGACGGCCCGGGAATACGCCCTGAACGCGGCCAAGCAGGTCTTCCGGGACCTGCCGGACGCCGAGCAGGTCGTCGGCGCGTGGTTGCAGCAGTTGAAGGGCGGCCACATTCCTGTCAAGGTCGATGCCCACGGCATGCACGGCCACTTGAACCAGCTGCAACGCACCCTCGCGGGCCTAGCCGCCGGGGTCGTGTTCAGCGCCATGACGGCCACCGTCGCGTACTTGAGCATCCACGTGCCCCAACTGTGGCCGCTCGTGGCGGGACTCATTCTGATCGGCCTGGGGTTTGCCTGGCGCCTGGCCCGGCCACCTCAGCCGCCGCGGCGGCGCCGCGCCGCCTGAGGGCGGCCTCAGCACATAGTGCCCGGCGGGCGCTTACTGTCCGGGCGGCGGGTACTGGCCCGGCTGCTGCGGCGGGTACTGCTGTCCCGCTGGCGGATACTGACCCGGCTGCGGTGGGTATTGACCCGGCTGCGGTGGGTATTGACCCGGCTGCTGAGTGGTCGGTTGGGCGGGATACTGCTGGGTCGGGTACTGCTGGGTGGGCGGCTGCCCCGATCCTGGTCCCTGATTCGTCCCGGCCTGCGGGTACTGCCCGCCTGACGGCGGATACGGCTGCTGAGGTGCCGGAGGTTGCTGGGGGGCGTAGGCCTGCTGGGGTGGGTAGCCGCCGGCATAGGCCCCCGGACCCGGCTGGCCGGGCATTGCGCCGGTGTTCGGTGCGGATGCCTTTGACTTCTTGCTGCCCCTGACAACGAGCAGAATGACCACGAGGGCCACGAGCAGCACCACTCCCCCGATCGCCCACGGAATCAGGCCCATCAGGAAGCTTCCGGCACCCGCCGCAGACGGGATGCCCGGTAGCCCGGCGTTGCCCTCCTTGGCCGTGGCCTTGAGACCCTCCGCAGAGAGCAGGTCGGCGGCCTTCGTCCAGGTCACGGTAGTGCCGCTCACGGTGCTGCTGCCGTTGTGCGACGTCACCTCGCCCGGGAACGTCACGGTGAACTTGAACGACGTGAAGGTCTCGGGTTTCAGCGAACTGCTGCTCGCACCGATCGTGCCGGGCTTGAATTCGAAGGTGTACCCCCCGTTGGCGTGCGTCAGCACTGAACCCGTGGACGATTTCGAGAGCGACGAGAGCGAGAGGTTCTTGCCCGTCATCGTGCAGCCTGTGAAACCGTTCTCCTTGTACGGCGTGACGGTGCCGCCAGGAACCGTGCCGCTCGCCGAACTCGAGCACGCACTCTTGATTGCTGACGCGTAGGTGTCCTCCACGGCCAGGAGGATCGAGGCGTCAACGGAGTCCGTGGACGAGACCGTGAACGAGGCCTCAACCTTCACGCAGCCAGCAAGTAACACCACGAGCGGCAAGAAGAGTAGAGCAAGGCGTCGGCGGCCTGAGAATCGCACCATGGCGTAAGGCTAGGGCTGTTCGGTCCACGAAAGCCAAGGCTCGCCGAACGCGCAGCCGCCCCTGGGGTGCCTGCCGGGTGCCGTTGGTTAGCCGAGCGGAACCTCGACGCGGGCGATCACGCCTTTGTCCGCATCCGCCGAGGTCAGGCTGAAGATGCCCCCAAGATCCCCGACCAGCGTTCGGACGATCGACAAGCCCAGACTGCGCGACTGTTCCAGCACGAAATCGGACGCCAGCGGCTCGCCGTCGTTGACGACCTCCATCACCAGGCGTTGCCCCTGGTGGGACGGACGGACGAGCACTTCACCGCGCCGCGGACCAAACCCGTGCTCAACCGCGTTTTGGCACAACTCCGTGAGGATCAACGCCAGGCTCGTCGCTACCTCGGCGGGCACGCGCTCGAAACTGCCGATGCGCCGCATCCGCACCTGATCGGGCGTAGTGCCGGCCTCGACGACCAGGGCCATCAACCGGTCGGCCACGGCGTCGAACTCGACGGTGGTGTCGAACGCTTGCGACAAGATCTCGTGGACCACGGCGATCGCGCCGATCCGCTTGGTGGCATCGGCGAGCGCCAGTTTGGCCTCGACCGAATCGATGCGCCGGGCCTGCAGGCGCAGCAACGCCGCGACGGTCTGCAGGTTGTTCTTCACCCGGTGGTGGATCTCACGGATGGTGGCGTCCTTGGTCACCAACTGCCGCTCGCGGGAGCGCACCTCGGTGGTGTCGCGGCACATCACCAGCACGCCGCTGGCCTTCCCGCTGCTCAGCATCGGGACCACCCGCAGCCGGATGGACGCCGTGGGGTTCTCCAGTTCCACCTCGTGGCTGCCGCGGCCCGCCAGAATCGTGGCCAAGGGCTGCTCGACGGGCGCCCTCCCCTTGCCTGGCAACATGCTGGCCGTGACCTGGGCGAAGTTCTCGCCCTCAAGGTCACCGGCGAGACCCATCCGGCGATACGCGCTGACGGCGTTGGGGCTGGCGTACAGCACGTTCCCCTGCGAGCCGACGCGAATCAATCCATCGCCCACCCGCGGTGACATGCCGGGCACCGGACGCCCGTCCACGAGGGGGAAGTGCCCGAGCCAAACCATCTCCGACAGAATCTGGGCGGCCTCCAGATAGGCGTCCTCCAGTGCGCCCGGAGCCCGGACGCCCATCTGGTTGGTGTGCATCTCGACGACGCCGACGACGCGTTCGAACTTGATGATGGGAATGGCTTGAACGCCGACGGGAATACCCGCGAAAACGCTGTTGAACGACGTTTCGGTGATCTCGCGCGACATATAGGCCGCTGTCACCAGGCTCTCGGGATCGTAGGCGATGACATCCCCGACCACGTCGTCCTCCAGAGCCGTGGGACCGGTGGTTGGACGGAATTGGGCTGCTGCCCAGAACACGTTGTCATCGACATCGGGGACCCACAAGATGAGATCCGAGAACGAAAGGTCCGCCAGAATCTCCCACTCGGCGACCAACGCGCCTAGCCAGGCACGTTCTCCGGGCGCCAAATCGGTGTGCGCGTCCAACACCTGCGCCAGCGTGAGCATGCCGGAAGCCTACCCGTGATTTGGGTGCCCCTCGTCGCCTCTGCCACAATGGGGAGCCGCGCGAGTGCGCGCAACCAATCTCGCAAGGAGCAAGTCATGGGTAAGGGTGGACGCAAGCGCCGGGCCCGCAGGAAGAACGGCGCCAATCACGGCAAGCGCCCCAACACCTGAGGCACCAATCTCTGACGAAACCCCCGCCACCGGCGGGGGTTTCGTGGTTCTTGGTGGGTCGGTGTGCTGGCGGGGAGAACCCGCGGTGCGCCGTCAGGCCTCGCGGATGATCGTCGTCCGCGTGTAGCTGGTGAACGTGGTCACGATGCGTGCGCGCAAACCCTCCGGAGCCTTGGCCTCTTCGGTGCAGCACCGCTTCACCAACGCCTTGACCGCCGCCTCGACGTCGAAATGGTCCAGGCAGGGCTCGCAGGCCATGAGATGCGCGCGAACGTCGTCCTCTTCGGCTTCGCTCAGCTCGTGATCGAGAAAGACGTACGCGCGGGCGAGGATCGCCGAGCAGTCATCGTCATGCAGGGCTTCAGACATCGGCGCTCACCAACCCGGTCTCACGGGCGTAATCGGCCAGGGAGGCGCGCAGCTGCGTGCGTCCGCGGTTGAGGCGCGACATCACGGTGCCGATCGGCGTGCCCATGATGTCGGCGATCTCCTTGTAGGAGAAACCTTCGACGTCGGCAAGGTACACAGCCGTGCGGAAATCCGCGGGCAGCGCCTGCAACGCATCCGTGACCACGCCGGTGGGCATCCTGTCGAGCGCGTCCATCTCGGCGCTGCGAAGCCCGTCGGACGTGTGCTGCCCGGCGCGGTGCAACTGCCAATCCTCAACATCCGCATCGTCGGAGAGCTGCGGCTGGCGCTGCTTCTTGCGATAGCTGTTGATGTAGGTGTTCGTGAGGATGCGATACAGCCACGCCTTGAGGTTCGTGCCGGGCTGGAACTGGTGGAACGAAGCGTAGGCCCGCGCGAAAGTCTCTTGGACGACATCTTCGGCGTCGGCCGGGTTACGCGTCATGCGCAGCGCGGCCCCGTACAGCTGATCGAGCAGCGGCAGGGCGTCGGCCTCGAAACGGGCCGTGCGCTCGGCCTCGGTCTCGTCGATCGCGCGCGCCACAGTGCCTTCGGCGACATCGTCGGCGGAGGGATCCGGAATGGGCGGAAGTGTCATCACGTACGACAGTAGCGGGGACGCCTGACGAGGCGCGATTCCAGCGTCCACGAGGGTCTTGCCCGATGTCATCACGCCTGGTCAAACGCGGTCCCACAGGACGTTTATTCCACGGGGTCAGCTCACGGGGAGCGGGTCGAGAAGCTCGGGGCCTTGATTGCGGACGTTGCCGACGGCCGTCCCGACCGCGTACGCGGTGAGCTCCGGGCCCGCCACGGTGAGCAGTTCCAGCGCTCCGGCGTCGAGACGCGGATCGAGCCAGGCGTCCCATGCGTCCGGGTGGACGATCATCGGCATCCGGTCGTGGATGACGCCTAGGGCGTCCGTGGCCTCGGTCGTGATGATCGTGCAGGACGGCACCCACACGCCATCCGGACCCCGCCAGAACTCATACAACCCGGCCATCACCAGCGGTCCACCGTTGCTCGGGTGGATGAAGAACGGCTGCTTTGCCGGCTTCCCGTTCGAGCCGGTGTGCGTGTACCACTCGTAGTAGCCATCCGCGGGCAGAAGACAGCGCCGCTTGGCGAGCGCCGTGCGGAACGCAGGCTTCTCGGCGACGGTTTCGACGCGGGCGTTGATCATCCGCGCGCCACCGTCGAGGGATTTCGACCAGGACGGCACGAGCCCCCACCGCAGTCCGACCAGCGAACGGACGATCTCACCGCTGACTTTGTCCGCCCGCTCGACGACCGCCGGCACGGGATCCGTCGGCGCGATGTTGAACTTCGGCGCGGGCAGCGACTCGTCCACCACCGCGATCTCGAACACCTCGACGAGATCGCCCTGGCTCGCCGACGCCGCATACCGTCCACACATGGGGATCAGCGTACGGCGCACCCGCAGCGCTTGGATGGTGGACCTCGTTCCGGTAGGAATGGGGGTATGAACCTGCTGCGCTTCGCGGCCCGCACCATGCTGGCCAGCTACTTCGTCGTCAACGGCGCGAAGGCCTTCCTGAAGCCCGACGAGCACGTGGCCACAGTCGAGCCGGTCGTCGCCACCCTCGGGCCGACCTTGCAGCGCGCCCTTCCCGACGCCGCCGCGGTCTACCTGCCCACCACCACCCGCGGCTGGGTGCAGTGCATCGGTGCCACCCAGGCCGTCGCGGGCGCCATGCTGGCGACCGGTATCGGGCGCCGAATCGGTGCCGGACTGCTCGCCGCGACGATGATCCCGGCCGTGCTGGAGACGAGCCCGCTCCACAAACAGAACCGCGCATCGGGAGCGACCGCGGAGTTCCTGACGAATGTCGCGCTCATGGGCGGGGTCGGCTTGGCCGCCCAAGACACCCAGGGACGCCCGACGCTCGCCTGGCGGGCCCGGACGAAGGCCGAGATCCTGAGCAAGCAGGCCGCCAACACCCGGCTGCAGATCGAAAAGGACGCCGCGAAGCTCGCCAAGCGCGCGGGCGACGTGGTCTCCGACGCTCAGCGCAGTATTGGGAGCGCCCTTTCGTGACGTCCTGGAGCACTCCGTCCGCGCCCGGCCCCATTTCTGGGGACCTCCACATTCCCGGCTCCAAGTCGGCGACCGCGCGGGCGTACGTGCTCGCCGCCCTCGCTGACGGTCCTAGCGTGCTAACTGGGGTCCTGCGCGCCCGCGACACCGACCTCATGCGCGCCGGCCTGGCCGCCCTCGGCGTCGGTTTCGAGGAACTCGACGACACGGCGGTGCGCGTGATCCCGCCGACCCAGTTCACCGGCGGTCGGACCATCGACGCAGGCCTCTCCGGAACCGTCGCCCGCTTTCTGCCGCCGCTCGCCGCCACGTCTGACGCGACCACCACCTTTGTGGGCGACCCGGCGATGGCGACCCGTCCGGTCGAGCCCCTGCTGCGGGCCCTGACCGGTCTCGGGGCAACCGTGACCGGCACGCACGTCCCGTTCGCGATCGCCGGTCCGATCGCCGGGGGCGGCGTCGACGTCGACTCCTCCGGCTCCAGCCAGTTCCTGTCCGCGCTGTTGCTCATCGGCGCCCGGCTGCCGGAGGGGCTCGTCGTGCGCGAGACCTCCGGACACATGCCGTCACGCCCTCACGTCGACATGACCGCCGCCATGCTGCGCGAACGCGGGGTGGACGTCGGCGAGTCGGACGGTACCTGGCGGGTCGCCCCGGGTCCGATCGCCGCCCGGGACGCCACAATCGAGCCCGACCTCACCAACACCGCGACCTTCCTGGCCGCGGCGCTGGCCACCGGCGGCCGGCTCAGCACGCCCTGGCCCGCCCTGAGCGTGCAGCCCCAAGGGGCCGTGCTGGACGTCCTACGCGCCTTCGGCGCCGAGGTCACGGTCAGCGACGGCGTCCTGACCGTGGCCGGTCCCGCCGACCTGCCGGGCGTGGACGTCGATCTCCACGCGGTGAGCGAGCTCACCCCGGCGGTCGCCGCGCTTGCCACCTTGGCGTCCACGCCCAGCCGCATCCGAGGCGTGGCCCACATCCGCGCACATGAGACTGATCGGCTGGCCGCCTTGGAACGAGAACTGAACGGCCTGGGCGGAGTGGTCCGGCAGACCGACGACGGTCTCCTGATCGAACCCGCTCCCCTGCACGCGGGCCCTTTTGCGACCTACGCCGATCATCGGATGGCGCACGCCGGGGCCCTGGTGGGGCTGCGGGTGGCGGGCATCACCCTCGACGACGTGGCATGCACCTCGAAGACGATGCCCGACTTCGCCGACCGCTGGTCGAGCTTGGTGGGTGGCTGATGGCGAGGCGGTTGTCGCACAGCATCACCGATGATCCGAACGGTGGCTTCGATCGTCCGGCGCGGCGCACCCGTCCGCGCACCAAGGATCGTCCCAACTACTCCAAAGCCGAGGTGGGCTGGGTGGTCGCGGTCGATCGCGGCCGGTACACGTGCCTGCTCGATGGCGCCGACGAGCCGCTCATCGCCGCGAAATCGCGCACCCTCGGACGCAAGGGCGTCATCGTGGGCGACCGGGTACGGCTCGTGGGTGACCTCACCGGCGACGAGGGCACACTCGCCCGCATCGTCGAGGTCGAAGAGCGCGAGACCGTCCTGCGTCGGACAGCCGACGACGATGATCCCTACGAGCGTCCGGTCGTCGCCAACGCCGACCAGTTGTTCATCGTGACCGCGCTCGCCGATCCGCCCCCGCGCACCGGGATGATCGACCGCATCCTGGTCGCCGCCTTCGACGCCGGCATCGTCCCCATCTTGTGCCTCACCAAATCCGATCTGGCGACGCCCGACACCCTGTCGGCCCTCTACGAGCCGCTGGGCGTGCCGATCGTGGTGACCCAACCGGGTTCTGACCTCGACCCCATCCGCGAGATCCTCGCCGATCACCGCACGGTGTTCATCGGCCACTCCGGGGTGGGAAAGTCGACCCTGGTCAACGCCCTCATTCCGGACGCGGACCGCGTCACGGGCGAGGTCAACGAGGTCACCGGACGTGGTCGGCACACCTCGACCTCGGCGGTCGCCTTGGAGCTACCCCCGCCGGGCGGCTGGGTGATCGACACCCCTGGCATTCGCTCGTTCGGGTTGTCGCACGTGACCCAAGACTCGATCATCGCCGCCTTCGGCGACCTGGCCGAGCTCACCGAGGATTGCCCGCGCGGCTGCGACCACGGCTCCCAGGCCCCCGAATGCGGGCTCGACCTGGCCGTCGCCGAGGGACGCCTCACCCCCGAACGGCTGGCCTCCTTCCGGCGAATGGAACGCTCCTGGACCGAGCGCGTCCCCGGCACCTGGTGAGCGCAGCGAATACGCTGACCCCATGGCGGATTCGCAGTTTCTCGACGACCTACGGTTGGCGCACCTCTTGGCCGATAACGCCGATTCGATCTCGCTGAACCGGTTTCGCGCCCGCGATTTGAGCATCGCCACCAAGGCGGACGCCACCTGGGTCACCGACGCCGACACCGCCGTCGAGGACGCCATCCGCAGCACCCTGAAGAAGGTGCGCCCACGCGACGCCGTCCACGGCGAGGAGCGCGAGGACACCGGCTGGGGCCCCCGCCGCTGGATCATCGACCCCATCGACGGCACCTCCAATTACGCCCGGGGCGTCCCCGTGTGGGCCTCGCTCATCGCCTTGCAGGTCGAGGGCCGCATCGTCGCCAGCGTGGTGAGCGCCCCGGCGCTCGGACGTCGCTGGTGGGCCAGCGAGGGCGCCGGCGCCTTCAGCGGACGCTCGCTGCTCACCGGGCAGCCCATGGCCGTCTCGACCGTGGCCAGCCTGCCCGAGGCGTTCCTGTCCCACTCCGACATTGCCGAGTGGGTAACAGCCGGACGCGGTCAGCAGTTCGTCGACCTGCTGCGCGGGGTGTGGCGCACGCGCGCCTTCGGTGACTTCTGGTCGTACATGCTCGTCGCGGAAGGCGCGGTCGACATCGCCTGCGAGCCCGAGCTCGCCCTGCACGACATGGCCGCCCTCGACATCATCGTCCGCGAGGCGGGCGGACGGTTCACCTCGATCGATGGGGTCGACGGCGTCGCCGGACCCGGGGCCGTCGCCACCAACGGGGTGCTGCACGGCGAAGTGCTGGCCTACTTGGCGGCGGAAGCTTAGCCGAGCCTCACCTTGGGCACCGCCGCCAGTAGCTGCGCGGTGTAGTCGGAGGCCGGTTGGGAGAAGACCTGCGGCGTCGGCCCTTCTTCGAGCAGTTTGCCGTTGCGCAGCACCGCGACCCTCGTGCACAGGTGCCGGACGACCGACAGGTCGTGGGTCACGAACACCAGGGTCAACCCGATGTCCCGGACGAGGTCGTTGAGCAGGTTCAGCACTTGGGCCCGGACGGAAACGTCGAGCGCTGACACCGGCTCATCGGCGATGAGGACCGACGGCTCGGGGGCCAAGGCCCGGGCGATGGCGATGCGCTGCCTCTGTCCGCCGGAGAACTCGTGCGGGTAGCGTCCGGCCGAGTCGGCTGGCAGATCGACGGCGTTCAGCACCTCGCGCAGCCGCCGCTCTCGGGCGGCGGGGTCGCGGCGGTAGCGGCCCTCGTCGATGAGGGCGCTGCGCAGCGGTTCGGTGATGATCTCCCCGACCCGCATGCGGGGATCCAACGAGCCGCGGGGGTCCTGGAACACCATCTGGACCTCGGAGCGCAAGAACGCCAGGTCGCGCTCGGGCAGCCGCTGAATCTCCCGCCCTGCGAAACGGACGGTGCCGGAGGTCGGACGATCGAGGCCGGCCATGAGGCGAATCAAGGTGGATTTCCCCGAGCCCGACTCCCCCACAATGCCGAGCCGATCCCCCCGCGCGACCTCGAGGCTGACGGCGTCCAACGCGGTCACCGACGCCGGGCCCCGACGGTAGATGCGGGTGAGGTCCCGGACGGTGTAGAGGGGTTCGGTCATGCGTCGTTCCCCTTCCAGTAATCCTCGACCTGGGGCAGGCGGGACCCGGGTTCGAGCTGGTCGATGCGCGAGGCGGCGATCAACCCGCGGGTGTAGGGATGTTGGGCGTCGTTGAACAGCGCCGCCACCGTGCCCGCCTCGACCACGCGGCCGTCGAGCATCACCAGCACCTTGTCGCACACCTGCGAGACCACGGCGAGGTCGTGGCTGATGAACAGGCAGGCGGCGTTTGCCTCGTCGAGCACGGCGTCCAAGGTCGCCAACACGTGCGCTTGAACGGTGACGTCGAGCGCGGTGGTGGGCTCGTCGCAGATGACCAGATCCGGGGAGTTGACCAGCGCCATGGCGAGGACGACCCGCTGCCGCTGCCCCCCGGACAGTTGGTGCGGATAGGCGTCGGCGATCCGCTCGGGGTCGGGGAGCCCCACCCGCGCCAGCATCGCGACCACCGCCGAGCGCGCGGCCTCCTTCGCGGAGTGCTGATGCAGGGTCAGTACCTCGGCGACCTGGCGCCCCACGCGCATGGTCGGATCCAACGCCGTCATGGGCTCCTGGAACACCATCGACATCAGGTTTCCGCGGAGCGGAGCGAGCTCCCTGTCCCCGGTGTTGACCATCTCGTTGCCGCGCAGGCGGATCGAGCCGGAGGCGGTCGCTGTCTCCGGAAGCAGCCCCATGATGGCCAGCGCGGTGACGGTCTTGCCCGAGCCGGATTCCCCGATAATGCCCAGCCGTTCGTTGTCCGCAAGCTCAAACGAGACGTCGGTGAGGGCGGGCCGGCGGTGGCGCCCGAAGTCGATCGAAAGATTCGATACGATCAGTAGCGGATCTGTCATGACACCTCCCGCAACTGCGGATCGAGGTAGTCCCGCAAACCGTCGCCCAGGAGGTTGAACCCCAGCACAGCGAGGGCGATGGCGAGCCCCGGCCACAGCGATTGCAGCGGATCCCCAAAGAGCAGGTTCTGCGCGTCGCGCAGCATCCGGCCCCATGTGGGCGTGGGGGGCCGCGTACCGAGACCTAAGAACGACAGGCCCGCCTCGGCCAGAATCGCTGTAGCGAAGGCCACCGAGGCCTGCACCCCGATCAGAGGCGCGATGTTGGGCATTACGTGCCGCACTGCGATGCCCATCCGCGAGGTGCCGCACGAACGGGCCGCCAGCACGTAGTCGGACGCCATCACATGCAGCGTGCCGGCGCGAGCCACTCGCGCAAAGGCGGGGATCGTCGCGATGCCGATGGCAGCCATGGCGGTCCACGTCGACCCCCCGAAGGCGGCCGCGAACAAGATGGCGAGCAGAAGGGCTGGGAAGGCGTAGACCACGTCGGAGGCCCGCATCACGACCTCGGAGACCCAGCCCGACCCCTGGCCGGCGAGCACACCGAGGGGCACCCCGACGACCGCCGCGATGCTGACGGCGATGATGCCCACCTGCAGCGTTGTTTGGGCACCGATCATGAGGCGGCTGACGATGTCGATGCCGAAGGCATCCGTCCCCAGTAGGTGCGGCCAGCCCGGCTTGAGGAGCGCGTCGGCGGCCACCACGCGGATGGGATCGAACGGCGTCCAGACCAGGCTCACCAAGGCCGTCAACACCACTGAGCAGACGAGCACGAGGCCGACGACGAGCGTGAAGCGCTTCATTCGCGCTCCCCCCGCAGCCGGGGGTCGATGATGAGGTAAGACACGTCCACAAGCGCGTTGACGACCAGGACGACCGCCACCAGGAACATCACGGTTCCTTGGACGACCTGCAGGTCATGTTGCGTGACCACCTGGAGCAGCATGGTGCCCAAGCCTGGCAGCGCGAACACGCTCTCGATGACGATGGCGCCCACCAGTACGCTCGACAACTGCAGGCCGAGAACCGTCACCAGCGACAGCGACGCGTTCCGCAGGCCGTGGCGCACCATAGCCCGGCCTTGCGTCCAGCCCACCGCCCGCGCCGTCCGAAAGTAGTCCTCGTTAAGGACGTCGATGAACGCCGAGCGCACGTAGCGGGTCAGCATGGCGCCTTGGATCAACCCCAAGGCGAGCACGGGCAGCACGAGGTGCGCCGCCCACGACCCTGGATCCTCGGCGAAGGGCACGTAGCCGTTGGCGGGTAACCAGTGCAGCCCCACCGCGAACACGGCGACGAGCAGCAAGCCGGCCCAGAACGCGGGAATGGCCATCCCGATCTGGGCCAGCGCCGTCGCTATGAAGCCGTCCCAGTGCCGCCGACGCAGGGCGGCGTACATCCCCGTCGGCAGCGCCACGAGAAGGGCGAGAATGAGGCTGAATGTCACCAACCAGAACGTGACGGCGAGCCGCGGCCCGAGCAGGCTCGCCACCGAGTCGCCGCTGAGGTAGGAGCGTCCGAAGTCACCCTGCAGCATGCCGCTCGCCCACGAGAGGTACTGGACGGGCAGGGGACGATCCGTGCCCAGTTGGTGCCGCAAGGTGGCCAACTGGTCGGGGGTGGCGCCCTCTCCCAAGATCACGGACGCGACATCACCCGGCAGCGCCGAGCAGACCACGAAGATCAACACGGACGCGGCCAGCAGGCTCGCGGCGAGAATGCCGAGCCTGGCGCCTACGCGACGGATCACCCGCGACACCCTACCTAGGTGTCGCCCGCCTCATCGACGCGCGACGCCGGTGAGGTCGAAGGACAAGGTCACGGCGTTGGGGCTGAGCCCGGTCACGGTGTTCTTCGTGACCACGAGGTTCGGCAGCATGAACAGCCACACCGCGGCGGCATCGTCGGTCAGCACCTTCTGAGCGTCCGCCATGTCGGCCAGCCAGGCCGCCTCGGTCGGCTCGGTGTCGGCCTTCGCGATGAGTGCCTGGAAGGCCGGGTTGTTGTAGTGCCAGTAGTAGGTCGGATCAGCGAACTTGTTGATGTCGCGCGGCTCCACGTGCGCCACGATCGTGATGTCGTAGTCGCCGTTCTTGTAAACCTGATCCAGCCAGGTCGCGGGGAAGGGCAACTCGTCCACAGTGGTCTTGATGCCGATCTCGTTGAGTGCGCTCGCCACGAACTGGGCGCTCTTGGTCGCGTACGCGAGGGCTGGCACCCGGATCCGCAAAGTGGGCATCGCCACACCGGAGGAGGCCAACAGCGCCTTGGCCTCGGCGACGTTGAAGGGGACGGCGTTGGCGAGATCCACGTAATACGGGTCGGTGGGGACGGCCATGGAGCCAATGAGTTGCCCCTTGCCGGCCCACACTGTCTTGATCAGCGCCGCCCGGTCGATGGCCATGGTGATCGCCTTGCGCACGTTCTGGTTCTGCAGCGCCGGGGACTGGTGGTTGAAGCCCATCGTCACCTCGCCGTTCGTCGCCCCGTCTAGCACGGTGTACTTCGAGGTGTCCGAGAACTGCGACAGCGCCTCGGGTGCCTGCACGTTGGAGATGACGTCGAGGTCACCCGCGAGCATCGCGGCGTTGAGTGCGTTGGCGTCCGTGAAATACCGGAAGGTCACCTCATCGAACCGCGGGGCCGTGCCCCAGTACTTCGCGTTCTTGGTGAGCACCACGGAGGAGCCCTTGTTCCACGCTGTCCAGGCATAGGGGCCGGAGCCCGCGGACTTGGTCGCGGCCTCACCGATCAGGGTGGGATCGAAAACGATGCCCGCCGTCGAGGTCATGTAGTAAAGCCAGTTTTGTGACGGGTTCTTGAGCGTGAACACCACGGTGGCGTCATCGGGCGCCGTCACCGTGGCGACGTCGGCCAGCTGGGTGCGAAGCACCGTGGTGGTGGCGGCATCGCTGCGCAGCTTGTCCTGACTCTTCACGACCGCGGACCCGGTGACCTTGGTGCCGGACGCGAACGTCGCCGCCGGGTTGATGTGGAAGGTGTAGACGCGCCCGTCCGCGCTGATGTCCCAGCTTTGGGCGAGCATCGGACGCATCTTGCCGTCGCCGTCGATCCGCACCAGCGTCTCGTAGACGTTGTAGAGCATCACCTGGGGCCCCGCCGCCGACGGCGAGGTGGTCACGTCCATGGAAGCCGGCTCAGCGGACGCGCCGATGACGAACTTCTTGACGGTAACGGTCGGCTGTTGCGTGCAAGCGGCCGCGGTGAGCAACCCCATTGCCACGAGTCCCGCCAGGAGGAGCCGCTGCCAGCGCGAACGTCCCTCAACCTTGGTGGTGTGCGTCATCGATCAGTCCCTTTCCAGGTGGCTGTTGCCGCATGAATAGTAGCCGAGTTAACCAATCTCGCCGTCGCGCAAGATTTCTCACTCGAACGGGCTGGGATCCCCCGCTCCGACGCGGAGAATCTCGATGTCCTCCCCCGAGAGATCCACCACCGTCGTGGGCTCCACGCCGCAATCGCCGGAGTCCAGCACGGCGTCCACGAGGTGCCCGTACTCGTCGGCGATCGTCCAACCATCGGTGAGCGCTTCCTCGTGCCCGGGCATCAAGAACGTGGACGACACCAGCGGCGTTCCCACCGTTTCGAGGAGCGCCAGGCAGGTGGTGTGCTCGGGGATGCGGACACCGACGGTGCGCTTCTTGGGCTGCCACATCATCCGCGGCGTCTCCCGAGAGGCCTTGAGAATGAACGTATAGCGACCGGGCGTCAGTCGCTTGATCAGCTTGAAGATGTGATTGTCCATCTCCACATAGCGCCCCATCTGGGCGAAGTCGCGGCACATCAAGGTGAAGTGATGCCGTTCGTCCAGTTGGCGGATGGCGCGGATCCGGTCGAGCCCCTCTTTGTTTCCGAGGCCGCACCCGAGGGCGTAACAGGAGTCGGTGGGATAGGCGATGAGCCCGCCCTCCGCAAGAATCTCGGCGACTTGGGCGAGCGCGCGCGGCTGCGGATTGTCAGGATGAACGTCGAAGTACCTGGCCATGCCTTGAGCGTACGGCGAAGCGGGAGCGAGTCCGGCACAATGGCCGTTATGGTCCTGCTTTCGTTGACCGAATCTGAGCTGCGACGCCGCACGTCGCTCAAGTGGCATACCTACCCCGAGGACGTCCTGCCGCTCTGGGTGGCGGAGATGGACGTCTCGCTGCATCCAGCCGTCGGCGACGCCTTGCGGGCGGCCATCGATCTGGGCGACACCGGCTATCCGTTCGGCAATACCTACGGCGAGGCGTTTGTCGCGATGGCGACCGCGCGTTGGGGTTGGACGCCCGACATCACCACCCAGGTGCGCCGCTCCGGCGATGTGATGAACGCCATGCTGGCCGTGGTGCTCAGCACCACCGCCGAAGGCGACAACATCGTGTTGAATCCGCCGGTCTATCCCCCGTTCTGGCAGGTCATTTCCGGCTACGGACGAAAGATCGTGGCCTCTCACCTCACCACCGCGGGACGCCTCGACCTGGCCGACCTCGAGCGCGTCTTCGAGGAATCCCGGCCAACGGCCTACCTGTTGTGCTCCCCTCACAACCCCACCGGGGCCGTTCACACGCTCGAGGAGCTCACCGAGGTGGTGGCCCTCTGCCGTCGCTTCGACGTGCAGCTCATCGCGGACGAAATTCATGCGGCCCTGGTCGATCCGGGCACCACCTTCGTCCCACTGCTCGCGGTGCCCGGCGCTGAGCGAGCGGTCGTGGCCACCTCGGCGGGCAAGGCCTGGAACCTGGCGGCGTTCAAAGCCGGGCAGCTTATCGCCGGCGCCGAGATCGCCACCGAGTTGTGGGGCAAGATCGGACCCTTGGCGTTCCAATCCACCGGACACTTCGGGGCCATCGCCCATACGGCGGCGCTCGTCCACGCTCAGGACTGGGTCGACGACCTGATGATCGAGGTGGCGGCGAACAAACAACTGCTTGCCCGTCTGCTGGCCGAGCAAGTACCGGAGGCGCGCTACACCCCGGCGCCGGGCACGTACCTGGCCTGGGTGGATCTGACCGAGACGGGGTTGTCGGATCCGGGGCGTTGGCTGCTTCGCCACGGGAAGGTCGCGTTCAACCCCGGCGACGTGTTCGGCGCCGACTACGGCACCTTCGTCCGCATCAACCTCGCCACCTCGCCCGAGTTGATCGCCCAGGCCGTGGGACGGGTCGCGGACGCGCTGCGCGCCCGGGGCTGAGCCGCGGGCGACCCTGCTCAGCGAGCGACGAGTTGGGCCTCCGCGGAACCGGACGCGCGCAGGCTGTTGATGCCTATCAGCGACAAGAAGACCGTCGGGACGCTCGTCGCGGTCTCCACCCGCACCGTGACCGGATCGCTCAGCACAACCAAACCCGGCATGCCAGCAGCGGCGAGCCGTGCTTGAGCGGCCTGCACACACACGGCGGGGGCGGGCGCGCGGCCGGCCACACGGGCGGCGGCGCAGGCGTCCTGGCCGGCCCGGGCAGCGTCGGCAGCGGCGACCTGGGCGGCTCGTTGCGCGGCGCTCTGTCTTCCCCCGTCCACCACGAGCCCGGCAGCAATCAAGAGCGCGAACACGACAACAGCCACAAAGACGGAAACGGAGGCGCCGCGCTCGTCGCTCATGGGGGTGCCTTTCGGGGATGGCTGAGGTCTGCCGGGTGCTGCTTCCCAGTGTGAGCGGTCGGGCGTTTGAGCGCACCCCTGTCCACAGCCCGGGAATCCTTCACCGACCAGGCCCTCGGCGTCTTAGGCTGGCTGGGTCCTCGGAGCCTCAGAAAGGTCCCTCATGATCAAGAAGGTCGCACTGCTGACCGCCGGGGGTTTTGCCCCGTGCCTCTCCTCCGCCGTCGGCGGACTCATCGAGCGTTACACCGAACTCGATCCCAGCATCGAGATCATCGCTTACAAGCATGGCTACCAAGGCCTGCTCTCCGGCGACTCTTACACCGTCACTCCCGAGGTGCGCGCCAACGCGGCTCGGCTGCACCAGTTTGGTGGCTCGCCGCTCGGCAACTCCCGAGTGAAGCTGACCAATACCAAGGACCTGCTCAAGCGCGGCCTTATCGAGGATGGTCAGGACCCCCTGAAGGTGGCCGCGGATCGCCTGATCGCCGACGGCGTCGATGTGCTGCACACCATCGGCGGCGACGACACCAACACCACTGCCGCCGACCTGGCCGCCTTCCTGGCGACCCACAACTACGAGTTGACGGTCGTGGGCTTGCCCAAGACCATCGACAACGACGTGGTCCCGATCAAGCAGTCACTGGGCGCCGACACGGCCGCCGAGATGGGTTCCCGGTTCTCCCGGAACGCGATGGCGGAGCACAACGCCAACGCCCGCATGCTCATCGTCCACGAGATCATGGGCCGCAACTGTGGCTGGCTCACGGCCGCCACGGCCTCGAAGTACCACGACTGGATCAATGAGTCCGTCTGGGTGCCCGAGATCGGACTCGACAAGCGGGCCTGGGACGTTCACGCGGTGTATGTGCCGGAAGGCGTCATCGATATCAACGCCGAGGCTGAGCGCCTGCGCGCCATCATGGACGAGGTCGGCAACGTCAACATTTTCTTGTCCGAAGGCGCTGGCGTCGACGAGATCGTCTACGAGATGGAGGCCGAGGGCCTCGAGGTGCCGCGGGATGCGTTCGGGCACGTCCGCCTCGACAGGGTGAACCCCGGCGCGTGGTTCGCCCGCCAGTTCGCGGGCAAGCTCCACGCCGAGAAGGTGCTGGTGCAGAAGTCGGGCTACTACGCGCGTTCGGCTGCCGCCAACGACTTCGACCTCGCGCTCATCAAGAGCATGACCGATCTAGCCGTGGACAGCGCCCTGCGCCGCGAGCCCGGCGTCATCGGCCATGACGAGGAGCGGGGCGGCGAGCTTCGGGCGATCGAGTTCTCCCGAATCGCCGGCGCCAAGCCGTTCGACATCACCAGCCCGTGGTACCTCCAGATGCTCGACGAGATCGGCCAGGCGCACCCGGCCTCCCAGCCGCTGCCCGAGCACCACTAGGCGCGTGAGCGGCTGAGCCATCCCTGCAGGCGATCCAGCCCGATCTCAAGGTCGGCGGTTTCCCCGCAGAAGCTCAGCCGCACATGGCGATGGCCGGTCTCCGGGTCAAAGTCGATGCCGGGCGCTAATGCGACGCCGGTATCGGCCAACAACTCGGCGCACCACGCCTGCGAGTCCTGGGTGAGATGCCCCACGTCCAGGTAGGCGTAGAAAGCGCCATCCGGCGGGGCGAAGCTGGTGATCCCGAGTTCGGGCAACCGCCGCAGCAGCACGTCCCGGTTGGCCGCGTAGCGCACCACGTGGGCGTCCATCTCGGCGCGTGCGTCCGGTTCGAGGGCTGCGATGGCGGCCACCTGCGACAGCGTGGGAGCGCAGATGGCGAGATTGCCCTGGAGGAGTTCGACCGGTCGGCGCAGCGCGTCGGGGAGCAAGAGCCAGCCCAACCGCCAGCCCGTCATCGACCAGTACTTGCTGACTGACCCCACGACCACGCTGTGCTGGGGGGCGAACTCCCAGGCCGACGCCGTCCGGCGCCCGAAGCTGATGCCGTGGTAAATCTCGTCCGAGAGCAAGAGGCAGTCGTGCGCAGCGCACCACCGCGCGAGGGCCGCGAGTTCGTCGGGGTCGATGATCGTGCCGGTGGGATTGGACGGGCTCGCCACCACCAGCCCCTGAGGGACCTCGGGCAGGGCCTCCATCATCGCCACGGTGGGCTGGAAGCGGGTTTCAGGACCGCATTCAAGGTCGACGACGCGGCACCCGAGGGCGACCAAGTCGTTGCGATAGGCGGGGTAACCCGGACGCGCCATCACGACGGTATCCCCAGCATCGAAGGCCGCCAACAGGGCTAGCTGGAAGCCCGCCGACGATCCCGTGGTGATGATGAGGGCGTCTGGATCGACGTCGACGTCATAGGTGTCGGCGTAGTACCGCGCCAGGCGTTCCCGCAGGGGTCGCAGGCCCACCGCTTCGGTGTACCCGAGCGAATCGGCGCCCAAGGCTGCCTGCGCCGCCGCCAGCGCCGGGGCAGGGGCCGGCGTCGAGGGCTGGCCGACGCAGAGGAGGATGACGTCGTCGTGCGTCCGGCGGCGCTCGGCGACGGCCTTCATAACCTCCATGACGTGGAATGGGGCCACCTGCCCGCGGCGCGAGACCACGTCAGGACTTGGGGCGCTTGAGCATCGACACGACGGCGGCACCCACGCCAACGCCCGTCGCGACCCCCGTGACCCAGCCAGCGCCGAGCCCGGCGCGGACGCCCTGCTGGGCGACCCGCTCGTCCACCATGCCCCCAGGAACCGTGAACGCCGGACGATCGGCCAGGGACGCCACCGGCGCCAGCACGGGGGCTTCGGCCAGCTCCTCCGGGACGACCTCCGCCGCCTCCTTGGCCGCTGCTGCCGCAGCCGCCACCGCATCCCACTCGAGTTTGGTGGGATCCGTCGCGATGCCAGCAGCGACGAACAAGATCAGCTGGGCGAAAAGGTTGAAGAACAACATCAACACGATGATGGGCCCGAAGATGGCCGCTGTTGCGTTCTTACCGAACAGGCCGAAAAGCAGGCTGGTCAGGTATTCCAGGACGACCATGCCCACGGCCCCGGCAGCCGCCCCGATGAGCAGCGGACGCCGTGGCAACAGGTCCTCCACGAAGACCCGGAACATGAACCAGAACAGCACAAAGGCCGCCACTAACGACGCCAACAGCGGCAGGCCCTGGAGCAGAATCCAACCGCCCGCGACCCCGTCGAGGTGCAGCCACTCCGACACTGTGCTCCGTGCTGCCGTCGCGACGATCGAGAGTCCGAGGGTGAGCCCCAGGCACACTAAGAGTCCGATCAGGATCGCGACGTTTCCCAGCATTTCGAGGGGCAAGGCCGCCTTGCGCTCCTTGAGGCGGTGCGCGGGGCGCAACTGGGCCCTGACGGCGCTCTTCAGGTTGGCGATCCAGCTCTGCCCGACCCACAGGATCGACACCGCACCGATCGTGAGAATCGTGCGCCAGTTGGCCAAGGCGTCATCGACCACCTGCGTAATCTTTTGCCCGAGGTCCGGGGAGGCGTTCATCGCGTTCGAGATAGAACCACGAAGGACGTCCAACAGATCCGGGCGCAACACCGTGAGGGTCATGCCGAGCATCGAGAAGGCAAACATCAGAATGGGCACGAGCGCCAACACGGAGTAGTAGGCGATCGCCGCGGAGAACTGGCTGCCGGATCGCTCCGCGAAGTGGTCCGCAATCACCAGGAGCCGGGCGACCAAGGGCTGCTGCTTGAGGCGTTCGAGCCGCTCTTTCACGCCTAGGCCCAGTCGTCCATGGGCGGGCACGAGCAGATGAGGTTGCGGTCACCCCAGGCGCCGTCGATGCGGGCCACCGGCGGCCAGTACTTGTCGAAGCCAGCGTGCCCGGCAACCGGCCCGCTGTGGCGCCCGGTCGGGAAGCCCGCCAGGGTGCGTGAATACGGGTGATGCCACTCGTCCGCGGTGACCCAGGCAGCTGGGTGCGGCGCGTTGTGCAGCGGATTATCGTCCGCGGGCCACGTGCCCGACGCGACCTCATCGATCTCGCGGCGAATAGCGATCATGGCGTCGCAGAACCGGTCCACCTCGGCCGCGGTCTCGGATTCGGTGGGCTCGATCATGAGCGTCCCGGAGACGGGGAAGCTCATCGTCGGGGCGTGGAAGCCATAGTCGATGAGCCGCTTGGCCACGTCGTCGACGCTCACGCCGGTGTCGTGGGTGATGCCCCGCAGGTCGACGATGCACTCGTGCGCCACGAGGTTGTCCCGTCCGGTGAAGAGCACCGGGTAGTGCTCGGCGAGGCGGCGGGCGATGTGGTTCGCATTGAGGATGGCTGTCTGCGAGGCCAGTTTCAGGCCGTCGGCACCCATCATGGCGATGAACGCCCACGTGATCGGGAGCACACCCGCCGACCCGTAGGGCGCAGCGCTGATGGGTCCGTACGACGTCACCGGGCCCGCGTGCGGGTCGAGCGGGTGGCTGGGCAGATAGGGCGCGAGGTGCTCGCGCACGGCCACGGGTCCAACACCGGGACCGCCGCCCCCGTGCGGAATCGCGAAGGTCTTGTGCAGGTTGAGGTGGCTCACGTCCGCGCCGAAGCGACCCGGCTGCGCCAGGCCCATCATCGCGTTCATGTTGGCGCCGTCCACGTAAACCTGGCCGCCGGCCTCGTGTACCAGGCGGCACACGTCGGTGATGGTCTCTTCGAAGACGCCGTAGGTCGAAGGATAGGTGACCATAACGGCCGCCAGGTTCGGGCCGTGCTGGGCGATCTTCGCCGTGAGGTCGGCCACATCCACCTCGCCTTGCGGCGTGGACGCGACCACGACCACGCTCATGCCCGCCATCGCGGCCGAGGCGGCGTTCGTCCCATGGGCCGAGGAGGGGATGAGGCAGACCGTGCGGTGCGCGTCGCCGTTGGCGAGGTGCCACGAACGAATCGCCATCAGCCCGGCGAACTCACCCTGGCTACCCGCGTTGGGCTGGACGCTGACCCGGTCGTAGCCGGTCACCGCGACGAGGGCCTCGCAGACCTGGTCGATCATGGCCACCATGCCCTGGGAGTCGGCCTCGGGCACGAACGGGTGCAGGTTGGCGAAGCCCGGGTAGCTGATGGGCTCCATGGCCGCGGTCGGATTGAGCTTCATCGTGCAGGACCCCAGCGGGATCATGCCCCGATCGAGGCTGAAGTCGCGGTTGGCCAAGGCGCGCAGGTAGCGCAGCATCGCCGTCTCGCTGTGGTGCGCATTGAAGACCGGGTGCTGCAGGTAGTCCGAGGCACGCGCGTGATCGGCCAGCCCGCCGAAGCGGGCCTCCCCCAGCGTCGCCTCGAAGGCCTGCGCGACGGCGTCGAGGTCGGGTTCCCGGGCATCCTCCCCCACGCTGATGCCCACATGATCGGGGTCAAGGCGCCGCAGGTGGATGCCGGCTTCGCGGGCCGCCGCGACGACCTCCTTGGCGCGCCCCGGGACGCGGGCCAACACCGTGTCGAAGAAGTCCGCGTGGACGATCTCCACGCCGGCGGCGCGCAGCGCGCCCGCGAGGCGAGTCGCACCGGCGTGGATGCCCTCGGCGATGGTCCGGATGCCCAAAGGACCGTGGTAGACCGCGTACATGGCGGCGGTCACGGCCAGCAGCACCTGCGAGGTGCAGATGTTGGACGTGGCCTTCTCGCGCCGGATGTGTTGCTCCCGGGTCTGCAAGGCCAGGCGGTAGGCCTGGGTGCCGTCGACGTCCTTTGAGACGCCGACAAGGCGTCCGGGAAGCTGCCGCTCCAGGCCGGCGCGTACGGCGATGAAGGCCGCGTGCGGGCCACCGAAGAACAGCGGCACCCCAAAGCGCTGGGTGCTGCCCACGGCGATGTCGGCGCCCCACTCGCCGGGCGGGGTGACGAGGGCGAGGCTCAGCAGGTCGGCGGCGGCGATGACGAGCGCTTTGTTCTCGTGGGCTTTGGCTGCCAGGGCGGAAAGCTCGTCCGCACTGGCCAGTCGCCCATCGGTCGAGGGAACCTGGACAACCACCGCGAAGGCCTCATGGTGCTGCAGGGCAGCCAGCGGATCGTCGGCGACGACGACCTCGACCCCCAGCCCGATGGCGCGGGTGCGGACCACCGCGATCGTCTGCGGCAGCGTGCCCGCGTCGAGGATGATCGCGTTGCCCTTGCGGGTGGCGCGGCGGGCGATGCCCATGGCCTCGGCGACGGCGGTGCCTTCGTCCAACAAACTCGCCCCCGCCATCGGCAGCGCCGTGAGGTCGGCCACCATGGTCTGGAAGGTGAGCAAGGCCTCGAGTCGACCCTGGCTGATCTCGGGCTGGTAAGGCGTGTAGGCGGTGTACCAGGCGGGGCTCTCGAGCACGTTGCGTCGGATCACCGCGGGCGTCAACGTGCCGTGGTAGCCCAGCCCGATCATCGGGACACCCGGGAAGTTCTGGGCAGCGAGGGCCGCCAGTTCGGATTCGGCCTCCGCTTCAGTCAGCGGCGGACGGAGGCCCGTCAGGGCGCCCTGGAGCTGAATCGAGGTCGGGATGCCGGCATCGGTGAGAGCATCCAAGGTGGGGTACCCGAGTGCCGCAAGCATGTCCGCGCGTTCGGCGGCATTGGGTCCGAGGTGACGCTCGACGAAGCTGGGCATAGCGTGGCACTCCTCCGAGAAGGACACTGTGGATCCGCCGAAGTGCGCATCCCTCTTCTCAGGGATAAACCCTACCTAATCAGCCTCAGACAGCAGCTTTCGAGGCTCGTCGAGACGCCAGCTCATCGACGGCGTTCGCTGACGGCGCAGAGTCGTGGGGTCGTTCGCCCGGGAGCTTAGCCAGGCTGCCTTCGATGTCGCGCCACACTCCGCCGAGCGCGATCCCGAACATGCCCTGCCCGCCACGGAGCAGGTCGACGACCTCGAGGTCGGAGGTGCACTCGTACACCGAGACGCCGTCGCTCATGAGGGTGACTTGGGTGAGGTCGCCGACACCGCGGGCGCGCAGGTGGTCGATGGCGGTGCGGATCTGCTGCAGCGAGATCCCCGCATCGATGAGGCGCTTGATGACGCGCAGAATCAGGATGTCGCGGAAACTGTAGAGGCGCTGGGTACCCGACCCCTCGGCCGAACGCACCTCGGGCACCACGAGGCCGGTGCGGGCCCAGTAGTCGAGCTGCCGGTAGGTGATGCCAGCCGCCGAACACGCCACGGGACCGCGGAAGCCGAGGTCCTCGGGCAGCGGGGAAAAGTCGCCGTCGAACAGCAGGTCCTGCTGCGCGGCACCGGGGCCGTAGCCTGCCTGGGCCGGATCGTTCACAGAAATCTCCGATCGATTGCGAGTTACGCGACTGGGATTAGACGCTATTCGGGAAGTTCCATACAGGTCAACGACACGCCCGACCGCTGATGGTTGGGAAACCTGGAGTGGCTAAGTCTCAACCTACGCGTGAGGTGCCTCAGAAGTCCTGTGGATCGACCGATTCGAGGAACTCCCGGAACCGCTCCACTTCGTCTTCGGGACGAGCGGAGGTGTCGGGCTCCAAGGGCGCAACCGTGTACCCGATTCGCTGCAGCAGCCCCTCCGGGGAGGTGATCGGGACGCCTAGGCGCAGCGCCAGCGCGATGGCGTCCGAGGGACGGGCGTGGATGCGGTGCCCGTCGATCTCCAGTTCGGCGAAGAACCGCCCCTCTTGCTCCCCCGTGATCTCGACGGCGGTCACCGCGTGATCGAGGGCGCGTGTGAGCTCGCACAGCAGGTCGTGCGTCGTGGGGGTGTCCGGATCGGCCTCCTCGAGGCCCGAGACGACGGCCGACGCAGCGGCCGCCGACATCCAGATGGCGAGGTGTCGCTCCCCCTGTGCCTCACGTAAGACGACGAGTGGGGAGTCGTGAGGCGGGTTTACCCGGACCTCAACGAGGACGAGTTCGACCACGTCATCCCCCCATCGCCTGCCGCATGATCGCGGCGTGAGCGTGGAGAACCATCTGCATGACCTCGGCGGGCGTCTCACGATCCGCCCCATTGCGCCGCAGGAACGGGGCCGTCGCCTGCTCGATGAGGCCCACCTCGCGCTCCGCAGCTTGCTTCACCACACGCAGGTGGCGGGCGTCCATGCCGTAGACGCCTAACTTTCTCGCCACCACGGCCACAGTGAGGGCGTCACGTCCGTAATAGACCGTGCCCCGCCGGGGGCTCACCAAGCCGTGGCGCTCCAACTCCCCCAAGGAGGCGTCGGTGAGGCCGCTGAGGGTCAGCAACTCCCGTCGGGTGACCCTGATAGCACGCTTGGCTTGGCGGGGCGCCGAGGGTGCTACCGCCTCTAGCTGCTCCTCGTCGGGGGCCACCGGACGCGGGGCTTCCAGGCTGGGTGGCTCCTGGCCCGCGTCGATTGCTTCCAGATGCTCCCGGATCACCCGCAACGGCAGGTAGTGGTTCTTCTGGACGTCCAGGATGTACCGCAGGCGTGCGACATCGACATCGGCGTAGCGGCGATAACCGCTTGGGGCTCGTTCGGGCTGGATCAGCCCTTCGCTTTCGAGGAACCGGATCTTCGAAATCGAAATATCGTCGAAGTCGGGTTTCAGGATCGCCAAAACCTGCCCGATGCTCCGAAGACCAGGTGGCATCAGCTCTGCCCGGAAGTCCCGGTGAAGTACACCAGACGGAACTTGCCAATCTGGACCTCGTCACCCCGACGCAATGCGACAGGGTGATCGACGAGCGCGCGGTTCACGTAGGTGCCATTGAGGCTCATCTGGTCCTCGACCCAAAGGTGGCCCTCACGCCGCTTGAACGTCGCGTGATGCCGAGAGACGGTCACGTCGTCGAGGAAGATGTCGCTGCCAGGGTGGCGACCCGCGGTCGTCGAGTCAGCGTCGATGAGGAAGCGGGCGCCCTCGTCCGGCCCGTGCAGGACGATGAGCATCGCCGACTCCGGCGCCAAACCGACCACCGCCGACAACTGCTCGGCGCTTAGGTCCTCATAGGTGAGGGAGTCCGAGGGCAGGCTGATCCGCGTGGTGTCGCCCGACGATTCGCGCACCACTGGGGCGCCACAACGGCTGCAAAAATTGCTGCCCGGGGTCAACTGGCTTTGGCATTGCTCGCATGTGGCCACGCCACCACCTCCTGCTTAGGGTGAGTGTTCGGCAACCCTACCCGACGTCACCGTGTACCTGAGTGTTGCTCAGTGCTCGCCGATGAGTTCGGCGTAAGCCTCGGCGTCCAGAAGGTCGTCGAGCTCTTCGGGATCGCTCAGTTCGACCTCGAACATCCACCCGTCACCGTAGGGATCACTGTTAACGATCTCCGGGGAGTCGGCCAGCGCGGCGTTGACGGCGGCAATGACACCCGAGACGGGGGCGAACACGTCCGAGACGCTCTTCGTGGATTCCACCTCGACGCAGGAGTCGTCGAGCGCGACTTCTTCCCCCACCTGCGGCAGGGACACGTACACCACATCCCCCAATTCCTGGGCGGCGTAGTCGGTGATGCCGACGCGAACTGATGTTCCATTACCGGCGCGCACCCATTCGTGCTTATCCGTGTATCGCAGATCCTCAGGGATCACCGTTATCTCCTCTCGGCCCGACTGGCCTGAGGCTCCATCGTAGCCCTAGCGACCCCTCAGGCGGGGCGCGCGAACTGCGCAGCCTTGGGCTTGTAGAGACTCGCGACGTCGATCTTGTCCGACGTCGTGAGGGTCACGGATCCGCCGATCCGCGAGTCCTGAACCTGGCTGATGAGACCCCCTCTGAAACGGGCGGCCTCGTCCAAAGCATGGGGTTCGCCGATGACGTCCATCGTGATGGGCAGGCTCAGACTTTGGTCGTCCACGATGAGCCCCTGGGGACCTTGGGTAACCCAGGTGTTGGCCACCACGCGGATCGAATCGTTGAACTCGATGACCTCAGCACCCGCGTCGCGCATCTCCTCAAGGGCGTTCAGGATGATCTGCGGCGTGACCTTTCCTGCCGGATCGACGATCGTGATCCGCACGCCCGGACCGTGCACGGCCACCGTGCCTGCGAGCACCTGAAGTGACGCCAAGCGACTTTGCGCCTCCAGTTCCGCGGTGCGTTGCTTGTCCGCGCCCGTGGCGAGTTGCTGCTTGACGGCTTGAAGCTGGGCGATCTCGGTGCTCAGGCGCTGGGACTGGGCGTCAAGGTCGTCCATCATCTGCAACAGGTCGGCCCGTCGCAGGCTGGAGTAGGTGTCGTCGCCGGCGGTGCCGCGCACCTGCAAAGTGACGAGCAGGCCGCATACCAGCAGGACCGCGGCCACCAAGAAGTGCGACCGGGTGGGCCGGATGAACGCACCCCAGATGCGACGGGGCAGGTCCCCGCTCGGGGAAGATACGGGCTCGCCCGGGGCCGGATCGATGGGCAGGGTTTCCTCAGGCACGGAACAACGCCCTTCGAATCGCGGCAGCGTTGGTGAAGATGCGGATCCCCAGCACCACCACGACAGCGGTCGACAGTTGCGAGCCGACACCGATCTGGTCCCCGACCCACACGATGAGCGCCGCGATGAGGACGTTGGAGAAGAACGACACCACGAAGACCCGGTCGGTGAACGTCCGATCAAGCCAGGCTCGAAAGCCACCGAAGAGAGCGTCTAGCGCGGCAACGATCGCGATCGGCAGGTAGGGCTGTAACTCGCGCGGCAGCGTCGGCGCGAAGAACAGTCCAAGCCCCACTCCTAGGATCAAACCGAGGATCGCAAACACAACACGTCCCCCTTCACTTGTTGGGTTTGGCGAAGTCGAGGCCGAGACCGGGGTCGGCGGGCAGCGTCAGGTTGTCGGCGAGGAATGAATTGATGGTCATGCCGAAGTTTTGCTTGAGGTAGCTCCATAGGGCTCCCCCGGACGAGTTTTCGAAGCGATCGCGGAGCTGGGCAGCATCCCCGATGGCCTCGATGCGATACGGACGTGTCAAGGACCGGTAGTCGACGGTGATGGCGCCGCCCGCACCGCGGATGGCGGTACGAGAACTCAGCCGGTGACCATTGATGGCAATCGCCTCCGCCCCGGCGGCCCATAAGCCGTTGACGGCGGAGACGATGTCAGAGTCGACGATCCGACTACCTTGCGCCTGCGAATCGCCCCCCTCGTCGACCACCAGCACGAACCCTGGTCCGGTGACAGGACGCATCCCGGTGGACGCGTCGAGGGCATCCAGTTGGCCCTGACTGGCTGACCCCCCATTGACCTGGTTGCTCAGGTTCCGGACGTCGGTCTGCACCGCGGCGAGTTGGGCTCGCAGTTTGTCCTGCTGTTGTTCGCCGGCCTTCACCCGATTGATGAGCTGAGTGCGCTCGTCCAAGGCAGCGGCGGCGTCCGTCCGCGTTTGGACAAACGACATGCCGATCATCAGCCCGAAGATGAGCAGGCCGATCGCAGCCAGCAGGTGGGCACTGTGCTTCGGCACGCCGCTTCGGGCCGCCAACGCATAAGACGGATCGACCGCGTCCCGGAACAACCCGAGCAACAGGTCCATGCTCTGGTCGGCGCGACGCGGCTCGCTCGGCGCCATGACTCAGGCCCCCACCGCAGGTGGGGCACCGCGACCCCGTACGGGGAAGGCTTGGAATACGTCCAAGGCCTGGCGCAGGTAGATAAGCGCCGACCACCAGTACAAAGCAACGCCCCAGAGGACGAACGCCCACCCCGTGACCTGGGCGTAGATCGCCCAGGATGCGTGGTGGGATCCCAGGAGCACTAACGGAAACGCATAGAGCAGCGCGAACGTGGCGGCCTTTCCTAGGAAATGGACGGGCAGGTTCGTGAATCCCCGTCGTCGAAGCCCAGGAGCAATGAAGATCAGCATCATCACGTCGCGCGCCAACAGAATGACCACCAGCCACCAGGGAACGATGTCCCTGATCGCCAACCCGACGAGGGTGGCAATCGTGTAGAGCCGGTCGGCCATGGGGTCGAGAATCTGACCCAACCTGGACGTCTGGTGGAATCGTCGAGCGATGTAACCGTCGAGGAAATCGGTGAGCCCCGAAATGATGAGCAGCCCGAGAGCCAGCCAGTCGTCGTGCTTGTGGATGAGCAGGTAGAGAAAGAGCGGGACGCCGAGGAGCCGCAGCATGCTCAAGGCGTTTGGCACCGTCCACACCCGGTCGGTGTCATAGGGTTCGCCGCTCACGCGGGCCAGCCTAGGCGATGCCTGGTCACCGTCGGTCACAGGCTCGCTCACCCGCGCCACGCTTGCGCCAGCAGTGCCCGCGCGTCCCCCAGCAGCTGAGGCAGTGCCCGGGTCTGTCCAATGATGGGGAGGAAGTTCATGTCCCCCTGCCAGCGGGGCACCACGTGCTGATGCAGGTGCGCGGCGATCCCGGCGCCCGCGACCACGCCGAGATTCATCCCCACGTTGAAGCCGCCCGGGGCGCTGACAACCCGCAGCGTCGCGATGGCGTGCTGCGTGAGGGAGGCCAGTTCGTCGCGTTCCGCGTCTGTGAGGTCGGTGTAGTCCGACACATGTCGGTAGGGGCACACCATGACGTGTCCCGGCGAGTAGGGGTAGAGGTTCATGACCACGAAGCAGTGCTCGCCGCGGTGCACGATGAGCCCGTCCTCATCGTCCTTGCCGGGGGCCGCGCAGAAGGGGCACTGGGCAGGGGTGGAGTCCTTGGGCTTGCTCTCCCCGCCGATGTAGGCCATGCGGTGGGGCGTCCAGAGCCGTTGGAAGGCGTCCGGGACGCCCACCAACGACTCACCCGGCTCGATCGTCATGACGCGGCGGTCGGACTGTCGTTGCGGCGCGAGGCGATCCAGGACACGATCTCGTCAACCGCCTCCGCAACGGGGACCCCGTTGCGTTGCGTGCCGTCGCGGAACCGGAACGACACCGCGCCCGCCTCGACGTCGTCGTGGCCGGCGATGAGGACGAAGGGAACCTTGTCCTTCGAGGCGTTGCGGATCTTCTTGCCGAAGCGGTCGTCGGAGTGATCGACCTCGACCCGGACGTTCTTGGCGCGCAGCAGGGCGGCGACCGTCTCCAGGTGAGCACCGAACTCCTCGGCCACCGGGACGGCGATCACCTGGACGGGCGACAACCACGCCGGGAAGGCCCCCGCGTAGTGCTCGATGAGCACGCCCATGAATCGCTCGATGGAGCCGAACTTCGCCGAGTGGATCATCACCGGCTGCTGGCGGCTCCCGTCGGCGGCCGTGTACTCCAGACCGAAGCCGGCTGGCTGGCTGAAGTCGTATTGGATCGTCGACATCTGCCAGGTGCGGCCGATGGCGTCCTTGGCCTGGATCGAAATCTTGGGCCCGTAGAACGCGGCGCCACCGGGATCGGCCACGACCGTGAGGCCGGATTCCGCCGCAACCTCGGCCAGGATGGCCGTCGCTTCGGCCCACTGGTCATCGGTGCCGATGAACTTGTCCTTCTTCTTGCCGTCGGCATCGCGGGTCGACAGCTCCAAGGCGACGTCGGTGAGGCCGAAATCGTTGAGCAACCCCAACACGAACTGCAGCAAGTGGCGCACCTCGTCCGGGGCCCCTTCCTTCGTGCAGTAGCTGTGCGAGTCGTCCTGGGTGATCGACCGCACGCGGGTGAGCCCCTGAAGCACGCCCGACTTTTCGTTGCGGTACACCGTCCCGAACTCGAACAACCGCAGCGGCAACTCGCGGTACGAGCGTCCGCGGGAGGCGTAGATGAGGTTGTGCATGGGGCAGTTCATGGCCTTGAGCCGGTAGGCGTGGCCGTCGTCATCGAGCGGCGGGAACATGCCGTCGCCGTAGTAGGGCAGGTGCCCCGAAGTGTAGAAGAGGTCCTCTTTGGCGATGTGGGGGGTGCCGACGTACTGGAAGCCGTTGGCGAGGTGCGCCGCGCGGACGTAGTCCTCCATCTCGCGCTTGAGCACGCCACCCTTCGGGTGGATCAGCGGCAGACCCGAGCCGACGAGGTCGTGAAAGCTGAACAGGTCGAGTTCGACGCCGAGCTTGCGGTGGTCGCGCTTGGCGGCCTCCTCCAGGCGGGCCTTGTAGGCCAGCAGGTCGTCCTTGGTCGCCCACGCGGTGCCGTACAGGCGCTGAAGGGAGGCCTTGGCCTGGTCGCCGCGCCAGTAGGCCGCGGACGTACGCGTCAGTGCGAACCCGTTGCCCAGGTAGCCGGTGTGTGGCACGTGGGGTCCCCGGCACAGGTCTTTCCAGGCGGTGGTGCCGTTGGGACGCACGTTGTCGTAGATCGTCAGCTCACCGCCGCCAACCTCGACCGAACTGCCGTCGTCGTCCGAGCTATTCCCCTTGAGCCCGATGAGTTCGAGCTTGAAGGGCTCGGACGCCAGTTCGGCGCGGGCCTCGTCGTCGGAGACAACGCGGCGGACGAAACGCTGTCGCTCCTTCACGATGCGGGCCATGTCCTTTTCGAGCACGGTGAGCTCTTCGGGGGTCAACGGCGCGACCTGGAAGTCGTAGTAGAACCCGTCGGTGATCGGCGGACCGATACCGAGCTTGGCTTCCGGGTGCAGGTTCTGAAGAGCCTGGGCGGCGACGTGGGCGGCTGAATGGCGCAGCACGTAGAGACCTTCGGCGGTGGCGGTGCTGACCGCCTCGACGACATCGCCCTCGACGAGGGCCTGGGCGAGGTCACGCAACTCGTCGTTGACGCGCATGGCCACGACGGTGCGGTCGGAGGCGAACAGGTCCAAGCCCGTCGTGCCCGTCTCGACCGCTCGTACCTCGCGTGAATCGGGGTGGACAACGGTGATGGAGACAGACACGGGTCTTCCTTTCCAAGGGGACATCTCGTCCCATTCTGCCGTACGGACACACGGCGGGGCGCCCCGACTACGCTTCAGGGGCACACGTGGACGAAGGGGGCGCGGTGATCGACATTCTGGTCAAGGCGCTCGCGCTGATTGCGATCATCGGCATCGGGCTCGGGATCAAACGCCTGGGCTGGGCCCGCACCGAGGACGTCGGACTCTTCGCCAAGTTGGTGCTGCGGGTCACCCTGCCCTGCGCCCTCGCGTCGGCGTTCAACGACTTCACCATCACGGCATCGCTCTTGGTGCTGTCTGCTCTGGGTTTGGTGGTCAACCTGATTCAGCAGACGACCGGGTACCTGATGGGACGGACCGCCGAAGAGCGCGCCTTCGGTGTGTTGAACGTCAACAGCTACAACATGGGCGCCTTCGCGACCCCGTACCTGGCCGGCTTCATGGGACCGCAGACGATCGTGTACAGCGCCATGTTCGACGTCGGAAACGCCCTGGGCGCGGCGGGCGTGGGGTACGCCTGGTCGTCCTCCTTGGCCCGGGGCGCGCGGCTGACGCCCTGGCAGTTTCTGAGGCTGATGTTCTCGTCGGTGATCTTCGACGTCTACCTTTCTTGGTGATCATGCGGCTCTTCGACCTGCACCTGCCAGCCCCGATCCTGACCTTCACGTCACTGGTGGGGTCGGCCAACACGTTCTTGGCGATGTTGATGATCGGGATCGGGCTGGAGCTTCGCCTCCCGAACCACAAATATGCTGCGGCCGCTCGGTACTTGGGCGTCCGATACGGCTGGGCGATCGTCTTCGCCTTGGTGACCTGGTTCCTGCTCCCCCTGGATCACCCCAGCAAAGTGGTGCTGACCATGGTCTACTTCGCCCCCATCGCGTCGATGATCCCGGGCTTCACCCAAGAGAATGGCGGCGACGTCGAGTTGTCGTCCTTCATGAACGGCATCTCGATCGTGGTGGCCATGATCTCGATGCCGCTGCTCGCCGCTGTCGTCAAGGGCTGAACGGCGCCGGCCAAGGGGTTTCTACTTCTGGACGTCGACGCCGAAATACTGGCGCATCGCCTTGTTGACCTTGCCGCGGTTCAGGTGGCGGAACTGAGCGGGAGCCACGATCTGCTCGTCGCCGCGCCAGAGGCCTTCGAATTGGGCGTTGGTGTGCCACGCGCTCGTGATCGTGGCCGGCTCCCCCGTGCGGGCGTCGATCCCGGTGAGGGTCGTCGTCCACTCGGCGCCACCGTTGACCGTGGACAGGGCCGAGACCGTCAGGGTCGCGTTCTCGAGGAACGCGCGGCTCGTGGCGTCGGCGGTCGTCCTGGTCATGGTGTCTCCCCCTCGAGGAGTCGCGGCGCGGGCCTGGGCACGAACATCTGCTGAGCACTCCACGCTACGTCCCCAACCAAAGCCAGGGATCAAGCCAGCGGGAAAGAAGAAGGCTGGCTAGGTATTACACCTAGCCAGCCCCTTGGTGGGCGACACTGGGTTCGAACCAGTGACCTCTTCCGTGTCAGGGAAGCGCGCTACCACTGCGCCAGCCGCCCGAGGTGGAGACGGGATTTGAACCCGTGTACACGGATTTGCAGTCCGTTGCCTCGCCTCTCGGCCACTCCACCGGCTTGAGACCGGTCTCGTGGTTTTTGAGACCTTTCTCCGAGCGGACGACGGGATTCGAACCCGCGACCCTCACCTTGGCAAGGTGATGCTCTACCAACTGAGCCACGTCCGCATGCCCCGATCAACGGTGCCTGGCAACAATAGCCAACGGTCGCGAGCCCGAGCAAACTGAGGCGGAATTGCGTTTCGCGGCGGCGGATCTTGTATCGTTGGACCTCCGCGGGCGATTGGCGCAGGGGTAGCGCGCTTCGTTCACACCGAAGAGGCCACTGGTTCGAACCCAGTATCGCCCACCGCGGCCATTGAGCCTTTGGCAACAAACCAGGCTTCAGGGGCCCACTCGATTTCAGGATCAAAGGCCCCTGCTCGTGGCAAATCTTGTGCGAACCGTTGGCACCTCACTGGGGAGCTCCGGGGGCGAGTGCGGTGGCCCTGAGGCGGAAATCCTCACAGTGGAACCACAGATTCCAAATGATGAGATTCCATCTCACGATACGATCCCCGAAACTTGCACTACGACACGTAGTTGACGAGAGTTTGCACAACAACTTCGGCAGTGTCGCCGTCTTCCCTCTACGCAGGAAAGGCAGCTAGATGACCGCCCCCGCACTCGTTCTAGTTTCCAATGGCCATTCGGATGCGATTGTGGCCGGAGTCACGACCACGATGGCGACAGCTCTGGCGACGACGCGTCGCGAGCTCCAGGTTGATGCCGCGTTCCTCGACGGCCCCAATCCCGGTGACGTGATCGATCGCCTCGTGCGCCGCGGCGTCGAAGAGATCGTCCTCTCCCCCCTGGAGTTGACCTGCGCCGTCAGCTCCGACCCGACGATCCAACTGCTCCGCCTCGCGGCCCTAGATCGCCACCCGGACGTCCGGATTCAGATCGCTCGCCCCGTCGGGCCTGAGGCCTCCCTGCTGTGCCTGCTGGACCGTCGCCTGCGTTCGGCCTTGGCTCGCGTCCGCTGCCTAGAGCTGGACGGTCTCGTGCTCTCCTCGGCGTGCTGTGGGGACATGCGCGGCGCGGCCCTCCTGGCCCGTCGTGCCCGCCAGTGGTCCACCCATCACCGCCTGCCCTGCGTCACCGCCGCGGCGGACGGCTCCGGGCCTTCGGTCGCTCAGGCCGTGGCCTCGCTGCGTTCGCAAGGACGGCGCCACATCGCCGTCGGATCATTCTTCCTGGCCCCGGATTCCCGCTTCCAGGCGCAGGCCGACCTGGCCATGCACTGCGGGGCCGTCGCTGTCTCCGACCCCTTGGGCCCCGAGACCGAGGTACTAGATCTCGTGCTCGGACGTTACGCCTTCGCCGCGATGGACCTTCTGGACTTCGATTTCCCGGAGATTGTCGACGAGCCCGAGACAGAGCCGGACCACGACGAGGTGGCAACCCCCCACCTTCAGTTGGTCAGCGCCTAACTCAGATAGCAGCGACGCGGGCCTTTTCGGCAGCGACGTCGAAGTTGGCGGCGGGCCAGGTGAACCCCTGCGCGACCAGCTGTTCCTTGAGGATCTCGGCGATTGCCCAGTTGCGGTACCACTTGCGATCGCTGGGGATGACGTACCAGGGCGCGGCGTCGGTATTGCAGCGCTCCAGAGCGTCCTTGTACGCCTCCATGTAGGCGCCCCATTTCTCGTGGGCGTTCACGTCGCGCGGGTTGTATTTCCAGTACTTCGACGGGTCTGCCAGGCGGGCTGCGAGGCGCAGCTTCTGCTCACCGGGGCTGATGTTCAAGAAGCACTTGATGATGAGGTAGCCGGCGGCCGCGAGCTCGGCCTCAAACGTGTTGATCAGGTCGTAACGTCCGTCCCATTCCGACACCGGAACCAGGTTCTCGACCCGGACAACCAGGACGTCCTCATAGTGCGAGCGGTCAAAAATACCGATCATGCCGGGGTCTGGCAGTGCGTTGCGGATGCGCCACAGGAAGTCGTGACTCAACTCCTCGGGCGTCGGCGCCTTGAACCCCTTGATGTGGACGCCCTGCGGATCAACGAGGCCGACGGCGTGGGTGATGACGCCGCCCTTGCCGGAGGTGTCCATGCCCTGGAGCACCAACAGCACGCGCTTGGCGTCCACCGGGGTGCTCTTGCCGTTGGCGAACAGCCGCTCCTGCAGGTCAGCAAGGATCGGCCCGATCGCAGCCGTGTACCCATCGGCGTCGCTCTTACCGTGCCCTGGGTAACCCGGACGCCCGGCGGGATCAAGTGATGCCATGTTGACCGGGCCCTTGGGGAGCCGGAGTAGCTCGCTGATCGACTTGGAGGGACGCACGGTCGAGTTTGACTTCTTTGCCATGCCGCAAGTGTGGACCACACGGCCGTCCTGTGGTACTTCCTAGTTCCGTGTCGACCTGTGTCTGGCCCGGGAACCCCGGGTGATCCCCTTCACCCTGCCGGTGACCCCGATGCTGGCGCGCCGGGTCCCCGAAATCCCTGCCGGGATGGCTTATGAGCCCAAGTGGGACGGCTTTCGCTGCGTGGCGGCCGTGGTCGATGGACGCGCGCAGTTGTGGTCCCGCAACGGACGCGATTTGTCGGCGTACTTCCCCGAATTGCTGCCCGCCCTGGTGACAACCCTGCCGACGGACACGGTGCTGGACGGGGAAATCGTGGTGGTCGTAGGCAACCGCCTCGACTTCGTGAAACTGACCGAACGCATCCATCCGGCTGCCCGTCGAATCGCCGCGCTCGCCGAACGGATGCCCGCCTCGCTCGTGTTCTGGGACGTCCTCGCCGCCAGGGGTACCGATCTGCGGGGCGAGCCCTTCGCGGACCGCCGTCGCCAGTTGGAGGCCCTGTTGGACGGTGCCCCGGCGCCCCTCTTCCTCTCCCCTCTCACGACCGATCTGCGCCTGGCACAGGAATGGTTCACCGGCTTCGAAGGGGCGGGGCTGGACGGCGTTGTCGCCAAGCCGATGGCGGCGTCCTACCAGCCCGGTGTCCGCGCGATGCTCAAGATCAAGCATGATCGGGAGGCCGACGTGGTGGTGGGGGCCTACGTCTTGCAGGCCGACACCAACGCCGCCCGTCCGATCCTCGGCGCCCTGCAGCTGGGGCTCTACGACGCGGCGGGCCTCCTGCATTGGGTCGGGGTCGCGGCGAACTTCAGCGATGACATGCGCACCGCCACCGCGGAGATGCTGGCGGAACTGGCGGTGGCGCCGGACTCCCCCGCCTGGCAGCAGCATCCGTGGAGCAAGGATCAGGTGCCGGACGGGCCGCGCGTCCCCGGCACGGTGAATCGTTGGAACGCGACGCCCGCCAAGCAGGTCGTCCTCCTGGATCCGATGCTGGTCTGTCAGGTCGGTTACGAACACATGGAGGGGACGCGGTTCCGGCACACGACCCAGTTCCAACGATGGCGTCCGGACAAGGTGCCCGAGGAATGTACGTTCGCCCAACTCGAGGAGGTTCCGACCTTCGACCTCGCGGCCATCCTGAGCGGCGGCCGGGCTTGATCCCACGGACTACCGTGGCGCCTATCAAGGCGAAAGAGGTGGCACGGTGACGCACCAATTCAAGGTGATCAAGACCCCCGAGCAATGGCGAGCCGAACTGACACCGCAGGAGTACAAGGTCCTGCGCCAGGCCGGCACGGAGGCGCCCTTTACGGGCGAGTACACCGACACCACTGCTCCCGGGGTTTACGAGTGCCGCGCGTGCGGCGCCGAGTTGTTCCGCAGTGCCGAGAAGTTCTCCTCTCACTGCGGCTGGCCGTCCTTTTTCGCCCCTGCGGCGGACGATCGAGTCCGCTACATCGCGGACGATTCGTTGGCCCGGCACCGTACCGAGGTGCGCTGCGCGGCTTGCGACAGCCACCTCGGCCACGTTTTCGAGGGCGAGGGTTACGAGACGCCCACCGATCTTCGCTACTGCATCAACTCCATCTCGCTGCGGCTGCGGCCGGAGTAAGACACGCCTCCCGGCGAGTCAACCGGGAGGCACCTCGCCGGTGTTCTAGCCTCAATCTCGTGAGCGCGCGTATCGAATCGACGTCACGGCGATTCGAACAGGCCGTGAAAGCAATGATGGGCGTCGCGTGGCGTCCGGAAATGGTGGTCGAAGAGATTCCCGCTCCGCAGCGCATCGCACCCTTTGCCGTCGCCATCAGCGCCGAGGTGATGGTGGCCGATGAAGAACTAGGGAGCGGGCGGCTGGTGTTGCTGCACGATCCCGAGGGCAACCCGGCATGGGAGGGCGACTTCCGCTGCGTCAGCTACGTCCGGGCCGGCGTCGACTCCGAAATGGCGATCGATCCCCTGCTCAACGAAGTGGGCTGGTCGTGGTTGGAGGACGCCTTGAGCCGTCAACAGGCCGTGTTCGCCGCCCCGAGCGGCACCGTCACCGCCGTGTCGTCCCGCTCGTTTGGGACCATGGAGACCGAGCCTCCGCGCGCCGAGGTCGAAATCCGCGCGTCGTGGACGCCCCTGATCGAATCCGCCGACGACGTCACCCGCCACTTGTTGGCCTGGTCCGATCTGCTGTGCACCACGGCCGGCTTGCCGCCGCTCCCCCAGGGCGTCATTCCGCTCAGTTCGCGTCTCCAGGGCGGGCGACGCTGGTGAGCGACGAGAAGCAGAACAACCCGTCGTCGCCCACGAGCGAGCCCGACGCTACGCCCAGCGTCGTCCTCCGGCCGCTGACCTACCCCGCCGACGGGGTGCCTGAGGTCATTAACACCCGGGAGGCGCTCGCCGCCGCCTGCACGGACCTTGCGTCTGGCAGTGGAGTGATCGGCGTCGATACCGAACGTGCGCAAAGCTTCCGCTACACCGCGAAGGCATACCTCGTGCAGATGCGCCGGCAGGGCGCCGGCACGCTGCTCATCGATCCGGTGGCGTTCGAGGACGAGAATCCGCGCGCCGACCTCTCTGGAGTGCTGGACGCCGTGGGCGACGCCGAGTGGATCCTGCACGCCGCCACGCAAGACCTGCCATGCCTCGTCGAGATCGGCTTGCGTCCGAAGCGGCTGTTCGACAGCGAACTGGCCGGACGCTTGCTCAACCTTCCGCGCGTTGGGCTTCAGCCGTTGCTGGAGTCGGCCTTCGGCGTCCAACTGCTGAAGGAGCACTCTGCTGCCGACTGGTCGCGTCGTCCGCTGCCCGAGGACTGGTTGGTCTACGCCGCCCTCGACGTCGAAATGCTCGCTGAGTTGCGGGAATGGCTGATGGCCCAACTCGCGGAGGCCGGCAAGACCGACTGGGCACAACAGGAGTTCGACTACCTGCTCGACTGGGCCGACACCCCGAACGCCCCCCGCGAGGAGCCCTGGCGGCGCACCTCCGGGATCCATCAGGTGAACGCGCCCATCGCTTTGGCCGTCGTCCGCGAGCTGTGGACCGAGCGCGACAAGATCGCTGCGGGCTCCGACAAGGCGCCCAGCAAGATCTTGAACGATCGGGCGATCAGTGAGCTGGCGGGCGGCATCACCCAGCAGAACATCGGGTCGGTGACCCGTGGCACCCTGCGCGGCGTGGATGGCTTTGCGTGGCGCAATGCGGCCCGCTACGAATCCACCTGGCTGCAGGCGGTGGCGCGGGTGGCTGCCATGCCGCGTTCCAGTTGGCCGGCCAAGACGTTGGCCAACGACATGCCGCAGCAGCCGCGCTCCTGGCAGCACCGCTATCCGGAGGCCTACGCGCGCTGGATGGCCGTGCGTCCGCTGGTGAACGACCTCGCCCAAGGCCTGGACGTCCCCGCCGAGAATCTGCTCTCCCCCGAGCCGCTGCGGCGGCTGGCCTGGGAGCCGCCCGCCACGACTGATGAGGCGTCGGTGTCGGCGTTCTTGGCCGGGTACTCCGTGCGACCCTGGCAGCGGGAGGCCGTCTCTGGGCCCCTCGCGGCGGCCCTGTAGCTCAGGACTGCCGCGTCAGGACGGAAGCAATGCGCGTGCCACGTCCGCGATGGCGGAGCCGCTGAGGCCACAAGCCTCCAGCAGGTCCGGCCGCGCGCCCTGCGCGAGGAAACCCGGCGGGATGCCGAGGTTCTGCAGGCGGATATGCACTCCTGCCGAAGCCAGCGCCTGCGTGATCGAGGCCCCGACACCGCCCGTGACGAGATTGTCCTCAACGGTCACAACCACCTCGAACGAGCGCGCCAGCTCGACGAGATCGCCCGACACCGGCAGCGACCACACAGGATCGACGACCGTGACACCGACGCCGTCCGCGGCCAACTGCTGGCCCGCGGCGAGGGCCTCTCCGACCAGCTGGCCAACGCCGACGATGAGCACCCGCGAGCCCGCCGCCTGCAGCACGTCGACGCTGCCATGGGTCTCGACTGCAGGGATGGGCGCGGGCACCGGATCTTTGGAATAGCGGATCGCCGTCGGCGCCTCATCGGTGTGCGTGGCGATGTCCAGGGCTTCGGCGAGCCGCGGCTCATCGCGCGGTGCGGCCAAGCGCAGGCCCGGCACCAAACTGAGCAGCGAGAGGTCCCACATGCCGTGGTGACTCGGACCGTCGGGCCCGGTGACGCCGGCCCTATCGAGCACAAAGGTCACCCCAGCCTTATGCAGGGCGACGTCCATCAGGGCCTGGTCAAAGGCTCGGTTGAGGAAGGTGGCGTAGACCGCGACGACGGGGTGGAGGCCGGCCGTGGCGAGCCCAGCCGCGGACGTGACGGCGTGCTGCTCGGCGATGCCCACATCGAAGACCCGGTCCGGGAATCGGTCCCGGAAGCCGTCGAGACCGACCGGATGCAGCATGGCGGCCGTGATGGCGACCAGCTTCGGGTTGGACTCCGCCTGCTCGACGATGAGCTCCGAAAAGGCTTGCGTCCAGGTGCGGGCCGAGGAGGGCGACAGCGGACGTCCGGTCACGTGATCGATCTTGCCGACGGCGTGGAAGTGGTCTTCCAGGTCGTCCTCGGCGGCATGGTAGCCGCGGCCCTTCTTCGTGAGGCAGTGGACGAGCACCGGGCCCCCGAAGTCGCGCGCCTGCTCCAACGTCACTTCGAGGGCGGCCACGTCGTGGCCATCGATCGGGCCGAGGTACTTCAGCCCAAGATCGGAGAACATGCCCTGCGGTGCGAGCCAGTCCTTCATGCCGCGCTTGAAGGCGTGCAGAAGGCTGTAGAGCCGTCCGCCCACGACTGGCGCGGAACTGACGACCGTCTTGATCGTGCGCAGGGTGGGCTCGTAGCGTCGGTCCGTCCGCAGCGCCGAGAGGCGCGTGGCGAGGCCGCCGACGGTCTTGAGGTAGGAGCGTCCGTTGTCGTTGACGACGACGATGAGGCGCAGATCCGGTTGGGCGGCGATGTTGTTGAGCGCCTCCCACGCCATCCCGCCGGTCAATGCACCGTCGCCGATGACGGCGACGACCGTCCGCGGTTCGCCTTGCAACTGGAAGGCCTTCGCCATGCCCTGTGCCCACGAGAGCGACGTCGAGGCGTGCGAGTTCTCCACCCAGTCGTGCTCGGATTCGCTGCGGCTGGGATAGCCGGAGATCCCGCCCGGTTGCCGCAGGGTCGCAAAGTCGTCCTGGCGGCCGGTGAGGATCTTGTGGACGTAGCTTTGGTGCCCCGTGTCGAACACGATGGGATCGAACGGCGAGTCGAACACCCGATGCAACGCCATCGTCAGCTCGACGACCCCCAGGTTGGGTCCCAAATGGCCGCCCGTCTGGCTGACCTTTGCGACCAAGAACGCGCGAATCTCCTCGGCGAGGGGCGCCAGCTGATCCGGGTTGAGTCGCTTGAGATCCTCCGGCGAACCGATGCTCTCGAGCAATGACATGCGAGGGAGTCTAGTCCGCGCGTCCGGCGGGAACCCCGCTCTGACTACGAGGGATACTTTGCAAGTCCATCTGCACATTCGTGCAGGTCGGGTGGTGCCCGCGTGGCTCAACCCCCTGCTCGAACCTCAGCTCGTGCCGGGTCGCTGGACGTCACGCCACCGGTGGTGACGGACATCCCACGCTCACTCGGGGCCGCACCGAGGCTGCGGGCGACCGTCGGGGCGTAGCCGAAACCGTAGCCCTTGCCGTTCGGGTGGAACGACGAACCGGGATCCGCGGGGTCGACGTTGTTGATCCACGGCTTTGAGTCGCAGATCGCGTGGCCCGCGAAGGGCGGCACGACATCCGCCATGGTGAACCCGGCGTTGGTGGCAGCGGTCCTAATCGCGGCGTCGAGGGAGTCCGCGCCCGCGTTGAGGGCGGCCATTTCCACGGCGGTGAAGTCCGTCAGCGGGCTGCAGTTCTCGCCGTTGAACAGGTGCGGATACCCCGTCACCACGACTTTCGCGTTCGGGGCGGCGGCCTTGATGGCCGTGAAGAGGGCATTGAGGCTGTAGGGCAGGACGTTCGCGATCGCCGCGTTGGAATACTGCACGGCACCCAGACACAGGTTGGTGTCGGTGCCCAGGCAGGCGCCCATGACCATGCCGAAGCCGATGTCGTCACCACCGATGGTGAGGGTGACGTACGCAGTGTCCGAGCTGAGCGTGCCGAGTTGGTTGGCGAGGACGTCCATGGTGGTGGCGCCAGCGCAGGCCTGGAAGTCCAGGGCCAAGCCGGACCGGGCGGCGATCACCATCGGATAGCTGGCGCGGGATCGCCGACAGGGATCCGTGGGGCTCAGGTACCGGCCAGCCCCGGCGCCGGCGGCATAGCTGTCGCCCAGGGCCACGTAGGCAGGCTTGAGAGCCACGGACGGAGGCCCCGCGGCGGTCGCGACGGACGCCGTGGCGGCGCTCAACAAGGCAGCACAGGCCGCGGCAAGGACACGCGTCAGGATCTTCTTGTTCATGGTCGATTACCCTCTTCCGGACGCGCTTCGGGCGCACGCCCCAAGTCACGGTAAGCCGGATCTGAGGAAAAGGACCGGGGCGCGTGGGGCGCACTCCTGCTTACCGCGAGGAAACCCACCGGAGGGCCTTCTGGGCGGGTTGCGCGCGTGACTAACAGGACTAAAGTAGGCGCCGTAGGGGGGCCATACGATTTGTCGGGGGACAAGAAATGCGTCGGTTCATCATCCTCGGAGTGGCCCTTGCCACCAGTGCTTTGGGGGCCTTGCCAGCCCAAGCGTTGCCTCCCACCGCGAACGAACACGCAGTGGAGCGCGTCTGCGCCTCGCCGGCAGCAGGCGAAGCGGCCTGCAGCGCGTTGCGGCTCGGTCGACCCACCGGTGGCACCACCCCGGCCGTTCCGGCCGGTTACGGGCCCGCCGACCTGAGGGCCGCCTACAACCTGCCGGCCACGTTCGTCGGCGCCACGCGTCCTACCATCGCGGTGGTCGACGCCTATGACGCGCCGAGCGCCGCCAGCGACCTCGCCGTGTACCGCAAGCAGTTCGGCTTGCCCGCCCTGAACGCCGGCGGCCCGACGTTCACGAAGGTCAATCAAAACGGCGGGACGAAGATGCCTATGAAGAACGCAGGTTGGGCGGCGGAAATCAGCCTGGACCTCGACATGGTCTCGGCGATCTGCCCCACCTGCAACATCTTGCTCGTGGAAGCCTCCTCGGCCTCGTTCGCCAACCTGGGTGCGGCTGTGAACTACGCGGCCAGCGTCAACGGCGTCGTCGCGATCAGCAACTCCTACGGTGGCTCCGACCTCGGCCAGATGAGCGCCTACAACCATCCCGGGATCGCGATCACGGCCTCCACAGGCGACGCCGGTTACGGCGTCAGCGCCCCCGCCTCCTTCCCGTCGGTGATTGCCGTCGGAGGCACCAGCCTTCGCCGAGCCGCCACCGCCAGCGGCTGGGCCGAGACGGCCTGGACGGGCGCCGGCTCCGGCTGCTCCACCCTGAACACCAAGCCGGTCTGGCAGACCGCGGCCACCCAATGCACCGGGAAGGCCAACGCGGACGTCTCCGCCGTGGCCGATCCCTACACCGGCGTGGCCATCTACGACTCAACCCCGTACAACGGGGCGTCGGGGTGGCAGGTCTACGGCGGCACCTCGGCGTCCGCCCCGATCGTGGCTGCTGTCTTCGCTCTAGCCGGAAACACCGGTACCGGCTACAGCGCGACCAACCCTTACCCCGCCTCGCGGCTCTGGGGTGCCACCGGTGGCCTGAACGACGTCACCACAGGCTCTAACGGCACCTGCCCCACCAGTGTGTGGTGCAACGCCGGCACGGGCTGGGACGGCCCCACCGGCCTCGGGACTCCCAACGGAGTCAGCGCCTTCTAGGAACAAGCTTCTTCCCCGAGACCCGGACCGGCGTGGCACGAGCCACGACCGGTCCGGTTCTTTTTCGGCGCAAGAACAGCCCCGCCATCAGAGCCGTCGGATGAACACCTTGCCCCGCAGCGCCTCTTCGACGAGCGCCACCTCGCGACGCCGGCGAACGAGCCGCTCCGATTCGGCAGCCCACGCCTCCACCGCCGCTTGCACCACCTCGGGAGCCACGAAATCGTCCAAACTGGCCCGGGCCTCAGCGAGCGCGGTCTGGCTCGTCCGCACCTGGGAACCCACGAACTCCGCCGCGAACCGGGCCAGCACCACAGGATGCTTCCGCAGCACGAGGTAGGAACGGTATTCGGATGGACAGCAGTCGAGCAGGAACGCCACCGCAGTCGCCTCCCAGTCGGGAGAATCGGGCGGACGAACCTCCGTCGGCCAGCCCGGCGGCACCCACACGGCCGAGCGCTCCAAGAATCGCTGGCGAGCCAGCCTGTCTGCTACGAGCGTCATCGCCGCACCTCCAAATCGAACGATCTTTCGATTTTAAGATTACGGAGGGGGTCTGACAAGTCCTGCGGAGGAGCCCTGTAGGAGCCACTCCCCCGCCTCATTTCAGCGCAGCGGCCACCTGAAGGGGCGTGAGTTCTCGATCGGCAGACACCAGCCGCACCGCATTCGGATCCGGGTTGTCGGCGTCCAGAGCCCGGCAAATCAGCCGCAGCCCGTCCGCCGACCAGCCGGCCAGCACGCGCGCCAGTTGAGCGAGCGTGACGTCCACCTGCTCATGCCGACCCGAAGGTAGGTGCGTCCAGACCGCCGGATCGGAGTAGAGGGCGTGCAGCGCGTCGAGGTCCTCCATCCTGGGCGGGCGAAGGTCGAGGCGTTCGGCGAGCATCGTCAGACGCTGATCTGATCGTCGCGTAGGTGGGGCAACCAGTTGATGCGCTCGGCGATCCAGAGTGCCACTTCGCCGTCTTCGAAGGTCACCGAATCGTTGTGCAGCAGCGTCAGGCCGGTGTTCTTGATCTCGATCCAGCCCGTCATGCTCGGGATACCCAAGAAGGTCCGGACGAGGTGCTGGCTGAACCAACCATGGGTAACCACCGCGATCACGTCGTCGTCCGAGTGCTCCTCAAGCAGGCTCGCTACCGCTTGCGCGGCCCGTGGGCCCAAACCGTCGGGCTCCTCCAGCGGACCCGGGTACCACCCGTCCGGCCCGGCCTCGGGGGGCAGCACCACTCTCGGCGACACGGCCGCCAACACGTCTCGCGGCGATCCGGGATGGGTCACCCACGCCCCGTCGGCGTCGCGATCGTTCGGCCCGCCGCCCTCGTGAATATCAGTGCGCGCCAGGAGCGGCAGGTTAAGTGCGTCCGCCAAGGGTGCGGCCGTCTGCAGTGCCCGCAACATCAGGCTCGAGTAGACGTGCGTGGGCCGCCACGGCAACAGATCGACCGCGCCCGCCAGCGCCACGGCTTGCGCGTGCCCGAGGTCGGTGAGGCCGGGATCCGGCGAACGTCCTGCCTCCCCACCGGTCTCGGCGAAAATGCGATTGTTCTGGGACTCCCCATGCCTGATCAAAATGACGCGCATGGATCCCATCTTGCCCGAGTCGGTCCAGCCCCAGCCGTCCACACACGCCCGACCTCAAGGGTGAACCACCCTGTGCCATAGGGTCACTAGCGATTCGCATTCAGGGCGAGGCTTCACCCGGCCCAGCATGAATCCGGAAACAGACAAACCTAAGGAGACACCATGCGCGTTCTCGGCATCCTTCTCATGGTCATCGGCGCCCTGGTCGGCGGCAGCGGCGGCTACGTTGCGGCCACCTACGTGCAACCCGGTGACTGGGTTGTCGGGCGCGCAGGGGTCGCCAACCCCGGCGGCGAGCCGGTCGTGGTGTCCCTGTACGGGCTGCTCTCCTTCGACACGGATCTTCGCGTGAGCGCCACGAGTGACAAGGGTGACGTCTTCGTGGGGGCGGCGAACCCCATCGACGTCGATGACTACACCGCAGGGGTGAAGCACGCCACGCTGACCAGCCTCAGCCTGAACGGCCTCACAGCCAAGAGCGACCCCGGGACGTCCGACCTCCCAGCCGCAGCCAACAACCTCGACTTCTGGGTCGCGCACGCCTCGGGGGCGTCCGAGCAGAGCGTGATTATCCCGGGCCAGGGTGACCCGGCGCAGGCCGTCATCATCGGAACCGGAACGATCACCGCCCGGGTCGACTACCGCATTCCTGGGGCATACCCCTTGGTGATCGCGGCCATCGCGCTCGGTGCCATCCTGTTCCTGTTCGGCTTGTTCCTCCTGCTCCGTAAGAACCGTCGCGGCCCCACGCCCGCCTCAGCGGAGACCCCTGCCGCTCAGACCGCCGCGCCCCCCGCGACAACGCCGGGGCCCCTACCTCCGGCGGCCCGCTTGATCGCGGGCCTGGTGGCGCTCTCGCTCGTCGCGTCCGTCTCCGGATGCTCCGTGCCGCGCATCCCGGCACCGCGGAAGGTGCCCGATCGTGCAGCCGTCACCAAGGTTCCGCTCACCTCGCAGCAGGCGGTCGCCCTCGGGGCCGACTACTCCGCCCGAAACAACGTCGCGTTGACCCAGTCGGCAGCGCCGACGTTCGATGAGAAGGTTTGGGACAACGTTGACTCGGAGGTCCTCTTGGAGTCGGACCGGTTCTCCACGGCCTACGTGAAGTTCTCAAACGACTCCTCAGCCCCGACGTCCTGCACCACCACGGTGGAGCAGGTATACCCGAGCTTGAGCAGCGCCTATCCCCTGTCGGCCATCGTGAGCGCGAGATGGGATTGCGGGAGCGACCCGGGCGTCAACTTCAACGTCTTTACCAAGGAACACACCTACAGCCCGTGGCGCCTCGGTGCGCAGGTTCACGTCGCCAGCATGACGGGACTCGATCCCACTACTGCGCTGCCCACCAGCGACGATGTCTTGATCGGCACCGCCGCAGCCAACGACCTGCTGGGCTACATCAACACCGGCGAAGCTGGCAGCGTGAAGGTCGCCGACTTCGAGAATCTGCGGCAGAGCCAACTGGAGGAAACAAGCTACTCGACTAGTTCGATCACCGCCGCGATCCTTGAAACGGCGAGCGGGCCAGCGATCCGCACGGTCAAGGCGGGAACCGGGCTGGTCACGCTCGTTACCTATCGAGAAGTCGTCACCCAGGCGGCCAAGCCAGGCTCGTACGTGTCCTGGTCGGATCCGTACGACAAGGTGTACAACCAGGCCGGGCGCCGTCAGACCCTTGTCCGCCCCTACGGTGTGGTGGTGGCTCTCCGAACCGAGGCCGGTGCGACGAGCGTCATTGCCTGGCACTGGCGGCTCCTACCCTGAGCACCGGCCCCGAGTCGGTCAGTCCTTGAGCGTGGCACCCCGGCTGCCGATGACGTCGCGGTACCAACCGAACGACTTCTTGCGGAAGCGATCCAGGGTGCCGGTGCCGTCGTCGTTGCGGTCAACGTAGATGAACCCGTACCGCTTTGACATCTGCGCGGTGGACGCGCTGACCAGATCGATCGGGCCCCACATCGTGTAGCCGCGGACGTCCACGCCGTCCTCCAGCGCCTCCCGCACCTGCACGAGGTGGTCGTTGAGGTAGTTGATCCGGTAGTCATCGACAACGGTGGCAACCCCGTCCACCTCGACCAGCTGATCTTTGGCCCCGAGGCCGTTCTCCACGATGATCAGCGGCTTGCCCCAGCGGTCCCAGAACTGGTTCAGGATCACACGCAGCCCGATCGGATCGATCTGCCAACCCCACTCGGAGGCCGCCAAGGTCGGGTTCGGTACGCCACCCATGAGATTGCCCTCGCCCGTCGAACGCTTCGCGGGGTCACCGGTCTCGCAGATGCTCATGTAGTAGCTGAACGAAACGAAATCGACCGTGTTCTTCAGCATCTCCCGATCGGCGTCGGTGATGTCGAGGGTGATGCCGGCATCGCGCAGCTTGCGCAGGAAGTAGCCCGGGGTAGACGCCCCGGACGTGCACATCACTGAACGCCAGGTTGTCGTGATCGGCCTCCATGACCGCGAGGATGTCCTTCGGGTCAGGCGTCAGCGGATAAATGGGCATCGCGATGACCATGCAGCCGACCTGAATGTCGGGATTGATCTCGTGGGCGATCTTGGTGGCCGAGGCCGAAGCAACGAGCTCGTGGTGGATGGCCTGGTAGAGGTCGGCCTGCGTGAGCTGGTCCTTGGGCGTCCAGATACCGCCGGACATCAGCGGCACGTGCAGGATCGAGTTGATCTCATTGAAGGTCAGCCAGTACTTCACGCGCTTGCCGTAGCGCTCGAAAACCGTCCGGGCGTAGCGCTCGTAGAAGCCGATCAGGCGCCGATCCGTCCAGCCGTCGTAAACCTTCGCCAGGTGCAGCGGCGTTTCGTAGTGGCTCAGCGTGATGAGCGGCTCGATGCCGTGCTTCTCGAGCTCGTCGAGCACCCGGTCATAGAACGCCAGCCCGGCCTCGTTCGGCGTCTCCTCATCACCGTTGGGGAAGATGCGGCTCCACGCGATCGAGAACCGGAACACCTTCCATCCCATCTCGGCGAAAAGGGCGATGTCCTCGGCGTAGCGGTGGTAGAAGTCGATGCCAAGGAGCTTGAGGTTGTCCGGCGTCGGCTCTTCCGTGGGCGGGTTCAGGATGCCGCGGGGCATAACGTCTTGGATCGACAGTCCCTTGCCGTCGGCGTCGTAGCCACCCTCGTATTGGTTCGCCGCGACCGCGCCGCCCCACAAGAAGCCCTCCGGAAATAGCGTGCTGGTCATGGCGCTCCTCACCTGTGCGGTGTCTCGATCGCGGCCGACGGGTTCGGTCCGGCACGAGACGTTCTTACCCTAGGCAGGCGGGGACGTTGGGACCACCACATGAACTGCCGCCACGGCGGAAATGGGACAAGATCGACGGGTCAGAACCAGCGCCACCAGATGAGGGCCGCGACGGCCAGGACTCCGAGACCTCCGAGGCCCCAGCGCTGCCACGGAGGCAATGATCCCTTCCAGGGCTGAGAGGCCAGGACCCCCGCGAGGGGTGCCAGCAGGGCCGCAATCAGACCGGCGAGGAGAGAAACGTCCGTCAGCAGCAAGGCCCCCACCATGGCAGCGCACACGGCGATGGCGAACCACCAGCCCAACTTCGCGATGCGCGCCCCGATCACCATCGCGACGAGGCTCGCCGGGATCGCGATGTTCGCATACCAGGAGACGTTGCAGGTGAGGTCGTCGGCGGTCTTGCAGGCAGCATCGGCCACCGGCATCCCGATCGCAACGACGAGCCCAGTGGCAACGGAGGCCAGCACAGCAACGAGGTAGGCCACGGCGATGCGTGGACCCACCTCGTCGGCGCGGTCAGCCTCGGACGCGCTGGAGCGAACCCCAGCGGCCCGTTTCCGGCTCACAGGTGCGCGCCCTACTTGGCGAGCAGCTGCCGCAGCACGTACTGCAGGATGCCGCCGTTGCGGTAGTAGTCGGCCTCACCTGGGGTGTCGATCCGGACGACTGCGTCGAACGCCGTCACCTTGCCGTCCGGCGCGGTCGCGGTGACCTGGATGGTCTTCGGCGTGATGCCCTGGTTCAGCGCCTCGACGCCCGCGAAGTCGAAGACCTCCTCGCCGGTGAGCCCGAGGCTGTCGGCCGTCTGGCCCGCCGGGAACTCCAGGGGCAGGACACCCATGCCGATGAGGTTCGAGCGGTGAATGCGCTCGTAGCTCTCGGCAATGACGACCTTGACGCCCAGCAGCGTGGTGCCCTTGGCGGCCCAGTCGCGCGACGATCCCGAGCCGTACTCCTTGCCCGCCAGGACGACCAACGGGACGCCCGCCGCCATGTAGTGTTCGGCCGCGTCGAAGACGAAGGTGACGGGCCCCCCGGGCTCGGTGAAGTCGCGGGTGAAGCCACCCTCGGTGCCGGGAGCGATCTGGTTGCGAAGCCGGATGTTGGCGAACGTGCCGCGGATCATCACCTCATGGTTGCCCCGGCGACTGCCCAACGAGTTGAAGTCCGGACGGGCGACGTCGTGCGCGAGCAGGTATTGCCCGGCGGGCGAGTCGGCCTTGATCGAACCGGCCGGCGAAATGTGGTCGGTGGTGATCGAGTCGCCCAGCTTGAGCAACACGCGGGCGTTGTGCACGTCCGTCACGGGCACGGGCGTGGCCGGCATGTTGTCAAAGTAGGGGGCGCGGCGGATGTAGGTTGAGGCCGCATCCCAGTCGAACAGCTCACCTTCGGGGGTCGGCAGGTTCTGCCAGCGCTCGTCGCCCTTGAAGACGTCGGCGTAGCGGGAGGCGAACATGTCGGGGCTGATAGACGTGCGCACGACCTCCTCGATCTCCTCGGTGGTCGGCCACACGTCGGCCATGTAGACCGGGACACCGTCCTTGCTCGTCCCGATCGGATCCTTGGCCAGATCGATATCCATCGTCCCGGCCAGCGCGTAGACGATGACCAGCGGCGGCGAAGCCAGGTAGTTCATCTTCACGTCGGGGCTGATGCGGCCCTCGAAGTTGCGGTTGCCCGACAACACGGCGGTGACGGCCAGGTTGTTCTCGTTGATGGCAGCGCTGACCTCGGGGACCAGCGGGCCGGTGTTGCCGATGCAGGTGACGCAGCCGTAGCCGACGGTGTTGAAGCCCAACCCGTCGAGGTACTGCTGCAGGCCGGACTTCACGTAGTAGTCGGTGACGACCTGCGACCCCGGCGAGACGGTGGTCTTGACCCACGGCTTCGGCATGAGACCGAGATCGGCCGCCTTCTTGGCCACCAGGGCGGCGCCCAGCATGACCGACGGGTTCGAGGTGTTCGTGCAGGACGTGATAGCCGCGACGGTCACCGCGCCGTTCTTCAGGTCGAAGGACTCCCCCGTCGACAGCGTCACCGGGACGGACTTCGCGACGTCGGAGGTGTAGCTCGGCAGGGCGGCCTCGAAGGACGCCTTGCTGTCGGCCAGGATGATGCGGTCCTGCGGACGCTTGGGACCCGCGATGCTCGGCACCACGGTGGCGAGGTCGAGCTCCATGTACTCGGAGTAGCGGGGCTCGTGATCGTCGTCGTGCCACAGGCCCTGGGCTTTGGCGTACGCCTCGACGAGGGCGATGTGGTCTTCGGTGCGACCGGTCATCCGCAGGTAGTCGGTGGTCTTGGAGTCGATTGGGAAAACCGCGATGGTCGAGCCGAACTCCGGGCTCATGTTGGCGATGGTGGCGCGGTTGGCCAGCGGGATCTGGGAGACGCCCGGGCCGTAGAACTCCACGAACTTCCCGACGACGCCGTGCTGACGCAGCATGTCGGTGACGGTGAGGACGAGGTCTGTGGCCGTCACGCCGTCGGTGAGCTTGCCGGAGAGCTTGAAGCCGACCACGCGCGGGATGAGCATCGAGATGGGCTGGCCGAGCATGGCCGCCTCCGCCTCGATGCCGCCGACGCCCCAGCCGACGACGCCGAGGCCGTTGACCATGGTGGTGTGGCTATCGGTGCCGACGCAGGTATCCGGATACGCGGTGAGGACGCCGTCGACCTCGCGGGCGAAGACAACGCGAGCGAGATTCTCAAGGTTGACCTGGTGCACAATGCCCGTGCCGGGCGGGACGACCTTGAACTCATCGAACGCGGTCTGCGCCCAGCGCAACAGCTTGTAGCGCTCTTCGTTGCGCTCGTACTCCACGTCGACGTTCTGGCTCAGGGCCAGGTTGGTGCCAAAGAACTCGGCGATGACGGAGTGGTCGATGACCAGTTCGGCCGGGGCCAGCGGGTTGATCTTCGCGGGATCGCCGCCCAGATCAGCGACAGCCTGCCGCATGGTGGCGAGGTCGACGACGCAGGCGACGCCGGTGAAGTCCTGCATGATGACGCGCGCGGGCGTGAACTGGATCTCACGATTGGGCTCGGAATCGGCGACCCACTGCCCGAGGGCAGAGATGTCGGCCTCGGTGATGTTCTTGCCGTCTTCGGTGCGCAGCAGGTTCTCCAACAGCACCTTGAGGCTGTACGGGAGATTCGCAGAACCGGGCACCTTGGCGATGTCGAAGAACTGGAAAGTGGTGCCGCCCACAGTGAGGTCGGTCTTGGCATCGAAGCTGTTCATGGCATCCTCGTCCCTCGGATTTATCTCGATATCGAGATATTAGCTGGCTTGGCGGGCATTCGCTACCCCCGTCTCTAGTCGGGACCGACATCCCCGCGGCGCGCGAGCCAATCCTCGCGCAATTCGGGATCGTCCATGGCGAGATAGACCAGTCCACAGTCTTGTGGCCCGCTGGCTCCAGGGAAGCACAGCGAACATTTGTCTGATGGGCGAAGGGGGCATCGGGCCTCGATCACACGACGCGGTGGGCGCAACGGTGCTCCGGCGCTCATCGGCCTGTCGGCTGATATACGAGCATGAAACTGCTCCTTTCCGAGGACCGGCCCCCAGCCATCTGGGGTCGGCCGTCAGCGGCGCTCGAAAATCGCCACGCATTCCACATGATGCGTGAGGGGGAACAAGTCGAAAGCCCGAACCCCGAGCACCTGGTACTCCTCGGCGAGGTAGCCGAGATCGCGTCCCAGCGCCGCCGGGTCACACGCCACGTAGGCGATCCGACGCGGCTGCCGCGCCACCACCGACGCTACTACGCGCGCCCCAGCACCCACGCGGGGCGGATCCAGGACCACCAGATCGGCATCGCGCGGCAAGAAATCCAACCCGCGGGCGACGGACGCGGCCAGGAACTCGGCCCCCTCCGAGACGTTGATGCCCGCCAAGCGCACGGCCTCGGCGTCCGACTCGATCCCCCACACCTGGCAGCCGGCATCAACGAGCGGACCCGCGAACAGTCCGACGCCGCAGTAGAGGTCGAAGGCGACCTCGTCCGCGCGCGGCTCGAGGCCCTCCAGGACCGCCTGGACGAGCGTGTCGGCGGCCTGCGGATGACTCTGCCAGAACCCGTTGGACGACACTCGCCAATAGCGTCCGGCGGCGACCTCTTCCACCAGCACCTGCTGCTCGGCACCCACCAGCACCGGTCGGCCCTTGCCGGGCGCCACGGCGATGGTCTCGCCGGCGAGGCGGCCCGGGTTGGCGATGGCCGGCACGGCCGCCACGCAACCCTCAGGAGGCAGCGGGACGACACGGTTCGAGCGGTGGGCCTTCAGCCCCGGACGACCGTCCGCGGTGGCGGCGTAACGCATGCGGGTGCGCCAATGGAACGGGGCTGGTTCCACCTCTTCGACAGCCCCCTCCCAGGTGTAGCCGCCGAGATGGCGCAACTGCTCGGCGATGACCTGGCGCTTGAGCTCGCGCGTGTAAGCCGGTTCGGCGTGCTGCCAGTCGCAGCCACCGCACAAGCCCGCCACTGAACAGCGGGGCGTGACCCGCTCGGGCGAGGCTTGGACGACCTCCACCACGTCAGAGCGGACGTAACGCTTAGCCACCTCCGTGACCTTGACCATGACCTGCTCGCCGGGCAGCGCGTGCCGCACGAAGTGGACGACGCCCTCCCAGCGACCGACGCAATGGCCGCCGTGGGCCACCCGCTCGATGGCAACGGGACCGACGATGTCGCCGACAACCGCCATGGACTCAGCCCATCTCGGGCAGGGTCAACCCAATGACCGTGCCGGGAGCGATGGCCTCCTCGCCGCGACGGACGATCAGGTTGCGGAAGAACTCCTCGAACGGGCGCGCGAGCGAGGGATCGGCGTCCGGCTCAGCGGCCGCGCCCATGAGAGTGCCGCGAAGCGCCCACCGGGGACCCTCGACGAACCAGATCCGGGAGGTGTGGTAGGCCTGTTGGCGCCCGGGACCAGCGATCGGAATCACCCGGCGCACCTCGGAACCGAAGACGCCCTGCTCGATGTCGGCGGTGCCGTCGGCGTCCCGAGCCTCCTCCGCGATGTCTTCCATGAGCTCTTCGGCGAGACGTCCGGAGGCGGGTGCCGCGTACAGCACCACCTCGAACTGCGACACCTGCGGTTCGGCGCCACCCTTGACCTCAGGCGCCCACTCCAGGATGACCGCCAGCACCTTCTGCGCCTGGTCGACTTGGAGCGCGAGGCTCACGTTCGGCATGGGCGTGACGATGAGGGAACCCAGATCAACCCTGACGACCGCGTCATTGTCGAGGTCTACCTCCTCAGAGTCGAAGGGGCCGTCAGCCCGCCAGTCCACCTCGCTGGACGCCTCCGCAGCATCGAGTTCATCGATGCCGGATTCGACGTCTGTGGAGTCAACCCCATCCGCAACGTCGATATCGACGTCTTCGGGCGGCTCAACGTCCGAAGACTTGCGCTTGAAAATCATGATTGTTCCTTCTCGGTCAACCCGTGAGACCGATTCCACGAGGCGACTCCACCCGTCGACCCGTGCCCCTTCACGCCGCGGTCGCTGGACGGAAGTTCGTCGACCTCGGCAAAAACTGCTTCCGCGACTGTCTGGATCACCAACTGCGCCACCAAATCGCCCCGGCGGAGGGTGATCGGCACGCTGGTGTCGGTGTTCAGCAAACAGACCTTGATCTCGCCGCGGTAACCCGCGTCGATGGTCCCCGGCGCATTGACCATGGAAAGTCCATGCCTGGCCGCCAATCCAGACCGTGGCACAACGAAGCCCACGTAACCGTCTGGGAGTGCGATGGCCACTCCGGTGCCCACTAAGACCCTTTGACCGGGTGCCAACGTCACGTCGTCCGTGGTGGCCAGGTCGGCTCCCGCGTCACCCGGATGGGCGTAGCGCGGCAGCGGGACGCCCGCATCGAGGCGTCGCACCAACACACGGGCAGAGGCTTCGGGCACCCACAGAGTCTACCCCGCCCGATGCTCCGCGATTGCCGTGACCAAGGCGCCAGGACGCCTGCTTGAGAGCACCCAGGCTCGATGCGGGTCAGCCACGTCGGTCACCTCAACGACGATCACCTCGGTGACGTAGGGACGGATTTGTAGGAAGTCGTCGTGGTGGGAGCCCTCGTGCAGGCGCTCGCGTGTGGCATCGGCGTCGAGGACGCTCACGTCACCGACGAACTCCCACTCAAGGACATTGCTCCCCACGTGAAGTCCATCCGGCGCCGCCGAAAGGCGCAGCCCTCCATACCTGAGCAACACCCCCGAAATGATTCCGAACGTAACGATGGTCGCCGCCAAAGCGACCCAGCCCCCGCCATACATGCCGAGGGCGGCGACGAACGACACGCCGAACGCCAGCCCGATCAGCCACCAAGACAAGGGGCAACGCAGAGTTTCGGAGTAGGACACGGACCCACCGTAGCCAAAGCCCTCTTAGACTGACACTCAAGCTTGAGGAGGCGCCAATGAAGAAAGCCGACCAGATTCTTTTCACGGTCTTCGCGGGGCTGCTCGCCTCAGCGACGGCCGCGGCGCTCACCAAAGTACTCACCAAGGGCTGGGAGCGCGCCATGGGCGAGTTACCCCCCAACCCCGCCGACCCCGAGACTCCCGCCAAACAGGCGCTTGCCTGGGCGCTCCTCTCGGGCATCGGCGTAGGCGTCGCTCAGTTATTCGTCGGGCGCTTTGCCGCGCGCAAATGGGGAGAAATACGAACCGAAGCTCCGGCCGCGCCGAAGGTCACGTTCAAGCTCTCCTAAGGCGCTCGCGCGCGTCAGCCGCGGCAATCCACGCAGAACTCGTGGCCCTTGGAGTCGACCATCGCGATCTGGCTGCGGTGCTTGACCAGGAAGCAGCTGTAGCAGGTGAACTCATCGGCTTGGCGCGGCAGCACCCGAACAGTCAGTTCTTCGTGTGACAGATCTGCGCCAGGCAGCTCAAAGGACTCGGCCGCCTCGACCTCGTCCTCATCGACCTTGCCGGAGTTCTTATCGTTCCGACGAGTCTTGAGTTCCTCAATGCTGTCTTCGCTCTCCTCGTCAGTCTTTCGAGGTGCGTCGTAATCGGTCGCCATCTCACTCCATCCGTTCTGCCCCCGGGGGCAGCCTCACCGAACCCGTACCATCTTTGTGCCACGAAGTCTTATCACACCTGGCAAGCGCCCGCCGCTTCCGTCCAAGGCCCACACTCAAGCTGGCCTCGACACGATGCCCCGCTAGGGGCAGGTCGTCCTTAGGGAATGCCGCCCGACAGGGTAAGTTGCGTTGCGACGGTACCGAAGTCGGAGGCGAACATGCGTAAGGCGCGGCCCCTCGGTCTCTCCGCGGATGGCCTCGCTCTCATCGTGGTCACCGATACCGGTGAGACCATCGAGGTACCAGCCGACGAGCGGCTGCGTGCAGCCATCCGAGACGACCGACCCCGACTGGGACAACTGGAGATCGACATGGAACCCACCCTTCGACCCCGGGAGATCCAGCAGCGGATCCGCGCGGGCGTTTCGTTGGCCGACGTGGCCCTCGCCGCTGGCGTCCCCCCCGAGCGCATCGAAGGTTTCGCGGCGCCAGTTCTCGCTGAGCGCGAACACGTGGCAGGCCTAGCCGCCGACGCCCACGTGCGCAAAGCCGGTGAGCATGTCGCCCAACGCACCTTGCGCGCGGTCGTCACCGAACGCCTGCTCAGCCGCGGCATCGATCCTGACAGCGTTGATTGGGACGCGTGGCGCAACCCTGACCGCCTGTGGAGCGTCACCGTGAGCTACGCCTCCGGCACCGCACACCACCAGGCCCTGTTCATCTACGACGCCCAGGGTCGATTCTCGACCGCCGCCAACGACGACGCCCGCTGGCTCGTGGGCGACTCCACTCCCTCGCACGGTCCGCAGCCGGGCAAGCGCCGACACACCCAGGAGGAAGAGGTCGAGGGCGAAGAACCCACCCTCGATCTCTCCACGCAGCGCGACGATCAAATGGCCATCATCCGCGCCATTCAGCCGGTGACTACGGGTCGGACCACACCGCGCCCCGGAAATCTCCGGCCCGTCCCAGCCTCGGAGACCGCCGCCGTCGAGGTCGAAGGCGAAGAGACCGAAGACGCCTACGCCGAGGGTGAATTGGCCGAAGTCGACGGTGTTTACGACATTGTGTCGCCGAAATCGTCCAACCTCGATGTGCTCTACGACATGTTGGCGAGCTTCGACGAAGATTCGGTCCAGATCTACTCCGGGCTGATCAGTCCGGCGGACGCCCCACTCGCAGGCCCCCCGGTGCTCGACGAGCAGGCGGCACCGGTGGAGCCGGAGGTCCCCACCACCACGGTCGCGCCCAAGCCGCCCAAGGCCAGAGCCCCGAAGGCTGCCAAGCCCGCACCCCTCCCCGAGCCGGAGCAGTTGTCGCTGCTCGAGGCCGTCACGGAGGAAGGGCCGACGGAACCGACGCAACCGATCGCCAAGACGGGAAAGAAGCGGGCACACGTGCCGACCTGGGACGAGATCATGTTTGGCGGCCCGTCGCGCAACAACCCGCAGGGCTAGGCGCCGTTTCGCTGGGCTAAGCAGGGCTCGGATCGTCGAACGGCAGCGGCACTTCATGGGCTGCCCCAGCGCGCGTGGACGGCAGCCGCAGCCGATGATGGCGCCGACACACCACCTCGTAGTGCACGCCCACGCCACCTGACTCAGTGTCCCCGACTTCGACCTGGGCACCCTCGGTGACCATGATGCCGTCCTTGACTCGGGCGTTCTTGGTGCCCCAGGCGCCACACCAACAGCGGGGCCGAATCGGCAAGGTCTCCATCCGGTCGCACAGCTCGATCAGCCTGGCGACAGGCGGAAACAGCTCGCTGCGGAAGTCCGTGGTGATACCGAAACAGTAAACATCGATACCCAGGTCGTCCACGATGCGGGCCAATTGGTCGATATGAGGACGCGTGTAGAACTGAACCTCATCGCAAATCACGTAGTCGAGCGCGTGCCCGAGCCGGTACTCGGCCTGTGCCCACGCCCAGAAATCAAAGTCGGGATCGACGTCGGTCGCGGGTGAACTCAAACCCACCCGCGACGTGATGGACGCCCCGCCAGAGCGATCCAGGCAAGTAAACAGGCGTCCGCTTCGACCCGCGGAGGCCTCGGTGTGGTCGACCTGCAAAGCCAGGGTCGACTTGCCGCAGTTCATCGGGCCGGTGAAGAACGTGAGCTCAGCCAAGGCTCCCCCTCGTGACCAGCAGCGGGACCCGCATCTCGGCGGGCGTCAAGGATCCATGCATGCCGATGAGCGCCAGCTCGTTGGGCAGGGTGCGCGTCATCACGGCGTGCGGCCCGGCCATCGCGACCAACACGTCCCCAAAGCGATCAGCCAAGCGCGGCGAATGGGGCCCGAACCAGCCTTCATCGAAGGCCTCGTCCCGCGTGCGCACCCACGCATCGTCGCCGAACCGGTCGGTCCAACGTCGCGCTACCGCCGCCTCCCGCCCGGGAGCCACGTACAACTGGCGGAGCCGGCCCTCACCCCCGAACATGGCGAGGTCGGCCATCAGCTCGGGCTCGTCCTCCATGACAACCTGGTCGGACGGGGCGACGTCGATCATGCCGTGGTCGCCCGTGATGAGCAGCGCGGCATCACCCGGGAGTGCGGCAATGATCCGGAGGACGAGGCGATCGGTCCACGCGAGTTGAGCCCGCCACGCCTCGGAATCCACCCCGCGGCCGTGGCCCGTGTGGTCCAAGGCGCGCTCGTAGGCGTAGACGAGGCTCCGGGGGCCGCGGTCCAACGCCTGCGTGATGAGTTCGACCCGGCGATCCACGTCCGTTTCGTCGTGAACGCCCAAGAAGTGCGTCCCCCGCAGGGCCGCGGCCGTGAGCCCGCTGCGGCGGAACCTGGCGGGCGCCACGCTGGAGACGGCGACGCCGCTCGTGGCGATGCGTTCGAGGTAGGTGAGTTGCGGTTGGACGTCTTCGCCGTTGAGCCCCGGCGCCCAGGTGAGGGCGTTGAGGATCCGACCGATTGGCGGGTAGCGGAAGGCGTAACCCGCCATGCCGTGTTCCGCGGGGGTGAGGCCGGTGCCGAGGCACGACAGCGATGTCACGGTGGTGCTGGGCACACCGGAGGTGATCGCTCGTCCCTGGGCGACCAGCGAGGTGAGCGCAGGGGCAATCGACTCGCGTCCGGCCAGCTGATCCCAACCCAGCCCGTCCACGAGCAGCACGACCCAACGGTCGGCCGGGGGTAGGTCGAGGCGATTGTCGCCACCTGCGCCCATCCCGGCCGCGATGCTGGGCAGCAGATCGGCGAGGGTACCGCGACCGTAATCGGGCACCAAGGGTGCCGTCACCGTCGGTCCCCCGTGAGCTGCTGCAGCAAGGTACCGAAGCGGACCAGCGCGGCGACGTTCTCGGCACCATCAGCGGCGACGCTCATCCGCACGGCGAGATCGTCCGCGGTGGACGTGCCGGTGTAGCCATGGTCGGCGTCGCAATTGGGATCGTTGCAGGCGGCTGGCTCGAGATCCACATGCCGGACGGTGCCCCATCCGACTGTCATCAACGTTTCGGTGGGCGTCGAATCGTGTCGGTAGCGTTCCGGACGTGCGACGACCTGGGTGAGGGAGACCGAGCGAATGCGGGACAGCGACAGCACCTCGGTCGTGGTGATCGCCTGCGGGTGCTCCCCCGCCACTGCTTCCTCGTCGGTGTGCGCCGCGATGAAGCGGTTCGGCGTCACCACGAAGACCGATAGATGGCGCTGGATTTCGTCCCTCAGGAACGTGGCTTCGACCTGGACCAGATGGCCCACGACCTGCTCCTGGCCCACGGCCAGGGCGACGGCGTCCGAGACCATCTCTGGGAAGTAGCCGCACGAGACGATCGCGGCGGCAAGGTCCGCCGGCAGGCGTGGGATTCCGAGGCTGGTCACGGACGCCAATCTTGTCACCCCTCGCCGAGCAAGGCGAACCTTGCCCGTGAGGCAGCGGGGGCGAGTTGCGCCCTCACTGACAGGTGCGAGAGTTTGGGCCATGCTTTCAGCCCGGGACCTCGGTCACCTCTGCCTCGGCGGCAACGTGTTCGGCTGGACGGCCGACGAGGCCACCTCGTTCGCGGTGTTGGACGCTTTCGCCGCGGGCGGCGGGCGCCTCATCGATACCGCCGACATGTATTCCGAGTGGGCGCCCGGCAATAGCGGCGGCGAATCCGAGCGGATCATCGGCCGCTGGTTGGCCGCGCACCGCTCCGACGTCGATGTCCTGGTGGCGACCAAGGTGGGCAAGCTCTCGACGCTGACGGGCTTGCGTCCCGACACCATCGCGACGGCCGCGCGGGCTTCGTTGAGTCGGCTCGGCACCCCCGCCATCGATTTGTACTACGCCCACGCCGATGATCCGGACGTGCCGCTGGCGGAGGTGGTGGGGGCCTTCGGTCGTCTGTTGGAGGAGGGCCTGATCCGATCCTGGGGCTTGTCCAACTTCAGCGCGGCAAGAGTGCTAGCCGTCGTCAGGATGGCCGATCGACAAGGTGTTGCCCGTCCGATCGCGGTGCAGCCGCACTACAGCTTGGTGCACCGGCAGGAGGTCGAGACCGGGGGCCTCGCGGAGGCCTGCCTCGACAAGGGCCTCGGACTGCTGCCGTATTACTCCCTCGCCTCCGGCTTCCTGACGGGCAAGTACTCAAGGACGTCCACCCCCGCGTCCCCGCGAAATCAGGGCGCCCGGCAGTTCTGTACCGAGGCCGGCTACGCGGTGGTCGACGTCCTCACCGCCTTGGCCGAGCGGCACAGCGCAGCCGTGGCCTCCGTGGCGCTGGCCTGGCTCCGGCGCCAGCCAGGCGTGATCGCGCCGATTGCGTCCGCCCGGACGGTCGAGCAGGTGGCACCGCTGCTGAGGAGCACGACACTAGAACTGACCGACGCTGAATTGGTCGCCTTGGACGAGGTCTCCCGTCCCTGGTTGTGGTAGGTATTCCAGCGTGACCACGAAGAACCCGCGCCCACCGGTCCCGCATCCCTCGGGGGCGCGTCCGCCCGCGATCCCGCGGGATCTGATTCCTCGCCACGTGGCGATCGTGATGGACGGCAACGGACGCTGGGCCAAGGCCCGCAACCTCCCCCGCACTGAGGGGCACGCCCGCGGCGAGGAGTCGCTCTTCGACGTGATTGAGGGTGCCATCGAAATGGGCATCAAATATCTGTCGGCGTACGCCTTCTCCACCGAGAACTGGCGCCGCTCCCCCGATGAGGTGCGTTGGCTGATGGGCTTCAACCGGGACGTCATCCACCGTCGCCGTGATCAGTTGGACGAACTCGGAGTGCGCGTCCGCTGGGCGGGACGCCGGCCGCGCCTGTGGGGTTCGGTCATCAAGGAACTTGAGCAGGCCGAGAGGCAGAGCGAGGGCAACACCGTGCTCACCCTGCAGTTCTGCGTGAACTACGGGGGCCGCGCCGAAATCGTGGACGCCGCCCGCGCCATCGCCGAAGCCGCGCAGCGCGGTGAGCTCGATCCCAAACGCCTTACAGAGGAACGCTTCCGTCGCTTCCTGGACGAACCCGACATCCCGGATGTCGACCTTTTCGTCCGTTCCTCCGGCGAGCAACGCACCTCGAACTTCTTGGTGTGGCAATCGGCCTACGCCGAAATGGTGTTCTTGGATCGGTTGTGGCCCGACTTTGATCGGCGAGACCTGTGGCGGGCTGTCGAGATCTACGCCCGTCGCGACAGGCGATACGGCGGGGCGGAGCCCAACATCATCCCCTAGGGTGAGCGACACTAGCCCCCATCAAGAAGCCGCCCGGATGTTCACGTCCCTCGTCGCGAGGCACTCGCCCTTGTTGGGTACCGATGTGCTGTTTCGGTTCGAGGGCCCCGCGGCACGGTTGCCCTTCGCCGAATCTGTGGCGCTCGCAGAAATCCAGCGACTGAACGGCGTCTTTTCCCCGTCGGAGGCGAGCTCTGAGGTCCGTCGCTGGATGCGCGGCGAGGTTGCGGAGCCGTCCGAGGATCTCGCCCGGGTGCTGTGGGCCGCTGAGGGCTGGTATCTGGGCAGCGAAGGTGCGTTCCATCCCAGCGCAGCGCGGCTTCGAATCGCTTGGCAAGCCGCCGAACAGTGCCAGCGCGCCCCCAGCCCCGCCGACATGGCCGCGCTCGCGGCAACCCTTGAGCTGCCGTTTCGTTCCGCCCGGGCGACCGGCGACCTGTCCGGGTTGGATCTGAACGGCTTCGCACGCGGTTACATCGTCGATCGAGCTCTTGAGGCCGCGTGGGCCACCGGTCTCACCCAGGCCACCATGAATGTCGGGGGGACGTCGTCCATCGCGGGACACCGGGTGTCGAGTTCGCGATCGAAGACCCGCTGTCGAGCAACGATCGGGCGCCGCACCTGGTTCGAGCCTCCCTCTCCAACGCCGCCATGGCCACATCGGGACGCTCGCGTTGGCGCGGCTTCTTCGTTGAGGGACGCTGGCTCGGACGAGTGATCGATCCCCGAACAGGCTGGCCCGTCGAACACTGCGCGTCCGCGTCAGTGATCGCGCGCAACGCCATGACCGCCGAGGCCCTGTCGATCGTGGCGTCGGTCCTGGAACCCAAGCGGGCCCTTGAAGTGCTCGACAGCTATGGCGCGGAGGGCTTCATTGTCAGCCGCTCCGGCCACATCTCGCGGTCGGCCTCCTGGCCGTCCTGACCGGTTAGTCGGCCCCGGCCTCGACGCCCGACTCGACCTGAGCCCCTTCGACCGCAGGATCGACCGCGGTCGCACCGCCCTCGGTGATCTCATGCGCCGCACCCGGTTCCAGCGAACCGACGAGCTGCGAGACCGCGCCGCCTACCAGTCCGATAGCCGCGTATTGCTCCAGGCGGGCGCGGGTGTCGGCGATGTCGAGGTTGCGCATGGTGAGCTGTCCGATGCGGTCCGTGGGCCCGAAGGCGGCATCGCCCACACGCTCCATGGAGAGCTTTTCGGGGTGGTACGACAGGGCGGGGCCATCGGTGTTCATGATCGAGTAGTCCTCGCCACGGCGTAGGCGCACGGTCACTTCGCCGGTGACCGCCGAACCCACCCACCGTTGGATCGACTCGCGCAACATGAGCGACTGCGGGTCAAGCCACCGACCCTCGTAGAGCAAGCGCCCGAGACGGCGGCCTTCGTTGTAGTAGTTCGCGGTGGTGTCTTCGTTGTGGATCGCGTTCAAGAGACGCTCGTAGCAGGTGTGAAGCAGCGCCATACCAGGCGCTTCGTAGATGCCGCGGCTCTTGGCCTCGATGATCCGGTTCTCGATCTGATCGCTCATGCCGAGGCCGTGACGCCCACCGATGACGTTTGCTTCGCGGACGAGATCGACGGCGCTGGCGAACGTCCGTCCATTGATCGTGACGGGACGACCCTGTTCGAAGCCGATCGTGACGTCCTCAGTCTCGATCACCACCGTGGGATCCCAGAAGGCGACGCCCATGATCGGCTCCACAATGGTGATGCCCGTGTTCAGGTTCTCCAGATCCTTCGCCTCGTGAGTAGCGCCCCAAATGTTGGAGTCGGTCGAGTACGCCTTCTCCTTGGAGTCGCGGTAGGGCAGGTTGCGCTCGGTGAGCCACTGGCTCATCTCGGCTCGCCCGCCCAGCTCGTGTACGAAATCAGCGTCCAACCACGGCTTGTAGATGCGCAGCGCCGGGTTCGCGAGCAGGCCGTAGCGATAGAACCGTTCGATGTCATTGCCCTTGTAGGTCGAACCATCGCCCCAGACGGCGACGCCGTCTTCCTTCATCGCCCGGACCAGCATCGTGCCCGTCACCGCACGCCCCAGCGGCGTGGTGTTGAAGTACGTGCGGCCCCCGCTACGAATGTGGAAGGCCCCGCACATCAACGCGGCCAATCCCTCCTCCACCAGTGATTCGGTGCAGTCAACGAGGCGCGAAAGCTCCGCGCCGTAGGCGGACGCACGTCCGGGCACTCCGGCGATGTCCGGCTCGTCCGGCTGGCCGATGTCTGCGGTGTAGGTGCACGGAACAGCACCCTTCTCACGCATCCAGGCCACGGCCACGGACGTGTCAAGGCCTCCGGAGAAGGCCAGGCCGACGCGTTCGCCGACGGGGAGCTTGGTCAAGACTTTGGGCATGACGTCGATCCTACGGGGCGATCGGCACTCGCTCTGACATTTTCTGGGCGTCCGCGGCCAGCTTGGGGAACATCAACCCGGTTCCGTAGTGGAACCCATGGCTGACAGCCTCCGCAGGCAGGAAGCCAGAGACCTGAAGCGCTGCGAACCCGTGGACGATCGCCCACATGTTCACCGCCACCGTGTGCGGATCGCCGTCGATGAGCCCGACTTCGCAGGCGGCCGCGACATCGTCCATGAGCCCCTTCATGCCGGGAATGCCAGAGGGGTCCCCCGACCCCGAGGTGACATCCGGGTTCATGAACACGAGACGAAACTCGTTGGGGTTCTCCATGGCCCAACGGACGTACCGCGACCCGCGCTGTTGCAACTGCTGCGACAACGAGGCATCCGAATCGGGCTCCACTCCTGCGAGAAACTCCGCCAAAAGTTGCTTGGCAACCTCGTGGAGCAACGCGTTCTTGGTCGCGAAGTAGTAGTACAAGGCGGGCGGCGTGCAGCCCACCGCTTTGACGACCTCGTCGATCGACACATCGTTAGGGTTCTCCGAGCGGAGGAACATTTGACGGGCAGTGTCGAGGATGGCCTGTCGCATTTCCCCCTTTGGGCGCCTTGGCATGATCTTCCCTTCATTTGATGCCTGGCGACCCTCCCCCAGGGCAGTTTTGGCATCAGATCCCTACGGCCCCGAACCGAGCCGTAGCCCGCCAAGTTACACTTATTGGAACGATTCGCGCACGTTGTCCAGGGGCGTTTCGCTGGGATCGGACATGTGTCCAACGAGGATCAGTTTTCGCGACGGCTGCCCCGGTTGATGGCGCTGATCACGGCCTTTTGGGCCGCCGTGGTGATCGACTCGTGCATCCCGACACCCCAATAAACCGAGGTGTCGTCGCCGTCGCCCAGTTCGCATTCGACGTAGGCCACCGCGAGGGCGTCTCGTCCCGACGACAGCGCGTGCGAGGTGTAATCCAGCACCCGGACGTCGAAGCCAAGGATGCTGACGGCGTCCGCGAACGCGTCCAGAGCGCCGTTGCCTTCGCCCACCAGGCGCTTCTCAACACCGTGGTGACGGACCTCGGCGGTGACCTGGTACTGGCCGCCGTTGGAGACGTCGGGAACACTCACCAGCTCCAGGGGTGTCTTCGGCGCCAGGTATTCGGCATCGAAGATCGTCCACAGCTGCTCCGGCGAGACCTCGCCGCCCGCGCTGTCGGTGTGGCGCTGGACGACCCGGCTGAACTCCATCTGCAGGCGACGCGGCAGGTCGAGGTGGTGCTCGGACTTCATCAGGTAAGCCATGCCACCCTTGCCGGACTGGCTGTTGACGCGAATCACGGCCTCGTAGGTGCGGCCCACGTCGTAGGGGTCGATCGGCAGGTACGGCGCCTCCCAGGGGATGCTGTGCAGCGTCGCTTCCTGGGCTGCCGCCTGCTTCTCGAGGTACTCCAAGCCCTTCTTGATGGCGTCCTGGTGTGAGCCGGAGAAGGCGGTGTAGACCAGGTCACCCGCGTAGGGGTGCCGCGGATGCACCGGCAGGTTGGTGCAGTACTCGACCGTGCGACGAATCTCGTCGATGTCGGAGAAGTCGATCATCGGATCAACGCCTTGGCTGAACAGGTTCAGCCCCAGGGTGACCAGGTCGACGTTGCCGGTGCGCTCACCGTGGCCGAACAGGCAGCCCTCGACGCGATCCGCGCCCGCCATCTGGCCCAGTTCGGTCGCCGCGACCGCGGTGCCGCGGTCGTTGTGCGGGTGCAGCGAGATGGCGACGTAGGGACGGTTGCGGACGTGGCGTCCGAAGTATTCGATCTGATCGGCGTAGGTGTTCGGGGTGGACCGCTCCACAGTGGCCGGCAGGTTCAGGATGATCTCGCGTCCCTCGCTGGGCTGCCAGCGATCCATGACGGCGTTGCAGACCTCGATGGCGAAGTCGGTGGGGGTCTGGGTGAAGATCTCGGGGCTGTACTGGTAGCCGAACTCGACGTCGCCCAGGTTCTGCTCGGCGTACTTCATGACGAGCTCAGTGCCCCGGGTCGCCATCGCGATGCACTGGGCCTCGTCGATGTTGAACACGACCCGGCGGAACAGCTCGGCCGTCGCGTTGTACATGTGGATCGTGGCCCGCTTGGCCCCGACCAGGGACTGGGCGGTGCGCTCGATCAGGTCTTCGCGCGCCTGCGTCAGGACGGAGATCGTGACGTCGTCGGGGATGGCATCGCCGGCGATCAGGTTGCGGACGAAGTCGAAGTCGGTCTGCGAGGCCGACGGGAAACCGATCTCGATTTCCTTGTAGCCCATCTTGACCAGCAGGTCGAACATCTTCCGCTTGCGGGAAGGGGTCATCGGGTCGATGAGGGCCTGGTTGCCGTCGCGCAGGTCGGTGGTCAGCCACCGCGGGGCGTGGGTGATCTTCTTGGTGGGCCAGGTGCGATCCGGCAGGTCGATGGGCTCGAACGGAACGTAGCGTCCGTAGGGCATCGGGGACGGCTGCTGGACGGGCTTGGGCTGCACACGCGTGCTGTGGTGGGTCATGGAATCCTCGTTAGGTCGATCTCTTGGATTCAGGCGCGTCGGAAGCCACCGCAGCGAGGGGGCCTGAAGATTAGACCTCGCTACGGCGACCAAGAAGGAGGGTCGCCCATGCCATGCGCGCAACTATACACACGCGCAAGAGAGAGTTTTCGCGCTGAAACGCGGCGGGTGGACGGGATCCATTGGCGCCCCCCTGCGGCGCTGAAGGAGCCTCAAGGCTGGAGTTCGGTGCTGACGTCCGAGGACTCTCCCTAGTCCCCTTCTCCAGCACCGAACTCAAGCGCGCCCCCCGCGGGGTCGTTAGTCGAACTGCCAGGAGCGTTTCGACAAGCCATACCAAAAGCCCTCAATGGCGCTGCGTGAGGTGAGGCCGCCTTCGGAGGCGGCCCCCAGCGCCACGTAGAGAGGGGCCCAGTGCTCGGTGCGCGGGTGGGCCTCGCGGGCCGCCGGCGCAACGTGCTCAAAATCGAGGATGGCGTCCACGTCGTTGTTCGCGACGGCCTCGGCAGCCCAGTGGTCGAACTCCTTCGACGCGGTGGGCGGGGTGCCGTTGGGGCCTTCCTGAGGCTTGAACCAGCGCAGGTTGTGCGTGGTGAAGCCCGATCCGACGATCAGGGTGCCTTCCTCGCGCAGCGGCGCCAGCGAACGGCCGAGCTCGAAGAGTTGGCGCGGATCGAGCGTGGGTAGTGACAGTTGCAGGACGGGCACGTCCGCCTCGGGAAACAGTTCGGCCAGCGGCACGTAGGCGCCGTGATCCAGGCCGCGGCCCTGGTCTTGGTAGACGTCGCCCGGGACGATGTCGGCGACCCGCCGCGCTAGGTCCGGCGCCACCGGCGCCTGATATTGCACGTCGTAGTAGCGCTGCGGGAACCCGTAGAAGTCGTAGAGCAACGGCTGGCCGGGGATCGTGGAGGACACGGTCACCGGGGCGTTCTCCCAGTGCGCCGACACCATCAAGATGTTGGTCGGCTTGTCGAGTTCTTCGGACCAGGTGTGAAGCTCGGCCGTCCATCGCTCATCGTCGGCCAACGGCGGGGCGCCGTGGGACAGATACAGGACTGGTTTCGGGGTCACATCCACTAAACTAGTTGAAAGGTCTACTTAATTCCATGGATTCCGAAGAATTTTCAACTTTTTGGGACGATTTCGGCCTGGGGTCAGATCGCCTCAGTCGAGAGCCACGACGGTGAGCCCTGGCGGGGTCGGACCATCCATGGCTGCTAAGGCAGCACCGGCCTCCCCGAGACCGATCGTCCGTCCGACGAGGCGCTCCGGGTCGAGGCGACCCTCGGCGATGAGCGCCAGCATGGCCGGGTAGTCGACGGCGGGCATGCCGTGGGACCCCAGGATTTCCAGTTCCCAGCCGATCACTCGATCGAGGGGCAGCGGCGCCTTGGCGTCCTCCCCCAGCAGCAAACCGACCTGGATGTGCCGCCCGCGGCGCCGCAGCGAACGCACCGAGGCCGCGGCCAGCGCCGGCGAACCGAGCGCGTCGATCCCGACGTGCGCGCCGCCTGTGTGTTCGATCAGGATGTCGACCGCAGCATCGAGGTTGCCGGCGTGGAGCGGCTCGGCGCCCAAGGCTTCGGCGAGCGCGAGGGCCTCGGTCGAGACGTCCAGGGCCACCACGCGGGCGCCGAGGGCGCGGCCGATCATGATGGCGGCCAGCCCCACCCCACCGCAGCCGAAGACGGCCAGGATCTCGCCGGACTGCAGCCGACCCTGGTCTTTCACGGCCCGCCAGGAGGTGGCGAACCGGCAGCCCAACGCGGCCGCCGCCGGGTAGCTCAGGGAGTCCGGAAGCCGGACGAGGTTTGTTTCCGCTGCCGGGACCATCACGAACTCGGCGAACGAGCCGTTGCCCGTGAAGCCGGGCTGGTACTGGTTCGGACACACGTGGGCGTTGCCCGAGGCGCACCATTCGCAGCGCCCGCAGCCGCAGGCGAAGGGCGCCGTCACGCGGTCCCCCACCGCGTAGCCCGTGACGCCGTCGCCGACCTGCGCGACTTCTCCCGCAAACTCGTGCCCGGGGATCATCGGCAGCGGCACGGGATCGTGTCCGCGCCAGGCATGCCAATCCGAGCGGCAGACCCCGGTGGCGCGGACGCGCACCACGACGGCGCCCGGGGGGCAATCAGGAATGGGGACGCTGGCTAGGGTCGGCGTTTGGTCGTACGCCTGATACACCTGCGCGAGCACGTGTGGCCTCCTGCTGTGGTCTGGGGTCAGAAGCCCAGGCGGTTGAGGTACTTGGGATTGCGTTGCCAGTCCTTCATGACCTTGACCCGCAGATCGAGGTGGACGGGCGTGCCCAGCAGCCGGGAGATTTGCTGGCGCGCCTCGGTGCCGACGTCGCGCAGCCGCTCGCCTTTGTGGCCGATGACGATGCCCTTTTGGCTGTCGCGTTCGACGATCATCGAGGCGAAAATGTCGAGCAGCGGACGATCCTCCGGGCGCCCCTCACGGAGCTTCATCTCTTCGATCACGACGGTGATGCTGTGCGGCAACTCGTCCTGGACGCCTTCGAGCACGGCCTCCCGGATGAGCTCGGCAATCAAGGTCTCCGACGGTTCGTCCGTGACCTCGTCGCCGGGGTAATAGCGCGGACCTTCGGGCAGCAGCTTGATGAGCACGTTGGTGACGTCCTCGACCTGAGCGCCGGTGAGCGCCGACACCGGGACGATGTCGTCCCAGCGGAGGCCCAGTTCGTCCTCCAGCGAGGCGATCTTGAGCAGGTGCTCGGCCATCCGGGACGGCGAGACGAGATCCGACTTGGTGGCCAACGCCACCAGCTTCGGGCGGCGCTTCAGGGCCGCGATCTCGCCGACAAGATAGGTATCCCCGGGACCGATCCGTTGGTCGGCGGGCAGGCAGATCCCGATGACGTCGACCTCGGTCCAGGTGGTGCGCACGAGATCGTTGAGGCGCTCCCCCAGCAACGTCCGGGGCTTGTGCAACCCCGGGGTGTCGATGATGACGAGTTCGGCGTCTGGCCGGTGCACGATGCCCCGGATGGCGTGGCGGGTGGTTTGGGGCTTTGAGGACGCGATGGCGACCTTCTGCCCCACGATGGCGTTGGTGAGCGTGGATTTGCCGGCGTTGGGACGTCCGACGAAGCACACGAACCCTGAGTGGTGGGTCATTGGGACTTCCCTTCGGCGTGAGCCGTTTCTGAGGCGATAGCTGTGGTGACGTCGGTGGCGGCATCCGCTGGGTCGGAGTCGGTGACACGCGACACGACGACCGTCCGGATGGTCTTGCGGCGCCCGACGCCGCGTTCGGCGACAAACACCAGCCCCTCGTATTCGACGAGGGAGCCGGGGATCGGCACCTTGTTGAGTTCCTTGGACATCAGGCCCAGCACCGTCTCGACGTCGTCGTCTTCGAGTTCCATGCCGAACAGGTCGCCGAGGGCGTCGAGCGACAAACGTGACCACACACGGAAGCGATCCGGCCCCAGTTCGACGAAGGGCGGCACCTCTTGGTCGTACTCGTCGACGATCTCCCCGACGATCTCTTCGAGGATGTCCTCAATCGTGGCCAGGCCAGCTGTGCCGCCGAACTCGTCGACCACCACGACCACGTGCGAACGGGTGCGCTGCATCTCGCGGAGCAACTGGTCGACCGGCTTGGAATCGGGGCAGAAGATCGGCTTCCGCATGATCGAGTCGACGGTCTCGGACCCTTGCCCGCTGGGGTTGTCGTAGGTCCGTCGGATCATGTCCTTCAGGTAGAGCACGCCGACGATGTCGTCCAGATCCTCCCCGGCAACGGGAATCCGCGAGAAGCCGGACCGCAGCGCCAGCGAAATTCCTTGCCGGAGGGTCTTTCCGCGTTCGATGGAGACCATGTCGGTGCGCGGCACCATGACCTCTTTGACGATCGTGTCACCCAGTTCGAACACCGAATGGATCATGAGGCGCTCGGAGTCTTCGATGACCTCGCTCGCCCCGGCGCGATCGACCAACTCGCGCAACTCTTCTTCGGACGTGAACGGACCGTCGCTGTAGCCCTTGCCGGGGGTGAGGATGTTGCCGATCAGGATCATCAGCTGGCCGATGGGGCCGAGCACGGTCGTGATGATGCTGAGGGGTCCGGAGGCCGTGAGCGCCACGGTGTCGGCGTGCTGGCGCCCGAGTGTGCGAGGGGCGACGCCCAGCAGCACGAACGACACCGCGGACATGATGAGCGTCGGCCACAGGACACGCAGCCAGGTGACCTCCGTGTGCGCGGCGATCACGACGGTGACCAGCACGACGGCGGTCACTTCGAGAATGGCGCTCACGAGGTAGGCGGTGTTGATGAAGGGCGCGGGGTCGCTGGCGATGGTCAGCAGGCGCTTGGCGCCGGGCCGTCCGTCCTCTAGGAGTCTCTCGGCTCGGGACACCGACACGCCGCGGATGGCCTGCTCGACCGCGATGAAGAGGCCTGCCGCGACGACGCAGCCCAGAGCCACCACCAGTTCAATCCACTGGGCTGAGGTCAACAGGTCACGCTCGCTTCTACGTCTGAGAGTGGCAGCAGTCTAGCGGGCGGGCTCATGAGGCCGACCGAGATCACAGATGCTGGCGAGGTCAGCGCGTGGCGTCCCAGGCCGCGATCAGCTTGTCGTTGAGGCCGAACATCTCGGCCTTCTCCTCCGGCTCGGCGTGGTCGTAGCCCAGCAGGTGCAAGATGCCGTGGACCAACAGGTAGTCGGCCTCGCCCGCGGGCGTCCGCTGGTTGTCGGCGGCCTGGGCAGCCGTGACCGTCGGACACAACACGATGTCGCCCAGGAGCCCGATCGGCGGCTCCTCATCGGGGTGCGGCGGCCGCATCTCGTCCATGGGGAAACTCATCACGTCGGTCGGCCCCGGAAGTCCGAGGTACTTCTCGTGATAAGCCGACATTGTCGCTTCGTCCACGAGCAGGATGGACAGTTCCGCTTCGGGGTGGATGCGGAGCTGGTCGAGGGTGAACAGCGCGAGCTTCACCAGGCGCTGCTCGTCGACTTCTTCGGCGGATTCGTTGTTGAGGTCGATCACCGGTCTGCTCGCTTCTCTGGTTGGGTCGACTCGAAGCGGTCGTAGGCGGCAACAATCCGCCCGACGAGCTTGTGTCGGACGACGTCGTGATTGGTCAGGGTGCAGAACGCGATGTCTTGGACGCCGTCGAGAATGCGCGGCACCATGCGCAGACCACTGCGGGTGCCGCTGGGCAGATCGACCTGCGTCACGTCGCCGGTCACCACGATCTTGGAGTTGAAGCCCAACCGGGTCAGGAACATCTTCATCTGCTCCATCGAGGTGTTCTGGGCCTCGTCCAAGATGATGAAGGCGTCGTTGAGCGTCCGTCCGCGCATGTACGCCAGGGGGGCAACCTCGATCGTGCCTGCCGTGAGCAGCCGGGGCACGCTCTCGGGGTCGATCATGTCGTGCAGGGCGTCATACAGCGGACGCAGGTAGGGGTCGATCTTGTCGTTCAGAGTGCCCGGCAGGAAACCCAGCCGCTCGCCGGCTTCGATGGCCGGACGGGTCAGGATGATCCGATTGACCTGCTTGGCCTGCAGGGCTTGGACGGCCTTGGCGACCGCGAGGTAGGTCTTGCCGGTGCCCGCCGGACCAATGCCGAACACGACCGTGTGCTCATCGATGGCGTCCACGTAGCGCTTTTGGTTGAGCGTCTTCGGACGGATCGTCTTGCCGCGACTCGAGATGATGTTCTGCATCAGCACCTCGGCGGCGCGCGTGCCCTCTGGGGAGTGGGTCATGCCGACGATCCGCTCGACGGCATCGTTGGTGAGCCCCTGACCCGTGCGGGTGATGGTGATCATCTCGGTGAGCACCTCGGCCGCCGCCGTCACCTCTTCGGGTGTGCCGCCGAGGGTGATCTCATTGCCCCGGACGTGAATATCGGCGCCCAACTGCTTTTCGAGGATCGCCAGGAACTCATCCCGCGGACCCACGATGTTGACCATCTGGATCGACGCGGGCACTGTCACGCGAGAGTGCGCCGGGTAGTGGGCTTCTTCGACGGATTTCAGGGCTTCCTCCAAGGCTGTGCTGGCGCCGCTCATCCTAGCTGCCCAGAAATAGGGAGCGACTGTTACGCGATGGCGCTGTAGCGCTGACGGGCGGCCTCGCCGCTCGTCCCGATCGCCGCACCGACTTCACGCCACGACAACCGCTTCTCGCGCGCCGCGCGAACCGCCTCGGCCAGTTCGCGTTCGGCCGCGTCCCGCCGCCAGGCCGCGAGTTTTACTGCCATCGCGGGCGGCACGGGTGCGTCCAGATCCCCGGGCTTCGGGTCATAGTTCTCGAAGGTGTCGGCGAACTCGTCGGCGCGAGCCACGATTTCTTCAATAGTGCGTCTGGTCATAGTGGTTCACCTCAGATACTTGGGCCGAGCCGGGCGCATGGCATGGGCGATAGCGAGGACGCCGTGCCATTCGATGACGCCGACCTCCAAGAGGGTGCCGGTTTCATCGGGGCCGATGAACATCGTCATCGAATCGTCTTGCACAAAGTGGCGGATCGGAAAACGGAGCGCATGGAGCATTGCCGCCTCCGTGACCCCATGCCGGTGAGCACTGTCAAGGATGATCGGCTCCGACTCCACTCGACAAGGTTACTTGCCACCTGGGGGTTTATCAATCCCGTCAGACCGATCAAACGCCATGTCGCATTTCGGCTAGTTTGGACGCTCGTCGCCCCGCAGAATGGATCCCATGAGCCCCACGCAGCATTCCCCCGCGCACTCCGGTGCCGTGGCCTTGGGGCGAGACGCGTGCCTCGGTATCGTCGCCAGTCGGGATTCCCGCTTCGACGGGGTGTTCTACACGGCGGTGACCTCGACGGGGATCTATTGCCGCCCGAGTTGCCCGGCGATGACCCCCAAGGCGCAGCACATGCAGTTCTACGCGAGTGCCGCTGCCGCGCGCGACGGTGGGTTTCGGGCTTGCAAGCGGTGTCGTCCGGACGCAACGCCGGGCTCGCCCGAATGGGATGTCCGCGCGGACGTGGTGGCCCGGGCGATGCGGCTGATCGCCGACGGCGTGGTGGATCGCGAGGGCGTCCCCGAGTTGGCGCGGCGGCTGGGCTATTCGGTGCGGCAATTGCAGCGGCTGCTGACCGAGGCGGTGGGGGCGGGTCCGCTGGCGTTGTCGTTGGTCCGACGGACGCAGACGGCGCGCGTCCTCATCGAGAACTCCGCGCTGCCGCTCACCGATGTGGCGTTCGCCGCCGGGTTCGGCTCGGTGCGGGCCTTCAATGAGGCCATCCAGGGCGCCTTTGCGGTGAGCCCGTCGGCTCTGCGGCAGGCAGCCGAAGGGCGCCGGGGTACGCGTCCGGCGGAGGCCACCGCCTGGGTACCGATCTCGTTGCGGCTGGCGTTCCGGCGGCCCTTGGAGGTGTCAAATCTGTTCGGGCATCTCATCGCGACCGGCGTTCCCGGGGTCGAGGAGTGGCGTGAGGGTGCCTATCGGCGGACGTTGCAACTGCCGCATGGCCCCGGAATCGCTGAGCTCACCCCCCAGCCCGATCACGTGGCGGCGACGCTGTGGCTGACGGATGTCCGCGACCTGACGCCGGCCGTCGAGAGGTGTCGGCGGCTGCTGGATCTGGACGCTGATCCGATCGCCGTCGACGAGGCCCTCGCCCGCGACCCGGCGCTCGCTCCCCTGGTGGCACGCGCCCCGGGACGCCGGGTCCCGCGGACCGTCGACGGCGACGAGCTGGCCCTGCGGATCGTCCTCGGCCAGCAAATCTCCACGGCCGCCGCGCGGACGCACGCAGCACGCCTGGTCGTGCGCCACGGGATGCCGCTCGAAGACCCGCACGGCGGGCTCACCCACCTGTTCCCCACGGCCGCGGCACTCGTGGACGCCGATCCGGAGGCCCTGCGGATGCCCGCCAGCCGGGCCCGGACGCTCCGCGCACTGGCCACCGCACTCGCCAGCGGGGACGTGGATCTCGGGCCTGGCGCCGACCGCGCCGAGGCTCGTCTCGGGCTGGCGGCCATCCCCGGCATCGGGCCGTGGACCATCGAGTGCGTCCTTATGCGCGGACTCGGTGACCCCGACGCCTTCCCCGCGTCCGACCTCGGCATTGCGAAGGCCATGAAGTCCCTGGACCTCCCGGCCGGGCACGACCAGCGCTGGCGTCCCTGGCGCTCCTACGCGGTCCAACATCTGTGGGCCACCGACGACCATCCGATCAATCGACTCCCCCTGGAGGATTCATGAAGCACCGCATTCAGCCCACCCGTCTGGGTGATGTGGCCCTAGCCGTCGACGACGAAGGCACGCTCACGGGCCTGTGGTTCGTCACTGACCAGGCGCACGCACCCTCCGACGACCGGTTGGGCGAGCGCGACGACACCGTGGCCGCCGCGGCCGCAGCGCAATTGGTGGAGTTCTTGGACGGTGCCCGGACGAGTTTCGAGCTCAATCTCGCCCCCCAAGGGACGCCGTTCCAGCAGCGCGTGTGGCGGGCGTTGCTCGACATCCCCTACGGCGAAACCTCGACGTATGGACGCCTCGCGGCCACCCTCGGCAGCTCGGCCCGCGCCGTCGGCACAGCCGTCGGCCGCAACCCCATCGGGATCATCGTCCCTTGTCATCGGGTGGTCGGGGCCGACGGCGCCCTCACCGGTTACGCCGGCGGGCTTCCCCGCAAGACGGCGCTCCTCACGCTGGAGGGCGCGATCCTCGGCTGACGGCTCGGATCAAAGGGTCGCGAAACGATCCGTCGCGCGGATCAACTGCTCCAAAATCGCGGGCTCCGTGGACGCGTGGCCCGCATGGACCAGATGGAACTCCGCCTCGGGCCACGCCCGGTGCAGGTCCCAGGCCGTCACGGGCGGGCAGCAGAGGTCGTAGGCCCCTTGAACGATGACCGCGGGGATGTGACGGATCTTGTCAACGTCCGCAATGAGTTGCCCCTCGCGCAACCACCCGGCGTGGAAGAAGTAGTGGTTCTCGATGCGCGCGAAGGCCAAGGCGAACGCGGGGTCGGAAAACTCGTCCACGGCCGACTGCTTGTAGTGCAGGTAGGACGTGGCGGCCTCCCAGGTGGTCCAGGCCACCCCGGCGGGCCCGTGCACGGCCGGATCCGGATCGAAGAGCCGCTCGTGATAGGCAGCGATGGCGTCGCCCGCGAAGCCCTCCCCAAGGGGGGCCAAGAAGCGTTCCCGCCACTCGGGGGCCATCATTCCGGCGCCGCCGTTGTAGTACCAGTCGAGCTCGAAGCGACGCAGCGTGAAGATTCCCCGCAGGATCATCGCCGTCACCCGCTCGGGATGCGTCTCGGCATACGCCAGGGAGAGAGTGCTCCCCCATGAACCGCCGAACAGCTGCCAGCGCTCGATGCCGCGGTCTTCCCGCAAGGTCTCGAGATCGGCCACCAGGTGCCACGTGGTGTTGGACGACAGATCCGCGCCCGGCTCGGACGCATGGGGACGCGAGCGTCCGCACCCGCGCTGATCGAACAAGATGACGCGATAGGCGTCCGGGTCGAAGAATCGCCGATAGTTCGGGACGATGCCGCCTCCGGGTCCGCCGTGAATGAACACCACGGGGCGGCCTTCGGGGTTGCCGCACTCTTCCCAATAAAGCTCGTTGCCGTCGCTGACAGGGAGGAAACCGGTGGCGTAGGGCTCGAGAGGAGGGTAGGTGAATCCGTCAGTCATCGTCGTCGTCGTACACATCAATGACGTGCATGGCTGCTTCTTCAGCGGTGGCGGCACCCCCATCGATGCCGACCTCGTGCGCAAAGGTGGCGCCGTCGGTCAGGATGCGGCCGGCGCGCTTGTTGCCGACCTCGCGCACTTCGAACGGGTCCGGGTTCCACGGCGTCTCGTCGGGCGGGGCAATCTCGGGGGTCTCTTGCGCGAGTCGCATGTCGAGCGTTTCGCCTTGTCGCATCTCGGCAGGAGTGTTGCCGAAACCCTCGGCTGGCGACCAGCCGTCGGGCGCGATGTAGCCCTCGTCGAGGACGTCGCTGACGCCTCGGTCGATCAGCGAATCATCGGCCTGGATTTGGTCCAGTTGTTCAGATTCCTCCGGGACGGGCTCATCATAGTCGCTCATGCCCCAAGACTGTCACGAGTTGAGCGTGGCGTCCTCCTCGCATGCCGGGAACCTTTGCGCAGGCTCGGCTGGACTTCGGGAACCGCATCGACGTTCGCCTCGACCCACTGACAGGCACTAGATTTTGTAGCCGTACTAAGGAGTAGTCATGCGCCGCCTCACCCCCCTGGCCGGCCTGATCCTCATCGCGGCGGCAGTCTCTGGCTGCTCGCTCTTGGGAATCAACACAGACCGCCAAACACTTCCCCCCATGTCCTCGACGTCCTCGACGCAAAGCCCCCTCGGGCAGACTTCGGTCACCCCCACGCCCGTCTCTAAGCCTGCGGGCCTCGTCCTCACCGGGAAGGGTTTGGGGACACTTGCCTTCGGCAGCGCTGTGGCGCCTGCCGAAGCCTCGCTGCGCGGCATCCTGGGGGCCCCGAGCAGCGTGGACGAGAATGCCGGGTGCGCGTTGTCTCCGGCCTGGACCCGGACGCTCAGCTGGCAGAACTTCCGCGTCATCTTTGAGGGCACGGTGGCCACCAAGACGACGATGTTGACCCTCAGGGCTTGGGAACTGCGCTCGCCCTTCAACAAGCCGGAGATGCTCACGCTGGCCGCGCCGCTGACCACCACGATGACCTTGGCGCAACTCGAATCGAACTTCCCCAACCTCACCCAGAGCACCCTCGGTGGCGACGACACCATCGCGGACACGGGCGCCGGGATCTTCTACTACTACCCGGGCGGGGCGCAGGCGGCAGGCGTGATCGCGGGCGGGGCCATGATGACCTGTGAATGACCTCGCTGGTCTGCTCGTGGACACGGGCTAAGCTCTCCCCTCGTGACAAAGCTGCAAGACAAGGTCCGCTTCGCCAGCGGGGGTCGAGGAAACTACGACCTCGTCGTCAGCGCCTTCGTGGCGATGCTGCTGATCTCGAATGTGGGAGCCACGAAGCTCATTCAGTTCGGTCCCTCGTGGGAGGTGGCGGGCTACCCCGTCCTGCCGATCATCACCGATGGCGGCGCGATTCTGTTCCCGTTGACCTATGTACTGGGGGACGTCCTCGCCGAGGTGTACGGCATGGCCAAAGCCCGTCGCGCGATCTGGACTGGGTTCGGCTTCGCTGGCCTGATGAGCGTCTGCTTCATGCTGGTGGACGCCGCTCCCCCGGCCTCCGACTGGCCCAACCAGGACGCCTGGCACGCGGTCTTGGGCTTCGTCCCCCGGATCGTGGTGGCGAGCCTCTGCGGCTATCTCGTCGGACAATTCCTCAACGCCTACGTCGTCGTGGCCATCAAGCGCCGGATGCTCGAGCGTGGTCTCTGGGTGAGGCTCGTCTCTTCGACAGTCGTCGGCGAGTTCGCTGACACAGTCGTGTTCTGCTTCATCGCGTTCGGCCCGCTGGGCAACTGGATGGGCGGGGACTCGATTCCTTGGGGCTCCCTCCTCAACTACACGCTCGTCGGCTGGATCTACAAGACCCTCGTCGAGGTCGCCTGCCTCCCTGTGACCTACCGCGTCATCTCCGCCGTCAAGCGCCGCGAGCCCGATTACGTCTCCGTGGGCCTCGATCGGGCCTGACGGTTCTCTCTGTCTCCGCCTGGGGCGGGTGGGTGGGTTTCGGGGTGCCCCGCTGCTCCATTGTGTGACGCCGCACCCGTCCGTCAAGGGCGCCGCCGGCGACGCTTCGCGATGGCCTGCGGCCACCCTTGACTGTCGGGTCGCCGGCGTCAGGAGTTGGCAGTTCACCCCCTCCCAGTGGGCAGTCCTGCTGGGTGGTGACCGAAACAGCCCCCTCAGCAGCCGCCATGGAGCTGACATCCACGCAGCCTCCTCAGGGGGATGTCTCCGTCACGGGCGAGCCCGACAAAGTCGCCGAACCCGTGGCGAACGTCACCCCAGTCGGGGACGATACCGACGGGGGGCCGGCCAGGGACCGCAATGGGTCACGAGTGGGAGCCTGGGGTGACCACGCTTCTCGATCGGCGCGGCAGCGCCGGGGTTCACCACGACGAACCCTGCGACGCGAAAGTGTGTGAGTTCCATGCCTACCGTTGGCACGTAACTCACACTCTTTCCGGGTGGCTTCTCCCACGCGTCACGGTCGTCCCAGCAGGCCCGGAAACCTCTCCATTTCGTGACCTCAATGTGACTTTCACAAGGGCAAACAGGTCGATACGGGACCAAGAACTGTCAGACCCGAACCGTAGATTGAAGACATGAACACCACCGGTCGCACCGCCCGCGAGCTCTGCCTCGCGGTGCAGGACGCTGACCAGCGACAGCGACGTGCCGAGGCCGACAAAGTCATGGCCCTGGTTGCGTTGTGTGACGTTTACCGGGGCACCGATACCTGGCTCGACCCCAGCCTGCCCGGCGCTGAACAACTCGTCACGATCGGTGCCGATGGCACCCCGGTGGTGTCGGATTTCCTCGCCCTCGAAGTCGGGGCGATGCTCGGCATGAGTGAAGCCAGCGCCGGCATGCTCCTGTGCGACGCCCTGAACCTGCACTATCGACATCCCCTCCTGTGGCAGGCAATATGCGAGTTGAAGGTCGAGGTGTGGAAAGCCCGCCGCATCGCTTCCGATGTGGCCCGCGCCGGGCTCACTCTGGAGGCAGCACTCGCAATCGATGAGAAGATCACCCCTTACCTCGACAAGCTGCCCGTCGGGCCGCTGCTCCGGAAACTCGGCCGGATGATCGTGAAAGCCGACGAGGTCCTCGCCGAACAACGCGCCCGCAAAGCCCGCCAAGAACGCTTCGCCCGGATCCGCCACGACATTGACGGGGTTTCCACACTGGTCGCGCGCATGGCGACCTCCGATGCGATCGCCCTCGACGCCGCCCTCACCCTTGCCGCCAGCGACGCCATCCTCACCGGACGCCCCGAAGGGACCGATGAGCTCCGCTCAGAAGCCCTCGGGAATCTGGCCATGGCCTTCCTCAACGAGCCCAACCCGACCGCAGCCACAGCAACCACGCCCGCTGGCAGGCGAGTCCCCCGGGTTGCCGGACTCGTGATCCACATCACTGCCGAAACCCTCGCCCGCGGCGCCGGCATCGCCACCGTCGACGGGGTCGGACCGATGCTCCTCGAGCAAGTCCGAGAAATCGTGGGCGGCTGCCGGGTCCGAGTCCAAGAGGTCATCGACCTCAACAACGACCCCGGCGTCGACAGCTACGACATCCCCGACCGCATCCGCCATCACATCACCCTCCGCAACCCGGTCGAGGTGTTCCCGTTCTCGTCCCGGGCCGCGACTAGATGCGACCTCGACCACACCCGTCCCTACCGCCACGGGCCACGCAAACCCGCCGCGAAGACCCCGTCCTCACCGCAGACCCGCGCGTCGAACTTGGGGCCCTTAAGTCGGAAGGTCCACCGCGCCAAAACCCTCGGCGCCTGGAAGCTCACCCAACCTCAGCCGGGAACCTTCCTCTGGACCAGTCCGATGGGTTTCGCCTACACCGTCGACCGCCATGGAACGACCCGAGGACACAAGCGCGCCACGCCGAACGCCTGCGGGAAGGCCGCCCTTCCGGCGAAGCGGAAGCCGATCCCCAGGCGACGGCCCTAGCTGACCGCAACGCGCATCGCGTTCTAGCGGAACAGTGCTCCGCGGGGAGCCCGACCTAACCAAGCAATGGCAACGTGCTCGGCCATACTGAAGGACACCCCGGAGGTGGTGTCGACCTCCAGGTCGTAGGCGCCGAAGCCATGGATGCCGTCCACTTCGACGTGCGTTCGTCCTTCACCCAAAGCCCGGTCCCCGCGGGCTGCTTCGCGACGATCAAGCTCACCGAGGTCGCAATGGACGCCAACCAGGAAGACATCGAAGCCATCGAGGAGGCACCGAAGCTCATCGCGCCAGTCGGGAAACTCGATGATGTGCTCCACGACGAGGTTGTTTCCGGCCGCGGCCATCGCCGGGATGCATCGGTGGAAGCCATCAAAGAACCGGGTCCGCATCGACCCCGGCCAAGCGAAGAGCTCGGACTCGTTGCGTCGGTTGGGGATGGCACCACCATCGACGAGTTGATCGCTACTCAGGTGAAGAAAGGGCTCATTCAGCACCGCCTGGAGGTAGCGCGCCAGGGTGCTCTTGCCCGAGCTGGACGCCCCGTTGAGCAGGATGATCGCCCCCGCTCTCACGACTGAGGCCGCCCCTTCGAGGCGTAGAAGCGCCCGAGGAACTCGGTCCGGAAGGCGTCGAAGTCGCCGGACTCGATGCTCGCGCGGATGTCGTCCACGAGTCGCACCGTGAACCGCTCGTTGTGGATCGTCGCGAGCGTGGACGCCAGCATCTCCTTGGCCTTGAACAGGTGGAACAGGTACGCACGGGTGTAGTTCGCGCAGGTGTAGCAGTCGCAGTCCTCGTCGATAGGACGAAAGGCCCGCCGGTTCTCGGCCCGGGGCAGGTTGAAGCGTCCGTCGGGGGTGTAGAGGGCGGCATTACGTGCCACGCGGGAAGGCATCACGCAGTCGAAGGTGTCGGCCCCCGCGGCGATGGCGGCGAAGAAGTCGTCCGGCTCGGAGATGCCCAGCAGGTGGCGGGGCTTGTCATCGGGCAGTTCCTCGTTGACCCAACCGACGATGGTCCCCAGGTTCTCCTTCTCCAGGGCTCCCCCGATGCCGAACCCGTCGAAGCTGCGGCCGTCGACCTCGGCGGCGGCCAGCTCGCGAGCCGCACGGCGGCGAAGGTCCTCGTACTGCGCGCCTTGGACGACCCCGAACAACGCCTGATACGGGCGATGTGCCCGGGATTGGGTCAGCCGTTCGTGGGCCGACAGACAGCGGAGCGCCCAGGCGTACGTCCGCTCCAGGGAACGCTCTTGGTACCCCCGGGTATTCATCAGCGTGGTGCACTCGTCGAAGGCGAACATGATGTCGGCACCGAGCTCGTGCTGGATGCGCATCGACTCTTCCGGGGTGAACCGGTGCTTGCTGCCGTCGATGTGCGACGTGAAGGTGACGCCGTCGTCGTCGACGTGCGCGAGCCGGTTCTTGCCCTCGGCGATGACGTCGTCATTGGTGAGGCCCACGGTGTCCATGGCGAGCACCTTCTTGAACCCCACCCCCAGGCTCATCACCTGGAAGCCGCCGGAGTCGGTGAAGGTCGGTCCCGGCCAGTTCATGAACGCGCCGAGCCCGCCGGCCTCGTCCACGATGTCGCAGCCCGGCTGCAGGTACAAGTGATACGCGTTGGCCAGGACGGCCTGCGCGCCCAGCTCTGAAACGTCCTCCGGACGGACGGCCTTCACCGTCGCCTTCGTGCCCACCGCGATGAACGCGGGCGTCTTGATGTTGCCGTGCGGCGTGTGGATCGTGCCCGTCCGGCCTTGGGCACCCGGAAGTCCGACCTCGGGGGTGAACGAGAAGTCGGTCACGAGCGTCCTTTCATCGGGAACGACCATTGTGGCGGTGATTGCCAACTCCGCCCACATTGGGCTGCGGGATACCGCGCCCAATCGCGGGCTTGTCCGTGCCTTACTCTGAACGGCATGACCGGCGGCCGTCTTCGTAACAATCGCCAATGACGACGGGTGCGCTGCGCCGCACCCTTGCGCGGTTGTTGCTGACTGCCTGCCGGGTGTTCTTAGCCGGCTTCGTCTTTGCCCTCTGGGGTGCCGCGCTGGGGCTGTTGAAACCGCCCGCCCCAGATTGGCTATCGGCCCTCATCGTTCTCTTCTTGGTCTTGCCCATGGTCCTTTGGCCCATGCTGATCCTGCCCCTAGGACCGCTGTCACTGGCGACGATCGAAGGCGACGAACTTCACCTCCCAACGGTGCTCGGACCTCGTCACATCTCGTTGGACGGCGCCCGTGCGGACTTCTCGGACATCGGTTTCGATGACTTGCCTGAAGTGGTCTGGATCCGACAAGGCCGACAGATTCTCATCGCCTTGTCCGCGCGCTCGATCATGGACGAAGATCCCGACACGGCTCGGCGTTCTATGACGGGCTGCTGAAGACGCGCGAGGTGCGGCACGGCTCGGTGACGGGCGCTGGGATCCTCTTGGTGTGGCTGGGACCACTGGTCTTGATCACCCTCGCTGTGATGGCGTTCTTTCCGAATGGCCTTGTCTAGCGGCCAGTACCTGAAGTTGCGCCAGGGCGACCACACCGGCGGTAGACGTCCGTAGGACCGCATCGGCGATGGTGACCACGCGGGCCCCGGCGTCGCGGAAAGCCACTTGTTCGGGCTCGGTGATGCCACCCTCCGGACCGATGACGAACATGATCTCTCCCGCCTCGGGCAACGGCACCGTCCACAGCGCCTCGTCGCCAGATTCGTGCAGGACGAGCGTCAGCGCGGTCTGGGCGACGCGCTTCACCAGGGCGTCCGTGCTCGCGGGCGCAGTCACCGATGGCACCCGGAAACGCCGCGACTGCTTGGCGGCCTCGCGGGCCTTGGACTGCCAGCGAGCAACCGCCTTGTCGGCGCGATCGGCGGCCCACTTGATCTCGGAGCGAGACGCGTTCCAGGGCACGACCTCGTCGATGCCCAGTTCGGACATCGCCTCGACGGCCAGCTCGGCACGGTCACCCTTGGCGAGCGCCTGGGCGGCCACCCACCGATGGCTGGATTCTGGGGTGGTGAACAGCTCGCCCACCTCGACGCCGAGTCCCGCCTTGTCGGCAGAGATCACCGGGCCGCGCACGGCGTGACCCAACCCGTCGGCGACCAGCACCACCTCACCCACGCGGATGCGTCGGACGGCCACCGCGTGATGGCCCTCATCGCCCCCCACACGGACGATCGCCCCGATCGCAGCCCCGGAGACGTCACCCAGAAACAGCGCCTCGGTCATTACTGAAAGGCGTCCTTGAGCCAGCCGAAGACGCCTTTGTGTGAGCGCTCGGGGGCCAAATCGGGTGAATGCTCGGCTCGCAGATCAGCCAGGCGCCGCAGCAGCTCGCGCTGCTCTTCGTTCATCTTCGTCGGGGTCTGGACGACCAGCGTCACACCCAGATCGCCGCGTCCGCCACCACGCAGGTGCGGCACGCCACGCCCCTTAACGGCAACGCGCGTGCCGGACTGGGTGCCGGCGGGCACATCGACCTCGACCTTGCCCGCACTCGGATCCATGTCCTCGCGCTCAGCCTCGAGCGTGTCGAGGTTGACGGACGTCCCGAGGGCCGCTGCGGTCATCGGCACGCGGACCACGCACTCAAGGTCATCGCCGTTGCGGCGGAAGACGTCGTGCTCGGCGACGGCGATTTCGACGTACAGGTCGCCTGCCGGGCCGCCGCCGGGGCCGACCTCGCCTTGGCTATCGAGGTGAATCCGGTTACCGGTGGCCACACCGGCCGGGATCTTGACCTGAATGCGGCGCTGGCTGCGGACGCGTCCCTCGCCGGAGCACTCCTGGCACGGGTTTTGGATGATCGTGCCGTAGCCACGGCACGTCGGGCACTGCGTCACCGTGCGGATGTCGCCCAGGAACGAACGCTGCACCTGCGTGACGTCACCGCGGCCATGACAGGTGGTGCAGGCCACCGGCTCCGCACCATTCTGCGACCCCTTGCCCGAGCACCGCGGACACACGACAGCCGTGTCGACCGTGAGCGGCTTGGTGATGCCAAAGGCAGCCTCGGCCAGGTCGAGGTTCATGCGGACCAGTGCGTCCTGTCCCTTCTGCACGCGAGACCGCGGGCCACGGGAGCCACCGCCGCCGAACATGGCGTCGACGAGGTTCGTGAAGTCGAACCCTTGGGCACCACCGGGGAATCCGAAACCGCCGGTGTTGAAACCACCGCCCCGCGGATCACCGCCCCGGTCGTACATCGCGCGCTTCTGCTGATCGCCGAGCACCTCGTAGGCCTCGCCGATCTCTTTGAACTTCTCCGCGGCGTCCGGGGCGTCGGCGACGTCCGGGTGGTACTGCATCGCGAGCTTGCGATACGCCTTCTTGATTTGATCTTGGGTGGCGTCCTTGGGGACGCCCAACAGACCGTAGTAATCAGTGGCCACTCATCATCCTTCTGCGAGGTAACGGCCCACATAGCGGGCAACGGCCTGGACGGCCGCGATGGTCGAGGGGTAGTCCATCCGAGTCGGACCCACGATGCCCAACTTGGCGAGGGCGTCGGTGTCGGAACTATAGATGGAAGCCACCACCGAAGTGGATTGGAGCGGTTCGTAGGGGTTCTCGTGACCGATCCGGACTGTGACGTCCCCGCCGTTCTTGGCCTCCCCGAGCAGGCGCAACAGCACCATCTGCTCTTCCAGGGCCTCCAACACCGGCTTCACCGTCGTCTCGAACTGATCGGCGAACCGCGTGAGGTTGGGCACACCGCCGACGACGATCCGCGTCGACGGATCACCGGCAAGCAGTTCGAGCAGCACCGTGATGACAACGGCACCTTGGGCGCGGAGCCGCGCCGGCAGCTCGTCCAGCACCGCGGTCAGCAAGTCGATGGCTTGGCCGGGCGTCGAACCCACCACGGCCGTCGACAGCTTGGTGCGCAGGTCGCTCAGGTCTTGGTCGTCCATGCCCGCGATGTCGATCGGACGCTGGTCCAACCGACCCGAGGAGTTCACCAGGATCAGGATTCCGCGGTCCCCCGCCACGCGGACGATCTCCAAGTGCCGTAAGCGAGCCTTGGAGAGCACCGGGTATTGGACGATCGCCACCTGGCGCGTGATCTGAGCCAGGAGCCGGACGGTGCGCGCGACCATGTCATCGAGGTCGACGGCACCCGCCATAAAGGTGCTGATGGCCCGGCGCTCGGCCAGCGACAGCGGTTTCACCTGCTCCAGCCGGTCGACGAAGAGGCGGTACCCCTTGTCGGTGGGGATGCGTCCGGCCGAGGTGTGGGGCTGAATGATGTAGCCCTCTTCCTCCAGCACCGCCATGTCGTTGCGGACGGTCGCCGGTGACACCTTGAGGTTGTGCCGCTTCACCAGGGTTTGCGAGCCCACCGGCTCCTGGCTGGAGACGTAGTCGGTGACGATGGCCCGCAAGATGTCGAGTTTGCGTTCGTCCAACATGGCATTCACCTCCTGCGCTAGCACTCCCGGGACGCGAGTGCCAGTGTATCCGTTCCGGAGAACTCCCTTACCCTGGGGGCATGCCGGAGTTCACCGTGGGTCCCTTTCTGCCCGTCGCCGAGGGCGTGTGGCGCGCCGTCGCCATGCCCGATGCCGTCACGATCGGCCTCGTCGCTGGCTCGGAGGGCGCGCTGGTCGTCGACACTGGGTCGCACCCCGACCAGGGCCGCGAGATTCTCGCCGCCGCGCAGGCCGTGGCCGGCGTCCCCGTGCGTCACGTCGTCGTCACGCACGCCCACCGCGATCATCTGTTTGGCCTGGCCGCCTTCGATGGCATTGAGTCCTTGGGTCACGACACGATCTCCGAGCGCCTGACCACGTCCGACACCCTCGCCGAGGCGGCTGCCTTGGGGGTCGCGACGGACCACCTGCGCGCCCCCAGCATCGGTTTCTCGCTGGCGCGGACCCGCGACCTCGGGGGCCTGCGCGTCGAGATCGTCCACCTCGGACGCGGGCACACCGAAGGCGATCTGGTGGTGATCCTGCCCGAGCGCGGCGTGATCTTCGTCGGCGATCTGGTCGAATCGGCCGGACCCCCGGCCTTCGGACCCGACTGTGACCTGGGCGAATGGGCAAAGACCCTCGACTCCCTCATCGGGCTGGTGCCCCCGGATGGCATCGTCGTCGTCGGTCACGGCGAGCCGGTGAACCGGGAATTCGTCCAGGATCAGTGGGCCCGCATCGGCGCGCTCTACAGCCAGGTCGCGCAGTTCTCCGATCGCGGCATCCCCGTCGAGGACGCCCTCGCCAAGGGCTCTTGGCTGTTGCCCGACGAAGTGGTCACTGCCGTGTTGCCGTTGGCGTATGCCCAGTGGGCCGCGAAGCGGCGCGTCCGTCCGCCGCGCCAGCTACCGCTGCTGGGGCACGGCGGCTGAGCGCTCAGACGGTCGTGCGCGCAAGTCCGTCCAGTTCCTGCTGGATCTCGCGGGCCAGCGCGACCGTCGCGCCCGCGAACACGAACCGGCCGCGCCCGCCGGGCACGTAGGGGGCCGCATCGAGGAGCACCTGCCCCCCGAGTTCGGCCACCATCAGGGCGCCGGGCAGGTGGTCCCACGGGTTCGCAACGCGGTACCCGAGCCCGTCGATCCGGCCCGCCATGAGCCGCGGGTAGTCCACGGCGCAGGCGCCCCGGGTGATGCTCAGTTCGAAACCGGCCGGCTGCAGCTTCCGGAGGGCGTACCAGGCGGCGACGCGATACGGCTGCGGACGCGGGCTCATCGCCGGCATCGGCACGCCGTTCTCGCGGACGCCCGCCCCCAACTCGGCCACGTACAGCAGCTCGTGGACGGGCTGCCAAATCCAGCTCCGAGTGGTCACGCCCGCGCGGGTCTCGGCCACCATCACCCCGAAGTCAGGGCTGCCGCCGGCGAAGTTCTTGGTGCCGTCGATCGGATCAATGACGAACGCGTGCGGCGCCGAACCCAGCTCGTCCACGATGCTGGGGTTCGCGAAGGCGTCTTCCTCGCCGACGATCAGCACCTGAGGAACGAAGGCGCGGAAGGCGTCCGCCAGGGCCACCTCGGCCTCCCGATCGGCAATGGTGACCGGATCGCCGGGGGTCTTCTGGTCGATCTCGGACGGGTCGAGGTTGCGCCACCGCGGCAGGATCACCTCGGCGGCGACCTGCTTGAGCAACTCGGAAATGGCGTCCGTGGGCATCAGGTGTGGCTGGGCGGTGGTCATCAGGCCTCGTCTTGTTGGTCAGCGGTCACGAAATCGATGAGGCGTTCCACCTCGGTGAGAAGGCCGGGCTCCAAGTCGCGCCAGGTGGACACACGTCCGAGCAAGGAGCGCCAGACGCGCGCAATGTCGGCTTGGTCCGCGTGGGGCCAGCCGAGCGCAGCACAGGTGCCCTTCTTCCAGTCCTCCCCCTTGGGGATCTCCGGCCAGACTTTGCGTCCGATGCGCGCTGGCAGAATGGCCTGCCAGATGTCGATGAACTGATGGCCGGTGACGAGCGTCCAGTCGTTGGCGATGGAGGCCGCGATCCGCGACTCTTTGGAGCCGGGCACGAGGTGGTCGACCAGCACACCGAGCCGGCGTCCGGGACCAGGACGAAACTCCGCCACGATGGCGGCCAAATCGTCGATGCCGCCGAGATACTCGACCGCGACCCCTACGTGGCGCAGGTCATCGCCCCAGATTTTCTCGATCAGTTCGGCGTCGTGGCGACCCTCGACGTAGATCCGCGAGGGCAACGCGACCTTGGCGGGTCCGACCTCACCGACGCGGGAGCCGGACGCGGTGTGCGTGGCCCGTCCGGGGGTCACTCGTTTGGGTTGGACGATCGCCACGGGCCGGCCGTCGATCCAGAAGCCGGGCCCGAACGAGAAACTACGGCGGCGCGCGGCGCGATCCTCCAGCACGAAGAGGCCGTTCTCCCAGCGGATGATCGCCCCCACCCAGCCCGACGTAGGTTCTTCGACCACCAGACCCACTTGGGCCTGGACCTCGACAGTCGTGGGCTTGCCCGCACGTTGCCAGCCGGCGGCCAACACGTCGTCGCTGTAACGGCTCACGCGGCCACGCTCCGGGGCGCGCGGGTGGTGATCAGACCGGCGACCAGCAGCGCCAACCCGACCGCCGGGAGCAGGTCGTAACAGAGTTCGGCCACGAGCGGGGCCAGCCTGGGGTTGTCGGGCAAGAACAGGTGCGTGACCAGCGTGACGGCGGCCAGCAGCCCGGCCCACACCCAGGATCGGCGCGCGACCAGCCAGGCCAGCGCCGGGACGACCCAGACCCAGTGGTGCGACCACGACACGGGTGAGACCAGCAGGCTGCCGAGCGCGACGGCCAGCATCGCGCCGACCTCGTCGCGGCGGACGTGGAACTGCCACGCCAACCAACACGCCAGCGCCAGGACGATGATCTCGACGGGCAAGGTGACGAGGGTGGGCGGCTTGCTGCCGTTCATCGCCCGCGCGATGACGCCCACCAAGGACTGGTTATCGCCGTAGTCGGCGCCCCCGATCCGGGAGGGGTCGAAAATCAGCTTGGTCCAGTAGAGCAGGGTGTCGGCGGGGATGACGAGCGCGGGCAGGAGGATCGTCCCCAGCCCGGCGGCCACAGCCCGAAGGGCCGAGGCCCACTCACGACGGAACAGGAAGAGCACCGCGAAGACCGCCGGCGTGAGCTTGATGCCCGCCGCCACGCCAATCAGCAACCCGCGGTAGCGTTTTGGCAAGACAAAGAGATCGACCACCACCAGCAGCACGATGACGGTGTTGATCTGACCGAGTTGGATGTCGCGGACGACCGGTTGCAGCAGCATCGACCCCGCCAACAGCCACGTCGCCACCTTGGCGTCCAGCCCCGAGCGTTCGGCCACGATCAACGTCGCCACGATGAGCGCGGCGATGATGAGCACCTGCCACACCACGTAGGCGATGTGTTCGGGCAGCAGGGCGAACGGCACAAAGAGCACCGCCGAAAAGGCCGGATAGGTGAACGGCAGCGAATCGAGCTCGCGATAGGGCGACAGGCCCACCAGGACGTCGTGCCCGCCGCGCCAGTAGACGGCGAAGTCGAGGCCCGAGGGTGGCAGCGCCCACAGCACGCTGAGCACAACCACCACAACCAGGGGCAGAAGTCGAAGCCAGCGCATGAGACAACCCTAACCTGGGTCAATCCAGCAGATCGCGCACCACGGCGTCGGCGAGGAGGCGACCGTCCACGGTGAGACGTAGGCGCTCCCCCGTCAGGCTCACCAACCCACGCTCCACGAACCCTGCCACGCGGGCGCGTTCGGAGTCACTGAGGGCGGCCAGTGGCAGACCGTCCGCCAATCGGGTCTCCAGAAGGACGGCCTCAACGTGCCGATCCGTGGGCGTCAGGGTTTCTTGGGCGAGCGCAGGGGAGCGTCCGTCCGCGAGGGCCTCGCTGTAGGCCCGCGGATGCGCAACGTTCCACCAGCGGACGCCCCCGACGTGGCTGTGCGCCCCCGGACCAAAGCCCCACCAGTGATCCCCGCGCCAATAAGCCAGGTTGTGCTGGCATTCATGACCGGGACGCGCCCAGTTCGACACTTCATACCAGCCCAGCCCCGCGCCGGTGAGGGCCGCCTCCGTCACGAGATATTTGTCGGCGAGATCGTCGTCGTCCGGGGCGAGGAGTTCCCCGCGGCGCAGTCGGGTCGCGAAGCGCGTACCCTCCTCCACGATCAAGGCGTAGGCGCTGATGTGATCGGGCTCGCAGGCCAGCGCCGCCTGCAGACTGGTGCGCCAATCGTCCATGGACTCCCCCGGCGTGCCGTAGATGAGATCCAGGCTCACCGAGGCGAATCCGGCCTCTCGAGCCCAGCGGACGGCGTCCGCTACCCGCCCGGGAGTATGACGGCGCTCCAGCGTGGCCAGGACGTGCGGGGCGGCCGACTGCATCCCCAGCGACAATCGCGTGAACCCGCCATCGTGGAGCGCGGCCAGGTACTCGCGGCTGAGCGTCTCGGGATTAGCTTCCGTGGTCACCTCGCAGGTGTCCGCGAAGGCAAACTTCTCGCGCAGCGCACCCAGAACTCCCACCAGTTCCGCGACGGGCAGCAACGTGGGGGTCCCGCCCCCGAAAAAGACCGAACTCACCTGGGGGCGACCCGAACCCAGAACCGCGGCAGCCTGGCCGATCTCGGCGCGGACCCCCTCGAGGTAGGCCTGCTGCCCCGTGCCGGGAGCGGATCCGAGTTCGGCCGCAGTGTAGGTGTTGAAGTCGCAGTAACCGCACCGCGAGGCGCAGTAAGGCACGTGGACGTACAGGCTCAACGGCCTGCCCGGCACCTCGGCGAGCGCGGAGGGGGTCAGGCCCGTCGGCGCGTCCCCGTCGGGAGCGCGACCCATCAGCGAGCGAGGTGGATGACGGCGGGCACGACGCCACCCTAGCCGCGCTGCCGGAGATCGTTGATCCGACCGTTGCAGGATTCACAGGCCGCTGATAGCCGAACCCGGCGTTCCCCGACGCACAATGGGCCTATGGGTTGGCTCATTTCGGCGTTCAAGATCGTCCTTTCACCGAAGACGGCCGCCCTCGTCAACCTTGCGCTGGTCGCGTTGATGTGGGTGCTGGAGCTCATCGACAGCCTCACCGGCGGCGCCTTGGACAAGCTGGGCATTCGTCCGCGGGAGCTCACCTCCCTGCCCGAAATCATCACCGCCCCGTTCCTGCACCTGGGATTTCCCCACCTGATTGCCAACACCGTGCCGTTGTTCATCTTGGGGTTCTTGATCCTGCTGAGCGGCTGGCGGGCTTGGGCGATCACCTCGATGCTCGTCATCGCCACCTCCGGGCTCGTGGTGTGGCTCTTGGCTGCTCCTGGGACGATCACTCTTGGCGCCTCCGGACTGGTCTTCGGCTGGATGGCCTTCCTGCTGGCCCGCGGCTTCTTCACGCGCGACGGTGGCCAGATCGTCATCGGGGTGGTCGTGGCGCTGCTCTACGGTGGCCTCGTCTGGGGGCTGCTCCCGACCGCCTCGGACGTGTCCTGGCAAGGTCATCTGGGCGGTGCCATCGGCGGCGTCTTGGCCGCCTGGCTGCTCCACGGCCAGCGCCGTTTCCACACACTGACCTAGTCGCGCCGGCGATGAGCAGACTCACAAGATTTGATACTCGCTTAACCGGTTTGGTTGTTGGTGCAACTAAGCTAGCCCCATGACGCCACTCCCCCTCCCCCTCGACGGCGGAATCTTCGACACCATCGGCGGGATTGCTGCGCATCCCCTGTTCGTGCACGCCGCGGTGGTCTTGATTCCTCTGACTTCGCTTGCCGTCATCGCGACGGTCGTCCTTCCTCGGTGGCGCGCCCGCTACGGCACGCTGACCCTTCTGGGGCTCGCGGTGGCAACGGTGGCCGGGTTCTTCGCGATGGAGTCGGGCGAATCGTTGCTACGCAACGCGAACGTGCCTGTCGATCATCAGTTCTGGGGCAAGGTCGTACCGTTTCTCGCGCTGGGTCTGACGGCTCTCTACGGAGCATTTTGGGCGTTCACCCGCCCCCCCGAAGCCGCCTCTCGGGCGGCGGCGCGCCGTTCCCCCGTGTCCCTGTTGGCTGGCGGCCTCGCAGCCGTCCTGGCTGTCGCGATCCTGGCCCTGACGATGCTCGTCGGCCACTCCGGTGCGACCGCGGTGTGGGGCACCCCGGCGCCCACCACCGCGACTGCCAGCCCGTCCGCCTCCGCCACGACGTCCGCCTCGGCAAGCGCCTCCTCCTCGACGCCGATCGTGACCGCCTCGGCCGCACCGACCACCACCGTCGGGCCCCTGACTCTCGCCACCGTGGCGACGCACAACTCGGCGACGTCGTGCTGGAGCGTCGTGAGCTCCAACGTCTACGACCTCACGGCCTGGATCTCGCTTCACCCAGGCGGAAGCAGTCGCATCCTCCAGATGTGCGGCGTCGACGCGACGGCCGCCTTCTCGGCGCAGCACGGCAACTCCCAGCGGGCCAAGGGCGTGCTGGCGAGCTACTTGTTGGGGCCATTGGCCGCCTGAGTCGACTTCCGACTGGCTACCGGGGCAGCCAGTCGAGCCACTGGCCGTGGGGTGAGACCTGGGCCAGCGGCACGCCATCGCTCGAAGCGACGAAGTGGGGACGAGGGTCGGTGCCGGTCGGCAACTGAGCCGCGACGCCGTCCAGCACCCCGCGTCCCTCTTGCGCCACCCAATGCACCCCGAGTGCGTCGAGCTGCCCTAGGTAGGTGGTGCGCTGCGGACGATCCAGGTACGCCAGCACGGCCGAATGAATCACGACGAGGGCCAACCCGCGGGGGGCAGCCGCCACCACGTCGGCCAAACCGGTCGTCGCGTCGCCCTGCACGCGCAGCATGGGTTGCTCGGCGACGAGTTGGAGGGCCCGGACGAGCCGCTCCTCGCGTTCGGTTTCCCCCGGCCACACCAGCGCCCGCAGCCACCACGCCACGTCAGGGTCGGACGGATCCAGCGGGTTCAGGTCCAGCCCCGCCCGCCACGCGATCTCGGGCACCGCGTACGGCGCGCGGGCGACGCCGGTGGTCCGGCACCGCAGCTCGATGTCGCCAGCGCCCGCTCGGGTGGTCGTGCCGTCCTCGTGCTCCCAGGCGTAGGAATAGAGATCGGGGAAGAGGCAGAGCCCCGCGGAACTGCCCACCTCGATGAGTCCCAGCGGTTGGGGTAGGCGCGACAACAGCGGCGCCAGCACGGCGCACCGCCCCACCTCGTTGGTTTGGGTGGCGTGCGTGAGGATGACAGTCTCCACGTCGGACCAGCGCGCCCTCGTCCACTCCACCAGGGCGTCGCCCGGCTCCAAGGGGCCGCCCAGGAACTTCAGGGCCGCGAGGTAGAGGTTCGGCTGGCGCTTGGCCCCGGGCAGTCCGTCCAGCAGGGAGGTCAGCGCCGGGGTCACCGAGACGAACCGGCACACGCGCTCCCAGGCCGGTGAGGTCGCGGCCGCCTCGTGGGCGAACCAGGCGTACTGCTCAGCGGTGGGGGCGGAGGCGAAGAACCCTGCGGTGCGCATGGCGCATCATCGCACGGCGTCAATCGCCGCCACGAAGCCGCCGGCGGCGTCCACCGCCGACACGTCGACCTTGACTCCATTGATCTTGATCGTCGGGGTGCCGGTGATTCCTGACTTCAAAGACAAGTCGTTGGCGGCCGTCACGAGAGCGGCGTTCTTGCCCGATGCCACGCACGACTGCCAGGCGGGCAGGTCCAGGCCGGCCTTGGTGGCGATCGTGGCCAGCTGGGCATCGGTCCAGCCGTCGCCCTCCGTGGCCGGCGAGTTGGCGTAGACGGCGTCGTGGTAGGCCAGGAACTTGCCCTGCTCGTGGGCGCAGAAGCCGCCGTTGGCGGAGCGCTTGGAGGAGTCGTTGCGCAGGTTCTGATCGAGGAACGACATCACGTGGTAGCGGACCTCGACCTTGTTGGACGCCACGAGCTCATCGAACTGCTTGCCGAACCGGGCTTCGAGCTGTTCGCAGACCGGGCATTGGAAATCTTCGTAGATGTCCAGCACGGGGAATCCCTTGCCCGCGACGCCCAAGACGATCGTCCCGGTCGGCGCGGTGCCCGCGTTCGCAGGCTGCGGCTTGGCCACCGGGGCGGTAGTACTGGCGACAGCCGATGTCGTCGCTGCGGGCGCAGCTGGCGTCGCGACGGCGGTGGGGCTGCCGCCACGGACGAGCAGAACGGCGGAGACGGCCAAGGAGAACAGCGCCACGACCAACGCCAACGCGGTGAAGAGCGTGCCGCGCCGCACCTGTCGGCTCAGTTGCTCCACCACCTCGGGGGACACCGTGCGCGACGAATACGTGCTCGAATGCGGGCCGGGTTGGGGCGGATTGAACTGGGGCTGAGCGGGGGTGGGCGTCGTCATGGGGGCTTTACTTTCGTTCGCGGGATTCTCCGGTCGAGAGGGCTGCGACGAAGGCCTCTTGAGGCACCTCGACGCGTCCGACCATCTTCATACGTTTCTTGCCCTCTTTTTGCTTTTCCAGCAGCTTGCGCTTGCGGCTGATGTCGCCGCCGTAACACTTGGCGAGGACGTCCTTGCGTAGCGCCCGGACGGTTTCGCGCGCGATCACCCGTGCCCCGATCGCCGCCTGGATGGGCACCTCGAACTGCTGCTGTGGGATGAGTTCCTTGAGCTTCTTGGCCATCGCCAAGCCGTAGGAGTAGGCCGCGTCGGTGTGGACGATCGAGCTGAAGGCGTCGACCGGATCACCATGCAGCAGGATGTCGACCTTGACTAGCTTCGCCGACTGTTCGCCGGCCTCGTCGTAGTCGAGGGAGGCGTAGCCGCGAGTGCGTGACTTCAGGGCATCGAAGAAGTCGAACACGATCTCGGCTAAGGGCAGCAGGTAGCGGATCTCGACCCGATCCTCCGACAGGTAGTCCATGCCCTGCTGCTCGCCGCGACGGCTTTGGCACAGCTCCAACACCGTCCCGATGTACTCCGAGGGGGTCAAGATCGTGGCCCGCACCATCGGTTCGAAGACCTCGGCGATCTTGCCGTCCGGGTACTCCGACGGGTTGTGGACGGTGTGCTCGCTGCCGTCCTCCATGACGACCCGGTACTCGACGTTCGGGGCGGTCGAGATCAGTTCGAGGTTGAACTCGCGTTCGAGACGCTCGCGGACGATCTCCATGTGCAGCAGGCCGAGAAAGCCGATGCGGAACCCGAAGCCCAGCGCGCCAGAGGTTTCGGGCTCGTAGGTGAGGGCGGCGTCGTTGAGCTGCAGCTTGTCGAGCGCCTCGCGCAGCTCGGTGAAGTCGTCGCCGTCGATGGGGTACAAGCCCGCGAACACCATCGGGTGCGGCGGACGATAGCCCCCCAGATCGGTCGTGGCCGGACGCCCGAGCGCGGTCACCGTGTCGCCGACCCGGCTCTGGCGGACCTCTTTCACGCCCGTGATCAGGTAGCCGACCTCGCCGACCCCGAGCCCCTTCGAGGGCACCATCTCGGGGGAAATCACGCCGATCTCCAGCACCTCGTGCTGGGCCTTGGTGCTCATCATGAGGATGCGCTCGCGGTGCTTCAGGTGCCCGTCGACGACCCGGACGTACGTCACCACGCCCCGGTAGGAGTCGTACACCGAGTCGAAAATCAGGGCCCGCAGTGGGGCCTTTTCGTCGCCGATGGGGTGCGGGATCATCGCCACGATCGCGTCGAGCAGTTCGCGGACGCCCTCGCCGGTCTTCGCCGACACCCGAAACACGTCGCTGACCTCGCAGCCGATGAGGTGCGCCAACTCGGCGGCGTACTTCTCGGGCTGCGCGCTCGGCAGATCGATCTTGTTGAGCACCGGGATGACGGTCAGGTTCGCCTCCAGTGCCAAGTACAGGTTGGCCAAGGTCTGTGCCTCAATGCCCTGCGCGGCGTCCACGAGCAAGATCGCGCCCTCACACGCCTGCAGCGACCGCGACACCTCGTAGGTGAAGTCGACGTGCCCCGGGGTGTCGATCATGTTGAGGACGAAGTCCGCCCCGTCCACTTGCCACGGCAACCGGACGGCCTGGGACTTAATCGTGATGCCCCGCTCCCGCTCGATATCCATTCGGTCGAGGTATTGGGCGCGCATCGAGCGCTCGTCTACGACACCCGTCAACTGCAGCATGCGATCGGCCAGCGTCGACTTGCCATGGTCGATGTGAGCGATGATGCAGAAGTTGCGGATGATGTCGGCGGGGGTTTTGCCAGGCTGCAGCGCGGACAATGCACACTCTCGTCGGGTCGGAGAACTTAGACGAGCCATCTTCTCACGGACGACGCCGGGGCCCGAATGCCGCAACGCGATCCGACGCTATGGCGCCAGCGACAGGTCCAGGTAGCCCACGGCGAAGGGCAGGTGTGCATAGGTGGCCGTCCGAACCTGGACGAACCCAAGGGCTAGGTACCAGTTCTTCAGCACCACTTCCTCGTCGACGATGGCGATGCCCAGGGTGTCCCCCTCGAGGGCGCAGGCCTCGGCCGCGACGCGCTGAACGAGGCGGCGACCCACCCCGCCGTGGCGTGCGTCCGGCAGCACCGCCAGCTTCTCCAGCAAGAAGCGATGCGGGGTGCGCCGGGAGGCCAGCAAGGTGGCGCAGCCGACGATCCGACCGTCACGGACGGCCGCGAAGACCCGACCTCCGCTGCGCGCTTGGGCCTGGTAGTCAGCCCAGGGCAGGAACGCGGTGTAGTCCGGGACGGTGTCGCGCGTCCAACCATGGGCGGCGGCCACCGTCCCGAATGCGACGTGAATGACCTCCAGGCACGCGCGTAGACTCTTGTCGTCCGCCACCTCGGTGATTTCCAGCATCTGCTGATTGTCGTCCGACGCGCGTCCCGCTTCGATTTGGGCACGCCGCGCCGACTTTGGTAGTGTGGGCAATCGCGTCCGTTGTGGGCGCAACGCGTTAACACCGAACCCAGAAGGCTGCCACGTGGCGAACATCAAGTCGCAGAAGAAGCGGATTCTCACCAACGAGAAGTCCCGGTTGCGCAACAAGGCCGTTAAGTCGTCCCTGCGTACCAACATCCGCAAGTTCCGTGAGGCCCTTGAGGCCGGCGATGCCGAGAAGGCACAGGACCTGGCGAAGGCCGCGACCCGCGCGCTCGACAAGGCCGTGACCAAGGGTGTCATTCACTCCAATCAGGCCGCGAACCGCAAGTCCGCGATCGCAAGCAAGGCTGCCGCTCTCTGAGCGGCCCGCTGAACGCCGCTCCCGCCCACTGGCGGAGCGGCGTTTTGTCGTTCCTGGAGGATTGATCTCGTGATTGTCAGACGCGCCTTGACCGCCCTCGCCGCCGTCATGCTTGTGGCGGGTTGCACGCCGTCGCCGGTGACGAGTCCCCCGGCGTCCGGCGCGGTACCGATCCCGACGACCACCCCGGCGAAGGCGTGGAGCGTCAGCGTCGACAAAGTGGGTGACCCCGGGAAGAACCACGACCTTGGTGGCATCGATCTCGGGACGCAGGTGCCGGGAACCGTGTTCGTCCGCGCCGTTGGCATGGACGGCATCGTGGTGACGGCCATGCGGGCCTCCGATGGCAGCGTGGTGTGGCAAAAGCAGGACCCCAACTGGAACGCGTGCGTGGCCGTGTCAGGCACGCCCACCATCGCGTGCCTCACAGACTCCGTGATCACCACCTTGTCGGGGGTGGACGGTTCGACCATCCAAACGATCACCTCTCCGGTCACCCCTCTCGCGGACGCGATCGTCCAGGGCGACGGGGCCATCGTTCTGTCGTACCCGCGCGACGCTGCCGCTCCATCGACGTTCTCAATCGCCAAGGTCAATGCAGCCGGGGTCACCTGGCGCCATGACGAGTCGATAGTCCCCGGCGACACCAACGTTCCGTCGTTGACCGCGTCGACGACGCTGATCAACACCCACACGGTGGCCACCGACAACTCTCCCCTCGTCTATCAGGCCTCCGACGGGAGCCCGTGGAAGGTGGCCCAGCAGGGGACGCCCACGCTGTTGCCTAACGGCGACGTGTCGCTCAGCGGACTCGACGGCACCTCCACACTGCAGCCGGACGGCACCCTGATCATGACCGAGTACGGCGACGCGCGAGCCCCCGAGACCACCGATCGGTCGGCCGCCGACCTTCCGCTCTTCTTCTACGAAGAGTTCAGTGGCACCTCGGGGTTGGCGTCCTACAGCGCCAAAGGTGCAGCGTCGTGGCAAGTGGCCACCTGGAACAACATCGCCAGCTATTGCGGCGGGCTCCTGGTCGTGACGGACGACTCCAATGTGGGCGCTCTCGATCCCGCCACCGGAAAGCAGATTTGGAAGAAGCCGATCACCATCGCGGACGGACGCGGAATCGACTGCGACGGTGTCCACGCGGTCGTCCAAACCGGGGCGGCGGGCGACGCGAACGAGAAGGTCGAGTGGCTGAACATGAGCGACGGCGCCAGCCAGTTCACCGTCCAGCCCGCTCCGGGAAACTGGATCTCAGGGCTGACCTCGGCAGGGCTCGTCGTCATGGACGGCGAGACCATCACCCTCTACAAGTAGTCAGGCCGCCGGACGTCGCCCGCGAAGGCGGCTGACGGTGAGCACCAGCTGTTCTAAGGCAAACCCGGGATCGCTGGCGGCGCCTTTGATAGCCGCATCAGCCGTGGCCGTGGCTTGCAAGGCCCGCGCGATGCTGGCCGACTGCCAATCGCGGGAGAGCCGCGCCAGATCCTTCAACTTCCACGGTGGGACGCCGACCGCTTTGGCCAGTTCCACGTCGCGCATGCGGGCCTCGGAAGCGTCGATGTACTTACCGAGACCGCGGAGGCTGCTGGCCAAGGCGCTGGTCACAAGAACGGGGCTGACGCCGGTCGCCAAGGCCCAGCGCAGTTTCTCGAGGGCTGGCGACGTGCGTCCGGCCATCACTTCATCGGCCACCGCGAAGCTCGTCACGTCCGCACGGCCACCGAAGTAGCGACTGATCGTGCCCGTCGTGATGCGATCAGGGTTGTCGGCGATGAGCTGGCTGACGCCAGCGGCGAGGCCTCGCAGGTCGTTCCCCACTGCGTCCACGAGAGCAGTGGCCGTGTCGATATCGAGGCGCACCCCTGCCCGTCGGGCCTCCGCCACCACGAACTGAGGCAGTTCCCACTGCTTCACGTCCGCGCATTCGATGACCTCGATGCCCGCCTTCTTGACGGCGTCCAGCAGAGCTTTGCCCTTGACGCCGCCCGGGTGCGTGAGGATGAACGCCAGGTCGGGCCCGGGGTCGGACACGAGGCTGACCACGGCGGGTTGGAGCTCGGGGGGCAGGTCGGCGATGTCGCTCACGACCACGATGCTGTCGTTGGCCAGCAAGGAGCCGCCGGTCATTTCGGCCAACGACCCCAGGGTGAGCGTGCCTGCTTCGGCCTGGGTGAGGGTGGCGGACGGACGCTCGGACCGCGCCTGCTCGATCAAGCCGCCCACTGTGCGCTCGGCGATCAGCCCCTCGCGTCCGATGACGAGAGTCGCGCGTCCAAAGGGTGCCATCTCCACGAGCCTAAGCATGCCAGGAACCTCCGACATCGCTGGACGGGCGACAAGCGTTGGAGGGCTCTCACCGACCTGGTTCAGCGTTCAGTGACGACGTGGAGGCCTCCGTCGGAGGCCGCGATGACGGCGAGCGCTCCATGCTGGTCGGTGCGGACCACGGCGAGCCCCAGCTTCTGCAGGAGTTGCAGCGTCTTCGAGGTCGGGTGGCCGTAGTCATTCTTCGCGCCGACGGAGATCAGCGCGATCCCGGCTCGCGTCGCGGCGAGGAACGCCTCAGCTTGGCGGGACGACCCGTGATGCGGCACCAACAAGACGGTGGCGGCGTGCGCGCGATCCGCGATGGCGTCCTGGGCCTCGGTTTCGACGTCCCCGCCGAAGAGCAGACTCACGCCTCCGGAGGTGATGACGCCGACCGTGGAGGCATCGTTCTCCACCGCCGAATCACCCGAGCCCTCATCGTCGACGCCCAACGTGTCGGCACCGATTACTGTCCCGGCCGCCACGATCTGTAGGTGCGCCTCCCCCACGTTGTAGGCATCGCCCGTCCGGGCCGACAGCGACGGCGCCGCCGCCGCAAGCAATCCCGCCTTCACCCGCGGCGTCACCGGCATCAGCACCTCGTCGACCATCCGGCCGCCCGTGGCCACTCCGGCGATACCACCCACGTGATCGGCGTGCCCGTGCGTGAGCACCAGGAGCGCCACCCGTCGGACACCCAACCTCGTCAAGCACCGATCCATGAGCTTCGGATCCGGACCCGTATCGATCACCACCGCCACGCCCGGACCCGCCCGCACCACCGTCCCGTCGCCCTGCCCCACGTCGCACACGACCACCCGCCAGTCCCCCGGCGGCCAGCCCGGCCCGGACCATGGCTGCACCAGGTAAATCGCCAGCGCCCCGACCAACCCCGCGACCACCCATGGACGTCGCAACAACTCGGGCATGAACCGGACGGCACCAAGACACAGCGCCAGCGTCAGCACGACGGACACCGGACCATTGCCGACCGTCACGGCCGCCCCAGGAAACGCATCCCCCAGACCCGCCACCCACACCAAACCCTGCACGCACAGGCCCGACCCAGCCGCGAACACGCGGGCCAGCGGTAGCCACACCACCGACAACCCCGCCGCCGCGAACCCCAACACCGTCGCCGGGCCTACCAGTGGCGCCGCCACCGCGTTCGCCACCACGCCCACCAACGACACCTGACCCGAAATCAACACCAACAGCGGCTGGGTCGCCACCTGCGCCGCCAGCGGAATCGCCACCCCTTCTGCGAGCGCCCCAGGCAGCCACCGGGCCAACAGCGCCGCCCACGACGATGACCACCGAATCAGCCCGTAGCTCGCCGCCACGGAGAGCGAAAAGCCCAGTGATTGAGACAGCCACGGATCTACCCCCAACAGCACGATCACCGCGACCGCTAGATACCGGATGCCCGCGCGCCCGTGTCGACCCCACCCCAACGCCACCAGGCCCACCACGCCCATCGCTGCCGCCCGTATCACGCTTGGTTCCGCCCGGCACAGCGCGACAAACACCACCACCATGACCACCAGCAGCCCCCGCAACCACCAGCCGGTGACCCCCAGGGACACCGCCGCGAAACTCACAAACACCAGCAGCAACGTCAGGTTCGCGCCCGAGACCGCGGTGATGTGTTGCAGGCTCGTGGTCTTGAAGCGTTGGGTGAGGGTCGAATCGAGCAGATCGGTGTCACCCACCACGACCGCCGGGACGAGTGCCCGTTGGTCGGCAGACAATTCGTCCGAGGCGGTGCGCAGGCCCGCTCGTACCGCCTCCACGCCCGCGATCAAGGGCGGCGGCGGGGCATCGATCGTGGGCGCACCGCGGACGCGCGCCAGCGCCACGAGTGGCTCTCCCTCGTTGGGTGACGCAAGTTTGGCGAACACCCGGACGCGCGCTCCCACGGGGACCTTCGTCCACACCACCACCAGGTCGCCCGAGGCAACCAACTCGACGTCGGTGCCGGTCGTCCACCGGTTGCCGCCGTGCGACACCTCGACCAGCCGCGCCGTTCCCCGCCACTCCACCGGCATCACGCCGTGTGCAGGCCGCACGGACGAGTCGCGAATCTCCGCCGTCACCTCGACGGTGGCACCGGCGACGGCAAGGGAGCGGATCGGGTCCAAGGACAGCGCCGCTGCACGCGCGCCGCCGGCCACCAAGCACCCGAGGCTCAGCAGCGCCAAGGACGCGGCCAGCCAAGCGCGCCGCCTGGCGAATTGCACGCCGGCTGCCAACGCGATCAGCGAGCACCCACCGACCAGCCACCAGGCGCCCAAAGTCGCCACCCACATGGCGGCCCAGGTCGCGGCCGCCATGAGGAGCACCGGACCTTCGCTGACGCCCTCAGACCCGGACGTGGGGCGCGATGTCTGCATAGCTCTTGGGCCCGATCCCTTCGACCTCTTGGAGTTGCTCGACCTTGGCGAACTTCCCGTGCTTGGCTCGCCAGTCGAGGATGCGTTGCGCCGTCACCGCCCCGACGCCGGGCAAGGTGTCCAGCTGAGCCAGGGTCGCTGTGTTGAGATTGATCACCACGGACGCCGACGACCCCGTGCCACCACCGGGCACAACCCCGCTGGCAATTCCGTCGCTGCGCACCTCGCCCTGTGGTTGCCCCCGCGCTCCGATGATGATCTGACTGCCGTCGGGCACCACCGCAGCAAGGTTGAGCTCGCCCGGATCGGCGTCCTCTGTGAGACCTCCCGCTGCCGCGATGGCATCCGCAACCCGAGCCCCCTCGGGCACGCGAACCAGCCCAGGGGTTCTGACCCGTCCGAGCACATGGACGACCAACAGGGTGGGCGTGGCACTCACCGTCGGCGTGGCGGTGGCCGGTGCTGGCGTGACACCCACCGCCACCGGCAACGTGCGGGTCTGGACCACCGACCACCCCGCCCACAGCAAGCCGGAGACCACCAAGACCGCCACCACAGCCAGATGGCGCCGCCCAAATCGACCTGCAACCTCGACCCAAGACCGTCCGACACTGCCACGCCGTGATCGACGAAAGGTCTCCGCCCCGTCGACGGCGTCCGGCTCTCCGCGTCCCGGAGACTCACTCGGAATCGTCAGGACTTGGTCTTCTGGCACATCCCAGGCGGGGATGGGCTCCTCTCCGAACGGCTGGTCAGGTTGCGATGGATCAGCCGTGGGAGCGGCTCCCCAAAGTCGCCGTGCGGGAACCTCAGCGAGGAGCCCGTCGAGCCGTCGGCGGACGGTGTCGGCCACCACCGCCTCCGGAAACACACGTCCAGGAACCACACTCCTACGTTCGGCGCCTCGACCCCGAATCCGTCAGCGCGTGGAAGATCTGTGGACAACCTTTAGCCGGGTAAGTTGGCAAACGTGGCAGAACTCACCTCCAACGTCACCGACACCGCTCTCGTCTTCGAGGGGGGTGGCATGCGTGCCGCCTACACGTCCGCCGTCGTGACGACCCTGCTGGACGCCGGCATCTTCATCGACTGGGTCGGCGGCATCTCAGCGGGTTCCAGCAACCTCGCCAACTACCTTTCCCGCGACAAGCTGCGCGCCCGGCATTCGTTCGTGGAGTTCGCCAACGACCCGAATATTGGCGACTGGCGGACGTTCGCCCGCGGGGACGGGCTATTCAACGCCGAATACATCTACGAACACACCTCGGCCCCCGATGAGGCGCTGCCCTTCGATTGGGACGCGTTCCAAGCAAATCCGGCCCGCTTTCGGATCGGTTCCTTCGACTGCGAGACCGGCGAGACCCTGTATTGGGGTCGCGACGACGTCCCGACCTTGCGCGACCTCTTGGTGCGCGTCCGGGCCTCGTCCACCATGCCCGTCGTGATGCCACCCGTGAACTTCGAAGGTAAAACGTACGTCGATGGCGCCCTCGGCACCTCGGGAGGCATCCCGCTGGACGCCGCCCAGTCAGACGGCATGACGAAATTCCTGGTGATCCTCACCCAACCGCGTGACTACGTGAAGAAACCCGTCTCGCACGCGTGGGCGTACCGGGCGCACTTCCGGAGGTTCCCTGCCGTCGCGGAGGCGCTGGCGACACGACACGAGCGCTACAACGCCACCCGCGAGCAACTCTTCGAACTCGAAAAGCAGGGCAAGGCCTACCTGTTCTTCCCCGAGATCATGCCCATCGGCAACAACGAGCGAAACGTCCCGCGCCTCGAAGGTGTCTACGCCGCGGGCATCGGGCAGGCGGAGCGGGAACTCCCCGCGATCAAGGAGTTCCTCGGCAACTAGTCCGCCAGAGCGGTGCTCCACGTGACGAGGCGCAGGGGGCGGTCCTTGAGCGCACGCCGCACCTTTCGTTCCACCCCTGGGCTCGCGTTGACCAGCACGACCTCCTCAGCCAGTCGAAGCATGGGGAGGTCGGACGCGCTATCGCTGTAGGCCGCGCGCACAGGGCCTCGGAGGGCGTGCACGGGGGCGACCTTGTTCTCGCCGAAGCAGTGCTCGGCAGCGACCAAACCGCCGGCGATTCTCTTGAGGCGCGAGCCAACAACGACCAAGCGCGGATCAATCTCGTGGCAGAGCGGCCGGGCAAGAATCTCAGCGCTGGCCGTGACTACCGCCACCTTGTTGCCGGCCTTCAACTGGGCGCCGATCTCGCTCAGCGCTTCGCGGTAGCACCGAGAGATCGTCCCGAGCTCAGCGACATAGCCCTCAACCAGCTTCCCGAGGGACTCGTCACTGACACCGACGGTTGCGATCCAGAGCAAGACGGAGACGCCACGCGCCTTGAACCGTCGGGTAGCGATCAGGGGTCCGACAAAGGGCAGGACGAGCAGCGCTGCGGCCGCTCGAGCCGTGTTTCGCCTCAACAGTTGGACGAGGAAGCGACCGAAGGTGTCGTGGTCGATCACCGTTTCGTCCAGATCGAACACGACCCAATCACCCACGGTCGCCAAACCTCGCGTTAGGCCGGGACCACGCTCACCAGGCGGGGTGCCCGGACGATCACCTGACGCACCGCGCGGCCGTCGAGGGCCCGGACGACACCGGGGTCAGCCAAGGCAACCTGTTCAAGTTCGTCGGCGGCAATACCGGCCGGGACGGTGAGCTTGGCGCGCACCTTGCCCTGCACCTGGACCACACACGTCACGGTGTCGTCGGCCATCAGCGCCGGATCGGCCGTCGGCCACACCGTGGCAGCGACGGAGGGCGCGTGCCCGAGCAGTTCCCACATCTCCTCAGCGATGTAGGGGGTGACCACGCTCAGCGCCTGCGCCACGAACTCGGCTGCCTCACGGACCGCCGGGTCGGCCGGCCCGCAGCCGGAGTCGATGGCCTTGCGGGTTGCGTTCACGAGCTCCATGACGCGGGCGATCGCCACGTTGAAGCGATGCGTGTCGAGCGCGTGAGTCACGTCGGCGATGGCCTTGTGGACCGTCTTGCGGAGTCCCGCATCCCCCGCCGCGACATCCACGCCCGCAGCCGAGGTGACGTCCTGCGCCAGGCGGTAGACCCGCTGCAGGAACTTCACCGACGAGCCGGGCGACACGTCGGCCCAGTCGATGTCGTCCTCGGGCGGGCCGGCAAAGACCACGGTCATCCGGACGGCGTCCACGCCGAAAGCGTCGATCTGCTGCCCGAGATCGACCCCGTTGCCGAGGGTCTTGCTCATGGCCTTGCCCTCGTTGATGACCTGCCCCTGGTTCATCAACGCCTTGAACGGCTCATCGAAGTTCACCAGACCGATGTCGTGGAGCACCTTGGTGAAGAACCGGCTGTAGAGCAGGTGCAAGATGGCGTGCTCGACACCGCCGATGTATTGATCGACAGGCATCCAACGGTCGACCGAGTCCTTGTCGAACGCGGCCTGGTCGTCTGTAGCCGAGCAGTAGCGCAGGAAGTACCAGGAACTGTCGACGAACGTATCCATCGTGTCGGCGTCGCGCTGAGCCGGACCCCCGCATTGGGGGCAATCCACGTTGCGCCACTCGGCGGCGTCGGGGCTCGCCAGGGGCGACGTGCCCTTCGGCGCCAGGGCAGCGCCGCGCAGATCGGGCAGCAAGACCGGCAGCTGATCCTCGGGCACCGGCACCTCGCCACAGCTGGCGCAGTGGATGATCGGGATCGGGCACCCCCAGAACCGTTGCCGCGACAGCAGCCAGTCCCGCAGGCGGAAGGTGACCGCCGCCTTGCCCGTGCCTTCGGCCTCAAGCACCTCGTTGGTGCGCGCCACCGCCGTCTTCACGTCCGTGAGCCCGGTCAGCGGACCCGCATCCACGTACACACCGTCCCCGGACGTCGCCACGCCGGACTCGGCGGGGTGCGGCTGCCCGGAATCCAAGACGATCCGGACGGGCAGGTCGAAGGCGCGCGCGAAGTCGAGGTCGCGCTGATCGTGGCCTGGCATGCCCATGACGGCGCCCGTGCCGTAATCGGCCAAGACGTAGTCGGCGGCGTACACCGGCAAACGCTCCCCGTTGACCGGATTGATGACGTGGACGCCCAGGAACACGCCCGTCTTCGGACGATCGGTCGACTGACGCTCGATCTCCGTGGCCCGCTTGGTCTTCTCGGCGTAGGCCTCGAACTCGGCGCGATGCTCGTCCGTCACGAGCTCTTCGGCCAGGGAGGCCTCGGGAGCGACCACAAAGAAGGTGGCGCCGTAAAGCGTGTCCGGGCGCGTGGTGAACACCGTCACCGGCGCCTCGCGGCCCTCGACTTCGAAGTCGACGTACGCGCCCTCAGAGCGTCCGATCCAGTTGCGCTGCATGGCCAACACCCGGTCGGGCCAGGTGCCCGCGAGCCCGTTCATGTCGTCGAGCAACCGCTGGGCGTACTCGGTGATCTTGAAGTACCACTGGTTGAGCTTGCGCTTGGTGACCGCGGCGCCGCAGCGCTCACACAGCCCGCCGACGACCTGCTCGTTGGCGAGCACCGTTTGGTCGTTGGGGCACCAGTTGACGTAGGAGTCCTTCCGGTACGCCAGGCCGCGCTTGTAGAACTGCAGGAACAACCACTGGGTCCAGCGGTAGTACTCGGGGTCGGACGTGTGCAGCTCGCGGTTCCAGTCGATGCTGACGCCGTACCGCTTGAACGACCGCTTCTGCGTGGCGATGTTGGCGTACGTCCACTCGGCCGGATGCGCGTTGTTGCGGATCGCCGCGTTTTCGGCGGGCAGCCCGAAGGAGTCCCAGCCGATCGGATGCATCACGTCGAAGCCCTTGAGCTTCCAGTACCGGGAGACCACGTCACCGATGGCGTAGCACTCAGCGTGGCCCATGTGCAGGTCGCCGGAAGGGTACGGGAACATCTCGAGCACGTAGCGGCGCGGCTTCGATCCATCATCGACGGGGACGAACGTTTGGTCCGCCTCCCAGAACTTCTGCCACCGCTCTTGCGCGGCGGCAGGGTCGTAGCCGGCGCGGATCTGCTCCTGCGTCATAAGAGTCTCCTCTGTGCTGTGCTGTCCGAACATGAAAAAGCCCCTGCCTGCCGGACGGCATTCAAGGGCGGCCGCGAGAGGGGTCCCCCGCGCGGCTAGGTAAGGAGCAGCGCTGCGCTGTACATGGCGGCGATTCTAGTCCATGCGAGCGTGAGGCTTCGCCACGGCGGCCTCGCTCGGACCGGTTACGCGGCCTCCCCCGTTCCCGGTGGCGCTGCGGCGTGCGCCCTCAGATCGGCCACGATCGTGGGCCACGCCGTGGGTGGGATCATGCCGCCAACGATGTCGGCCAGCATCGCCCGCAACCCGCTGCGCGGGCAGACAACGTCAAGGCGTTCCAAACACACCGAGGCCAACGCCCCATTCCCGGTCAGCCACGCAGCGAGCCCCAGCAGTCCCAACGGGCCGTAGGACACCTCCTCCGGGATTCGATTCACCACGCGTGACCACAGCGCCAACCGGTGCTCGGCCGTCGCCTTCTCGAGGGCCACTAACTCCACGTCCCGGGTGTTCGGCTCGCACAGCAAGACGCCGAGTTCCGCGCACTCTTCATCAGTCGGAGGTCGGGTGGCGCAGGCGGCGACTGTGTCGCGCAACCGCTGGGGCCACCGCTGCGGCTCAAGCACCGCGAGTTCCTCGCACGCGGCATCGAGACGATCTGAGGCCTCCTGCCAGTCGGCCTCGTCCGGCCCAGACGCGAGAGCGGCGAGCGCCTCGCGGGACGTTCGCGCCTGCATCCCCCGAACCGTCGCCTCGGCTGCCGCACGGCTGGATTCGGGGTTGAACGAGACGCGCGGGCCCCGGCGTCGATCCGACCACCAGCCATTCGGGTGTGCATGGAGCGAGATAAGGAGGCGCCTTCCAAGGATTCGAGCGCAGCGCCGCAACACCAGCCACGCGTCGTCCTCTGATCCGGTGTACGCCACCGCGCAGACCTCGCCGTCAGGGAACCGGGCCGTCAGTTGCCCGATCAGGGCTCGCGTGTGGCGGGGGGTCAGCATGGCCGCCAGATCCACCCGGGCCGTGACGCCCACATGGGAGCCGTCGATGACCACCAGCGCCAACGAGTCGCGCGGATGAAAGCCGATGAGGTGCGGCAACAGCCCCAGCAGGTCATCTGGACCGGTGAGGCGTAGGGGCTCTAAGAAGTCGTTCACGACACTTACGTTCGGCGGGCAAGCCCCTGAAACGTCACTTATCCACAGTGTCAACGCTGCGACCTCCAACGGAGCGCTTAGGCTGGGCACACGATGACTCAAGGCCCGACCCCCCCGAACGGCGGCTATCCCGCGTGGATGCCGCAGACCGACCCGCGCCTGCCTCTCCAACCGAATCTGCCCGCGAACCCCACCGTGATCGACGATTTTCGACCGCCCCCCTCTCGATTGCCGTGGATCGTCGCGCTCGTCGCAATCGTCCTCGTGGGGCTCCTTGTGTGGTCCCTGCAAGGCCCGCTGGCGACCCGGCCAAAAGCGACGCCGACGCCGTCCACCCCCGCCGCCGTACCAACGTCCACCCTGCCGGGTGCACCTTTCGCCGCGTCCGATGGCAGTGCTGGCCGCTGGCTCATCGAATCGACCACGTGGGACGACACCGGCGTGACCGTCCGCCTGCGCTTGTGGTTGGACACTGGCCACCTCTCCTATCAGTTCGAGACCATTTCGAATGCGGCGGGTGCCTTCGGGGCGCAACGCGCCACCGTCGCACCACCGTCCTTACGGCGCGGCACGCTGACGGCGGGGCAAAGCGCGTCCGGCAACGTGGCCTTCGACCTTCCTCGCGGCACCGCGACCCTGTTGTTGGAGACCCCGACCGGGGACGCGATCGCGGCGCTTCAGATCAATTCTTGACCGAGCGGAGGCACCCCGTGGGGCTCATCCACGCGGCTCGTTGGGTGCCCCTCTGAGCGGCTCACGTGCTTTGCGTACTACGATCGGGTGCGGCAGAAGGGTGACGGGTGGGGAAAATAGCCAAAACCAACCCTGCGGATGTTGCCAGGCTGGCAGAATCCCCAGTTCCGTGGCGACGCGTGGGTCGCATGTTCCGACCCTTTGCATGGGAACTTGCCGGGGTCGCCCTGATCATCGTGGTCGCCACCACCATTTCGCTGGCGCAGCCCTTCCTGCTGAAGCTGATTATCGATGATGCGCTCCCGCAGGGGGACACGCGCCTCTTGGTGCTCTCCGTGGCAGGCATGGCCATCGTGGCGGCAGCCACCGGCTTCTTTGGCGTCTGGCAAACCTGGCTGGCCACCAAAGTGGGACAGCGCTTGATGCACACGTTGCGCACGCAGGTGTTCGACCACGTTCAGAAGCAGTCGATGAACTTCTTCAAGCGGACGCGCGGCGGCGAGATCCAATCGCGCATGACCAATGACATCGCGGGACTTCAGGCAGTGGTGACGTCGACTGCCACCGACATCGCCTCCAACGCGACCGCCGTCATCGGCACCCTCATCGCGATCGTTATTTTGAACCCCTACTTGGCACTCATCACCCTGGTTACTCTTCCACCCGCCATGGTGGTCACGCGTCAGGTGGCGCTCAAGAAGCGAGGCTTCGTCTCGCAGCGGCAAAAGACCATGGCCGACCTGCAGTCTCTGGTTGATGAGTCCCTCACCGTGAGCGGCGCGCAATTGGTCCGGACGCTAGGGATCGCGCCTGCCCGCTCAGCGGACTTCAAGGAACGCTCGCTCGCGCTGTCTAACCTCGAAGTGCAGGCACGCATGGCGGGACGGTGGCGCACCGCCATGATGAACCTGGCGTTTGCCCTCGTGCCTGCCTGCATCTACCTCGCCGCGGGGTTTCCCCAATTCGTGGGGCAGGTCTCCATCGGGACGCTCGTGGCGTTCACAAGTCTCCAGGTGGCCGTGTTCAAGCCCATGATGGGTTTGCTCAATGTGGGCGCCGACTGGATCACATCTAGCGCCTTGCTCTCCCGAATTTTCGGCTATCTGGACCTCACGATCGAGGTACCCGAACCGACCAATCCGGTCGACATGCCGCGCGAAACCGTGCGTGGTGACCTCGTTTTGAATGATGTGAGTTACCGGTACCCGGATGGCGATGGCGACGTTATTAGCCACGTCACGTTGGTTGTGCCCGCGGGCGGTTCCGCGGCCATCGTGGGCGAGACCGGTTCCGGAAAGTCCACGGTCGGTTCCCTGATCGCCCGGCTGAGCGACCCAACGTCGGGTGCCATCAGCATTGATGGCGTCGACGTGCGCGACATTCGCGTGGAGCAACTCACCGCGATCATCGGTGTGGTGTCACAAGAGACGTACATGCTCCACCGAACAATCCGCGAGAACCTTCTCATCGCGCGCCCGGAGGCCACCGAGGAAGACATTTGGAAGGCGCTGGCAGCCGCGCAAGTGGACAGCGTGATCGCCGCCCTTCCCGAGGGGCTCGAAACCGTGGTCGGGGCTCGCGGGCATCGCTTCAGCGGCGGTGAGCGCCAACGTCTGGCGATCGCGCGCACCATCATCGCCGACCCGAAGATCCTCATTCTTGACGAGGCCACGAGCGCCCTGGACCCGAGCACGGAACGTGAACTCAAGTCGGCGCTGGACGCACTGTCCCGCGGCCGCACCACTGTCACCATCGCGCATCGGCTGAGCACGGTGCGCGACGTCGATCAGATCCATGTCTTGGGCATGGGCGAGATCGTCGAACGGGGCACCTATGACGAACTCCTCCTTGAGGGCGGTCTCTTTGCCGCAATGGCTGCCTCGACCGAATCGGACGACCTCGCCCCTGTGGAAGACGACTATCTGCGCCGCGTCGCAGCGGTCGCTTTGGAGACTTCTGCGACCGGTTCTGGCCCCCGTCGGTTGGCGGGCCTCCCGGAGCCAGCCACGCTCGCGACCGTTTCGGACCTGCCAGCCCTCTCCCCTGCCCGGGAACGACGGAGGGCTTAAAGCCCGAACCGAACGCGCCGCTCGACACGGCACGGCGCGGTTTCTTCGGCCGAACCTGAAATACTGAGCAGGTGAACCTTTCGGTTGTCATCCCCTGCTATCGCTCCCGCGACACGCTCGTTGAACTCGTGTCCCGCTTGCATGCCTCGCTACCAGCCATCGCGGACGATTACGAAATCATTTTGGTGGTCGACGGTTCCCCAGACGACACCTTCGCGGTGGCGAGGGCATTGGAGCGCGAGGACGATCGCGTGAACGCCGTCCTGTTGCGCAGGAACTTCGGTCAGCACCACGCCTCGCTCGCCGGAATCGCCCGGGCCCGCTTCGAGGTGACCGTGCTCATGGACGACGATCTCCAACACCGGCCCGAGGAGATTCACAAACTCCTCGCTCCGCTCAACGACCCGACCATCGATGTGGTGTACGGCAATGCGGTGGATGAGGAGCATCGCCTGCTTCGCAACTGGACAAGCCAGGGCGTCAAGATCCTCATGGAGCGCATGGGCGTGCGCCATGCGCGGCTCTTCTCCTCCTTCTTAGCGTTCCGAACCTCGTTGCGAGCGGGCTTTGTGCAGGTGTTGGGCGAGGTGTACATCGACGTGCTCCTGTCTTGGACGACGAACGAGGTGATCGCCGTTCCCGTCACGATGGACCAACGATCGGTGGGTTCGAGCGGGTACACGTGGGGCAGCCTGTTGAACCTCACGTGGGACATGACGACGGGCTCAAGCACCGTTCCCTTGCGCTTGGTGACCGGTGCTGGCATCGCCAGCTTCATCGCTGGGTTGGTAATCCTGGCGGCCATCCTCGGGAACTATTGGGCGCATGGGCCCGACGTCCCCGGCTGGACATCACAAGCAGGAATGACGGCCGCGTTCTCTGGCCTCATGATGCTGTCGATCGGCATCGTGGGTGAGTACCTGGGACGCTTGCACATCGCGGCGATGCGGCGTCCGACGTACTTGGTAAGGGTTCAAGGAGGGCTCGGACCTATCGTGGGCACTCCAGGGGCCGTTCTCGACGTCACGGCCACCACCGATGACGCAGATGCGTTAGCCGAGGCCCTTCGAAAGCGCTATGCGGGGAGTGAACAGGCGACCGGGACGTAGGACCTGACGCCGTCCACGACCCGTGACACGTCCTCTTCGCTGAGGTTGGCGTGCAACGGGAGCCGGACGAGACGTCCTGCCTGATCATGAGCCACGCTGCATTCGAACGGCGTGCGCCCGACGCGTGACCCGGCTGGGGACTGATCCAACGGCTGGTAGTGGAACGTTGCCGTGATACCGAGGGATCGAAGATGTCGGATGAGTCCTTGTTGATCATCGGACGTGGGCATCATGAGGTAATAAAGGTGGGCCGGGTGCTCAACCTCCGGGGGAACAAACATCTGCGTGACTCCGAAGCTGCGCGCCCAGGCAGCGAGTTCCAGGTCGTAGCGGCTCCACACCCGGTGTCGGAGCGCCTGAATGGTCTCGAATCCCTCGAGTTGCGCGCACAAGACGGCAGCCAAGAGCTCTGCGGGAAGGTAGGACGAACCTTGGTCGACCCAGGTGTACTTGTCGACGGCCCCTCGCAGGAAGGCGGATCGATTGGTTCCCTTCTCGCGGATGATCTCGGCACGGTCGGCAAATGTCGCGTTGTTGAACAGCAGCGCTCCACCCTCGCCCATGGCCACGTTCTTGGTGTCATGGAAACTCAAGGCGGCGAGGTCGCCAAACGATCCGAGCGGACGCCCACGATACGTGGCCCCAAACCCGTGGGCGTTGTCCTCCACGAAAGCCAAACCATTGCGTTCACACAGCGGAATCAATTGGTCGACGGCGACTGGAATGCCCCCGTAGTGCACCGCGAAGACCGCTTTCGTCCTGGGGGTGATGGCCGCGGCGACGGCGTCCGGGTTGAGGTTCATCGTGAGCGGGTCGCTGTCCACGAAGACGGGAGTCGCGCCCCGAATCGCGATTGCCGTGGCCGTTGAGGTGAACGTGAAGGTTGGGCAGATGACTTCATCACCAACCCCCACATCCAGAAGGAGGGCGGCGAGTTCCAGGGCGTGGGTGCACGAGGTGGTCGTCAGCACATGCGACGCGTCAGTGAGCTCCCGAAGGCGCTGCGTGGCTCGTTCGGTAAACGCCCCATCGCCGTGCCAGTGATCGGACTCTAAGACCTGTCCGACATAACCCGTCTCCATACCGGTCAGGAAGGGCACAGAGAAGAGGATTGGGCGCACGGGGTCAGTGTGCCAGAACGAGGGGCCAATATTGGAGTGCCTCAGCGGGTAGGGTCACGTAGGTGCAGGGTCTTCGAACTTTGGTCGCCTCCGTGTGGGCGCGCCATGAAGTGCGCTACTTGGTCGTGGCTGGTTGCGTGTCGGTCCTGAGCTGGTTCTCGGTGTGGGCTGGCCTACGTCTGGGCTGGAACTACATGGTCGCGACGGTCTTCGGGCAAGTTGCACCCATCCCGGTCGCGTTCCCCGCCTATCGAAACATCGTGTTCGCCTCCCGCGGGCGCCTTGGCGCCGACTTCGCGCGCTTCATTTCGGTCTGGGCATCCGGCATGGTGGCGCCCATCGTTGGTACGCCGCTGCTGGTTGAGGGGATACACATGGATCCTGTGGTGGCGCAGGTAGTGATAACGGGAGTCGTGGCAATCACCAGCTATCTCGGTCATCGCTTCTTCTCTTTTCGCCAACACCAACGCGGGGCCGAGCACGTCGAAGAACCAAAGGCCCGCGAGATTTAGATGTCAGCTCCGATCAATCCGGCGGCTATGCTGCCCGTGTGTTTGAGTTCCAACTGCCAATCATGGGCACAGTTGGTAGCCCCGCGGACGCCGCATCGTGTCCATGGAAATAGTTGAACCGGCCGAAATGACCGCCCACCCGCGGCCGGCAAGGCGCACTCCCTGGGGAACGTTTGCGACGTGGGTCTTCGTGCTGGCGTCTGGGTGGTTCTACTCGACCTGGGCCCAACACACGCCCTACAACCAGGCCCCCGATGAGCACATGCGTTACGCCATCGTTCGTTTCATCGTTCGGACGGGCACGTTGCCTCTCGGGACCGACCCCGAGATCCGCGACCCTATCTGGGGCACCTCGTACGCATTTCAACCGATCCTGAGCTACATCGTCGGTGCTGGTTTCGCGAAGGTCGCAGCGCTGCGCGGCGCTGATGGCTTTGCCGAACTGGTGGCCGCGCGTCACGCCTCCGTCCTGTTTGGGACCGCCACAGTCGCGGTTTGCTTCGTGCTGGGCCGGCGTTTGTTCACGGGTCCCTGGCGTTGGGTGTTCGCGGTCGGCGTCGCTGCCCTTCCCCAGTTTGGCTTTCTTAGCAGCTACGTCAACAACGACTCCTTGGCGCTCTTTGCCTCGGCTCTCGTGGTGCTCTCGTGGGTGAAAGGGCTTCAGGATGGCTGGACGATCCGCACCTGCATGCTCTTCGGGGCTTCCCTCGCAGTCTGCGCGCTGTCCTATTACAACGCGTACGGCTTCATCCTGCTAAGCGTTGTCTTGTTCTGTCTGGACCGCCTCCGGGCCTACCGGATCGCAGACGACAAAGCGGAATCACTGAGTTTCACCCTCCGGCGCGGCGGGCTCATCGCTGGCATCAGCGCGCTCCTCGCCGGTTGGTGGTTCATCCGCAATGCGGTGAACTACAACGGCGACTTCTTGGGGTTAGCGACGTCGGACGCGAGCGGAACGCAATATGGCCAGCCCTACGCTAAACCCGGGGCGTCGTCGGGTCGCGCCAAGGGCATGACACTGCTCTCTATGCTCTTCTATGAAGGATGGCTGTGGGCGACGATCAAGAGCGCCACGGGGTGGTTCGGTTACCTGTCTCTTGACATACCGAAACCCAGCCAATGGGTCCATAGAGCCTTAAACGCCATCGCCGGTTTGGGAAATCTTGCGGCGCTCGCGCGATGCTGGCCCGGCAACCCGTTCAAGGGAGCGTTGCGCGTGACGAACGAAAGCCCGGTTTTGCCCGGCCTCGTCGGTGCCAGTCGTCGGTTGCTGCAGTGGTGCTTCGTCTGGGCGATCATCATCCCTTGGATGCTGAGCATCTACTTCTCGTGGACGCAGGACTATCAACCCCAGGGGCGCTACATCTTGCCGATGTTGATTCCGTTCACCTATTTCATGACCCGTGGGATCGCCTGGGTCGTCGAAAGATTCCTCGTGTCCCATCGCCATCGGCAGATCGCCGCCGTTGCCCTGTGCGCCATTCTGATCGGGATCGACCTCGACGCCCTCGCCATCGTGATCACCACCTACGGGTAGGAAACGTCCGTCCCGGGTCGCGGCGCGCGACCCGGCTTCAGACCAGAGCTTGGTCCACGTCCCATTCGTTGCCCTGGCGCCGATAGTTGCCCGCCTCCGGGTGGTGCTTCGACAAAATGAACACCCCTCGGACGGCAGTCACGGCCGCGACCAGCATGATCGCCGCCGCCACCGGGGTGATGTTGACGCCCTCCCCGAGCACGATCAACCCGAACCCGACGGCCACCATAGGGTCGGTGGTCGTCATTGATCCGACGACGATCTCGGCGGGACCGTTCGCATAGGCCTGTTGAATCATCCAGCCACCAACCCCATAGGTGGCGACGAAGAACGGAAAAATGGTCCAGAAGAACGGGTCGACCAAGAAGTCTTCCCGCTTGATCAGCTCGGTGATGACCTTGATCAACGCCGAGCTGAGCCCGTAGTAGAAGGATCCGGCCGAGGCCCACATGATGGCTCGATAGCGTTGCGGGCCCTGCGACCCGAGGGCGGCCAGCAGCACCCCCACCAGGTACACGAAGACGCACGCGATGATGATGTCGTTGTGCGGCAACTCGATGGTGTGGGCCGCGGTGCTGGCCGCCATGACTGTGAAGACCACGACACTCACCACCGTGATGGCCACCGCGCCCCACACCTGGCGGGTGGGCGTGAACTTGTGAATGCGCGAAGCCAGCAACACAGACCAGGGCACCGCGAGGATCCCGACGGGTTGGACCACCGTCACCGGCGCGAGCATCAACGCAAAGATGTGGGCCGTGCTGCCCGTAATCAGGATCGCGAGACCGAGCACCCACCGGGGATTCGTGATCAGACTGCCAATTTGGCGCAGTGACAGTTGCCTGTTTTCGGCGGTCGTGTCGACGGTGCCGCCGACCTGCAGGTGTTGGATCGTCGCGCCCGTCGCGAAGAGGAAGGACCCGACCACCATGATGGTGATCGCGAGAGGGATGTTCTGCTGCGTCAGGGCGCTCGACGGCGTGAAGAGGGGAATCGGCATCCCGCACCTCCTGACGTCGACCGGCCTCAACTGTAGCCGCGGCCGGTCCTGCGTCAGGATTCACCGCGCCCAGGCGATGAATGTCGTCAACGGACGGTTTGATGCCTTGGTCACGCTCACAGCTTCTTGGTGAAGATCCACTCGCGGATCGATTCGATGGAGTACGCGCGCGTCCAGGTGGCCATGTGTTCCATGCCACCTGACGAGGTCGTCGGCAGCGTTCCCGCCTTGAAGGTGGTGTAGTTGATGTTCGTCCCTTTGGCGGCCACGGTCGCGCAGGCGGTCGAGAGGTCGGCGGCCGTGGCCGAGCCGTCCAGTTGGGCCTGGGTGTACGTGGCGCCCTTTGCCTTCAGCTCCGCGAGAATCGCGTTCTCCCCCGGGTACGCCTTGGTATCCCCCTCCGAGACGGTGATCCACAGGTTGTCGTTGACCATCGGAGCCACCAAGCTCGCGTCCCACTGGCACGCCACGAGATAGGAGGCCGCGAAGAGGTCGGGGTATTTGATGTCGATGGCGATCGACATCATGCCGCCCATGGACTGCCCGGTGGTGTAGAGCCGCGAGGTGTCGATCTTGTGGCTGGTGGTCAGGGACCTCACCAGGTTCACCGTCGTGTCGAGCAGGGACGTGGCAAGGGAGGAGTCGTTGACTACGACCGACTCGTATTGCGGTGCGAGGACGAAACACGGACGTTTGGCCTGGTCGGACGCGGTCGCCCAACAGAGTGCACCGAGGCCCTGGGTGAGCGCGGCGGTCGTGGTGGACCCGACCACGCTGGAATCCTCCATGAACAACACCAGCGGAAAGCTCGTCGAGCCGTCCGCACCGTCCGGGACGAACAAGTTGTACTTCAGGACATTGCCGTTGGCCGGATCGGTGAAGGAGGCCTGGGTGAACTTCGCGATAGCCGCCGTGGCTTCCGCGCTCAGGGTGGCGGAGGAGGCTGCCCCAGGACCGCCGCTGCCAGCGGCTGCGGACGACGACGTGGCGGCCGACGGTGTAGTCGAGGAACTGGTTGAGACGCCGCAGGCGGCGAGCCCCGCGAGGGCGCCGACCCCGAGTGTGGAGGCGAGGAGGGTTCTACGTGAGTACATGGCGATTCCTTTGTAAGGGGTGGTTAGGGGGTATAGCCAGTGGTGGCTTTGATCCAGCCGATGAACGCGTCCGGATCGTTGTTCGCGCCGTGGGCGCCGTCCCAGTACATGGCGGCATTGACCGAATCGCCGAGGTTCTCGGCCTTCAAGGCAAGGTTGGCCAGCACGGTCAGGGACGTGTCGGTGTCGGACGTCCCGACACGCAACCACCAGTTCTTGGCGCGAGCGGCGTTCTGCTGCGCGAGGAAGTACATCGGATTCATCAAGGTGATCAGTGAGGCGATGTCCGCATCCAGCGTGGCCGACGAGCCGTTTGCGTGCTGGTTGCTGTCATCGGTGAAGTGGCGGGCCGCGGTTGTCGTCGTGCCGAACAAACTGTTCTCGCCGGCCGAGAGATCGAAGGCATCAAACGCGGGGATGCTCTTCTTTCGCGCCCCGACGTGGGTCAGGAAGTTGGCGAACGTGAAGTCCGATCCTGAGCTGGAATAGGTGATGCCCGAAGCGCCGGATAGATACGTGGCCCGGGCCGAATCCGACAGGCCCGCGAGGTAACTCGTGGCGGACGGGACGAGGTAGGTCTTCAGCAGGTAGGCGCCGAAGGTGTCGGCCGTCACCGCCCCGAAACCGCTCTTCCCGGCGAGCCCCAGGGATTGTTGGTACGCGCTGAACGAGGACCTCAAAGCCGCAGACGCCGTCTGGTCGACCGTGCTGCCGTTGTACGCGTTGGAGCCCAGATACCACTCGTACGCCATGTCGGCATGCTCAAGGTCGGTGATCGGGCACCAACTGCCGACCGCGAAGATGGCGTCCGAGGCGTCGGCAGCCCCCAATGCCGTGAGGTAGGAGTCGTACAGCGAACTGCCGCCCGAAGCTCCCAGCAGACTCGACAAGGCACCCCCCGCGCTCGTGCCGCTGGAGATGATCCAATCGGTGTTCCCAGGCAGCACGCCCTTGTTCGCCCGGATGTACCGCACCGCCGCTTTGAGATCAACGATGGCCGCGGGTGCTTTGCCGAAGTAGGTCCCAGAATTGTCGACGTTGTCACGCCCTCGACATCCGGGAGCGACCACGACGTAGCCAGCCGCCAGCGCAAGGTCGGCGGTGCTGGCGCCGGCAGTTCCGCCCCCGGTACCACTCTTGGCGCCTGTGGGGACGGCGCCGCCCGTCGGCATCGACCCAGTGGGCATCGCCCCGCCTCCGCCACCCAGCGAAGAGCCGCCGCTGGCGGCGACAGACAGGTAGCCGGCGACCCCGATGCTCAACAGGATGGGCGCATTGCTCGCATCGATGGCCACTCCGTCAATGCTGATCGGAACACTCACGTTGAGGGACTGGTAGGTCGTGTCCACTGGCTTCATCACGTACGGAATCAGCGCGTAGTAGTTGTAGGTCACCGACTTTGTGCCACTGCCCGTCGCCACAGAGACGGTCTTCTGGGTGAACTTCGTCGGATCGAAGGCCAACGAGGATGGGACGGCGGTGGCTCGCGCGGAGCCGGTGGCCGTTGAACTCGCGCTGGACGAGGAACTGCTGGTGGTGGAGCAGCCCACCAATGACGTGGCGGCGATTCCAGCGAAGCCAGCGAGCAGCGTGCGGCGGGGCAGTTCCATGGGTGACCTTTCGAGGTTTTCCTGAATCCCAGCAGCGCGCTCTATGGAAAGGCTGTGAGGGGGCCGTGCTCCGCCATTGACACGTAGTTTGGGTCTCAACATCACCACGCCGGAAGGTGCTCATGCCGCCTGGGCAGATCTCGGATATGTTGGAATCAAAGTCCACCACGCCCCACGAGGCGACGAGGCCTCCCCCCAAGGCACAGTGGCGAACCGGGCAGCGGTCGGCCCACCTTTGGACCCCCCAAACGAGCGACCGCAGAACTGAAAGAGGAGTTGAGCTTCATGACCACTCAGACACAAACCGATACTTCGCCGTTCGCGGCAATTGCTCAAAAGTCCTGGCAGGTGCTGCTCGGCGTCGGCCTCGCCGAAGCCGTCCTTGGCGTCATCGTCCTGGTGTGGCCAGGCCAGACCCTCAGCCTGGTCGCCACCCTGTTCGGCCTGTTCCTCATCTTCAGCGGCATCGCTGAATGCGTGTTGGGCATTTCCACGCCGGCGATGTCGGGCGGCTACCGCTTTCTCAACATCATCACGGGTGTGCTGTCGTTCATCCTCGGCGTGATGTGTTTCCGCAGTGAACTCGGCAGCATCGCGTTGTTGGGCGTGTGGATCGGCGTCGGCTGGATCATGACCGGCTTTTCCCGCGTCTTCACCTTCAGCAGCGTCCCGGGCATGCCTGGCCGCGGCTGGGCGATCGCCGCTGCAGTCTTGTCCATCATCGCTGGCGTCATCGCCATCACCTACCCGATCAGCTCGGTGGCAACCCTGGCGCTCTTCGGCGGCGTGTCGCTCGTGATGATCGGCCTGGTCCACATCTTCCAAGCGTTCCAGTGGCGCCACACGGTGAAGACGCTCTGAACCTCGGACCCTGTTTGATTGACGACTGTGCCCGTCCCCCGCATGCGAATGTGGGATACGGGCACAGCCCCGTTTTAAGGAGTCCCAACGAACGCGGTTTGGCCTATCGTGAAGCTATGGCCCAGTCGTGAGCTGGAGGGGCGGCCCGCCAGCCACATGTCACCCACAACATCGCGGCCGCCACGATTGAATGGAACCCCACCATGGCAACGAAACCCACCGAATCCACTTCCACCCAGTCCGGCTTCCAGCGCTTCATGAAGAAGTCCTGGCAGGTAATGCTGGCGGTCGGCGCGGCCGAGGCGATCCTCGGCATCATCATTCTCCTGTGGCCCGGCAGCACACTGCAGGTCGTCGCCACGCTCTTTGGCCTTTACCTCATGCTGAGCGGGATCAGCGAGGTCATTGTGGGCATCTCCTCGAAGCTAATGTCGCAGACCTTCCGTTTGCTCAACATCATCGCGGGTGTGTTGTCATTCATTCTTGGCGTGCTGTGCTTCAGGAGCGAGTTCGCGACGTACCAGATGTTGGGCTGGTGGGTCGGTGCCGGTGTGGTGATGACGGGACTCTCGGGATTGCTGACCTTTGGCAATCTGCCCAAGGCACCCGGACGCGGCTGGGCACTGGGCGGGTCCGTCATCTGCCTGGTTGCCGGCATTGTCGCCATCATGTTCCCCGTCAGCACCGTGCAAAGCCTGGTTCTCATTGGCGGGATCGCGCTGATCGTCTTCGGCGCCATCGCCATCGTGAACGCGCTGCAGTGGCGCGAGTCGGTGAGCGAGCTGACGGCGTCCGACTAGGCACCTCAAGGCGGCGGGCGGGGAACTCCCTGCCCGCCGTTGTCGTCTCCGTTACTTGTCGACGTCGACCACGATGACGCTGACGTTGTCGCGCCCGCCCGCAGCCAGTGCTCGCTCCACCAACTGGTCGGCGGCCACAGTCGCATCGTGGGCCTCGAGGACCCCGGCGATCTCATCGTCGGTCAGTTCGTTCGTCAGGCCGTCGGTACACAGCAGGAATCTCTCCCCCGCGTGTTGAGGCAGAACCCACAGGTCGGGTTCGGGGGCGGGAAGGGAGCCCAGGCTGCGCGTGATCATGTGGCGGGCCGGATGGACGCGAGCCTGCTCCTCAGTGATGACCCCGTCCTGGACCAATTGCTCGACTTCCGAGTGATCGACGGTGATCCGCGTGAGGCAGCCGTCCGCGAAGCGGTAGACCCGGGAGTCGCCGATGTTGAAGATGGCCCACCGCGGAAGGCCGTCCAGCACCAGGCCCGCAAGGCCGGTGACGGTCGTACCGAGGCCCCGCTGCAGCGGGTGCCGGCGCCCATGGGTGAGGATCGCTGCGTTGCCCGCGTCCAAGGCCGCCCGCACATCGTTGGTCGTGAGTCCCTCGCGGTCCATGTCCTTGACGGACTCGATCGCCAACGCGCTGGCGACGTCGCCAGCGGCATGACCACCCATGCCGTCGGCAACGGCCCACACGTTTTCGCCCACGTAGACAGCATCTTCGTTGACGCGCCGAACGTTGCCGACCACCGATCGGGTGCCGATGGAGACAGACGCCATCCCACTCACTCCTTGGCCAAGCCTGGTCGAGGCACCATCGCCCCGAAACTCGGACACAATACCGCGCCGGACCGGTCGAACTTGGAACCTGAGTTATAGTATAAACAGACTATAGGCCGCCATTCAGGGCCACACCTCACCCAGCGCCCGATGGCGCCCCACAGAAGCCGACAGACATGCTGATCACCAAGGTCACCACCTACCGCGTGCCACCCAGGTGGCTCTTCTTGCACATCGAGACCGACGAGGGCATCAGCGGCTGGGGTGAGCCCGTGTTGGAGGGCCACGCCAAAGGGGCCGAGGGAGCGGTTACTGAGCTGGCTGAGCTGATCGTCGGCATGGATCCTCGGCGCATCAACGACATCTGGCAGATGTTCTTCCGCAACGGCTGCTACCGCGGCGGCCCGCTGCTCATGAGCGCCATGTCGGGGATCGACACCGCGCTGTGGGACATCCTCGGCAAGTCCCTGGGCGTTCCCGTCCACGCCCTCCTCGGCGGTTCGCAACGCGATTGGGTGCGCACCTACTCCTGGATCGGCGGCGACTCCCCCACGAACCTTGTGGCGGACGCGCACCGCGCCGCGGCAGAAGGTTTCGCCGCGGTGAAGTTCAACGCCACCGATCGCGTCATGGTCGTGGACGGTTTCGGCGTCATCGACAAGGCCGTCCAACGCATCGCCGACCTTCGGGATGCCCTGGGATATGAGATGGATCTCGTCATCGATTTCCACGGCCGCCTCCACGCCCCCATGGCGAAGGTGCTGGCCAAAGAACTAGAGCCGCTGCACCCGCTGTGGATCGAAGACCCAGTGCCAGCGGACAATCCCGATGCCGCGATCGCGGTGGCACGCTCGACAACGATCCCGGTGGCGATCGGTGAGCGCGTCCATTCGCGAGCGGAGTTCACCTCCTTGCTGGAATCCAGGGCATTCGGCGTCCTCAACCCCGACCCGGCGCACATGGGCGGCATCACGCAAACCGTGCGCCTGGGAGCGATGGCAGAGGTCTACAACGTGGCCCTCACCCCCCACTGCCCCCTCGGACCCATCGCGCTGGCCGCCTGCCTGCAGATCGATGCCGTGTGCCACAACGCGGTGATCCAAGAACAGAGCCTGGGCATCCACTACAACACCGGCAGCGACCTGCTCGACTACGTCATCGGCGCCCCATTTGAATACGACGAGGGCTATCTGACGATTCCGCAGGGCCCCGGCCTCGGCGTCGAGGTCAACCTCGACGTCGTGAAGGAACGGGCCGCCCAGGGCCACGATTGGCGGGCGCCGATCTGGCGGCATGCGGACGGATCGGTCGCGGAATGGTGACCCAGGAGTAGATTCAGAGGTGACGTCGGGCCGGTCACATCGGAGGATCTTGATGCCCAACTCCCCTGTTTCACCCCCATCGATTGAGCAATCCGAGCGGTGGTACGCCCTGCCCGTCGACGCTGTGGTCGCCGCATTCGAGACCGATGCCGTCGCTGGGCTGACTGCCGCGCAAGCCAGGCAACGGCTCGCCACCCACGGTCCGAACGTCATCGCCTCCGAACCTTCACCGTCGATCGTGATGGTGGCACTGACTCAGCTCCGCGACTCCATGAACCTGATGCTCATCGCCGTCGCGGTGGTGAGCTTCGTCATCGGCCAGGTATCGACGGCAGTGCTGGTGGCCGTGCTGGTGGTGATGAATGTCGTCCTGGGCACCCAGCAAGAACTCAAGGCGCGCGCCAGCGTGGACGCCCTGTCCAAGATGCAGATCCCGCAAGCGAAAGTCGTCCGCGGCGGCGTCCTGACGCTCGTCAACGCCCCCGACGTCGTCCCGGGCGATCTGGTGAACGTGGAATCCGGTGACCTCGTCCCCGCGGACGGACGACTCGTCCGCTCCGCGTCCCTCGAGACGCAGGAGTCGGCCCTCACGGGCGAGAGCGCGCCCATCAGCAAGGACCCCGAGACCATCGGCGACAACGAGGTCGGTCTGGGCGATCGCACCAACATGCTCTTCCAGAACACGTCCGTGACCCGAGGCACCGGGGCGATGATCGTCACCGCGACCGGCATGGGCACCCAGATGGGGCAGATCGCGGAAATGCTGTCGGCTGTGGCGCCGAAGAAGTCCCCCCTGCAGCGCGAACTGGACGGCCTCACGAAGGTCCTGGGGATCATCGCCTGGTCGGCGGTGGCGCTCATCGTGGTGCTCGGGGTGGTCCGCGGCCAGTCGCTGCAGGCCGTGATGATGTTGGGCGTGGCCATGGCGGTCTCGGCGATCCCGACCGGGATGCCGACGTTCGTCCAGGCGATGCTGGCGTTCGGGGCGCGGCAGCTCGCCGAGCACAAGGCCGTCGTGAAGAACCTGACCGACGTCGAGACCTTGGGAGCCACGAGTTCGATCAACTCGGACAAAACCGGCACGCTCACCATGAACGAGATGACGGTCCGCTCGATGTACGTACGCTCGCGCTGGTATTCGGTCGGGGGCGAGGGCTACAGCAAGACCGGCACCGTCCGCGCGGCCGCCGGGGATACCGCACCGGATTTCACCCAGCTGGCGTACGGGTTGTGCCTGTGCAGCGACGCCACCGTGTCGGACGACGGCGCCGTCATCGGGGATCCGACCGAGGCGGCGTTGGTCGTGCTGGCCGCCAAGATCGGGGTCGACGCCGAGGAGAGCCGGCGCGAATATCCACGGGTGGCCGAGGTGCCCTTCGATTCGCTCTACAAGTTCATGGCCACCTTCCACCACGTGGGCGCGAAGGGCGGCCAGACCCTGCTCGAACTGGTTAAGGGCGGCCCGGACGTGGTGCTGGACCGCTGCGCTGAGGTCGCCACGCCGGACGGAATGGTGGCGATCGACGGGGTTCGGGAGTCGGTCCTGGCGGCCAATCGCCAGCTCTCCGAGAAGGGCATGCGGGTGCTGGCCTTCGCCATCCGCGACGTCACCGGGCACGAGGAGGAGGTCGCCGAGGACGCGATGTCGTTCGTCCAGGACCTGCAGTTCGTGGGCCTGGTCGGGATCATCGACCCGTTGCGTCCCTCGGCCGTGGAGGCCGTGCGGGTCGCTCGCGAAGCCGGCATCGAGGTGCGGATGATCACCGGCGACCACGCGATCACCGCGGCGGCCATCGGCGCCGATCTCGGGTTGGGTGCCGGGGCGATCAGTGGAGCCGAGCTCGCGGCCCTGAGTGACGAGGAACTGACCGCTGCCCTGCCGGACCTGCACGTCTTCGGACGGGTGACCCCCCAGGACAAGGTTCGCTTAGCCCGGCTCATGCAGGCCCGGGGCGACATCGTGGCCATGACCGGCGATGCCGTCAACGACGCCGCCGCGCTGAAGCAGGCCGACATCGGCGTGGCCATGGGCTCGGGCAGCGAGGTGACCAAACAGGCCGCCAAGTTGATCCTCACGGACGACAATTTCGGCACTCTCGTGACGGCCGTCCGACTCGGGCGTAACACCTACGAGAAGATCGTGAACTACATCCGCTACCAGATGTCGCAGTTGCTGGCGCTCGTGTTGCTGTTCCTCTGCGCCAGCATCGTCAACATCAACGGCGGCATGGCGCTGACGCCCCTGATGATCTTGTTCTTGAACTTCTTCATCGCGATCGTCCCGGTGGTGGTGATCATGAATGATCCGCCGAGCCCCGACCTGATGAGCCGCCCGCCGCGCGATCCTGAGGAGCGGCTGGCCAACGGCACGGCCATCGGGCAGTGGGCGCTGTTCGGCGGGGTGCTGTTCCTCGCCACGCTGGCCGCGCTCATGCTGGGGCCGGGCGAACTGACCGCCGACAGGGCGAGCGTCCGCATGACCATGGCGTTCGTGGTGCTGGCCTTCGGCACGATCTTCAGCGGGCTGGTGCTGCGCCGGGACCTGGAGCCGGGTCTCTCGGCTCCGGTGCTGGGCGCCGTGGGCACCCTGGCCATCCCGTCAGCGCTCACCGTCGTGGCGGTCGAATGGACGTTCATGCAGAAGCTTCTGCCCACGACCTCGCTCAGTTCGGGAGAGTGGCTGGCATCGTTCGGCCTGGCCCTGCTGGTGCCGATCACCATCGAACTGAGCAAGCTCGTCCGCCGCCGGCGGCTGGCCCATGAGCAGACGCCCGGTCACTCCCCGTCAAGCAACAGGCTCTGAAGCACGGTCGCCTCGCTGATGTCGGCCCGCTTCGCCGCCGTCAGCAGGGTCAGCGGGCCGCTCTCGGCAAGGCGCCGAAGATCCGCGAGGGCATCCGCGGCCGGGGGCTCGGTGAGTTCGGCGCGGTAGCGGCGGGCGAACTCGTCGAACTTCGCCGGGTCGTGGCCGTACCACGTGCGCAGTTCCGTCGAGGGCGCGACCTGCTTGCTCCACTCGAAAAGGTCGGCCCGTTCCTTGCTGACCCCGCGGGGCCAGAGCCGGTCGACCAACACTCGCTTGCCGTCACTGGGCGCGGGATCCTCGTAGATCCGGCGCACCTGCACCTCTCGTCCTGTCATGACGTCCATCATCGCCCCGTTGCCGTGACCCGTGGCAGGCTCAGGGCATGAGTGAGCGCGGCGGGAATCGTCCGAGGGAGCAGTTCGACTTCCTCGACGTGCCCGTGGAGTTGGCGGCGCGGCGCCTGCTGGGGTGCGAGTTGCACCGAGAGCTGGATGGCGAACTGCTTCGCGTCCGCATCGTCGAGACGGAGGCCTACGACCAAGACGATCCGGCGAGTCACTCCCACCGCGGCCCAACCCCGCGCAATCGCGCGATGTTCGAGGCCGCCGGACACCTGTACGTCTACCTCAGCCACGGCATCCACTACTGCTGCAACGTCGTCACCGGACGGGCAGGGTACGGCTCCGGCGTGCTCATCCGTGCGGTCGAGCCGCTGGAGGGGGAAGCCAGCATGGAGGCCCGACGCGGACGCGGCGGTTTCGAACTCACCAATGGCCCGGGCAAGGTCGGCCAAGCGCTGGGTATCGATCGGTCTTTGACGGGGCACGACCTCGCTCTCGCGCCGCTGCGGCTCATCGAGCGTCCGGTACTCCCGCCAGAGGCCATCGCGACGTCGATCCGCGTGGGGATCTCCAAGGCTGCCGAGCTCCCCCGACGGTTCTACGTTCGCGGCAATCCGTACGTGTCGCGCTTCCACGGGGCCCCCTCCTGAGCCCATCCGATGCACACTGCGAACCGGTGGGTTCGGGGTAGCGAACGCCGGTCCATTTCAGTGACGGCTCAACTCGCTCGCACCCGTCGTCAGACTATTTGCCGATGTGACCCACATGGTCCTTGACGGGAACGTCAAGATGATCTCTTGCAAAGTAGACGACCGCATCAACGATGGCGGCGAAGGCTGGGGGAAGGTGAACGCCGTCGGGACCGAGGTTGCGCCTGTACGCGACGTACGAGGCCGCACGCGTGACCGCGAGGTTCCCCAACGCCTCTCGAAGGGGGACGAGTTCGACACCACGAAAGGCGGCCGTCGCTTCGACCGCGGCAAGGAGCTGCTCGGTATCGATAGCTTGATCGCGAGTCAGCGTGTAGACGTCGACGAAGTCGCGGACACGGCTGTTCGCTGGCCCGAGGTCCATCGCCGTCACCAGCTTCTCCGCTAGGACCGTCTCTATCGGGTAGCCAAGGATCGGAATTGGCGGGTCCCCGGGACGCAGGGCAGGCAGTTGCATGGCCTGCGGGGCGGGCGTCACGGGATCGCCGACGCTGATGTCCAATCGGAGCTTCACGGCAGCGGTCGCTAGTCGCGCATTCATCGTCACCCGAACCCCGGCGTAGCGAGCATCGTCGCGGATGGTCGAAGCGGAGACGGTGTCGGTGAGGAATTCGACCCCGTCATCGACGTTGATGGACGCTACTTCGACGACGCGCGCCATGACAGCGGGCGCATCGCTCGCAAGGTTGCGCGCCAAGGCATCCGCGTCGACGGTTGCCCTGCGGTGGCCGAACGCTGCCAGCAGCATTCCGCCCTTGAGGACGAAGTCATCCGCGTACGGGGATTTGCTCAACCGGTCCCACCAACGCTCGACGACGTACATGGTAAGGAGTTCCTGGGTTCCGCGACCTTCTCGCCGGGCTCGATTCTGCAGGTCTAAGTACGCGCGCCCGGCGGCGCTGTCGTGCGACGGGCCGCTCATCGCGCCATCACAATGTCGAGCGCGAGCCGCACGGGGCCCAATACGTCCAACGCCTCCGCATAGCGCACGATGTCCGCAGGCCGAGCGCGCCCCGACGCCACCGCTCGATGGAGCGCTGAGTGCGCGAGCGGCTCCCCGTAACGATGTCTCATTCGCATCAGGTCGACCACCGTGCGCGCCGTGTCGTAGACCCGAACAAACTCGCTCGGTGCGGCCTCCACTTGCGCCAAGCCCAACTCGAACGTCGCGTGAGCAAACCGCAGCACCTGGGTCGGGGGATGATCGATCTGAGGCGGATAAGCCCTCACGGGGACGGCGATTTGAACCGCGGGCGGCACCTCGTCCGTTATCTCGTGGACACCCGCCGCGGAGACGCAACAAACAATGGCCCCAGGGGCTCGCATCCCGACCGCCAGGAGGTCCGGATACGTGGCCAACGGGGCGTCCGCCCGCCGAAAGACCCCCCGCGACAACTCGACGACCTGGCCAGTGTCGCGCCAGGCGTACAGGTCTCGAGGATGCACACCCCGGCCCAGCGCGTCCTTCGTCGTGAAGGTCCACGGGAGGTCACTCAACACCACCATGGATAATAACCTACCATGCCGCCATAGAGAGTGTCTGGTTTTTATCCACATGCGGATCCCCCATGGTCACCGTCCTGACGTCGACAAGGGTCTAGCTGGGTGCCGCGATCACACGTCCGAGATGAGGACACCGTCTGCCATCGTGAGCACCCTGTCGGCGCGTGCGGCGATCGCGTGGTCGTGGGTGGCCACAAGGACGGTCATCCCCGTGTCTGCCTGCAGCTCTTCAATGAGGTCGAGAATCTCGTGGCCGGTTCGCGAATCCAAGGCCCCGGTGGGTTCGTCTGCGAGCAGCAGGGACGGATGCGCGACCAGCGCGCGGGCGATGGCTACTCGTTGCTGCTGCCCGCCCGACAAGGCGGCCACGCTGGCATCGATGCGTTCCCCCAGCCCCACCCGTTCGAGGAGCTCAATGGCGCGGGCCGACTTGTCGAATGGCACGCGATACGGAATCAGGGGGGCGATCACGTTGTCATGGACGTTCAGCGAGGGCACCAGGTTGAACCGCTGAAAGACGAACCCGACCGTGCGCCGATAGCGCGGCAATTCTCTTTCTTTGGCGGTGTCGAGCCGAACCTCATTCACGACGATCTCGCCGCTCGTGGGGCGGTCCAGCCCGCCAATCACGTGGAGCAAGGTCGACTTGCCGGACCCTGACGCCCCCGTCACCGCCACCCGTTGGCCCTTGGGGATGTCGAGGCTGACATGCGACATGGCGGCAATGGACACCGCCGAGCCGACGATGTACGTCTTGGTGACGTCACGAAGGTGAATGCTCATGGTGCGTCCTCATTCCTCGGCCAAGAGGGCCACTGCAGGGCGGCGCCGCAAGGTTGCGGCGGGGATCACGGTGGCGAGACACGCGGAGGCGATGCCGAGCCCTGCAGCCCCCGCGGTCGTGGCCCAACTGGCCGCCGTGATGCCGCCCATGACCCAGTGATCAAACGCCAGCGCCACGCCCCCGCCGAGCAGGGACCCCGCTATCCCCATCACCAGAGCATGACCCAGCAGCAGACTGACGACCGCCCGACGCTCCCAGCCCACGGCTTGCAGGGTGGCGAACTCGATGGCGCGTTCCCGGACTTCTAACCCGAGGGCGTGCGCCATGCCGAACGAGGCGAGGACGATGATGCCCATGGCCGCGATCAGGTCCGGACCCCGAACCTGGAGGGTGACAGCGTCACCCAGCAAGGTTCCGACGGCCTCCCCGTTGAAGGCGGCCTGAATCGCCCACAGCACGGCCGTGGCTGCCACCGCAATGGCGACCGCGAACATCGACAGCGCCGAGCGCCCCGGGGTAGCACCAATAGAGCGCAAGACCTGTCCCGGGAACCCCCGCACGCGGCGCCGCGTCGAGCCCCGCCAGGAGGTACCCCCCGGTGCCCGAGCCGCCACGAGTGGGGGCACGCTCACGCCGCGCACGGTCGGGATCAGTCCCGCCACCAGCACCACCCCCATCGCCGCTGGTACCGCCACCAGGCTCTGCTGCCAGGACAACGGCATGCCCGAGAGGCCCGCCACCGCCAGGCTCACCAACGCCCCGACCAAGCCCGCCACGAGGCTGACCACCAACAGCGACACGATTTCGACAGCGAGCAAGGCGGGCCGGGACCAGCCCATAAGCCGCAAGGTGGCCAGCTGCCGTCGGCGAGCCCGCGCAGAGGCCAGGGCCGAGTTGTTCACAACCACGCCGGAGACGGCCAAGATCGACACATTGAGCAGCCACGACTTGCGATCGGCGGCAGCAATGAGCTGCACCGCAACGCCCTTCTTGACCCACCAGGAGGTCACCGTGATGGCCGGGCGCCCGTGGGTTCCCGCGGCCACCTGGACGGTTTGGTTGGCGGCGGAGGAGCCCAAGGTGATGTCCACATCGAGGCCGGTCGCTTGGGCGATCTTCTCGGCGGCGAGCCGCACCCGTTCCCGTGACGTCGCGTCCACACCGGTCACCCCTGCCACCCGGACGCGAATGGCTGAGAGCGGGGCTTTCTGCGACACCGGCGTGACACCTAGTTCAGGCAGGGATCCTCGTCCGATGTGACTCCAGAGCAAGTCGCTGCCAAACGCGGGAAGCGCGTCCAGAGTGGTGATCATCAGTGGGGGCGCCTGGACGACGCCAGCAATGTTGGTTGACGGCTGCCATGGAAGATCCCCGAGCGTTGTTCGCGAGGCGGCGTCCGCCCCGGTGGGGAGGTTATAGCCGTAGGTGCCCAGGGGGACCTTGGCGAGCGAGGCCGTTTGCAGCTTCGACGCGTCAAATGTGCCCACCTTCATCAGCGCCAGCGGGGCCCCCTGGCTGACGTAACCGTCGAGCTTGCGGAAGGGGACATCGTCCCCGCCCGGTGGCACATAGGACTCGTAAACGTCGCCACTTGTGCGCGAATACTCGTTGCCGTAGGCATCTATGACGTTGCCTGCCGTTTTGGCGACCAAGGCACCGCCCTCGCCTTGCGTCCAGCCGACCGGGGAGGAGCGAATGAGGCTGATCAACGAGGTCGCGAAGTACTGGCCGTTGGTGCCAGGCGTGGCCATGTTGTCCACCAGGCTTCGATAGGCGCTCGAGGCGTCGAGGGTCCCTTGGCTGACGGTTCGGCCTGGGAGGGCGGCAACGTCGATGGTGGAACCGTTCGCCGCTGCGGTTTGGGCAGCCGCCTTACCGACCTCGGTGACGGTGTAGCTGACGGAGAGGTCCATGGTGGGCGCGGAGGCCACGATCACCGGCACCATCTGACGCCGGTTTTCGCCGAGTTCGTCCGAGAAGAAGGTGCGCTCCGTGAGGGCGCCACTCGTGAGATATGACCCAGCTGTCAGGGTGGCGTCCAAGCCGGACAGCTGCGCTTCACTGGCAGGGTCGACAGCCACGAGTAGGAAGGGCACCGGATAGGGAATATTCAAGGGTTGATGCGTATAGCCGCAATCCGCCTGAACGCAGGTGACCCCGTATCCGGATTCGCTGTCACTCACGGTAATTCGCCCTTCGGCAATGGCGTGTTTTTGGAGGGTTCCGTCGGGCAACGTCTCCTCATACCAGGCCTCATCCTTATTCGGGCCGTTCATGATGGAGAGCTTCAAGGGATTGGTGGTCAAGTAGTCGAAGGCGGGTGCGGCGACCACCCGGCTGACGCCCCCGTCATAGGTCCAGGTCGCATCCCGGCGCAGCAGGGTGGCTCCCGACAAGGTGGAAGACACCGAAGAGACATCAACAGGCACTGTGACGATGGGTTTCACCCAGCCCACCAGGGCAATTGGCGCTGCCAACTCGACCCCCGGCAGTCCCGCGATGGTGCGCCACTGCTCCACACTGATCCCCGTTTCCACGGCCTGCAGGTAGTCGGGCTGGATCAGATTGCGCGCTTCCTCCAGGGGCAGTCGCGTCCCCGTCGGCCGGACGAGAATGTCATACGCCGCCCGAGCATTGGCCTCAATCGTGCCAACGGTTTCTAATCGGGTGACGGTGCTCTGGGCAGTAAGAAGTGCAAAAGCTGACGAAGCCACCGACAACGTTGCGGCCAAGGCCCACCAGCGCTGCGAGCGTTCCCACAGTCCATGGGTAATCCAATAGTTCAGCCCGTGACGCTTCCTGCCCATTCACCGAGGCTAACGGTGGCAGGGTCACCGCACCGCGCATTCCGCCCCCTGGGTGACTGGAACCCTTTCGGACGAAGGCCAGCGGCAAACCTTGATCCGAATCCCCCGCTCTCCCGCCCAAAGCGGCCGCCTTCGATGCCTTGCACCATCTGGCAGCGATAATGCTCGTCATGGGTGTCTTGTTCGAGTACTTCTCCGCCATTTCTAACGATGTGGCCGCCTCTGTCATCGACCGTCCGGGCGGCCCAGCTTCGAGCACTGGCGCCCCCTCCGAGACGCCTCCGCACGTTGCCTTTGACGTCGTCGCCACCAAGGGAATCGACCCCGTGGTTCAGTTGGGCAACCTCGAGGCGCTGCTGACTGAACGTCCCTTCGACGACGTCCGGGCCAGCCCCCGCAGCGGCGCTCTCGTCGACATCCGCGATGATGGCGAACTCTTGGTTCTAGCGGTGACCGACGAACTCACGGCGGCCCTTGCCGCCGCTGACACGGCGAAGTTGGCCGAGGTCGCTGCGCCATGGTCTCAGACCGAGGAGTTTTACGGCCGTGCCGACCCGGAGGATCTTGTGCCGTTCTTGGTGGACCTCGCGGGCCTCGCCCGCCGGGCCACCGCGCAAGGCTTTGCGCTCTACTGCTGGGTCTGCGTTTAGCGGCACCTTCACCACTGCGCACGGCGGATCCGCACCACGATCTTGCCGCGGGCGTGACCAGCCTCAAGTAAGCGGTAGGCGTCGAGCGCATGTTTCGAGGTCGAACACCTCGGTGATACTCACCGCTGGGGCAGCCCTGGCGACTAGGCCACCAGTTCGACGGGGCACCCGCTGCTCGGCATGCGGATTCGGAAGCTCGCTGACGCTGAGTTGGCCAGGCCTCCGAAGCAGGTGTCAGGCAATGCCTTCATGCCATCCTGCCAACCATCCCCGGCCAACGCCAGGAAGCGCGGTGGCTTCGGCCGGCGGCGGAGATTCGTGCGATATCGACATCAGGGACCGTGCTAAAACGGCATTAGATCGTGCAAACCTCCCAATCCGGGAACGTCGGGCATGGAATAACAAAGGGGTGGGATGCCTCACTCCGGAAGGGCTGAAGCGCTCGACCTCATGAACATGGCCACGTCCCCAACGAGGATGCAGCCGGCGACGATCCCCGGAGTGGTCCAACGGCGTCGGTTCCAACACGATGCTGGCTTCATTCGCTTGAGCGGGATGAACCCGGTCGCGGGCCGCCTAGGCCTGCGTCCGACGGAGCGTCGCAACGAGATACCCAAGTTGCCCACACAGCGATGACCAGTCGATGTCTGGCGCATTCGCAAGCAGCTCATGAAGCCACGTCACATGCTGCCTGCGGATCTCTTCAAGCGCCGCGTCGCCGAGGTCAGTGACCACGAATAGCTTGGATCGCTTGTGGCGCGGGTTGTCAACGTATCGCCCAAGACCATCGGCGACCAGCTCGTCAGCTATGCGTTGCACGCCTTGCCGCTGCAAGCCCAGCACGCGAGCAATATCTGGCACCGTGGCGCCGTCGCCGGCCTCCTGCAGCACCATGCGCCGAGCATGGGTCTGCCCTGCTGCACTAGCGATCTTCTCGCCAGCGTCGCGCAGGAGTCGGTTCGCTTCGAAGAGCGCGTGCAGCGCCGCGTCTGAGTCCTCGACTGCTCGATCTATTGACAACATATTGTCATTTCCCTACGGTGGTGGAATGACAACATGTTACCGATTGCTTGCTGGGGCGGTCCCGGGGTTCCAGAACGCAGCAGCCGAGCTTGCAGCAAGGCTGGAGCGAACGTGCTGGCTTCCAGAAACGACCACAACCGATTCCAGCGCGCTCGTTCGCGCTTACACCGACGCGTGGATTCGGTGGCTTCTACAGGATCACTCGGAGTCGCTTGGACTGCACCAACTTGTGGCAGTTCACGACGGAGAAATCCAAGTCGTGCGCTTCCCGGGCCGCGGACGCCTGCCGATGCTCTTGCTGCACGGCTGGCCCACCTCGTTCCTTGCTTTCCACAAGGTTGTTGAACCCCTCCAAAACCAGGCGTCCGAGGTTATCCTCGGCGTCCTGCCAGGCTTCGGCGTCGGCGAAACATCTGCAGGCGGCTTGGCGATTTCGTCCATTGCAAGCGCGTTCGCCGAGGCCATGACCACAATCGGACACGATGAATTTGTCGTGCACGGTCAGGACTGGGGCTCGGTGGTCGCACGCCAGATGGCAGCACAACATCCGGAAAGGGTCCTTGGGGTTCACGTCAGCGCAGGCTTGCGGGGCTTCATCGCCGACAGCGTCGACTGTGGGCCGGTCTGGGAGCGGCTCCGCGACTTCGCCGACAAGGGCTCCAGCTACCTGCACCTTCAGACCCATCGGCCCCAGTCCCTCGCGGTCGGACTTGGCGATTCACCGGCCGGACTGTTGGCCTGGCAACTCGACAAATACCAGCTCTGGCAGGGCGATCTCGGACCCGACTTCGGCTTGGGCGTCGACTTCATTCTGGCGAACGCAACGTTCTACTGGGCAACGCAGACGATCGGGAGCAGCATGCGTATCTACGCTGACAACCGATTGCCGTTGAGCATGCCCCCGTCCAGCGTTCCCACCGGTGTCAGCGTGTTCGGGGCCGGTGACTTCGCGTCGCATCGGGTCTCAGCCCGCGACAACAACCTCATCGCTTGGTACGAGCATTCAGTGGGGGGCCATGTCGCCGCCTTGGACGCCGAATCCGAGTTCACGTCCGACCTGACGGATTTCCTCACCAAGCTGGAGGCAGCATGACCACCAAGACAAACATCGTGCTCGTCGGCGGTGGGAGCATGGGGCCTTGGACATGGGAGCGAGTCGCACCAATCCTCGAAGCGGACGGATACCACGTCCTCGCGGTTCAGCTAAGGGCCACCGGCAACGATGCGACTCCCCCGTCCGAGGTATCGCTGCGGGACTGGGTAGACGATCTGTGCGCGGCCTTGACTGAACTCGAGCCGAGCGAGACCGTTCTCGTCGCTCACTCCTTCGCTGGGTACGTCGCTGCGGCTGCCCTTGACCGGGATCCTCAGATCGCTCGGATGGCAGTGTTCCTGGACGCCGTTCTTCCGTCACCTGGCCTGTCTTGGTTCGACCAGATGGGATCACAGACCCAGGCCTTCATGACGTCCCTACAGAAGAACGGTGCCATCCCGTTCTTCACTCGAGAACAGCTCGATGGGGTCTACCCGGGCCACGGACTCAGTGACGACGATTGGGTCTGGATGCAGGGACGAATCACCGCCCAGCCAATTGGCACCTACACCCAGTCCGCCACGCGGAAAGCGCTCGACGCGGAGGGGGCGGTCAAGCTCGCCTACGTGCGCTGCGATCGCACGGTGCCGCCGGTCGCAGACATCGACGAGGCGACCCCTGGATGGACGGTCAGGACCCTCCCGACGGGCCATTGGCCGATGATCACAGATCCAATCGCCACCGCATCGGCGATCGAGGAACTTGCCGGTCAGTGACCGACAAGAACTGCCGCGAAGCCTCTCTGCGGCACAACGGCTGGCGACTTGAAAGGGACTTGCACGCAAGATTCGCTGCCGCGCCTCACCCGCCCAAAGGGCGCTATTCACAAGGCCGGGCACTCCCAGGCGGGGATCACAACAACCAATACCTTGGACGCCTCGCGAACCAAGAATCGGAGAATCATGGCGCAGGTCACGATCTACGGCCTCAGGTCGACCCTCGACAGACATCGAACTGCGCTGTCGGACGCCATCCATGCCAGCGTGATGGAAGCCTTGGCCTACCCCGCCGAGAAGCGATTCCATCGCTTCATCGGGCTCGCGCCTGAGGATTTCGTCCACCCGGACGACCGCAGCGACGACTACGTCACCATCGAGATCTCGATCTTCGAAGGGCGCAGCGTGGACGCTAAGAAGGCGCTGATCCAAGCCCTCTACGCCAAGATCGGCGAGGCCTGTGGCATCGCGCCCGCTGATGTTGAGATCACGATCCTCGAGACGCCACGGGCGAACTGGGGCATCCGCGGCGTCCCCGGCGACGAGTTGACGCTCCCTTACAAAGTGATTGTTTAATCGTCACCCTGAACTTGTGAACTGGCTAACCCGTCACGGCCCTTGGGACTCGTTCGAACACCACGTCAGATCGGTCAGTGAAGCGGGCGATGTCCTCCTGGTGAATGCTGATGTAGCCGCTGCGATTCTTCAAGATGCGGCGAGCCTCTATCCCCGGCCAAGCCAACTCTTCGACGATGTTCCTGAAACGTCGCCTGGTGGCGCGACTGTATCGGTTCCGGGCATGAGGGTCGTCGGGCTCTCGGTCGACCAAAATGACGTTTAGATCTATGTCACCGAAGTCCGTTGCATCGGGGTTCAGGAATGAGCCGAACACGGAGATGCGTTCGATCCATAGGGGCTTCCCAGGGTCGGCATTGTAGGCGGCGGCCCGTTCAAGCACTCCGTTGAGCAGTACCTGGGCCTTGGCGCGCGCGATTGGCTTGAGGAATGATGCGTTCGCAAGCGCTCCGCCTCTCAGGGTGGCGCACCAACGGACACCTCCCCGGCCAGCCGCTTCCACTGGGTTGCTGCGCTCGACGAACCCGGCGACCGCCAGCTGTTCGAGCAGCCGGGTAACCTCGCTGCTATCCAGGTTGGCCAGTCGGGCGACTTGCTCGGTTGGCACCGGACCCCCCTGACATGCACGTGCAATGCGACGCGCGACCTCCGGGTCCACGCCGACGACCTCAGTTGCCCTTTGCAGCCTCATACCAATACCTCCCAGCCATTCCGGCAGGCTTTGTACATTTCTCTGAGAGGCCTCAAGCGCATCTGACCAGATCCTGGCCAACCAGGAAGCCCGACCAATTCACTCGTGCTCAAACTCACTGAAATCGATTAGTTGAACCCAGAGGACCCCGTTCGACTCCATCCAATGGTAGGCGCAGGATTCGCGACCTCTCTCCACGAGGTCGAGATTCCGATTCCAACATTCGATCGCAACGCGGTGTTCCTCGTCCGCAGAGATGCCCTCGCGCACCCCGAAGAGCATTGAGAACCGACCCTGCCCCGATGGAGTCGCCTGTATTGCTCCAAGGATGCGACGACCCCGACGGTCCTTTTCAGTCACGAGCGCTTCGTCCAGCCACTCGCGGTCTTGCATTGCCCACCACTTGTCCAGCTCGGGATCCTCGTGCAACGTCGTCATGATTGTCATCGTCCCACCTCGCTCCGACAGTGCGCTGCAGTCCCTGGCCGCGCGTGCTGAGAACGCCGCCCTTGCCACGGCACCAGTCACTGTGACGGGGCGGTGTCGCCACCTGGAGAGGCCTGCGAGTCACGAAGAATCTGCTCACCGGACGAATCCGAGCCGGAGCCGATGGGATTGACGGGCCGGCCGCGGCGCGCCGAGCTCTCCTTGGAGAACCAAGAACCGCCCTGACCTTGGAGATGAATCCTCCGATCAGAGCGGACCTGGTGGAGCTAAGGGGATTCGAACCCCTGGCCTCTTCCATGCCATGGAAGCGCGCTACCAACTGCGCCATAGCCCCAGTTTTTCGTTCCTGGGAACGGAGACCTACCTTACCTGACGCCCCGCCAGCTTGTGCAAATCGAACCCGTTAGAGTGGGGGCGTACGTTGGATCATCGCTTAGGAGCACCCATGCCGACCCCGCACATCGCCGCCGAGAACGGTGAGATCGCCCCCCTCGTCCTCATGCCGGGCGACCCCAAGCGGGCCCAGCGCATCGCCAGCGACTTCCTCACCGACGCCAAGCTCGTCTCGGACGTCCGCGGCATCATGGCCTTCACCGGCACCTACGAAGGCCACCCGATGTCCGTCATGGCCTCCGGCATGGGCATCCCGTCGGTGAGCATCTACGCCATGGAGCTCTACACCCAGTACGACGTGAAGCGGATCGTCCGCGTCGGCACGTGCGGAGCGATCTCCCGCGACGTGGCCGTCCGCGACGTGGTGGTGGCCACCGCGGCGCACACCAACTCCTCCGTCGCCACCCTGCTGGTGCCGGGCATCAACCTGTCGCTGACCCCGTCCTACGCACTGCTGCGCGGTGCGATGGACGCCGCGGACGCGGCCGGGGCGAACGTCCACGCGGGTCCGGTCTACTGCAGCGACCACTTCTACCTCGATCGTCCGGACATCGTCCCGGCGCTCGCCAAGCTCGGCACGCTCGCCGTCGAAATGGAGTCCTCCGGTCTCTACGCCGCGGCGCTCCGCACCGGGCGCGAGGCCCTCACCGTGCTCACTGTTTCCGACCACCTGTTCGACCCCAGCGGCGACATGACCAGCGACGAGCGCGAAACCTCGTTCGCTGCCATGGTGAAGATCGCCGCGACCGCGCTAGTCTCCTAGCCCCAACAACAATCTGCGTCAGTCGACGTGCCCAGACCCCTCAAATGGGGCTGCCAGGGCCGCCGAGTGACGCAGATTTGTCGTTCCGGGGTTCAGCCGGGCAGTCCGAGGTCTAGCAGGGTCGTGCCCCGCAACGGCGGGGTCGTCCAGCGGGCGTCCAACGTGCCGTCTGGACGACCCTCTAGGACGATCGAATGCGGGGTCATGACCAGGATGACGCGCGCCTGGAAGCGGCCGTTTTCCCACCCGGCGGACGCCCGCAACTCCACCGGACCCTCGTGCCCCGGCATCTCGCTGGCCAGCCACACGCCGTCCCCGGCGGGAATGACGACGTTGCCATCGAGGACGCCCAGGCCGAGCACCCAATGCTCGCCCTCGCGGACGACGCGCAGCTGCCGCGCGGGGGTTAGAAGCGTCACCCCGTTGTGCACGTAGGTCTCTTGGGGCGCCTCGAAGAAGGCCGTGGGCCCGTGACCGGAAAGCGGCGCCATGCCCAGGTCCGTGAGGGTGAGCGGCTCGCCGCCGGCAGCGGCGCTCTCCCCCGCCAGGCCCGGCAGGAGGTGCCGCCAGACCTGGTTGAGGATGGCCTGCATGTCCTGCTCGCCGGAGTTGATGGCGATCACCACGTCCAGCTCGGGAAGCACGAGCATGAACTGCCCGAAGGCCCCATCGCCGCGGTAGCCGTGCCGCGCCATCCAGACCTGATAGCCGTAGCCCTGTGACCAATCCGGGTTCCGCAGGGTGCCATCGGGCAGCGGCAAGGACGTGTCCGACAAGGGATTGAGCCCCGCGTCGAACCACGCCTCCGGTAGCAGCCTCTGACCCTGCCAAACGCCGCGGTGCAGGTACAACAGACCGAGCTTGAGGGCAGCCTCCAAATGGACGAACAACCCCGTAAAGCCCAACTGCCGCCCCCACTGGTCGGTCTGCCAGGTGGCGTGCCCGATGCCGAGCGGGTCGAACAGCCGCGGGCGGAGGTAGTCCACCAGCGTCTGCCCGGTCACCTCTTGGATGGTCGCCGCTACTAGGTAGGTGCACAGCTGGTTGTAGGCGAAGATGCTGCCGGGCTCGAACTCAGGCTCTTTCGCGAAACACCAGGCGACGCCGTCGATCTCGTCAGGACCGCTGCGCGGATCGTCGATCGCGAGCCCCACGAAGGTCTCAATGGGGTGCCCGGACGCCATGCGCAGCAACTGCTCGGCCGTCCAGGTGCGGGCGCGCGGACCAGGGACGGACGCCAACTCGGGCCAATACTCGATCAGCGGACGATCGCGTTCGACCAACCCCTCCGCCTCGGCGAAGGCCCACGCCGTGGCGGTGAACGTCTTCGAGAGCGAGTAGAGCAGGTGCGGCAGCTCGGATGTGTAGGGGGCCCACCAGCCCTGAGCCGCGACCACGTCGTGGCGGGCGATCATGAAACCGTGGAGTTCATGGTTGGCGTCTGCGACGCCTTGGACGAAGGCCCGCACCGCCTGCGGGTCAACGCCAACAGATTCGGGGGCGCCGTAGCGCAAGGTGGTCATGCCCGGAGATTACCGCCGGACAAGGCCCCTACAGCGCGCTTCTCGGCTCGGCTGTCACATTGAACGCCTGCAAGCGCCAGTGGTCCCCGAGCGGCCGCATGATGTTCCACGCGCAGTTGGCCATGCTCCCGACGAGCATGGATTCACCTAAACCGAGGCCCATCAGCAGGGCCAATGCGACCCGAAACGCCAAGCCGTGCCCCGCGACGACCACGAGCTCGTCGTCCGGGGTGGTCTCGGCGATGTCGAGCAGCCCCATGGCGCAGCGTTGCCCCGCCTCGAGGGCGGTCTCGCCGGTCGGTGAGCGGCGATGATCGCGCCCGGCCCGCACGTCGGGGTAGAACGTGGGATCGAGCCGGTGGATGTCGGCCTCGTAGAGCCCCTCCCACTCCCCCACGTGCACCTCGCGCAGACGGCGATCGAGCTCCACGGGCAGTCCGGTGAGGTCGCCCAAGGTTTGAGCCGTCGCGCGGGCGCGTGCCAGGTCGGACGACACGATCCGGGCAGGTCGGAAGGAGGCCAGTGCCGGAGCTGCGGCGCGCGCCTGCGCGAAACCGCGCTCATTCAGCGGGACGTCCCCTTGCCCCTGGAAGCGACCCTCGCTGTTCCACGCGGTCTCTCCATGGCGCCACAGGACGACGGTCTTGGCGCTCACTCGACGTCGTCGTCGGCGCCCAGCTCGGCGGTCGGCTCGGCCGTCGCCTCGGGCACGTCGACGTGCAGTTCGATGGCCGGGCAGTCGCGCCAGAGCCGCTCCAGGGAGTACAGCGCGCGCTCTTCCTTGTGCTGCACGTGGACGACCATGTCGAGGTAATCCATCAGCACCCAGCGGTTCTCGCGGTCGCCCTCGCGGCGCACGGTCTTGGCGCCGATCTTGAGCAGTTCCTCCTCGATCCCGTCCACGACGGCGCCCACCTGGCGCTCATTCGTCGCGGTGATGATGAGGAAGACGTCCGTGATGGCCAGACGCTCGGAGACGTCGAAAGCGGCCAGTTGCGCGCCCTTCTTGTTGACGGCCGCCTGCGCGGCGGCTTGGGTCAGTGTCAGGGCGTGTTCAGTGGCTGCCATGGGTCTCCTCGCGGTAAAGCCCGCGCTTATTGATGTATTGGACGATGCCGTCGGGCACCAAATACCAAATCGGTTGGTGCGCCGCGACGCGGGTGCGACAGTCCGTCGACGAGATCGCCAGCGCCGGCACCTCCAGCAGGGTAACCCGGTCGGCGGGCAGGTGTGAAATATCGTGGGAGTCAATCGGCACCCCTGGACGACTCACGCCGACGAACTTCGCCAGGTCGAACAGGTCGTCAATGCCGTGCCAGGTCAGGATGTTCTTGAGGGCATCGGCGCCGGTGATGAAGTACAAATCGACGTCATCGCCGCGTGCCCGGCGAATGTCACGGAGGGTGTCGACAGTGTAGGTCTCGCCCGGACGATCAATGTCGACGCGGCTCACCGAGAAGCTCGGATTGGACGCCGTCGCGATCACCGTCATGAGATAACGGTCCTCGGGGATCGACACCTGCCGCTTGGCCTTCTGCCACGGACGTCCGGTCGGGACGAAGATCACCTCGTCGAGATGGAACCGGGCCTGGACCTCGCTCGCGGCGACCAGGTGACCGTGATGGATCGGGTCGAACGTGCCGCCCATGACCCCGAGCCGGGGCCGCGCCTTGCCGGCCGTGGAGGCCAGCGGCGTTTCCGTCATCAGGCGTGCGGACGCGTGCTACCCATGCTCATGACGGCGAACAGCAACGCCAACAGGAGCACCAGGGCGGTGAGGCCCACCGACAGCGGGTCGAGCTTCGAGGCGCCCTCAAGAAGGAAAGTCATGGGCGGATCCTAGCGGTCAGTTCGCGCGTCAGGCACGTGTCTGCCCCGCGCCGGTCAGGACATACTTCGTCGAGGTCATCTCCTGCAGCGCCATCGGGCCCCGCGCGTGCATCTTCTGCGTCGAAATGCCGATTTCCGCGCCGAAGCCGAACTCACCGCCGTCGATGAACCGCGAGGAGGCATTGACCAGCACGGCGGCCGCATCGATCGCGCCGACGAACGCGTCGGCGACGGTCCGATCGTTGGTGATGATGGTCTCGGAATGGCCCGTGGTGTGGGCGCGGATGTGGTCGATGGCGGCGGGGGCGCCGGAGACCGTGTCGGCCGCAATGTCGAGGCTGAGGTACTCATCGTCGAACTCGTCCGGCCCGGCGGGGACGACGTCCTCGGAGTAGGCGCGGACGCTCGGCGTGCCGTGGACGGTCACCCCGTTCTCCTTCAGCGCCGCGAGCGCCTTGGGCCAAAACTCGTCCGCGATGGCCTCGTGCACGAGGACAGTCTCGGCGGCGTTGCACACGCTCGGACGCTGCACCTTGGCGTTCACGATGATGTCGAGCGCCATTTGCTGATCGGCTGCGGCGTCGACGTAGATGTGACAGTTGCCGGTGCCGGTCTCGATGACGGGCACCTTGGAGCCGTCGACGACGGCGTTGATGAGGCCGGCGCCGCCACGCGGGATCAGCACGTCAACCAGGCCTCGGGCGGCCATCATCTCGGCGGTCACCTCGCGGCCACCCTCGACGAGCTGGACGGCGTCCTCGGGCAGCCCCGCCTTCGCGAGACCCTCCCGAAGGGCGCTGACGATGACGCGGTTGGAGTTGAGGGCGGACGATGATCCGCGGAGCAAGGCGGCGTTGCCCGACTTCAGGCAGATGCCGCCCGCGTCGGCCGTGACGTTGGGACGAGCCTCGTAGATGATCCCGATGACGCCCAGCGGCACGCGGATTTGGCGCACCTCGACGCCGGTGGCGCTGGTCCAACCGCGCACGACGTCCCCGACCGGATCGGCGAGGCCCGCCAGCTGCCGCAGGCCGTCCACCATGCCGGCGATGCGCGCCGGGGTGAGCCGCAGTCGATCGACCAGCGAGTCGGTCAGGCCAGCCTTCCTACCGTCCTCGACGTCCTGGGCGTTGGCGGAGAGGATGCACGCCTCAGCGGCCGCCACCGCTTCGGCCATCGCCAGCAGCGCGGCGTCTTTGCGGGCGCGATTCATGGTCGCGAGCGCGCGCGAAGCCTCTTTGGCGCGCTGTGCCTGTTCCTGGAAAGTCATGCGGACGAGGATACGCGGGCACCGACGCCCGCGGGCGCGTTCCCAGACGGTTCGGACGCTTTCTTAGCCTTCGTGAGTAGGCGCGCCCTCACGCGCTGACGCCGACACGAGCAGATGCAGTTGGCCGCCCACGTCATTGAGTGGCTGGGTGGTTCCCTGCGCGCGGCACAGGATCACGGCCCCCTCCGCCGCGGCGATGATGGTGGTGGCCAGCCCCGGGGCGAGGTCGTCCGCCACTCCCCCTTGTTCCAGGAGCCCTGCCAGGTCGCTGCGCCAGGCGTCGAAGAGGGCTCCCGCTTGGTCGACCAGGCCGGTGGCCTCGGGCAGGGTCGACACCGTGACCGCGACCAGCGAACAACCCGCCCGATAATCGGAGCGCACCAAGATCGTCCGCCAGAGCTCCAAGAACGCATCCAGGACCTCGCTCGCGGAGCGTCCGGACCATTGCGCCATCTGGGCGCGGGCGTAACCTCCGGCAGCGTCCAGCGCCGCGCCAACCAACTGATCTTTACCCTCGGGGAAATGATGGTAGATCGAGCCACGAGGCGCCCCGGACTCGTCGAGCACCGCGCTAAACGACGTCGCCTGGTAGCCCTGGCGCGCCAACAGCTGGGCCGCAGCCACGACCATGCGGGTGCGCGCGCTCGCCTGCTCCGGGCTGTGCTCGGCCTTCACCATGCCCACCATTCTGCCGCGTCCGCTACTGGGGACGGTTGACTATGACGCTCATCATAATCTACGTTGACGTTCATGCCCATGATTGATGTGTACGCCACGGTCGGCACGTTCGCCGACGATCACCAACTCGCTCAAGACCTCGCCGGTGCCGTCATGCGCATCGAGCAGGTGCCGCCGATCTCGATGTTCCGCCAGAACACCGCGGCGTTCGTCCACCTTCTACCCGCCGGCGCCATCTCCAACGTCAACGGGGACAGCAACTACGTCCGCGTGCAGGTGTTGACCAACGCGGGCGCGCTCGACCGCGATAAGCAATTGGCCATCGTCCGCGAACTCACCGATCTGGTCGCCGCTGCCGCGGGCGATCCCACCCTCGTCGATCGCACCTGGGTGCTGCTCACCGAGGCGCCTGAGGGCGGCTGGGGACTTCACGGCGTCGCCCACACCAACGCCGACCTGGTCACGGCGGCCCGCGCCGAACTGGCCGCGATCGCCGCCGCCAAGGCAGCCGGAGCTTAGGCTCCGGCGCGCCGGTGCTTGAGGATCAGCGCGTCGCGGTGGACGAGCTCGCGCTCGAACTCCGCGCCGAAAGTCGCGGCGAGATCGCGGGTCGTGCGTCCGATGATGGTCGGTAGGTCGGCGGCCTCGTAGTTCACGATGCCGCGGGCGATGGTGGTGCCCTCGGAATCCACCAGACGTACCGGGTCGCCAGCGTGGAAGTCGCCACGGAACCCGGTGACCCCCGCGGGCAGCAACGAAGCATTGCGCTGCATCACCGCGGCCACGGCGCCGTCGTCCAGCACGAGTTCGCCGTGGCTGCGCGAGGCGTACGCCAACCACAACAGCTTGCGGGCGCGTCGCTTGCCTGTGGTGTGGAAGTACGTACCGACCGGACGCCCCTCAAGGGCCCCGTCGAGATCGTCGGCCGCCGCGAGCACGACCGGGATGCCGCCCGCTGCCGCGATGCGCGCGGCCTCGAGCTTGCTGGCCATGCCGCCGGTGCCCACCTGGGACCCCTTCTTGGAGGTGTCCACGTCGAGCTCGGCGACATCGACGACGTTGATGATCCGTTCAGAGTCCGGAGCGGAGGGGTGCGCGGTGTACAAGCCGTCCACGTCAGAGAGCAGCACCAGCGCATCGGCGCTCACCAGGTGCGCCACCAGGGCCGCCAGCTTGTCGTTGTCGCCGAAGCGGATCTCATGGGTGGCCACCGTGTCGTTCTCGTTCACGACTGGGATCACCCCCAGCTCCAGCAGGCGCGTAAACGTGCGCAACGCGTTGCGGTAGTTGCCCTGCCGGGTGACGTCATCGACGGTGAGCAGCACCTGCCCGATGGTGAGCCCGTGGCTGCTGAAAAGCTGGTTGTACTTCTCGATGAGCAGGCCCTGGCCGACCGAGGCCGCGGCCTGCTGGCCGGCGAGATCGCGCGGACGATGCTTCAACCCCAGCGGACGCATCCCCGCCGCCATGGCACCTGACGAGACCAGGACCACCTCGCGGCCCGCACTGCGAAGGCGGGCGAGCGCGTCGACGAGCGCCTGCATGCGTCCGAGATCGAGCAGGCCGTCGCTGCTGGTCAGCGACGATGATCCGATCTTGACGACGACACGCTTGGCCTCGGCTATCGTGCGGCGCACCTCAGTCATCGGCGGACTTGACCTCATTATCGATACCCTCGGTAGCCCAATTCACGGACGCCTCGGCCTGCTTGGCGGCGTGATAGGCCGCGTCCATGGTGCGCCGGCGGCCAGCGGCCGGACGCTCCCGCGCCAATCGCTGATCTTCGCCGCGGCGGGCCAGGATCTCGGCCCCCACCTCGATCTGCGGTGCGAAGTCGAACACCACAGGGTTCTCGCCCGCGCCGATCGCGACCGCGTCACCGGCGATAGCGCCCTCCTGGAGCAAGCCATCCTCGATCCCCAACCGGGCGAACCGATCGGCAAGATAGCCCACAGCCTCGGCATTGCGGAAGTCGGTCTGCTTGACCCAGCGCTCGGGCTTCTCGCCGCGGACGCGCCACACGAAGCCGCCCTCGCCGTCGCCCATCTTGCGGATGGTGAACTCGGGGCCGGTGACGGTCGGCTTGGGCCTGATGATGATCCGCTTCGGCTCCACGATCGGACGCATGGCCCGCTCGGCGCGCACCAAATCCGCCATCGCGTACGTCCAGGCCTGGAGACCTTCACCCGTGGTCGCTGACACCTCGAAGACTGGCAAACCGCGCGCCTTCAGCTCGGGGACCACCATGGCGGCCAGCTCCCGCCCGTCCGGCACGTCGATCTTGTTGAGCACGACCATGCGCTGGCGATCTTCGAGGCCGCCATGCGCCTTAAGTTCCCCCTCGATGATGTCGAGGTCGGTGAGGGGATCGCGGCCGGGGTCAAAGGTCGCGCAGTCGATCACGTGGACGATCGCCAGGCAGCGCTCGATGTGGCGCAGGAAGTCGAAGCCGAGGCCCCGCCCCTCGGAGGCACCCTCGATGAGGCCAGGCACGTCGGCCACCGTGTAGGTGGTCTCCCCCGCGATGACGACGCCCAGGTTCGGCACCAAGGTGGTGAATGGATAGTCGGCAATTTTCGGACGAGCCCGCGAAATGGCGGCGATCAGGCTCGACTTGCCCGCCGAGGGGAAGCCCACCAGGCCGACGTCGGCCAATACTTTGAGTTCGAGCTGGACGATCCGGCTTTCGCCCTCTTCGCCCAGCAAGGCAAAGCCGGGAGCCTTGCGGTTCGGGGAGGCCAGCGCCCCGTTGCCCAGCCCGCCGCGGCCGCCGGCGGCGACCACCACCTCGGCGTCAAGGCCGATGAGGTCGGCCAGCACCTGGCCGGTTTCGGCGTCGCTGACGATGGTGCCCTCGGGGACGCCGAGCACGACGTCCTCGCCGTTGGCGCCATCCTTGTAATCGCCCTGGCCGGGCTGGCCGTTGGAAGCCTTGCGCGTGGAGTGGCGGTGGAACTCGATCAGCGTGGTGATCTGCGGATCGACGCGCACGATGACCGAGCCGCCGTTGCCGCCGTTACCCCCGTCGGGGCCCCCCAGCGGCTTGAACTTCTCGCGGTGGACGGAGGCGCAACCGTGGCCACCGTTCCCGCCGGTGACGGTCAGTTTGACCTGGTCGACGAAAGACGGAATCGCCATTCGTTCCTCCTATAGAACAAAAGCGCAGGGTGGCCCGGGAAGGGCCACCCTGCGCTCGAAAAAGACTTTACTTGGCGTCTTCGACCGCGACCGCGATGTTAACAACGCGGCGGCCACGACGGGTGCCGAACTCCACCTTGCCCGGACGCAGCGCGAACAGGGTGTCGTCGCCACCGCGACCGACGCCCTCACCGGGGTGGAAGTGGGTGCCGCGCTGACGGACGATGATCTCGCCGGCGTTGACCTCCTGGCCGCCGAAGCGCTTCACGCCGAGGCGCTGGGCGTTGGAGTCGCGACCGTTACGAGAGCTGGATGCGCCCTTTTTATGTGCCATGTCAGATTCCTCAGCCTTCGATCCCAGTGACCTTGACCTGGGTGTACCGCTGACGGTGACCCATGCGCTTCTTGTAGCCGGTCTTGTTCTTGTACTTCAGGATCCGGATCTTCGGACCCTTGGTCTCGGCCAGCACCTCGGCCGACACGCTGACCTTGGCCAGCTTCTTGGCATCGAGGGTCACCGCGTCACCATCGACCACCATGAGCGGCGTCAGGGCCACGGAGTCGCCGACCTTCACATTGATCTTGTCGATCTCAAGGACGTCGCCGACGGCAACCTTGTGCTGGCGTCCGCCACTGCGCACGATCGCGTACACGCTGACCTACTCTCTCGTTTCCGTCTTCGGGGTGCGGGACCAAGGTGTAAACCTGGCTGCAGGGGACAACGTCAAACGCATCCACGGGCACCGAGGGTCAAGAATACGTTGGCCCGAGCGTGGGGGTCAAACCGGCCACAAAGGCGGCGATCGGTGCGACCAGGGATTCCACGAGCGTGGCGGCCTCCATCTTGGCGGCCTTGGTCCGCGGCTCAAAGGAGTGCGTGGCGCCGGGGATCGACACGACCTCCAGGTTGCGTCCGGCCGCCGACAGCGCGGCGCGCACCTCGTCCGGCGTCCCGAACGGATCAGCGACCCCCTGCACCACCAGGACGGGGCCCGAGACGGCCGCCAATTCGCCGCTGCGGGAACGTTCGGGCTTGCCGGGGGGATGCAGCGGGAAGGACAGGCAGACCACGCCGACGGCGGGGGGCGTGAATCCCCGGCAGGCGACCCGGGCGCCGGCCGAGCGTCCGCCCACGACCAGCGGAAGGCCTGGGAAGGCGTCCAGGACGGCCGCCACGGCCGGCTCCCAGCCCTTGTCCAGCGCCGCCGGGGCAGGGGCAACGCGCTTGCCAGCCGTCCGCCACGGTTGCTCATAGCGGACGACCGTCACGCCCCGCCCAGGAAGCACCTCGGCCAGGGCCGCCAGGTCGAACGCCTCGACTCCCCCACCGGCGCCATGCCCCAGCAGCAACACGGCCCGGGGCTCGTTGGCGGCGTCGACGACCAGGCGGCCGGGCCCCAGCGGTGTGTCGACCGTCCGGTCAGTCATGGGTGTGACCCTCCCGGTGGGAGTGCGCCTCCGAGGCCTTGGGCGGCGTCGAGTGAGCGTGATCGGGATCGTCAGCGAACTCACCGGACGTACCGTGCAAGGCCCCGAGCCCGTAGGCGATCTCTAGGTTGTGACGGCTCAGCACCTGGTCGGGCGGGCCGCAGGCGATCACCCGTCCGCTCATCAGCACGACCCAATCGGAGGCCCGCGCCTCGTCCAGATCGTGCGTCGTGAGAATGACCGAGTGCCCGTTTTCACGCTCTGTGTGAATGAGATCGTCGATGATCCGAGCGCTCACCAGATCGAGGCCGGTGAGGGGTTCGTCCAGCAGCAACACGTCATGGAGTTGGACGATCCCCTGCGCGACGTACACCCTCTGCCGCTGCCCACCGGAAAGCTCGCTGAGGTGACGATCCGCGAGGTCGGTGACCTCAAGGCGGGCGAGGGCGGCGTCGATGCGGCGTCGATCCTCGGCCTGGAAGCGTCCGAACCAGCCCAGCTTCGGGTAGCAGCCCATCGCCACGACCTCGCGGACGGTGATGGGCGTCCCTTCGGCCACGTTGAGCGACTGCATGACGTAGGACAGCTTGTCGTGGGGGGCGGGGGCCGGCTCCCCGAAAATCTCGAGGCTTCCCGCGCGGACGTCGATGGTCCCGGCGAGCGCGTTGAGGAGCGTCGACTTCCCGGAGCCGTTCGGCCCGATGATGGTCGTCACCCCCTGCGGGATGGTGAAGTCCGACGGCTCCACAGCGACATGGGTCGAGTAGGCGAGAACCAGCTCGCGTCCGACGGCTAGCGGGTCACTCATGCGGCGGTTCCCGTCGCCCGGCGCTCCAGCACGCTGCGCCGCAGCCAGGAGCCGATCAACGTGACGAAGAAGATCACAATCGCCACCAGCGCCATCGTGGCCGCGCCAGCCGTGCCCCAGTGGTACGACAGCACCAACCCGAGCCACACCGAGAAGGCGGCGATGAGCACCGACCAGACGAACATCCGAGGAACCGTCCGGGCCAACAGCGCCGCCGTGGCGGGCGGACCCACGAGAAGCCCGAAGACCAGCAAGGTGCCGACCGCCTGGAAGGAACCGATCACGGCCGCAGCGATCAAGACGAGAAGCAAGGCGTGGGTGAGGCCCGGACGCATACCCAGCGTCTCGGCCTTGGCCCGGCTGAAGGACAGCGCCAGCAGCGGACGGTAGAGGACGAACGACGTCGCGATGACGACGGCGGCCAGGACGCCCTGCTGAATCAGGTCGGTTTGGGTGACCCCGAAGGCGTCCCCGAAGAGGATGGACGTGATCGCCCCGCTGAAGCTCTTGGATTTGGAGATGATCACGACGCCGAGAGCCATCATGCCCACGAACAGCAAGCCGATCGCGGTGTCTTCTTTGAGGCTGGATTGCCGGTGAATGAACTCGATGCCCGCCACCATGACCAAGGCCGCCAAGGCGGCGCCGAGGTAGGGGGAAAACCCGAACAGGGTGGCCGCCGCGATGCCCGGGAGCACCCCGTGGACGAACGCGTCCCCGAAGAAGCTCATCCCCCGCAGCACCAGCCAGACGCCCACCACGGCGGCCATGACGCCCGCGGTGAGCCCGCCCACCAGAGCGCGCTGCTGAAATCCGAGCGCGAAGGGTTCGAGGAACCAGGTCACTTCAGGCCGTCCGCGATCAAGGTGGCGTTGGTGGTCATCATCCCGGCGTAGGTGTCGGCGCCGCTGCCGGGCGCGCCCAGGCTTTCGGCGTAAAGCGTCGAGACCTTCACCGTGCCCACCTCGGTCGCGAGGGCCTGAATCGCCTTGGGATTCACCGAGCTGGAGGCGAAGATCGTCCGCACCCCGGAGCTCTTGACGGTGGCCACCAGGGTGGCGAGCTGGGCGCTCGAGGTCTCGGCGTCGGTGGAACCGCCGGGGATCGCCACCCCGATCACGGTGAAGTGGAAGTGGCTGGCGAAGTAGCCGAACGACTCGTGATCGGTAACCAGCTTGCGCTTGTCCGCCGGGACGACCGCCATGATCTCGGTCACTTTGGCGTCCAGATCGGTGTAGGACGCCGAGACCTTCGTGCCGCAGTCGGTGTACTTCGAATCGCCCGTGGCCTTCGTCAACGCGGCGCCGATCAGGTCGGCGGCCTTGGCCATCCGTGAGGGGTCGAGGAAGACGTGCGGGTCGAGGGCGCTGGCTTGGGTGGCGTCCAGCGGCTGCGGATCCAGCAGTGGTGCCACCTCAAGGATGTTGGCCCCGTCTGTCTTGGCATTCGCGAGGGTCTTGGTCATGCCCTCTTCGAAGCCCAGGCCGTTGGCCACCACGAGCTTGGCCTTGGTTAGCTGCGCCACCTGCTCGCTCGAGAGGGCGTAGGTGTGGGCGTCGTCACCCGGCTTCATCAGCGAGGTCGAGGTGGTGCCGGCACAGGTGGTGATGTCGGACAGCACGCCGCCCAAAACGCTCGTCGTCGCGATCGCCACGGGTGCCTGCCCCGAGGGCGATGCCGACGATGCGCCACCGGAGGTGCAGCCCGCCGCGAACACCCCGACGGCAGCGAGGGTGAGTGCGAGCAGAGCTCGGGGTTTCATCGGCAATCTCCAGGACAAAGACTTAATAGGAATGATTCTCATTATGCTTTGTCGTGGGACGCGGCAGCAACTCCAACGCCCTGAGAAGGCCTACGAAGCCAACTCCTTGGCCTCCTTGGCCGGCGCCCGGGAGCCCCAGAGATCGCCCGCCCGCCAGCGCGCCTCAGAGAGGCCTTCCAGGGCGGCAATGAGGTCGGGCGTCCAACGGGCGCGATCCTCGGCGACCCGGGGACGAAGCACCTCGACCAACCGCTCGGCGGCGTCCCGGATCTCTCGGCGGCCACCCCCGGCCGTCGCGACGTCCAGCGCTGCCCGGGCGGAGGCAACCTCCGCTGCGCCCGCGTCCACAACCGGAGCCAGAACGGGTTCGGGAGCCGGGACAGGATCGGGCGCCGGAACGGGAGCCGGGGCCGGGACCGGGGCTGGGGCTGGGGCGGGAGCCGGGGCGGGCGCGGGAGCCGGGGCTGGCGCGGGTGCAGGTGTTGGCGCGGGTGCGGACGGACTTCCGAAGTCGGTCGCCGCGGACCAGCCGGTCACGTGATCGCCCGCGGGGGTGAGGCGGGTCAGCCGCTCCTCCCGCAAACCAGCGGCAACGTCGGCTCCCACCAGGTCCGACACCTCGGCAGCCAGGGCCGAAGCCTCGGACGTCCGCCCCAAGGAGTCGAGATCGACCGCCTGTGAGGCGAGCGCGCCCGCCAGCGCCGGCCGCGTGGCCTCCGCGAGGCGGGCCGGAAGCCCGCGCAGGAGGTCAACCAGACGCGTGCGTGCCGCCACCCCAACCTCGGCGTCACCGCGTGCCAGCGCCCGGTCCGCCAAGGGCGTGAACACCCCGGGAGCTGGCTCGAGGAGCCGATCGAGCAACGCCGGCGGGAGCGCCCCCGGGCGAGTCCAAGCGTCGGCGGCGAGCGCGTCGTACGCATGGGCGGCGCGCTCCCCCGCGGCGATGGCCTCGCCGGGGCGACCCGCGGCCCAGCGAGCGTCGGCGACGAGGAGGTCCGCGTCCACCCCGACGAGACGGAACCAGGGATCATCGCTGGCAGGCCCGAGGCGATACCAGGCCTGAGCGGCGTCTGCGTGCGCGTTGGCGAGGGCCACCTCAGCCTCAGCGAGGGCACCGCGGCCCAGCGCAAGGTGGCCCCAGACCTTGGTCAGGTACTCCAGGTCGAGGTTCGCGCCACCCTTGGGGAGTTCACTGCACCACTCCAGGATCGCCCGCACCGTCGCTGCCCCCTGCGCGGCCAGCCCCAATCCCACCTGAACGCTCGCCAAATACGTCGTCGCCGTCACGTACCGCGCCGCCTCGGAGGGCGGGGTGTACGGCCCCACCGGGCCATGGGAGGCCACGATCTTCGCGGCGGTGAGCAGCGCTTCCTGGGCGTCGGCCCCGGCCTCGGCGAAGGCGTGACCGAGGAGCCGGTGCCGGGTCAGTGCCAGCAGCGCGTCGGCGAGCTCGGCGTCCTTGGCGGGATCCCCGTCGGACCAACCCCGCAGGCGCTTGACCTCCGAGGCGAGCGTCCGACCGGTGCGGGCGTAGGTGTCCTGCGGGGTCTTGGTTTGCTGTGATTTGGGCTTCTGGGAACTCATGCGACACGCCTCCGGGAGGGGCTTGGGGCCTTCATCGACCGGGCTGGGAAACGAGTTCATGCTACCGCGAGGGCGCGCCTGGCTCGCTGACCCCCGGCTTACAGGCTGACATGGGAAACTGGCGACGATCCAAGGAGGGTCTCATGGAGTTCGCGAACCTCTACAACCACGGCTTCGCCCGCGTGGCGGCCTGCACGGTGCCCATCGTGATGGTGCAACCGTCGGTCAACGCGGCGACGGTGCTGGCGCAGGCCCAGGCACGCGCCGACGAGGGCGCGGTGTTGGCGGTGTTTCCGGAGCTGTGCCTCACCGGCTACTCCATCGAGGACCTGCTGCTGCAGGACACCGTCTTGGACGCCACCCTCACCGCCTTGGACGAACTTGTCGCGGGCTCGGTCGACGTGGGCTGCGTCATCGTGGTGGGCGCGCCGCTGCGCAGCCTGCACAGGGTCTACAACTGCGCGGTGGTGATCCATCGCGGCCAGGTGCTGGGCGTCGTCCCCAAGAGCTACCTACCGACCTACCGCGAGTTTTACGAGCGGCGCCAGATCGCCCCTGGCGACGACGTCACCGGAGAGATCACGATCGCGGGACAGGACGTCCCATTCGGCGCCGATCTATTGTTCGCCGCGGACGACCTTCCCGGCTTTGTGCTCAACGTTGAGATCTGCGAGGACATGTGGGTGCCGATCCCCCCGTCGGCCGAGGCCGCCCTGGCCGGGGCCACCGTGATCGCGAACCTGTCGGGCTCCCCCATCACGGTCGCCAAGGCCGAGGACCGCAAGCTTTTGTGCGCCTCCGGCTCCTCGCGGCTGCTGGCGGCCTACCTCTACGCCGCCGCCGGAGAAGGGGAATCGTCCACCGACCTGTCGTGGGACGGCCAGACGCTGATCTACGAGAACGGCACGCTGCTCGCCGAATCTGAACGCTTCCCCGAAGGGCCACGCTGCAGCGTGGCCGACATCGACCTGGGGACGCTCGTCCAAGAACGGCTCCGGCAGGGGACGTTCGACGACAACCGCCGCGCCCATGCCGAGCGCCTGGACGGTTACCGATGGGTCAACTTCACCCTCGATCCGCCCACGGGCGACCTGGGCCTGCGGCGCACCGTGGCGCGCTTCCCGTTCGTCCCCGCCGATGCCGCGCGACTCGCGCAAGACTGCTACGAGGCCTACCACATTCAGGTTTCGGGGCTGGAGCAGCGGCTGCGGGCCATCGGGCAGCCCAAGATCGTCATCGGCGTCTCCGGGGGCCTCGACTCCACCCACGCCCTCATCGTGGCGGCGCGGGCCATGGATCGGCTCGACCGCCCGCGGACGGACATCCTGGCGTTCACCATGCCGGGCTTCGCCACGTCCGAGAAGACGAAGACCAATGCGACCAAGCTGGCCACGGCACTCGGCGTGACGTTCGCCGAGCTCGACATCACCGAGACGGCGAAAACGATGTTCGCCGAGATCGGACACCCCTACGCCGACGGGCATCCGGTCTACGACATCACCTTCGAGAACGTTCAGGCGGGTCTGCGCACCGACTACCTCTTCCGTCTTGCCAACCAGCGCGGCGGCATCGTGCTCGGCACCGGCGACCTGTCGGAGCTGGCGCTCGGCTGGTGCACGTATGGGGTCGGCGACCAGATGAGCCACTACAACGTGAATGGCGGGGTGCCGAAGACGCTGATCCAGCACCTGATCCGCTGGGTGACCACCTCCGGTCAGTTCACCGACGAGGTTGGACGGACGCTCGACGCCATCCTCGACACCGAGATCAGCCCCGAACTCGTGCCCGTCGCGGCCGGGGAGACCCCGCAGTCGACGCAGGCCGTGATCGGGCCGTACAACCTGCAGGACTTCACCTTGTTCCACGTGCTGCGCTACGGCATGCGACCCTCGAAGATCGCTTTCTTGGCGTCGCACGCCTGGTCGGACGCCGCGGTCGGCGCGTGGCCGCCGGGCTACCCCGAGGACGAGAGGGTGGCCTACGACCTGCCCACGATCAAGAAGTGGCTCGGGGTCTTCCTCAAGCGCTACTTCGGGTTCAGCCAGTTCAAGCGCTCGGCGCTGCCGAACGGGCCGAAGGTCGTCCGCGGCGGGTCCTTGTCGCCGCGGGGCGATTGGCGGATGCCGTCCGACACGTCCGCGTCACTGTGGCTGGACGAGCTTGAGGCGAACGTCCCCTCCCCACGACCGGAATAGTTCCATTTTCAACTATGTTGGGATGGTCATGAACTTCGAATTCGGAATCGACACCTTCGGCGACGTCACCCTGGACGCGACCGGCACCCCGCTGAGTCACGCGGCGGTCGTCCGCAACGTGGTCGAGGAGGGCGTCTTGGCCGACCATGTCGGCCTGGACGTGATCGGCATCGGCGAGCATCACCGCGACGACTTCGCGATCTCGTCTCCGCCGATGGTCTTGGCGGGCATCGCCGCGCGCACCTCGAACATCCGACTCATCAGCGCCGTCACGGTGCTCAGCTCGGAGGATCCCGTCCGGGTCTACGAGCAGTTCGCCACGCTCGACGCGCTCTCCAACGGCCGCGCCGAGCTGATGGTCGGACGCGGCTCGTTCACCGAGTCCTTCCCCCTCTTCGGCTACGACCTCGCCGACTACGAGGAGTTGTTCGAGGAGAAGCTCTCCATGATGGTGGCGCTGCAGAAGGGCGGCGTCATCAACTGGAGCGGTAAGCATTCGCAAAACCTGCAGGACGTGACCCTGTACCCGCCCATGGAGCATGGTCCGCTCCCGATCTGGGTGGCGGTGGGTGGTAGCCCCAACTCGGTGATCCGCGCGGCAGCCCACGGGCTTCCGTTGATGCTCGCCATCATCGGCGGCTCGACGGATCGGTTCTCCCCCTTCGCCGACCTCTACCGACGCGCGCTCACCGAACTCGATCAGGCGCCGCAGCCGATCGGCTACCACTCGTTCGGCCACGTCGCCGAGACCGACGAAGCAGCCGTTGAGGAGTTCTACGACCCCTACGTCAAGACCATGACGCGCATCGGCCGCGAGCGAGGCTGGAGCCCGCCGAGCCGCGGTGCCTTCGAAGCGGAGTTGCGGGAAGGTGCGATGGCGGTCGGATCACCCGAGACGGTGGCCCGCAAGATCGCCCACGGCCTGAAGGTTCTGGGCGCCTCCCGCTTCACCTTGAAGGTGAGCACCGGGCCCTTGTCGCACGAGGCGATCATGCGCAGCATCGAGCTGTACGGCACCAAGGTGGTGCCGCTCGTCCGCGACATGCTCGCCTGAGCGAACTCCCCTGGGGTTACTCCCCGTTGGACGAACGCCCTGACGAGCGTCCGCGGGAACGGCGCTGAGTCGACTCACGCTCGCCACCGTCCGACGGCGCCTGGGTTTCTACCGGGGCGTCGTGGGTGTGGTAGCCCCGTCCATGACAGGTCTCGCACGTGACCGTGAAGGCCTCGGCGAGGCCGGTCCCGATCTTCTTGCGCGTCATCTGAACCAAACCAAGGCTGGTGACCTCGGCCACCTGATGGCGCGTGCGGTCGCGTCCGAGGCACTCCACCAACCGGCGCAACAGCAGTTCGCGGTTGGACGACAGCACCATGTCGATGAAGTCGATGACGATGATGCCGCCGATGTCACGCAGGCGCAGTTGCCGGACGATCTCCTCGGCCGCTTCGAGGTTGTTCGACGTGACCGTCGCCTCAAGGTTGCCGGAGGTGCCGGTGAACTTGCCGGTGTTGACGTCGACGACGGTCATGGCCTCGGTGCGATCGATGACCAGCGAGCCGCCCGACGGCAGGAAGACCTTGCGCTCGAGGGCCTTGGCCACCTGCTCGTTGACCCGGTTGACCTCGAACAGGTCGCCCAGTTCCTCGCGATCCCAACCGTGCAGGCGCTCCGCCAGGTGCGGGGCCACGTGGGTGACGTAGGCGTTGACGGTGTCCCAGGCGTCCTCGCCGCGGCCGTTGCCGTCCACGATGAGGGTGCTGAAGTCTTCGGTGAACAGGTCACGGACAATGCGGACGGTGAGGTCGGGCTCGGCGTACAGCATCTGCGGCGCCTGACCGGCCTTGACCTTCTTCTCGATGATCTCCCACTGCGCCTTGAGGCGGGTGACGTCGCGGACGAGCTCCTCTTCGCTAGCGCCCTCGGCGGCCGTGCGGACGATGACCGAGGCGTCGTCACCGACGAGGTCATCGAGGATGTCCTTCAAGCGCTTGCGCTCGGGCTCGGGCAGCTTGCGGCTGATGCCGGCGAGCTGACCACCCGGGGAGTACACGACGTAGCGCCCCGGAATCGAGATGTGGCTGGTGAGTCGGGCGCCTTTGGCACCCACCGGGTCCTTGGTGACCTGCACGAGGACGGCCTGGCCGGACTTGAACACCCGCTCGACCTTGCGATCGGAGCCGGGCTCGCCGAAGGAATCCCAATCGACCTCGCCGGCGTAGAGCACGGCGTTGCGGCCGCGGCCGATGTCGATGAAAGCGGCCTCCATGCTGGGCAGGACGTTCTGGATGCGTCCGAGGTAGATGTTGCCGATGAGGCTCATGGCCGAGGCGCGATCCACGTAGTGCTCGACCAGGACGCCGTCTTCCAGCACCCCGATCTGGGTGTAGTCGTCGGACTGACGGATCAGCATGCGGCGGTCAACGGATTCGCGGCGGGCCAGGAACTCAGCCTCGGAAAGGATCGGCGTCCGACGGCGACCGGCGGCGCGGCCGTCCCGACGGCGCTGACGCTTGGCCTCCATACGGGTGGAACCTTCGATGCCGGTTACCTCTTCGGAGGCGGCGCGGCCCCGGCGCGGCTCGCGCACCTTGACCACGACATCGGTGGGATCGTCGTCAGCGCTGCCGGCATCCTCGCCACGGCGGCGACGGCGGCGACGACGACGGCTGGTGCCGGACGCGGCCTCATCGGAGATGACGTCGACGGCCTCGTCCTCGCCGTCGGATTCGGGCTCGGACTCCTCGTCGTCCTCACCTTCAATGACGTCGATGAGCGGACCGTCAGCACCGCGGCGGCGGCGACGGCCTCCGCGACGGCGGCGACGACGACGGGAGGCCAACTCCTCGTCCTCTTCGACCTCGGCGAGGTCGGCGGCCAGGGCCAACGCCTGTTCGGGGGTCAGCCCGGGGATGTCGCGGGCGATTTCGTCGGCGAGCTCTTCGAGATCAATCTCTTCGCCGTCGGCCAGTTGCTCACCAATGGCGGCCGCCAGTTCATCGAGCGCGCGATCGCGATCGTCCACGCCCTTGGCCCGACGACTACGGCGAGGACGAGCGTCCTCGAGGGCCGCCAAGCTGGCTTCAATGTCGGCGTCCGGGGCGGCATCGGCGACCTCTTCTGCCTTGCGGGAGCGAGAACGGCGCTTGGGAGCGACGGGCAACTCGGGCTGGTCGGCCTCCACGCTCTCGAGGGCGACCGAGACAGTCTCGACCTCGACCTCGAGGGGGGCTTCGACGAGCACCTCGGCGGGGGCGGATATCTTGGGGGAACGGGTGCGACGGGCCCGAACCGGCTGATCGTCGACGACGATGGGCGCGGGCTCTGCGACCGGCAGTTCGACCGCCTGCGGCTCCGGGGCTTGCGCAACACGATCGGGCGGCGGACCCGCCGGGCGGCTGGCGCTGCGACGGCGTCGCGGCGGTGTGCCGTCCGAGGTCGCGGTGGGATCGACGGGTGCGTCTGAATCGAGCATGGCTGCTCTCTTTCACCGGCAGTGACTGCCGGGTGCGGGCCGCGCTGGCGCGGCAAATCTGCGGTACGACGGCTCCCATGCGGCTACCGCGGTCGAGTCAGATGCTCGTCGCGGCCGATGCGTCACAGGAACGGAGCCTCGGTTGAGGCGCCTGACCGGCGGGAAGGGACACGGGTGTGTCCGGACCTTCGGTCAGTATTTCACACGCTTTAGGCATGGTCTACCAACTGCGGAGCTGTCCGCGCGTCGCGAAATTCGTTAGCCGACGAGCGGATCGCCGATTGAATCCCCAAGCCAGGGCCCTTGCGCGAGCCGCGTCACCAGCGCGGGCCGCGCCAGCACGAACGCTGGCACGAGCCCTGCCAGGGCCGACACCACGTCGTCTGCGCGGACCAGCGGCACCTCGTGACGTCCGGTGAAATCGAGGGTGCGATCGTCCACGACCGACAAGGCGAGCACGGCCGGGCGGACGTCGAACTCGCGCACACCCGCCTTGGTCTGGCGCTGGACAAGCACGTGCTCGGCACCCATGAGGGAGGCCACTGCCTGTTCCATCACCGGACGCGGAACGCCGACAACATCGATGAGCCAGCGGGAGGCCTGCAGCCGCTCGGTGAGGGACGGCCCCTCGGCTGGCACGACCCGGATGATGTCCAGTCCCAGGGGCAGTGCCTCACCGAGGACGCGCTGGACCCAGTCGGGCTCCACCACGAGCGCCAGCCCCAGCTCGACGTACTCACACTCCGAGGCGGCGCCGGTCGGGGCGGCATTCGGGTAGGAGATGCGGGGATGCGGGGAGAACCCGGACGAATACGCCATCGGGATCTCGGCGCGCCGGATGGCCCGTTCGAGGGCCCTCGCGAAATCACGGTGGGAGGCAAACCGGGCGCGCCCGCGCTTGGAGTACTCCAGACGCAGCTTCTGCACAGGGGGCGCCTGCTGCTGCGGAGGTTGCCGGGTGCCCATCAGGCGCGACCCGTCACACGTGCGAGCGGGATGAGGGTGCGGCCCGTCGGTCCCATCTGGATGGACGTGTCGAGTTCGGCGCACACGCCGCAGTCGTAGCAGGCCGACCACCGGCAGTCGTCCACCTCGTGCTCGCCAATGGCGTCCTGCCAATCGGCCCACAGCCAGTCACGGGCGAGACCCGCGTCAAGGTGGTCCCAGGGCAGCACCTCGTCCTCGTCGCGCTCCCGGGAGGTGTACCAGGCCAGGTCCACCCCGGTGCCCGCGAGGGCCGCATCGGTCGCCGCAACCCACCGGTCATAGCTGAAATGTTCGCTCCAGCCGTCGAGCACTCCCCCAGATCGCCACACGTGCTCGATCACGGGCCCGACGCGACGATCGCCGCGGCTCAACAGCCCCTCAACCTGCCCCGGACGCCCGTCGTGGTAGCGCATGCCGATGGAGCGCCCGTAGCGCCGATCGGCGCGGATCTTGTCGCGCAGCGCGAACAGCCGACCGTCGATGACGTCGGGCGGCGCCTGACCGGCCCACTGGAACGGCGTGTGCGACTTGGGGACGAACCCACCGATCGACACCGTGCACCGGATGTCGCGGGTGCCGCTGACCTGGCGTCCGACCTCCACGACCCGCGCGGCGAGGTCGGCAATGCCGAGCACGTCCTCCTCGGTTTCGGTGGGCAGACCGCACATGAAGTAGAGCTTGACCGAGCGCCAGCCCTGCCCGAACGCCGCCGAGACCGTGGCGAGCAGATCGTCCTCGCTCACCTGTTTGTTGATGACGCGGCGCAGCCGCTCCGAGCCACCCTCGGGCGCGAAGGTGAGCCCCGAGCGGCGCCCGTTGCGCGAAAGCTCGTTGGCGAGGTCGATGTTGAACGCGTCCACGCGGGTGCTGGGAAGCGACAGCGAGACGTTGCTGCCGGCATACCGATCGGCGAGTTGCTTGGTGACCTGACCGATCTCCGAGTGGTCGGCGCTGGAGAGGCTGAGCAGGCCCACCTCTTCCAACCCGGTAGACCGCAGGCCGGTGTCGATCATCTGGCCGATGACGTCGATCGAGCGTTCCCGCACGGGCCGCGACACCATGCCGGCTTGGCAGAAGCGACAGCCGCGGCTGCACCCACGGAAGATCTCAGCCGAGTACCGCTCGTGGACGGTCTCGGCAAGGGGGACGACCGGCGCCTTCGGGTAGGGCCATTCGTCGAGATCCATCAGGGTGTTCTTGCGGACGCGCTTGGGCACCCCCGGCCGATTGGGCGTGACGGACGAGATGCGCCCGTCGGGCACGTACGTGACGTCGTAGAAGGACGGGACGTAGACCTCGCCGGTGAAAGCCAACTGCTTCAGCAAGCCTTCGCGTCCGCCCGGACGCCCCCCGGACTTCCAGCGCCGCACGATCGAGGCGATCGCGACGCTGACCTGTTCCCCGTCGCCGAGCACGGCCGCGTCGAGGAATGTCGCCATCGGCTCGGGGTTGTACATGGCATGACCGCCGCCGATCACCAGCGGATCGTCGTCTCCCCGCTCGGCCGCGTGCAGCGGCACGCCGGCGAGATCGAGCGCCTCAAGAAGATTGGTGTAGCCAAGCTCGGTGGCAAACGAGACGCCGATGACGTCAAAGGCGCTCACCGGCAGGTGGTTCTCCAAGGTGAACTGCGGCACGCCAGCCTGGCGCATCAGTGCCGCGAGGTCCGGCGCCGCCGAAAAGGTGCGCTCGGCCATCACCCACTCGAGTTCGTTGAGTACCTCGTAAAGGATGGCCGTGCCCTGGTTAGGCTGGCCCACCTCGTACAGGTCGGGGTACATCAGCACCCACCGCACCTCGGTCGAGTCCCACGCCTTGTGGACGGAGTTGACCTCGCCGCCAACGTATTGGATCGGCTTGGCGACCTGGGCGAGCAGGGGCTCGAGGGCCTCGAAGAGGCTGGCGGGTGCAGTCATGACCCGCAAATGTTACCTGTCGAAACGCGGCGGCGCAGGCAACATCGGCGCGGGAGGAGCCGGAGCGGGTGCGACAGGCTCCGCCACAAGCGCATGCCGAGGCGGTGGTGCCCAGTTCGCCGCCAGTGACGGCGGCGGAGGGACGCCTTCGGCATGAGCCGGTACGTAGTTCGGCGCGGGCGGCGGATAAGCCTGTGGCTGCGGCGGAAAAGCCTGCGGCTGCGGCTGCGGCGGAAAAGCCTGCGCCTGCGGCGCGTAACCCTGGGGGGCCGACGGATACCCGTAGGGCGGATAGCTCGGCACGAAGCCCGCCGGCTCCGCGGGCGCAAAACCCTGGGGTGGGAGCTCGGGGCTCGCCGGGACACCGGTGCGGCGATAGCCGTCGGTGCCGGCGCTACGGACGGGACGCACACGCTTGGCCTGCCACACGATCAGCAAGGCGGCAATCGTCGGCATCGCGAGGTTGATCACGATCTGCCAGGGATCGGTGACGGTGCCGGCCTCACGTTGGAAGAGCCCCGAAAGGTCCTGCCACGGGGTCAGCGACAACGAGGTCATGTTGTTCACGACGTGCACCGCAATGGAGGCCTCCAGCCCGCCGGTCCACCACGTCAGGAAGCAAGCGATCATGGCAAACGTGAAGTAGAAGACGTTCAACCAGACGTCTCCCGCGCCGTGCAGCAGCATGAACACGGTGCTGGAGACGAGGGCGCCCCCGACAAGGCCCACGTACTTGTTCGGGAAGAAACTGGCCACCGAGCGATTGATGAGTCCCCGGGTCGCGTACTCCTCGCCCGCGCACTGGAAAGGCGTGGTCAGCAGCACTGTGGCCAGCATGAGCCAGGTATCGGGCCTCGCCTCCATCGGGAAGGGGTCCACCCAGTATTCCAACACGGTCATCCCGATCCACAGCGGGGCGATGACCACCAGGCAGCGCACGAACCAGCTCCAGCGGATGCCCTTCCTGACCGAGGAGAGCCAGCCCGGCCGCTGCCCGAAGAGCCACCATTGCGTGAGCATCGCCACCGGGATGGCGGCGATGATGGTGAGGTTGTTCGCCAGGAAGCCAAGCGCCGTGGTGCTGAGCGCCGTGACCATTTGCTCTGGGGTGCTCAAGCCTTGGCTGTACCACCAGATTGCGAAGGGCACCGAGACCAAGGCTGTCGCCAAGACCCAGCCGAAGCTAAAGGTGAGGAGCGCGAGGACGGGCTTCCACCAGCGCCAGCGCGGCGCCCGATAGAACTCCGGATATTCGCGCGGGACGGTCGGCAGGTACCCAAACCCTTGCGGCAAGGGTGCCTTGGTGGGGCGACCGTCCAGCCCGGGCAGTTGCGCCGGGGCCCAGGTGGTCATGGCAGGGTCGGGAACCACAGCGCGATCTCGCGCGCCGAGGATTCCAAGGAGTCGGAGGCGTGCACTAGGTTCTCGCGGTTGGACAGCGAATAATCCCCGCGCACGGATCCGGGCTCGGCAGCGACCCCGTCAGTGGCGCCGTTGAGGTGCCGAACAGCCTCGACGGCCGACGGACCCTCCAACACCATGGCGATGAGGGGACCCGAGGTGATGAAGGCGCGAAGCGGCGGGTACCACGCCTTCTCGACGTGCTCGGCGTAGTGCCGGTCAGCCATAGCGCTATCGACGACGCGCTGGTCGAGCGCGACGGTGCGCAGACCCTTGTTCTCGTAGCGGGAGAGGATGGCGCCAATCAGGCCCCTCCGCACCCCGTCCGGCTTGATCAGAACCAACGTGCGTTCAACTGTCATGGCGGTCACCCTACCGGCCGAGACCCGCAGATCCGGTGCCGAACGGCCCGCCTGTGGATAACTCTTAGCGAGACTCCAGGCGATGGCCCAAGATGAACACGATCACGACCAGCAGGGTGAAGATTCCGGCCATCACGAACATCATGTCGGTCAGGAATCCGAGGGCCAACGCGGCCGCCAGCGCCACCACGACTAGGACCCAGCCCCAAGGACGACGGACCACCCCGGCCGCCGCGAACGCCACCAGCATGGCCGCCAGGCCCGCGCCCACGGACGTCCAGACGCTCAGTCCCGTCACCTGGATCATCGCCGGGATCGCCAGCCCGTCCGTGATGGCCAGGAAGGCCATCATCGCCGCCAACACCCCCAGCATCGGATTGGTGGGTGCCAACGGACGCATTAGTGGCCCTGTCGCGCCAGCAGCGCCCGAGCTTCACCGGCTGCAATCACCGAACCGGCCACCAGGATTCCGCTGCCCGGGCCAGCCTCGTCGGCGAGTTGGACGGCCCGCTCGATCGCGTCCGCCATCGTGGGTGCCTGAAGAACCCGATCCGGTCCGAACACTTCACCCGCCACCTCGGCAAGCTGGGCGACGGGCAGGCCGCGAGACGTCGAGGCGACCTGGGTCACGACAATCTCGTTCATCTCGGGCTCGAAGGTTTCCAACACGCCGCGGACATCCTTGTCGGCCATCATCGCCACGACGCCAATGAGCGGGGCAAAGTTGAAAGCCTCCACGGCGCCGGCGATCGTGGCGGCCGCCGCCTGCGGATTGTGACCGGTGTCCAACACGATGGTGGGCGAGCGGCGCAGCACCTCCAACCGGGCGGGTGCGGACACCGAGTCGAAGCCTTCGGCGATGACGTCCGGCGGCACGGCCTTGCCGCCCAGGAAGGCCTCGACCGCCGCCAACGCCAGCGCGGCGTTGCGGGCCATGTGTTCCCCGTACAACGGCAGGTGAATGTCGCCGATGGGACCACCGACGCTCTCGAGGCGCAGCAGTTGACCGCCGACCGCAAGCCGGCGGTCCAGCACCCCGAAGCCGTCGCCCTCGCGGACGAGGCGCGCTCCGACCTCAGCGCAGCGCTCCTCCAAGATCGCCATCACCTCGGGCTCTTGATCGGCCGCCACGGCCACCGATCCCTCCTTGATAATCCCGGCCTTTTCGGTCGCAATCAGGCTCAACGTGTCGCCCAAAATGTGGGTGTGGTCGAGCCCGATCGGACACACCACGGCGACGTCGGCGTCCACCACGTTCGAGGCGTCCCACGACCCGCCCAGCCCGACCTCGATGACGGCCACGTCCACGGGGGCCGCTGCGAAGGCGGCGAAGGCCAACCCTGTCATCACCTCGAAGAACGTCATCGGGACCCCGTCGATGCTCTGCGCATCCACAAGGTCGATGAGCGGCATCGTCTCGGCCACGAGGTCATCGAAGGCCTGCGCATCCATCGGCTCGCCGTCGATCGCAATCCGCTCGGTGAGATCCACCAGGTGCGGCGAGGAATAACGTCCGGTGCGCAGACCGAGGGAACGCAGCAACGCCTCAATCATGATCGCGGTGCTGCCCTTGCCGTTCGTCCCGGCAACCTGGATCACCGGGTAGGAACGCTGGGGGTCACCCAGGAGCTCACACAGGGCCTCGATCCGCCCTAGCGACGGGGCGACCCGATGCTCGGGCCAGCGGGATTGCAGGGACGCGACGATGCGGTCGTGATCCATCGGGTGCGCTCAGCCCGCCATCTTGGTGATGGCGGCGAGCAACTGGGTGGCATCCGTCGGCAGGTTCGAGTAGTCCTGCAGCTTGCCGTTCACCGCGAACGCAGGCGTGTAGGCCCACTTTTCGTTGGTAGCCGCCTGGGCTTGGGTGTACTCCGAGTTCAGTTTGTTGGCGTCCGCGACCCAGGTCGCCGTGGCCTTGGTGTCGTAGCACGCCTGGTACTGCTTGAGTTTGTCACCTGTGATGCCAGCTTGGGTCGGGATCGTCACCCGCAGTTGTTCGGTGGTGTACCCAACACCCTCCGTGGCGGGCTGGTTCTTGAACACCGCGAGGTGGTACTCGGGCAGGGCCCCCGCAATGTCGGCGCAGGCGGCACCGATGGTGGGGTTGACCGACTTCCCGGCGCCGAAGCGTTCAAGGAAGGTCAGCGGATGCAAGCTGAACTTGATCTTGCCGTCGCGCGCCAGTTGCACCAACTGGCTTCCGAAAGTGTCGTCGAACCCCTTGCACCCCGGGCACTGGTAGTCGAAGTACAGCTCAACCGAAGGCGCCGACGCGGCGGCCTTGTCGGCCGCGACGGTGAACGCATCACCCTTGGCCGTCACATTCGGCGGCTTCGCGGTACCGCCACCCTGCTGAGCGGTCGTGAAGATGACCACCCCGACGACGATGGCCAAAACGAGAGCGACAACGCCCGCGCCAATCCACACGATGCGGCGCTGTTGAGCGGCCTTCGCTGCTGCCACCTGCTGGGCTCGCAACCTGTCTCGTTGGCTCATGACACTCCTGCTGTCTCGTCGAGTTCGTTGTCTTGTAGGGCGTCCGGAATCGGACGGAAAAGCCAGGCATCGGCGGAGAAGGGCGTGCGCGGACGCCACACCAGGAAGACGCCGAGGGCGAGGAGTCCCACGTCTCGGGCGATCTCCCACGGGTACGACGCCAAGGCAATCTCTTTCGCGACGTCGCCACCGCCCCCGAAACAGCCACAATCGATGGAGAAACCACGGATCCACACGCTGGCGATGCCCCCGATGAAGGCCAGCATGAGCAAGCTCCCCGCCAAGGCGGAGAGCCGGGTGAAGAGGCCGATAATCAGCAGCACCCCGATCGCCACTTCGATGATGGGCAGGGCGTAACCGAACACAGCCGCCACATCGAACGGCAGGATCCGGTAGGCGCGGACCGCGTACACCGACTCCTCCAGGTTGCCGAGCTTCGATGCTCCGGCCCAGAAGAAGACGCCGCCGAAAACCAGGCGCGCCACGAGGCCCACCCAGTCGAGGGGGGTGTGGGAGCCGACGGCAGAGGTGCTGGGCGTCATAGTCCCGAATCTTACCAGCGCTCCGCGAGCGTCCCGGGCGCGGTACGAGGCACCCCCGTCCAGCCCCGTAGAATCGCGCGCATGACTTCTGTTCCAAGCACGACCGCGTCCACGGCCATTCAGGTTCCCGAGGGCGCCGCCCTCGAAGGCCTCGAAGCGAAGTGGTCCAAGGTATGGCAGGAGCGGAAGACCTATGCGTTCGTCCGACCGGAGAGCCGGGAGCAGGTGTTCAGCATCGACACCCCGCCCCCCACCGTGTCGGGTTCGCTGCACGTGGGGCACGTGTTCAGCTACACCCACACCGACCTAGTGGCGCGCTACCAGCGGATGAACGGCAAGCACGTCTTCTATCCGATGGGCTGGGACGACAACGGCCTGCCCACCGAGCGCCGCGTCCAGAACTTCTACGGGGTTCGCTGTGATCCAACGGTGCCCTACCAGGCCGACTTCACCCCGCCCGCGACGCCCGATCCCAAGCGTCAGATCCCGATCAGCCGCAAGAACTTCGTGGAGTTGTGCCACGAGCTGACCGCTGTAGACGAGCAGGTCTTCGAAAGCCTGTGGCGCACGTTGGGTTTGTCGGTGGACTGGGACACGCTCTACGAGACGATCTCGAAGTCGACCCAGACCGTGGCGCAGCGGGCCTTCCTGCGGAACCTCGACCGCGGCGAGGCGTACCTTTCCCTCGCGCCGACCATGTGGGACGTGACCTTCCAGACGGCCGTTGCGCAGGCGGAGTTGGAGGCCCGCGAGTATCCCGGGCATTACTACCGCGTGGCGTTCCACGGCCCGGAGTCCCCGATTTACATCGAGACGACCCGTCCGGAGCTGATCCCGTCGGTCTGCGCCCTCATCGCGCACCCGGACGACGAGCGTTACCAGCACCTGTTCGGCACCACGGTCACTTCGCCGATCTTCGGCGTTGAGATTCCGGTGCTGGCGCATTCCGCTGCCGAGCCCGACAAGGGTGCCGGCATCGCCATGTGCTGCACCTTCGGTGATCTCACCGACGTCGTGTGGTGGCGCGAACTGCGACTCCCCACGCGCACGATCCTCACGCGGGACGGACGCCTGCAAGCCGAAGCTCCCGAGTGGCTCGTGGACGCTGGCCCCTACGCCGAGCTCGCGGGAAAGACCCCGTTCTCGGCGCGCGAGGCCATCGTGGCGCTGCTGCGCACCGCGGGTGACCTCGACGGTGACCCCAAGCCCACCACGCGCATGGCCAACTTCTACGAGAAGGGTGACAAGCCCCTCGAGATCGTCTCGACGCGCCAGTGGTACATCTCCAACGGCGGCCGGGACGACGATCTGAAGGCCCAGATGCTGGCCCTCGGCGAGCAGCTGCTGTGGACGCCCGACCACATGCGGCACCGCTACTCCAACTGGGTCAACGGGCTCAACGGCGACTGGCTGATCAGCCGCCAACGGTTCTTCGGGGTGCCGTTCCCCGTCTGGTACCGCCTCGACGCTGAAGGCGAGCCCGAGTACGACGACCCAATCCTCCCGGACGAGAACGCGCTGCCGGTCGATCCGCAGTCGGAGACCCCGCCGGGGTTCAGCGAGGCGCAGCGCGGCAAGCCGGGCGGCTTCGTGGGCGACCCCGATGTCATGGACACCTGGGCCACGTCGTCGCTCTCCCCGCAGATCGCGTGCGGCTGGGGCACCGACGAGGAGCTGTTCGAGCTGACCTTCCCCATGGACATCGCCCCGCAGGCGCACGACATCATCCGGACGTGGCTGTTCAGCCGCGTGGTCCGCGCTTGGTTCGAGGAGGGAACGCTCCCCTGGAAGCGGGCCACCATCTCAGGCTTCGTGGTCGATCCGGACCGCAAGAAGATGAGCAAGTCCAAAGGCAACGTGGTGGTCCCGACCGACATCTTGGAGCGATACGGCTCGGACGCCGTCCGCTGGCGCGCCGCCATGGCGCGTCCCGGCATGGACTCTCCCTTCGACGAAACCCAAATGAAGGTCGGACGCCGCCTCGCGATGAAGGTGCTCAACGCGTCGAAGTTCGTCCTGGGCATCGCGACCACACCGCAGGAGGACGGCACCGTCCCGACGCTGACTGCCGCGGCCATCACCAACCCCGCCGATTTGGCCATGCTCGCCGCGCTGCGCGAGGTCGTTGCCCAAGCGACCGTGGCCTTCGACGCGTTCGACTACACCACGGCCCTGGAGGTGACCGAGCGGTTCTTCTGGACGTTCTGCGACGACGTGGTCGAACTCGTGAAGGAGCGCGGCTACGGCGCCCAGGGAACCGCGCCAGCCGAGTCCGCTCGGGCCGCGCTGGCGCTAGCCCTCGACATCCAACTACGGCTCTTCGCGCCCTTCCTCCCGTTCGTCACCGAAGAGGTGTGGTCGTGGTGGCACGAGGGCTCGGTGCACACGGCGTCCTGGCCGACCGTGTCCGAGCTCGACCTGCCCGGCGATGCGGCCTTGTTGGAGGACGTGAGCGCCGTGCTGATCGGTATTCGTGGCGCAAAATCTCAGGCGAAGGCCTCCATGAAGACCGAGGCCAGCCAGACCAAAATCGGCGCACCCGCGGAGTCGTTGGGCCGCTTGCGGACGGTCGAGCCGGACCTTCGCGCGGTGGGGCGACTGACGGGCGACATCACCTGGCACGTGAGCGACGGGCCGATCGCGGTGGCATTGACGCTCGCCGAGTCTTCTCAGGGGGGCACCCGTACCCCTTGAGGTTGCCTTAGCTTCCTAGGTAATGTTGCGAAGTAGGCAAGGTATTCCTTACTTGTGAGCCTCAGTGAGGCGGCTCCGCCGCCGCTGGTTGGAGTCAACGGGAAAGGACCTGAGGTGCAGAGGGTGCAGTCCGGAGTGGCACTTGAGGTGTTGACTAGTGCCCTGCGCGTGATCAACACGGGCAACGAAGCGACACAACAGATCGTGGACCGGTTGGGGGCAACCCTGGCGGCTGATGCCGGAGTCGCCGTCGTCGCTTTCAGCGGCGATCGTCACCTCGTCAGCGCGACTTACCCGGACGAAGAGAAGGCCGAAGGCCTCGCCGCCTACGGCCAGACCGTGCAACGCGCCAATCTGCGGCCCTACATGGAGACCAACGACCCCGCGCTCGGACACATGGTGGGCGTGCACGTGGTCCCCGCCCCCAATGTACGGATGGCCACAGATTCCTCGGTTGTCCTGGCGTTCTGCCGCAAGGATGGATTCCGTGGTGATTACCGGGCCGTCCTGGAGTGCCTGCTGCCGGCCCTCACCGAGTTCTGGCCGGTTGCGTGGTGCGCCTTGGGCGTCGACCTGCCGACACCCGTTGCCAATCCCGAGGACCTGGGGCTCAGCGAACGCGAAACCCAGGTGCTACGCCTGCTTTCCATGGGACTGTTGGCGACCTCCATCGCCTCCCGCCTGGAGCTCTCCCCCCGAACGGTGCACAAACACCTGGGCAACATCTATCGCAAGCTCGGCGTCCACGATCGGCTCGTCGCCGTGCGCATCGCCCGAAACGCTGGGGTACTCCCCAGCTGAGCCGGCCGTCAGGCGGTCTTGGGGTGACGCCGCGCCGAAGCCGGACGTCCCGTCAGCAGCGGTGACTTGCCGTCGCGGACGACCTCGTCATCGATGAGCACGTGGGCGATGGTGTCGTCGCTGGGCACGTGGTACATCACGTTCAGCAACAGTTCCTCGAGGATCGAACGCAGGCCGCGGGCACCGATGCCGCGGGTGAGCGCGAGTTCGGCGATCGCTTCGATGGCCTCGGCCGTGAAAGAAAGCTCCACCCCGTCCAGTTCGAAAAGCTTGCGGAATTGCTTGACGAGAGCGTTCTTGGGCTCGACCAAGATGCGGACCAACGACGCCTTGTCGAGGCTTTCGACGGTCGAGATCATAGGCAAGCGTCCGATGAACTCGGGGATCAGGCCGTACTTGTGGAGGTCTTCGGGACGCACCTGCTCGAACGGGTTATTTGAGGGTGCCCGCCGCAGGTCCGCGTCGTTGTTGAAACCAAGGGCCCGCTTGCCCACCCGAGAGTTGATGATGTCGTCCAGGCCGGAGAACGCCCCACCCACGATGAACAAGATGTTCGTGGTGTCGATCTGGATGAAGTCTTGGTGCGGGTGCTTGCGTCCACCCTGGGGCGGCACCGACGCCGTCGTGCCTTCAAGGATCTTCAACAGCGCCTGCTGGACGCCCTCCCCCGACACATCGCGAGTGATCGACGGGTTCTCCGACTTGCGGGCCACCTTGTCGATCTCGTCGATGTAGATGATGCCGGTTTCAGCCTTCTTGACGTCAAAGTCGGCGGCCTGGATCAGCTTGAGCAGGATGTTCTCGACATCCTCGCCCACGTAACCAGCCTCGGTGAGAGCCGTGGCGTCCGCCATCGCGAACGGCACATTGAGCATCCGAGCGAGCGTTTGAGCGAGGTAGGTCTTACCGCAGCCGGTCGGACCGATGAGCAAGATGTTGGACTTGCCCAGTTCGACCGACTCGTCCTCGGTGACCCGTCGCGCGGGCGTGCTGGCCTGCGCCTGGACGCGCTTGTAATGGTTGTAGACAGCCACCGCCAGGGCCTTCTTGGCGGTGTCTTGTCCAATCACATACGCGTCCAGGAACGTCCGGATCTCGACGGGCTTCGGAAGATCCTCAAGGAGGCCGACGGCGCTGGCCTCGGAGAACTCCTCTTCCAGGATTTCGTTGCACAACTCGATGCACTCGTCGCAGATGTAGATCTGCGGCCCAGCGATGAGTTTCTTGACCTGCTTTTGGCTCTTTCCGCAGAACGAGCACTTCAGCACGTCGGACGTCTCTCCGATCCTTGCCATGATGGCCGGCCCTTCTTCTTACTTACCCGAGGTCTTTCAAGGACGTCAGGATGTCGTCGACGATGCCGTAGGCCTTCGCCTCCTCAGCCGTCATGAACTTGTCACGCTCGATGTCTTTGCTGATCTGGGCGACGGTCTGCCCGGTGTCAGCGGCCAGCATGCCCTCCATCAGCGAACGGATGCGGAGGATCTCCCGCGCCTGGATCTCCAGGTCGGACGACTGGCCGTAGCCGCCTTCGGTGGCCGGCTGGTGGATGAGGATCCGGCTGTTGGGCAGCGCCAATCGCTTGCCCTTCGTGCCAGCCGCCAACAGCAGCGCCGCCGCCGAAGCCGCCTGCCCCAGACAGATCGTCTGGATGTCGGGCTTGATGTATTGCATCGTGTCGTAGATCGCGGTGAGGGCCGTGAAGGAGCCACCGGGTGAGTTGATGTAAATGCTGATCGGACGCTCGGGGTCCATCGATTGCAGGCACAGCAACTGCGCCATGACGGCGTTGGCGACGTCATCGGTGATCGGGGTGCCCAGGAAGATGATGCGGTCCTCGAACAGCTTGGTGTAGGGGTCGACGCGGCGCATGCCGTAGCTCGTCCGCTCCTCCCACTGAGGGATGTAGTAGCTCATCGCGAGGCCTTACTTGTTGGGGGCGTCAGCGGACAAAATGTCGGACGCCTTCGTGTACACGTGGTCGATGAAGCCGTACTCCAGGGCCTCTTGGGCCGTGAACCAGCGGTCGCGGTCGGAGTCGGCTTCGATCTGCGCGATGTCTTTGCCGGTCTGCTCCGAGATCAGCAACGCCATTTCGCGCTTGGTGGCGAGCAACTGCTCGGCGAGGATCTTGACCTCCGTCGCCGACCCGCCGATGCCGCCCAGCGGCTGGTGCATCAAGATCTTGGCGTGCGGCAGCGCATACCGCTTGCCCTTGGTGCCGGCGCTCAACAGGAACTGGCCCATAGAGGCGGCCAGGCCCATGGCGACGGTGGCCACGTCGTTGCTGATCCACTGCATGGTGTCGTAGATCGCCATGCCCGCGGTGACCGAGCCACCCGGGGAGTTGATGTAGAGGTAGATGTCCTTGTGGGGGTCTTCGGCGTTAAGCAGCAGCATCTGCGCGCAGATCGCGTTGGCGTTCTCGTCGCGGACCTCGGAGCCGAGGAAGATGATGCGGTTCGCCAAGAGCGCCTGGTACACCGAGTCGCTCATGCCGAGGCCGCCGGTGCCGGCGCCCGCGGCGGTGATGCCTGGGTTCGATCCGTTAGTGTTCACGCCTTGCACGCTACCGGGACAACAGGGCAAAACCGAGGCCCACGCGCCCCTGTTCGCTGACGGCAAAAGGCCCCGGACATGCCGGGGCCTTGTGCGAGTTTGGTGAGAGTTACTCCGCGGTAACCGGGGCGGTGAGTTCGACGGTGTTGCCGTCGGCGTCAACGAAGGTCACCTGGGACAAAATGCTGGCGAGCGCCTTGCTTCGGCGCACTTCCTGCATCCATTCGCTCATGTGGCCGTGGTCCATCATGTGCTGCATTTCGGCCTCGGGGGTGCTGTTGTTGGCCTGCGCCTTGCGACCAATGAGCTCGATGAGCTCCTGCTGGTCAACGCCAAGCTCTGCATCGTCGGCGACCTTGTCGAGCACCAGCTGAGCCTTGAGCTGCTTGGTGGTCTCGGCCTCAACGTTGGCCCAGAACTCCTCGGGGGTCTGCGCCTTCTCCTCGGCGCTCTGCTCGAGGTAACGATCGATGGTCAAGCCGGCGTTCGCGAGCTGGCCCTCGATGTTCTCCTTGCGGCCAGCCACCTGAGCGGCCAGCAGGCCAGCGGGAACCTCGAAATCGGCCTGGGTGACGACCGTCTCAAGCACGGACTCCTGCGCGGCCTCCAGCTGCTGGTAGCGCGCGACGTCGGCCGCGGCCTTGGCCAAGTCGGCCTTCATCTCGTCCACGGTGTCGAACTCGCTCACCATCTGGGCGAACGCGTCGTCCAGTTCGGGGAGCGTCTGCTCGGCCACCTTGGTGACTGTGATCGCGATATCGGCGGGCTCGCCCTCGAGCGCGCCACCGACGAGGGTGGAGGCGAACGTCGCGTTGTCGCCGGCGGAAAGGCCGGTGACGGCGTCGTCAAGGCCCTCGAGCATCGTGCCCGACCCGATGGCGTAGCTGACGCCCTCGGCGGTGCCGTCTTCGATCGGCTCACCGTCGCGGCTGGCGACGAGGTCGATGGTGACAACGTCGCCGTCCTGCGCCGCGCGCTCGACCTCGACGCTCGTGGCGAATCGCCGACGCAGCAGTTCGATGCGCTCGGCGACCAGGTCGTCGGTCGGGGTCGCGTTGGGCACCGACACGGAGATCGCGTCGAACGCCGGGAGCGCGAAGTCCGGACGCACGTCCACCTCAGCGGTGAACTCGACGAGCTGCCCGTCCTCAAGCTTGGTGACCTCGATCTCGGGGTCGGCCAGCGGGTAGACCTTGGCCTCTTGGACGGCCGCGTTGTAGGCGGTCGGCAGGGCGGCGTTGATGGCCTCCTGCAGGACGGCACCGCGGCCGTAACGCTGATCGATGACCGAGGCGGGCACCTTGCCACGGCGGAAACCGGGGATGTTCACCTGCTGGGCGATGGTCTGGTAGGCCTTGTCCAGGTGGGACTTGAGGTCGGAGAACGGGATCTCCACGGTGAACTTCACCCGGGACGGGCTGAGCTGCTCGACGTTGCTGGGCACGAAATCGGCTCCTGATGTGATTGACAGACTGGGCAATCCTAGCCAGGGCTCCGCCGCAGGGCGAAAACTGACCCCCAGCCGCAGATAGCCCCTCAACCCCGGGCATTTTTGCCCCTACTAAAGATTTGGGGGTCAGACCGCTCGCTTCGGCTCGGGAGTGGCGTGAGGATGGACATCTGGCGCGCCTGACGCCGCTCTCGCCAGGGGACGAAGGACGGCGCCTGAAGAGGGAAACATCATGAAGAAGATTGTGGGCACTTTGGTGGCCGTAGGTGCCCTGGTCGCCGTCAACGCGCTCGGTGCACCCGCCGCCACGGCAGGCACTCCGACAGTGCGTAACGCGTGGGCTTCGGCCTTGCTGTCCCAAACCTCACCTTCGACGGCTACCGCGACCGGATGCCTCTCGACGATCGTCTCGGTGCGTGTCAACGACCGGTCTGACACGGCGGACCACGGCGGGACCACCCTCTGGGCGACCGACTCGTGCACCGCTAGTGACCCCTACGCCGGGGGGACGATGTTCTGGTTCTACCTGCCCGCGACGACGGGGCCGACGGTCGACTCGAACCTGGGCAGCGGCTCGTACTCCGATCAGATCGCCTTCGACATGGCTACCAGCGGGCCTACGACGGCCTCGGTCCGAGCGACTTGGACCGGCGTCGGCAAGATCACGAACGGGGCCCAAATGCTCGACGGCGCCCAATGGGTAAGGCGTCAACGCTCCGCTAACGCGTCCATCGTCGTCGATCTCAACGACATGCATATCGTGATCAGCGGCAGCCTGGGGGTGCTCGAGTTCGACACCCTCACCGCCAAGGTCTGACCCAGGGACTTAGCCGTCACCACTGCGCAATTTTGCGCAGCTGAGGGTTTGCTGGCTAAGAATCCCCCACCTGACCTCGACGTGCCGTGAAAATGGGCCCTGCGTTCGTGACACCGCTCCCCCCGGGCGAAGCGCGGCGCCGAAAAGAGGGAGAAACATGAAGAAGATTTTGGGCACCCTAGTCGGGGTCGGGACACTCCTCGTCGCCACCGCCGTCGGCGCCGCACCAGCCAGTGCCACGAACATCCAGCAGGCCTGGGCGACCACGACCTTGGCCCAGACCGCGCCGTCGACCATGACGGCGACCGGATGCTTGTCCACGCAGGTCTCGGTCTCGGTCTACAACGTCCAGAACGGCCAAGGCAACGGTTCGATATCCATCATGGCGACCGACTCGTGCGACGCCAGCGCCCCCTCCAGCGGGAACTTGGTGTTTTCGGGCTACACCAGGTCGAACCAGTCGGCGACTGTCGACACAGGCCTCGCGTCCGCAACGGATTCGACGCAGTTCGACGTCAACGTCTTTCCCGACGGCCCCATGCCCGCATCAATCTCGGTGACCTGGACCGGCGTGGGCAAGATCTCCAATGTGAGTGAAACGAACGGAACCCTGCACTGGGTCATCCGGTCGCGACCGGCATCCGTCAGCGCGGTCATCGACCTGAGTGGCCAGCACCTCGTCATGAACGGGTCCGGCCAGATCGGCCTCGACATCATCACGACCCCTTAGTGAGGCAGCCGCCCCGGGTCAGCTGGGCGCAATCTGGTCCTTGACCTGCTTTCGGAGAACCTTTCCGAGCATCGAGCGGGGCAGGTCCGCGACGGCGACGATGCGGCGCGGCACTTTGTAGCGCGCCAGGCGTCCGCGAGAGTGTTCCCGCAGTGCGTCCTCGTCCAGGGTTGCCCCTGGGCGTAGGACCACTGCGGCTACCACGTCCTCGCCGCCGCGCTCCGACGGGAGCCCGACGACGGCCGCGTCCACGACGTCGGGATGCGCCCGCAGGGCGTCCTCCACCTCCGATGGCGTGACGTTGAAGCCGCCCGTGATGATGAGCTCCTTGAGGCGGTCCACGATGGTGGTGAAGCCGTCGGCGTCCACCGTCACGACATCGCCGGTGCGCAGCCATCCGTCCGGGAGCAGCACGGCGGCGGTCGCCTCGGGGTCCTGCCAGTAGCCGCGCATGACCTGGGGCCCCTTGAGGAGCAACTCCCCCGGCGTGCCCGGTTCGACGTCGCGCGTGGGGTCGGACGGATCGACGACCCGCATCCACGTGCTCGGGAACGGGACCCCGATGGTGCCCGGGCGGCGCGTCGGATAGAACGGGTTGCCCAGCGCGACCGGTGAGGTTTCGGTCATGCCGTAGCCCTCGACCAGCAACCCACCCGAGGCCGCCTCCCAGCGCTCGACGATGGCGTCGGGCAGGTTCATGGCCCCTGAGATGCAGTACTTCGCCGACTTCAACGAGATGCCCCGCTCGGCGGCGCGCCTGGCGGTCGCCTCGTAGATGGGCGGCACCGCGCAATAAATGGTCGGCGGAACGCGCCTGGCCGCGTCCAACACCATGTCCACGTCGAACTTGGGGAAGATCACCAGGCGGGCCTGCTTGAGGATCCCGTAGGTGACGTAGAGGGTCAGCCCGAACGCGTGGAACATCGGCAAGATCGCGTAGAAGTTCTCGCGTTGGTACTGGGCGCTGTACATCCAAGCCTCGCCCTGCAGCGCGTTGCTGTGCAGATTGAAGTGCGTCAGCATGGCGCCCTTGGCCGTTCCGGTGGTGCCGGACGTGTACTGAATGGCGGCCAGGTCCTGGACGCCCGGACGCGGGTGCGCGGGGTCCAATGGCGCACTCTTCAGAAGCTGGCGCCACGGGATGGTCTGCCCCGGCGCCGGACGGGTGAGCGCGTCGCGCTTGGCCCGAAGCGACGGGATCGGCAGGCGCAGCGCCAGCCGTTGGACCGCGGGGAAGGCATCCAGCAGGTTCACCGCGACGATGTGCGCGGGGGCGGCGTCCCGCGGCAGGTCGGTGATCTTCTCGACCGCCGTGTCCCAGCAGATCGCAACCTTGGCGTGATGGCTTTCGAAGAGATGCCGCAACTCCGGGGCAGTGTAGAGAGGGTTGTGCTCGACCACCACGGCGCCGAGCCGAAGGACGGCGTAGAACGCGACGAGGTGTTGGGGGCAATTCGGCAATAAGAGGGCCACGCGGTCCCCCGCCGCCACGCCCAGCTTTCGAAGGCCCTCGGCGGCGCGGGCCACCTGGTCGCCAAGACGGGCGTAACTAGTCTCGCGCCCGAAGAAGTCCAGGGCGATCGCCGGACCGGCCGCGGCCACGCTGCGCTCGAACATGTGGACGAGCGAATCCGTAGGCAACTCGATATCGGCGGGGACCCCCGGCTGATAGTTCACAAGCCAGGGACGAAGAGGTTCGACCATGATCCGATCTTGGCACGCGTTCCGGCCCACCCTGTCAGACTGGAGGTCCACCGACACGACCGGCCTTGCGGAAATACAGGCAGCGGCTTCACATCCGCTGTTTCCCCCCGATCGACACCTACGCAAGGATCCATTTGGGAAATAGGAACTCATATATCAAGGGAAATCATGACAACGTGTCTAACCACGAACTCTATGTTGGCGCGTACTCGAAATATGAAGAGATTTACCAATCTCTGTACTCCGGTGCCGGACTGCAGCTCGGCTGCTTGTTCGCCGACCGCGAACACAAGATTCCGCTGTGCTCTACCGACTTCAAGGTCTCGATTTCCTAGGATTTACCGATGGCAAACGGAGCCTGGTCCAGCGCCAACCGGCGGTCTCGCATGAAGGCCAGGGGCGGGCGATCCTTAGGGCCGCTGGTAGTTGCGGCTTTCATCGAGGTGGTGCTTATCGTGGCCGAGATCCTGATAGTTGCTCTTCATGGAAGGGAAGCAAGCCAGGGAATCTTCTGGGCACTTGCATACTGGATTATCTTCGTAAGCTTGGTGCCTTCGGTGCTCGGCCTCGTAGGTTTCGCGTTGACAAGGGTGGACTTGGCCGCAGCCCGCATCACCCACGTTCAGGGAAGAAGGCGGAGGGTGACTGGTGCAGTGCTATTCCTGCTGGCACCACTCACCGTCAACGTGGGCCCATTGCTCGCTTGGATCGGCTTCGGCCCCCCCTGACAGCAGAAGCAAATGAGGCCGAAGGCGCGAAATCGACCGCTTGGGAGCTGTTGAACAGTGCCGAGCGGGCTCGGATTGCGGCGTTTTGGGCTGGCTTTGCGTGCCATGGCGGACCCCTTTCGCCTCCCGCGAGTGCACGGGAGTGCACGGGGACGGGGTCCAATCGCGCGTCCAACGTCGGTTGACGCCTGCCAGACTTGCGCCTGACTAGGCATTTCACCATCGAGCGGATGACGGGAATCGAACCCGCATGGCCAGCTTGGAAGGCTGGGGCTCTACCATTGAGCTACATCCGCGTGGGCGTTCAGCCTAGCGTGCAAGAGTGGTTGCCCGCGAAGTCGGCGCCGCGCCCTCGGTGCCGCCAAGCCCTAGGAGGGTCGAGACTCCGGATCGTGGATCCGGATCTCGACCAACCCCTGGTCGCGGGCGGCGGTCAGGATCCGCGACACCGACGAGGGTGAGACGGACAAGACCCGTGCGACCTCGCTTTGGGAGCGATTCTCCAGGTAATACAACCGCGCTGCCGCGAGCAACAACTGCCTATCGCGTGGTGCCGGCATCTCTCGTCACACCCTTTCGACGGTGACGCGCTCAGATGATTCCGGCCGCGTGGAGAGAGTCCTGGAGCCGCCGCATGGCCACGAGCGGACGACGTTCGTCCACCTCGACGTCGTCATAAGTCACGATGGCGTCCGCGGGCAGATCTCGCTTCAGCACGCAGCCGCCCACGAGGCCGATCGGGATGGCGTTGGCTGCGGTCGCGTCATCGGCATCGATCGTCCAACCGCGGACGTGATGCCCGCCCATGCCCTCCAGCGTGATGCCCGCCTTGAGCGCGAACTTGGTCTTGGCCGTGACCTCCGAACGCCACACCTTGGTCTGGAAGTCGGCGCGACGATCCAGGACGGCTTCGCTGATCGACAGGTGCGCTTCGATAGAGGCAAGGTGATGCGGACGGTAAATGGCGTAGTAGGGGCCCTTTCCGAACTTCAGGAAGTCGAGCTCCTCGGTCACCACGTGGTTTTCCGAGCGGACGACCGCGAAGATCCCTGGGGCCACGTTGCCTTCGACGGTGTACTCGACCGCTGGGTAGCTGGTGAGGATGCCACCGTCTTCCACCGGAATGAGCTTGGTCGCCAGTTCGTCGATCGAGCAGGCGGGACCGTGCATGCCCGCCACGTCCACCGGGATGCCGGTGGCGTTCGACAACGAGGCCATCTCGATCTGGGTCTTGGTGCCGTCAGTGAACTCGCAGAGGATGCGGGGGTTCATGTTCTTGGCCAGCGCCTCGGCCATCACGTCTTCCACGACGTCGGTCGGACGGTTGGGGTTGTTCTTGCCCTTGCCGGTCGCGATGACGGTCAGGCCAAGATCGCGGGCGTACTCGACGAGCTTCAGGCACTCGACAGGCTCATCACCCCGGCAGATCGTGTACACCTGATTGCCGGCGTTGGCGATGCTCGCGAGCAGCAATCCGACGGTGACATCGGCCTCGACGGTCATGAGGGCGACGTCTTTCTTGCCCACCAGCGCCGAGTAGGCGATCTGGGCGGCGATCTCGGGCACGCCCGACACCTCCAGGACGATGTCAACCGGTAGGCGTGGCACCATAAGGCCGTCGTTGATGACGACGGGCAGGCGAGCCTCGATCCGCTCGGCGGCCTTGGCGAGGTCCGATTCGACGACCGCAGGCTCGACGCGACCAGCGTTGGCGTATGCCTCCACCGCGCGCTCGACGGCGATGTCGGCCACGACCGACACTTCCATGCCCTCGGCACGTTCAATGGTGGCGATCAGGCCCCGGCCCATCTGACCGGCGCCCACGACGCCCACCCGGACGGGGCGTCCAACCTCGCGCTCACGCTTCACGAGACGATCTGAATAACTTGCCATTGCTGCTTCCTCAAGAGTGCCGGACGCCGTTCGTCCGTCGACTGACCATTCACATTTGCACATCCGTGCATTTCGTTATGCGAATTTGTGCGTCATTGAGATAAGTATCGCCCGTGCCTGACCGGCATCGCAAGATCTATTCACGATTGAATATCTAGTCACGGCCGGGGCGTACACAGGCCTTGTGCACGCCCGTCGCGGGGCGATGTCAGGTGATGAGCGCCTGCGCGAGGCTGAGATCGGTGATCAGGACATTGATCCAACCGCCTCGGGCGGCCCCGCGGACAGCCTCCACCTTGTGGGTGCCGCCCGCTACCCCGATGCGCCGCGGGATGGCCAGGAACTGGGCCGCCGTGATGCCCATGACGCGGGCATCGAGATCCGAGGGCAGCGGCGAGCCGGCCTCGTCGAAGTAGCGGAAGCAGATGTCCCCCACAGCTCCGAGGGCACGAAGGCGTTCGCGCTCATCCGAGGTGACTCCGTTTTGGCTGCGCTGCAGCAACGGGGAAGGCTCCAAGCCGCCGATGCCCACGACGGCGTCCGTGACCTCGTCCCAGACCGCCATCACCTCGCGGATCGCACCGTCGCGGACGAGCGCCTCTTTCACCGAGTGTTCGCTCACGAGGCCCGGGGCCGGCATCAGCACCGGGACGGCACCGCACAGGTCGGCGAACTGCGCCACCAGCCGATTGGCGTGCACCTGGCCACTGGGGGCACCGAGCCCGCCCAACAACTGCACGACCCTGTCGACGTTCGGCAGCCGTCGCGTCGACATCGACTTCACCGCGGCCATCACCGACTCGCTCCACGACGTCACGCCCATCACGGGCCCCTCCGTCATGGTCGCACCGAGGTAGGCCGCCGCCGCCGGACCCAGCACAGTGACGGGCACGTCGCCTTCGGCCGCATCCACCACCACCACGTCGCGAAGGCCGTAGCGCACCTGGAGTTCGTCCTCGAGATCCCCGTGGACGCCCGGGGGCATCGTGATCACCGTTTGGACGATCCCCAAGGCCTCCGCCTGCTTCAGCAACCGCGAAACTCGGGCTTGCGAGAGCAAGAGCTGCGCCGCGATCTGAGGCTGGGTGAGGCCCTTCTCGTGGTACAGCCGGGCGACTTTGGTCATCAGGCGAAGCTCGTCAAGGCCCGGCTGCCGGACGCCAGCGCGTCCTGGTGTGGCTGACATTGCCCCCGCCTCACTGAGTCGCCCTGCTTGCGTCCAGATTCTAACGCCGACGCCAGGTGGACCCGAGCGCGACGAACGCCCCGCCCAGCCCATCCTCGGTCGCGACTGCGAGGGCCTCATCGCTCGGACGCCCCTGCGCAAGTTGCGCGTGGTACCGCGTCATCACGGTTTCGGCCACCTCATCGGCAACCGGCGCCACCGCGGCGACCACGCAGCGGACGCCCAGTGCCACGAGGGTGCTCGCCATCCCGAGCGGCTCGTCGCCGGGGCGCATCTCGGCGGAGCCCGCGTCGCAGGCCGACAGGATGACGTGGCCAGCGGAGACCCGTCCGGTGGGCAGTTCGTGGGCGTAGACGTCCCCATCGCACAACCGCAGACTCGAGAACAGCGGGCTTGAGGGGCGGTGTTGCCCGTGCGCCACCACATGGACCACCTCAGCCGTGGCAAGGGCCAGCACTAGGTCCGAGGAGGTCGCGGCGCCATGGGCAGACACCTCGCTTCCTGCCCACGCTTGGGAAACCGCCGCGCTCTCGGCGGCCGCGTGGCTCAGATCGGGTCCGGCCAGCACCGCTACGACCGGCTCGCCCTGCCCCCATCGCGCCGACCATTCTTTGAGAGATCGTCCGACAGTAACGGGCTTGCCACGCAACGAGGGCAGCATCGCCCACGGCACCGAGCCCACCGCGTGGCAGCCGATGACGACCAGGCCGGCCGATCGGAAGCGCCAGGGGCGCACCACCGCATCGTCGAAGGCTTCCAAGTCGCTCCGTAGCGACAACGCCACGGCAGGGGTGAGACTCGACGTGGTCACGACGCTTGCTCGCAGGTCGGCGCGGATCCGTCGGCTTTGCTCGAAACAAGACTCCAGATCGAGCAGCCGCGCAACTCTTCGGCGCCCCCCGGAGACACCAGCGCCCCACAATGCCCGGTCGTGGACGAACAGCCAAAGCACGTCCCTATCCGCATGCTGAAGGTGCTCGAGAGCGAAGGCCAGCGACGAGCCGCCGGGCTGAAGGACGTCGGCCTGCCGCTGGCTGTTCGCCACCAGGGCCAGGCGGCGCCGCCGCTGCTCCACGTCAGCCCGCCACGCCGGAACCAGCGGATCATCGGGTTGATCGCGCAGCTTTCGGCTCAGGACGCGCAGATCCTGGGTCAGCTCCGCAATTCGCGGATCGTCGGACGGACGAACCACCGGCAACGCTCGCCCAGCCGTGCTCCACCGCTCGAGCGTCTCGAAGACCGCTCCCGGCCCTTGCCGCAGCGCTAGTCCGAGATCCAGCGAGGCCAGCCGGACGCCCAGCACCGCTCGGGCGGCCCGCGACTCCAACCCGGCCGCCGCGGCCTGGCTGGTGCCCACCTCGCGCGCCGCATTGCGGAGTCGCGTCCGTGCCGACCGGTTGCTCCCCTGGGCCAAATCCGTGAGCACCTCCGAGTACGCCCGTCGCAGCCGTAGCACCAGGCCGAGCGGTTGCGTGGGGAACGCCGCCAGCGCGCTTCGAGCGTTGTCGATCTGACCGAGACGCACGGCGGCTTCGCTGGAGACGCAGAGGCTTCGGGCCCACAAATCCACGTCCCCCGTGGCTTCTGCCGCGACGGCCGAGGCGAGAGCCTCCTCCCTCACCAGCGGGAGCCGCCGTCCGAGGCTGAGATCGCAATCCAGCACCGTGAGGTGGGCGCGGGTGGCGAGAAGCTCGGAGCCCATGTCGCGGTAGGCCGACCGCGCCGCTCGTCCGGCCATCGCGGCCTGCGCCAGATCCCCGGTGAGTCGCAGAACGCGGGCGCGCTCCAAGTTGATGTCGGCCCGCAGCAGCCGGTCTTCACGCCGGGTGCAGGTGGCTTCAGCCTGATCGAGCGCCTCCCTCGCCTCGTCGAGCAGTCCCGACTCGTGCAGGACGCGTCCCAGATCCCGCAGGGAGGTGCCGCGATGGACGTCAGCATCCATCGCGGCCGCAGCAGCGATCTCGGTGAGGGCGCCCGGAAGGTCGTCGGCGAGGTAGTGGGCGAAGCCCCGGTTGTGCCGTGCCATGAACAACTGGCGGACGTACCCGCCGCCCGCCGCGATCTCGATGACGGCGTCGTAGGACTCGATCGCCTCGGCCGGCATGCCCAGCTCAAGGAAGGCCGCGCCCTGATTCAGCATGATCGAACAGCGTTCAAGGTCTGTGAACCAACCCGGTTCGGTACGCACCACCGACAACTCGGCCACCGCTTCGGCCAGAGACCCCGAACGCCCGAGGATCAGTCCGTGCTGGGCCCGCCACCGGGCTCGAAGCTCCGGATCGTCCGCAGCCAAGACATCAGCCTGGCGCAGCAGCGGCTCCGCCCCTGCCCACCCGGCACGCGCATACTCCGCCACGGCCAGGGTCAGCAGGCAGGAGACGCGCACGAGATCGACGGCGTGGCTCGCTGGCTTGGTCAGCGGCGGCAGCAACTTGAGGGCGGCGTGGAGCGACCGCACCGCCTGGGAGGGGCGTCCGGCCGAGTTCTCCCCCACCGCGCGCCGACGAAGCTCATTGGCGCGCGCGAGTGTCTGCTCCTCGACCAAGGGCCACCCCCGCTACAGGTCGATCGACGGGGTGATGACCGGCCGGTGACCGGGGCGATGAACCACGAAGTGGGTGCGTCCACGAGGCACATCGGCGACCGAGAATCGTCCCGTCGTGTCGGGTCGGGCGGTCAGCGTCGTGCCCTCGGCGACGACGTCCACGGTCGCCTGGTCACCGGTCACCCAGCCGTCGATCCGGACGCCGCGCGTCATGGTCAACGTCGTGATCATGAGGCTGAAGGAGCCGACCGTGAACGTGACGGTATCGGTCTCGTCCGTCCCCCGGACGCCCGCCAGCGACATCGTCATCAGTTCGGCCAACTCGGCCTCCATCGCGGCGATGTTCAAGGCGAAACGAATCCGTTCCTCGAGTCCCGCGGGGACGGGGTCTAGGTCGTCCCACATGCCTCGCACGTCGTCGAGAATCGCGGCATCGACGCCGTCAAGCAGATCGTCATTCATTGTCTTTCCCCCAGGTTGGATCGGCCATCAGCGTGTCCCGCAGCTTTGCCAGACAACGGCCCCGGGTGGGACCGATGCTCCCCATTGGCATCCCTAGGGCACCTGAAATTTCTGCATAGTCGGCCTGCGCCGCATAGGCGATGACGCGTAGCAGCGCCTGGCAGCGAGGCGACAACGCCGTAATGTGCCGCCACAAGGTGCGCTGCCGCTCGCTGAGAACCGCGGTGGCCTCAGGCGTCAGTTCCGTCGGGACGTCGGGCAGCCCGATGGCCGGCTCGGCCTCCCGCCCCTCCAAGCGCATGAGGCGCCAGGTCTCGCGCTTGACCGTGACCACGAGCCAGCTCGTGACCGCCCGCGGATCGGCGATCGAACCCGCCGTGTCGATGAGCCGCAGCCAGGCGGTCTGCACGGCGTCCTCGGCGATGGCAGCCGGTGCGTTCTGCGAGCGTGCCGTGTGCCACAGCAGCGGGGTCAGGAGGCGCACCAGATCCGCGAGACGCTCAGGACGTCCAGCGCGATAGTCGGCGAAGGCCTCGGCGGCCCTCGGCCCTAGTCCCGTCGCCGCGGTGGTCATGTCGGAGGGCGCTGCAAGGCCGGCAGCACGCTGGAGAGCGCCTTCCACCCCCGCTCGATCAGCGCGTCGAGGTGGACGTCCTCGGGCCCTTGCTGGACCAGTTGCTGCGCCAACTCCCCCGCAAGCACCGGGGCGGCGAACGAAGTGCCGCTCCAGACCCCGAAGCCGCCCGAGTAGTCATCGGGGTCGATGGTGGCGCGTGTCCGCGGGTCGCCAGGCGCTGCGGCGGCGTGGCGCGAGGGCTGGGCGGACGCGTCCTGTGTGACCGGGAGCGTCGAGACGATCGAGGCACCGGGACGGTAGGTGGTGACCCACTCCCCGGCGTTGCTGAACAGAGAGACGCTGGCCTGCCCGGGGTTTAACGAGCCCACGCTGACGAGCGGCAAGGCATCCCGCTCGAGGCCGACGACCTGCCCGGCGAAGCCGGCCGGCAGCAACGGCCGATTCGTGGCATCGTTGCCGGCGGCGGCGACGACGAGCACGCCGGCGCGGCCAAGCTCCCGCATCAGGCGAGCCATGGCGATGTCGGTGATCTGATCGGTGGGCTGTTCGTGGTAGTAGCCGATCGAGAGCGTCACGACATCGATGATCGCCCCCGCGTCGCCAGCACTCAGCGCCGCGAGTTGGCGGTCGAGGATGTCCTGCAGGAGCCGCAGCAGGTCGCTCTCCAGCAAGACGCCCGCGGAGGTCATCACCGTGTAGGGCACGAGCCGCGCTGCGGGGCAGGTTTGCCGCACGATGCCCGCGATGAAGGTGCCGTGGCCCGCGAGCCGGTCGAGGCCGCCGGTAAGGACGTCCGAAACGCCCGTGACCTCCTCCGGGGTCGCGGGGGCGGAACTCGGCAGGCTGTCGAACCACGGGTGGCGTCCAATGCCGGTGTCGGGCATCACCACGACGGGTCGCCGCACCAGCTGAGGGGCGCTCAAGGCTGGGTCTGCGAGGACGACCGACACCGGCATTTTGCCGCCTGAGCCGGGCCGGGAGAACTCCGACGATGCCTGACGCGCGGCGATGCCGTCCCAGTAGGAGATCCCATCCCAGTACGAGATCCCATCCCAATAGGAAATGCCGTCCCAGTACGAGATCCCGTCCCAGTACGGCGTTGCGGCGACCACGTGGTCGAGCTGGATGCGTCCCTGCAGGGAGGGGTCGGCCGCGAGAAGGTTCTGCATCGCTACCCAGGCGTCGGGCGCGTTTGCGACCCGCCCCTTGATCGGCCGAAGCACGTGCGGGGTGATCTGGACGGACGCGTCTTCTGCCGCGGGTACGGCGGCCGCAAGGGACGCCGCGCGCCCTGCCGGAGCGGTGGCGTGTTCCGTCAAGTCCCGGAGGGGGGCCAATTCCCAACCCAGAGCTGCGAGCGCTTGGGTGGCGGCGCCCCCGGGCGTGGAGTCAGAAGCGCGCCCGCGGACGCTAGCTACGGATGGCATCCCCGCGTCCGAAATCAGCAGCCGATCCGCCGCGTACGCCGTGCGCAACGGCTGTTGACCAGCAAAGCCAAGCAGGGACGCCGACGGGTCGAGCGTACGAGATCGGAAATCGGGAGTTTCGAACGCGACCATGTGTTCCTCCTGGGGTGGTGTCAGCCTAGAGCTGAGGCTCTTGAAGGAATAGAGGGCCCAGCCTGTGCGGTGATACATCCCCGGCCTGGTTTCTTTCCCTGAGCGCAGCACACCCCATCTGTCGAGGCCCACATCCTCGCCCTGATACCTGATCTGCGACACGTATCTGCCTGACTGAGCGGGGCTCACGTCTTCGTACCCCTTCAACCGATCGGGGTAGGAAGGAAAGTGCCATGTCCAACGAGACCAGGGCAGCCATTCGTCCGGTGAAGAACCGGGTTGAAGACGACCTCCTCGCCCGCCCGGGCGTCACGGGGGTCGACATTGCGCAGAAAATCAGCGGCGGCTTACCCACGGGCGAACTGTCGATCGTCGTCTTCGTCGACAAGAAGGTGCCCCTGAGCCGCCTATCCAAGGCGGATCTCATCCCCAAGGAGATCGACGGCGTCGTGACGGACGTCCAAGAGGTCATCTTCGAACTGCAAACGCCCGCCTGGGAACCTTTGGACGCCATCGCCCAGATCGACACCGGCGCCTACCCCACCCTGGTCGGCGGCATCTCGATGGGCCCGTCCCGCACGTTCTTCCTGGAGCCACCGGCCGTCGAGGTCGCCGGCAACTACACGATGGTGGGGACCCTCGGGGCATTGGTCCGCGACAACGGCACGGGTGCCACGATGGCGCTCACCAACTTCCACGTCGCGGCGGTCGACACCTCCTGGGCCGCCGGCCAGCGGATGACCCAACCCGGGCGTCCGGACGGTGGCAATCCGAACACGCAGGAGTTCGGTGCGTTGACGCGCGCTGTGCTGAGCGAACACGTCGACGGGGCTGTGGTCACGCTCGACGTCGGACGTGCGTGGCAGGCCTCCGTCCAGGGGATCGGGGGCGTTGCTGGAACAGCGGCTGCCGCCCTCAACGAACACGTGCGCAAGCGGGGCCGCACCACCGAACTCAGGGAAGGGACAGTTCAGTCACTCGATTTCACCGTGACCATCGACTATGGCGACGGACTGGGGCTGCGGACCCTGCGCAACCAGATCCGCATCGACCCCGCAAATGCGGCCCTGCGCTTCTCGGATCGCGGGGACTCCGGCTCGGTCATCATGAACGACAACCGGGAGGTCATCGGACTGCTGTTCGGCGGCGCCACCGACGGCTCGATGACCTTCGCCAACCCGATCGCGGACGTGTTGTCCGAGCTGAACGTGACGATGCTCACCGAGGCCTTGACCCTCCCGCCCACCCGGACCATCGTGTGCCGTCCGACGCTCACCTGTCCGCCAAGCCAGCTCATCTGTCCGACCCGTGGCATCGCCTGCGTCCCGACGCTCGCCTCTTGTCCGTCGCGCATCACCTGCCCCAGCCTCGGCTGCCCCGCGACCAACCTGATCTGCCCCACCAGGGCCTGCCCCACCAGGGTGTGCCCGACGATCAGCGGCTGCCCCACCCGTGCCTGCCCCTCGTTCGGCGGCTGCCCATCGCTCGCCTGCGGCTTCGAACCCCGCATTCCCGGTGGCATCCACGGTGGCATGGAGGACGAATACGGCTACGGCGAGCCTGATCCGACCTACGAGGCTGGCGGCTCCTACGAGAGCGGCTACGCAGATGGCTACCAGGCGGGCTATACCGACGGTCAGGCTGGGCAGTCCGAGGGTCCCGAGGGGGCTCAGGAGCGAATCCCGGTGAGCCTCACCGTGTGCCCACCGGCCACCCTCCAGATCTGCCCGTCACTGCAGATTTGCCCGAGTCAGTTCATCTGCCCGACCCGGTTGGGCTGCCACACGCGACTCCGATGCCCGTCGGTCGCCTTCTGCCCGACCCGATACTGCCCGTCGGCCGCCTTCTGCGGGCCGTTCGATCCGGGCGGCCCCGTCGAGACCCGCCGCGATGGGGGCGGAGCGGTGCAGTCCGGCACCGATTCGGCGTTCTGGGCTGGCTATCTCGCCGCGCTCGAGCAGTTTGGAGGCGAAGCCCAGCAGTGATCGAAACTGCGGCCGGGGTGGTGGATATGTCACCACCCCGGCCGCACCCGCGTCCCGACAAGCGGATGTATCAGGAGCCCGAATCGGGGCTCGAACAGCACAGAGACAGCGAGGGGAAAGAGGGTAGACGATGGCGATTTCGGAGCAGAACCTGGACCGGGCTCGAGCAGTGAAGCGATCCCATGAGGACGCGTTGCTGGCCTACCCCGACGTGACGGGCATCGACGTCGGCGAGCAAGTCACCGACGGGAAGCGAACGGGCCGGGCGGCGATCTTGGTGTACGTCACCAAGAAGACTCCCCACCCCGTTCGCGCGCTCCCCCGCTCCCTCGACGGGGTTCCGGTGGACGTTCACGAGCTGACCCCCGAGTTGCAGGGGGGACTCCCATGACCACGGCGGCGCAGTCGCTGGCACAGGCCGTCCGGGGCGGCCTGGTCGACACCCGCTCGACACTCACTGGTCAGGTTTGCGTTGCGGCGATCGGGGCGTCGAATATCGTCCACCGGGTCGACAAGGACGATCGGGCTGTCGCGTACGTCAAGGCGACAGGCATGGCGGCGGGGCTCGACGGCGACGACAGCGTCGCCCGGGAGCGTCTTGTCGTGGGGTTGCTGGCCGGGACGTCGATCGTCCCCACGCCACTGTCGCTGTCCACGGAGTCGGGTTGTGGCTCGCACCGGTCGCCGGAGCGAGCCTTGCCGACCTGTCGTTCGCCGGAGACGCCAGCGGGATCACGGCTGGCTTCGCGGCGTTGGGAACCACCCTCGCGCAGCTCCATCGGACGTCCCTTCCCGCGCAGGCGCCCCGGCTGCGACCCCCTTGGCCCCTGCTGGATCTCCTGCCGCCCCACATGGACTCGGCAAAGCATCACGCCGTGCCCACCCTCGTCATTGAGACGGCCCGATCCTGGCCCGACGTGATGGCGGCGGCCGCCCAGGCCTGGCGGGCCACCGCGTGGACGCACGGTGACGTCAGCGCCATGAACGTGATCCTCGCCTCCGGACGGTTCGGCGCGCCTGATCGATTGGGAGTCGGCTGGCGCCGGGGATCCGTCCTGGGATCTCGCGGGCGCGCAGATGCTGGCGGCCGCCCTCCTGCCCGGCCAGGTCGAGATCGCCATGGCGCGGCTGCGGCACGCCTACCGGGCGGCTGGCGGACCCGCGGCCGAACCGAGCCGGGCCCTGCGCTGCGTACGGACCCTGTGCGCGGCCTATCAAGTGGCCGTCGGCGCCTTCACCGTCGATCGGCAGCCGGACTACGACGGCAGCGTCACGAAGCTGCTGAAAGACGCGGCGCTGCTCGCGGACACCCACCGGAGTCACCATGTTCTCCCCTGAGCACCAAGACGCCGTCCGAGCCGCCTACGCGTCGTGGCGCACCTTCGGCGTGAGCGACGTCGAATCGGGCCGCCAAGCCTTGTATGGCAGCTGGTACGCCACCGCACGACCCTCGGCAAACGTCCCTCCGCGAGCCCCGGCTGAGCCCCCGCTCGTCGGTCAGCTGCGGTTGGCGCACGCCGGGGGGCGACGCTGGGTGGCCGAGGCGCCCGTGGTCGCGCTGGGTCTCGCTGGGACGGTGGTCGTCCGCTTGCCCGGCGGCGGAAACCGGGCCCTCTCACGTGGGGACTTCGTCGGCGCCCGACCGGGGCTACCGGCCCGCGAGGGCGATCTCGTGACCGTCGTGGACCGGGCGGGCGGCTACGAGGTGGAGGGCTGGTGGCGCACCTGGGGAGGCGACTGGGATCCCACCGCTCCGGCCCCCGACGTCACGCGCTTCTACGTTGGGGCCGACCCAGGGCGGATCCTGGAGATCGTCGCCCGACTCACGGCGGCCTTGGCCGACGTGCCGTTCGGGTGGAGCCTCAAGGTCGCCTCCCAGGCCGAGTTCCTGGTGCGTCCGGATCCCTGCCTGCTCTACGTGAAGGACGAGGACCGCGCCCAGGCGCTCTCGATTGTCAGCGAGGCGGCGCACGGACGGGTTCTGGACGGCCGGGTGCCGTTCGCCGCGCCCGTTGAACCCGGCATCTCGTGGGCCGAAGACCCGGGTGGGGATCGGAGCTTCGGCGAGACCCGGTGCGCCGCGCTCGCCGAAGCCTTCCTCACCTCACCCACCGACCCTGTGTCCGCTGCGGGCGAGGCCTTCCGCGCTGCCGGGCTCACTCCGTCCGCACCACACCTCCGAGGAGCCCCGCGATGAGCGCCGAACCCGCGACCCCCACGGTCGACGTCCTGACCGACGCCTACGAGCGCAACCTCCGCGCCCTCAAGGAGTGCGCCATCGTCGACGGCCCCACCACCGGGTGGGGCACCTGGGAGACCGACGCGGTGGGCAATCCGACCGTCCTCCGGGCCGACCGCATCAGCCTGTACGACGGGAACGCCGGCATCGCGTGGGCGATGTCGCGGCTCGGCGAGGCGGCCGCACCGGCGGGAGTCGGGTCGGCCGAGGAAGGACTTCTGGGCGGTCGCACAGGCATCGATTTCGCGTCCGGGTCGCTGGGACGGATCTCGTTCGACCACCGGGGATTCGACCTCGGAGACGGACTCGCCGGGGATCTGCTGGCGCTCGTTCGCACCCACTCCGCCGACGAGGATGCGGTTCGTGGCCTCGTGGCCGGACTCCAAGCCGCCGCCCGCTGGGATGCTGGGGGTGCCTGCTGGCCGGATCCTCGGGAAGCCTCGATCGCTCGTCCGCTCTGCGGCCTCGCGCACGGCGCTTCCGGCATCGCGCTCGCCTTGGCCGAGGCGGCCTTGGCTTACCCGAGCGTCGCCGACGCAGCCACCCGCCTCGTCGCGGCCGCGCTGCGCTGGGAGGGGGCGTGGTTTAACCCGGTCGCGGGGGGTTGGCCCGATCTGCGCGATTCGAACGAGGGTGGCTATCCCGTCATGTGGTGCCACGGCGCGGCCGGCATCGCAGCCGTCCGGCTCAGGCTGCTCCAGGCGGTGCGAGCGGGGCTGGTCCTCGACTACCCGGTTGAGGCGATCGCCGCCGAAGCACACGCAGGGGTGTTGGCCTGCGGCAAATCCCTCACCGGGGCGGTCCGGACGGCCCGCGAGTACGGCTTCGAGTCCGTCCCCGGCGGACTGACGCTCTGCCACGGCATGGGCGGCCCACTCGACGTGCTCGTCCTGGCCGCCAAGGTCTGGGAACTCCCCCAGCACCTCGACGCGGCTCGGCGCATCGCGTCCGACCTTGTGTCCCTGGCCCCCGACGACCCGATGGAATGGCCCTCCGGCCTACGGAAAGGCGACTCACTGGGCCTGTTCGTCGGCACCGCCGGCACCGCACTGCTTCTCGCCCGGCTCATCGACCCGGTTACCGTGAGATGTTTGTCGCTGCTCGATACGGAGCGGTGACCCACCTGGCGCGTCCGCGACTTGTTGGCACGTCGGCCACGCCTCAAGGTTTGGCGACCCGGCCGATCATCAACGCGACCCCCGGGTTAGCCCCGGTCACGTCGAGTCTCACCCTCGGATGCTCCGCCTGCCAGACCCGAAATAGTTCGTCGGCGAATCCTTGACCGACCAGGTCGACGTCAGCGAAGTCCAGGATCACATGCTCGAACTCCTCCAAGCCAGCAGCGAACCGCTTCGCCTGAGACCTGCTCAGGAACTCCGATCCGTACTGCACGAGTTGGATGCGGGGCGTGGTGCGCACGAACTCGCCGTCCTCGGTGTAGGCGGCGAAAATGTCCACCAGCTTCTTGGTCGTGTCGAGGTCCAGGGTCATCGTGACCGTGGTGCCCAGGGCATGGCCAAGGCCCAGGGCCACGTCGGTGTTGGGGTTGTCCACGACGAAGCGATAGCCGTTGGCATCCAGGGTGAACGTGTCTACTGCTTTGGACGTGAAGAAGATGCCCTCTCCAGAGTGCCGCTGCGGGTCCGTCGTGCGTTTTCCCTTGGTCAGGTCAACGACAGCATCGGCGACGTCGGAGTAGCCAAAGGAATCGGCCATGTTGCGGAATGCGCCGATGCCATCATCGGCCAAGGCGACCCGGGCGGTGCGGCCTCGCAACGAAAGGCCTGCGCGTAGCGTGGTGCCACGGGAGTGGTCGATCGCGTTGTTCGCAATCTCGGTGACCGAATAGCCCAGAATCCGACGTGCCAGTTCTGGCACCTCGCCCAGTTGGGATCGCAACTGCGCCCACACCACGTCCTCGGTCAAGTCGGCCAATGCGAACTCCATGGTCCACTCGGGCACTGTGGTCGAACCTCGACGCATTTGCAGCGACTCTCGCCGTAACAGCTCGGGATCGAATCGGCGGTGACCACCTGCGGTCGACGTGGCGGTCAGCAGCCCCTGGTCGACCAACTGCCGCACGCGACTCGGCGACAAGCCGAGCATGCGGCTCGCCTCACCGATCCCGATCATCTGATCAACCATGATGCCAAATCTACATCATTGTAGATTTCAGAGCTCCCGAATTCTTCGCAAACCTACTTCTATGTAGGTTTGGCACGGTTGCCGCCAGCGAGCACCGCATCATCATTCCGACGATCCCGCGGCTCGACTACCTCTCGGCTGAGCCGTCGAACGACAAGGAAGCGGACATCGCCCTCGTGGCGTCGATTTGGGCCTGGATGGTGGCGAGGTTCTGCTCGATTCCAGCAATGGCATCCGCACCCGCGATGAACCGCAGCGGGAGCTCGCCCGAATCGGAAAGGGTGACCAGGGCAGCGGCGAGCTTGCGCGGATCGCCGCCCTGCAAACCATTCATGCTTCGCCAGGCCGCGATGGTCTGCGCGGTGCGCTCGGCGTAGTCGTCGATCTGCTGCTCGGGCCAGATCGTCGAGGAACCTTCAACGAGGAGTTCCGTCCGGAAGAAGCCAGGCTCGACGGCCATGGTGCGGATCCCGAAGGGCTCCAGATCGAATCGAAGCGATTCCATCCAGCCCTCGAGGGCGAACTTGGAGGCCGCATACGCCGACACGAACGCACCTGCCACAAGGCCCGCGGTGGACGTGACCGTGATGACCTGCCCGCTCCGCTGCTTGCGCATGATCGGCAGGATCGCGCGGGTCACGTTGAGGGGGCCGAAGAAGTTGGTCTCCATCTGGGCGCGGAACTGGTCGGGGCTGAGGGTCTCGAACGAGCCGGCGTAGAAGTTGCCCGCGTTGTTGACGAGGACGTCGATCCTGCCGAACCTCGCGACAGCCGCGGCGGCGGCCGCCTCAGCCGCGGCCGGGTCGGTGATGTCGAGGGCCACGGCCAGCAGGTTGTCGTGGGCCCCGATGGCGAGCACTCGGTCTGCGTTGCGTCCGGTTGCGACGACGGAATGACCTGCGGCCAAAGCGGACTGCGCGATGTCGATGCCCATCCCACGACCGGCTCCGGTGATGAACCAGACGTTCTTCTTGGCGGTGTCAGCCATGTGGCGGCTCCTCGGTTTCGTCGTGCGTACCCACCAGGTGCGGTGCTTCACCTTGAGCCAACCATGCGGCCGCCACGGTATCCAGGCCCTGCGAGGGCACCCCTGGCCGGGCCTGTCATCAGTCGCACCCGCGACCTAGGCTCCTCGCGTGAGCGACCGCGATCCAACCGGCGAGAGCCGCAGCGCGTTGGGTGCCTCCTCAAGACCCGGCGTTCGCGGCTCACCCCCGCTGACGTCGGGCTCCCGGTCTACACAGGCGGACGCCGAGTCCCCGGCCTTCGGCGCGAGGAAGTGATTACACCCGCATCGAGCGCGGAAACGTCTCAGGCATTTCCGGCGGCGTCCTCGACGGTATCGCCCATGCCGTTCGCCTCGACGACGACGAGCACGCGCATCTCCAAGCCCTCGCAGGCCCCCGACACCCCGCTCCCCCAGCGCCGAGCGTCCGCGCAGCTGCGGGTGCGTCCGGCCATCCAGCTGGTCTTGGACGCCATGCCCGCCACCCCGGCGTTCGTCCTGAGTGCCCGCAGCGACATCCTGGCAACCAACGCCCTGGGGCGAGCCCTGAACCAGCCGCTGTACGAAAGCCAGGGCGAGCGGGTCAACCACGCCCGTTTCCTCTTCTTGGATCGGCGATCCGAGGCGCTCTGGCACGACTGGAACAAGATCGCCGACCAAACCGTCGCCTCGTTGCGCGCAGAAGCCGGACGCAACCCCTTCGATCGCGACCTCACTGACCTTGTCGGTGAGCTCGCCTCCCGCAGTGACGAGTTCCGGACGCGCTGGGCTACCCACAACGTGCCTTCACACCTCGGGGATCAAACGCATCCACCATTCGCTTGTCGGCGACTTGGACGTGCCCTACGAGACCATTCCCCTGCCCGCCGACCCGGGCCAGAGCCTGCTGGTTTACGTGCCCGAGCCTCACTCCCCGACGAGGGAAGTGCTCGATCTCCTGGCGAGTTGGAGCGCCACACCCCACGCGCCGGGCACCCCAAGCGTGGAGGCCGACCAGTCGGCGTGATAAAGGCTTCGAGTCCGTGCCCGGCGGGCTCACGCTCTGCCACGGCATGGGTGGCCCGCTGGACGTGCTCGTCCTGGCCGCCGAGGTCTGGGAACTCCCCCAGCACCTCGACGCGGCCGGGCGCAACGCGTCAGACCTCGTTTCCCTGGCCCGGACGACCCCATGGAATTGCCGTCCGGCCTACGGAAGGGCGACCTCGTTGGTACCGTTCGTCAGAACCGTCGGCACCCCGCCTGCTCCTCGCCCGGCTCATCGACCCTGAATGCGAGGCGAGCCTGTCCCTCCTGGACTAGGGCCTTGGCCGGGCGAGCGGGACTGCCTACGCATTCGCTACATTGAAGCAGGTCCGAAGATGCGCCAGGGAGCAAAGCTTCCCTGTAATCGAAGGAAGTCCCCATGGAAGCTGCGATGGTTACGGCGTGGACACTGCTGAGCGAATGTCCGATCCCGCCGGACGTGCAACCAATGCTTGTCCAAGGCGAGCAGGCCGTCGCCGCCTACCGCACGATGCGCGATACGGCGATCTTTACCTCCCTGCGGTTGATCATCCGCGATGCCCAGGGCATGTCAGGCAAGAAGGTGGAGATTTACTCGCTGCCCTATTCGCGCATCGACATGTGGTCATCAGAGAACGCGGGCACCCTCGATTTGAACTCGGAGCTCGAGATGTGGACACGTGCGGGCCATATCAAGATCAAGCTCGGCAAAAGCATTGATGTGCGCCGGCTCGACAACCTCATCGCGCACCTGGTCCTGCACGCCCGCTAGGGCGGTCACCGCCCGTAGACGGGCAGCCCCTGACCGCGCGAACATTCGGCACCGTGAGTGCCAAGAGACGGCACTGGATGCCACCCCTACCAACGGCTCACGCGAGAAGGCGTGCGCACGCCTGAACGACATGCTCCGGGACCGCATCAAAGTCTCGCGGGTTCAGCTGCATGACGTACTCGTTTTCAATGTGGTAGGACTCGTTGACGAACTTCTTAAGGGCGGCATCGCCCCCCGCGGCTTCAGGATCCATTGCAGAAGCGATGCGAAAAATCTGGATCTTCTCATAGCCCACGTCGGTGTCTTCAAACTTTGCTTTCAGGGCTGCGCGGTCCTTCAGCTCAGCAAGGATCCCCAAGTAGTCAAAATCGGGGATGAATCGTCGGATGTTCACGATTGCACGCTCACAATCCCTCTTGCCGAGCGGAACCAGCGCACCACCTTCTGCCTTCGAACTAGGCACCTCCCTGATGTGGAGGAGGCTGGAAAGCACCTCGTACTCGGCGCCGCGCTCGCCGTGAACTTCGTAGCGACGTCGAAGGTAAATGCACTTAATTACAGGGTCAATGCAGGATTCGATATTCACGTCACAGACCTGGGAGAACGTCATGATGTCGGTGCCCATGATCGGCTTCTCACTGACCTCCCCCTCCCTGCTTTGGAGGAAGTGAACGGACGGGGCAGCTGCCTGGAACTGCCCCGAGGTTGCTGTCCTGACAATGTCTATGGCGGGCTCAATGTCATGGGTCAGGAGCAGTGTGGTGAACCCTCGGAGGCTGTGCTTGCCGTAAAACAGCTTGTGGAGAATTGCGAACTTCTTGGTCTTGTCGAAGCTCGAGACGGGATCATCGAGGACGACCAGGTCAGGTGCGTCCCGGCGGACCTGGTGCATGAACAGAACGAGTGCGAACGCGTTGCGCTCGCCGAAGCTAAGGTGACTGCCGGCCGTGTCCAGGTGACCCGGGGCATCCTGGTGTTCGAGGATCATTCGGTATGAGTCATCCCGCGGCTCGATCCGAACGGAATACTTGTAGCCCGCCGAGCTGAGGTACTCGTTAATCTCCTGCTGGTTCGTTTCGATCGATCTCGCCACTCGCGTCTTTTGGATGCCGACCGCACGCTTGATATGGGTGAGTTGTTGGGCCAGCTGATCAAGTTGCGCGTTCATGTCTCCCACGACCCCCTGGGTGCCCTCAGAATCGAGTGCGTCGAGGAACGCCAACTCGATCTTCAGACTAAGCAGCGCTTGCTCCACATCGGGTTGGTCGCGAAGCGAAGCGAACGAGAGTTCCTTCAGGGCTGTGAACTTGTTAAGAAGTGTCTCGACCTGACCCCGCAAGTTCGCGAGGAACTGGTCCTGCTCCGGGGATAGTTCCTCAAGGCTCGTGGTGATCTCCCGTAGTTGCTGGAGGCGGTCTGGGACGAAGAATCCCGCGAGTTGCTCGATGACCACTCGGAGCGCGCTCATGGTCTTGACCGAGGCTGATTCATACTCGTCGGACACCGCTACCGCGGTCCTTTTGTCCACGTTGGGGATTGAACAGAAGGGGCAGTTGTCCGATAGCCCGAGATACCCTTTCCCCTTGGACTGCCACGACAGCCATCCCGCTGGGTCACCACTGCGCAAGAACTTCTCGAAGCCCATGAGCGGCTTGGGTATCGCGGCGAGCTTCCCACCCATGCCGAGCGCTTTAAAGCCCCTACTGGTCCTAGCGATGCTACCCGCCTTGGTGAGGGTGAACGCGTTGCGCAGCTCGGTAAGGCTGGTGATCACGTCATCGAGCGCCTCGTTCTCCTGAAGAACATCCTTAATTCCCTCGAAAATTGCATCAAGTTCTTCAATCCCCGATTGGTACTCGGGGGTCTTGATGAAGATCTCGAAACTATTCTTGACCACTTCGTCGGGCTGAAACACGAACTGTGAAACGTAGTGCTCGTCGAATACCAGAACAGTGTTGATTTCGTCCGCACCAAGCACCACTGGCCCGGGAGCACCCCCGTTTCTGCGGTCCTTGAAAGGGAGGAGATCACGGAGTGCACCTTCGCCCTGGGTGTTCAGAGCGAGCGCATGTGCGATCGTGCTTTTACCAATGCCATTCGGGCCGTATTTGATGTTTAACGACCCTCGACGAAGATTGATCTTCGCTTCGCTAATGCTATTGCATTTCCTAATGATGATTGCATAATCGTCGTTCGGCGTGGAAGGCTGACTCAAGGAGGCGTCGGCTGCATTGACCATGCGCCAAGTCTCTCACTTCTCGGGTGCAGCGAACGGCCCTTGAACCTCCAGCAAGCTGACTTTTCAGACACCTTCGACGCCATTAGAAGTCACGCAGGTGGCGCCGACAGGGGCCGACCTGCGGTCTCTTGCTCCCAAAGCATGGTGCGCCTAGTACGTCCAAGTCCATGACCTATTCAAAGCCTGGAACTCAGCGCCTTTTTTTGCCCTGAACGGATCCTGCTTTCGGGATGCCCGTGTCGCGCTCGTCGCGGGGGGCTGCTTGCCGAACGGTCAACTAAGTCCTGCCCAAAACCCTGATGTCAAATGTTGGCAAACGTGGTGTCGTACTCGTTAGCCATACGGATGATCATGCTTCCGTAGTGAAAGACGTCTCCTGGCTTAGGCGCCGGCGGCCCCTCAACGAGGCGGACGGGCCCGCCATCATTCTTGAAATCCAGCACGGTGATACCCAGGCCATCAAAGCCGTTCTCGGTGTTGTTTGAACGTCGCGGGATCTCCATGACCTTCTGAATAGTTTCGAGAGCATCGTGAGGCTGTTTGTGCTTCGTCACGCGTGCGGGTTGCTCAGCCAACGAGAAGTTGTTGGTGACAGAGCTGACAAACTCCGTGGCTGCATTGACTTGCACATACGCAATGGCCAGCGCCTGTTTTGAAGAGCCATGGACGCAGAGATGCGAAGAGTTGAGTTCGTCATGGAGGCGGGGTTTGGCCTTCACGTGTGCCGTCATGGCGGCCTTGGCCTCCAGCGCAATCAAGACGGCCCCGACATCAGAGACATGAAGCGGCGGAAGAGCGCTGAGGGCGTGCTGCTCTGCTCCGGTCAGCTGCACGCCGTATAGGTCCGCAAGGCCCGCGAAGGTCTTCGCATCCTTAGGGATGACTCCATTGGGACGCGCGATGACGAGGTCCAGCTTCTTTGGCCGCCCAGTCCCGAAGTCAGTCAACGTATGATTCACGCCCATGACAACCTTCGCCTCTTCAACATGCCTTCGAAGAAGCGTCGAAGACTGAAGCAGGTCGAATGCGATGCCCCAGCAACCGACCTTCGAGTGACGATCCGAGCGCGAGTTGTACTGCCAGTGATTCCCGTACTTGTCGGCCACAGGGCTGGGCACCTGCAGAAAGCGCCTGAGTATCTCCGGTCCATGCATGCCGTCACCTTACAGGCGCACGTTATCCAGCTTCACCCAGCGTGACTAACCGGTGGCTGGAAATGTAAGCGGCCAAGTCGGCCCGGAAACCTGGGTACTGACCGAGGTTGCCTTGTTGAAGCCGACGCCAAAATCCCGCAGCGGCCCGTTCGCTCAGCGGTTCGGCGTCGGCGAGACGAACCACGTCAAGCAAATGTCGGTAGAGAGCGTGTTCGGGGAACTCAGACGCCTCGGCTGACCAAACGCGGCCCTTCTCGCCCCAGGCCGCGCTGGGCCACCGCAGGGAGGTCCATTGAGTGAAACTGCTGATTGGTGTCCCCGGGTTCGCGATCCGTCGTGCCACCCACTCGGAGACACCCACCGTGACCGCGTTACCAACGAGCTTCCAACGGGGCCCGTTCTTGCGGCTAACTCCGCTGCCCGTTACTGCAGTCCAGCCGCGCGGGAAGCCTTGGAGTTCCTCGGCATCCTCGATCGTCGGCTTGACGAATCGTTGCTCTAGAGGCGCACCCGGGACCCAGATCGCGGGGGGCGACGCGATCCCGATCGTCGAACCACCCTTGATCGTGGGGATGGCATCTTGTGCCCATCCAAGGCCTGCCCGGCCTTCGGTCCAATAGAAGCCGAAGGCGTCCCGATTGAGTTCCGACTCAGGGCGAGGACCAGCCTCGTCAGCAAACAAAACTGTACGTGGATCTTGAGTAGCGGAGGCCAGCATGATCACCCGCCTACGGCGTTGAGGAACGCCCGTGAAACGAGAGTCAACGAGTCGGTATGCCCATCGATACCCCAAAGCTTCAATCGCCGACACGAGATAGGTCATCGCCTGACCACCGTCGAGAGCCAACATGTTTTGGACGTTTTCGATCAAGAGCCAGGTGGGGGGCCGCTTGGTCGCCTTCACAGCATCAAATACGTGCCGCACGAGCCCGGAGTTCGCGCCCTTGATCCCTGCAGTCCGACCAGCCTGGGACAGATCCGTGCAAGGGAAGCCGGCGGCCAGGACGTCAAGATGCTCCGGAACGGCCTCCAAATCACGCACGTCTGGGTGGATCGGGACGCCTGGGAACCGAGCGGCAAGAACATCCTGGGCTGGCTGCCACCATTCGCAAAGCATGGCCGTCTCAACGGGCAACCCTGCCTGATGAAACCCCTGCTCGATGCCGCCGATACCGGCAAACAACCCACCTATGCGGACTGGCTCAGACACAGGTTCAACCCTCCTTGAAGCGATCAAGGTCACCCTACTAAGCCCCGCTGACAAATTTGGCGAGGCACTCCAGGAACCCGAAGGCGGGAATCGCCTGGCAGCAAGCCCGGTCCCGTTTCGCAGGCGCCGAATGCACATTGGCCTGGCAAGTCGGGCTGATTCCGCTAGTCGGGGCGACAGGACTCGAACCTGCGGTCTCCTGCTCCCAAAGCAGGCGCGCTAGCCACTACGCTACGCCCCGCGACCTCAGGGATTCTATCGGACGCCGAGCAGTAGCCAGGCCATCACGTCCAGGCCGAGGTCCGGACGATTGACGACGGACGCTCGGAGGCGCCGCCGGGTCTTGTCCGCGCAGGCGCCGGCACGCAGCGAAACCGACCATTCGTCGGGGCACAGATCCAGCAGCCCCACGAGGGAGGCGGCGGCCACGTCGTCCAGGCCCACAGGGAGCCCGGGCAGGGTGCCGCCCAGGCGGTTGACCACCCCCGACAGCGCCGGAATGCCCGATTCGGCGCTGCGGTAGCCCACCAACGACAACTCGAGTTGAGCCAGCGGATTCTCGCCCTGGCGGGCGAAGGCGTCCACGAGCCCTTCCCAGTCCTCGCCGAGGGAGATCCCGGCCAGCCACGTCCGCATCGCCGCGCGACCAAAGCCAAGCCCGGCGGGCGCCTGGCGCAGCAGCGCCCGGGCGTGGTGCAGCCGGGACGGACGTCCGGTGCGCACGGCCTCCGAGGCCAACGCGGCGGCACTGAAGATCGCCCGCTCGGGGATCCCCGTCGAAGGCCTCCAGATAGTCATCGGCCGCCTGCGGATCCGCGACCACCTGCGCGGCCATCGCCTCCGCCACCACGAACGCGGCCGCGGCCGACGGCGGCCGCCCCGACGCCACCGCGTACCCGGCGAGCGTGGCCAGCACGTCCTGCGCACGCGGCGCCCACGACACCTCAAGGTGCGTGACACCGCGCGCCTCGTTCAGGTCCAGCTGCCGCAACCCGGCATCGCCGTCGATCAGCGTCTCGGATTCTTCGGTGTACAACCGCACGCCCGGTCCCGGCACGAAACCCACATCGGGCAGGGTGAGCGAGAGCGTCTCGCCCGCCTCGGCGTGCAACGGGACGAGCCAGCCCGGCGTCAGAGCGCGAACGGCGTCCACGTGCGGATGGACGGACGCCTCGACCCTCGACACCCAGCGACGACCGGGAGCCAGCTGGAAGCCCGGAGGCGCGAACATCAGCGTCGGCTCGGGCGTGGCATCGTCCAGCCCCGGGAGCGCCGGGTGCGCGTCGCCACCGACGAATCCGAGGTAGCCCCCGCGGAGCGTGAACGCCAGCACCGGTCCGGCGCGATCAGCGGGCGCCAGGGTGAACAACCCGTGGGCGCCCGCACCCCAAGCCCACGCGACGTGGCCAGCGGCGCAGTCGATGGTCCACGAGAGGGCCGGCAGGGCCACGGGCTCGGGTTCGGCGTGCGCCGCCATGATCCGCAAGTCCCACGCGCGTCCGAAGGTCGAGCGGGTTTCGACGGTCACGGCGCCGCGGGTCAACTGGTGCCGCGCCTCGTCGGCGTCCAATTCGGCAGGCGCGGTCGGGGTCACGTCCCCCAGCGTCAGGGTGGCCCAGCGGACGCCGAACCGAGCGATGGTGAGGATCTCCCCGTCCGGGGACCAACTGAGCTGAAAATCCTGCCAGTCGATCACGAGCGACGCCTTTGGCAGGTGGGGCACCAATAGAGGTTGCGTCCCTCATACTCCTGGGTGCGCACCTCGCGCCCGCACACGTGGCAGGGGGCGCCGGCCCGCCGATAGACGTACACCTCGCCGCCATGTCGGTCGACGCGAGGCTCGCGTCCGGTCGCCTCCGGTGAGTGCTCGTCGCGGACGGTGTCGATGCGCAAGGTGTCGACGGCCACCGGCATGAGCTCGACGAGGTCACGCCACATCGCCAGCCACGTGCTGTGTTTCAGCTTCGACCCGGGCGTGAACGGCGACAACCGGTGCCGGTACAGCACCTCGGCCCGATAGATGTTCCCGACCCCCGCGAGGACGGCCTGATCCATCAGCAAGGAGGCGATGGTCCGATCGCTCTTGTGGATGCGCGCCCACGCCTTCTCCGGATCGGCGTCCGCGCGCAGCGGGTCGGGCCCCAGCCGGGCGAGAATGCCGTCGCGTTCCTCGGCGCCGATGAGCCGACACAAGGTGGCCCCGCGTAGTTCGAGGGCCGTCGTGTCGTCCCAGACCCGCAGCCGCAGGGTCTCCGGGGAGGCGATGGGGTCGGACGGATCGAAGAACCGCACCTTGCCGATCAGGCCCAGGTGGATGTTGATGAACAAGGCGTTGTCAAAGTCGAAGAACAGATGCTTTCCGGCGGCCTCACCCTGCAGCAACACAGTGCCGTTGAGCAACGCGGCCGAGTCGGCGAAGCGTCCTTGCGGGCTGGCCACGCGCACGGGTCGTCCGCCGAACGCCGCCGTCACATCGCGTGCGATCCGGTGCGTCACGTGGCCTTCGGGCATAGTTGCCTCCCCTTGCTGCGAGTGCGGCGAGTCTAGCGGCGACGCCGCCCGACCCAGCTGTACACCGCGTGAACGATGCCGGCCACCACCACCGTGACGATCGCGGCAAAGGCCAACTTCGACCTCGCCGTGGTTCGCCCGATGTCACCAAAGATGGACCCACCCAAGACGGCAACCCCAGCCACCACCGCCAGGCCCATGCCGACCCAGTACCACCACGGCACGCGATCCGGCTTGGGCGGTTCGTGGTCGGGAGTCTCGTCAGATTCGGGGACGGGGAGTCCCCAGGGGTTCGTCATGCGGCACCACCGTTCATCACCACGTCGCGCAATCCCCGCAGGTTAACCGCCGACACCAGCGCCTCCTGGCTCGGATCGCCCTCCGGGTGCCATCGCAACCGCTTCCCATGCTCCCCGATCACGCGCCCCGGAACGCCGTCCCGCTCCGCGAGCGTCTCGACCCGGACGTCCTGCCCCACCAGGCGGGCCACGTCAACCTCGACCCGGCCGTCAGCCGCCCGCAGCCCACCGTGGCCGGGATACATGATGTCGGCGGCACTGGCGTCGGGCACATCGGCCCAGAGCCCACCACCATCGGCTGTCACGGCGACGATCGCTCCCGACGCCAGCCGCCGGAAATGGGTGTGCCACAGAAGCGGCGCCCCGTCCGGACGCGGCAGCGGGAAGGTCGATAGGTCCTGGACATCCTCCTGCGAGGAACGGGGCAGTATCTCCACCGTCGGCGAGGTGCTTTGGGGGTGGTTCGTCCACCCCCAAAGGCCGAGTTGTTGCGACCCATCGGCGACCCCCCAGCCGCACCCGGACTGCACGACCCGACCCACACGAACCAAGCCCAAGCCAATGGTTCCGTCGAGCTCCGGCGCCGCCCGAAACTGGACCCATGGAAGGTCGCGGGCCTGCTGCCACGTGCGCTGCCATCGATGGGGCCGTTGCGCGAGCCCCACCAGGGCCCAAGCCCCACCTCGGGAGGTCACCCTCGCCTCAACGCCAGGGAGTCTCAGCCGCAGGGCTCGCTGGTCGCAGGCCCGCACGCCGACGACGCCGTGCGCCACCGGGACGGCCGCCCACCACCCACGGGCGTCGAGGTAGACCCAGGGCGTCTTCGCCGCGACCAGGGAGTGCTTACGCGGAGGGTGCGGCTCTTTCGGCGACCGCCACCCCAACGCCCCGGTTTCGTTGAGCTCCAACACCCCCAGCAGTTGGACCCCCTCGTCGACGTCCAGGCGGGTCAGGGTCGCACCGGCGAGGAGCGGCGAGGGCTCCACCACGAACTCGCGCAAGGGCGGCTCCCCGGCGGTCCAGCCCGTGCCCGTCCAGGGCGCGGCGAACCGAGGTCCCCCATCCGCGGCCGCACCGACCCGGGACGACTCAGAGGAGATCACCCGATCTTGGAAAGCCGCCGGAATCTCCCCATCGAGCAACCACAGCGGATCATCCCCCGCCTCATCATGGACGTTCCCGTCCGCGCTGAGATGCCGGGGTCCGAGCATCCGCCGAAGCACATCGACCTGCGTGACGTGGGCCGAGTCGTCGCTCCGGGTCACGAAACCCTGGATGGTGTGGGCGCTGAAGTTTTCAAGGTCCTGGTCGTCGAGCATGCGCCGGACGACCGCGTGGGTGAGAACCTGGCGAAGCCGGACGGCGCCGGGACCGAGCACCGGCGGGGAGAACACTGGTTGCCGCGGACGGGGGGCCCGCCACCAGGATTTAGCTTCGGCGGAGCCCTTCAGGGGCGTGGCGGATCCGATCTGGGTCGGCAAAGACATCCCCGAGATCCTGCCCCGACTCCAAATCAAGGGTGACCGACTCCATCCAAGGCAGCGCCGGGACCAACCTCACCCGCACGTGCGGGCAGTCGACCCGCCGAGGTCCGCCCGACAACACCCACCCCTCACGAGCGTCGAACCAGACCCCGAGTTCACTGGCCTCCCCGGTGGGAACCACCACCGCTTGGAGCGGCGCGTCTTCCAACGGCAAGAGCGTGTAACGATCGGGGCTTCGGCCACCGCCACCAGCCACCGGTCCGACCATCGGGTCCGCCGCAGGTGGAGGGCGATTCCGGGCCGCCCGTTGGCCACGGCTCCGGCGGCGGCGTGGCCATGCCCACCAGCCTTGCCAACTGCTCGGTGTAGGCCGTCAAAGTCTCCAGATCCTCCCCCACGGCCAGTTCGAGGGCCGGGTCGTCCGCGGACCGCGGGTCTCCCCCCACGAGCCGCACCCGCACTCCCTCGGCTTCCGCACGACGCAGGGTCAAGGTCGGCGGACGAAAGAACCCGGTCGGGCCGAACCCAAGTTCGGAGGCGGCGTCCTCCGGCAGCGGGCGCACCGGGCCCGACCAGTCCTGCCAGGGAACCACCGCGTAGTGCCCCGGCCCCACGGGGGGCCGCAACAAGCCACCACCCATGCCACCTGACTGCCAACCGGGGAACCACACTCAGCACCTCTCCCGGACGCACGTCGTCGCCCGGGCGCCAGCGGACGGAACGCAGGCGACCGTCATCCTCTCGGACGACCAGCGTCGAAGCAGGCGGGAAATCGAGGGTGTCCCGCTGCCACAGCTCGGGCGCGTAGGAACCAGCCACCCCTGCCCCTCCGTCGATGCGATTTGTGATGGCACCCTATCCAGATCGGGTCTCACCACTGAGGGCAGAGCGTAGGGTGGCCGTCATGGGTCCGAGTGAGCGTCCGGGTGACGGCGAACGTCCCGCAGGACGCGATGGCACCTCCGGCCTGCTGACGCCGAACCGCGCCATGCGCGCCCGGGACGTCTCACGTCCGACGGAGGAAGATCACCGGTTCGCCGAGCAGGTCCTCGCGGATCTCTTAGCTCGGATCGAAGGCCGGAAGCGACCGTAACTCCCCCCTATACTCCCGACTATGTCGGGGGAAGAGACGAAGCCGGACACCACCGGCACGGACACGGTCGAAGAGACCCCTGTGCCCCCCCTGCTTCGCTTCGTGATGCTGTTCAAAGACCTGGCGAAGCCGACCAACCTGTTCGTGATCGCCGGCCTCCTGGTCGTGGGCATGGTCGCACTGACAGGTGGCTTGAAACAGGTCGACACGGCAGAAAAGGACCTTCCGACAGCCCAGCCGTCCGTGACAGCAACGGCAGGCCCCCTCGCCGTCTGGTTCAAATCGGCCAAGTGGACCGACAAAACGCTGATCCCGCTGCTGTCGCTGAAACCCGGCGAGCGCTATCTGATCGTGAGCGTGGAGGTGACCAATCAGTTCCGCCTGCCCGTGGGTGCCCCCGTGCTGAAGGAATCCTTCCGGATCGACGCCACCAACCTGCTCGACAGCCTGGGGTCCCCGGCCACCGCGGCCAAGGCCGACCCGGTAGTCGTCCGGATCTCCGACTCCGTATCCGGCGCCGCCATGCAACCGGGGCTCACCATGCCGCTGGCGCTGGCGTGGAAGCAGGACGCCAAAGCCGCCGAATTGCCGAAGAGCGTGACGATCACCATCAACTCCCACGTCTGGCGGGCCTCCTCGCTGGACGGGCATGATTTCTGGGCGGACAGCACCCCGCGCTCACCATCACCCTCCCCTGACGGAGTACACGTGATGAAGTGGGATCGGACGGCAGCGCTGACCTCCGTGATTGTCCTGGGGCCCTGGGCGTGGGGACGGCGATCAGCACGCATCTGCCGAAGGCCGACGACGTCACCCACGCGCCGTTCATCGTCCAAGGGGCGGTCGGCAAACCGGTGAAACTGCGCACGGGCGAACTCGTGGTTCTCGGGGTCGATGGCTCCACCGTGGTCACCAGCCCCCTCGACAGGGCGATCTCCAAGAACGGTGTGTTCGTGGTGATCCGCGTGCGGTGGACACCCTCCCTCAAACCGCAGGGTCTCGATGTCGTCGAGGTCATGTCCGCGAGCGGACGGCTCTACGGGGACGAACAGGCGGTCCAATCGCGCTGCAACCCAGCTCAAACGGGCATCCCCTTGACCTGCCAACTCGTCTTCGAGATGCCCCCCAGCGAGGTGCCCGGAGCCACGCTCCTCGTGCCATCTGAACTGAGCGGGGTCACCGGCGGCGACCTCGAAGCCCACATCGCCCTCGGCGCTACCGACGAGTCGGTCAAAGCATGGACTGCCCGCACGGACCCCATCGACCTTCCAGGGCCGAAAGCTGGGACGACGCCGTGACCACACCCACCTGGTGGCAGCGCAACCGCTTGGCGCTCCTGAGCCTGCTGCTCATCGGACCCTTGGCTCTTCTGTCAGCCTCCTTCCGGCTCATCAACGTGTACCTGCCGTGGACGTATCACGTCGCCCACACCGACGCGTCGGGCACGGTGCGGCTGGCGCAGACCTATCGATATTGGTCCGAGCTCTCCACCGCGATCGAGGTCACCGCGCGCGTCGAGTCCGCCACGCAGGTCACCCAGATCGGCAAGGTCCGTGCGGCACCAGGCAGCGTCCTCTGGCAGGTCACGCTCACGCTGGCCGCCGATCCCAAGGCGATGCTGGACGTCTGCACCATGTGGCTCGCCGACGACGCGGGGCGGCAGTACGGAACCCAGGCCGGCAAGGTCGGCGACATGTTCGATCCGACCTGGCTGCCGGATTGCGTCCCCAAGGGCGCGGAAGGCCCCAGGTACGACATCGTTCAGGAGCAAGTCGTGCAGAGCGATGCTCCTCGTCCCCCGACGTGGACGGCCGTCGCGCTGGTGGCAGTTCCCGAAGGGGTCACGCCGACCCACGTGATCCTGGCGTATCAGGAACCTGACTACATAGACCTGCGGATCAACTGACGCTGACCTGCTCCGCCGTCGCGGACGCGGTTTGGGAGAGCACCACCCGATTCACCGCGGCGGCTAGGAGAGCGACCGTGACCACCAGGTAGGCGACCCGCTCAGCCAGGGTGACGTACGGCAGCAGCGCAACTTGTTGCCAGGGGTCCGTGGGCCCCATGCTCAAGCGCGCTATCCAGGCGATGCCGACGCGCACCTGGTTGGTCGTGGCGAAAAGAATGCAGAACAACACCATGGGCACGATGCCTGCGGCCGCCACCTGCTTGATGGCCTCCCATGTGTCCTTGACCGGGGTGGCGATGGGCTCCACCACGTGGGCGGCGGTGCGCCGCACCGGATTGGGCAAGGTGTTGATCCGCTTCACCATCGCCTCGTGTCCGAGGGGAATCTCGGCGGCCTGCAGGCGTGACCCGTAGATCATGGCGCCGATAGCCATCCAGGCGACCGGGATGACGATGAGGTCGCCCATTTGCGACAACACCGACCCCACGAAGTCGACGGGGACCTTGATCCACACGGATGCTTGGTCCTTGGCCGCGACCAGCCCTTCCCAGGCGTTCATGAAGGGCTGCATGAACACGCGCGACGTAATCCAATCGCGGCCCTCGTTGAGCTTGTTCGTCATGGTGGCCCCCAGGGTGACCATCCACAACGCCTCCACATAGCCGGCCACGAGACCCCACCCCGCGGTCTTGGAGGCCAGGCCGTAGCCCGCGATCACCTTGCGGATGACGAGGGCGATCGCCACGATCGCAAACAGCGTCCAGCCCTCGGCGATAAGCGTCCGGTCGTAGTGGGCCCGGAAGAAGTGACTGACGGTTTCGTCCAACGTCACGTCCCTGATGAAAGAGACGGTGTCCTCTTTGAGCAGCCCCTGGGAGGCATACACGGTGAGGAACGGGACCAGGACGATCGCCGCGATCATGATGTGCGAGCGCCTCCGCTCGGGCGCGGCCATCGCCTCAAAGGTCGTCCGAAACGCCGGAAGCGACTCGCCGCACACCCGCAGCATGAACACCAAGGACGCCAGGGTTGCCAGGGGCGCCAGCGGGACGATCATCACCCCGAGCGTCGAGTTGAGGTCGGACGCGACCACGGCCCCCCAGACTGCGGCGCCGCGAAGCGTGGCGCCCGCCAGCGCGATGGCCAGCAGTTTCGGCCATTCGCGGGCTAGGAGCCGCGCGCCTTCGGCCAAGATCGCGATCAAATCGCGAGCAGCCTCCCCCAGGAACGTCACGCGCTCAATCTAACGGCTCAGTCGAAGATCGGACCCACGGTCCGGGTGCGCTTGAGCTCGAAGAAGCCGGGGTAGGCCGTGACCTTCACGAAGCCGTCGAAGAGGTCGCCAGCCTCCTCACCCCTGGGGGCAGGGGAAATGACCGGACCGAACATCGCCATGCCGTTGACGTGGATCACGGGCGTGCCCACGTCGAAGCCGACCGGGTCCATGCCCTCGTGGTGGCTGCGGCGGAGGTCCGCATCTGCGGCGTCCGTGGTGGCGGCGTCAATGAGGCTGGCGGGCAGTCCGACGTCCGCGAGGGCCGCGGAAATGGTGGCCAGGGTGCTGGGCTCATCCTTGGGATGGAAGCGGGTGCCGATCGCGGTGTAGAAGTCGCGCAGCGCCTGCTGACCGTGGTCGCGCTCGACGGCCATCGCGACGCGGACGGGCTGCCAGCCGAAGTCCATGAGCTCTTGGTACTTCTCCGGCAAATCGCGACCCTCGTTGAGCACCGACAGGCTCATCACATGGAAGGTCACCTTCACGTCCCGAACACGCTCGACTTCGAGCAGCCAACGCGAGGTCATCCACGCCCAGGGGCACACAGGGTCGAACCAAAGATCTACGGCTTGTGTCATGGCGCGACTATAGGCGCTGGGAGCCAAGATCGCAGCCGAAAACCGTCTACGCTGGGCCGCGTCGGGGCTTGTCGAAGGGACCTTCCATGTATCCAGCCAACATCACGCGGGACGAAGCGCAGGCTCGCTCGGCGCTGCTGCAGACGTCGGCCTATCGCATCCGGCTCGACCTCTCCGGTCGCGGTGCCGGCGGTTTGGCGCTCGCCGATCCGACCGTGGTGTTCCTATCGGAGACCGAGGTTCGGTTCTCCTCCTCCGCCGGACGCACGACGATCAACCTCATCGCCGACACCGTCCTGAGCGCGGTGCTGGACCACGAGTTCGTCGACTTCACCGACTACGACGGCGAGCACCTGGAGTTGTCCCTAGCCGAGGGCGAGCACGTCCTGACGGTGGAAGCGCTGTGCCGCTACAGCCGCACCGGTGAGGGCCTCCATCGCTTCGTGGATCCCGTGGACGGGAACGTCTACTGCTACACCCAGTTCGAGGCCGCGGATTCTCGGCGCGCCTTCGCCGTGTTCGAGCAGCCTGACCTCAAGGCCACCTTCCAGCTCACGGTCGACGCCCCCGACGATTGGACGGTCATCTCGAACGCGCCAGCCGTGCGTCCGACGGCGATCGCGGACGGGATCGGGCGCTGGGAGTTCGCCCCGACTCCCCCCATCGCCAGCTACATCACCGCGATCGTGGCGGGTCCGTTCCACACGGTTTATGACGTGTACCAGCAGGCGGATCGTCCGCTGACCTTGTCGGTGAGTTGCCGCCAGTCGATCAAGCAATACCTCGACTCCGAGCGGATCCTCACCACCACCAAGCGGGGGTTCGAGGTCTTCGAAGAGCACTTCGGTATCCCCTACCCGTTCGGGGATTACGCCCAGATCTTCGTCCCAGAGTTCAACGCCGGCGCTATGGAGAACGCAGGCTGCGTGACAATCCGCGACGAGTACCTGTACCGCTCGCGGGTGACGCAGGCCTCCTATGAGTCCCGCGACAACACGATCCTGCACGAACTGGCGCACATGTGGTTCGGCGACCTCGTCACCATGACCTGGTGGGACGACCTGTGGCTCAACGAATCCTTCGCCGAGTGGGCCTCTCACTTCGCGCAGGAGCTCATCGTCGAGAAGACCGGAGAAGGTCCCGACCCGTGGGCGACCTTCTGCAATCAGCGCAAGACCTGGGCCTACCGGGCCGATCAACTGCCCTCGACGCACCCGGTGGCTGCCGACATGGTCGACCTCGAGGCCGTCGAGCTGAACTTCGACGGCATCACCTACGCCAAGGGCGCCTCGGTCCTGAAGCAGTTGGTCGCCTACGTCGGACGCGAGCCCTTCTTGGCGGGCGTGCGGGCCTACTTCCGGGCCCATGCCTGGGGCAACACCCAGCTCAGCGACCTGCTTTCGGCCCTCGAGGAAGCCTCCGGGCGTGACCTCTCGCACTTCTCCGACCAGTGGCTGCAGTCGGCGGGCGTGAACACCCTGCGGGCAGCCTTCGCGTGCGACGAAGCGGGACGATTCACCAGCTTCACCATCCAGCAGACCGCAGCAATGGCGTACCGGACCCTGCGCAACCACCGGCTCGCGGTCGGGCTTTACGACCTCGTGGACGGGCGCCTGTCGCGCGTCGGCCACGTGGAGATCGACATCTCCGGACCCGCCACCGCGGTGGGCGAGCTCGTCGGCGTGCAGCGTCCGGCCGTGATCTTGCTCAACGACGGCGACCTCACCTACGCGAAGATCCGACTGGACGCCGCCTCGCTGGCGGCGGTCACGGCGGGTATCGCGACCCTGGACGACCCGCTGGCGCGCGCCCTGTGCTGGGGTGCCGCCTGGGACATGTGCCGCGACGGCGAACTGCCCGCCAGCGACTACGTCGATCTCGTCCTGAGCGGTGTCGGAACCGAGACCGACCAGACGGCCGTCCGCAGCGTGCTGGCGCAGGCCCGCACCGCCGTGGACTACTACGCGCCGCGGGCCCAGCGCGCCGCGCTCAACGATCACCTGCTCGGCGGCTTGGCGCGGCTGCTCAAGAACGCGGCTCCCGGGTCGGATCATCAACTCGCCTTCTCGCGAGCCCTCGCGAGCGCGGTCACCGATGAGGTGGGCGCCACCCTGCTCCAGGCGTGGCTCGACGGCCACGAGGTGCCCGAGGGTCTGGAAATCGACACGGACGCTCGATGGCAGTTCGTGAGTGAGCTGGCTCGTCTCGGCCTGGCTGACGAGGCCGTCATCGCCGCCGAACTCGAGCGCGATAACACGTCCAGCGGCGCCGAAAAGGCCGCTGGGGCACGCGCCGCCCGTCCGACCCAGAACGCCAAGGCAGACGCCTGGCACCTGGCCACCGGGCCCGACCTGGCCCCCAACGAGACGCATTACCAAGTGTGCGCGGCGTTCTGGCAGTTCGATCAAGACGACGTCCTGACACCGTACAAAGAGCAGTACCTCGAACAGGTGCGGGCCGTCTCGGATCAGCGCGACCATTGGGCGGGAGCTTCGAGCGTCCTGCGGCAGCATGTCGTCCGCCTGCTCTTCCCGCGGCCACTGGCCGACGCGGCCTTCCTCGCGCGGCTCGACGCGTGGGCCGCGGCGGCGCCGCTGTCGGAGTCGGTGGCGCGGGTGATCGGCGAATGCCGCGACGACGCCCTGCGGGCCCTGCATTGCCAGGGTTAAGATAGGGCGCCGAGACTCGAGGAGCTGCCGCGTGACCGATCCCAGTACCCACACCATCTGGGGCTCCGCGGAGATCTCCCGGGCGCTCACGCGGATGGCTCACGAGATCCTGGAATCCAACGGCGGCACGAGCGGCCTGTTGCTGCTCGGCATCCCCACTCGCGGGGTTCCGCTGGCGCGGCGCCTCGCGCGGATCATGGCCGACACCGAGGGCGGCGCCGTCCCAGTGGGGGAACTCGACATCACGATGTACCGCGATGACCTGCGCAACAACCCCACGCGCCGGGTCGGACGGACGGTGGTCCCCACGCCCATCGACGGTCGGACGGTCGTCCTGGTCGACGACGTGCTCTACTCCGGGCGGACCATCGCCGCCGCGTTCGACGCCCTCCGCGATCTCGGTCGCCCCAAGGCCGTGCGGCTGGCCGTGTTGGTCGATAGGGGCCATCGCGAACTGCCGATCCGGGCCGACTATGTGGGCAAGGACCTGCCGACCTCGACGTCTGAGAAGGTACGTGTCCGCTTGACCGAGTTGGACGGCAGCGACGAAGTCGCCGTCCAAAGGGAGGAAGCCAGATGAAGGGACTGCTCAGCGCCGCGGACCTCAACGCCCACGAGATCGAATCGATACTCGATGTAGCGGAAGAGATGCACACCATCCAGCAGCGGCCGGTGAAGAAGCTCCCGGCCCTCCGCGGACGCACGATCGTCAACCTGTTCTTCGAAGATTCCACCCGCACCCGCACCAGCTTCGAGATCGCGGGCAAGTGGCTGAGCGCCGACACCATCAACGTCTCCGCCAAGGGCAGTTCGGTCTCCAAGGGCGAATCCATGCGGGACACGATGATGACCCTGGATTCGATGGGCGTCGACGCGTTCGTGATCCGGCATTCATCGTCCGGCGCGGTCGCACAGGCGGCCAGTTGGGTGAAGGCGCAGTGCATCAACGCCGGCGACGGGCAGCACGAGCATCCGACGCAGGCCCTCTTGGACGCCTTCGCCATGCGCCAACACTTCCGCACCCTCGGCGAGGGCGGCTCCTTCGCCGGCAAACGCATCGCCATCGTCGGCGACCTGCTGCACAGCCGCGTGGTCCGCTCGAATGTGCTGCTGCAGCGCACGCTCGGCGGCAAGGTCACGCTGGTAGCCCCGCCGACGTTACTGCCGATGGGCGTCGACACCTGGGGCTGCGAAGTCAGCTCCGACTTTGATGCGGTGCTCGACGAGGCGGACATCGTCATGATGCTGCGCGTCCAACGCGAGCGGATGTCCGGGGGCTTCTTTCCCACGGCACGGGAGTACGCCGCCAGCTACGGGCTCACCGAAGAACGCTTCGCCCGCCTGTCCCCCACGGTCGGCATCTGCCACCCCGGCCCCATGAACCGGGGCGTCGAGATCAGCTCGGCGGCCGCCGACGCCATCAACTCCCTCGTGCTCGACCAGGTGTCGGCCGGGGTCGCCGTACGAATGAGCGTGCTGTACCACCTGCTGGGCGGCGCCGACGAGGAGGGCCAGCTGTGAGCTCGCTACTGATCACCGGGGCCACGCTGGCCGACGGCACCCACGCCGATCTCGCCGTGGTGGACGGACTCTTCGTCGACCCCGCCGAGGCCCCTCAGGGCGCTACCCGGATCGATGCGGACGGCCTGCTGGCCCTGCCTGGGCTCGTGGACAGCCACACCCACCTGCGCGAGCCGGGGCGCGAGGACGCCGAGACCATCGCCAGCGGCACCCTCGCCGCGGCGCGGGGCGGTTACACATGCGTGCACGCCATGGCGAACACCGATCCAGTCACCGATACCGCCGAGGCCGCCGAGTTCGTCGCCGACCTTGGGCGCCGGCAAGGCCACTGCGAGGTGCGCCCCGTGGGCGCCATCACCAAGGGGCTGGCCGGCGAGGAACTGGCCGAGCTCGGGCTGATGGCCAAGTCGTCGGCGGGCGTGAGGGTCTTCTCCGACGACGGCCGTTGCGTGTCCGATCCGCTGCTCATGCGCCGAGCCCTGACCTACGTCCTGCCCTTCGACGGGGTGATCGCCCAGCACAACCAAGATGCCCGGCTGGCAGGCCCCGGCGCCTGCGCCCACGAGTCGGAACTTTCCGGGCGCCTGGGTCTCGGCGGCTGGCCGGCTGTCGCCGAGAGCATCATCGTTGCGCGCGACGTTCAGCTGGCTGAACTTTGCAAGAGTCGCCTGCACGTCTGCCACGTCTCCACGGCCGAGAGCGTGGAGGTTATTCGGTGGGCCAAAAAGCGGGGTATCCGGGTCACCGCCGAGGCCACCCCGCACCACTTGCTGCTCGACACCTCGCTGCTGGAGCACTACGACACCACGTTCAAGGTGAACCCGCCGCTGCGCACCAACGAGCACATCGAGGCTGTCCGCGAGGCGCTGGCCGATGGGACGATCGACATGGTCGGCACCGACCACGCCCCGCACGCCCCCCAGGACAAGGACCATCCGTTCGACGTTGCTCTGCCCGGGATGCTGGGGCTGGAGCAGGCACTAGGTGTGGTCATGGACGTCATGATCAACACCGGCCGGATGGATTGGGCGACGCTGGTCCAGCGCATGTCCGTCGCGCCAGCGGCATACGGACGCGTTGCCAGCCAAGGGCGTCCGATCGCGGTGGGTGAGCCGGCCAACCTCGTCCTCGTCGATCCCAGCGCCCGCGGGGTGGTCGATCGGGCCCAAGGTGCGTCCATTGCGAAGAACAATCCCTACCACGGGCGCAACCTGCCCGACCCCGTCATCGCGACGGTGTGGGCCGGTCGGGTCACCTACCAACGCGGAACTTAGTTCATCTGGCTGTTGGGCAATTGGTGGCAACTTTCCCCAAGGGACCCTCAAGTTTGATGGGATAGGACTAGGTAGCTACGACCAAGGGAACCCAGATGAGTGAGTTGACGGGAACGGCGCAGATCGGCGTCGTCGGCATGGCAGTGATGGGCTCGAATCTCGCGCGAAACTTCGCGAGCAAGGGCTTCAGAACCGCGATTTACAACCGCACCTACGCCAAGACCGCAGAGGTGCTGGCGGAGCATCCCGAGGCTGGTTTCATCGCCTCCGAGACGGTCGAAGAGTTCGTGAACTCCCTGGAGCGTCCGCGCCGGGTCATCATGATGGTCAAGGCGGGCGCCCCCACCGATGCCACGATCGATGCCCTCATCCCCTTCCTGGAGCAAGGCGACATCGTCATCGACGGCGGCAACACCTACTTCCGCGACACCCGTGTCCGCGAGAAGAAGCTGGCCGACCTGGGCCTCAACTTCATCGGCTGCGGCATCTCGGGCGGCGAAGAGGGCGCCCTGAAGGGCCCGGCCATGATGCCCGGCGGCCCGAAGGACAGCTACGCCCACGTCGCTCCGATGCTGGAGAAGGTTTCCGCGCAGTTCAACGGCGAGCCCTGCTGCGCCTGGATCGGGCCCGATGGCGCCGGCCACTTCGTGAAGATGGTCCACAACGGCATCGAGTACGCCGACATGGAGTTCATCGGCGAGGCCTACGAACTGCTCAAGGGCGTGGGGGTGACCCCTGCGGAGGCGGCTGACATCTTCGCCGAATGGAACACCGGCGACCTCGACAGCTACCTCATCGAGATCACCTCCGAAGTGCTCCGCCAGGTGGACGCCGAAACCGGCAAACCGCTCGTCGACCTCATCGTTGACGCTGCGGGCATGAAGGGCACGGGCACGTGGACCGTCCAGGAGTCGATGAACCTGGGCGTCCCGACCTCGGTGATCGCCGAGTCGGTCTACGCGCGGGCTACCTCGTCCAGCCCCGAACTCCGGGCCCACTCGGCTGTCCTCGAGGGTCCCAACCCGGCGGGCGGCATCAAGGTCGACAAGGCCACGTTCATCAAGCAGATCGCCGAGGCGCTGTGGTGCGCGAAGGTCGTCGCCTACGCCCAGGGCCTCGACCTGATCCGGGTCGCCAGCGAGGAATACGGCTGGGACATCGACGTGGCCACCTGCGCCCGCATCTGGCGAGCCGGCTGCATCATCCGCGCCAAGCTGCTGGACCGCATCTCGAACGAGTACGCCGCCAACAGCCTCATCACGTTACTGGAGGCGCCGTCGATCCAGGCTGAGTTGGCCCGCAGCCAAGAGTCCTGGCGCACGGTGGTCATCGAGGCCACGCGGGCGGGCGTCCCGATCCCCGGGTTCGCCGCCGCGTTGTCGTACTACGACCTGGTGCGCGCCCCCCGGACGAACGCTGCCCTCACCCAGGGCTTGCGGGACTTCTTCGGCTCCCACACCTACCGGCGCATCGACAAGCCCGGCGTCTTCCACACCATCTGGTCCGGCGACCGCTCCGAGATCGAGTCCGTCGACGCCCACTGAGCCTCGGCAAACAAAAAGGGGCCGCGCCAAGAGGTGCGGCCCCATTTGCGCACCCAAATCATGCAGATTTCGGCACCTGTTCCCCCTGACCGAAAGCAGGGCCAGGATTCAGCATGATTTGGGTGGCACGAGGCCGATGCCGACGAGGGCGGCGGCGACCGGAGAGGAAGTTATCCACAGATTTCGGGAGACATGACGTTTCCTGGGTGTTCGCGCCGAACGTAGGGGCGTGAATACTTTCGGCGTGTTGTCCGCGGCTCAGCTAAAGAAGGCTGGGTTTACACCATGGGAGTTGCGCTGCGCAGTCGCCCTGGGGCGCATCGAGCGCCTTCGGCACGGCTGGTATGCGTTGGAGGGCGCTGATCCGGAGGTCGTCCGCGCCGTGCGCTTGGGCGGAGCTCTCAGTTGCAGCTCGGGTTTGGCCCGCTACGGCGTGTGGGTGCCTTCAACAAGTGAGCTTCACGTGCGCTGTTCGCCACACCACGTCTGGGTATCCGGAGTGAGGTCCGAGCGGGGGTGTTCCGTTGTCGAGAACCGAGACGCCCCACGAACAGCGGTAGACCCACTGCCCTTGTGCATTGCTGCGGCCTGGAAATGCCTCGACGAAGACACCTTCGTGGCGGCCCTGGATTCCATCCAACACCTTCGGCTCCTGAGTCGGGCCGAGTTGCACGACGCGCTCTCCGATTGCGGGCCGGAGGCCTTGCGCATGCTACGGCGTTGCCGTGCAAGCGAGTCCGGAACGGAGACGCTGGTCCGCTTGCGCCTTCGGCGGCGCCGCATCCGGGTTCGGACTCAGGTGTTCATCCCTGGCGTCGGACGCGTCGATCTTCTCCTCGGCCGCAGGCTCGTCATCGAGGTCGACAGCCGAGCGCACCACACCGACGCGGGGGCCTACCAGCGGGATCGAGACCGCGACCGCGCCCTCGTCGCGGCTGGCTACCTCGTCATTCGTCTGACCTACCAGGACGTAATGTTTCGCTGGGAGGCTTGCCTCGCTGACATTGTGGCCATCATTAATCGCGGCGACCACCGGCGTCCACCGGCCGCACCAAAGGAAGTGGACACCCAAATCATGCAGGATTGGTCCCTTGATGCGCCCTGGCGAAACCAGCCCCCGATTTCAGCATGATTTCGGTGATGACAGGGCACGGTGAATCAGGGCGAACCGGGCGACTTCCCGAAACCACCTCCCGATAGTTCGCCCCCCCACACCCAAATCATGCAGAATCCGCGGCCTGCCTGACGTATGCCGCAACAAGCCGGGAATTCAGCATGATTTGGGTGGGCTAGCTTTCAGCCGAGGGAGACTCCGGGCCAGGCTTCGGAGGCCTCCCGGAGGATCGGGGGAACGGCCACGGGGCGTCCGTGGCGGTCCGCGGTCACGATGACGGTGCGGGAGCGGGCGAAGATCCGCCCGTCCAGGGGGTCCATGACCTCGGCGACGGTGGTCATAGAGGTGGTGCCGAGCTTGGCGATGGCGGTGCGGACGGCGTAGGGCTCCAGCCGGTGTTCGAGTTGAGCCAGGTAGTCAACGTCCTGGCGGACGATCAGCCACAGGTATTCGGCGTCCGCGTTGGCTGCCGTCCGCATGGCGGCTGGGTCAGCGTCGGAGGACATGTGGACGCGCGCCTCGGCGATGTAGTCGAAGAATCGCACGTTGTTGGCGTGGCCGTAGGAGTCCAGATCGGACCATCGCACCGTGAACTCGTGCACGTGCGCGTTCTCCCCCACCCGCCAGCGACCGAGGTCGCGTAGAGGTTCGAGATGGGTCGACGTGCCACCGAGCCCCTCGCGTTCCTCGGGCGTCATGCGCCGCGGCGCACCAGTGGAGAAATCAATCGGACACACGACAGTCCGAGCCCGCGCCACGGTCGTGGAATCCTGAACGACTTCATAACCGTAGGTAATCTTCGACGCCCCCACCTTCCCGACCCGGAGTTCCACCTCGATGGGGGCCCTGGAGAACTCGGCGGGACGCAGGTATTCGACCTGATGCCCCACCACCACGACGCCGTCGGCGAGCATGTGCCCGTTGGGTCCCGATAGCAGGTAGGCGACGCGGGCCTCTTGCAGGTAGTCGACGATGAGGGCGTTATTGACGTGCCCTTGAGCGTCAAGGTCCACCCAGCGAAGGGGAACCCTGGCGACGAAGGGCTTCACGCGGTGGCCTCATTTTCGTCGGCGTACATCGCTTCGACCTCCGCCTGATGCTGCGCCACGATGATCGAGCGGCGCAGCTTCTGGTTGGGGGTCACGCCGCCGTCGTCAACGGTGAACTCGTGATCCAAGATGGTGAACCGCTTCACGGTTTCCCACCGCTCCAAATGCGAGTTGGCGCGGGCGATGAACCGTTCGATGAGCGTCCGCAACTCGGGGTCTTGCGTCAGCTGCGCGTACGGCACGTCCGACTTGCCGTGACGTCCGGCCCACTTGGCCAGGTTGTCCTTGTCCAGCACCAGCAGGGCGGACACGAACTTGCGGCCGTCGCCCACGGCCACGACCTGCCCGACGTAGGGACAGTTGGCGGCCACCACGGATTCGACCTTCTGGGGAGCGACGTACTTGCCACCCGAGGTCTTCATCAGGTCCTTCTTGCGATCGGTGATCCGCAGGTAGCCGTCCTCGTCCAGGCGTCCGATGTCGCCCGTGCCGAACCACCCATCTGTGAAGACCTCCGCGGTCAGCTCCGGATCATGGTGGTACCCGCGCATGATGCCGGGGCCTTTGAGCAACACCTCGCCATCGTCGGCGATCCGGATCTCTGTGCCGGGAAGTGCCGGACCTACCGTGCCGAAGCGCGGCGTCCTCGGGTGGTTGAACGCGCTGACCGCAGACGTTTCGGTGAGCCCGTACCCCTCGATGACCAGCAGGCCCGCGGAGTAGAACCACTCCTGAACTTGCGAGGACAGCTTGGCCGACCCCGACACCATGAACTTCATGTTGCCGCCCAGCTTGTCCTTGATCTTGCTGAAGACGAGTTTGTCGGCCGCTGCGTATTGGGCGCCGATGAGGAAGGGCATTTTCTCCCCGGCGAGTCGGTACGGCTGCGCCTGCTTGCCCACGTTGAACGCGCCCCGGATCATGCGGCCACGGAACCCGTCGCGCGGCTGACCGGCGAGGACGGCGTTGCGCACCTTCTCGAAGATCCGAGGGGCTCCGGCCATGAAGGTCGGCTTGGTGGCGGCCAAGCCCGCCATGATCTTGTCGAGGCGACCGTCCACGGCGGAGCTGAAGCCGATGGCCAGCTGAATGGCGGTGAGCGCCTTGCCGAAGACATGGGACATGGGCAGCCAGAGGTACTGGACGTCGGTGGTGTCGATGATCTCCATCCGGCGCAGGGCCTCGCCCTCGTACACCCAGTTACGGTGCGTCAGCTCGACGCCCTTCGGGAGCCCGGTCGTCCCGGACGTGTAGATCAGGGTCGCCAAAGTATCGAAACCGGTGGCCGCGATCGTCCGCTGGACGCACTCCGGATCCTCGGCCAGCTTGGCAGCCCCGAGGTCGAGGAGTTGCTGCCACCCGGTCATCTTCGGGCCTTCGGCGTCGCCGTCAATGATGATGATGTGGTTGACGCGGTCGATCAGGCCCTCGGCGTAGTGGATCTTCGCCACCTGGGTGGAGTTCTCGGCGATCACAAAGGTCGAATCCGAATGCGTGACGATGTGCGCGAAATCGGACGACACCGTATTCGGGTAAATGGTGGTCGTGGCGCCTCCGGCGCAGTTGATGGCGAGGTCCGCGAGGATCCACTCCATGCGCGTGCCGCTCACAATCGCCACGCGTTGCTCGGCTTGGAGGCCCAACGCCAAGAGACCAGCTGCGAGCCGGTGGACCCGGTCCTGGGTCTGCTGCCAGGTCAGGGTGAGCCAGTGCTCGTCGGGGTCGGGGTAGGAGTAGGCGGCCTGGTTCGGCGCCAGGTTGGTGCGCCAGCGAAGCATCGCCCCGACGGACGTCGGGCAATCCGCGAGAATATCTACCTGGGTCATCGAACTGCCTCCTGATCGGATCGACACCCGCGTCGGGTCGGTCCACGTAGCCTAATGTCTACCGCCACAACTGGGAACGGTGACGGAGGCGCCCCTGCGGAACGTTCAAATTTTCAATAGTTAGCGGTTTTGCTACGATAAGTGAATGGTTAGCGAGTTAAACACGCAATGGCTTGACGCACCCCAGCAGGTCATTTGGCGAAACTTTCTTGCCGCGAACGCCGTCATCAGCGAGCGCATGGACACCGCGCTGCGACCTTTCGGCCTCGATCTCGGCGAATACGAAATCCTGGTGGTGCTGTCGGAGTCACCCAAGATGCAGTTGCGCATGTCCGACCTGGCCGTCGCCGTTCACCAATCACGCTCCCGCCTCACGCACACGGTGACCCGGATGGAGCAAAAAGATCTTCTGCTGCGCAAGGCCTGCGCGGACGATCGCCGCGGCGTTATCGCTGTGCTCACGGCCAAGGGGTTCCGCCTCCTCGAGGAGGCCGCCCCCACCCACGTCGGGTCCGTCCGGGAAGCCTTCGTTGATCTCGTGGCGCCCAACGACTTCCAAGCTGTCGGCCGAGCCGTGGCCGCGGTCGTGGAAGATGCCGGGCTCTCGAGTTGGAGCCCGTCCGTTCCCGCCTGACATACTTAGCTGTTCCGACGCTTTACCAAGGGAAACTGCCGTGCCCGAATTCGTGTTCACCATGCACAACGTCCGCAAGAAGCTGGGCGAGAAGCTGGTTCTCGACGACGTGACGTTGTCGTTCTACGAGGGTGCCAAGATCGGAGTCGTTGGGCCCAACGGCGCCGGCAAGTCCACCATGCTCAAGATCATGGCGGGCCTTGAGACGCCCAACAACGGCGAGGCGGTGCTCAAGAAGGGCGCCACCGTCGGCATCCTGCTGCAGGAGCCGCCCCTGACTGAAGACAAGACGGTCATGGAGAACGTGCTCGAAGCCGTCGAGGCGACCAAAAGCAAGCTCGATCGCTACAACGCCATCGGCGTTGAGCTGGCGGAGCCGGACGCCGACTACGACTCTCTCCTCGAAGAGATGGGCAAGCTCCAAGAAGATCTCGATCACAGCAACGCCTGGGATCTTGAGAGCCAGCTGGAGCAGGCCATGGAGGCGCTGGAGTGCCCGCCTGGCGACACCCCGGTGAACATCCTGTCCGGTGGCGAGCGCCGCCGGGTGGCGCTGTGCAAGCTGTTGCTGCAGCAGCCAGACCTGTTGCTGCTGGACGAACCGACCAACCACCTCGACGCCGAAAGTGTCAACTGGCTCGAGGGTCACCTCAAGACCTACCCCGGCGCCGTGTTGGCCGTCACCCACGATCGCTACTTCCTCGACAATGTGGCGCAGTGGATCTGCGAGATCGACCGCGGCCGCCTGCACCCCTACGAGGGCAACTACTCGACCTACTTGCAGACCAAGAAGGAGCGCCTGCAGATCGAGGGTAAGCGGGACGCGAAGCGCGCCAAGATCCTGGAGCGCGAGCTCGACTGGGTGCGTTCGAACCCCAAGGCCCGCCAGGCCAAGAGCAAGGCTCGCCTTGCTCGCTACGAGGAGCTGGCGACCGAGGCCGAACGTAATCGCGCGATCGACCTGTCCGAGATCAACATCCCGCCGGGCCCACGCCTGGGCGCTGACGTGCTCAATGCCGTGCACCTCACCAAGGGTTTCGGCGACCGCACTCTCATCAAAGACCTGAACTTCTCCCTGCCCCGCGCCGGCATCGTCGGCATCATCGGCCCCAACGGCGTCGGCAAGACCACGCTGTTCAAGATGATTGTCGGCGAGGAGACGCCCGATACCGGTCGCCTCGACGTGGGCCAAACGGTGAAGTTCAGCTACGTCGACCAGGGCCGGTCCGGCATCTCCCCCACCCAGAATGTGTGGGAGGTCGTGTCCGACGGCCTGGACCACATCAAGGTGGCCAGCTTCGAGATGCCCTCGCGGGCCTACGTGGCCTCGTTCGGCTTCAAGGGCCCCGATCAGCAGAAGCTGGCGGGCGTCCTCTCCGGCGGTGAGCGCAACCGGTTGAACCTGGCGCTCACCCTCAAGCAGGGCGGCAACGTGCTGCTCCTCGACGAGCCCACCAACGACCTCGACGTCGAGACGCTCCAGTCACTGGAGGACGCCCTGCTCGAGTTCCCCGGCTGCGCCGTGGTGATCTCCCACGATCGCTGGTTCCTCGACCGCGTCGCGACGCACATCCTGGCCTGGGAGGGAACCGATGAGGATCCCTCGCGGTGGTTCTGGTACGAGGGCAACTTCGCCGACTACGAGGTGAACAAGATCGCTCGCCTCGGTGCCGAAGCCGCCCGCCCCCACGCCTCGAAGCACCGCCGCCTGAAGCGCGACTGAGCTCCCCAGACCGAGTCAGGCCGCGGGCTCGACCCGGTCAAACTCATCAGGATCGAGCGAGGAAGACTCCTCGGCCGAGGTCAGGGACTGACCGACGATGATGTTCGGATCCGTGCCGGCTTGGCGGCGCGCCTTCTGGAACGTGGCGGTGCCGCGGCTCAGGTCGTGGCCGACCACAATCGCTTCGACGAAGATCCGCTCGTGATCAACGCCCTGCTCGTCGCGCCATCGATTGGTACGCAACCGCCCGGCGACGACCACCGGGTCGCCCTTGACCAGACTCTTCTCGACATTCTCGGCTAGCGCTTGGCGGCAGCTGATGCCGATCCATGTGGTCTCGCCGTCGACCCACCCGGTGGGTCGGCGGGTGCGGGGAGTCATGGCCAACCGGAAGCTGGCGTAGCGCCAGTCGTCGCCGCCGCGCACGTCGATCTCGCTTCCGACATTGCCGGTGATGGTGATGCTCGCATCCATGGGTGTTCTCCTTGAGATAGGTGATTCACCCACTACGTTCGGCGTCCGGGGTCTCGTTTCGTCACCCGTCGACGAATCTGTGGAAAACCTGGCTCAGGTGGCCTGCGAAATCGCTTCGACGGCCTGCGCGTACCGCTGCAGCTCCATGTCGACGTTGCCCAAGATCTCACGTTGGGTGACCTTGTCCAGGCGTTGCGTGAGCACCCGGCGGACCTTGCGCGCCCGCATGCGCGATCCGATGTTGACGAAGACAGACGACAACAACCCGAGCAGCACTCCGCCGGCGATCCCGCCGCCGACCAACACCCACTGGGCCGGAAGGCCGCGCCACGTCACCGACGGCAACATCGGCAGTCCCAGAAGGACGAGCACCGGGTTCGCGAACCACCACAACACGCCCGCGACCACCGCGATCATCAGCAACCATTGGACGATCGTCACCAAGACCCACCAAACCCTTGGACGATCGTCATCGATCTCCGCCGTGGCGATGCTCATATCGAACTTGTCCGCCAGCAGCGCCTGATTGCCGCGCGCCGCTGACTTCACGGCGTCGGCCCACCCCCGCGGCAGTGTGGAGGCGGTCGCGTTGACTACCTGGCGCAGGGCGGTGTCGACCGAAGCCAACTGGACCGGCGTGGCTTTGGGTATGGACGTTCGCGGAATCTCGGCGAGCGTGCCGTCGTCGCCCTTCCGGCCCAGGCGCAGCCGCCGCAGCGGATCGGGGCGCAACGCCCGGACCCACGACACGAACGGCCAGCCGGTGGCCAGGGTGCCCCGCCGCTTCCAGGACCTCGCCGCAGAGTCGACCACGATTTCCAGTCCGGACACGTCGGCCATGGCCGCCACGAGGGCGCTGCGATCAGCGGCGCTCACTCGCGGCGTTTGCGTGAGGTTGCCCAGTTCTTTGCTGAGCGAGGTCGTGGCGACGTCGAGATCGGTGGACAATCGCCTGGTCGCGGACGTCTTATCGGCGACAGCCTTAGCCAGAAGGTCCTTGAGGGCTTGTACCCCGGTGCCCTGCATCGCCGACAGTGGCACGATCGGCGAAGCCGCCAGACCTTCCGCGTCGAGCAAACGTCGCAGGTCGGCCAGGCAGTGATCCAGCTCGTCGCCCCACAGCCGATCGGTCTGGTTGAGAACGATCACCATGTTTCGGGAGTAGGCCGCCAAGGGCCGCAAGTACGAATCGTGGAGCGCCGCGTCGGCATACTTTTGCGGATCAACGACCCAAATGAGCATGTCGACCAGCGGTACGAACCGGTCCACGATGATCCGATGTTTGTCTTCAGTGGAATCGTGGTCGGGCAGATCGATAAGCACCAGGTCGCGGAACTTGGGACTATCCGACGCGATCAGGTGCCGGCGCGGCACATCGAGCCAATCCAGCAGGGCGTGCGGCAACTCTGCACCCCAGCCGGCGGCCATGGCTGTCGAGGTCGTGGGACGCCGGACGCCCGTGGCGGCCAACTGCGTGCCGGTCAACGCGTTGAACAGGGTCGATTTGCCCGAGCCCGTGGCACCCGCCAGCGCGACGATCGTGTAATCACCGGAGAGTTCCATGCGTTTGCCTGCGCGCTCCACGATGGCCTTGGCCTTGCCCAGAACCTCGGGATCGACGCGCCCCTCGCACAGGGTCGCCGCCTCGGCGAGCGCCGCCAACCGAGCGCTCAGCGCCTTACTGGACACGGTCGGCCGCCTCTTCGTGGGCCATCAACTCAGCCAGCGTCGGCATCGCCGGGGCGGGTTGACTTAACTCCGGCAGGTCGAGCCTTGGCAGCACTTCATCGTGCCCCGTCAATCGCGGATCGTTGCGCCGCGATACCTCGATGGCGGTGACAGCTTCGCGGATCGCCGCCGCCTGCTCACGTCGGACGTCCGTCACGTCCAACACCGCATAGAACCGGTCCCGCTCGTGGTCGATGAGGCCCGCAACGCGTGCGTCCAACGACGCCTTGGCCTTCTTGGTCAGGCCACGGACGGCGTCCTCTCCGAACACTGCCTCAAGCAGGCGCTGCGCGAGGACGGCGGTTCCCCCGGCGATGCCCACTTCGGCGCCGAGCAGCCCGCCGGTCTGAGAGAACACCAGGATCATCAAGGCCACTCCGATGCCGTTGACGCCGAGGGCGAGGTAGCGGGCGGTCGACTTCTTGGATTTGCCTTCGCTGGTGACCAGGCTGAGGACGTCAGTCTGCCATTCGCGGACGGCCAGGGCCGCCTTGGCGCTGAACCCGTCGGAGGTGACGCGCAGGTCGACCTTTGTGCTGGCCAACAGTTGACGCCCCGCCGAGTTGGTCTGCCAGGCCGCCTCGGTGCGTTCTGCCGCCGCTTCGGCCTCCGAGCGCACCAACATCTCCAGGCCGCTCTCGACGGCCACCTTGACGTCGCCCGCCTGCTTCGGCTCGCCCTTCAACGCGTTCACGATCCGATCGCGGAAGAAGCCGATCTTCTGCTCCACCACGCGGAAGAACTCCCCCGTGCCCACAAAGTCCTGCCAGCGCGCCAGCACTTCGCCGCGCAGCAGCGTGCCGTCCGCGGTCTGCACGCTGATAGTGCGGATGGCCTCCGCGAACGACACGTCGGCGATGTGGCGCAGGTCATCGAGGCAGTTGGCCTGCTCGTCGACAGCCTTGGCGATGTTCGGGGCACTGCTGGACAAGGCGCCGATGGCACCCCCCAGGGTCTTCAGGACGACCGCCTGGCGCGTCTGCTTGTCGGCGGCCAAGGTGGCCAGCCATGAACGAATGGGGGCCACGGCCGCGTCGGGCAGCAGACCGTCCCCGTCGACGACGGTCTCCGGCACGGCAAAGAGGGCGGCCGAGCCCAACCCTCGCTCAGCCATCATTTGGCCGAGGTGCGGTGGAACATCATGCATGGCACGCGGCGGCACCCGATCGAGGATCACGCCCACTGCGGCGCTGCGGATGGCGGCCGAGCGAAGGTATTCCCACGGCACGGCATCGGCGTAGCGCGCCGCCGAGGTGACAAACATCCACAGGTCTGCGGCCGCCAGCAACTGAGCTGCTAGGGCACGGTTCTCGGCGACGACGGAATCAACGTCGGGTGCGTCCAAAAGGGCCAGGCCACGGGGCAGGGTGGGTTCTGCCACCAATTGCAGCGTTCGGGTGTCGTTGGCAGCCTTCAAGCTGCGGGCGAGGCCGGGCAGGATCCGATCCGACGTGAACCAGGAGGCGTCGTCGGGGTGATGCACCAACACCGGCGAGCGGGTGGTCGGGCGGATGACGCCCGGGGCACTGACGACGCGACCGATCAAAGAGTTGACCAGGGTCGATTTGCCGGCACCGGTTGAGCCTCCGATGACGGCCAACAAGGGCGCGTCAAGTGTTTCCAGGCGCGGCAACAGATAGTCGTCCAGTTGCGCGACCATGCCCCTTGACGCGCGGGTGGCCTCTTCGGCGCCCGGTAACCGCAACGGGAACCGTGCGTGCGCCAGCGCTTCTCGAAGCGCCCCCAACGCTTCGACGAGCAAGTGAGCCCCCACCGCGGCCTCCTACTGAGGTGGACCCCATCTGGGATCCACCGGCGAATACGACGATGATCCTAGTGGAGTGCCACTTGTCGGCGCAGGCCACGACCCCGCCAGGCCGGCCGGCCCGGGGTAAAGGGGCGGTGGTGCTTGGACCTTTCGCCGAATCGACAACCGCGGCAACTTGTGCTTCAGCCCCGTCGGATTGTCGATCGCCGTCCCCCGCAGGGACTGGGCCTCGGCCAACAGATCCCGCGCGCGAAGGCGGGCTGCGTCATCGACCAGCCCCTTCACCTCGGAATCACGAAGGTAGGCCAACTCCCCCAAGATTCGCTGCAGTCTGTGTGTGGCAACCAGGGTCCGCCAGCCTCTGGTGGCGGCCAGCGTGAGGCAGCGCATCCGGAGCCACAACCGGCCCTGCACCTGCGGATCGGCTGACGTCAGCCACCCCATGCGCACGTAGTCGGTCAGCCGATCGCGGATCAATCGCCCTTGCAACATCACCTGACGCCACAACCAGATGAAAGCTGGCAAGACCACGAACAGCCAGATGGAACCGGCGGCGACGTAGAGTCCAATTTCGCTCAGGTTGCCCACCTGGGAGTTGAACGTCATGTGCAGCAACACCGCGGCGCAGTACCCCACGAGCGGAGCGAGCACTCGCACGACCTTGGAATGGGTGCGAAGAGAGACGGCAAAGCCAACTCCCGTGAGGCTCGTGAAAAGGGGATGCCCGAAGCACGTCAGCGTGCCGCGCATGAACACCAGCTGGGCGACGGCCGCGTCGGCGTTCCCGACGCCGATCTGGGAGGTGGCGTAGACGATCACGCGGGCGTAATAAATGATGTTTTCGGTGAAGGCGAAGGCAGCGGCCGAAAGCCCCGCCAAGACCACCCCGGAGACCTTGGACACCACGCGATAGCGGATCAACAGCGCAATCACGAACAGGATCGACGCCTTGGATGCCTCTTCCACGAACGGCGCCACGAAGACCGCGACCCGCTCCCCCGAGGCCGGATCACCGTCGCCTTGAATCGCCAGGTGGGAAGCGGCCCAAGAGTTGACGATGAGGGACAATCCGGTCGCGATCGCACCACCCCATCCCAGCGCGAGCCACCACAACCGCCCGCGCAATGGCCGATAGCGGTCGACGACCAAGAAGAGAAGTGTCCAGAAGGCCAGGGTGGGGGCGGCATAGACGGCTGACTGCTTGAGGGCTGTCCAGTTGAGCCCGGGATTCACCCCGCCCTCGACCTGACGGTCGGCACTGACATCCAAATACATCCAGAGCAGGGCCGCGGCGTAGATGACGGTGGCGACCACGGTGACCCACAACCAGGGGGACTTCAACCAGTCCCAACGCCCGCGAGGGCCGGTTTCGGGAAGCGGAAGGCCATTGGCCCGGCGTTGCCGGCGCTCGACCGTCCCCAAACTCATGTCGCGATCTTACCCGGACAGCGCCAAACGCCGTCCGGTGGTGACGGCGTAAGTGATGAGAGCCAGGCACACCACGGCCGCCCCCATGCTGATCACGACGCCGAGGTCGTAACTGCCGGTCGCGTCGACGACGACTCCCCACAAGACCGTCCCCAGGGCGATGCCTGCGGGCATGGTGGCCATCAGCGGGCCGAGGAGTCGGACGAAGTCGCGCGTGCCGAAGACGTGTCGGACGAGGATCGAGGTCAGCACCGGGCCCATCACGGCACTGGGTGACAGCAGGACGATGAACGCCGCCATCGGCCCGTAACCCGAGGTCAGGTGGACGACCAGCAGGCCGACGACCAGGAGCACCGTCGAGATGGTGACGGTTCGCAACGGCCCGATCCGGTCGTTGAGGACGCCGGTCGCCAATGTGGAGGGGATGGCCACCAACGCCAAGAGCGAGATCAGCGTCCCGGCGGCGATCAGCGCGAGGCCGTGCTCGGCGAAGATCGGGGCAAGGTGCTGCTGCATGGCCTGAATGGCGTTGAGGCCGACGAGACCGATCGCGAGGGCGGCAAATTGAGGCGTCCGGAAAGCCAGCGCGGCACGGATCCCCAGCACTGGAGTAGCGGCTGTCGCCTCCTCGGCGAGGCTGCCGTGGGCGACGAGTCCCACATCCTGGGGGCGGGACCGCAGCAGGAAGATGGAGGGCAGCACGAGAAGGGCGGCGGTCGCTACCCCGAGCACCACGAAGCCAACGCGCCACCCGTACCCCTCGACGATGCGCGGCAGAAAGACCCCGGTGGCGATGCCGCCCCCACCCGCCAGCGCCAAGACGATGCCGAGCATGGTGCCGCGACGAGCGGCGAACCAGATGTTCACGATGGCCGTGGCCGCCAGGTTTGTACAGGTCGGCAGCGTCAGGCCGAGCGCGGCGCCGAGCAGAATCAGCATCGGCAGCGAGTTGACCAGCGAGGTGAGCACCAGCACGAGGGCCGTCCAGGCCCCACCGAAGCCGACGATGGCCCGGATCCCGAACCGTCGGACCCCGGCCGGCGCCAGCACCGCCATCGAGAACGCGCCCACGAGCGCGTTGAGCGAGGCGTAGATCATCGCTTGCCCAAGCCCGAGGTGTAGGTCCTTGGCCAGCAGCGGCAGCGTGATGCTGAAGCTGAGGAAGACCATGCCGCCTGCCCCCATCGCCATCGCCGCCGCCGCCATCGCGCGGATATGCCAGCTAGACATCGGGCAGCACGTCGTCAGCCGTGGGATAGGAGGGCTGGGCACCTCGGCGGGTACAGGCAAAGGCACCGACCCGAGCGGCAAACCTCGAGGCCGCCACGAGCGACTCGCCGTCGGCGAGGCGCTGCGCCAGGGCCCCCACGAAGGCGTCCCCCGCCCCCGTCGAATCGACGACGTGGACGTGCGGCGCCGGGAGGTGAACCAAAGGCGCTGCTGGGCCCTCGCCCACCAGCGCGCCCGCAGCGCCGAGGGTCATCACCACCGTCGGCACCCCCTCGGCGAGGAGGCCGAGGACGATGGCGGCGTGGTCTGCCATATCGCTACCGGAAGGAGCGGTATTCGCGCCGCGCAGCAGTCCTAACGCGAGCGCGCCTTCGTGCTCGTTGACCACCAGAGGGTTGGCCGAGCGGAGAATCTCGGGGGGCAGGGGCACGACGGGGGCGAGATTGAGAATGATGCGCCCAGTCGCGAGTTCAACCGCTTCGGCGGTGCCGCTCGCGGGGATTTCCCCTTGGAGAACAACGATCCCAGCGGCTGCGATCGCCACCGCAGCACTCTCGACGAACGCCGCATCGACCCGCTCGTTGGCCCCGCCGACCACGACGATGGAGTTCTCCCCGGCGCGATCGACGGAGACGATCGCTAGCCCGGTGGGACCGTCGACCTCGCGGACGTGCGTCAGGTCCACCCCGCTGGCTCTCAGGAGGCTCAGGGCGACATCCGCGTGGGCGTCCCGCCCCACGGCACCCACCATGGCCACGCGAGCTCCGAGATTTGCCGCAGCGACCGCCTGGTTGGCGCCTTTGCCGCCGGGCAGCGTGATCGCGGTCTCCCCGCGAACCGTCTCCCCCGGCAGCGGGTGACGGTCCAACCTCACCCACAGGTCGGCATTCAGCGACCCGACGACAACGATGCTCCCTCCCATCACGCCTCAGCTCACGCAGCTTGCTGGGAGGGCGAACCAACGCAGGTGGTCGAAATCCCCCGTGAGCGTCGCCGCTGGACCGAGGTCGCTGGACGCGTGCGCGAGGACGCGACGGGCCTCCGCGAGGTGATCGTCCAGGACCGACGCGGGCGCGGTGGTGTCGTGCCGGGGGTAGGTCATCGTCCCGTCCTCGTCGTAGCTCACCTGGCTGAGCCGCAGCGGAGGTTCGGCGGCGCCGGCGCGGTGGTGCCACAGGCCGGTGACGGGGTCGAACCGGTAGTCGGGCAGCAGTTTCCACCCCTCGCGGGCGACCAGCGCGACGGCCTCGATGAGGTAGTCGCTCACCTCGTCGGCGACGAAGTAGTTGAAGTTCACCCGCACCCAGCCGGGCTTGATGCCCTCACAGCCGGCCGCGATCTGGCGCTCGAACTCGTGCGAGCGCTCCAGGTCGATGCCCAGCAGGCGGTGACCGTAAGGACCGGCGCACGAGCAACCGCCGCGCGTCTGGATGCCGAACAGGTCGTTGAGCAGCGCCACCACGAAGTTGTGATGCAGGTAGAGCCCGCCCGGATCGCGGATCACGAACGACACGATCGAGAGCCGCTCCGACTCCAGGTTGCCCAGGATCTCGAGCTTCGGCTCGCGCAGCCACGCGGTCACGGCCCGGTTCAGCACGGCGTCCTCGTGGGCCTTGATGACCTCGACGCCGACTGCTTCTTTGAGCTGAAACACCAGGCCCGCGCGGATCGATTCGAGGATCGCCGGCGTGCCGCCCTCTTCGCGCTGGGTCGGATCATCGAGGTAGCGGTGCTCGGTCGGGTTCACGTACATGACGGTGCCGCCGCCGGGCATCTCGGGGACGCGATTGGTAAGCAGGCCTCGTCGGACGGCCAGGACGCCAGGCGTCCCGGGTCCACCGATGAACTTGTGTGGAGAGATGAACACCGCGTCCAGGTAGGAATCCGGACGATCGGGCGAGGCTTTCATATCGATCGGGACGTAGGGCGCGCAGGCCGCGAAATCCCACAGGCTCAGGGCGCCGTGCTCGTGCAGCAGCGAGGCGATGGCGCGGACGTCCGACTTGATGCCAGTGACGTTGGAGGCCGCCGAGAAGGATCCGATCTTCAGCGGACGCTCGGCATACCGTTCGAGCTCGCGCCGCAGATGGGCCTGGTCGATCTCACCGTCGGCGTTCTCGTGGATGGTCACCACCTCGGCAATGGTTTCGCGCCACGGCAACTCGTTGGAGTGGTGCTCGAAAGGGCCGATGAAGACAACCGGACGCTCGTCCGCGGGGACGTGCTCCGACAGGTGGTAGCGGTCGTCGAGGGCTGCTGGGATGCGCAGCCCGAGGATGCCGACCAGCTTCGAGATGGCGGCAGTAGACCCCGAACCCGCGAAGATCACCACGGTGTCGGGGTCGCCGCCGATGGATTCCCAGATGATCCGACGGGCGTCCTCGCGCAGGCGCGTGGTCTGCAGCCCCGTCCCGGACGCCTCGGTGTGCGTGTTGGCGTAGCGCGGCAGCACCTCGTCCCGAATGAAGTCTTCGAGGAAGCTCAACCCGCGCCCCGAGGCCGTGTAGTCGGCATAGGTCAGCCGCCGGGGACCATACGGCCCGGGCATGAGCTGATCGTCCCCGACCACAGATTCCCTGATGCGACGCAACAGCGCGTCCGAGCGAGCAAGACTCACATCCGACACTCTAGGGACAGCCGGAGGCTCGCCGTCAGCGGGCCACTCGTTCGGGTTGGGTGAGGCGGGCGATGTGCAGCGCCAGGTAGGCAGTCTCGTCCTCGGTAATGGGCTGCCCGAGCCGCATCTCTAACACGCCCCGCACGTGCAAGGCGCACCGATGTGCGTCCGGATAGCCGCTTCGGACGGCGTCAAGGAACGACAACGGATCATCGGCCAGTTGCTTGTCGGAGTGCATCCGGACGAAGAAGTAGCGCAGGTGAGTGATGAATCGGGCCACGTTGAGGGAGTCCCGGTCAATCGGCCGATCAATGGCGGCCTCCACCATGTCCAGCACCTGCGACAAGACATTCGTCATGCGGTGAGTCAGCGCCAAGTTGTCGGAATTGAAAGCCGCGTTCACGAGGTGCAGGGCAATCGGCACCGCCTCGTCCTGGGGGAGCTCGACCCCCAGTTCGGCATTGACGGCCGTGATGATCCCCTCCGCCCAGGAGAGCTCGCGCGGGTAAAGGTGCGCCAGTTCGGCTCGCAGTGGGAATGCCCCCACGATCCCATTCTGGGCGCGCTTGATCGCGAAGCTCAGGTGGTCGGCGAGCGCCAGCACGGTTGTCGATGAGGGCTCCCGCCGCAGTTCGGCCCACACCGGCGCCAGCACGCGGTCCACCAGGTGCACGTGCTCGGGAGCGATCGTGGCCAGCATCGCGGCGAAGCTCTCCGGGGAGCTTCCTTCCTCGGGCACGAAGGTGCGCAACACCTTGGTCAAGTCGACCTGTTGGCCCGGCCGGGCCTGGTATCCCAGGCCACGGCCGGTCAGGACGACCTCACGCCCGCCCCCATCGCGCGCGAGGACAACGTTGGTGTTGAACACCCGCAGGATGTACACCTAACCCCCGTCCTAGCTCGTTGGGTTTAGCCGTCGAGGCTGGCGCCGCGGCTGGCAATGACGTTCGCGTAGTAGTCGAACGACTTCTTCTTGTAGCGCTCCAGTGTGCCCGTGCCGTCGTCGTTGCGGTCAACATAGATGAAGCCATACCGCTTCGACAGTTGGGCCGTCGATGCGCTCACCACGTCGATCGGACCCCACCAGGTGTAACCCCAGAGCTCGACGCCGTCCTCGATCGCCTCGCGCACTTGCAGGAGGTGATCACGGAGATAGGCGATCCGGTAGTCGTCCTCGACGGTCTTGACGCCGTCACGCTCCACGAGGACGTCCTTGGCGCCCAACCCGTTCTCGACGATGAACAGCGGCTTGTGCCAGCGGTCCCAGAACTGGTTGAGGATGACACGAAGGCCGATCGGATCGATCTGCCAGCCCCACTCTGACTCCGGCAGGGTGGGATTCTTGACCCCGCCCAGGATGTTGCCCCCACCTACGGGAGCGGGCGTCACAGACTCGCACAGGCTCATGTAGTAGCTGAAACTCACGAAGTCGACCGTGTGCTTGAGCAGTTCGCGGTCTTCGTCCGTGATGGTCAGCTCGATCCCCTTGTCACGCATGGTGCGCAGGAAGTAGCCCGGGTACTCGCCCCGCACATGCACGTCGCTGAAGGCCAGGTTGGCGTGGTCTGCGTCCAGCACCTTCAGCACGTCCTTGGGGTCGGGCGTCAGCGGGTAGATCGGCATGGCGATGACCATGCAACCCACCTTGATGATGGGGTCAACCTCGTGGGCGATCTTGGTGGCGGACGCCGAGGCGACGAGCTCGTGGTGGATGGCCTGGTACAGGTCGGCCTCGCTGAGCTTCTCCTTCGGCGTCCAGATCCCGCCCGACATGAGCGGCGCGTGGATCACCGAGTTGATCTCGTTGAACGTCAACCAGTACTTCACGCGATGCCCGTAGCGCTCGAAGAGAGTACGGGCGTAACGCTCGTAGAAGCCGATCAGGCGGCGGTCCACCCACCCGTCGTAGGTCTTCGCCAGGTGCAACGGGGTCTCGTAGTGGCTGATGGTGACCAGCGGGGTGATCCCGTGCTTCTCACACTCGTCCAACACGCGATCGTAGAAGGCCAAGCCCGCCTCGTTCGGCGTCTCCTCGTCACCTTGGGGGAAGATCCGGCTCCAGGCGATCGAGAACCGGAACACTTTGAAGCCCATCTCTGCGAACAGGGCGATGTCCTCGGCGTAGCGGTGGTAGAAGTCGATGCCCTCGAGCTTGAGGTTGTCGGACGTGGGCTCCTCGGTGGGCGGTGCCATGATGCCGTGCGGCATCACGTCCTGGATCGAGAGACCCTTGCCGTCGAGGTCATAGGCACCCTCGTATTGGTTCGCAGCGACCGCTCCGCCCCACAGGAATCCTTCGGGGAAAGTCTTCGTCATTCTCTGTTTCCTTTCTCGCCTGTCAGAACGTGACGACGGCTGCGTCCGCGCCGACCCCGACAGTGCCGGAGGCGGCCGGGGCCACGTCGGCGAACTGGCCGGTGTTGGTGACGATCAGCACGGTGGTGGGGTCGAAGCCCGCGGCCTGAACCGCGGCGAGGTCAACCTCGCAGAGCACTTGGCCCTTCTTGACGACGTCGCCCTTGGCGACCTTCGCGGAGAAACCCTCGCCCTTCAACTGGACGGTGTCGATGCCGATGTGAACCAGAACCTCGACGCCCGAGTCGGTCTTGATGCCGAACGCGTGCCCCGACTTCATGGCCACTATGACGGTGCCGTCGACGGGCGAGACGATCGTGCCGTTGCTGGGCACGAAGCCGATCCCGCGACCCATGGCCTGGGAGGCAAAGACCTTGTCCGCCACGTCGGAGAGCGCGATCGTCGTGCCGGCGACGGGGGCCGCGAGGACGAGCTTCTCGCCCGCCAAGGCGCTGGAGACCAGAGCCGGACCGGAGGCCGGGGTGGCCTCGGGATCGTCGTCCACGGGGTCGGCTTCCTCGCGAGGACCGAAGAAGAACGTCAGGCCAAAGCCGATGGCGACTGCCACGCCGGTACCGATCATCGTGAGGGCGAAGCTGCCGACGGTCATGTAGGCAGGGATAGCCAGCAGGGACGGGAAGACGAACGCATTGGCGCCGCCGCCGCCCATGCCCGCGATCGCGCCACCGATGGCGCCGCCGGCGATGCCGAAGTAGAAGGGGAGCTTCAGGGGCAGGTTGACGCCGTAGATCGCGGGCTCGGTGACGCCGGCGACGAAGCCTGACAGGGCGGACGGACCCGCAACCTCACGACGCTTGGCAGACCGGCTGCGGAGGAACACGGCGAGGGTGGCGGCCGCCTGGGCGAGAACGGCGGGCAGCAGCGGCCCGGTCAGCACCGAGAAACCCTGCGTCGCCAGGTCGTTGATCATGAGCGGCACGAAGCCCCAGTGCAAACCGAAAAGCACGAACACCTGCCAGAGGCCGCCCATGATGGCGCCGCCCAACCAGGGAGCGAGCGCAAAGAGCGCATTGATGCCGTTTGAAATGCCCTTCGCGGCGTAGGTGGTGGCGGGGCCGACGGTCAGCAAGATCAGCGGCACCATCAGCAGCATGGTCACCATGGGCGTGGTGAAGTTGCGAAGCCAAGACGGCAGCACCTTGTTCAGGAACCGCTCGAGGTAGCCCTGCAGCCACACCGCGATGATGATGGGGATCACGGAGCTCGTGTAGTTCATCATCACGACGGGCAGCCCGAAGAAGGTGACCGGATCCTTGGCCGAGGTCAGCGCCACGATGGTCGGGTACACCAGGGCGCCGGCGATTGCCATGGCGGTGAACTGGTTGACCTTGAACCTCTTGGCAGCGTTGACTGCCAAGAAGATGGGAAGGAAGTAGAAGATCGAGTCGGCCGTGGCCGCGAGGATCGTGTATGTGCTGGAGGCTTGGTCCAGCACCTTGAAGTTCGTGCCGAGGCTCAGGAACGCCTTCAGCAGGCCGGCGCCGGCCAGGGGCCAGAGCGTGGGGAGGAAGAGAGAGCTGATCAGCTCAATGAACTGGTTGAACAGGTTGCCCTTTGGGCCCTCAACCTGACCACCGTGCGCTTCGCCGAGCTTGGTGATCTTCGTCATCTCTTCGTAAAGGGTCGGCACGTTGTTGCCGATGACGATCTGAAACTGGCCGCCGGCGGGCATCACCGTGATGACACCGGGCAGCTTCTCGATTCCGGCCTTGTCGGCCTTCGACTCGTCTCGCAACTTCAGTCGCAGTCGAGTGGCGCAATGCGCCATCGACGCGATGTTCTCCTCGCCGCCGACCTTCTCCAAGATCTGCGGGGCGAGGGACTTGTAGTCCACTGACGCCATGATGGGGGGTCCTTTCGTCCAGAAACGCAAAAAAGGCCCGAGACGCACTTCCGTGCGGCTCAGACCTTGCCTCGACAGCCGAGTTACAACTTCTGTGAGCGTTATTGCTCCTGCACAAGTCAAGCGATGGGACCTAACGTTGTCAACCCCCTCCGTCTGCGGTGGCGAATCAGGGCTAGAGAACCACGACGCCCTTGCCGCCGACAACGTTGTTTTCCATGTCGTGGTGCGCCTGGACGACCTGGTCCAGCGCGTAGACCCGCCCCAGGGGAACGGGGGCGTGGCCGCGCGCGACGGCGTCCAGGAACCCCTGCAGGGTCGCGGACGTGAGGTCTGACGCGCCGCCCGAGTACGCCGTGAGGCGGACCCCATTGGGGATCCAGTCCATCGGGTAGAAGTCGGGGATGCTCCACTGATCCGACAGCATCCCGGTGAAGCACACGGTTCCACCGCGGCGGGTGGCGCGCAGCGTGTCCCGCATCACGTTCACCCCGACGAGTTCGACGGCCGCATCGACCCCACCCGGGACGAGCCGACGCACCTGGTCGGCAATCTCGCCACCGTCAATCAGCACTTGGTCGACCCCTAGCCCCTCGAGGAGCGAGACGCGGTCGGCACTGCGAGTGGTGGCGAGAACCGTCATGCCCCGCAGCTTGCCCAGGACGCCGAGCGCCTGACCGACCGAGGACGTGCCGCCGCGGATGAGCAAGGTCTGCCCGGCCTTGCCCTCGACGCCAACGTCGAGAGAGCCGGCGGCAGTCTGAAGCATCTCGGGGACCGCGCCCAGTGTGGCCCAGGGCAGGTCGCTGTGGAATGGAATCACCTGCCCGGCGGGGACGCTCACGTACTCGGCGTAGCCGCCGTCGAAGATCCGACCCATGCCACCCATCAGCGTGGCGACCTGCGCGCCCACGACAAACTCGCCGCCGGGCGCGGACTCCACCAGCCCCACGGCCTCAATGCCGGGAATGCGAGGGAAGCTCCCCGATGTCGCCACGCCCTGGCGGAAGTGCAACTCCGAGCGGTTGAGCCCGAACGCCTTGACTCGAATCAGGACCTCCCCTACCGACGGGGCGGGGATAGGCACCACCCGCTGCTGCAAGACCTCGGGCGCACCGGGAGCATCGATCACGATCGCGCGCATCACATCAACCATGCGCCCCCGGCAGGAATCGAACCTGCGACCTAGAGATTAGAAGGCTCCAGCTCTATCCCCTGAGCTACGGGGGCCGCTCGATCAAGCATACCGATCGACTTCTCGGCTTTATTTGTGATTATGCTCATTTTTGAGTATTGTCAGTTCGGCGCCTCGGTTGGAGCGCAGAACGAGAGGATCCACCCGGTGAAGGCTTTCATCATCGATAGCTACAAGTCAGCGCTGCACGAGGCGCAGGTCCCGGAGCCCACGGTGGGTGACCTGGACGTCTTGGTCGACGTCCGGGCCGCGAGTGTCAACCCGCTGGACGTGAAGATCGCCGAGGGCGTGTTCAAGACGTCGCTGGCCTACCGGATGCCTCTGATTCTCGGCCATGATCTCGCCGGCGTCGTCGCCGCCGTGGGATCGAAAGTGACGCGCTTCGCTGTCGGCGACGAGGTGTATGCCAAGGCAGCTGACTTCCACATCGGCACCTTCGCCGAACGAATCGCGGTCGCCGAGGCCGACCTGGCGCTCAAGCCGGCCTCCCTCACCTTTGAGGAGGCGGCTTCGTTGCCGCTGGTCGCGCTGACGTCCTGGCAGGCCCTCGTGGTGATAGGCAACGTGTCGCCGGGGCAGAGGGTGCTGATCCACGCCGGCGCCGGCGGGCTTGGGTCACAGGCCATCCAGTTGGCCAAGCACCTCGGCGCCTTCGTGGCCACGACCGCCTCCGCTCGCAATTCGGACGAACTCAAGGCGCTGGGCGCCGACCTGGTCATCGACTACCGCAGCCAGGACTTCTCGACGCTTCTGAGCGACTACGACGTCGTGCTCGACAGCCTCGGCGGCGAGACCTTGGACAAATCCCTTCGCATTCTCAAACGTGGCGGGATCGTAGTCAGCGTCTCGGGCCCCGTCACACCTAAGACGGCGGCCACCATGGGACTCAACCCGATCCTGCGCTTGGCGGTCACTGCCTTGAGCGCCAAGATCCGCCGGCTGGCCCGCAAGCTGGGCGTCCGCTATGAGTTTCTTTTCATGAGCGCGAACGGGCAGCAGCTGAGCGACATCGCCCGTCTGGTAGACGCGGGGGCGCTGCGTCCGGTCGTGGGCAAGGTCTTTCCGTTCAGCGAGACCCCAGACGCCATGGCCGCCCTTATCAAGGGCGGCATCCCGGGCAAGATCGTAACCACGCGCGCGGGATCGCTCAGCGAGGCGCAACCGGTGGTGACGAACTACGCGCAAGCGCCCGCTAAGACCCTGACGGTGGGCAGCGATACGTTCGCTTACCGGGAGCTTGGCCCGGCCGGGGCCGTCCCCGTCATCTTCTTCGGCCACCTCGCCGCCACGTTGGACAACTGGGACCCGCGCATCGTGGACGCCATCGCCCAGCACCGCCACGTCATCACCTTCGACCAGCTGGGCGTCGGCGCCTCCTCCGGAAAGGTCCCGGCCACGCTGGAAGAGGCGGCCGCGGACGCCTACCGGTTCATCACCGGCCTGGGCTACTCGACCGTGGATGTTTTCGCGTTCTCGATGGGCGGCATGGTCGCCCAGGACCTGGCCGTCGCCCACCCGGATCTGGTCCGCAAGCTGGTTCTCACCGGCACCGGACCCCGTGGCGGCAAAGACATGGACAAGGTCGTGGGCACGACCTATTGGGACGTCCTGCGGGCGACCTTGTCGGGCAAGGACTCCAAGGAGTTCTTGTTCTTTAGTCGCAACGCCGCGGGCAAGGCAGCCGCAGGTGCCTACCTCGATCGCCTGAAGGAGCGCACCTTCGATCGCGATGCCCCGATTGCCCTCTCGTCCTTCCGCACGCAGCTCAACGCCATCGCGAGGTACGGCCGCTCGGCCCCGTCTGACCTTTCGGTCATCGCAGGGCCGACCTTGATCGCCAACGGCGACAACGACCGGATGGTTCCCAGCGTCCTCTCCGAGGACCTCCATCGACGCCTGGCCAACTCGACGCTGGTGATCTACCCCGACTCCGGCCACGGCGGTATCTTCCAGTACCACGAGCAGTTCGCCCCGCTCGCGAGTGAGTTCTTGAAGGAGTCCTGATGTCGACGTCCCCTGCGACGCCCGGTCGCCGCGAGCGCAACAAGCAGCAAAAGCTTGAGCGCATCGTGGCGGCTGCCGCGGATCTGTTCGCCGAGCGCGGGGTCGACGACGTCACCACGACAGAGATCGCGGAGCGTGCCGACATCGGCACCGGCACGCTCTTCCTCTACGCCAAGAACAAGGGCGAGCTGTTGCTGCTGGTGCAGAACGGCCTCTACGAGAAGGCCCTTGCCCGCGGACGCGAGGCGTCCGCTCCGGCCGCAGGCACCCTTGAAGGCCTCCTGGCCGTGATCCGTCCCATCGTGGAGTGCAACCGCGTCCATGTCGAGAACGGACGGACGTACCTGCGCGAGATGGTCTTCGGGGATCCGAACGATCCCCAGCACGCGGCGGCGCTGGGGATCGTCCTCGAGACGCAGCAGCTGTTCGCCAAGATCCTGCAACGGCAGTCACGGTTGGACGATCAGCAGGCCGCCACCCTCGCCCCGGTGGTGTCGGCGATCATGTTCGTGACGATGGCGGCGAGTATCAATGCCGCGGCGTCGGTCGAGGAGTTGATCCAGCAGATCACCGACCAGGTTCGGGTGATCCTGCCAAGTACGGTGTGAGGGTGGCGGAGGACAAGTCGGTCCCTTGGGGGCAGCTGGCGCTGTCGGCGTACCTGCCCACCGGTTTGTCCACGATCGGGCTGGGGGCGGTATCTCCCCTGCTGGCCCTCACGGTGTTGCACCTGGGCGGGGGCGTGCCGGAAGGGGCCTTCGCGGTCGCGTTGTACGGCATCGGGACGCTCGTCGGCGCCCTGCCAGCTGGCGAACTGGCGGAGCGGTTTGGGGAGCGCTGGTGCCTGATCGCCGCCCTGCTGGTCGAGGCGGCCGCCATGCTGGGCGCCCACTTCGCCACCAATCTGGTGGTTTTCGACGTCCTCACGTTCAGCATGGGGCTCGCCGGCGCCCTGCTCGGCCTCGCCCGCCAGGCCTACGTCACCGATGTGGTGCCCCTAGAGATGCGGGCCCGGGCCTTGTCGACCCTGGGTGGCGTGTTCCGGATCGGCGCCTTCATCGGACCCATCCTCGGCGCGGCCGTCGTCTCCGCCTTCGACCTCAAAGCCGCCTACCTGATGGGGGCGGCCACCAGTCTGCTCGGCGCCCTGGTCACGTTGGCGATTCCCGACCTGGTGACCGAGCGCCCCACCACGGCCGAGGCCGTCACGGGCAGCATGGGGCAGGTCCTGAAGGACAACGCCTTCGTCTACCTCACCCAAGGCCTCGGCGCCGCCGCGATCATGGTCGTCCGGACGGCCAAGGACGGCATCATCCCGCTCTGGTGTGAATCCTTGGGGATCGATGCGGCCACCACGTCGCTGCTCTACGCGCTCTCGTCCGGGGTGGACATGTTGCTGTTCTACGTCGGCGGTTCGCTGATGGATCGCTACGGCCGCAGGTTCGTCGCGGTCCCCGGCATGGTCTTCATGGGGTTGGCGTTCGCGCTGCTGCCCTTGACGTCCACGGTCGCCGGGGTGGCCGTGATGGTCACCGTCCTGGGGCTGGCGAACGGGCTCACCTCGGGCGTCGTGATGACCATCGGATCGGACGCCTCCCCCGCCGTCGGACGCGCGCGCTTCCTCTCGGGCTGGCGCTTCTGCAGCGGCACCGGCCAGGCCGTCGGCCCCTTGCTGATCACCGCGGTCGCCGCGGCGTCGGGGCTGGCGTCCGCGGCGGTAGCGATCGGCGCCATCGGGGTCGTGGGTGCGGCCTGGTTGTGGCGCTGGGTACCTGCCAAGGTCAGCTGAGCCGACGCTCAGTCCTCGTCGGTGGACTTGCGACCGCGACGGACGATCAGTGGATCGGGAACCCCAACTACCTCGTGGTTCTTGTCCTGGTACTCGAACTTCGCCAGCACCGCCCGCATCGCGTTAAGCCGGGCCCGCTTCTTGTCGTTGGAGCGGATGGCCAGCCAGGGCGCGTGCTTGTGGTCGGTCTTGGCGAACATGGCGTCCTTGGCGGCCGTGTAGTCCTCCCACCGGTCCAAGGAATTCAAGTCATTCGGCGAGAGCTTCCAGCGCCGCACCGGGTCGATCTGGCGGATCGCGAAGCGCGTCCGCTGCTCTGCCTGCGTCACCGAGAACCACACTTTCGTGAGGTGGATCCCCGATTCGACAAGCATCCGTTCGAAGTCGGGGGCCTGCCGCATGAACGTCTTGTACTCCTCGTCGGTGCAGTAGTTCATGACGCGCTCGACGACCGCCCGGTTATACCAAGAGCGGTCGAACATCACGATCTCACCGAAGGTCGGCAGGTGCCGGACGTAGCGCTGGAAGTACCACTGCCCCCGCTCCTTCTCCGTCGGGGTGGTCAGTGCTACCACGCGCGCCGCGCGGGGGTTGAGGTGCTCGGTGAACCGCTTGATGGTGCCACCTTTGCCCGCCGCATCGCGTCCCTCGAAGACGATCACGACACGCTCGCCGTTGTCCTGAATCCAGTACTGGAACTTCAGCAGTTCGACCTGCAGCAAGTACTTCTCGTGCTCATACTCCTCGCGGCTCATCAACTCGTCGTAGGGGTAGTCCTGGCGCCACGTCTCGACGGCCCGGCCGCCCGGATCGATGAGCTCGGGGTCTGGGGAGTCGGCGTCACTGACCGTGTAGCCCTGCCGGACGAGCTTGTCGATGAACTCGCGCAGATTCTCCTTTTGACCCGGGACCATGTCCTCGAGATCGACACGTTCTGCCGTGTCCGTCGCCGCTGTCTGCATCGGGCCACTCCTCATCGTTGCGGATGCCGCCATCGTATTGATCCAACCCCGTTGTGGGGAGATGTGCCACGCCCTACGGCTAGGCTGTCTCTCCGTGAACGACTTCTTGGTGTGGATCGACTGCGAGATGACCGGTCTGAGCCTCGCCAACGACGCGTTGGTCGAGGTTGCGGTGATCGTGACGGACGGCGAGCTCAACCCCCAGGGCGAGGGCGTGGATCTCGTCATCAAGCCCCCGCAGGCGGCGCTGGACGGCATGGACGACTTCGTCCGCACCATGCACACCACCTCGGGACTGTTGCCGCTCCTCGCGGACGGCATCACCCTCGCCGAGGCCGAGCAGCAGGTGCTGGACTACATCAAGACGTACGTCCCCGAGGCCCGCAGGGCTCCCCTGGCCGGTAACACCATCGGTACCGATCGCGCCTTTCTGGCCCGCGACATGCCGACTCTGGAGGCGCACGTCCACTACCGCAACGTGGATGTGTCGTCGGTGAAGGAGTTGGCCCGCCGCTGGTTCTTCCGGACGTACCTCAACACCCCCGCCAAATCCGGCAACCACCGGGCACTGGCGGACATTCGCGAATCCATCGAGGAACTGCGTTACTACCGCGAGGCACTCTTCGTGGCTCCCCCGGGTCCGACCACGGACGAACTCAAGGCCATCGCCGCCCGACACCAGGGCGCCCTTGGTCCGGATTTCACCCCAAACCCGACGGCACGCTAGGCTAGCCCAGCGCCTTTTCGAGGGCGCGATGGTGGGTATAGCTCAGTTGGCAGAGCGTCAGGTTGTGGTCCTGGATGTCGCGGGTTCGAGCCCCGTTACCCACCCCAATCCGCGGAGCGGAACGTAGCAACCAGCGTTGCTAGCAGCCCGATGAGGGCCACGGAGACGAATGATGCAGCCGTCACCCACGACACTGACTCGATGGCAGTTCGTGCGGACGTGCCATTGATCGAAGCGAACCGCAGCCCGAGGCCCACCAACACAGTGGTCACGAGGGCGCCCGCCACCAGCGAAATGATGATCGTTTCAGTGGCCACCGTCATCAGGATTCCCCGACGCCCGACACCCAGCGACCGCAGTACCCGGAACTCGCCTCGACGTGCCCATGCTCCGCTCATCGCCGTTTGGATGAGGCTGATCACACTCATGAGGTAGATGGTCCCGAAAATGCCAATGTTTGACCGATAGGTGTTCGCTTTGCGGGCATCCTCAAGTTGTTGGATGTAGCCATCGCGGTCCACCACCGCTCCCTGCGCCCCGGCAGATTGGAGGGCAGCGACCGCTTCTGACTGCGTGATCGGGCTGGCGAGAATCTGCACCGGTATCGCGGTGACGTCGGGGAGGATGCGGGACGCTTGCTCCCAATCGAAGAAGACACCTTCGAACAACGGATCATTGACGACAGCGACCACATGAACGATGACGACTTGCCCCTGGCGATCGAGCACTGACAAGGCATCACCCACGTGGGTGCCACTCACGCTGCTGGCCACATCGAGGCCGGCCACAGCGGCCTGATTCCCTGCCACCACGCTTTGTCGGAGCAAGGTGCCGAGCGCGACCGCATCGGTGAAATACAACACCTGCGGGTTGCCCGAGACTGCACGTTTAGCCGAGGCCAGGCGGGCCACCACGTTCGTTTGACCCCCCACAGCACCCGCAGCGCGGTCAGCATCCGCCACCCCCACCACCGAGGCGACGACCGACGCAGCAACGCGTGAGCGGTAAGTTTCAGCCCGGAGTTGTTCGTCCGGCGCGTTGGCCACGAGGAAGCCGCCCAGCACCCCGACGGAAACGATGAGGGGGGTCGCCATGCGCGCGTATCGGACGCGGTCCTTGCTGGCGCGTCGAGCGGCCAGCCTGCCCGCGCCCGGAGCAACGATCCCGACGCACCGCCCGACAACCCAGGCCCCCGCCGGGATCAGCAGTGGGGCAAGGGCAAGCAGGGGGACGACCGCGGCCAATGGCAAGGCCAGCACGAGGTTGGGGCCCAGGGTTTTAGCATCCACGCACATCAAGCCTCCGAATCCGACGATAGCGACGGCGATCCGCCCCAGGATGGACGCGGCCGACATGCGGGGCGCCATGGCAGAAGTGGCAGGCACCACCTCGCCGCGCGTCGCGCTCAGGGACGCGAGCATCCCGGCGAATCCAGTTGTCCCCGCAGTGACCCCCGTGACGGTCAGGGCGGCACCGACCGCGAACCCGAACTGCGCCTCAACGTTCCGCCCGAAGAAGCCAATGGCTTTCAGACCGGCAAACAGTGGCCCGGCCAAAGACGCACCGACCATGGCGGCGGGACAGCCGGCAACCAACCCAATGACAAGACACTCCAACGACACCATCGATCCCAGACGCCCACGACTTGCCCCCGCGAGCCTCATGAGCGCCAGTTCCTGCTGACGGACGGCGACCACTTGTTTGACCGAGGTCCACATCAGGACGCCACCCATCACGATGGTCAAGCCACTGAGAACCGACAGCAGGCCCCGAAGTGCCGTGAGTTGGGAGCTGAGCTCCTCGGCCGACAAGCCGGGAACATGGACGTTCTCCGGCCGCGAGAGCCCCTCCACGAGGGCGGCCTGCGATGCGGCGATCACCGTCGTCGCGCTGAGGGTCACCAGGCACCCGGCGTACAGAGCCCGATGACGACTTACCAACCGGAGAGACAATCGCATTATGCCTAGCAAGGGCGAGCCTCCAGATCTACTAGTCGCTCTGATATCTGCCGCGAAGACAGGCCAGACTCATCGCCCACGATCCTTCCGTCGTAAAGGAAGACAACTCGGGCCGCAGCTACCGCAACCGTCGGATCGTGAGTCACGAGAACCACCGTGCTCCCCATCGCTGGCAGCGCGTGCACGTTCTGCATCACCTCTTTGCGAGATGTGCTGTCGAGCGCACCGGTTGGCTCGTCCGCGAAGACAATGTCCCGCCGGGTTGCCAGCGCCCGGGCGATGGCGACCCGTTGCCGCTGCCCTCCAGACAGCTGATCGGGGTAGCGACGCTCGAACCCAGACAGCCCCACTCGGAGCAGGGCTTCGCTGGCCACCGCGTCCGTCATTCGATTCCCCTCGAACAGCGCTGGCAACAGCACGTTGTCGAGGGCCGTCAGCGCATCGATCAAGTTGTATGACTGGAAGATGAACCCCCACGACGTCCGCCGGAGCCGGTCAAGCCGCCGCTGGCTCAGCTGGGCGAGGTCCTCACCGCGATACAGAATTCGCCCACTCGTGGGGCGCACCAATCCCGACATGCAATTCAGGAGGGTGGATTTGCCCGATCCCGAGGGACCCATGATGGCGGTCATGGTGCCTGCTTCAATCTCCATGGTGACGCCGCGCAGCACCTCTGGTGTCCGACCGAACTGGTGATGTAGATCGTGGACGCTCAACGCATGCACAGACTGCCTCCTGTCCCGGGGCCCGCCTTAGTTTGCGACCCTCTCCTCCATTCAATGGCGAGCCCGGCCGTTCCTCGATGGGGCGAAACGGCCGGTTCTCGGTAGGGCTGGCTCTACCTTTCCGCCCCTGAACCGACATCGAGGACCATGCCTGCCTAGGGTTGGGGGCATGAGCTCCGGGAATGTGACCACTGCGCTGGCACGTGCACCGTGGCGATTCCTCACCAGCCGATGGCCGTGGCTGTCACTGATCTACCTGGTCATCAGTGCGGCCCTGGGGATCGTGTTGCTCCCCCTGTTGATCTTCACCTTCCTGATTTTGCCCCTCTGGGCCCTGGGTATCGGCGGACTCGAACGCCATCGCACCCGCTTGCTCGGGTTCGCCTCGCAAGCGTCGGGGCATATCCCTGTCGACGAACTGGAGCGCCATCACTGGCTCGGAATCCGCCTCACCGAGGCAGCCACGTGGCGGGAAACGCTCGCGCTGCTGGTCGATCTGGTGCTGGGATTGGCCGCGCTGGTGATCCTGTTCTTCCAAGGCATTGGCATCGCGGTTCTCGTGGGGGCCGCCGGAGCCGGCCTCAACGGTCCCACCGACATTCAGGTCATCGGTGGCGTCCACGCCGTGATGACCCCTGCGAACTGGTGGCTGACCCTCCCGATAGGTCTCGGTTGGCTCTGCCTTCTTGCCTACCTCAATGCCACGCTCGCCGCCGTTCAAGCGTCGGCCCTGCGCCTGCTGTGTGGTCCACACCCGCAAGAGCTCGACGAGAAGCTGCAACGAGTTCTCCGCTCGCGCCGCACGCTCGCCGAGGCGTCCGAGGCCGAACGTCGGCGCATCGAAAGGGATCTGCATGACGGCGTCCAACAAGAGCTCATCGTGCTCGGAGCCCGCCTCGGCATGATCAACCTCGAGCTCGACGAGGTCGCAGGACGCGGTATCGACCTTGCCGACGCGCAGCGGGCAGTGGAGGCCGCCCAGACGCAAGCGGAGCGCGCCATGTCGACACTGCGCAACACCGTCCGGGGCATCCACCCCGCCGTCCTCACCGATCTTGGATTGAGCGCTGCCTTGGAGGAACTCGCCGAGCGTCACCCCACTCCGGTCGCGCTCACCTTGGAGCACAACACGCGACTACCTGCTGTGGTGGAAACCACCGCCTACTACCTTGCCTGCGAAGCGCTGACCAATGCCAGCAAGCATGCAACTCCCACCACGATCCACCTCCGCACGATGCTCAAGGACAACACGTTCAGCATCACCGTGACCGACGACGGGGCCGGTGGCGCTGAGGAGATGGCGGGGGTGGGACTGAGGGGTCTGCGAGATCGTGCCGAGGCCCTCAACGGCCACCTTCAGCTCACGAGCCCTGTGGGTGGCCCTACCGAGTTGCGATTGGAGCTTCCATGCGCATCCTGATAGCTGAAGACTCGGCCCTGCTCCGAGAGGCACTCACAGCCCTCATGGAACGTTTCGGGCACACCGTCGTCGCGACCGCCGCAACAGCACCGGAACTCGAGAGGACGTTCATCGGGCTGGCGCAAGCTCAGCGAACCCCAGACCTGATCATCACCGACGTCCGGATGCCTCCCGAAGGACGAAGTGACGGTCTCCTCGCAGCCCTTTCCATCCGTGCCAAGAGCCCCCATCAGCCGATCATGGTGCTGTCGCAGTATCTGGCCGACACGAACGCGCGAAGGCTTCTGACCCTCCCTGAAGGCGCCGTCGGATACCTGTTGAAGGACCGGATCAGCCGCGTGCGTGACTTCATGCAGGCCCTGCAGCAGGTTGCGTCGGGCGGGACCGTGATCGATCCCGACGTCGTCCAGCACCTCTTCAGAACCGCCGGGGTCGGCCCCCTCGACGCGCTCACCTCCCGAGAACGCGAGGTCCTTGAGCTCATGGCCGAAGGACACTCCAATGCAGCCATCGCCTCGCGGCTAGTTCTCAGCGACCCGGCGGTGAGCAAGCACGTGGGCAACATCTTCCTGAAACTGGGCCTCACCCCGGTCGAGGAGAACCGGCGCGTCAAAGCCGTCCTCGCCTACCTCCACGCATCCCGGGCCTGAGCGGCACCTTCCCCGAGGCGGCGCGGATCATCGGTCAAGTTGCAGCCGAGACCAGCTCCCGCACACCAGCCACGCACTGACCAGCGCCAGCCCGACACAAACAGCGAGCTGGGCGAAGGTCACCACCGTCCCGTTGGACATGGCCCACAGGGCCGGGGCAGCGAACGGCATCCAGCCGCCGGCCCCGGCTAAGGCACCCACCTGGGCGATGATGACCAGCCCGATCGCCGTCCCGACGCCCGCCAGGAGCGAGCGGCTGAGGGTCGCCACCCAGGCCACGGGAACCGCGAGGGCGCCGGTGAGAAGCGCGAGGACTCCGACGCGTCCCAGCCCGACCCAGGTGTCAGCGTCCGGGGCCCCGTAGCCCAGAACAAGGCCCATGGCGAGCAACCCCACCATGAGCGCGAGGCTCACCATGGCGACCCAGAGCGCGTAGACGGTGAGCTTGGCGAGGGCGATGCGCTGGCGACTGATCGCCAGGGCGAATAGGCCGGTGATCGTGCCGTCGGTGAACTCGCGGGCGAATATCCACGCCAGGACGACCCCGAAACCGAGGAATCCCGCGGCCACCGTGATCTGAACGGCTCCCGAGATGAGACCGTGCCATGTCAGTTCCGCGGCGGGTCCGGCCTTGGCGGTGAGGTCGGGGTTTCCCTGAGCAACAGCGGCGGTGATGCCGCCGAGGAGGGCAAAGGTGCCTGCGACAAGGGCGATCGTCCCGATCACCCCCACCGGGGAGCGCGTTAGCTTGAGTGTTTCGACGCGGACGGCGGCGTTCATCGTCCAACACCCGCCGCTGTCGCGAGTCGCCGATCATCGTCCTCGTGGATGCGCGCGAAGAAAGTCTGCTCCAGATCCTGGCCACCTGTATCGAGCTCGCCGATGAGGCGTCCGCGATTCATCAGCAACACCCGATCCGCGATGCGGGAAACCTCATCCAGATGATGGCTGCTCACCAGAATCGCCGCCCCCAAGCGGGCGCGGTGGAGCACCTGCTCGCGCAGAAGAAGGACGGACGCCGGGTCGAGCGCATTGCTGGGCTCATCCAGGACGATCAACGTTGGGTCGTGCTGGACGGCGGCGGCCAGGCCGACGCGCTGCCGATTGCCGAGCGAAAGGTGCCTGAATCGACGGTCGGCCAGGGGCTCGAGCTGCCACGCAATCAGCGACTCCTGGGCGCGTTGCGGGTCGCAACCGTGCAGGAGGCAGGCGATGCGCAGGTTCTCGCCGACCGTGAGCTCCGGGTACGCCAGTGGCACCTCAATCAGGGCTCCGACCTCGGCCCAGGGCACCGACAGGCGAACGGTGCCGCGCTGCGGACGAAGCATGCCCAGCGCGAGCCGCATCAGGGTGGTCTTGCCAGCGCCGTTCAACCCGATCAGGGCCACGATCTCCCCCGGTTCGACGTGGAAGGTGAGATCGGTCACGCCTGCCCCACCAGGAAACAGCCGCTCAACCTGCTCAAACGCCAACATGACCGTCACCCCCCAGCACATCCAGCGCGGAACCGAGGGCGTCCGCCAGCGGCAGGTCGTCCGACTGTGCCCAATCCAGCAGCGCCACGCTCAGCCCAGCGATAATCGCGGTGGCCGCGATGCGCGCCTTAAGCGGCGTCACGCCGCGAGTCCCGAGCGCCTCGATCAGAGCGCCCACGGTCGCGTCGCTGTTGCGCTCGATGGCGCCCCGCAGGCTGGGCGTGGCGGCAATGATCCGAAGCTGGATCCGCAGCCCCGCGGCGGCCTCGTGGTCGATCCCTTTGAGCGCCTCGCGAATGCCCTCCGCGAGCGCTGCCATCGCCGGCTCCCCTGCAGGACGACGGCGCACACCCTCAGCCATCAGCGGATCAAACGGATCCGCCAGCAGCAGCGATTCCTTCGTCGCGAAGTGCCGGAACAACGTCATCTCGCTGACCCCCGCGCGACGCGCGATCTCTGCCGTGCCCGCGGCGTCGTAGCCGCTCTCCGCGAACAACTCCGCCGCCGCGCGCCTCAGCGCCATATGCGTCTGATCCCATTTCCCCATGGATCTATGTTAGTCACTAACCTTTTGGAGTCAAGGCCAGACCCCACTGCCCCTGCCCCACCACCGATCGCACCCGAGTTGCGCGCGAGGCGCGCTTCGAAATACGTGGTCGGCCTGGGTGCCCACTCGTGACCCATTGCGTCCCCGCGCGCTTGGACGAGGCCTCGTCCCCGACTGGTTGTGGTTGGGACGACAGGGCCCGCGAATCCACCGAATCAGAGCAAGGAAACAGTTCGACTGATGGCGGCACGGGTCAAATCAACCCAGTGGACCCCAGCCCCAGCCAGTCGGGGACGGGCAATAGTCCGACGACGCGGGGATGGAAATGGGTCACGAGTGGGAGCGGAAAGGCGACCACGTTTTCAATCGGCGCGGAGCGCCGAGCCTGCGGAATCAAGCACAAGAATGGACGTCCGATTTGGCACGTTATTCCTTGTCAGACTTCACTTGATCTCGTATAATAGAACACATGAGCGAATGGACTCTGATCATCGACAACACCGACGACGTGTTCGATGCGCTGCGCCACAACCATCAACTCAAAATGGGCGCCGAGATCCGCGAACTCGCGTTGATCGCCCAAGCATCCGACGAATACCAGGTCGACGAAACCCGCGCCGATGCAGCCGCCGAGAAACTGATCCAAGGAGGCGCCGACGGCACCGCGACGATCGGCGATTTCCTCGCCATCGAGATCGCCGGACTCCTGCAAATCAGCCCCACCACCGCGGCCTTGCGCATCAGCGAAACCCTGAACCTGCGCGACCGACACCCGGAACTGTGGGCCTTCGTCCACGCAGGCACCGTCCGCCCCTGGCAAGCGCTCAAGATCGCCGCCCGCTGCGTCACAGCAGGCCTCTCCGGCGACGCCGCCAAGTGGGTCGACCACCAACTCGCCATCAGCGTCACCACACTCGGCTGGACGCGCGCCCTCCGCACCCTCGAAGGGCTCATCGTCTCCGCTGACACCGAGCTCGCCGCCGAACGGGCCCGCCTCCGCCGCGAACAACGCCAGGTCTACGTAGGCGACCACGCCCACGGCGGCTCAATCCTGTTCGCACGCCTCGACACCGAAGACGCGCTCGCCCTCGACCAAACGATCTCCGACCTCTCCAACGCCCTCGCCGCCGCAGGCAGCACCGAACCCGTCGACCAGCGCCGGGCCACCGCGCTCGGCATCCTCGCCGACCCACGAGCCGCGCTCGACCTGCTCACCGGCGCCGGCAACGGCACCCCCACCAACCGCACCGCCACCCTGGTCGTCCACATCGCCGCAGAGCCTAACTGTGCCCACCGCGATCCGCGTGCGCTGCTTGGGCAGGCGTCGGGGCTCAGGGGTACCGGCGCCGGAACTGGCGCCTCTGTGACCTCCACGGACCAGCGCTCCGTTATCGCCAATGACCTCACCGCCTTCGCCCCCCGCTTCACTGCTCGGATCGAAGGGGTCGGCCCGTTGGACGGCGAAACGCTCCGCCGGTTCTTGGGTCACTCAAGGGTGACCGTCCGTCCGGTGGTCGATCTGAACACCGCGCCCGCGGTGGACGCCTACGAAATCCCGGCGAGGCTGCGAGAACACGTCCAGGCGCGAAACCCGGTCGAGGCTTTCCCGTTCTCAGCGCGGCGATCGCCTGGACTCGACCTGGATCACACTGACCCCTACCAAACCTCAGCACCTCCCGGAACACTCCAAACTCGCGCCGAGAATCTTGGCCCCTTGAGTCGAAGAGTCCACCGCGCCAAGACCGCAAGGGCATGGAACGTCGTCCAAACTGAGCCGGGAACCTTCGTGTGGACCTCCCGCCACGGCTTCCGTTACGAAGTCAGCCCCCACGGCACCCTTGCGCTCGGACGAATCAAGCAGCGACAGGCCGCCTGACTAGGAGAGCGGGACGAAGGCCACGAGGAGCCCCACGATTGCCAGCAAGATGCCGCCCCCGCGCAGGCAAGACCGACCCAACGCTCAGCTCCAAAGCTGCCCAGCCCGTTCGCCTCGCGGTACAGCGCCGGCCCGTGCCGGGCACAATAGGGGCATGTCCACACCACCCAAGCCCCTGGGACGACGCCTGCGCCTAGCCGCGGCCACCACCCTCGGCGACCTGGCCGCTTGGGCCTCGCGACGGCTCGGACGCGGATCGGGAGCCTCGATCCGAGGCCAGATCCTCACCCGGCTAGCCCCCAACGCCTTCGAAGACCTCGTGGCCGGACGTCGGATCATCGCCGTCTCGGGCACCAACGGCAAGACCACCACGACACACATGCTCGCCGCCGCCATCAAGGCCGGGCTCGGCGCGGACGCCAGCCGCATGGTCACCAACACCGACGGCGCCAACCTGCACTACGGCCTCGCCTCAGCGCTCGCGAAGGCGCCGAAGGCCGACGTGGCCGTGTTGGAAACGGACGAGCGGGTGGTCGCTGACCTGATCCGCCTCGGACGCCCGGAGATCCTCGTCCTGCTCAACTTCAGCCGCGACCAGATGGACCGACACCACGAGATCAAGGGCCTCGGACGCTCGTGGCGCGACGCCCTCATCCAAGCGGGCCCCGAGGGTCCGACGGTCATCGCCAACGCGGACGACCCCCTCGTCGTCTGGGCCTCCCGCGAGGCCAAGGCCGTCGTATGGGTCGACGCCGCCTCCTCCTGGACCGGCGACGGCGCCCTGTGCCCCAACTGCGGCGCCCTGCTCACGCACGCCCCCGACGGCTCGACCTGGGATTGCCCCAGTTGCGACCTCACGAAGCCTCCAGTCGCTTACCGCGTCGAGGGCACCTCGATCGTCCTACCCGACGGTTCGCGTCACGAGACCAAACTCAACGTCCCGGGGGCCTTCAACGTCTCCAACGCCGCCTGCGCCCTGGCCGCCGCGGTCACCTGGGGTGTCGACCCGGAGGTTGCCCTTGACGCCTTCCGGACGGTCAAGGCCCCGGCCGGACGCTTCGCCACCGCCAGTTTCGGTGCCACCACCGCCCGCCTACTCCTGGCCAAGAACCCCGCCGGTTGGACCGAAGCCCTGCCGCTGGTCCACACCAACCCGGTGATCTTGGCGATCGACTCGGTCGCGGCTGACGGCAAGGACGTCTCCTGGCTGTGGGACGTCGACTACGAACAACTCGCCGGACGCCACGTGATCGCCACCGGACCCCGTGCCTACGACCTCGCCGTCCGACTCAGCCACGCAGATGTCGAGCACGACGTGATCCTCGATCTAGACGCCGCCCTGGCCCGTTGCGCGGGTCCCGACGTGGTCGACTGCATCGCCACCTACACCCCGTTCCAAGCGCTGCTCAAGAAGGCGGGTCTGCGATGAAGCCGGTCGAGATCGTCCTGGTCTACCAATCCCTGCTCGGCATCTACGGCGACCAGGGCAACGCAAAGATCCTTGTCAACCGCCTCAAGTGGCGCGGCATCGACGCCAAACTCACCAGCGTCGAGCCCGGCGACGCCCTCCCCGCGGACGCCGCCCTCTACCTTCTCGGCGGCGGTGAGGACGCCGCCCAGGTCTCCGCCGTCAACGCCCTGCGGGAAGACGGCTCCCTGTTCAACGCAGTCGACGACGGTGCTGTCGTCTTCGCCGTCTGCGCCGGCTACCAAATCACCGGCAACAGCTTCACCATCGGCGAGAACGACGACGTCGTGGAAGGGCTCGGCCTGCTGGACGTCGACACCCGGCGCGGTGCGAAGCGGGCCGTGGGCGAGTTGCTGGCGCGCTGGACCCGTCCGGACGGCAGCGACTATTTGCTCACCGGCTTCGAGAACCATGGCGGCTATACCCGCCTCGGCAGCGCCGCGCGCCCCCTCGCGCAGGTCGAGATCGGCATCGGCAACAACGGCGACGGCACCGAGGGTGCGGTCCAAGATCGGGTCATCGGCACCTACCCGCACGGCCCCGTCCTGGCCCGCAATCCGGCCCTCGCCGACCACCTGCTGGAACTCGCGCTCGACCGACACCTCGATCCGCTGCCCGACGCCGAAGTCGAGGGGCTCCGAGCCGAGCGCCTCGCGTTTGTCCGCCGGACGGGCCGCTAAAGGTCGCCCCGATTTCGCGAACTCGGCGACTTCCAGGTATCGTTTCTAGGCGCGCACCGCTAGCTCAACTGGCAGAGCAGCTGGCTCTTAACTAGCGGGTTCAGGGTTCGAGTCCCTGGCGGTGTACGAGTGGAAGACCCACACAGGCAACTGTGTGGGTCTTTCTGCTTCTACCGTCCGAGAAGTTCTTTGAGCCTGGCTTCAAGCGCCGCCGCGGCGTCGGCGGGGTTGCCGCCATCGAGCACCGTGCGACCGGCGTCCTGCAGCGCAGTGCTCACGTCGGTGTACTTCACGAGGGACGGCAACGGACGTCCCGTTGAGAGCTCAGCACCGACCGCGACCAGCGCCGGACGCAGCCGCACCGAGCCCTGCGCGTAGACCGAGGCGGTGACCGGACCAACGCCCGCCGAGACCGCCCGCGCCGCCTGGCGTCCGGGATCGTTGAGCCAGGCAATGAAGTCCGCACCGGTCCCCTGGTCGACCCCACCGGACACCACCGCGACGTTCAGTGGGCGCAGCATCGGCACGGCTGCCCCTGCGAAGCCAGGAAGGACAAACACCCCGACCCGACCGACCACTTTCGAGGTACCCCGGTCGAAGGTTGGAGCCTCGCTCGACCACCCCTCGTAGAAAGCAAGTTGCCCGTCTGCGAAGGCTTTGCCTGCGTCCGCCTCCGTCCAGGCGCGCCCCTCGACAGCGATCGCCCCCGACGACGCTAGGTGAGCCAATGCCGCCAATCCGGTCGTCGCCTGGTCGACGTTCAGCACGTCTTTGCCGGAGGCGTCGGTGACGTCCGTCCCCGCCGAGCGAAGCGCTTCGAGCACCAGTGCCGTCAGCCCCTCCCCGCGGGCTACGGCCGTCCCGAAACAGGACGTCCCGCTCGGCAACCGGCCGCAGGTGCCACTCAACGCCCCCATCGAGGCCGGGACCGTCCCAGCAACCAGATCCGTGCGGTAGAAGAGCACACGCGCTTCGTTCCCGATCGCGGTGACGTCGTTCTTCTCAAGCGGGACGATCGCCGACTTCGCCACCAACGCGGCGACCAAAGACGTGGGCACGCTCACCAGCGTCGGACGCCGATCCGAGCGCGTGACGGCCGCCTGAATCGCCCCGTCCCAGTCCGTGGTGGCCTCCGGCAGCCATTCCGGCTGCACCGGGGCGTTCGGATGGCTGGCGTTCCAGTCCGCGATGTCGGCGGCCAGCGTGCCGGACGGATCCTGCGGCGCCAGCCAGGTGATGGGGCCGCGTTGCGTCCAGTCGGCCACGACGACGGTCGGGGTGACCGAGGGCGTCACCGGCGTGGCGGTGCAGCCGACCAGCAAGGTCAGCAGTGCGGTGACCGTCACCCAGCGGCGACGCGTGAGCGCGCCGAGCAACTACTTCTTTCGGCCCTTGAGGATGCTGCGGACGAGCGCCAGGAAGGTCACCGCGCCGCCCACGGCGGCGACCAGCCAACCCAGCCGGTCCGGACGGATGCTGCCGTCGGCGTCGGTGAACTGCTCCTTGACTCCGGCGAAGGCGACCTTGGCGTCCGACACCTTTTCGGCGGCGAAATCGCGGGCGTCCTCGACGGTGCGGTCGACGATCGCCTTGGGATGAACTTCCCCGATGAAGGAGGCGACATCTGCCGACAACTTCTCGAACGCGGCGGCAAGTTCGGCTTCGATCTCAGCCTTGGTGCGGGGTGCGCTGGTGGCGGTTGTCACGGGGCGATCTCCTTGTTCAACGTCGTGGTCCAACAGTACGCACTATCGTGTCCGGCATGACAACGTTGCGTGCCGGCGATCAGGCCCCCGCGTTCACCCTTCCCAATGCCGAGAACGAGCCGGTCTCCCTCTCGGACTTCGCGGGTGGACGTGTGATCGTCTACTTCTACCCGGCGGCGATGACCCCGGGATGCACGAAGGAAGCCGTGGACTTCTCCACCGACTGCGATGCCTTCGCGGCTGCAGGTTTCGGCATCGTGGGCATCTCGCCGGACGCCCCTGAGAAGCTCGCACGGTTCCGCGACAAAGAGAACCTCTGCATCCCCCTGCTGTCAGACCCGACGAAGGGCGTCCTCAACGCCTACGGCGCGTTTGGACGCAAGATGCTCTACGGCAAAGAGATCGAGGGCGTGATCCGCTCGACGTTCGTGATCACTGTCGCCGCGGACGGGGTCGGGACGATCGATGTCGCCCAATACAACGTCAAGGCGACCGGACATGTGGCCAAGCTGCGACGCGAGCTGGGGTTCTGAGTCGTCCCGCGGGATGATCTTTCGTTCAATCTTCGATAGAGTGACATTCGGAACTTAGTTCATAAGTCCGGACGAGCTGAAAGACACTCATGGAGATCCTGTTCGACACGGCCAATCTCGCCGACATCGAAGCGCTGACGCCGATCTACCCCGTCTCTGGGGTCACCACGAACCCGACGATCATCAAAGCCGCCGGACGCATCGACTTCTACAACCACTTCCGACGCATCCGCGAGATCATCGGCGCCGACCGCACCCTCCACGTGCAGGTGCTCGCCCAAGACACCCCGGGCATCCTCGCCGACGCCGAGAAGCTGCTCACCAAGATCGACTCCTCGGTCTACGTGAAGATCCCGACCACCGAGGCCGGCATCCACGCCATGCGCATCCTCAAGGGCCAAGGCGTCAACGTCACCGCCACGGGCATCTACTCCAAGACACAGGGGCTGCTCGCGGTGGCCTCCGGCGCCGATTACATCGCGCCGTACTTCAACCGCATGGAGAGCCTCGACATCGACACGGGCGCGACCATCAAATCGCTCGCCACGTTCATCCGGCGCCACGGCGTCTCGTGCAAGATCATGGCCGCGAGCTTCAAGAACGTCGCTCAAGTCAGTGCGGCTTTTGAGGCCGGCGCGTCGGCCGTGACCCTCGCACCCGATCTGCTGCGTCGCGCGCTGGGCGCCTCCGAGATCATGCACGCCGTGGACGACTTCGCCCGCGACTGGCATGACACCTTCGGGACTGACGGCCTCCCCGACTGACGCCGGACGGCTTAAGCGACGACGACCTGCAGGCCGGAATCCCGCAGGACGGTGAGGGATTCCTCGCTCATGTCGGCGTCGGTCACGATGCCGGTGAGCCGGTCCAGAGGCAGGACGTTCACGAAACCCGCGCGGCCGTACTTCGAGGAGTCGGCCACCAGCCAGGTCTCTTCGGAGCGCTCGGACATGGCGCGGATCACATCGGCGCCCTCGGCGAACTGCGTCGTGATGCCCCGATCGACGGTGAACCCGTCGGTGCCGATGAAGGCGATCCGGACGTTGAAGTCGTGGATCGTCCGCAGGGCATGAAAGCCCACCAAGGATTCCGATTCATGGTGGAAGTTGCCGCCGGTCAAGGTCACCCGCATCGAGGTGTTGATCCGGGCGGCCGCGAACACCAGCGTGGAGTTGGTAACCACCTGCAGGCCCGCGCGGCCAGCCAGATTCCGGATCACCGTCGCGGTCGTCGTGCCCGCCTCCACCATCATGGCGTCCCCGTCCTTGACCAGGGCCGCCGCGGCAGCGCCGATGCGCTCCTTCTCGGCTTGGCGGACGCGCTGCCGCTCCAAGACGGACTGGATGCTGCTGGCTTGGGCCCCGCCGTGCGTCCGCGTGAGCAGGCCACGGGTCTCTAGGTCGCGCAGATTAGCGCGGATCGTGACCTCGGAAACGCCGAGATCGCGCGAGAGCGCGGACACCGAGAGCGATCCGTCCTTGGCGAGCAGATCGAGGATGTACTTCTCGCGGGGTTCCTTGGCGGCCATCGTTGGTCTCACTTTCGAATGGTGGCATTCGTAAGCGAACTGTAACAGCCATGCCTACTTCTCCCGTGTTAGGCTTGATTGAATCGTTCCAACAGTCGTAGCGAAACGGACACAACGATGCAGACTCCCCTGGTTGCCGAGCTCATAACAGCCGCCAACACCTTTGGCGCCAACCCCGAGTACTCGCGGGCCGGCGGCGGCAACGCCTCTTTGAAGCTCGATGGCGTCCTGCACATCAAGCCCAGCGGCGTCCCCCTGGCCACCCTCACCGCCGAGGATCTGGTGCCGCTGCGCATCGACGTCCTGCTGGACGCCCTGCACTCCGAGGCGGCGGTGGTGGGTGACCCCGTCCAAGCCGCGGCCACAGCCGCCCGCGTCGGACCCTCGGACGGGCGTCGCCCGAGCGTCGAAATTCTGTTCCACGCGCTGCTGCCCGAGCCCCTCGTGCTGCACACGCACCCCCTCATCGCCAATGCCGTCACCTGCAACGTCAATGCCGCGGCACTCACGGCCGAGCTGCTCGGGGACGAGGCGGTCTTCGTGCCTTACACCGATCCAGGCGTGCCGCTGGCCCGCGCCGTCGAGCGCGAGCGGGCGGCGTATGTCGCCCGGACAGGCAACCCGGCCCCCCGCATCACACTGCTCGGCAACCACGGGATCATCGTGGCCGGCCACACCGCCGCCGAGATCGCCGAGCGCTCCCAGCGGATCGAAGCCGCAGTCAACGCCGCGCTCGCCGCCAGCCCCACACCGGGGACTCCTCCGGCGGAAACCCGCCAAGTGGCTCAGGTCATCGCCACTCTGGCCCCAGTCCTCGCCGCCGCGCTGGGCTCCCCATCCGCACCGACCGTCGTCGTCGCGGACGCCAGCGAGTTCGTCCGCCAAACCACGTCATCGGCCGCGGGCGCGGCGTTGGCGGACGGGGGTCCGCTGATCCCCGACCAGATCGTTTATGCCGGGTCGTTCCCCCTCGTTGTCCCCCTGGACGACCTCGGTTCCGCCCCTGAACGCCTGGCGGCGTTCCGTGCGGCCCGCGGACGCGACCCGATTGTCGCCGTCGTGCCCGGCGTGGTCGTCTTCGGCTCCGGCGCGGACGAGAACGCGGCGAAGACGGCTCTGGGCACCTACCTAGACGCGCTCGCCGTCGCGCGCGACGCCGAACTCTTGGGTGGCGTCCGGACGATGACCTCGGACGAACGGGAGTTCATCGAGAACTGGGAGGCCGAGGCCTACCGCAAGGCGGTGGCGGCGAAGGGTTAGTCCTTCGGGCGCCGCGCTGCGGACGATTTGCGCACGACCAACTCGGGCGCGAACCGCTCGTGGACGTGCGTGTGCGGGTTGCCGCTCTCCTGGTCGTCGATCTCCGCGAGCAACAACTCGGCGGCGCGACCGCCCAGCGCCTGGCGCGGCTGGGCCACCGACGACAGCGGGACGGCCGCGGCCGCGGCGAAAGCGATGTCGTCGTAGCCGATCAGGGCAATGTCTTTCGGGACGCGCAATCCCGCGGTCATGAAGCCCTGCAGCAGGCCGATGGCCAGCAGATCGTTTAGGGCGAAGACCGCCGTCGGACGCTCGCCATCGGGCAACACCGCCAGTTGGGCGGCGGCCGCGATACCGTTGGCTAGGTCCAAGGCGGGCGTTGAGACCACGAGCAGCGTCGCCGGCAAACCGGATTCCGTGAGCGCAGCTTCCGCACCTGCGCGGCGATCGCGCACCTGCATGAGATCGGTCGTCCCACCCACCAGCGCGATACGCCGATGGCCGACGTCGAGCAGATGGTTGATGGCCACGCGGGCGCCGTGGGCGTCGTCCACCGCCACAGAACAGCAATCGGCGTCGTCACCCACCCGATCAACCAGCACCACGGCCACGCCGCGCTGGTTGAGTCGCTCGACGTGGCGCCGCGCGTCCCCCACCGGGGCTAAGAGCACCCCGCGGACGCGCTGCTGCTCAAGATCTTCGATAAGGCGTGCTTCGCGGTCGGGACGTTGATCCGAGTTGCCGATCTGCATGGACATGCCGCGCTCATAGACGACGTCCTCGGCGCCCCGCGCCACGTCGGCGAAGAACGGGTTGCCCACGTCCAAAACGACCAGACCGATGGCGGAACTGCGCCCGGCGCGGAGTTGGCGGGCGGATTCGTTGCGCACCCACCCCAGCGAATCGATGGCCGCTTGGACGCGCGCCTTCGTAGCCTCGCTGACCAGTTCGGGGTTGTTGAGCACGTTGGACACCGTGCCCAGGGCCACGCCGGCCACGCGGGCCACGTCTTTCATGCTGACGGATTTTCCGTGATTCACGTCGCTCCTGGTCATCGAACTCATCCAGATCGTAGCTCCTTTGAATCGTTCTCATCCGGACGTTGACTTGGTCGGCCTGCGCGCCTAACGTATTACTGGAACGTTTCAACCACGACAGGAAGATCGTCATGACCACCTTCGCCGCCATCGCCCCCCAGCTCGCCGAACAGGCTATTGAGCTTCCTTCCTGGGCGTTCGGCAATTCCGGAACACGCTTTAAGGTCTTCGGCACCCCCGGAACCCCCCGCACCATTCAGGAGAAGATCGCCGACGCGGCGCAGGTCAACACGTACACCGGCCTGGCCCCGTCGGTCGCCCTCCACATCCCCTGGGACAAGGTCGACGACTACGCCGGGCTGCGCAGCTACGCAGCCGAGTTGGGCGTTCAGCTCGGGACGATCAACTCCAACACGTTCCAAGACGACGTCTACAAGTTCGGGAGCCTGACGCACCTCGACCCGGTCGTCCGTCAGCGCGCCATCGATCACCACGTCCAGTGCATCGAGATCATGGACGCCACCGGCTCCCGCGACCTCAAGATCTGGCTCGCCGACGGGACGAACTACCCCGGGCAGGGCGACATTCGCGGACGCCAGTATCGGCTCGCCGAATCCCTGCACGCCATCTACGACCGGCTCGGCCCCGCCCAGCGGCTCGTCCTGGAGTACAAGTTCTTCGAGCCGGCGTTCTACCACACCGACGTGCCCGACTGGGGCACCAGCTACGCGCACGTCGCGGCGCTCGGCGAGCGGGCGTTGGTCTGTCTGGACACCGGCCACCACGCACCCGGCACGAACATCGAGTTCATCGTGGCGCAGTTGTTGCGCCTCGGGAAGCTTGGCAGCTTCGACTTCAACTCGCGCTTCTACGCCGACGACGACCTGATCGTGGGGGCGGCGGATCCGTTCCAGTTGTTCCGCATCTTGTTCGAGGTCATCCGCGGCGGCGGCTACGGCCCCGACTCCCCCGTGGCCTTCATGTTGGATCAATGCCACAACGTCGAAGAGAAGATCCCGGGCCAAATTCGCTCGGTGCTCAACGTCCAAGAGATGACAGCCCGCGCCCTGCTGGTCGATCGTGACGCTCTGGCTGCGGCCCAAGCTGCCGGCGATGTCCTCGGCGCCAACGGCGTGCTCATGGATGCCTTCTACACCGACGTCCGTCCGGCGCTGGCGCAGTGGCGTGCGTCCCGCGGGCTGCCCGCCGATCCGATGGCGGCGTTCGCGGCCTCCGGTTACCAGGAGACCGTCGCGGCTGAGCGGGTGGGAGGCACCCAGGCCGGTTGGGGCGCCTGAGCCATGGCGCGCTACTGCCTGCTGGGGCACGTCGACCCCGCCAAGCTGGACGAATACCGCGAGCGGCACGCGGCCGTGTGGCCCGAGCTGCTGGTGGCCCTGCGGGACGCGGGCTGGCGATACTATTCGCTGTTCCTGCGTCCGGACGGGCTGCTGATCGGTTACGCCGAAGCCGACGATCTCGACGAGGCCCAGCGCCTTGTCGGGGCCACCGAGGTCAACGCCCGGTGGCAGGCCGAGATGGCCCGGCTGTTCGCCTCCGAGGGGGCCCCGGACGAGGCGTGGGAGTTGGTTCCCGAGGTGTTCAACCTCGAAGACCAGCTCGCCGCCGCAGGTTGCTGACGTGGGCACCGAGGGGATCTTCGCCGCCGCGGATCTCGGCGCCTCCAGCGGGCGGGTGATCCTCGGACGGTTGAGCGACGGCGTGCTGACCACCGAAGAGGTGGCCCGCTTCGACAACACCCCCCAGACCTTGGCCGATGGACTGCATTGGGACGGTAATCGGCTCTACGCCGCGATCCGCGATGGGTTTCGCGAGGCGCTGGCCAGGGCCGGTCACCTCGACGCCGTCGGAATCGATACCTGGGGGGTCGACTACGGCCGTCTGGATGCCGGAGGTGCCTGGTTCGAGGCGCCGTTCAATTACCGCGACTCCCGCACCGACGGCGTGCCCGAGCGTGTCTTCGCGGTGTTGCCTCCGGCCACGCTCTACGGCATCACCGGTGCCCAAGTGCAGCCGTTCAACACGATCTTCCAGCTGGTCGCCGGGGCTGGCGATCCGGGGTGGGACGAGGTCGAATCGATCTTGCTGATGCCCGATCTTTTCGCCCACCGCCTCACCGGACGCTCGGTCGCCGAGGTCACCAACGCCTCCACGACGGCGCTGCTCGACGTCACCAATCGCCGCTGGTCGGACGCCGTTGCCAACGTGCTGCGCACCGAGTTCGGGGCGCCCCTCCCCCACGTCCTGCCCGAACTCGTCGAGCCTGGCACGGTGCTGGGCACCACGCTGCCAGGGGTTCTGGACGCCCCCGTGCCCGTCGTCGCCGTCGGTTCGCACGACACCGCGTCGGCCGTGGCGAGCGTCCCCGCCGAGAACGACCGGTTCGCCTACATCTCGTCCGGCACCTGGTCGCTCGTCGGCCTCGAACTCGACGCCCCCGTGCTCACCGAAGCCAGCCGCGAGGCCAACTTCACCAACGAGCTCGGCATCGACCACACCGTCCGCTACCTCAAAAACGTGATGGGCCTGTGGGTGCTCAGCGAGTGCCAGCGCGCCTGGGCCGCGGCTGGGCTCACGTCCGACCTCGCCACGCTGCTGGCCGGGGCTGCGGATCGTCCGGCGATGACCTGCGTGCTCGACATGAGCGACTCGCGGCTGATCCCCCCGGGCGACATGCCCGGACGGCTCGCCGCGATGGCCGCCGAGACTGGGCAGCCCTGGAGCTCGGATCCGATCGCCGTGACCCGGGTCATCATGGACTCCCTCGCCGTCGCCTACGCCTCCGCCATCACCGAGGCTTGCCGCCTCTCCGGGCGCGAGGTCGACGTCGTTCACATCGTCGGGGGCGGCTCGCGCAATGCCTTGCTCTGTCAACTCACCGCCGACACGACCGGGCTCCCCGTCGTCGCCGGACCGGCCGAAGGCACGGCCCTCGGCAACCTCCTCGTTCAGGCCCGCGCCGTGGGTGCCATCAGCGGCGATCGCTGGGCGTTGCGGGCAATTGTGCGGGCCTCCGAGGCGCTGATCCGCTACGAACCGGAGCCTTCAAAAGGTTCCGATTAATCATCGTTTCTGCTACGTTATACTTACCTTTCTGATTCAGAAGAAAGTCTGGTGACAGATGGCCCGCGTCGTCGTGATGCCGCAGCTGGGTAATACCGTCGAGTCTTGCCTCGTGACCGCCTGGTTGGTGGCCGTGGGTGACACCGTCGATGAGGCGAGCCTGCTCTGCGAGATCGAAACCGATAAATCCACCATGGAGGTGCCCTCCGGCGTCTCCGGCACGGTGCTGGCCCTCCTCGCCGAAGAGGGCGACGACGTTCCCGTCAAGGAGCCCATCGCCGTCATCGGCGCCCCGGGCGAGTCCGTCGCGGATGCCCTCGCCGAAGCCGGCTTCAGTGGCGCCGAGCCCCTCTCCGAAGGCGCTGCCCCCGCTCCCGAAACCCCCGCACCCGCCCCGGCGGCTGCCACCCCCGCCCCGGCGACCGCTGTCGCGGCGCCGGTGACCGCGTCTGCCGCGAGTCCTCGGGCCAAGGGTTTGGCTTCAGCGTCGGGACTCCCCCTCTCTGCTGTCGCGGCTGGCACGGGTCCCCATGGACGGGTCATTGAGCGCGACGTCCGCGCCACGTTGGACGCCGGTCCGGCGCTGACCCGCGGCGCCGCAGCGACCGCGGACAGCTTCGCGTCCGCGGCCTCCGGGACTGGCCTAGGCGGTCGCGTCACCACATCGGACCTCACCACCCCTGTCCCCGCTGCAGTCGCCGCCGCCTCTTCGGCCGCCGCCGCTGTCGACACTGCGTTCCCGGGTGGCTTCGCGGATACCCCGTTGAAGGGCGTCCGCAAGATCATCGCCGAACGCATGATGGAATCCCTCGCCAGCTCGGCCCAGCTCACCTACACCGCCACGGCGCCGGCCGCGGGCCTGATGGCGCTGCGCAAGCGCCTCAAGGATTCCGATCCGGCGCTCGGCATGAGCGGCATCACCGTGGGCGATCTGGTCGGCTACGCCGCCGTCCGCACCCTCGCCAACCACCCGCTGCTCAACGCGCACCTGGCGAACAACGTGCTTCGGAAGTTCGACAGCGTCCACCTCGGCATGGCCGTCGACACCCCGCGCGGGTTGTTGGTGCCGACGCTGCGGTTCGCGTCCGGGCTAACCCTGCGCGAGTTCTCCGCGCAGAGCAAGGCCCTCGCGGGCGAGGCGATCGGCGGCTCGATCAGCCCCGATTTGCTCACCGGTGCCAGCTTCACGGTGAGCAACCTCGGCGCGTTCGGCATCGAGTCGTTCACGCCGCTCTTGAATGTGCCGCAGGTGGCGATCCTTGGGGTGGACGCGATCTTCCCCCGGGCCACCATCAAGCCGGACGGGACGGTGGGCGCCGAGCAGCGCATTGGCTTGTCGCTCACCGCCGACCATCGGGTCATCGACGGCGCGGACGCCGCTCGCTACCTGAAGGATCTGGCCGTGGCCATCGCGAACATCGACCTCACGGTCATGGGCTGAGGGCGGCATGGCTGATTACGACGTCATCGTCCTCGGGGGTGGCCCCGGCGGTTACCTGGCCGCGGAGCGCCTCGGCCACGCGGGGCTGCGCGTGCTGCTCATCGAGAAGGAATCCCTCGGCGGCACCTGCCTGAACGTGGGGTGCATCCCCACCAAGAGCCTACTCAACTCGGCCAAGCTCTACAGCCACGCGCTGCACTCGGCTCAGTACGGCGTTGACGCCGAGGGCGTCACCTTCGATTGGACGCGCGTGCAGGCATGGAAAGCCGACGTGGTCTCGAAGCTGGTCGCCGGCGTCGCCGCCAGCGAAAAGCGGGCCAAGGTCGAGGTCCTCAACGGGTTCGGCACCCTCATCGCTCCGGGTGTCGTCGAAGTGAACGGGCAGCGCAAGACGTCCGATCACGTCATCCTTGCCACCGGCTCGGTGCCCGCGATGCCCCCGATCCCGGGCACCAAAGACAACCCCCTGGTCGTCGACTCCACCGGGCTTCTCGCGGTCCCCGAACTGCCGCGCCGCCTCGCCGTCATCGGCGGCGGGGTCATCGGTGTCGAGTTCGCCTCGCTGTTTGCCGCCTTCGGCGTCGAGGTGACCGTCGTCGAGATGCTCCCCGAGATCGTGCCCTTCTTGGACGACGACCTCGCCGCGCGCCTGCGCAAGGGCATCCAGGGCGTCACCTTCCACCTGGGCGCGCGCGTCCAAAGTGTCGAGGGCGGCAACGTCGCGTTCACCGATGCCAAGGGGTCCGCGAAGGTGGTCGAGGCCGATCTCGTGCTCGTCGCCACCGGGCGCCGTCCGCTGATCGACGGCTGGGGCGCCAAGGAGGCGGGTCTCGACCTGACCCCCAAGGGCATCGTGGTCGACGACTTCATGCGCACCAACCTTCCCAACGTCTGGGCCGTCGGCGACGTCACCGGACGAAGCCTGCTGGCGCACGCCGCCTACCGCATGGGCGAGATCGCTGCGGCCCACATCATCGACGCCACCGCGGCGGCCCGCAACGGCCAGCGGCTGCGCCCGGACACGATCCCCTGGGCCGTGTACACCCAGCCCGAGGCCGCAGGCGTCGGCCTCACCGAGGCCACCGCGAAGGCGCGCGGCCTGGACGTCATCACGGCGACCGTCCCGATGGCGGTCTCCGGACGGTTCATCGCCGAGAACGGCCTCCGCGGCGCGGGCGCTGTGAAGCTCATTGCCGAGAAGTCCACGAGGATCGTCCGCGGCATCCACATGGTCGGGCCCTACGCCCCCGAGACCATCTGGGGTGCAGCCGTCGTCCTCGAAACCGAACTCACCGTGGACGACCTGCGCCAGGTCGCCTTCCCCCACCCGACCGTCTCCGAAGCGATTCGCGAGGCCGCCTGGGCCATCGCCGACTGATTTTCACGCACGAAAGAGCACAGAACATGACCAAGTCCCTGATCGTCAGCCCGGCCGCCGTCCGCGCCAAGGGCACCCTGACCTTCCCCACGATCCCGGTGAACGCGTATGACCGCAGCTTCGCCACCGAGCTGAAGCACTTCGGCCCCGAGGGCCTCATCGCGATGCTGCACGACATGATCGTCATCCGCGAGTTCGAGGGGATGCTGAACTCGATCAAGACCACCGGTGGGTGGAACGGCGTCGAGTACAACCACAAGGGCCCGGCGCACTTGTCGCTCGGCCAGGAGGCCGCCGCCGTCGGCCAGGCCGCCGAGCTGGACGCCGACGACTACATCTTCGGTTCACACCGGAGCCACGGCGAGATCCTCGCCAAGAGCTTCTCGGCCGCGCGCCGCATGGATCAGGCCAAGCTCGGCCAGATCATGAGCACCTTCCTCGACGGCGACACCCTGCGCTACGCCGAGAAGATCGGCTACGGGACGCCCGACGAGCTCACCGAAAACTTCATCATGTTCGGCACTCTCGCAGAGATCTTCGCCCGCAAGGTCGGCTTCAACCGGGGCATGGGCGGCTCTATGCACGCCTTCTTCACGCCGTTCGGCTCGATGCCCAACAACGCCATCGTGGGCGGCTCGGCCCCCATCGCCACCGGTTCTGCGCTGTTCAAGCGCGTGAACGGCAAACCCGGCATCGTGGTTTCCAACATCGGCGATGCGTCGATGGCGTGTGGGCCGGTGTGGGAAGCGATGATGTTCGCCGCCATGGATCAGTACCGGAGCCTCTGGGAGGCCAGCGACGGCGGCAATCCCCCGATCCTGTTCAACTTCTTCAACAACTTCTACGGCATGGGCGGCCAGACCGCCGGCGAGACCATGGGCTACGACATCCTCGCCCGGGTGGGCGCGGGCGTGAACCCCGAGGCCATGCATGCCGAGCGGGTCGACGGTTACAACCCGCTGGCCGTCGCGGATGCCGTCCGTCGCAAGAAGGAATTGCTGCTGGCCGGCAAGGGTCCCGTCCTGCTCGACACCATCACGTATCGCATCTCGGGGCACTCCCCCTCCGATGCCTCCTCCTACCGCACCCGCGACGAGGTCGAGGCGTGGGAGGCCGCCGATTCGATCGCCGCCTTCTCGGATCTGCTGGTGAGCAAGAAGGTCATCACCGAGACCGGCGTTTCGGACCTGCGCGGACGCCTGGTCGAGCGCCTCACCAAGGTGCTGGCGCTGGCGTCGTCCGACACCGAACTGCCCCGCGTGGACGCGACCATGATCGAGTCGGTCATGCTCTCCAACGGCCACGTCGAGGCGTTCGACGACCGCGCACCCGAGTTGCTGCAGCCCCTCGCCGAGAACGCCCGCGTGAAGGCCCTCGCGAACAAGGTGCGCAAGACCACGGACGCCGACGGCAAGGCCGTCAGCAAGGTCAAGATGTTCCAGTTCCGGGACGCGCTGTTCGAGGCCATGGCGCATCGGTATGCCATTGATCCGACGATGGCGGCCTGGGGCGAGGACGTCCGCGACTGGGGCGGCGCGTTCGCCGTCTACCGCGGGCTCACCGAGCTCTTGCCGTACAAGCGCCTGTTCAACAGCCCCATCGCCGAGGCGGCGATCGTCGGCGCGGGCGTCGGGTACGCCCTCTCCGGCGGCCGGGCCGTGGTCGAGCTGATGTACTGCGACTTCCTCGGACGCGCCGGCGACGAGGTCTTCAACCAGGCCTCCAAGTGGCAGTCGATGTCGGCCGGGCTGCTCAAGATGCCGCTCGTCGTCCGCGTGAGCATCGGCAACAAGTACGGCGCCCAGCACTCGCAGGACTGGTCCGCGCTCGTGGCCCACATCCCCGGCCTCAAGGTCTACTTCCCCGCCAGCCCGACCGACGCCAAGGGCATGCTCAACCTCGCCCTGCGCGGCACCGATCCGGTGATCTTCCTCGAGAGCCAGCTGCTCTACGACATCGGCGAGCAGTTCGAGGCCGACGGCGTCCCCACCGGGTACTACGAGACCCCCGAGGGACAGCCTGTGGTCCGCCGCGAAGGCACGGACGTGACCATCGCCACCCTCGGCGCCACGTTGTACCGGGCGCTTGAGGCCGCGGACACCCTGCAGTCGAAGTACGGCGTTTCGGCCGAGGTCATCGATCTCCGCTTCGTCGCGCCGCTGGACTACGAGGTGTTGCTGGCTTCCGTTCGCAAGACCGGACGTCTTGTCTTGGCCTCCGATGCCGTCGAGCGGGGTTCGTTCCTGAACACGATTGCGACGACCGTCCAATCGGTGGCCTTCGACGCCCTCGACGCCCCCATCACCGTCGTCGGCGCCCGCAACCACATCACCCCGGCCCCCGAGCTCGAGGACCTGTTCTTCCCCCAGCCCGGCTGGATCATCGACGCCATCCACGAGCGGGTCCTGCCCCTGCCCGGCCCCGTGCCGGCGTCCAACGCCACGGAAGGTGAGATCGTCCGACGGGCACGACTGGGGGTCTAGCAACCCTTGCCCATCGCTCAATGCTTGCCATGGAGGATTCTCGCTAACGATTTCCTCATGGTGAGCGAAGAGCAGATTCAACAATCGGCCGATGAGACTGATTCCGGGTACGCATCGCCGAGCTGAAGCGTCGCGGACGAGGTCGACCCGGACCCCGAGCCGAGCCGATGCAGGTCGTCGCCGTGCGACTGACCGCGGAGGAACTTGGGGCCCCGGACGCCGCCGCGGAAGGACAGGGCCTGAGTCGGTCCGAAGCCATCCGGGCCGCCCTCGCCCAGTACGCGGCGTGAAGGTCCACCCCAGCGACCTCCCGAGACGCATCCCAATTCGGAGGTACAGGTCCCTAAAGAGCTCGTGCCCTAAAGATTCTGGAACCGTTGCCGGACGGGACTCGCTAGCCGACGTCGGACACGCCATGCCACCAGAGCGGGCTATTTCTCGCGTAGACTGAGAGGTACCCAGATAACTCCTATTTAGAGGTTTACGATGGTCGACAGTTTGCTTTTGTCCCTACGAGATCAAGCGCTCGATGATTCACAACCTCTCGCTGGCCTGCTGCGGAAGTGCCTCGTCTTGGGTGCTGCGACGGGGTCCGATACTTTGCGAAGCTGGGCAAGGCTCGAATTGAATGGGTACGCACCAGGAGCGGAGGCGCCTTCATACCGGACCCTCCCGACACCTCCGATCACAATAGATTATCAAAGCGGCCCCAACTTAATACGAGGCCAAGTTTTGAGTCGCCTGGAGCTCCCCAAGAACGCCCTGAACGCAATCGGGGATACGTTCGTCCTTTCGGGCCCTATCGAAGAACTCGAGCCCCTAGCAACGAAGACGACCATTTCATTCACAAATGACGCCCTCGCCTACACGCGGGTGCTCCTGAATGAGGATTCAAATCCATTTCAAAGCATCATCGGCATCTGGTTCAAGATACCCGGTTCGTTGATCTCTGGCGTATTGGGGCAAGTTCGCTCGCAGCTGGTGGATCTAGTGGCAGAACTCTTGGTTGACAACCCACTGCTAGAACTTCCGGGCAAGGCAAAGGTCGATGAAGCCGTCAGCCTGCACATCGGAACTCAGTACAACACGACAATCAAGGCATCGAACGGTCCAATGGCAATCGGAACCAAAGCGAAGGCGACTACACAACCATCAAGCCTCCCGGAAGCGTTGAAGTTGCTAGACGAGGTGCGTGCTGCCGCCTCTTCGGTAGGAAACGACATCGCTCGCGCCGAATTGCTCGACGCTATCAAGGTACTGGAACTAGAGGCTCGGGCCGAGAGCTTTGCGAGCACGGGAGAAATCGTCAAGAAGGCCGGAAGGCTCCGACAACTCGCAGAGACCATAGGGGCGCCGGTCCTGATCGCCGCCACTTCCGGGGCGGTTGAAGCATTCATAAACTTGGCCCTCGCAGGCGCATTCGGGTGAATAGACTTGAGCGCGGATAAGGCAGGCAACTCCTCGCGGACAAGGATGGCGACACCCGAACAGATGCCGCCGCTGTTGGGCCAGAGACCTGGGCAACTATGGGCGAGTTCCCCTGACGCGCTGGAGAGCCGATGCACAGAGCGTGATTGCTGGACCGAAGCCAGGCGAACACGGAGGACTAGTTAATGCCAACTGTGCGTAGACAAGGTTGAGTTAGCCGATGCCGGGAGGGTTTACCGTGTCTGGCGCCGTGACCACGATTGCTTCATCGGCCCAGCGAGCCACTACTGAGAGCACCGCTAGATGTTCCAGGCCTTCCTGCTCCGACCATTCGATGACGTCGTGAGCAGCTGGGTTTCTGATCCCTGCGAACGCACCCTGGGCGATCAGATGCAGTCCCTCTTGGCGTGACCTCCACGACTTATCCTTCTTATTTCCGGGATGGTGCAGGCGAGCCTGACCCGGCCGGGGGTCCTCCGGTGAGAACACTTGGGATACGAGTTCCCGCTCATTGAGATGCGAGCCGACACGTGCCTTGATATGAGCCGACAGCGCTACTGCGGCCTGCCCCACCGCCACACGATACGAAGCGGTACTCCAAACTACGGCCGCACCAGCCCACACCACGGCGTGCAGCCGATCAGCCGCCAGGCTGGGCGAGTCGAGGGCAAGGCGCACCTCAAGATCTTGCCTGTCGTTGAGGAGTCCCAATCCTTGCCGGACGCGCCGATCAGGATCGCCCGTTGTGTACCCGAGGCCCTTGAAACCCTTCGCGAGGGCAGGGTCTAGCCGCCCAAGGATTCGAGATACAGTCGGCTGTCGTATTTGGGCCTCATGGTCGACACGCCGACACGCCTCCGAATACTCATAACCTGCCTGTCGATATAGCAGCTGGTACTGCTCGCACAACTGCAGGTACTCCTCGAGCTTGACTCGCATCCATTCAACATCCACGAACCCAAACTAGCGAGCAGCACGGACATTCATTCCGCGGGACCGGCCAGTAATCTGATTGAGTCGTTGCCCACAGAGCACGTCAGAGATCGAGCACCGAGCTGGGCATGACTAACGCCCCGGTCTTGAGCCGCGTGCCACCGCACCGCCGACTAGCCCGTGGGGTCCAAGTCCATCAACGTGGAGGTGTCCTCTCGCCGTGAATACATCTCGACCATGTTGCGTCGATCCGCGCCCTCAACTCAACGGATGCGAACTGCCCGACTCGCCGCCCATGCACCCCCAAGGCGCTGTTCGCGCGGGAGTGCCGACCAGTTTCACCGGTACGGACCCCAAGGATCCGACAACATAGCGGTGACTCTGGACGTTCGATCTGCCTTAACGCAAACGCTGCACTCTCACCGCGGCGCTCATTCCTTCTACGAGCATCTTTCCCTCGACCACAGCGGCCCCGGGTCGATATGCGTATCGATACTCATATCGGTACTCAATCTGCTTCCAGATCGAGCCATCAGTCATCTCGACGAGGGTGTCGCCTTGCCAGCCTCGCCAGGCCCCATTAACGGTGTACTTCATAGAACAAGCGTCTCCCTAACCTCCGACAATTACCCTTTGCTGGACGTCGGCCGACCACGGGGAGGCTGCCGCTTCCGTCAAGCACCCTTGGCGAGGTAGTCGTCGATGGCTTCGCGAGCGAGTTCGGACTCGCTGACGCCGGCCTTGGTTGCGGCAGCTTGCAGTCGCTCGCGCAGGTCGCTTGGGAGTCGAAGTCCCAGTCGACTGGTCTCTTCGGCCAGGGGTGGACGCCCGCCCTTGCGTCCGTGGCGCGCAGCGATGTCGCGCGCGATGGCCTCGGCGCGAGCCTCGGTGAGTCGCTCGCCTTCGAAGTAGACGACCTCCTGGTCGAGGTCGATGTTCTCGATGCTGGCGATGTCGGCGCCGGTGCCACTGCCCAGGTTGATCTTCATAGTGACTTCCTCCTCAGTGCCGTAGGCATAGCGTGGATGATGAGCAGCGTCGCATCGGATTCCAGGTCCGCCGGCACCCCCGACGATCTCCAACTCGAGCCCACGATCATCTGGACCTATCCAACTGAACTCGCGTCCGCCACTCGGCCGAGTGTCGAGGGTGGGTTCGACGTTCGCGAAGACGTAGGCAATCCGCGCGGCGCCGAGCCGGTGCTTGCGCGCTGCCTGCGTCAGCTTCAGCCTCACCACCCAATGGTGCAACAAAACCGGCTTTCGTTCAACAGAACTGGCCCTTGAGTTGGTGACCCTTAGTGCACGCTTAGTCGCGGTCTTGCCAGGTGCACAGGCAGACCTCGTTGCCTTCGGCGTCGGCGAGCACCCAGAACGCTCGGGCCTCGGCGTCGTTGACCAGGGTGCCGCCCGCGGCGAGGGCGGCGGCCATCCGGGCTTCGGCACCGTCGTGGGGCAGGGCCAGGTCGAGGTGGATCCGGTTGCGCTGGGGACGTGGAGCGTCCATCTGCTGGAACCAGATCGCCGGACCTTGGTCGCGGGGGTCGACCAGCGGATCGGTCGGACCGGCGGGTTCGAGTTCGTCCACGTAGTCCAGCACCGCCTTCCAGAACGGGCGGATCGCGGCGGCGTCCATCGCGTCGATCGCCATTTCCAGCATCTGGGTCGCTGAGGGTCTGCAGCCCCAGCCGCGGTCATGGAAGGTGGCGCTGAGGCGCTCGACAAGCTCGACGTCGAACGGGGTCACGTAACCCAGCTGACGGTTTCGCACCGAGAGGATGACGCGGTCGGTGCGCATGTCCATCCACAGATGGTCGTCGGCATCAGCGCGAGCCACGGCGACGGCACAAGCCACCACCTGGGCGGCTTCCGCGAAGGAGGTCACCGAGACGTCCGTCCGGACCAATCCGTCAGGATCGTCCTCTTCTAGCCGCGCTGCGCGCGGACGAACTTGGTCGATCTGCGGATCGTGGCATCCGGCAACATCGATACTGTGCGCATGACGGAGACGCGCGCTCAGGTTGTCGCCAAGTGGCGGGCGCCTGACGATCTATGGCTGGATCACACTGTCTTGCGGGCTGAGGACGTCAGCTGGCTGGCTCCCGTTCGAAAACTGACGATGTGGGCAGTCAAGATGCCCGAGGGATTTCTCGCCGGGTTGACGAAGCTGGAATGGCTCGACGTCCGGGGCGGCTCAGGTTCCTCGGCGGACTTCGCACTTGACTGCACCCGTCTTCGGTACCTCGCGATCAATCAGATTCGGGGCGTTTCGGATCTCTCCGCCATCGGCACACTGGTTTCCTTGGAACTGCTGTCGTTGTACGGGCTCCCACGCGTGACGGTCTTGCCGAGCTTCTCCCCACTCGTCCGGCTCGCCCGCCTCGAACTTGGATCCATGAAGGGCTTGGCTGGCATCGGGCCGGCCCTGGAAGCGCCTGCACTCGAGGAGCTCATGCTCACCCGCTCGGTGGGACTGGCCGACGACGACCCCCAATCGATCCGCGACAAGGCTTCCATCCGCGAGTTCGGTTGGTTCGCGGAAGACGTTCCAGACCGCGTATGGGTTCCTGTTCGGAATACCGTTGGAAAGCTAACAACCAGATCGGTCTATCCGGAGGACTGGTTCAAAGGACGGTAAGACCACCCATCCGATCATGCCGCCCTGTGCGCGCACGATCGCCTCCGGCGCCCAGTCCGCATGATTGGGTAAGCGGGGCTATGGCCGAGCATCCCACCTAGGCTGGATCACCCAGTCATATTTCAACCCGAGTGGTTCGTGGACTCCGAGTACGGTCCAACTGGCAGCCTCGTCGACGAAGATGAAGGCTCGAGCTCGGCCAAGTCGGTTTCGGCCGTATCGCACTCCGTTGCGGAGCAGTCCTACCCCGGTCCAGAACGCGGCGGACATGTCCCACTCAACAGCGCTCGATTTCTCCCGGCTCCACGGTCATGTCGGGGAACTTGATCCAGACAGCGCTGTTGCCCCATGTCTCATCCCCGGGAAGTCACTCGACGAGCACCTGCTCATCGGTGAGCCGCGGGCTCGAAAGCGCAGCGAGCTGGATTCGGGGGATGTCCTCTCCAGCCTCACGACTCAATGGTGCAACAAACCACCTTTCGTTCAACAGAACTGCGTCGTTGCCCTACCCAGAGTCGCGGACGATCAGGCTGATGAACGTGCTGGCGACGCGGGTGGGGTGATCGGTTTCGATGCCGAGACCCCGGAGGACCTGGCCGGTCACGACGGCACCGATTTGCTCTGGATCCGGAGCGACGGTGGTCAGTGGAGGCTCAGAGAGGGCACCCCAGGGGACGTTGTCGACGCCCACCACCGCGAGATCCACAGGAACGGCCAGACCCATCGAGCGGGCCGCGTGGATCAGACCGAGGGCGAGATCGTCGTTGAAGGCGCAGACGCCGGTGACACCGGTCCGTCGCCAGTCCACGATCGCGGCGTTGGCGGCGTTGGGGTCAAAGGGCAACGTCCGCACCTCGGGCATCGGCAGGTTGAGTTCAGCGCAGGCCGTCCGGACACCCTCCAGCCGGGCGCGCGCGAAGGACTCCAGGCGCGGATCAGCGGGCCAGGCGTAACCCAGCTGGCGATGTCCGCGGGAAACAAGGTGGTCAGCTTGGAGTCGTCCGGTCTGGACGCCGGGGAACAGCACCAAGCCCGGCTCAAGTTCGGTGTTTGCCAGCTCGAGCAGGAACCCGATTTGTGAGCGGCGAAGACTCTCGTCGTCCGTGGCGCCCAGGCTGCCCGTGCGGATCACCGCGGCGGGCGTGATCGCGTTCCACAGGTCCCGGACGGGACGTTTGTCCGAGCAGCGATGAAGGAAGAGCTCCAGCCCGTGCGGCGCGAGCCCCTCTGCCACCGTGTCCATGATGGCCGGGATGACCGCACCCAAGGGCCAGTCGGGAATGAGCATGACCACAACATCGCTGCGTCCACGACTCAGAATCCGAGCGGACGCGAGCGGGGTGTACTCAAGCTCGGCGGCCGCTTGTCGCACCTTCTCTCGGGTCGCGTCGGGGATCGTTTGATGGGGATGGTTGTTCAGCACGTAGCTGACCGTCGCCCGCGAAACGCCAGCGCGTCGGGCCACGTCCTCAGCCGTGATTCGACTTGCACTCATAAATTCCACGCCTCCCAGTTGCCATCGAGCCTAACTGTGTCCTAACCTACTTACACGCGCAACTGAAGCGCGTAAGTGATGTGAGAAACTCATCCCCTGCGAAGGAGCAGACAATGACAGCAACAGCGGCCACGAGGCCGGCCCCGAACCCTTGGTGGGTGGGCCTGGTCTGTGGCATGGCGTCCTACATCGATTCGGCGGCCATCGTGGGCACCGGCATCGCCCTCGTGATCTACCAACAGACCATCGGCCTCGACCCCGGCCAGATCGGGTGGCTCTCGGGAGCACTGACGTTCTTCGTCGCCATCGGCGCCATCGTCGGCGGCAAGCTGGGCGACATGTTCGGACGCCGTTCGGTGTTCGTCGTCACCATGGGCATCATCACCGTGGGCGCCACCCTGGCGACATTCGCCGGCAACTTCGGGCTCCTCCTGGCAGGCGTGGCCCTCATCGGTTTCGGCACCGGCGCGGACCTTCCGGTCTCCTTGGCGACCATCGCCGAATCGAGCAGCGACAGCAACCGCGGCAAGATCATCGGTCTGTCCAACCAGCTGTGGCTGCTGGGCATCATCTCCGCCATCGCGATCGCCACCTTCTTCGGAGGGCTCGGACGCCTCGGCGGGCAGTTGTTGTTCGGTCAGGTCGCCGTGATCTCCCTGTTGGTCCTCATCGCCCGCTTCTCCATCCCCGAGACACCGGCCTGGCTCCGCGCCAACGCCGCTGGCCACGATGGCGTTGCTACCGCGCCCAAGGTCACAGTCCGCGACCTGGTGACGGGGCCCTACGCCAAGCCTTTCTTCGGGCTACTGGGCTTCTACTGCCTCACCAACCTCGCTGCGAACACCCAAGGTCAGTTCACGACGTACCTGTGGGTCAACGTGGTCGGCACGGACGTCCAGACCGCCTCGCTGATCGGCCTTCTGTCGTTCCCGCTGTTCCTCGTGTTCGGCTTCTGGTTCATGAAGATCGTGGATGGCAAGTACCGGTTCGTGTACTTCATCGCCGGTGCCGTTGCCTACGCCGCGTCCTACTTCATTCCCGCCATCCTCGGCTTCTCGTTCCCCACGATGATCGCCTACACGCTGTTGAACGGCATGGGCGGCGCCTTCGCGTTCGAAGGAATCATGAAGGTGTGGACGCAGGAGTCCTTCGCGACCCAGATCCGCGCAACGGCCCAGGGAACCATCCTGGCCGTGGCCCGCTTCTCCGCAGCCCTGCTCGCCTCGATCACCCCCATGCTCATCAACAACGGTCCCCAGGCCCTCTTCGCCGGCCTCGGCGCCGTGGTCACCATTGGCGTCCTGATCGGGTGGTTCGTGTTCCGCGACGCCCCCCGCAACCAGTTCAGCGACGCGGAAGCCCCGGCTACAGCGGCCGAGTCCACCTCCGTCGCCTGACACCTAATCACGCAGAAAGACGGCAGATGTCGAACTGGGAACCGGTCGCGAGCCTCGCCACAGCGCAGGCCATCACGACGACCGCAGACCGCGGACGAGCCCCGCTCCTCGCGCGCACCTTCACCTTGGACGAGGGCCACGGCACGCCAACGCGGGCCACCCTCTCCGCCACCGCCCACGGGATCTACGAAGCACGGCTGAACGGACGTCCCGTCAGTCCAGCGCTCTTCACCCCCGGGTGGACCGCCTACGAGTGGCGACTCCAGGTGAACCAGTTCGACGTCACCGCCCTCCTCAACACCACCAACCACCTAGAGATCCTGCTCGGCAACGGCTGGTGGCGAGGCGACTTCGGCTTCGCCGCCGCCCACGCCAACTACGGCGATCAGTTGGCCCTGCTGGCCAGTCTGAGCATCGAGTTCGCGGACGGGCACGTACAACGCGTCGACACCGATCGGCAGTGGACCGCCATCGCCTCCCCGGTGGTCGAGAACAACATTTACAACGGCGAAACCATCGACTTCACACTCCCGCCTGATCCGCTGGAGGTGGCCGTCGTCGACTTCGACCGCTCCGTCCTCGTGCAGCCCGTCGGCCCACCGGTCACCCGCCAGGAGTCCCTCCGTCCGGAGCGCGTCTGGCAGTCCCCGACCGGCGCCACCCTCGTCGACTTCGGCCAAAACCTGGTCGGCTGGCTGCGGTTCACGGTCACGGGTCCGCGCGGCAGGCGAATCCAACTGCGCCACGCTGAGGTTCTCGTGGACGGGGAACTGGCCACCGAACCGCTCCGCCAGGCCGCGTGCACCGACGTCGCGATCCTCTCCGGTGGAACCGACTTCTTCGAGCCCACTCTCACCTTCCACGGCTTCCGGTACGCCGAAGTCACGGGGTGGCCGGGCAACCTGACACCCAACGATCTGGAGGCGGTCGTGGTGCATTCGGACATGCGCCGGACCGGCTGGTTCGAATGCTCCGAACCGTTGGTCAATCGCCTCGTCGAGAACGCCGTCTGGGGGCAACGCGGCAACTTCCTCGAGGTGCCCACCGACTGCCCGCAGCGCGACGAGCGTCTCGGTTGGACCGGCGACATCGCGGCCTTCGCGCCTAGTGCCTGCTTCCAGTTCGACTCGGCCGGCTTCCTCGACAAATGGCTGCTCGATCTCGCGGCCGAGACCAATGCCGCGGGCGGGATCGTCCCCCTGGTCGTTCCCGACATCCTCAAACATGGCCACCTGCCGGATGACCTGGAGGTCGACTTCACCGGACCGTTCGCGATCTGGGGCGACGCCGCCGTCTGGGTACCGCAGGCGCTTTGGCAGGCCTACGGAGATCTCGCTCGCCTCGAAGCGCACTACCCCGCCATGGTGGCGCACCTGGACGGAATCATTCCGAAACTGTCCCCCACCGGCCTGTGGGACACCGGTGCCCAACTCGGCGATTGGCTCGACCCGGACGCGCCCCCGGAGAATCCCGCCCAGGCCAAGGCCGACCCCGGCGTCGTGGCGACAGCGTGCCTCTACCGCTCGGCCAGCTTCGTCGCGGACGCGGCGGCCCTTCTCGGCTACGACGCCGATGCACTCACCTACCGGGCCCTCGCGACAACCGTCCGCACCGCGTTCAACGAGCACTACGTGACCGACGACGGACGGATCACCTCCGACTGCGCCACGGTGTATGCGCTGGCGCTCTGCTTCGGGCTCCTCGATGAGTCCAGGACGCACACCGCAGGTGATCGCCTCGCCGAGATCGTCCGGGCCGCCGACCATCGGATCTCCACCGGGTTCGCAGGCACGCCCTACGTGACCTGGGCGCTCGGCCAAACGGGTCACCTCGACGACGGCTATCGGCTGCTCTTGCAAACCGAATGCCCCTCGTGGCTGTACTCCGTCACCATGGGCGCCACGACGGTCTGGGAGCGCTGGGACTCGATGCTCCCAGATGGCAGCCTCAACACCGGCATGATGACGAGCTTCAACCACTACGCCCTCGGTGGCGTGGTCGATTGGCTCTACCAGGTCGTCGCCGGCATTCAACCAGCCGCTCCCGGCTACACCGCCATTCGGTTCGCACCACGTCCCGGCCCCGGGCTCGACTGGGCCAAAGCTGCCCTGGAGAGCCGCCACGGACGCATCGAATGCGGCTGGCGTCAAGACGGCTCCCAGGTCGTTGTGGACGTCACCGTCCCGCCCGGAGTGACCGCGGAACTGGTCACCCCCGAGGGCCGCATCGAAGCCGTCCCAACTGGCAGCCACACCTACTCGTTCTGAAAGCACCACCACCATGACTGAGCTGATGTCCACCGGCTTCCACCCGCTCTACGTGGAGCGCCTCCACCTCCTCGAGGACGTCCCCGGTCCGGGGGTTGGGGACACTCCGGAAACCCTGCGGCGCCGCCATGAGTTTGAGGCACCCTTCGGCGACCCGAACCTGCCCGCGGTCGAAACGACCGACCTGGTCATCCCCGGCCCTCACGGCCCGGTGCCCGCCCGGGCCTACCGGACGACAGAGCAACGGTCTGCGTCCGCGCCCGGGCTCGTCTGGATGCATGGCGGCGCCTTCATGTACGGCGACCTGGACGTGCCCGAGGCGGACCACTTCGCGCGCCAGATGGCCCATCGCACCGGGACGGTTGTGATCTCGGTCGACTACCGGCTCTGCGACGAGCACACGAAGCTGCCTGTCCCCCACGACGACTGTTTCGCGGCCTACAACTGGGTTCACGAGCACACCCACGACCTCGGCATCGACCCCGCGCGACTCGCCGTCGGCGGCGGCAGCGCCGGGGGGAACCTCGCCGCGTCGGTCGCTCTCCAGGCCGCTGAGACCGGCCACCCCGCCTGGCAAATGCTGCTCGCCTACCCCGTCCTGCACCCGGTACTGCCGCCTGCCAGCCCCGAGTTGCGGGCGGCCCTCACGATCACCCCACCCGCCATGCGCTTCACCCCCGAGGGCAGCCTCCAGATCAACGAGTACGTCCTCGGTCGACCGGTTGCCCTGGCAACCCCGCACGAGTTCCCGGGCCTCACCGCAGACAAGAGCGTGTTCCCGCCCTCCTACATCGAGAACTCCGAGTTCGACGAACTGCGCGCCTCGGGTGAGGCTTTCGCAGACGAACTCAAGGCCGCTGGCGGCGACGTGGACGTCGTCACAGCGCGGGGCGTCCCACATGGCCACCTCAACGCGGTCGGATCGCCCATGCTCGAAGCCTCCTATGCCCGCTTCACCGCCCGCCTCCAGAACGGACCGAAAGCATGAATGACCTGACCGGAATCGTGGGTTGGCGGTTCCTGTACACCTATGCCAACGGCTGGATCTACGAGCTGTACGCGAAGAACGCGACCACGATCGACTACCGGATCCACACCGGCCATGTGGGCGGACGCTGGGTCCGCGACCAACAAGTCGACCTGGTTCAGCTCTGCGACGGGGTGTTCAAGATCTCCTGGACGGAACCCACGGGAACCTCGGTGGTCGTCAACGTCATGCCGGAACTACGGCGGATCCACGGCACGATCTTCTTCCCGGCCTGGATCGCGGCGGACGGCTCCAAGACGGTCGTCTATCAAAACGACCACCTGGACGAGATGCGAACGTACCGCGATGCCGGCCCCACCTACCCGATCAAGGTGGTACCCGAGTTCGCCGAAATCCATCGCGCGGACTTCATGGGGCTCGACAACCAAGAGGTCATCGCGACTGGTCCTGAGAACCTGCCCAGCGACTACCTGAGTTTCCGCTCGTGAGGCGAGGCAATCCACCACGGTCTTGCGTGCCTAGGCAACGTCATGCGGGAGCGCGCAGAACGCCCGGATGACCCGCTCCCCGTTGCTCCTCATGGAGCCACGTTAGTTGGGGTCAGCTCGGCATTGAAGTAGAGCCCCCACACCCTGCGGAACGCTTGCCATGCGAGTTTTTCGTTATACGATTTCCCCATGGTGAGCGACGACCAGATTCAACAATGGGCCGAAGATGCTGAAGCTGGCTACGACGCCGCGGACCTGAAGCGTCGCGGACGGGGTCGCCCCGGACGCGGTGCCGAGCCGATGCAGGTGGTGGCGGTGCGACTGACCGCCGAAGAACTCGGGGCTCTGGATGCCGCCGCGGAAGGGCGTGGCCTCAGCCGTTCCGAGGCGATCAGGGCAGCCCTCGCCCACTACGCGGCCTGAAGTTCCCCTCCAGCGCCCTGGTCTTCAGCGACAACGACCAGGTGGTCATCCAATCCATGCCTGGCCAGAAGCTTGTATTGGGAACTCTTGACCCAGACCTGCGGAAACTAGTGTGTGGGCATGGATCTGGAGGTACTTAACGAAGCGCTGCACGTGGCTCGCGCCTCGGAGCGCATGGGCCGTCTCCGCTCGACCGACTGGCCCGATCTTGCCGTGGCACTACTTGTCGAAGGTGCGGACGACCAGGAAGTCGCCGAACTGGCTGGGCTTAACCGTCACGCCAGCGGCTGGACCATCGCCACACTGGTCGATTCCATCTGCGCTCGGTATGGGGTTGCCAGCCGGGACGCAGAGTCCGCAGTAGCCCTCTTGGCAAGGTTGATGGCCGCAGAGTTTCGAGCCCGTCCGGGCGTGGTGACGGAGCCCATGATCCGGGCCCTAGCTCCACTCGCTCCCTGGGAGTTCGACTCCGATCTCGCAAATCGCTGCTATCGAGTTCGAGAGTTCCTCGACTGCGACTGCCAGGCGGATGAGGAGGATCAGGCGCTGGAGGATCAACTAGAAGCGTTGCCCGGGCCGCAGATCCCGGACTCACTCGTTCAAACGCTCGCGTATCCGTTGCGATCAGCCCTCCCGACCACTCAACCACCGAGGTCGCATTGAGCCAGCACTCGGAGCACCCGGCTGACGTTCGACTTCGGGACTACCCGACTGACCGCGCCGACAAGGACGTACGCATTTATGCCCGGGCGTGCTGCTTTTGTCGTTTTCCTGGCTAACGTCACTACAGGGATTGCCGCGGGAGGGCCACCTGTTGCTTGCCGCTCACGACCTCACCAGGAGCCCCCACACATGAACACCGTGCTTCGCCGCCCTCGCGCCCGATTCGTCGGCATACTGCTCAGCGTCTTGGCTGTGGTCCTCGCCGCCAGCGTCGCCACGCCCGCCTCCGCAGTCACAACCGGTGGAACCGTCACCGCGTGGGGGTACAACAACTACGGACAGTCAACGGTCCCGGCAGGGCTTACCAACGTCACCGCCGTGGCCGCGGGCGCGAACCACAACCTGGCCCTCCGAACGGATGGCACCGTCACCTCCTGGGGTTGGAATCTGTGGGGCCAGTCGACCGTCCCGGCAGGGCTCACCAACGTCACCGCCGTCTCTGGCGGCGGCGGCCACAGCCTGGCCTTGCGCGCTGACGGCACCGTCACCGCCTGGGGCTTGAACGACCGCGGGCAGGCCACCGTGCCGACCGGTCTCGCCAACGTCATCGCGATCTCCGCGGGGAACTATCACAGCGTCGCCCTCAAGGCCGACGGCACCGTCACTGCGTGGGGTTGGAATGACTACGGGCAGGCCACCGTCCCGGCAGGACTCAGCAACGTGACCGCCATCGCAGCCGGGGGCAACCACACCCTGGCCCTCCGCAACGACGGCACGGTCGTCGGTTGGGGCAACAACGACTACGGCCAGACGAGCATCCCAGGCGGCCTCTACAACGTCACCGCTATCGCCGCCGGCACCTACCACAGCCTGGCGCTGTACAACGGTGGCCAGGTGGGCGCGTGGGGCAACAACAGCGACGGACAGCTCAATATCCCGGCCGGGCTCACCAATGTCGTCGCCATCGGCGCTGGCGCCTTGCACAGTGCCGCCCTCCGCGCCGACGGCACCGTCGCCGCCTGGGGAGTCGGCGCACAGGGTCAGACCGCGGTCCCGGCGGGGCTCAGCAACGTGACCGCCCTCGCGGTTGGCGGTTGGCACAACCTCGCGCTGGTCGCGCCCGTCGTCCAGCCGTGGACCATCGACGGCTTCTACGCCCCCGTGGCCAACAACGTGCTCAACACCGCCAAGGCCGGCGTCACGATCCCGCTCCGGTTCCGCATCTACAACGGCACCACGGAGCTCACCAACACGACGGCCGTCCAGTCGTTCACCGTGGCGAGCATCGCGTGCCCGACAAACCTTCCGACCCGTTCCGTGACCTACACCACCAGCGGCTCGACCTCGCTCAGTTACGCCAACGGGGCCTTCCAACAGAACTGGAAGACCCCCACCACAGCCGGTTGCTACAAGGTGACCATCACCACCACCGACGGCGTCAGCAAGAGCCTGTTCTTCCAACTGCGCCGACGATGAACCGCCGCACGGTGCTCGGATGATCGCCGCTAACCTGCTCTTCTTCGCGCTGGCCATCACGCTCGTCGTGCTGGCCGTGCGCGGGCTGGGCGGCGCCTGGCCGATGCAGCTGGCGAGCTTCGCGGCCCTGGCGCTGTGGGTTATCACCGCCGTGTGGGCGGGGCTCAACCTCTTCGGCGAACTCTCCTCGATCAATGCGGACGGCGCCACGAGAAGCCTGGTCACCTTCCAGCTGATCGTCGCCCCGGTGACCGGCCTCGGCTTGGCTTTCATCGCCTTCATCAAATGCGGACCCGCCGCAGTGCCACGCCTGTTCCATGCGTTGGGGCTGACCGCGTTTCTCGTCGTGCTGGTTGCCACCTTCGCCTTCGGCAAAGACAGCGCCCTCGTGAGCAAGATTGTCGCCCTCATCATCGGCGTTCTGTGGCTCGCCCTGTGGCTGATCTTCTACGTGCTTCTGAGTGGCAGCGTCGACACCGCCGCTTACGCCAGCGCCCGCTCCGACCTCAAACTTCCCTTCCCCGCCGGGGAGCGGACGTGGGTCATGCAGGGCAACAACAGCCACCTCAACCACAACCACGCCAACCTCGCGCAAGATTTCGCGTGGGACTTTCGCCGTCCCTGCGGCACCCCCGTCTTGGCCGCCCTGGACGGGACCGTGACGAGCGTCATCGACTCCAACGACGGCATCGGTGGCAGCAATAACGAAATCGAGATCCAGCACGCGGACGGATCCGTGGCCTCCTACCTGCACATCCTGCACAACAGCGCCACGGTGCTCGTCGGCGGCAGGGTCGTCCAGGGCGATCCCCTGGCCTCGGTCGGGAGCGTCGGCAACAGCCTCACCGGACACATCCATTTCGAAGTACGGGTCGGGGCGGACACCGTCCCGGTCACGTTCGTCGACGTCACCCGCCACGACGGCATTCCACGGGGCTTCCGCTTCTACACCTCCGGCAACGCGTAAGGGGCCGCCATCACCATGACCGACACGCCAGCCACCCATCCCCGCGGTCTGCGCAGCTACCTAGCCGCCGTCTACCTGACGCTCGGGCTCGCGTCCGCGCTCTTCGGGGCGTTCGCCCTGGGCGGGCTCCGCGGCGAGTGGCCCATGATGCTCGCCAGCATCGTCGTGACGCTGGCCTGGTTCGGGCTCCTCGCCTGGGGGATCGTCAGCTTCGCTCGCGGTTGGCCGGCCCTGGACGCCAACCGGGGGCTTCTGCTGACGTCGCTGCGCCGCTGGCTCTGGGTGGAAGTGTGGGTGGCCCCAGTCGTCGGGCTCCTCCTGGCTTTCCTCGCCTTCGTCGACTGCGGCCCCCTCTGGATTCCCACGATGTTCCACTGGTTCGGCCTGGCGATGACGATCCTCGGACTCGCCTTGTTCTACAGCCAGCCGTCTGTCGTCACCCTCTTGGTGGGCGCCCCGTCGCCGTCCGTGCCGTCACGGGCTTGGTGGCAGATCACGCTGCATTGCGTCGTGCTCGCCCTGGTTTGGGCGCTCGTCTGGGGCATTCCGTACTTCGCGATGCTCAAGGACTCCGTCAACGTGGCCAACTACGCGGGCGCCGCAGCCGGATTCAAACTCCCCTGGCGCGGCGGCGAGGACGGGTGGGTGATCCAGGGCAGCGACACCGGGATGAATCACAACGACGCCACACTCCAGCAGAAGTTCGCCTGGGACTTCCGGCGCGAATGCGGCACGCCCGTGCTGGCCGCCAAGGCAGGAAAGGTGACCAAGGTCGTCGTCACCAACGACGGCCTCGGCGGCAGCAACAACCTCGTCGAGGTCACCCTCGCCGACGGCAGCGTGGCCTCCTACCTGCACGTGCAGCAGAACAGTGCCGTGGTCGCCGTCGGGCAGGCCGTCGCGCAGGGCGCATCCCTGGCCAGCGTCGGGTGCGTGGGCAACACCCTCACCGGCCACATTCACTTCCACGTCAAACTCGGCAGCAGCACGATCCCTGTCCTCTTCGACGACGTGGACGGCGGGGTCCCCCGGACGTTCTCGTCGTACACCTCCGGCAACACCCGCTGACTCACTGGGTCCGGGACCCCGAGACCCGGATTGCGTTCACGACCGCCGGGATCGACCAGACGAACGCCCAGATCGCGCCGACCAGGCTCACGATGGCGAACACCAGCGCCAACAGTTGGTCGCCGAGGCTGACCACCACGAACGGTAGCCAGCCCTGGACGATTCCGAGCACCAACTGCAGCACGAACGAGAACGCCACGTGGATCATCAGCGCGATCGCCTTCAGGAACTTCTGTTGCGCCAGCACCAGGCACACCAGGAACGCCAGCTTCAAGAACAGCACCAGCCCCAAGAGTGCGGCCGCCTTGGAGACCGGGAAGAAGCCCCAGATCGCCAGGTACGCGATGGTGCCGAACGGCGCCGCGACGAACAGACCGAACATCACCGTCAGCTGGACGAACGCCGCAATCGCCATGCCGAGGCTGAGCAAGATCCAGCAAAACGACACTACGAGTGTCGCAATGCCCTGGCCGCGGGCGTAGAGGCGTTGGCTCATCAGGAAACTGAGCCCCAGCATGAGGATCGAGAACAGCAGATAGCCGTCGACGAGCGCGAGATAGCCGATTCCGTTGCCGGGCGGAACGTCGGCACCCACCCCGACCAGCATGTCGGGTTTCACGCCCGGAATGTCGCCGCCCACCGATGCCACCGGCCCCGCCGACCCACCCCCGATCATCAGGGACGATCCGGCCTCCACCAGCACCGCCAGCAGCAGGGCGAAGGCGCCGAGGAAGAAGAAGGGACGCCGCACCTCGTCCAGGGCCGGCATCAGATGTCCTTCGCCAGGACGACTGTGCACCCAGCTGGATTCGTGCAGGTGAGCGCGAAGGCTCCCCCGTCCCGGGTGAAGGTGAGGCGGACGCCCTTGCCGGGATCGAGGCTCGTGCTCAGCGTCTTGCCCACCAGGGTGATGGTGAGTCGGACGGTCGGCGTGGCAGCGGTCAGCATGGCCCGCCGGGTCGCGCGTTCCCACGGGAAGCCGCCGGTCACCGGGCGCACCTTCACCACACAGTTGCCACTGAAATTGATGGTTGTGTCGGCGACTGCGCACGAGGAATCCGCCTGCAGATCGTCACCAACCAGTTGGTCGCCGCTGCCAGGCTTCGCGGACGGCCACGATGGCCACCCGGCGCCGGACGCCCCTCGCCCGACACCGACCACCCCCACGACGAACAGCGCGATCGCCACCAGCGCCACCGCGAGCAGGATGAGGAGGGGTTTCCGGTCAGCCACGGTCGGTACCGCTCACGGCTTACCGAGGGGGTGGCCCTGATTCTCCCAGTAGCTGCGGGTGCGGGTGCTGCCCGGCACGCAGGTCGTATCGCCGGAGTAGGCCTCCCGCCACACGTACCCATACCCCGCAATGCAGGATTCGGGACCGTACGGGCCCGCCGGATCCTTACGGGCCTTTTGCAGTTGCGGATCGTTGTCGGCCTTCGCCTCGGCGGCACTGAGCACCGTCACGCAGGTGAGGTCGCTGGGCCTGGCCAGCCTGGGTACGTAGGGCGCCGGGCACGGGTTCAGAGGCGGCCGGCCCAGCGTGGCGGACGGGGTTGGCGTGGCGGACGGCGACTCCGATGGCATCACGACCGGCGGCGACGGCCGCAGAACGAGGAAAGCCACCACGCCCACCACCACCACGAGAACGCCGGCGATCGCGTAGATCCACCAGGCCACCCGGGCCGGCGTGGCTGCCGCCTTCGCCCCGGCGACCACGACCTGCAGCTGCTGGGCCTGGTCGCTGTACTCCTCCGGCGGCCGGTCGGCGTCGTAGGCGATGAATCGGACGTTGTACTGGCCCGCGGCAGTCCCGGCAGGGGCGGTCAGGGTGATCGTGAACTGCTCGGTCGTCCCGGGAGCGATCTCGCGAAGTGGCTGGTCGATCTGCGTCCAGGGACGGGCGTCGGCCCCGGTCGCGTCCGGGACCGGGAACACCCCCAGCACGATGCGGGCCGGGACCGTCGCCGAATTGGTGACAGACGCCGTCACCGACACCGGTGAGCCGGTGGCCGTCACGGAGGTGCTGGTCAAGGCCAGGGTGATGGTGCTCATGCGTGCCCCTCGGGGTAGCCCTGGTTCTCAAACCAGGTTCGAGTAGCGGTTTCAGGCGTTACGCAGATTTGATCGGTATCCCAGGCGAATCGCCACTTGAACGGTTCCACGCAGGCATTTGTTGTGAAGACGTTGCTCTTCAAAAGCCTCGAGTCTTGTACGTCAGGTTGGTTGTCGGCCTGCGCCTGCTGCGCGCTCTGGGTCGTGACGCAGGTCGTGTCGCCCGGCCGCGCTAAGCGCTGAACGTACGGGGCCTTGCAGCCGGTCAACGGGATCTGAGCATTCTTTGGATTGATCGTGGCGAAATTGGTGATTTGTGAACCGGGAAACTTAAACGTGAAGGACGGCGCGGGTGAGGGTGTGGCGGAGGACGCGGGTGAGGGTGTGGCGGAGGGCGTGGGTGGCGGTCCTGGGGGTGGCGCCTTCTGCGGCGACCTCAGCACGAAGAATGCGACGGATCCCACGATGAGGACCAAGCACGCAGCGACGGCATAGATCCACCAAGGCGCGGTCCTGGACGCAGCCACCGCACCCTTCCCTGACTCCACGATGACCTGCAGGGTCTGAGCCTGGTCGCTGTACTCCTCAGGCGGCCGATCGGCGTCATACGCGATGAAGCGGAGGCCGTACTGACCCGCCCCCGTTCCCGTCGGTGCCTCGACCGTGATGGTGAACGACTCTGTGGCGTGTGGCCCGATCTCCCGCAGGGGGCGCTCGACGGTGGCCCAGGTCCGCGGATCAGGGCCGGTCGTGTTGGCGTTCGAGAATGCCCCGAGGACGATGCGCGCTGGCACATCGGCGGAGTTGGTGACCGAGGCTGTGATCGACGCCGGTGAGCCGGCGGTCGTGATGGAGGAACTGGTGAGTGACAGCGCGATGGTGCTCATGGCTGGCCTTCCGGCTTGGTCTCGGGATGGGGTGCGGCGGTGGCGACTGTGACCTCAGCGGTGACGTGGGCGGGTTTCGTGGCCGAAACGATCCGCGACACGGTCTCCACCACGTCCTCAGCGGCTGCCGGCACGGTGACCCGGAGGTGGAAACCGCCGGCGTCCTGCACCGTGAAGCCAGTGCGCTTGGTGGCCACTTCCAGGAAGCGCACGATGCCGCCGACGGTGCCGCGACGGGCAGCGAGGTCGGCGGATTCGCCGATCAGGTCTCGCAACGGCCCTGTGCCGCCCGGCAGCGCGCTGCGGGATTCGGTCGCCGTCTCGGGGATCGTCAACCAGTCCAGGTCGACCCACGACGCCAGGTAGCACACCATCTTGTCGGGGGCGCTCAGGGTGTGGAACCAGGTCTCCAGGTGGTCCAACACGTCGCTGATCGGCTGGTGCATGCCGTCAGCCGCCGCCAAGAGCGACGCCATCGGGCCGGCGTCCGCGCCGGCCGCCATGACCTGGGGAAGGGAGTCCCGCAGTGCCGTTCTAGCCATGGGCCCGCACCACCTCGACCTGATGGTCGCCCGAGCAGAACAACCACGAGGGCGGCAGCGTCACCACGTCGTCCACGATCCGCGCCGAACAGGTGCGCCAGTGGGCACCCCCGTCCGCGGACCGCTGGACGCCCGAGGCGCCAGCGGCGAGGACGAGCACCTCGCCGCTCTCGAGGACGGCTCCGGAGACGGACGAAAACGCCGTGAAGCGCCGCCGATCTCGCAACGGCAGGCCGCAGTTCACGTCCGGCGGCGACCAGGTCGGATCGGTCGTGCCCAAGGCCAGCGACAGCACACCGCTGCTCTGGCTCGCCGCATAAGCGGTGGTTCCGACCACCTTCACCATCCAGCAGCTGCCGCCCGTCCACCCCTTGGCAAGGTCCTGCCACTGGCCCGACAGCGTCGGGATGTCCGTGGCGCCGAGTTCGTCGATCGGGAGCCGGGCGCACCCCGTGCCGTCCCCTTCGGGAGCCGTCCGTGGCGCCCACAGGAACACCCGGGGCCCGTCGTACTGGACGGACAGCGAGCGGATCTCCTCGCCCGGAGGTCGGACGAGCCGGAACGAGTCGGCAGCCCCCGCCGCCGTGCTGAGCCACACCCCGCCGGCCGCTTCGGCCGCGAGGGCCACGCCCATGCGCCCACGGACGTCGGCGAAGGCCGCGATGGCGTGGAACCCACGGTCGGGTTGTTTGGGGTCAACGAGGTTCGGCACGGGAACGGCCCCCCGGGCCATCGAGATCTCGTAGAGGCCCTTGGTGCCCGCAACCAGGAGCGAGGGCGTCCCGGCCCGGTCAACCCAGACCATGTCGTTGATGCCGAACCCGAGATCGCCCATGGTCGTCCAGGTCGTGCCCAGGTCGGTGCTCACCCGCACCCGACACCCGGTGCCGTGGTCGGTGGCGACGGCGACCAGGCCGGGGAGTTTCAGTGTTGACCCGCGACCGGCCACCGCGAGGGGCCAGGTGGCCACCGTCCGGACTACCTCCTCGTCGAACTTCCCGCACGTTTCCCAGCCTTCGCCGAAATTGGTGGTCCGGAACAGCAGGCTGCGTTGGGCCACGAACCAGGTGCCCGACTGCCCCTCCGCCCGGACCAACTCGGCGGCGTCGGCGTCCGGGACCTCGGCGAGTTGCAGCCGCACCCGGTCGACGTATTGCACGCCCGGTTCGAACTGCTCCAAGGCGCGGTACAGATTGGACACCCGCAACGGACGTCCGAAACCGGCCCCAGTGTCGTCGCCCGGCTCCGGGACGGGCGTGATGGTGCGCGCCAGCCGCGCCAGGATGCGCTCGCGGACGGCGTCGGGATTCTCGTCGGGCCGCACCACGACGCGGGCGTCCACGGCGACCTGCTTGTAGCGTCCCCAGGTGACGACCGGCACGGCGCCGATGGTCGCCCGCTCCGCGAGGTGGGTGGCGACGGCCGACCGCACCTCCTCGCGCGCGTTCGACGCGAGGGCCTCCTGGGTGACACGTCCCAGCGGACGCTCGTTGTGCGGCACGTGCGGAACCAGCACAACCTCGACCTCACCGGGCTGGGCGAACGCCCAGGTCTCGCGCCGCGTCACGGCGTGGGCCCGCTCGACGCCGCCATTGCGGGTGGCGAGCACCTCGTAATCGCGCGCGGTGACGGCACGGTCCCGGGCCTGGAACTCCGCGGGCCCTCGCCGCAGGGCGGTGGCGAGATCCTCGGCGTCCCGGCCGCCGCTGGCCGCCTCGGGGTTGCGGACCTTGAGGCCGTCCGGGAGCGGATCGCGGAGGACGGTGAGCGCACCCGGGGCAACGTTGCCGGCCTCGCCCCCGCCCGTGCGGTAGGACGCCACCACGGACATCCCGGCGCCCGGCACCACCCCGGGCTCGCCGTCACCGAACTCGACCCAGGCGAAGCTGAGGATCCCCGAACCCCGGTCCAGCCGATAGACCGCCTCACCCGGCGCGGCGTCGGCGAACACCGCGACCTCGCGGTAGATCCGGTACACCTTGTCCCTCACGACGACCGCCTGGCCGCCCTGGTTCTTGGTGTCGGCCACCTGGACGCCCACCCGGACGCCGTCGCCGGCCACCACCGGGGCGAAGGGGAGGGTGAACGACTGGGCCGAGCCGCCGGTACCGCTGCCAACCTCGACGTTGTCGTGGAGCAGCGCGTCGGCGGCCTCGACACGCACGGTGGTCTGGCCCGCAGGGAGGGTCGCATCGGTGAGGGTGACGAAGACGGGGGTCGGGGCACCCGGAAGCCCCGGGGCGCAGGTCACCCGCGTGCCGCGCGGGATCAGCATCTGGTTGTCGGCCTTGGTGCGGGTGAACTCGAGGCTGGTCGTCGCAGCGCTCGGTGGTCCGAGGCTGGTGCCGAGGAGGTTGAGGAAGGTGGCGTACATCCGCTCGGGCACCCGGTTTAGCCGGTAGAGCAGGACGTCGGTGAGGTGGGCGAACGCTTCGACCAAGACAACGCCCGGATCGTGGACGGAGAGATCCGTCCAGCCGGGGTCGCGCGCCCGGATGCGCTCCACGGCCTCGGCGACGAGATCGGCGAAGCTGCGGTCGTCCAGGTTGGGGACGGGAATGCTCATGGTGTGCTCCCCAGGATCGGGACGGCCACGGTGAGGTCGTCGGTGGCCAGCGTGGATTGAACTCGGTAGACCATCCGCACCTCTAACAAGGACGGATCATCGGAGGCGACCCCAGCGGTGACGTCGAGGATCTGCACCCGCTTCTCCCAGGTTTCAACGGCCTGGGTGACGTAGTGGATCGCCAACCCGGCGGTCGTGTCATCGGCCCCTTCGAACGCCAGCCGCCACAGGTGGCAGCCATAAGCCGGACGATTGACCCGCTCCCCCGGACGGGTGCTCAACAGCAGCAGCAGCGCCTGCCGGATGGAGGCCTCATCGGTCACGGTGGCGAGGCGTCCACGGGGATCCAGGCGCAGCCCGGGGGCGAAGACGTCGTCGAAGCCGGGCACCGCGAAGGCCACCGCCCGATACCGCGGGGCCGTCATCGGTCCGCCCCCACGAACTGCTGTCCGGGATCCCGCACGGTGTAGTGGGAGGGCGGAACGCCGTCGGTCATGCCGTCGACGCTGTCGAGGCACACCTTGTTGCCGTCGATGCGCAGGAAGGCGGAGTAGCCCTTGACGACCATCAGGGTGGTGTTGCACTGCTTGGTGTTCGTGCTGATGTTCGGGCACATGGAGATGTCGCGGCCTTCGGGATCGGTGGCGACTAGAAGGGGCTGGGCGGCGATCCGCACCCAGCTTTGGCGGTTCTGGTTGGTGACCTTGCCGTCGTGCCCGCAGCGCAGCACGCCCGACAGGACGAGGATCTTCATGGCGCCTCCTCGAAGTCGACGGTCTTGGCCCGCACTCGGAGGGCCCGCCCGGGGGCCTCGATGAGCAGGTCGGTGGCGGCGGTGATCCGCAACAGCGACGGCCCCAGCTCGACCGACGATCCGTGCCCGTCCGTCAGCGACAACACGTGCCCCTTGCCGTCCAGCACCACCTGCTGGCCGTCCCGGGTGCGGACGAGGGTGGTGGTGCCGCGCTCGTCGGGGGGCGAGGGAGGGCTCTCGGTGCCGTACAGCCCGCCCAACACGATCGCCTGGGCGGGGTCGTGGCCGGGGAGCAGCACCAGCACGTGGTCGTCCACGTCGGGGAGGGCCACCACACCCTTGCCGGCACCGGCCGCCGGGAGCACCACGGGCGCCCAGCCGGAGACGAGGTCGGGGTAAGCGGGCAGTCGGACGCGCACCCGGGCCCGATCTTCCGGGTCGGCGACGTCGGTGACGACACCCAAGGTGACCTGGTCGGGCTTTCGGGGCCGCGGTGCGGCGGGCGGACGGGAGGTGACGGTGGTCTCGTAGCCCGTCACCGAGATCTCGTGGACGGCCTCGGTGATCGCGTAGGTGCCCTCGACCGGCGCGCGGACCCCCTCGACCTTGATCCGGCGCCCGGCCTGCAGGAGCGGGTTCCCTTCGGCGACGAGAACCGCCGTCACCTCGCCAAGGCGGCGGACGTCCAACTCGGCGCTCGCCAAGCTCCGGGGCTCGGCGGCGGACCCTTCACGCAGGTCGTCGTGGCGCAGCAACGCCCCGCCGCCGCCGGTGCGCGTCGGAGCCGCATCGGCCCTCACCAGCGCGGCCGCCCCCGATTCGGCCACGTTGGCTGCCCCGGCCTGGGTGCTGGCGGCATCCCACCAGGTCGCCTCGGCGCTGCGGAAAGCGGGCTCGGCCGATACTTCGATCTCGGCCGCATGCAGCGTCGAGCCGTACATCACGGACACCGGCTCCCCCTCCCCTGCGACCTGGACGAGCTTCAACGTCCCGTCCCACACCACCGGGTAGTGGCCGTGCCGGGACGACACCTCTACTAGTTGGTCGAGGTCCGAACGGGCCACCTGATACACGGTGCCGACCGGGTCGGACGGCGCCTCGACGCTGAGCCCGGTATCCGCGGCGAGCGCCTCGGTGACCCCGCGCAAATCGGTGGCGTCCAACAGGCGGGTGAACTGGCGTTTGCGCAGGCGGTGCAGGGCGTCGTAGGCGCGGATCCGAAGCTGGCGTCCGGTGTCGGCGCGGTAGCTGTACTCGACGACCGTGACCTCGCCCACGAAGAGGGGTTCGCGGTGCCCCCCGATCTCGATCCGCAGGGCGTCGCCGGTGCCGGGGTCGACGCCGAGGGTGTCGTCCGCGGCCCACGACACCTGGCACTGCGTCGGCTGTGCCAGGGCCGAGGAGACCCGGATGCTGATGATCCGCGCGGTGTCGGCGGGGGCCAGTCGCCGGTCGCCCAGCCGGACGATCAGCTCGGGGAGCCCCTGGACCTGCATCAGCGCGCCCCCTCGCCCACGAACGGCACGGCCAGCGGACCGATGAAGTCGAGGGGGTCATCGATGCCGTTGTAGGCAAGGAGTTCCTTCCATTGGAAGGGGTTGCCGAACGCCTCAAGGCTGAACAAGCCGAGCCGGGTGGGGTTGATCGTGGCGGCGCCCTCTCCTCCGGCCGGGACGCCTTCGTCGACGACCTCCAGGGCGGTCGCGGGCGGCGCGCTCAGGTCGATGGGCGGGAGCCGTTGGGCCAGCGCCCAGGCCTCGCCGCCCTCCTTGTCGGCCGCCGCCCCCACACGGACGAACGTCAACCGCAGCCACGAGCGCAGCGGCGACCCGTCCGTGGCGAACCGGTCGAACCGCTCAGCCACCTCGGTCACGATGCCCGGCACCGACCAGGCCTGCCCCCACAGCAGCTGCACCATCGGCGGCCGGTGCTGGCGCTTCACTTCGGCGGAGTTCTCGGCCAGCGCCCAAATGCGCCGGGTCAACTGCCGGACGTCGTGGGCTTCGATGTGCGCGGGCAGCAGGTCGATGTCAAAGAGCAGATCGAGCTTGAGCTCCGTCCGGCCGCCCCCGGTGAAGAGCAAAGGGTCGTCCGCCAAGCCCGACCCCGTGAGCCGTCCCCCGGACGATTGCCGCGCCTCGACGCCCGCCGTGCGGGTCACCACCAGCGTCTCGGGGTTCAACAGGCAGTAGATCTGCTCCCCCGTCGCTTCGATCAAGAAGGCCACACGTTCCATGTCAGGTCGCCGCCTGTTCGTTCGCGAGCCGCGCCCGCCGCAGCAGCGTCACCGTGGGGTCGAGAGCGGCCGGACGAGCGTCCGGGCGCAGCGGCAACGCGGGCCACAGGGCCTCCGGCAACACCGGCGGCGGCCAGACGGTGTGTACCGGCCCCGGGACGAGCGGACGAGTGGCCTCGGGGACCTCGGCCTGGACCAGTGGGTTCACCCGGGGTCCCGGCTGAGGGGCCGGACGCGGAATCGGCCGGACAGCAGGAGGCTTGGTCTCCACCGTCGACCCCCCTCTGCGCGTCTCCCGGGACACCTCGCCTCTCGACGGGCCTTCCTCCGACGCCGCCTTTCGCGCCCGAGGCCGCACGAGGGGCACGTCCGGCGCCCCGGCGCGGGGTGGGGTTCGCGGCGGGGTCCGCGGCGGGAGGAGCGTGGGCCGCGTCGATTCCGGCGGCTCGGCGCGTCCCACGCTGGGTGCCGAGGACGGCCGGACCGGCGCCGGGAGGGCCTGAGTCCGGGAACCCGAATGCACTGGCTCCCCCGCCGGGGTCACCTTGGGCTCCTTGGGGGCAGCCATAGGTGGCGGGGGCGGTGCCGCTGCCGCGCCGGGTGTCGCAGCCCGTGGCGCGGTGCGGGGCGGGACCTCGGCGGGACGGGGTGCGGCGGCGCGGGGCGCGCTCTCATCCATGCTCCACCGCACGGGACGGAACTCCTCGCCGCGGCGCTTAGCCTGGCGCGCGTCGGCGCGAACACGCTCGGCCCAGAAGGCCGGCGCGCCGTCCAGGTCGAGACCCGCCGGCGCCGGATCGATCGCCTCGGCGGCGCCACGCAGCAGGCCCGCGAGCCGGCTACGCCATGGGTGTCGGGGTCGCTGCGGAAGGCGTGGGTGCTGCGGAGGCATCGTCGAGCTCCAACCGGTCGTAGGCCAAGGTCAGGGATTCGATGGCGATCTCATTGCCGCCGGCGTTGAGATTCGGGGCGGCGAGCTTGCAGGGCCAGGCGCCGATCAGGTTCATGCGGCGAACCTCGCGGGAGCTGGAGTCGTCCAGGATGGCGATCGACACGTTCTCGCGGCGGACGCGCCCCTGCAGGGCCTCGAAAAGCCAGCGGATCATCGTCGTGGAGTCCGTGAGCCCGTACCGCAGGGTGACGGGCGCGTACTCGACCCGTCCGGGGATGGCCCGCACCTGGGCGTGCTCACCCCCGGCGCGATAGAGGATGCGCTCGATGCTCACCCCGAGCCCCTCGATGGTGACGAAATGCGCCTGCACGGCCCCTTGGAACTCGAACTTGAAGTTGTACGCCCGGTACGGGTCTTGCGGCATTCCCGGGGAATTGACGGCTTGGGTGGTCATCGCGCACCTCCTGCGGCTTGAACGGCGGCCTGGTCAGCCGATTGGCTCAGCTGGAAGACGACGAACTCGGCCGGTTTCACCGGCGCGATACCGATCAGGGTCACGACGCGTCCGGCATCGCGGACCTCCTGCGGATTGGTCTCGGCGTCGCACTTCACGAAGAACGCCTCCTGCGGGGTCTCCCCCACCAGGGCACCGGATCGCCAGACGTTTGTGAGGAAGGCCGTGACATCGCGTCGAAGTGCCGCCCACAAGGGGTGATGGTTGGGTTCGAAGACCGCCCAGCGAGTGTTCTTCAGCACCGTTTCTTTGATCATGTTGGTGAGCCGACGGACGTTGATGTAGCGGAACTCGCTGGCCTCAGCGTCGAGCGTCCGGGCTCCCCACACGAGGATTCCCTCACCGGGGAAGAAGCGGATGCAGTTGACCCCCGCGGGGTTCAGCAGTTCCTGCTCGCCCTTGGAGACGGGCCGCACCAGGCCGAGGGCACCCGCGACCCCCGTGTTGGCGGGCGCCTTGTGGACGCCGCGGGTGGCGTCCGTCCGGGCCCAGACCCCGGCGAGATGCCCCGAAGGCGGGGCCGTCACGTGCTGCCCGGTGATCGGGTCGGTCACGATGAGCCAGGGGTAATAGGTGGCCGCATACCCACCCTGGGCGATCGGCGGACGCAAGCCCTTGGTCACCGGCGCGGGCTGCGCAGGGGGTCCGTCACCACCGGCCGAGGGTGGTGGCGCCACAGTGCCCGTCCCCACCTGCGTGAGAAGCCCCACGTCGTCCACGTCTTCGACCGTGTCGAGGATCGCCACCCGGTCTTGCCGGAGCACGTCTTGGCAGTGGTTGATGAGGGCGTCGTAGGAGGCCGGATCGGTGAAGCCGGGCGCCGCCACGATCGCCACGTCATCGACGGCCTCCAGCAACGTGAGCCCCGTCGGCTTCTTCGCGGTGCCCGTGAGGCTGGTGCCCGCGCCGATGTTCACGACGTAGGCGCGGCTGCCCCCGTTCTGGAAGAAGCCGAACACGGCGGTGCTCAGGTGGGTGCCTGCCGTCGCATCACCGACGAAGATGCGGACGAACTGCGTCCAGTTATCGATCGGCACGACGACATCGGCGGGGGCGGTCGGGCTGGGTGCCCGTCCGATGATGCCCAGGCTGCTGGTGCCGACCTGGCCGAAGGGTCGGGTACCACCCGGCACTTCCTCGACGTAGACCCCTGGCGCGCGGTAGTTCGGCATGGTCATCCCCTTTGTTGGGTGGGTGGGACGAGGCGCAATCCGGTGGATTCCGCAGGAGTTAAGGGATGGACGTCCACCACGACCTCGCGCACCGGCGGACCGGTCGGTTCGAGGACGTCCAGGCTGACTCCCACACCGATCACCAGGCCGAAGCCGGACCGGTTCTCGGGGAGGGGGTCGAGGCGCGTGTGCGGCAGCGTCTCGGCGATGAGCAGGAGCTGCTCGGTGATATCGAAAATGGTCTCCCCGGAGGCCTCCACCGCCACCATGAGCTCGAGATCGAGCAAGGACCCGGCGCGGCGCGAGCGTCCGACGCGGGTGAGGGTGAGGGGGCTGAGCACCACGTTCGGCTGGTCAGTGGGCATCGACGCACCTGGTCGGACGACGGCGACCTTCGCCCCCGGAATGCGGGAGAAAGCCTCAACCAGGCCGTCCAAAGCCCTCTGCGTGGCACTCATGGTGACACGCTGAAAAAGGAACTGAACGGTGCCATCGGACGACCTCGTTATTGGGGGGCAAATCGGACATTAGCCCTTGTGAACCCGCACGCGATAGGGAACCCGGCGGGGTACAACTGCCCAACAATTCCATGTATTTTGGCGCCACTTTGCCGCTCAACAAAAGCCCCCTATTAGCGGGCCAACGAGGCTCAGTCGCGGTCTTCCCACGTGCACAGGCACACCGCATTGCCCTCGGGATCGGCGAGCACCCAAAACGCCCGGGCCTCGCGGTCGTAGAGCAGCGACCCCCCGACGGCCAGGGCGGCGGCACGTCGTGCGTCGGCCACGTCGTGGGGCACGGCGATGTCGAAGTGGATCCGGTTGTGCTTGGAGCGCGGGGTCTCCAGTTGCTGGAACCAAATGGTGGGGCCCTGGTCGCGCGGATCGACGATCGGATCCGTGGGACCGGCCGGCTGACCCTCGTCGTCGTAGTCGAGCAGCGCCTTCCAGAAGGGCCGGATCGCCGCCGCGTCCATGGTGCCGATAGCGATTTCCATCATCTGGGTGCCGGAGGGCTCGCAGCGCCAGCCTCGAGCGGTCAGCGCGCGGGTGAGTCGCTCCACGAGCTCGACATCGAAGGGGGTCACGTAGCCCAGCGACCGGCTGCGCACCGACGCGATCACCCGATCGGCCCGAATATCGAGCCAAAGATGCTCATCGGCGTCCGCACCCGCCTCGGCAGTGACCAGCGCGGCGACCTGCATGGCCTCGGCCAATGACCGAACCGGGACGTCGGTCCGCGCCAGGTGGTTGAGGTATCGCCAGCCGTGGCCGCTCACGCCGTCGGAGGCCTCGGTTCTGGTCAGTTTGTCCATGCGCGCGTCCCTCATTGGCCGAGCGTACGCGCTGCCGGTACCGAAGAAGGGACTTGAACCCTCACGCCTTGCGGCACAGGAACCTAAATCCTGCGTGTCTGCCAATTCCACCACTTCGGCTAGCCGGACCAGTCTAGAGGGTCAGGCTCGACGGCAAGGGGGTGGTCAGTATGTCGTCGGCACCGCGGAGTGCCTGGACGACCTCTGGGGCGGGCGAGGCATAGAGGCGCGGATAGTCGCACTCGCCGACACTCTCGTCGATTGGAAAGGCGAGGCGCTCGACGTCGAGCGAGAACTGGGCATCGATCCCCATCTTGTTGCCACGCGGGTCCTGTCGATGCCAGGCGCCGTCCAACCAGAGCGCAACGAGGCCATGAACAACAAACCCCTCGTGTGGGTTCCCGAGGCGCTGGTAACACAATCCAGCGGGGACACCTTGAGAGCGAAGCAACGCTGCAAGCAGGACGGACTTCGCGTAGCAGAGCCCTACTCGTTCGCGAAGGACCTCGCCTGCGGCAAGAGTCACGCGCGAATCCTGCCCATCGTAGGAGTGACCGACGTTGTCCCTGACCCAATCGAAGGCGGCCCGCGCGAAGTCCACATCCGCGGAATGCTCGGCCCGCAACTCGGTGGCTAGCCTCCTGACCGCTGGGTGGGCACTCTGCACCAGGTCGTCGTTGCCCAGAAACAAACTGGCATCGTCCGAAACGAACACGATTTCTCCCCTCACCCCGGTCCGATGGGCACCCACGGGAGCGGGTCGGCGGGCAGGGGCATGGCGACGTGGGCTTCGAGACCGTCCTGCCAAAGTCGGACGGCCGTCACGCCGACGGTGCCGTACCAGCGGCCCTCGAACTGGCGCGGGGGCATGACCGCGGCCTTCATCACGGGCTCCCACGAGCGTGGATCCGAGTCAATTTGGGTTGTCTTCAGGGCTTCGTGGACAGCTGCGGCCCGTTCGTCGAAGGGGACGTCCAGGCCGGCGTTCACCAGGACGTGATCCCCCGAGGTCAGGCGCGTGTGAGAGGCCTCGCCGTCGACCCAGCCGCGGACGTCAGCGCCGTCGAAGCGCGCGTTCACCAGGTAGAAGGGTGCCGTCCGACGCAGTTCGTCCGGGCTGCGGAAGCGACCGCGCAGGGCGTCCAAGGGGAGAAACCCACGGGTGAGCAGCGCAGGGTTGGGCGGCTCCGGCGGACCATTGACGACGCACGCGAGCCGTCCGTCGAAGTCCAGCGCCGCGGCGGTGCCACCGGCCTGCAGATCCTGCGAGCCGTACACCCGCGCACCATTGTCGGGCCACCACGGCCCATACCCCGTCGTCGGACGATCGAGCAGCTCATCGCGGACCAGCAGTGCCCACAGCGTGGTGGGCATGAAGCGCAGAACGACGGTGCACATGGCCGAATGGTCCTTCCTCGAGAGCGGGCCATCTCATGCCTCGCCGCTTACCCGAACGAGTGTGACAATGCCGTATGGCCACCTTTGTTTTACCCCAAACCGGCGTCTTCGCGCTGGGCACCCCCATCCAAACGTTCTACGAGTTCGACCTCGCCGAGCCCCGCCCCGACGCGGCGACGCTGCTCAACGTCGTCCGGTCGCTGATCGTGGGGGTGAAGACCGGGCAAGGCAGCAACGTCGTGGTCGGCGTGCGTCCGAGCCTGCTGGCCACCATCCTCCCCGCGCAGTGCCCGAGCGGCGTCCACGACTTCGACGCGGACGTCGTGGGCGACGATGGCTTCACGATGCCCGCGACCCAGCACGACCTTGTGGTGTGGGTGCAGTCCGGACGCCTCGACGCGGCCTTCGACGAGGGCCGGCGCGTCCTTGGCCTGGTGGCGCCCATCGCGACCCTCAAGCACGAGAACCGCGGCTGGAACTACCACGGCAACATCGACCTCACCGGCTTCGTCGACGGCACGGAGAACCCGGCGATCGTCCCAGCCGCGGAGATTTGCCTGGTGCCGGACGAGCCCGGACGGGGCGCCTCGATCCTGTTGCTGCAAGCCTGGCGGCACGACATGGCGGCCTGGGAGGCGGCCGGCGACAAGGTTCAAAGCGAGGCGATCGGCCGCGACAAGGCCACGGACGACGAGCTCTTCCCCAAGCCCGCGAACGCGCACAACGCCCGCACTGATCAGGACGAGGTCGGCAAGATCCTGCGCAAGAACGTGCCCATCGGCGGTGCCACCGACCCCGGCACCCTGTTCATCGGCCTCTGCGCCAAGCAGTCGACCCTGCACACGATGCTGCAGCGCATGGCGGGCATGAACGGCGAGCCGCGCGACGCCCTCACCTACTACACGACCGCGACCACCGGCGCCTACTACGTGCTCCCGGCGCTCACTGATCTCTAGTTGTTGCTGGCCAGGAGGTTGTTGTCGGGGCCTGGCCTCGCGGGCTGAGCCGGGTCATTGGAGTATGCGGTCGACGAACTCATCGATGGCGGCGTCGACGGATAGTCCGGTATCGATGGGCGTGGTGAGGTGATCGAGCATGAGCCCGTCGATGGCGTAGTGAAACAGGGCGATCTCGGACCGCCCCCCTGGCAGGCCAGCGCCGTCGTTGAATCTGACATCCTCCTCGAAAGCTCGCTGTCGCCACGCCCCAAGCGCCTTGGCGACGGCAGGACGCCGTGCGGCTTCTAGCCGCAGCTCGAAGAGCGCGAGTGACACGTGCGGGTCAACACTGAGTCGCCGGACGACGTCACGCAGGTATTCGGCGAAAAGCTCCCGGTCGGGAGTCCGAGCAGTGCGTGAAGAAGCAGCCTCGGGTTCGGGTGTGAGTCTCTCTCCGATGCGGTCGACGAGCGCGGAGATGAGATCGTCGCGGGTCGGGAAGTAGTTCGAGGCAGTGCCGCGCGGCGTGCGGGCGGCGGCGTCAACAGCACGGTGAGTGAGGCCGCGGGCTCCTTGCTCGGCCAGCACTCGGATCCCGGCGTCGGCGAGAGTGGAGCGTCGTTCGTCGTTGCGAGCCATGTCGCCCATGCTAGCTAAACCACGACTCCTGTTGTACTTTAACTACGACATGTGTCGTGATTGGAGATGCTATGAGGAACCTCGTCTACTACGTCGCCGTCAGCATCGACGGATACATCGCTGACCCGACGGGCGGGTTCGATGCGTTCCTGGTCGAAGGTGACCATGCGTCGGTCGTGTTCGGGGAGTACGCGGATGCGCTGCCGGTGCACGCGCATGCGGCGCTGGGAATTGAACCGCCGAAAACGCGATTCGACACGGTGATCATGGGGTGGAACACGCTCACCCCCGCCCTCAATCTCGGAATCTCAAGCCCCTACCCCCATCTGCGTCAGATCGTTGCGAGCCGCCACCCACGCGACGTCGACCCGGCAATCACCGTTACTGACGATCCCCTCGCCATGGTCCGCAGCCTGAAGCGGGAAGACGGTTTGGACGTCTGGGTCTGCGGTGGTGGCGAGCTCGCAGGTTCGCTTCTGTCGGAGATTGACCGCCTCGTCATCAAGCGCCACCCCGTCGTTTTCGGCGCTGGCATTCCCCTGTTCGGCAACGCCCCCTACGATCCGCACGCGTTCGCTTTGACCGGAACCCGCTCCTTCGAGTCGGGTGTCGTGATCGAGGAATACGACTCCAGCGGCCGAGCGTGAGCACCGTGACCACGCGGAGGCCAGCGCACACCAACGCTCCCTCTGACGCCTGAAGGCCGCTACATCGAGACTGTCGGCCGCTCGTAACGGTGCAGGTCCGCATCGTCGATGGCGAAGGTCCGGACGGGGCCGGGGCCGGTGTCGCGGGTTTCGAAACGGACGGTGACGCGGCCGAGCCCGGAGCCCCAGACCCAGCCCTGGCCGAGGGTGTCGTGGACGACGTCTTGCCCGGCGTACCAGCCGCTGCCCCGCCGCGGCGCCGCCCCGGACACCTCGCGCACGGTGTCGTCGGTCACCTTGCCGCCGCCCACATCGAGGTCGAAGAGCGCCTCCTGCGCGACGTCGGTGAACCCGGCGACGCCGACGCCGAGCAGCCGCACGCCCGCGCTGTGATCCACGCCGCGCAAGAGCTCGGTGGCGACCGCGGCGATCACCTCGGGGCGATCCGTGGCGCCGTCCAAGGTCCGCGAGCGGGTATACGTCGTGAAATCGGGCAGGCGGACCTTGAGCTGGATCGTCCGCGCGAACCAGCCGTGCGCAGTGACCCGCTCGGCGACGGTGCCGGCATCGCGGACGATGATCCCGGCCAACTCGGCGTCGTCGGTGATGTCGATCTGGAAGGTGTCCTCCACCGAGATCGACTTGGTCTCGCGCTCGGCGCTCACCGGACGATCGTCCCGGGCGTGGGCGAGCGCGTGCAGGTTCTCCCCCATCGCCTTGCCCAACTCCCGCACGAGCTCTTTGACGCTCAACGCTTGGACATCGGCGACGGTGGCCACTCCCAGTTTCGACAGTCGATCCATGGTGGCCGGACCGACGCCCGGGATGGCCCGGGCGGGCAGCGGAGCGATGGTGGCAACCTCGCTGCCGGGAGCCACGAGATGTTGGCCGTTCGGTTTGGCGAGTTCCGAGGCGACCTTGGCCATGAACTTCGACGACCCCATGCCCACCGAGGCGGTGAGTCCCCCCGTGGCCTCAGTCAGGCGGGAGCGTAGATCCGCGGCGAGGGCCTCGATCGCGTCGGCTTCCAGGGAGCGGTTGGGGTCAGTCGCGAGGTCGACGAAGGCCTCGTCCAGGCTCAACGGCTCGACCAGCGGCGACAGTTCCCGCAGCAGGCCCATGACGATGTCGGACGCCTCGCGGTACGCCCCGAAGCGTCCGCCGAGATAGGCCGCGTTCGGGCACTTGCGACGGGCTTCCGCCGTCGGCATCGCCGAGTGGACGCCGAACACCCGCGCCTCGTACGACGCGGTCGAGACCACCCCCCGCAGGCCGATGCCCCCGACGATGACGGGTTTTCCGCGTAGGGAGGGTTTGTCCCGCTGCTCGACGGAGGCGAAGAACGCGTCCAGATCGAGGTGCAGGATCGAGGCGGTCGAGCGCATCAGCGCCGAACGTAGATGACGAAGTCGAAGCCCGTTCGCGGCTCGCGGGATTCCTCGACCCAGACCTCCGGATCGATGGCGGGGAAGAAGGCGTCCCCCTCGGGCTCAGCGTCGACCTCGGTGATGTCGAGGCGGGTCAGACGTGGCCAGGCGAGCTTGTAGACCTCGGCGCCTCCGCCGATGTAGACCGGCAGTTGCGGATCAGCGACGGCCAGCGCCTCGTCCAGGGTGGAGACCCACACCGCGGAGGTCCCGGGCGCCAACGCCCCCGGATGCTGCGCGCGAAACGCCTGCTCGGCCCCGTCCGGATCACGCGTCAACACGATGGACGCCCGCCCCGGCAGCGGCTTGCCGATGCCGTCGAACGTCCGCCGCCCCATGATGAGCGAGGTGCCCTTGGTGACGGCTTTGAACCGCTTCCAATCCTCCGGCAGGTGCCACGGGATGTCGTTCGCACTGCCGATGACGCCGTTCCGCGCGACGGCGGCGATTGCGGTGAGCTCCATGGCCCCCACCCTAGTTAAGAATCCTGATTCCGTGACGTCGCAGACTTCCTGACGACATCCAGCAAGTCAGGGCGTCACAAACGTCGAACCGGTGGTATATTTTCCGGCATGAAACCCTATCCGCTTGCGTCTGACGTAGTCAGCGACCTTGGCCAAGAGTTCCTGCGAGCCTTCGTTGAGGCCGTTGAAGGTGCCGAGCGGGATCGTCTTGATCATATGGCAGAGCATCCTGACTGGTACGGCACCTACCTGCAGCGTCACGTGGCGTCCTTCCTCCACGAGCGAATCTGGGGGCGGTTGCTGCCCACGCTGAGCGGGATGGCAGGGGTGACGATGATCGACTTGGAGCCGGAGCGCAGCGTCGCGATCGGGAGCCGGTACCACGTTCGTTTCAAGCGGCATCGGATCGACGGTGCGATCAGCACCTTCCGCACGGACAGTGCACTTCGGTTCTGGAGCAACCGTGTCGAGCCTCTCTCGCCTGACATGGAGGTCTGGTCGCTTGCCTTGGGCTACCTATGGGATGACGACCGCATCCAGTACCCACTGATTTCGCTCCGCGAGTCGATGGACAAGATCGTGTGGGTCCGTCCCCTCCAGGTCGCTGCCGACGGGGCAGGCGGGCAAGAGGTGACCGCGCTCACGGTCGAGACCGTGGACCTGCCGGACTTCGACCTCACCACGTTGACCGACGAGGACATTGCCGAGGCGGAATGAACACCATCGGCGATGCCATCAAGGCGGCTCGCAGATCGCTGGGGCTTACTGGTGGACAGTTGGCCACAGCCATCGGCGTCACCCAAGCGGCCGTATCCCGCTACGAGAATGGAGAGCGCGAACTCGACCCTCCCACGCTTCAAGCGGTCGCGGATGCCCTCAAGGTCACACCCGAGTTCCTGAGGGCTGGACAAGGCTTGGAGGGGCCCATCGCAATCGACGCTCACATGCGGCGCCGAGCGACCAGCAAAGTCTCAGACTGGCGGCGTGCTGAAGCTCAAGTGAACCTTCTGTGGTTGCAGGCCAACAGGGTGGCCGAGGCGACCGAGATGACCCCGAAATTGATGCTGCCCGTCGTCGACCCGTTCGACACCTCCCCCGAGGCGGCCGCCCGGTTGACCCGCGGGCAATGGCACATGCCATTGGGGCCGGTCCGAGGGCTTACGCGCTGGGTTGAGGCGGCGGGAGTATTCATTGTTGTCAGGGACCTTGGCACCCCCCGCATCGACGGAATGTCCCAACGGCGCGGGGCCGTGTCGGTGATCCTGCTGAACTCGACGGCCCCCGTTGATCGTCGGCGCCTGACGCTCGCACACGAACTCGGACATCTCGTGCTTCATGGTGAGTACGCCGAACCCGACATGGAAACCCAGGCCAACCAGTTCGCCGCGGAACTGCTGATGCCCGAAGCTGCGATCAAGCCGTTCCTGCACGACCTGACCCTGGCCCGCCTCGAAGCACTCAAGCTGGAATGGGGCGTGTCCATGCATGCCCTCATCCAGAGGGCCGTGGCCCTCAGGACCATGGATCGGCCCCGTCAAACCGCTCTATACAAGCAACTCTCGTCACGGGGTCAACGAGTCCGGGAACCAGGCTCGGACCGACTCCCCGACGAGCCACCACAGATGATCGCCGGTCTGGCGACCAACCTCCGCTCACAAGGGGTCTCAGAGGCCCGGATCGGGGGGCTTATCGGGATCGCCGACTTCCTACACCCCGCCTCGCTGTTCCCACCGCCACCCGGTCCGGTTCTGTCCCGCGTCAAATAGCAGCAAGACGCCCAGGATGAGCGTCCGACTTGAGTCACCGTGCCAAGCTGTGCACCCAACGGTGGATCAACCGGTGCACGCCGGGATCCATCGTCGGGCCGAAATGGCCCCCGACCCCGAGTTGGATGTTGGTCGCCCCCTCCAGGTGCGAGCCCCCCGTCACCACCTGGTCGTACCTCGGGCTCAACGAGACGATCCGGTCGGTCCCTTCCGGGCTCGGCTGAGGGCGGAACATTCCGAATGGCGTTCTCTCGGCCCAGTTGGGGACCAATGCGGTGCCGTGCCAGGGCGTGCACGTGGTGATGCCCCCCGCGAGGCGCGGCGCGAGGGCCGGGTCGCGGAGCGCGGACTGGGCGATGAGCCCACCTTTGCTGTGGCCCACGAGGGTCACGTTCTGCAGGTCGTGGGCGATCAGGACGTCGGCGACGGCCCGCACCGACGGCTCGATCGCGCGCAGGTTCCAGCCGAGCGCCGGTAGGACGTAGACCGGATGCCCGGCGGCGCGCAGCGAACGCGCGAGGGGCAGTAAGAACCGCCACGGCTCCAGCACCCCCGGGATCATCACCACCGGACGCGCCGCGCACGCCGCGTCCGCCCCCGCGGGAACGATCGCCAACGCCTCGGGGGGCGTCCGATCGAGCACGCCTGCGACCCGGCGCCACAGGGCGCGCCCCCAGTCGACCAGCGCCGGACCGGCGTCGCGCGCCTCCATCAGACCGCGATGGGGGCCTTGATGCCCGGGTGCGGGTCGTAGCCCACCAACGAGATGTCGTCGAGGGTGAAGGCGTCGAGCTCGGTGACGGCCGGGTTCAGCTGCAGGGTCGGCAGCGAACGCGGCTCGCGCGTGAGCTGCAGCCGCGCCTGGTCGAGGTGGTTGGAGTAGAGGTGCGCGTCGCCGAGGGTGTGGACGAAATCGCCGACCTCGAGTCCCGTCACCTGCGCGACCATGTGGGTCAGCAGCGCGTAGGACGCGATGTTGAACGGGACGCCGAGGAAGACGTCCGCGCTGCGCTGATACAGCTGGCAGGAGAGGCGTCCGTCCGCCACGTAGAACTGGAACAGCGCGTGGCAGGGCGGCAGCGCCATGTCGTCGAGCTCGGCCACGTTCCAGGCGCTGACGATGTGACGCCGACTGTCGGGGTTGGACTTGATCGCCTCGACGATCTGCGTGATCTGGTCGACCGTCGTACCGTCGGGCTTCGGCCAACTGCGCCATTGGTGGCCGTAAATCGGGCCGAGTTCGCCCTCTTCGTCGGCCCACTCGTCCCAGATGGTGATGTTGTTGTCGTTCAGCCAGCCGATGTTGGTCGAGCCTTGCAGGAACCACAACAGCTCGCCAAAGACGCTGCGGGTGTGGATCTTCTTCGTCGTGACAAGGGGAAATCCCTTCGTCAGGTCGAAGCGCATCTGGTAGCCGAACACGCTGCGGGTGCCGGTTCCGGTGCGGTCGGACTTCACGGCGCCGTCGTCCAAGATGTGCTGGAGCAGGTCGAGGTACTGCTTCACTGGTCGTCCCCCGCGTTGAGTTGGTGGATGTAGGCGACCATGGCCCGCACTGCCTGGCCGCGGTGGCTGATGGCGTCCTTCTCGCCCGGCGACAACTCGCCGTTGGTCACGTCGTGCCCTGCGGCGATGAACGCCGGATCGTAGCCAAAGCCGTTGGTGCCGCGGGCCTCGCGCCCGAGACGGCCGGGCATCTCGCGGACGATCACGTGCTCACCGACATATGGCTGCACGAGCGCCATGGCGCACACGAACTTGCCGGTGCGGTGCGGATCATCGACGTCCGCCACCTGGCGCAGCAGCAGGTCGAGGTTCTGTTGATCGGACGAATCGGGTCCGGCCCAGCGCGCCGAGCGGACGCCGGGCATGCCGTTAAGAACGTCCATGGCGATGCCCGAATCATCGGCCAGCGAGGGGAACCCCGTCCGCGCCGCCGCCTCGCGGGCCTTCAACAAGGCGTTGCCCTCGAAGGTGAACTCGGTCTCGGCCGGCTCGGGGTAGGCGGGCAGATCGTCCAACCCCAGCACCTGAACCTCCAGCCCACTGTCGGCCATGATGCGGCGCAGTTCAGCCAGCTTCTTGGCGTTGTGGGTCGCCAGCACGAGCTGCTCGATCATCGGGCGAGGGCCTCGGCCTGCATCCGCGTGAGGTCGGCGCAGCCGGCGACCCCGAGGTCGAGCAGCGCGTCGAGGGTGGCGCGCTTGAACGTGCCGTGTTCGGCGGTGCCCTGCACTTCGACGAACTCCCCCGCGCCGTTGACGACAATGTTCATATCGACCTCGGCGGTGGAGTCTTCGGTGTAGCAAAGATCCAGCATCGGGATGCCGTCCACGATGCCAACGCTGACAGCCGCGACCGAATCGAGCAGCGGTTCGCCGGCCAGGGCGCCCTTGGCGCGCAGCCAGGACACGGCGTCCGCGAGAGCCACGTAGGCGCCGGTGATCGAGGCCGTGCGGGTGCCGCCATCAGCCTGCAGCACGTCGCAGTCGAGGACGATGGTGTTCTCCCCGAGCGCCTTGTAGTCGATGACAGCGCGCAGCGAGCGTCCGATGAGGCGGGAAATCTCGTGCGTGCGTCCGCCGATCTTGCCCTTGATGCTCTCGCGGGCAGACCGGTCGTGGGTCGCACGCGGCAGCATGGCGTACTCCGAGGTCACCCAGCCGAGGCCCGAGCCCCGCCGCCACGGCGGGACGCCGACGGTGACGCTCGCGGCGACCAGCACGCGGGTCTTGCCGTATTCGACGAGCACCGATCCCTCGGCGTGGTCGAGCCAGTTGCGCGTGATGGTGATGGGGCGGAGCTGATCGGGACGGCGACCGTCCGCGCGAGTTTCGGGCATGGGGTTGAGCTTACTTGGCCGCCCGCCCAGGGCGGCTAAGGTGACGCCGTGGCGACGTTCACCAGGGCCCAACTCGAGGCCACCCGCGATGCTGTGCTGCCGGACATCCTTCCGGACGGTCCGCTGCGGCTGCTGTTCGTCGGCATCAATCCCGGGCTCTGGACGACGGCGGCCCAAGCGCCCTTCGCGCGTCCGGGCAACCGGTTCTGGCCCGCGCTCGCGGCCGCCGGACTCACGTGCCACCTCGTCGACGCGTCCGGCGGGCTCTCCCCTGTCGACCGCGCCGACTTGCTCGGACGCGGGATCGGCTTCACCAACATCGCGCCCCGGACGACCGCACGTGCGGACGAACTGACGCGTGAGGAACTGCGGGCCGGGGGCGAGGCGCTGCGGTCGTTGGTCAGAACGCGGCGCCCGGCCGTTGTCGCCGTCCTCGGCGTGACGGCGTATCGCACGGCGTTCGGCGTCGCCGTGAAGCAAGGGCGCCAGGACGAACCCTTCGAGGGCTCGGTGCTGTGGGTGCTGGGCAATCCGTCCGGGCTCAACGCCCACGAAACGGTGGCCTCGCTCGCCGCGACCTACGGCGCAGCGGCCAGAGAAGCGGGCGTTCTGCCGGAGTCAGCCGCGGTGTAGCCGCGCGAGCAGCTGTTCCAGGGTTGCCGCGGGGTCGCCCAGGTAGCCATTCGTGATGGCGGTCGCCTCGGCGGGCAGAATCTTGAGCCCGCTCTGGCGGGCCAGCGTCACCGCCCCGGCCGCACGTCCGGCCGCGAGGCCCTGGCGGGAATCTTCGATCACCAGGCAGCGGCGAACATCGGCGCCGAGCGCGCGGGCCGCGCCGAGAAAGACGTCCGGCGCTGGCTTGCTGGACAGGGCGGAGCCACTGAAACTCAGGTCGAAATACGGCGCGAGGTGGAACGTCTTGAGGGCCAGAGCGATGTTCGTGAGGTCGGCCGAGGAGGCTACGGCCTGCGGAATGCCGCGTTCTTGCAGCCAGGCGAACCAGCGCTCGACGCCGGGAAACGGCTTGGTTTCTGTGGCCATGCCCGCGCGGAAGAGCTCCTCCTTTTCGGCGCTCAACTCGTGCGCCAGCTCGGGTGCCACCGGCCCACCCAAGAAGATCTCGAGGCTGCCGGCGTTGTTCATCCCGAAACAGCGGACGAAGAGGGCGCGGTCGAAATTCGGCGCTCGTCCGCGGAGGGTCGTCCGCCAAGTCTGGAAGTGCCACTCTTCGGTGTCGATGAAGGTGCCGTCCATGTCCCAGAGCACCGCGGTGCGGCGGGGCGAGGAAGACATGGCGGTCAGCCTACGACACGCTTTGCCGCACGATACCCCCCGGGGTATATTTGGCGAAACGTTACCCCACCATCTGGAGTCGAAAATGTGTCGTCCGGTCGCCTGTCGTACCTGCGGAAAGACCACCTGGGCCGGTTGCGGCCAGCACGTCGCGATGGTGAAGGCCTCCGTGCCCGCCTCCCAATGGTGCTCGGGTCACGCCAACGAAGCGCCCGCAGCCTCCGGCGGCATGTTCAGCAAACTCTTCGGCCGGTGAGGTCCGCCCGGGCGTTTGCCGGGATCGCCGTCGCGTTAGCGCTCGCCTTGGCGGGGTGCTCCCCCGCGGCCACAGTCGGCACCACGTCCGGGCCCACCGCCACCGCAGCCCCTAGCGTCGGAGCGGCGCTCCATGCGTCCGACTTTGCGGCGGCCTTGAAGCGTTCCGGCACGGTCCTGATCGACGTCCGCACACCCGCCGAGTTCGCGTCGGGGCACCTGCCGGGAGCCATCAACCTCGACCTCACCGGCGGTACGTTCGCGGCGCAGTTGGGCTCGCTGGCAAAGGACACCACCTACGCCCTCTACTGCCACAGCGGAAACCGGTCAGGCACGGCCTTGTCCATGATGACCAGCTCCGGCTTCACCTCGGCCTACCACTTGGCCGGTGGCATCACCGCCTGGACCAACGCCCACGGCGACACCGTCACCTAGGCAGCGCTGAGCCTGGCCTCGGTCAATGATCCTTCGGCCGGGGACGGACGCCAACAACGAAACGGCGTTGGTCGACAAGCTGGCACCCACCGCCGTGTGCCGCTGACAAGCGGTGATGAGAATGGCCGCAGCGACGAGTGCGGCACATCCGTTGCTGGCGGCCTGCAAGGCGCGCGCAGGGCCTGGTTTGGCACCACCAGATGGAACAGTGGCTTCATGGAGCCGTGGCACGTCACTTACTTGTATCCCGATGGGTACCTGCAAGCTGTCGTGCCCTTCTGGGGCCTCCACCGCGACGGCGTGATTGCCGGGTGGACGATCGACGGGAGCCGGATCCAATACTGGGCGACGACCGACGGGAACGACCCGAGATCGGTGCCGTTGAAGGAACGCTTCGGGCCTGATCTCACCTCCGCACCCCGTACGTGGACCGGCACGATGTTCCGCCTCTTTCGTCCTCACGAACCGTGGCAACTGCTGCACTTCTTCGCCCCGGACGGCACTTTCAGCCATTGGTACGTCGACTTCGAGACGCCCAAGACTCCCGACGGCCACGGCGGGTGGAGGACAACCGACCTCGAACTCGACCTGGTCATTCGCCCGGACCTCAGTGCGGAGTGGAAGGACGAGGACGAGTTCGCCGTCGCCCGACAGCAGGATTACCTGGACGAAGTGGCTGTCGCGGCCATGCTCCCCGTGGCGGAGGCGATCTTCCGCGATCCCGGGACCTTCATCCGATCGCTCCCCGATTGGCGCGACTTCCCAGGATCAACCGGATTGCCACCCTTGGACCTGCCGCCCGACGCGGCTTGGCAGCCTCTCGTTCGCCCGCGCCCCTGATCGCTACTTGGTAACGAGGGCGAAGAGTTCCCCAACGGCCAGCGTGCTGTTGCCCGTATGGGTCGCCGTGATCACGCCCGTCTCGCCGGCTGCCGTCCACGTCACTCGCCACCGCGTGGTCGCTGACACCGGATAGTCCGGCCCAGGCCGCGACGGCTCCGCGTAGGTGTACCCACACGTCGGAGATGCCGACCCCGGCGCGACCGATGCGGTGTACGGGGTCACGGCCGTGCACGTTTGGCTGTGCCCATCGCCCAGCGTGAACACCGTCGACGTCCGCTCCGCCCGCAGCGTGAACGTGTACCCATACGCCTGCGTCGTTGCCGACAGGTCGTCGGGACCCTCCGTCCACAGCCACACCGGATACCCCACCGGTATCATCTGCCACTCGTTCGCTGACGGATCCGGACCCACCTGCGGCGTCGGATCCGGCAGCTTCAGCCGGACCACAACCATCCGCGCCACCTCCGCCACCGATGGACCCACGGGAGTCGGACCAGCCGTGGCGACCGGGATGGGCGCGTCCGGAGGCAGCGGCAACTGCGCACACTCCGCATACCTCGCCCACACGGAGTTGTTGGTGCAATCCCCCGACGAACCCGCCGGAATCACCAATTCGTCCCTCAATGCAGAGACCGGCCCGGTCTCCCTCGTAGGTCGTGTCGAGTCGGAATTCCCCGACGGATTGTTGCCCGATTCGGGCAAGGTACCCCATGCGGCGAGGCCTGAAAGGTTGCCTCCCTGGTTTGAAATCTCCGTCTTAACGGGAACGGTCGGATCTGCGATTGCCGTGCTCGGCGAGAACACGGTCCCCGCAAGCAGGACGCAAGTACCCACGACTGTCACGCGCCAACGCATGTCGTCACCCCAGAACCATCCGCGCCCCAAACCTTGAGGGCCCCATCCAGCTTCACGAAGTACAACACGTCTCTTGTCATTGTCCCCGGCGTCATGGGCGTAGGCCCCTTGTAGGCAGTCCCCTTGGTCTGGTCAGTGCAGGACACTAGCGAAACCACTGACGCGCCCTTGGACACCCCTGGATTCCGGCGGAGGACCGCCAAAGAAACTTCCCCCCGAACCTCCCAACCACTCTCGGCTTGTTGCTTGAACTGTCTTAAGTTGTCGTCCTTGAACGGTCCGGTCGTCACCTCGTCAAGGACTGGAGTGCTGGTCAAGGTCCCACCTGACTTCCAAAGCCGGACTCGCTCGTCGAAGTACTTTCGGTAGACCGCCTCGGCTTCGGCGTAGAGGGCGTCCTTGGCGACCATGGCGTCGTGGTCGGCCTTGGAGCAGGGAGCCGGAGGGCCGCCGGCCTCGGGGGTGCATTGGAGGACGGGCGTTGGCGAGGCTGTCACTGCGGGCGTCGGGGTGCAGGCGGCGAGCATTCCCAAAGCGACAAGGACGATCGGCAACGATCTGACTCTCGGCATGGGGGGTGCTCCTCGAGACGAACCAGTGGCCCGAGTTTGGCACGCAAGAGTGTCGCCATGCCCCTCCTTCCAAGAAATCTGTGGATAACTAAGGAAGGAATGCGCAATTATTCGGCGGTGGTCGTCCAGATCTGCTCGACGTCGCGGACGAAACCGTCCATGAGCCGACGGCCGAGGGTCTCGAAGCGGTCCGCATTACCGGTGGTGAGGAACTCTCGGGATGCTCGCCGCGGCTCGTCATGCAGCAAATGGGCGTCCGTGAGCTCGTGGTAGGTCGAGCGCGCACACTCGTCCGCGGACGACACCAGCGTCACGTCATCGCCCATCACGTATCCGATCACGCCCGCCAACAGGGGGTAATGGGTGCAGCCCAGAATGAGGGTGTCGACGCCTTCGCGTTTCAACGGTTCGAGATAACCGCGCGCCACCTGCAGCAACTCCGGACCACCGGTCACCCCGCGCTCGACGTAATCGACGAACAGCGGGCAGGCGCCGTGAACAACTCCACCCCGGGCACCGCGGCCACGGCGTCGTCGTAGCTCTTCGACGTCGCGGTCGCCTCGGTGCAGACGACCCCGATGCGGCCGTCACGGGTGGTGCGGACGGCCCGCCGCGCCGCCGGCAGAATCACCTCGACCACCGGGACCTCGTAGCGCTCGCGGGCATCGCGAAGCACCGCCGACGACGCCGAGTTGCACGCGATAACGAGGGATTTCACGCCGCGATCCACCAGGTGATCCAGGCATTCGAGGGCGTATTCGCGCACCTCCGAGATGCTGCGGACGCCGTAGGGGGCCCGGGCTGTGTCGCCCAGATAAATGATGTCCTCGTTCGGCAGCTGGTCGACGATCGCGCGCGCCACGGTGAGGCCGCCGAAGCCGGAATCGAAGATTCCGATCGGCAGGTCGAGGCGGGGTTCGGTCACGGGCCGAAGTCTAGTCGCGGACGTCCGCCGCGGACGCTCGCCGCAGCGTCAACGCCACCAGCACCGGCCCCGAGCGATCCTTGGACGGTCCGCTCGCACCGCACCCGGGGGCATCGTCCACGCCGGACGCACAACTGCCGCAGCCCCCCGAGGGGCACCCCACAGACAGTTGTTTGGCCTCCAAGCGCCCCATGCGGACGAGGTGATCGACGGACGCCGACACCACCGACGGCGCCAGGCCGGTGCGCTGCGCCACTTCGGCCAGGGAGCCAGCACCGCCCGCGAAGGCGTCCAACACGGCGGTTAACGGCTTGCTCACCAGAACATCCGTCCGATTTGGAAGGTCAGCACAGCAAGCGTCCAGGCCACGCTGAGTTGCAGCGCCACCCCGAAGATCGTCCACCGCAACCCGATCTCGCGGCGCTGCGCCGCCAGGGTCGCCACGCAGGGGGTGTAGGCGAGCAGGAAGATCAAGAACGCCCAGACCGCCGGCAACGTATGGCCGCCCGAGGAGGCCGCGAAGTCGATCTTGATCTTGTCGCCCAGCGCCGACGGACCGGTGCCCGAAGGGTCGTCCAACGCGTAGGTCTGCGCCCACGAGGAGATGACGCCCTCCTTGGCCACGAAGCCGACGGCCAGCGCCGAGGTCGTCTGCCAGGAGGCGAAGCCGGTGGGCTCGAAGACGGGCGTGATGGCCTGGGCGGCCACGCCGTAGACCGAATCGACCACGGGCACCTTGCCGAACTCGCCGCCGTGCGCGGGGATGGCCTGGAACAACCACACCAGGCACACGGTGGTGACGATGATGCCGGAGGCGGTCTTGAGGAAGCCCTTCACCCGCACCCAGGTCACGGTCGCCGTCAGCCGCGCGGTCGGCAGTTGGTAGGGCGGCAGATCGATGAGCAGCGGTTCGGCGCCCATCGTCCGCCACAGGGTACGGCGCAGCGCCAGCCCCACGAGCACCACCAGCACGATCGAGATCACGTACATGGCGAACACGACGGTGCCGGCGTAGGAGCCGAAGAAGGTGGTGGCGATGAGGACGTAGACGGTCAGGCGCGCGGTGCAGGACGTGAACGGGACGAGCAGCGCCGTCAAGATGCGCTGCCGCGCACCGCCCAGGATCCGCGTCGCGGCGATGGCCGGCACGTTGCAGCCGAAGCCGACGATGAGCGGCAAGAAGGCGCGTCCGGGAAGCCCAATGCTGCGCATCAGGCGATCGGTGACCACGGCGGCGCGGGCCAGGTAGCCCGAATCCTCCAGCAGCGCCAGCAGCAGGAACATCATCGTCATCAACGGGACGAACGTCAGCAGCATGCCGACGCCAGCGATCAGGCCATCAACGAGGAGCCCCTCGACCCAGGTGCCGCCCAAGCCAATCGCCCCGACGAGCCAGCGTGCCGAATCGGAGACCGGACCGGCGAAGAAGTCCCCCAGCACCTCCTGCAGGGGGGCGGCGACGGTCGTGGTGAGTTGGAAGACCAGCCACATCACGCCCAGGAAGATCAGCGGGCCCAAGACCGGGGCGGTGACGATCCGATCGACCTTGTCCGACCACGAGATGCGGCCCTCGCCGGAGCCTGTTGTGCCGGCGGCAGCGGCGGCTTCGACCCAGCCGAAGCGTTCGTCCTCGCCTGCCAACTCCGGACCGACGGCCGCGACCTCGTCGGCGTCGATGGTCCGCGGGCGGCGGGCGGGGGCGGGGCCCGCCAAGGCCACGTCCACCGCCTTAGCAAGGTTGACCAGCCCCGACCGGCGGCGCGGATCAAGCGCGACCACGGGCACCCCGATGCTCTCGGCGAGGGCGTAGGTGTCGAGTTCGATGCCCTGGGAGGCGGCGATGTCCAGCATGCTGACCGCGACGATCACCCGCAGCGGACGCTCGCGGAGCTGCGCAACGAGGTACAGCGAACGGGCCAGGTGCGCGGCGTCCACCAGCACGACCGTGAGGTCGGGTGCCTGGGAGGGATCGTCCATCAGATCGCGCGTCAGGGCCTCATCGGGACTCTCCGGATCGAGGCTGTAGGCGCCTGGCAGATCAATGACCGTGAGATCGCGCTCGTGGCTGGTGTCCTCGCAGGTGCACTCTTGGCAGTCGCAAGTCTTGCCGTCCCAGCGGATGCGCCAGGTGCCCTTGGCGACCTCGACAGTGGTGCCGGGCCAGTTGCCCATGGTGACGCGGGCGCCGGTGAGAGCGTTGAACAAGGTGGACTTGCCGACGTTCGGGGCACCCACGAGGGCGACCGTGGGGGCGCCGACGACCCCACCATCACCGCCTTCGCTGTGGCAGGAGGGCGCGACCGAGGTCGAAGCGTCGATGCGCGCGAGGGGCAGCTTGCGAAGGTTCAGTCCCGTGGTCACGCGACCACGACCCGCAGTTGACGCAGCAGCGTTTCGCCGAGAGCCAGGCGCGACGACCCGAGCGCCACCAGGCGCCCGCCGCCCGTGGTGCGCTGGGCGAGGGTCAGTTGGGCGCCCGGTCGAAGCCCCAACGAGGCTAAGCGGGCCCGCATCGCGTCCGGTACTTCCACCAAGGTGAGGGGCACCGAAAGGGGTGCGCTCAACAACGCCATGCGATCATCCACGCGTGTAAGGGTAGCCTAACTTGAACGATTTACGAACCGTCCGCGTTTCGGAAATAGCTCAGCGCTCGATCGCGTCCAACACCATGGCCAAGAGCTCTCCCAGCCACTCGTAGACCTCGATCACAAAGCCGCACGTGGATCGTCGCGGCGGACGGCCGCCAACGCGGCCTCATCGCCCGGTTGGACGACCCCGAGCCGCGAGGCCAACGTCAACCGCAGGGCGTTCAACGTGCGCAGGAGGGCCCCGATGGCCGCCTCGTCGAGCACCACCGGGGGCACGTCGTCCAGCAACGTCCGGACCTGCTGTGCCTCGGTCAACTTGCGGCGCAAGGCGTCCGACTCGGCGAAACGGCGATACTCGGCGTCGGCCTCGGAATCGATCCGGTAGGCGGGCGGGAACAAGCGCTGGATCACCGGATCGCTGTCGTCCAATCCCGGACGCTCGAACGTCGGCCAGGGCGCGGCGACGGGCGCGGCCTCTGGCCGCAACAGCTCGATGAACTGGTCCACCAAGGACGCCAGGAGCTCCATTTCGACGTCGGGCAGGTTGAGTTCGACCTGCCCGCGACGACGGCGGACGCGACGCCTCACTGATGCTCCAAGCTGGCCCACAAGCCGTAGGCGTGCATGGCCTCCACGTGGCGTTCCATCTCTTCGCGCGACCCCGACGCCACAACCGCTTTGCCCTCGGTATGCACCTGCATCGTCAGGCGCTCGGCGCGCTCGCGCGGGAACCGGAAGTAGCTCTCAAACACGTGAATGACGTAGCTGAACAAGTTGACCGGATCGTCCCAGACGATCGTGACCCAGGGCACAGTCGCGGCTGGCGCCTCGGCTGCGCGCTCGGCGACCATGGTGTCCCCGCGGGGCCCGGTCGGCGTCTCTGGGACTGTCATTCCTCCATTCTCGCATCCGGCCGACCGCTACGCTCAGCCCGTGCAGAAGTCGACGGCCTTCCTGACCGACCATTACGAGCTGACGATGGTCCGCGCGGCCCTCGGCAGCGGCACCGCGCGGCGCCGCTCCGTATTCGAGCTCTTCGGACGCAAGCTGCCGGACGGTCGTCGCTACGGCGTGGTGGCCGGGGTCGGACGCGCGCTGGACGCCATCGAGGCCTTTCATTTCACGGACGCACAGCTGAACTTCCTCATTGAGCATCACATCGCGGACGAGGCCCTCGCGCAGTACCTTCGCACCTACCGCTTCACCGGTGACGTCTGGGGTTACCCCGAAGGCGAGATCTACTTTCCGGGCTCGCCGCTGCTGGTCGTCGAGGCCCCCTTCGCCGAGGCCTGCCTGCTCGAAACCGTGCTGCTGAGCATCTACAACTACGACGCCGCCGTCGCGTCGGCCGCCTCGCGGATGACCTTCGTGGCCGACGGTCGTCCCTGCATCGAGATGGGGTCGCGCCGCACCAACGAGTGGGCCGCGGTCGCCGCCGCGCGCGCCGCTTATGTGGCCGGTTTTGCCTCAACATCCAACCTCGAAGCCGGACGCCGCTACGGGGTCCCCACCGCGGGCACCGCCGCGCACTCCTTCACCATGCTGCACGACACGGAGGAGGCCGCCTTCGCGGCGCAGCTCGCCGCGCTGGGCGAGAACACCACGCTGTTGGTCGACACCTACGACGTGGCGGAGGCCGTGCGGACGGGCGTCCGACTGACGCAGGGGCGCTTGGGTGCCGTCCGGCTCGACTCCGGGGATCTGGCCCAGATGGCCACCGACGTCCGCGCCATGCTCGATTCGCTGGGCGCCACCGCCACCCGGATCGTGGTCACCTCTGACCTGGACGAATGGCAGATCGCTGCCCTCCGCAGCGCCCCTGTGGACGGCTATGGGGTGGGCACCTCGCTGGTGACCGGCTCGGGCGCGCCCACCTGCGCCCTGGTCTACAAGCTGGTGGCCCGGGCCACCACCGACGACCCGGGCGCCGTCATCGAGCCGGTGGCCAAGAAGTCGGCCAACAAGACCAGCATCGGCGGCCGGAAGTTCGCCCTGCGGCGGCTCGGGTCCAACGGTCGCGCGGAAGCCGAGGTCATCGGCATCGGGACGCCACCCGCCAACGACGGCAACGATCGCCCGCTGCTGGTGGAACTGATGCGCGGCGGCGTGGTCGTCGGACGCGAGACCCTGCAGGAAGCACGCGCACGCCACGTTCGGTCCCGCACCGAACTGCCCCTCGCCGCACTCAAGATGAGCAAGGGCGAGCCCGCGATCCCTTCGATCATGCTCGACCCCCACGGCACCGAGACCGTCAACCCCTTCGAACCGAGGAGCTGAGATGACTCATCGCGCATTGGTCGTCGTCGACGTCCAAAACGACTTCTGCGAGGGCGGCTCGCTCGCCGTGGCAGGTGGCGCGGACGTCGCCGCCCGGATCAGCGATTTCCTCGTGGAGCGGGCATCCGACTACGACGTGATCGTGGCCACCCAAGATCACCACATCGATCCGGGCACCCACTTCTCGGATCATCCCGACTTCGTCGACACCTGGCCGGTACATTGCGTTGCGGGCACCGAGGGAGCCGAGTTTCACCCGCAGCTGGCCTGGCGCGACTTCGCGGCGGTGTTCCGCAAGGGCGAGTACGCCGCCGCCTATTCAGGCTTCGAGGGGTCGTTTGACGGCATCGGCCTCGGCTCCTTCTTGACCGGCCGCGGCATCACCGAGGTCGACGTCTGCGGCATCGCTACCGACTATTGCGTGAAGGCCACCGCGTTGGACGCGGCCCGCGACGGCTTCCGGACAGCGGTGCTCATCGATCTGACGGCAGCCGTAGCCCCGGAGCGCATCGATGCCACCCTGACCGAACTCTTGGCCGGCGGCGTGGCCGTCAGCGTGGAACTGCAGGGCCAGGCATGAGCGGCGGATTAGCGGCCCTGCTGGACGACATTGCGGCCATCGCCAAAGCGGCGGCAGCCTCCCTCGATGACGTGGCGGCGGCTGCGGGCAAGGCCAGTGTCAAGGCCGTGGGCGTCGTCGTGGACGACACCGCCGTGACGCCGCAGTACGTCCATGGCTTCCTGTCGAACCGGGAACTGCCCATCATCTGGAAGATCAGCCTCGGCTCGCTGCGCAACAAGCTGCTGTTCATCTTGCCCGTCGCACTGGTGCTCAGTCAGTTCGCGCCGTGGGCCATGGCACCGATCTTGCTCCTGGGCGGCGGCTACCTCGCGTACGAAGGTGCCGAGAAGTTCCTCGAAGCCGTCACCGGCCAGCATCACGCCGAAGCTGCGTCGGACGAACTCGCCGAACTCGGCACCCCCGAGCACGAGGCCCGCATGGTGTCGGGCGCGGTGCGCACCGACCTCATCTTGTCGTCGGAAATCATGGCCATCGCCCTGGCCGAGGTCTCCGCGGAACCGCTGCTCAACCGGGCGCTGATCCTGATCGTGGTGGCGTTCCTGATCACCGCGCTGGTCTACGGCGTGGTGGCCATCATCGTGAAGATGGACGACGTCGGCCTGATGTTGGCGCAGCGCAAGCTCCCCGCCACGCAAGCTTTCGGCCGGTCACTGGTCCGCGCGATGCCGGTCGTCATGAACCTGCTCTCCACGGTCGGTATCGCGGCCATGATGTGGGTCGGCGGGCACATCATGCTTACCAGCGCCGCCGAGATGGGCCTCCACGCCCCTCTAGACGTGCTGCATCACGCCGAGGAGGCCGTAGGGCACGCGATGCCCGCCATCGCGGGCTTCGCCGAATGGGTCGTCGACACCGTGGGTTCAGCCCTGGTGGGCCTGGTCATCGGCAGTGCGATCGTGGGCGTGCTGGCGCTGGTCCGACGGCTCAGGAGCGGGGCAACGTCGGGGGCTGCTGAAAACCATTCATGACGCCCGCGAGGCGAAGTGCCCGCGCGTCGTCGTAGACGTCCTCCAGCCACAGGCGGCGGCCGTCCGACCCGTGCAGGGGCACCCGCCAGTTCGGGTACTCGTTGACTGTCCCGGGCTGGTTTTGGGTCTTCCGTTCGCCGACGGCGTCCGTTAAGGCAGCCACGAGGACGCGCGACGGGGTGGCCAGCAGGAACCGGTGCATCGCCAGGACGATCGACTCGACGTCGGTGTCGTCCGCGGCAAGCAACCCGCGCTCCCGAAGCAGGGTCAACCACTGGCCCTGCTCGGCGCGCGCGAAGGCGATCTCGGTGCCGAGTTGCTCGGTAAGCAGCCCCAACTCGTGCTGCAGTTGGACGTGCTCCATCGCCAGGTAGCCCGCGGTCGGGGGCATGTCGTGGGTGGTCACCGACGCCATGCAGTATTCGCGCCACGCCTCGGGGGCGAGCGGGCGTCCGTCGTGGCCGCGCTCGAACCACGCCACCGAGGTGCCGAGCAGGCCACGCGAGGCCAGGTACTCGCGGGCGCCGGGCTCGACGGTGCCGAGGTCTTCGCCCACGACGAGCGCCCCTGCGCGTTGTGCCTCCAGTGCCAGGATGCCGACCATGGCCTCGTGGTTGTAGTGGACGTAGGTGCCCTCGTGGGCCTCATTGCCCTCGGGGATCCACCACAGCCGGAACAACCCCAAAATGTGGTCGACGCGGATGCCACCGGAATGCCGAAGGATGCCCGACACCATCTGGCGGAACGGGCCGTACGCGAGATCGTCCAACCGGTCCGGGCGCCACGGGCTCTGCCCCCAGTCCTGGCCGAGCTGGTTGTAGTGATCGGCCGGAGCGCCCACGCTGACGCCGCGGGCGAACACGTCGCCGAGCGTCCAGACCTCCGCGGAGTTGCCGGAGACGCCGACCGCGAGGTCGTTCATGATCCCGATGCGCATGCCGGCGTCTTTGGCGGTTGCCTGCGCGGCGGACAGTTGGGTGTCGGCCACCCACTGCAACCAGATGAAGAACGAGATCTCGTCCGCGTGGGTGCCAGCGAAGTCCGCCACCTCCGGGGAGCGGGTGCGGCGGAACTGCTCGGGCCATTCGCGCCAGTTCATGCCGAACTCGCGAGCCAGCACGCACCAGGTGGCGAACTGGCTCAGCACGGGGCCCTCGCGGCGAATGAAATCGTCGAGGCTCATACGGCGGGCGGGCTTGAGGCCCTTGGCGTAGATGATCCGCAAGGCCTCGATCTTGGCCTTCCAGATGGCGTTGCGGTCGATGGTGTCGGTGTCGTCCACCGCGGCCTTCAGACGGCGGCGAAGGCGACGGATCGCCTTGCGGTCGAATTCGTCCAACCGGGCGAATTCGGGGATCGCCTCGGGCCGGATGTAGAGGGGGTTCACGTAGCGGCGCGACGTCGGCAGGTAGGGTGACGGCTCCAGCGGCGGCATCGGCTCGGAGGCGTGCAGCGGGTTCACCAGGATGTAGCTCGCGAACTGCTGGGTCGCCGACCAGGTGGCCAGATCGGCGAGGTCCTGCAGGTCGCCCATGCCCCAACTGTCCTGGCCTCGCACGCTGTACAACTGCGTGGCATAACCCCAGGCGCGACGGGCGCCCATGGCTTCAGGGAAGCCCAGGAACGCTGGGGTGACGATGAGGGCGGTCTCGGCGCTGGCGTCGGACGATTCGGCCGCCAACCAGTGGTAGCCGGTGGGCAGATCAGTCGGGATCTCAAACGTGGCGCGGCCCGTCCAGCGGTCCCCCACCCAGCGATCCGGCTCGTCATCCTGCAGTTGCCGCAGCGGGCGGCTGCCGCCGTCCTCCAGCCGGACGTGGACCGAGACCGGCTGCCCTCCCCCGACGTGGACGGCCACCGTGGCAGGACGTCCGGCGATGGTGACCACGCAGCGCGGCAGCATGAGCGTCCAGGGGCGAAGGCGGTGAGCGTCCAACGCGGCGCGCGCGGACTCGTCGCTACTGGCGTCAACGTCCAAGGCCTTCAGGACCGCGATCACGGTCTCGGCGGGGACCTGACTCAATCGGCCCTTCCAGTCCCAAAACTCGGTCGCAATTCCGTAGGCCTGAGCCAGCTCTGTCAGGAGCGGATTGTCGAGTGCCATGCCCGTCCTCAGGGATCCGTGGTGCTTCAGGAACCCTAGCCGTTAGTGAGGGATGTTGCTTACTCAACCGGCATTGTCGAACGGTGACACCAGGCGGCGCAAAAGGTTGCTAAGGCGCAAACGTTCAGCATCGCCCAGGGCGTCCAACACGTCGCGCTCGCGCACGAGCAAATCGGTGAGCGCCTCGACCACCAGACGGCCCCCCTCGGGGGTCAGTCGGACGAGCACGCCGCGGCCGTCGTCGGGGTTCGGACGCCGCTCGACCAGCCCTCGTCCGACGAGGCGATCGACCCGGTTTGTCATCGTGGCCGAGGTCGACAACGTTTGCACGATGAGATCGCCCGGCGAGAGCTCATACGGGGTGCCTTCGCGGCGCAGGGCGGCCAGCACGTCGAACTCCCAGACCTCGAGCCCGCGAGCAGCGAACGCCTCCTTACGGGCGAGGTCCAGATGGCGAGCCAGCCGGGTCACGCGGGACAGGACGGCAAGGGGTTCGACGTCCAATTCGGGGACCTCGGTGCGCCAGGCGGCGAGAATGCGATCCACCTCGTCCGGCATGGCACACCTCCGCTGGCTAGTCGACCCAGTTTGTCTCGATATCGAGACTCTACCGCGCGGCTAGGGGTGCGCTAGAGCGAAGTTTTGAAGCGAACCGATGCGCCGGGAGAAGGCGATGCCCAGCAGGCCGAGGAGCGCCATCGCCGTCATGGCCAACCCGTAGGCCTGGGGGCCTGCGGCCGAAACCAGGACGAGCGTCCCACCGAGCCCGGCTGCGACGGCCGTTCCGAGGGCCTCGGCCACCTGGAGCGACGAGGTGTTGTGGCCCAGTTCGGCCTGCAGCGACAGATCCATGAGGGCCAGGGACAAGCTCGCGCTGGCGATGCCCACCCCGCAGCCGGCGGCGGCGAAGCCCACGCCCGTCACCCACACCGGCACTGGCTCCAGCCAGGCGCCGAGCGCCACGACACCCATCCCGAGAGTCATCACGAGAGCGCCGATGCTGATGAGTACGTCCCGAGAGAATGGCAACCAATGACGCGATTGCAGCCAGGCGCCGAACGTCCAACCTATCGAACTGATGGTGATGACGATGCCCGCCAGGACGAGGTCCACGCCGCGGGCGTGCGTCAGCAGCGGCGTGAGGAAGATTTGGGTGCCGAAAAACGCCCCCATCAGCAGCGCACGGGTGAGCACCACGGCGGAGAGACCGTCACCCAGCCACGTGAAGCCGCCAGGCATCAAGCGGGGGAAGCCCACACCGATGACGATCAGGGCGACGGCGGCACCGGTGGCCGTCCAGACGGTCAGCCATTGGCCGGCGGCTTGGATCACCGCGGCCGCGATCGCGAGTGCGAAGGCCAGCAGGACCAGCCGGACGTCCATGGGTTTGCCTTGGGTGGGGTGCGTCCGGACGACCTCAAGGACCGGCCTTGCGATCATGAGCACCCCAAAGGCCAGCAACGGGAGCACCGCCCAAAAGACCCAATGCCAAGAAAAGCTGGTGGCGATCCAGGCGGCGATCGCTGGTCCGACAAGGGCGGGAGCCACCCACGCCGTCGAGAATGCGGTCATCAAATGCGGACGCTCGCGCTCGTCGTAGGCCAACGGGACGATCACCATGATGACCAGGTTCATCATTCCGGAGCCAAAGCCCTGCAGCGCGCGGGCGATCAGAAGTTGGCCCATCACAGCGGCGGTAGCGGCAGTGACCAGGCCGAGGGCGAACAGGCTGACGCCGATGATGAGCGGGAGCAATGGTCCGCCACGGTCGACCAGTTGCCCCGTGAGGACAATCGCCACCGTTTGCGCCAACGCGAACGCGGTGAACGTCCAGGCGTAGAGCCCGTCGTTGCCCAACTCCCGCGCCGCGACCGTCAACGCGGTCGTCACGGCCATCGCCTCAAACGCGATCGCGACGATGGAGGCCAATAGTCCGATGGTGAGCGGGTTGCGATAGAGGGAGGTGGCCACCCAGCCATTCGACCATATTCAGCGGACTTGTACTTGATCGTCCCCCGCAACTAAGGATGACCCGACCAGCGCAGCGAGGCCGAGGCACAGCGGACGATAGACGCGTTGATCCAACGTGGTGAACCTGGGATCCGCGCCTGGCAGCCCGAGCAGTGCGGCGATTCGGGTGCCTCCGACCAGGCCGCGGGCGGCGAGCCCGGCCGCGACGCCGAGGCGAACCAATCCGGCGGTCCTGGAAGCGCCCCCAGCGCCGGCCACCACCCCACCGGCCACGAGTAGGCCCGAACCCACGATCACGCACGGGATGACTCCGGGGACCTCATCGCCACCCGTCACCGCCTGTGCGAGGTCGCGGCGGGTCCGCGCCGGCCAACTCGATCCGGTTGCCCACACGAGATGGAGGGCGCCGATCCCCGCCAACCCGGCCCCGGCGAGGGCCGAGAGACTGCTGCGGACCGTCACGCGCGGACCTCGGCCCGGTTGCCGCTCGTCTTGCGGACCCGCCGCAGGATGCGGACCCACGGGGACCACCGTGACCCCACCGGCGGGAGGGCGTCCGCGTCGAACTCCGCGCGATCCATCAGGTCCTCGACGAGGGCGTCATGCAGCCATCGGATGACGATCGGCCAGAGAAGGCGCGCGCTGCCCGAGAGGTCGGCTGCGACTTCGTGCCGCAGCACCGTCCTGCCCGGCTCGGCGGCCGGGAGGAGTTCGAACGTGTGCGTCCCGCTGATTCCAATCTCAGGATCGAAGCGGAAAGTGAGGCGACGTCCGGGCTCATACTCGGACACCAAGTAGCGAATCGCGCTGTGCCCGCCGGCAGCACCAACCGCAAGTCGACGATCCAAGACCATGGGCGGCCAACTATCGGTGGGCCACAACTGGCTATCGGGCTCGGCGACGCGTCCCATTTCCCGGGCAAACCAGTGCGGATCGCGACCGACCTCGCGGGTGTGCACATTGCGAACCATGGCGACCTCCATACGGGACCGTATTGTTTGTCCGTACGATAGCGTATGGAACGTGTCTACGGAACCTCGCCGCCGGCTTACTCAGGACGACTGGACGGCTGAAGCACTGCGCGCGCTCGCAGAAGGCGGGGTATCGGCTGTCGCGATCGAACCCCTCGCCGCCCAGCTCGGAGCGACAAAGGGCAGCGGCTATTGGCACTTCGCCAACCGGGCTGCCCTGCTAGCAGCCACGTTGGAGCGTTGGGAGCGAGAGAGCACCGAGAGGGTGCTCGAGTACATCGCCCAGTTCCCGGAGCCGCTGGACAGGTTGCGTGCCTTGTTCCGGACCGTCCTCAGCCACACGGGGCCAAGGAACGTCGAGCTCGCGCTCCTGGCGTCCGTGGGAGATCCCGCGGTCGACCCCGTCCTGCGCCGCGTGACTAGCCGCCGACTCGAAGCCGTCGCCGACCTCTTTCGAGGCATGGGCTTTGACCGCGCGCAAGCCGAACGTCGGGCGTTCTTCGCGTACTCCGCCTATCTGGGCCAGACCCAGCTCAGCCGCACCTCGCCGGAACGAATACCGACCGGGGCCGACTTCGATGCTTACCTCGACGAGATCGTTGCGGTGGTCATCGCTCGGTGAATCGGACGGGCCCCGCGTTCAGCGGGGCGCCTACTATTGGTGACGTGACCCAGTTGCCGCAGACCCAGACGCAGGTGTTGCCCGCCTCGACGACCGTCCTTGATCGCGAAACCGAGTTTCGGATCGACGAAGGCGACCACGAGCGCCTCAGCCACTACGTCGACAAGAGCAAGCTCACCGAGGCCATGGTGATGGGCACGCCCGTCGTTGCCCTCTGCGGCAAGGTGTGGGTGCCCAGCCGCAACCCCGACAAGTTCCCGGTCTGCCCCGAGTGCAAAGAAATCTGGAACTCGATCCCCCAGCCCCCCAAGGAGTGAGCGGACAAGCGTCCGCGCTGGGCTACGGCCGACGCCTGACGAGCGGTCGGCGTCTCGCCTTCACCGCCACCACAGTGTCGGCCACCTTGGCCGCTGCCGCCGGGGTCGTGCGTTTCACTCCCCTGGTGGTGCCGCCGCGGTCGACGGTGTAACTGAGACCCATGGGGCTGGTCCAGAAGAACTCGCCCGGGGTGGGTTGGGCGAGTGTCCAGGCGCCGAGGGTTTTGGCGCGGTGGACCTTGCGGCTTAAGGGCCCCAAGTTCGACGCGCGGGTCTGCGGTGTGGACGTGGTCTGCGCAGCGGGTTTGAGTTGCCCGTGCCGGTAGGGCCGGGTGTGGTCGAGGTCGCAGCCAGTCGCGGCCCGGGACGAGAACGGGAACACCTCGACCGGGTTGCGGAGGGTGACGTGGCGGCGGATGCGGTCGGGGATGTCGTAGCTGTCGGCGGCGGGGTCGTCGTTGAGGTCGATGACTTGCTGGACTTTGATCGTGGTGCAGCCACCGAGGACTTCCCGTACCTGGTCGAGGAGCATGGGTCCGACGCCTTCAACACGGGCGATCCCCTTGCCTGTGCGCAGGGTTTCCTGGTCGATGTGCACGACGATGTCGGCGACCCTGGGGACCCGCCGGCCGGCGGCTCTGCCTGCACCTGTACCGGGGTGGCTGGTGGGTTGGCTAGGCCCATCAGTGCCCTGGGTCAGGATTCCCCGAGCCGGGGCTACTGCGGGGCCGGCGTTGTTGAGGTAGGCGAGGGCGAGGTTGCCGAGGGCCTCGGAGCGGAGCTCGTCCACGCCTTCGGGGCGTCCGGTGAGGATGGCGTCGCTGGCGGCAAGGGTGAGGGCGGCGTCGAGGGCGATCGCATCGGGGGTCGCCACCCGGGCGACCAGTGTGGAAACCCCGTCAATGTCGTGGCGGATCCGCACGAAGCGTTCCTGCCGGGCTTTGCGGGCGCGTTGTTCGGCGAGGACCTCATCGGCTGTGACGATCATCCGGCTGAGTTTCCGGAGCAGGGGCCCGACGGGCAGCTTGTGGAGATAGGGGGTGATCTTTTCGTCGATGGCCAGGGCGGCATCCAAGGGGAGCCCAGCGCGAGCCACATCGTTGGCGATCCGGCGCGCTTTCCACACCTCGACCTTCAACGCACCCACGGCCTGCCACAAGAGCGGGTGCCGGTGGCGCAGATTCAACACGTCACAAATCAGCATGCCGGCGCTGGCCTCACTCATACCGAGCAGCGGCCCAACTTCCAAGACCAAGAAATCAGACACCAGAGGGGTGCCATCGGCCCCGACTGTGATCAGCCGTTCAGCGCCGGGCAAGGCCGGGTTCGCGGTGGTGTCGGTGGCCCGATACACGTCACACAACGCGACGATCAGCTGGGCCTTATCGGCCGCTGCTTGGCGTTCCCGGCGGGCAGCATCAGCCAACGCGAGGGTGAGCTCGCGGGCGGTGCGACCGGTGGTGTTCATGTCTTCAATCTACGGACCGGGTCTGACATTTTCAGGGCTCGCGCAGGCCTGTTTCCCCTTGTGAATGTCACATTGAGGTCACGAAACGTGGAGGCTCCTGGGCTTCGTGGGACGGTCTCGAGGTCCAGCCCCAAAGAGTGTGAGTTACGTGCCAACGGTAGGCATGGAACTCACACACTTTCGCGTCGAAGCCCCCGGCAGACGTGGGCACGGTTCGTCGCAGTGAACCCCGGCGCTGCCGCGCCGATCGAGAAGCGTGGTCACCCCAGGCTCCCACTGGTGACCCATTGCGGTCCCTGGCCGGGCCCCCGTCGGTATCGTCCCCGACTGGTGGGGTGACGTTCGCCACGGGTTCGGCGACTTTGTCGGGCTCGCCCTGACGGAGACATCCCCCTGAGGAGGCTGCGTGGATGTCAGCTCCACGGCGGTGGCTATGGGGGCTGTTTCGGTCACGCACAGAACTGCCCACTCGGAGGGGTGAACCCGTAACTGCCAATTCCTGACGCCGGGGACCCGGCAGTCAAGGGTGGCCGCAGGCCATCCCGCAGGGACGCCGCCAGGCGCCCTTGACGGACGGGAACGGCGTCACACAATGAGCAGCGGGGCACCCCGAAACCCGCCCACCCGCCCAGATCGCCCGACACCTGCGCAGACCTGGCCCTGCCCAAGGTGGCGTGGGAGTGACAAGATCAACGCCATGACCCAGAAGACCTTGATCGTCCTGCGGCACGCGAAGAGTGCCTGGGATACCGGCGACACGGACGCAAGCCGTCCGTTGGCGGCCAGGGGACGAGCCGACGCCCCGGTCATGGGCAGCGCGTTGAGGGACTACCCGATCGACCTGGCGCTGGTGAGCGTGGCGGCGCGGACGCGCGAGACCTGGCAGCTCGCCGAGGCCGCGGGCGCCAAGGCCACGGAAGTCCGATTCCTGCCGGAGCTGTACGGTGCCTGGGCCGAGCAGGTGGTGGATCTGCTACGGGGAGTATCGGAAGACGACGCGACCGTGCTGGTGGTGGGCCACGAACCGACTGTGTCGGAGTTGGTCGAGGAGCTGGCCGCCCCATCGGCGCTACGAGACCGGGCCGTCGGCCACTTCCCCACCGCGGGCCTCGCGGTGCTCAGTTACGACGGCGCCTGGGCGAACCTCGACGATGGCGATGCCGTCCTTGAGCGCTTCGAGACCCCGAGAACTCTCGCGTCCTGAGCACCTTCAAAAGACCGCTAGTCTCTGGCGCATGATCCACGCCCGATGCGACTTCTTCTCCGAGTCGCTGCAGTTGTCGACCTCCATGACCGTGCTGCTCCCGCAGCCTGCCGAGGGCCAGATCGGGATGGTCGGGACGACCGCGGACGCCCCACCGCCGGTGCTCTACCTGCTCCACGGTATGTCGGACGATGACACGATCTGGATGCGGCGGACCTCCATCGAGCGCTACGCCGCCGAGCTGGGATTGGCCGTCGTGATGCCGACCGTTCAACGCAGTTTCTACAACGACGAGGCCTTCGGGCGGGCCTATTGGACGTTCGTCGCCGACGAGCTACCCACCCTGATCCAGCGATCGTTCAACGTCTCTCACGATCCCGCCGACACCTTCGTGGCCGGGCTCTCGATGGGCGGATTCGGCGCCTTCAAGCTCGCGCTCAACCGCCCGCGCCAGTTCGGGGCCGCCGCCTCGCTATCAGGTGCCCTCGACATCGCCGAGCCTCATTTCTGGGCCGACAGAGACCACACCGAGCGCACCCGGATCTGGGGCACCGACCCCCTCAACGCGACCGCGAACGACCTCGTGCACCTGGTGGCAAACGCCAACTCCGCCGCGCTGCCGCCGCTGTATCTCACGTGCGGCACGGAGGACTTCCTGTTCGAGCAGAACCAGACGTTCGCCGCAGCGGCGCACCACAACCACGTGAACCTGACCGTGGACTATCGCCCAGGCGCCCACGAGTGGTCCTACTGGGACGCCACAATCCAGGACGTGCTGGCCTGGCTGCCGTTACGCAACCGTCCGTAGCGTAACGGCCAAACCAGGACCACTCAGTAGCGGTAAAGCTCCGTCTTGTACGGACCCTCGACGGGCACGCCCAAGTACTCCGACTGCTCGGACGACAGCGGCGTCAGCTTCACGCCGAGCGCGTCGAGGTGGAGGCGGGCCACCATCTCGTCGAGGTGGCGGGGCAGCGTGTAGACGCCGACCGGGTACTCCTCCGGCTTGGTGAAGAGTTCGATCTGGGCCAGCACCTGATTGGTGAAGCTGTTGCTCATCACGAAGGACGGGTGACCCGTGGCGTTGCCCAGGTTCAGCAGGCGGCCTTCGGAGAGCACGATGATGGCGTGCGCCGGTCGCTCGGCCGTCGCCGGGAAGACCCACTGGTCGACCTGCGGCTTGACGACGATGCGCTCGATGCCGGGCCACTCGGCCAGGCCGGTCATGTCGAGCTCGTTGTCGAAGTGGCCGATGTTACCCAGAATCGCCAGGTGCTTCATGCGGCTCATCTGGTCGGCCGTGACGACGTTCACGCACCCCGTGGTTGTGATGACAATGTCGGCCTCACCGATCACGTCAACGAGCGTGGTGACCTGGTAGCCGTCCATCGCCGCCTGCAGGGCGCAGATCGGATCGATCTCAGTGACGACCACGCGGGCACCCTGGCCCTTGAAGGCCTCGGCGCAGCCCTTGCCCACGTCGCCGTAGCCACACACCACGGCCACCTTGCCGCCGATGAGAACGTCGGTGCCGCGGTTGATGCCGTCGATCACCGAGTGGCGGATGCCGTACTTGTTGTCGAACTTGCTCTTGGTGACCGAGTCGTTGACGTTGATGGCCGGGAACAACAACGCGCCCTGCTTGCTCATCTCGTAGAGGCGGTGAACGCCCGTCGTGGTCTCCTCGGTCACGCCCTTCAGCGAGTTCGCGAGCGCCACCCAATCGACGGTCTTGTCGGCGATTGACCGACGCAGCGTGTCAAGAACAACCTTGTACTCGTGCGGGTCGGACGTCTTGGCCTCGGGGACGGAGCCACCCTTAGTGAACTCGACACCCTTGTGGACCAGAAGCGTGGCGTCGCCGCCGTCGTCCAGGATCATGTTGGGCAGCTGATCGCCCCAATCGAGGATCTGCTCGGTGCACCACCAGTACTCCTCGAGCGTCTCGCCCTTCCAGGCGAACACCGGGACGCCCTGCGGGTCCTCCGGGGTGCCGTGCGGGCCGACGGCGATGGCCGCGGCCGCCTCGTCCTGGGTGGAAAAGATGTTGCAGGAAGCCCAGCGGACCTCGGCGCCCAAGGCGACGAGGGTCTCGATGAGCACCGCCGTCTGCACGGTCATGTGCAGGGAGCCTGCGATGCGCGCGCCCTTGAGCGGCTGCGCGGCGCCGTACAAGCGGCGCATGGCCATGAGGCCGGGCATTTCGTGCTCAGCAAGCTCAATCTGCTTGCGACCGAAGGGGGCGAGGTTGACGTCTGCGACGCGGTAATCCATAGCCAGCAAGCCTACCGGCGGGTCGCACCGCCTGCCGAATGGGCCCTACTCCGCGGCAACCGAGGCGATGTAGGCCAGCGCCAGGTCGTAGCCGCCGAGCCCAAGCCCGGCGATGACTCCCTTGGCGTAGCGCGAGATCACCGAATGCGAGCGGAACTCCTCGCGGGCGTGAATGTTGGTGATGTGGACCTCGATGACCAGGGGCGCTTGGACGACCGCATCGGCCACGGCGAGCGAGTAGTGCGTCCAGGCCGCGGGATTGAGAACCACAGGCAGGCCAATGTCAGCCGCCTCATGGAGCCAACTCACCATTTCAGCCTCGGAATCGGTTTGCCGAACCTCGACGGCCAGCCCTAGGCCCACCCCGGTTTCTCCCAGATGGGTGACCAGATCGGCGTGGGTCGTGCGTCCGTAAACCTCGGGCTGGCGCTTTCCGAGACGACCAAGATTGACGCCGTTAAGGACTAGAACCCGCTGCATGGGTTCAGGTTAGCGCCCGACCGAGCCCAATCTGCAGATAGGCCGCCGCGAAGCGTCCGCGCTGCAGGATGGTCACGTAGCGCTCGAAATCAGAGCCCGTGAGCTCGCTGATCCGGGAAACCCGCACGTCGGACGCCCGCGCCGCCGAAACGAGGCCGTCCCGCTCACCGCGTGTGGCCGGATCATCGTGCCCGTCGTCCAAAAGCAACAGCCCCGGACGAAGCCGCTCCCCCTCCTCGAAGGGATCAGCAAACGGATCGCGACGATCGAGATCAACCAGCAGCGGTTGCAGGGATTCGGCGTCGGCTGTGAGGCCGATCCGACCCGAAGCTCGGCGCAAGGCCTCCACGATGCGGCGGGAGGCGCGCATCGCCAACGTCGATCCACCCCAGACCAGCGGCGTCGCCTCGGCAAACTCGATCGCCAACTCCTTGGCCGGATTGCTCGCCACATCCTGGGTGTAGGACGACTCGAGTGCGACCGCGTCCATGGCGTCCGCGACGGCCTCGGCGTTCACCAAGGGACCCAAACCCAACGCATGGGTGGCGGCAAGGGCCACCACAGCCGCCGCGAGGGTGTCGCCGGTGTAGGTCGGCAGAATGCTCGCCTTCGACGCGAATTGCCTTGTGAACGACGAGTCCACAGGGCAGGAAAGTACGACCTGACACCCGCGACGGACGGCCTCCGCCAACGCCGCGATGGCGGCTGGCGAGTCGACGCCGAGCACCAGCACCACGTCGAGGGGACCTACCCAGCCGGGCAGTCCGGCCCAGGGCCAGGCCACGAAGGGCACGGGACAGACCGGCTCCAGCATTGCGCGGATCAGGCGCGCCTCGGAGCCCACGACGATGAACGCCCGCGATCGACCCTCTGCCTGCATCCCGGCGACAACGTCGGCGGCACCAGCCCACTCGCGGCGGACGCGCGCGCCCGCCTCGGCCAACGGCCGCAATAAGGGATCGGCCCGCCGCAGCAGGTCTTGATCTTCCAGCAAGCCGTCGTCGAAGGTCACGGTTGCGGACCGGGCCGGCGCGCCTCATCGATCAACAGGTAGGGGATCCCCCCACGGATCGGGTAGGCCAGCGCGCAATCGGGGTTCGTGCACACCAGTTCGGACGCCTCGTAATCGAGCGCCAGCCGGGCATGGCAGTTAGGGCAGACCAACAGGTCGAGGATCTCCACGGTCAGGTCAGCGGCCATCGGTGCCCCTGATGATCGCGAGCGTCTCGTCGCGCAACGCCGCCATCGCCGCGGCGTGCCGGGCTTCGACGTTGAGGCGCAGTAGCGGTTCGGTGTTGGACGAACGGACGGAGATCCACCAGTCATCGTCCCCACGGATCATGAGCCCGTCGGTCCAATCGATGACGCCCCGATCGGCGAACGCAGCGGCAACCAGCTGCTGGATGGCGGGTGCGTCGGTCACGGTCGAGTTGATCTCCCCCGAAAGGGTGTAGGTGCCCGAGAGTTCCGAGACCAGTTCCGACAAGGAGCGCTCCCCGTGACCCACCATGGAGATCATGTGCAGCCCAGCCAGCATGCCGGTGTCGGCACCCCAGAAATCGCGGAAGTAGTAGTGGGCGGAATGCTCGCCGCCGAAGACCGCGCTGTGCTTGGCCATGAGGGCCTTCACCTTGGTGTGCCCCACCGGCGAGACCACCACGGTGCCCCCGGCGGCGCGCACGGCCTCCGCCGTGGCCTGCGAGGTGATCGTGTTGATGACGATGGTCGAACCCGGCTCGCGGCGCAGTTCCTGCTGGGCAATGACGGCGGTCACGATCGCCGGATCGACGACTTCGCCGCGCTCATCAATGACAAAACAGCGGTCGGCGTCGCCGTCGAAGACAAGTCCGAGATCCGCCTTGTGATCACGGACGGCCTGCTGGGCGTCCAGCAGATTCTCGGGGATCAGCGGGTTGGGGGTGTGGTTGGGGAAGCGTCCGTCCAGATCGAGATAGAGCCCGATGATCTCGACGTTGAGGGAACCCAGGACGGCGGGTGTCGTGTGGCCTGCCATGCCGTTGCCCGCATCGACCACGACCTTGAGGCGACGGATGCCGCGGAGGTCCACCAGCGAATGCAGGTAGTCGGCGTAGTCTCCGAGGACGTCTTGCTCGCGGTAGCCCCCCGGGGTCGCTGCCGGAACGATGGTGTCGTGCGAGCGTGCCTTGATGCGCAGCAGCGTGTCGGTTGTCACGGGCGCGGCGTCAACCTCGCAGAACTTGATGCCGTTGTAGGTGGCCGGATTGTGCGACGCCGAGAACTGCACGGCGGGCAGGTGCAAGAAGCCCGAGGCGAACCACACCTCGTCGGTGCTCGCCAGCCCGATGTCAACCACGCTGGCGCCGGCGGCGATGGCCCCCGCGGCGAAGGCCTGCGAAAGCTCGACACCCGTGGTGCGCATATCGCGCCCCATGACGAACTCGCGCCCCACCAGGTCGAAGGTCTCGACGAAGGCGGCCGCGATGTGGCGGGCACCCTCGGCGTCCCATTCGGCGTCAGCTCCACCGGCCAGGCCGCGGATGTCGTTCGCCTTGAACATGTTGTCGGTAATCATCGATTGTCAGCCTAGCGGGGATCATCGACGACGACGGCAAGGTGGCCATGCCGACGTCCGAGGGAACTTGGGGGCAGCTCGGGAGGTGGGTCCTGTCCGAAACCGGCGCGGCGCACAGCGTCGGCGAGGGCCATCAGATCGTCGGACGACGGGCCGGACTCGGCCTCGTCGACCGGCAGCCGGATGACTTCCCAGCCGCGGGGCACCGTGAGCGCCGACGCGTGGGGACCACACAGGTCGTAGCAGCCGGGTTCCGCGCGCAGGGCTAAAGGGCCCAGGACGGCCGTGGAATCGCGGTAGGCGTACGTCAGGGTCGCCACGGCGCCAGCCGAACAGCCGGAACGCGAGCAGGAGCGGGACCTCACCCGCCCACGTTAGCGGCCGACTAGGGTGGTCTCATGCCGAAACGCCGCGACCGCCATGCCCGGGGGTTGCGAGGTCCCTTGTCTCGGCCCAACGCCTTCACCGGTGAGGCGGTGCCCGTACGTCGCCGTCCGAGCAACGCCGAGTTCTTCTTGATCTGCTTAGACGCCGCCGTCGAACGCATTCAGGAAGCCGCCCCCGCCGCCCTTTCCCGCATCGACGTGGGCGCGGAGGACGTGCCCGTTCCCGACGCCTCGTGGGCCGCGCATCGCGTGCCCCTGGCGGCCGCTCTGGAGGCAACCCCGGAGCGGCACGGCCAGATTGTGTTGTTCCGGCGCCCGCTGGAATTGCGTTCCCACACCCGCCGCGAGCTGCGGCTCCTGGTGTTTCGGACGGTGGTCGAGCAGCTCTCTGCGATCTCGGGTTACACAGTGGAGATGCTCGACCCCAAGGGGATTACCCGCGAGGAGTGACCCGCCGCCTCGTCACGACACGTGCGCGTCGTAGCTCGGCCGGGTTGGATCCCCGATCACCGTGCCTGACCCCAGCGGAAGCACCGTGGCGCTCGCGGCATCACCCAGCGTGCCGGTGGCCGTGACGGCCGCGAACAGGTTGTGGGCAGCGGTACGCAGGGTCACCTGGGCGTTCTCGACCGAGGGAACGGCAAAGGTCAGCGTCGCCCCGCCCGGAATCTCAAGCGCCTGCTCCCCCACTTTCGCGCCGGCCGCATCCGTGACGGTGACCTGGACCGAGGCTGCCTCCTCGCCCGCGTTGGTGACCACCACCGTGCTCGCGATCGACTTCGGCAGTGGGATCGGGATCAGCACCGCGTCAGACAGTGGCGTCGATGCCACCGCGAAGGCCACGTCGCCTGGCGCCGTGCCCGACACCGTCCGTTGGATCAGGGCCGCGGTCACTGGGACGTCACCGCTGATCGCCAAGCCAGCGGGGTCGCCGCCCAGCGCGGGGCCGAGAGGGAACATCCGGGTGACCCCGGCCGGCACATCAAGGATGTCGACGCCGGCGACCCCTAGGCGCCCGGAGGGGCTCAGCAATCCGAGCCGGACCTGGGCGGTGTGATCGCCGGGATTGGTGATGACCAACATCCGGTCGAGGGACGTGCCGAGAATCCCAGTGAGCGTCTGCGAGAGGGCTGGTGGCGCGGCGGGGGCCACCCAATCGCTGCCGATGGGCGTGGTGCCATCCCATTCCTGTTGCCGGACGAACGCCGCCACGCGGCCGGTGGAGGTACTGAGTTGCACCGAGATTGGCGTGTCGGAGGTCACTAAGGGACCCAAGGGCACCACTCGCTGCGAGTTGGGATTGACGGTGATCCCTCGACCGCCCGGGGCGGGGAGCCGGCCCCCTGCCCCCAACACCGTGAGGTCCACGGCGGCCGGGTCACTGTCGGCGTTGACGAGCAGCAGTTCCGCCTGCGCGCCAGCGTTCAAGCGGAGGCCGGTAAACCACCACGTGGTCCCTGGCTCGGAGCAGTTGGACAAACCCAACCCACGATCAGGGCCAGCGGCCAACTGCGCGCCTGTCAGGGCGCCGGCGGGTGACCCGGTGGTGGTGATCACGCGGATCGCGGTATCGCCGGTCAGGAGGGCCGACCCTTGAAGGGTGGTCTGGCTGGTCGGCGCGGCAAGCGGCGCGGTGGCGACCTTGGAGCCGGCGACCGCCACGCTCGCACCACCCAAAGCGCCCGTAAATGACGGACAAATCGTCGTCACGCGTGCGGGCGCCGGAGTGGCGGGTGCCGGCACCGTGCCAACAGGCAGCAATCCGGTGACCACGATCAAGCCCCCGGCGAGCAGGGCGGTGCCCAGTGGCACCAGAATCCGGCGAATGTTCATTCGACACCTCCAGCGGCTCGGCGAGGCACAGTTTCGCGTCCCTCGACGGACTCTCGCTGCCGAGAACGGACGCCCGGTGCCGCCACGATCAACGCGAGCAGCAGCGCGCTCCACCCGGCCCACACCAACCATGGTGTGCCGGCGTCCAAGCGCCACTCGAGCTTGCCGGTGGCCGAGCCGAGTTGGTACGAATCGGCGTCCAAGGCGGCGCGAGAGAGCGGCGTGCCGCCGACGGTCACCACAAACCGAGAATCGGTGGGCTCGCCGAGGTCGAGCATGCGCGTCGAGTCGCCCGGGGGGACGTTTTGGCCCGGGGCCAGTGGAGTTCTGTCTTGACCCGAGACCACGACGGCGCGGCCGGACCCGGGCACGGGCCACACCCAGCCTGTCGTGGCATCGGTCCCCGTGCCGATGCCTGGGGTGTTCCCGATCGTGACGCGGAGTTCGTTCGATGCGTCAGTCACCCAGATGTAGCCGACCCCCAGGGCGCGAAGGTCGGTGAGAACGTGATCATCCGTGGTGCCGGCGACGAGCCGTTGGACCACCGATTCCGCGACGGGCCACAGGGTGCCGTCGGCGCCGCGGGTGCGCTCGGCGTCCCCGATGCGGAGGTAATCCCCGTCAACGATGCTCCACCGCAGCGGCGCTGGTCCGTCCAAGATCAGCACCCGGGCGGTGCCGCTGGTTGCTGCCTGCCGTACGAAGGGCGGCAGGGTACCCACGCTGCTGCGCTCCAGGTGGCCGGCGCCGGCCCATATCCACCACCCTGCCCCGAGCACCGTGACGGCGGCCACGGTGATGGTCGCACCGAGGGAGAGCAACTGCCCAGCACCCAAGGAACTCGCCGCAAGTCGATCAAGGACGCCTGCGGCGCCCAGCACCCCGGCGACCACTAAGCCTGCCGCCATGAGGATCAGCCAGGGCCCTGCTTGTGGACGGACGACGACTCCGGGGGCCACCAGCACCGTCGGACGCGTGACGCCAAGAGCCAGGGCGAGCCCCAGGAGCGCCACGAGCGTCCCCGTCACGGGCTTCCAGGCGCGACGCAGACCTGCGACCAAAGCGAACAGCCACAGGGCCGAAAAGAACGTCAGGCTGAGCCAGAGCGGCGGCAGCGCCACCTCTGGGGTGATTCCGAAGGCCAGCTGCCAAGGGATGGGAACTCCCAGGGGGGCCAACGACGGATCCAGCGTGGTGAGGAGGCGCCCGGGGTACCTGAGGTACGTCGTGCCGCTCATCGCGAGGACAGCCGCGACCGGGAAGAGCACGATGACGAGGCCTTGGACCGCGAGGCGGCGACGCCGCACCACGGCCACCGCGACGGCGGCCAGCGCCAGGACCCAACCGAGGGGGACGACCAGTGTCACCAGGGTGATGATGAGGGCAACGCGCGAAGCGTTCCGCCATTGGGGCGAATCGGCCTGCGCCCAGCGGAGCACCGTGTAGGCGGCATTGGGCAGCAGCACCGCCCACAGCAAGGTGCCGAGTTGGCCGGCGCCCAGGGCGCCGACGAGGACGGGCGTGAGGGCGAATAGCGTGGCGCCCACGAGCGCGAGACGACGCTCACCGGAGATCAGCTGCAGCAGGCGCAAGGAAACCAGCCACGTGACGGGCACGCACCCCACCACGATCAGGGTGACCAGCCAGTCCACCTGCCCCAGGGTGAGCAGGGATGACCACCCCAAGACCCCAACCCAGGGCGCGCCGTTGACCCCGGGCTGTCCAGCCACAGGGGAAACCGCGGAAGCCAGCAATGCCTGCCAACTGGCCGGTGCCGGCAGCAACTGCGGCCCCATGAGAGTGCCGATCCCGAGCTGGCTCCGGAGCGCGACCAGCGACGCCACGAACAGTGCCGCGACCCCGACGAGAACCGGTGAAATCTTGCGGCGCACCCGCCGGGACGAATTGGCGAAGTCGTCGCCAGTGAGGTCATCGAGACCCGCCTCGGGGGCTGCTTCGCGGATCGCGAACGTTGAGGTCCAATCGGAGAAGCGGGTGCCGATGGCGTCGCCCGCCACCGAAATCCAATGCCCGCGGGCCGGCAGCAGCGGCTGCAGGTCGGCCTGAGCACTGCCGAGGGCGGCAGCTCGACCCCGGCGCGACGTCAGCTCGCGGGTGAGGGCCTTCTTCCTCGGCCAGACGAACAGCGCCGCCAACTCGTTGCGCGCCGAACCCGCCGCCTTGCCAAGCAGCAGCCCCAAGGAGCGCACAATGCCGCCCAACAGGATCCCCACGCTGTGACCGAACTCCGCGGACGCGAGGGCCATGCCCTGAGCCCGCGTTTCGACGCGCTCCTGGCGGCTGGGGGTCCCCACGGGACGAAGTCGTATGCGCGCCGTGCCGCTGGCGATGACGGGCTTTCCCGCAAGGTTCGCCATCCATCCGAGTTCGACGCCGGCGTACCGCTGGACCAACCCGGGCGCGAAACCACCAAGTGCCACGAAGAGCGACCGGCGAATCATGAGCCCTTCGACGGACAGACCGAGAACCTCTTGGGTGCGCAGTTGGCCCTGGTCGATCTCGCCCGCGTCCGCAAGGGCAACCAAGCGGCCGGAGCGGCCGAGGGTCCACCCCTGGGCGACGATGAGGTCACCGGCACCCCGACGTTGCTCCCGGACCACGGCTGGCCCGAGGATCTCGGCTTCCGGATGCTCGACCAGTTCGTTGAGTAGCCCAGCGAGTGACGCGTCGGCTCCTACCACTTCGGGCGTCAGGAACCAGAGCCATTCGACGTCGGGCGCCAGCGCGGCGACGGTCGTGAGCGCAGTGCTCGGGTCGGCGGTTCCCACGGTCTCCAGGGGGCCGGGGACTGGCTCCGGATCGGAATCGCCGATGACGATAGCCGCGATAGCGAACGCACTGGGGTCCGGGGCGGGCTCTTCTTGGGCGGCTCGCGCCCAGGCCCAGGGGTCGGCGACGGATGAATCCGGACCTTGTTCCACGCTGCCTCCTGACGCTGCTGCAGCGCCCAGGCTAACGGGCCTGCCCTATCGACGGAAAAATGTGGCTGCGTGCTGGGGGTGGAGGTTAGACGGCTTGGCGCTTCAGACGCCGGCGCTCACGTTCGCTGAGGCCACCCCAGATGCCGAACCGTTCGTCGTTGCCGAGCGCATATTCCAGGCAATCGCTACGGACGTCGCACGAATGACAGACCTTTTTGGCCTCACGCGTCGATCCGCCCTTTTCAGGGAAGAAGGCCTCAGGATCGGTCTGGGCGCAGAGCGCGCGCTCCTGCCAGCCGAGAAGACCTTCTTCAGACTCGTCACTGATGACCAGCACAACCTCGCGCATGACACCTCCTCCTAGTTCGTCCCCGTGTCGAACGTTAAGAAGAGAATTACACGGGTGTGATTCCCAAATCAACCCCTCGGCGTGTCGTCCTTGGTCGCATTCGACGTGTCGTGTCGACCAACAGGGCGCCAGAGCTTAGAATCCGAAACTTCGCCGACCGGGGTCGTAGTCCCACTCGTCCCAGGCACCTCGTGAGTGACAGCACGCCACCCGCCTCCAGTGCCGGTCTCCCCCGGGTCGCCGGCCGCGGCGGCGGCGGCGCTCGTCCACGCGGTGCCTGTGGCCACGTCGGGCTTCCACGACGGGGCGTCGATGTCGTCGGTCGCCACGTCCCCGACCTCCACGACGGGGTCCTCCACGGGGTCGGGGATGTCGATGTTGCCGCGGCGCACGGCCCGGTAAATCACGAGCAGGGCGCCCGCACAGGCGGCCTTGAGGAGGACGTCCAGCAGCCCTCCCATGATGTCGAGGAAAGCCAGGAAGGGCGTCGCCGCGGCGGGCAGTCCCAGAACCATCAAGACGACGGTGATCAGCGTGCCCAAGAGCACCACCATGCCGGCCACCCACGTGATGAGCGTGGCCCGCGGGGTGGACGGCGGGACGAAGAGACACGTCCACACCAGGACGACCAGACCGATCACCGCAGCAAGGTTCATGACCGAGGAGCCCACCACCACGGCAGCACCGGACAGGGGCAGGCTCTGGTTATTCATGGTGGAGAACAGCCGAACCACGGCCAGAACGACCCCGCCGGCGACAGCGATGATCCAAATCCACGCGGCCGGCTCGCGATAGCGCTTGAGGTTGTCGAGGATCGAGCGCTCCCGCATGGCGACGAAGTCGCTCTTGATGTTCGAGGTGAGGTTTTTGAACTTCTGCTTCACTGCTACTCCCAGCCGCGCCCGGTCGCGCGAAGCTAGTCTACGGAACTAATTTGAGGCGCTGGTCAGCAGTACTCAGCCCCGACCGATCCGCCCACCTGAGCGACCAGTTCTTTGATGCGATCCGCGTCCGCGACGGGCACGACCAGCGTCACGTCGGGCGTGGCCACCACCACCAGGTCCTCACATCCGAGGGTGGCCACCACGTGACCGGCCGCCCCACGATTGACGATCACGTTGCGGGTGCTGTCGAGGTTGGCCACCAGGCCCTCGACGGAGTTCCCGTGACCATCGGGGGTCAAGATGGTGGCAAGGCTCGCGTAGCCGCCCACGTCGCGCCAGTCGATGGGCAAGGCCACAGCCAGGACATGGGCGTCCGTCTTGCCGGCCGACACCGGCTCCATCACCGCAAAGTCGATGGAGTTCTTCGCCAGGTTGGGGTAGATCGCCTCCAGCTTTTCGGGATGCTGGGCCAGGTCGATGACGTCGCCGTAGGTCACCGGTAGCAACTGCCGCACCTGGTTGAGCAGGGTGTCGGCGCGCCACACGAACATTCCGGAGTTCCACCAGTACTCACCACTCGCGAGGTACCCGCGAGCGACTTCAAGCGAAGGCTTCTCCCGAAACTCCCGGACGGCGACTGTGTTCGGATAGCCCGGCACCGGGGCGCCTTGGTGCAGGTAGCCGTAGCCCACATGCGGCTCGGTGGGCACGACCCCCAGGGTGACCAGCGCATGCGGATCCGCCTCGGCAACCCGGAACGCCTCGTCCATGGCCGCATGGAAACGCTCCAGAGGCTCGATCACGTGATCAGCGGTCAGCTGCGCAATCACCGCGTCGGGATCGCGCTCCGCCAGCACCGCCGCCGGCCATGCCACCGCGTTGAGGGAATCGCGTCCGACCGGCTCGCCCAAGAGATTCGCGCGTGGCACCTCCGGCAACTCAGCTGCGACCTGATCAATGTAGGCCGCGTTCGTGCAGATGAGGATGTTCTCGGGCGGGACCAAGGCCAGCCCGCGATCGACGGCGATGCGAAGCAAGCTGCGCCCGCCGACGATGGGAAGGAGCTGCTTAGGTTGCCCCGCACGCGACAACGGCCACAGGCGCGTGCCCGCGCCCCCAGCCATGATGACCACATAACGCATGGGGCCAGGCTAGTGCCTACTCCTGGTGGAGAGCCTCGACGACATTCAGCCGAGCCGCCGAACGCGCCGGGATGAACGCCGCGAGTGCGCCGAACCCAATGCCCACCACGACCGTGGCCATCACTCCACCCCAGGGGAAGATGTACGGCATCGGCCAGCCGACCGCGCTCATTGAGGTGACCAAGGCATACCCCAACCACAATCCCACAAGGACGCCGAAGACCGTCCCGATGATGCTGAGCAACAGGGACTCCGCCAGCACCATCCGGCGAACCTGGCGGCGCGTCGCCCCGACGGCGCGGAGCATGCCGATCTCGCGGCGCCGTCCCAACACGGACACAGCCAAGGTGTTGAGCAGCGCCAGCAGTGACGGGATCGCCAAAGCAGCCACCAGGCCGTAGAAGATCACCATGGTTTGGTCGAAGATCCCCAACTGCTCCGAGCGCCACTGGGCCGACTCGTAAAGCTTGAATGCCGGATACTCCGCCACCACCTTGCGCATGGCAGCCAAGACGGCTTCCGGGTCTGCAGAGGGCAGCCGATCGGCCATGACCAAAAGGTCGGCGGTCACCCCGAAGTCTGACGCCAGGTTCGCCTGGGAGACGTAGACGGTGGCGAGTTTGGCGTTGAGGTAGTCGTTGCCGATACCCGCCACCACGTAGGTGCGCTGCCCGTTCGGGGTGTCGACCCGCACCTGTTCGCCGATGGTCAGGTTGTGCTGCGAGGCGAAGATGCCGTTGGCGATCAGCCAGCGACCGCCCGCCAACTGTCCGATGGCCGCGTCGGACGACGGCGTGTTCCATTCGAAGGCAGCCACCTGCGGGTAGGTCGCCGGATCAATGCCCAGGAACTGGACGTCGGCGCCGTTCACCCGTCCTTGGGCAAGGCGCAGGGTAGAGACCGGGCCAATGCCCGCCACGTGCCGGACGTCCGCGGCCAGGCGCGGGCCAGCCGCCACGTTGCCCTGCCCCAGGACGATCGACTGCGGAATCACCATGTAATCAGCCGAGAGGGAGCGATCGATGTAGCCCGCAAAGCCCGCGAAGATGGCTTGGACGACCCCCAGCAGCGCCACGATGGACGCCAAACCCAACATCACGGCCGTCACCGTGATGCCGCTGCGGCCGGGGTTGCGTTGCAGGTTCGAGCGGGCGATCGCCCCCTCTCGCGCAAAGGTGGCCTCCAAGAGGTGGCCAAACGCGTCCGCGATCGGGTTGATGGCGGCGGGGGCGGCCATGGCCGCGCCGATAAGGAAGACGACCGCCCCCAAGCCCACCGACAGGGAGGTGCCCGCCGTGAGGCCGAAGAGCGAGACCACCATCAGGCCCAACCCGATCCAAGCTCGGCGCCCCACCGTACGGGCGTAAACCTCGCCCAACTGGGGACGCATGGCCTCCATGGGGGTCACCCGCCCGGCGGCCCGGGCCGGGACGAGGGCCGCCAGCACCGTCACGCCGATTCCCAGGACGATCGACAACACCCACGCGGACGCCGGGAACGTGACCGGCGGCACTTTGATGTGGACGACCGACTCAAACACCGGCCCCAACAGAGCCATGAGGCCCGCCGCCATGCCCCAACCCGCGAGGATGCCCAAAGCCGTGCCTACGACTCCCTGCAGCACCGATTCGATGAGGAACATCGCGGTGATCGTCCGACGCGGGGTGCCGATCGCGCGCAGCATGCCGATGTCGCGGCGCCGTTCTGCGACCACCGTGCGGAAGCTGTTGAGGATGATGAAACCGGCCGTCGCCAGGGCGAAGATGCCGAACATGTCGAACGCGAAGGTGCTGACCTGAAGCGAGGCCAAGAGCGAGGAGTTCGTGGACAGGCCGCCCACCGTGTAGTCCGCACCGACCGCGGCACGGACGTCCGCCTCGACCGCCGCCCGATCCGCGCCCGCCCGCAGCGAGGCCTCGACGACTGTGAGCCGAGCGCCGAGGGCGAACAACTGCTGGCTTTCGGCCAAGGGGACGAACACCTGCTCGGCACCCGGCAGCGTGGCGCTCGACATCAGCCCCACCACGGTGAACCGGGTCGAGCCCACCGAGGACGGCAGTACAAGCGAGTCCCCCAGCGCCACCTTGAGCCGCGCCGCCAAGTCGGAGGCCAGCACGACGACGGAGGCGTCACCCACGGCCAACGGACGTCCTGCGGAAAGGGGAAACTCGCGGACCAACGCCACTGTGCCCGGGTCCACCCCGATCACGTTGACCGACTGCACCTGCTGGCTCGTCGCCACCCCGTCGAGGGGCGGTAACGGCACCGACTTTTGAACCTCCGGAGTCGCGACCGCCACCCCGGGGACGCGCGCCACCTTCTCAAGAATGTCCGGCGTGAACGGCTGGTTGTAGGCGCTGGTGACCGACAGGTCGATCTTGCCCGCCGTCGAGAGCAGGCCCTTGGTGAAGGCCTCGACGAGGCTCGGCGTGACGCCGTTCAGGCCGAAAATCAGCATCACGCCGAACACGACCGCCAGGGTCGTGAGGGCTGAGCGAAGACCACGCCCGCTCATGTAGCGCCACGCGAGCTTCAGCGACACGGTCACAGCAGACCCGACTTCTCCATGGCCAGCCGGGCCGCGTCGACCGATCCGTCGAGGTGGACGTCGTCGACGATGCGGCCGTCCTTCATCAAGACCAGGCGGTCGGCGAACGAGGCGATCCGGGGATCGTGGGTCACCATCAGGACCGATCGCCCCCACTCGCGCGCCACCTGGCCCAACAGGCCAGCGATGTCGGTGGCGGCCTTGGAGTCGAGGTTTCCGGTGGGCTCATCGGCCAAGACCAGCGCCGGTTGCGTCGAGAGCGCCCGCGCCACGGCGACGCGCTGCTGCTCACCGCCCGAGAGTTGATCGGGACGATTGGCGAGTCGGTCTTTGAGTCCCACGTTGGTGAGCCATTCGGCGGCGGTGGCTTGGGCGTCCTTGGCGCCGTCCAGGACCAGGGGAAGTGCTGCGTTCTCGACGGCGGAGAGCACCGGGATCAGGTTGAAGAACTGGAAGATGAATCCGATGCGGCGACGCCGCAGTTCGGTGAGCCGGTCGTCGGTGAGCGCGGTCAGGTCGGCGCCGTCCACGCGAACGCTGCCCGAGGTGGGAGCGTCCAACCCGCCCAACATGTTGAGCAACGTCGACTTTCCGCACCCCGACGGGCCCATCACGGCCACGAACTCCCCCGGCTGAACCTGCAGATCGACACCGTCCAGGGCCTGGACGGCCGTGGCGCCCTCCCCGTAGGTCTTGCGCAGGTCGCTGGTCTCAACAATGGCCATGGGGGGCTACTTCGCGCTGACGGTCTGGCCGTCTTTGAGGGTCGTGATGAGGCTCGTCACGACGGTGTCACCGGACGACACACCGGCCGTCACCTGGACGAGGGTGTCCGTGGCCGCGCCGAGCGTCACGGCGGTCTTCTTGACCGCGGAGTTCGTGCCCAGGACCCAGACGTACTTCGCGCCCGCGTCGGTGAACACAGACTGGATCGGAACGGTCACCGCATCGCTCACGCTCGACAGCGAGATCGTGGCGTGGCCGCTCATGCCGAGCATGACCCTCTTGCCCGCGGCGTCTTGGCTGATCGACACCGGGAAGGCGGTGCCGCCCGTGGTCGTGGTGACAGCAGTCGGACGCAACTGGGCGACCGTCCCGGTGAAGGGAGCCCCCGGGAAGGCATCCAGGGCCACCGAGACCTTCTGCCCAACCTGGAGCCCGGCGATGTCTGCTTCATCGACCTGGGCCTCGAAGAGCAACGCTGTCGGGTCTACCAGCTGGAACAACGGAGTGGTCGGTGAGACCCCGGCCCCCACCCCAATGCCGGGTGCGTAGACGAGGGTGCCGTCGGCCGGCGCCGTCACCGTCGCCTTGGCCAGGTTCGCCTGGGCGAGATCGAGTTGCCGCTTGGTGGCCGTGACCGCGGCGTCAGCTGCGGCTTTGGCGGCCGCAGCCTTGTCCGAGGTGCCGGTTCCATTGAGCTGCGTCCGCGCGGAGCGGGCCGCGGTGGCCGCAGCTTGCGCTTGCGCCAGCGTCGCCTGCAACGCGGAGTCGTCCAGCGTGGCCACCACGTCGCCAGCCTTGACGACGCTCCCGTCCGCGACAGGCAGGGTGAGAACGGTCGTGACGGCGGGCGCGAACACCGCGGTGGGGTGTCCGGAGACGAGTTTGCCGGCGGCGTTGACGGTGACGCTCAGCGATTGGGTCGAGGCTTTCGCGGTGGTCACGCTGGTGGCGTTCGCGGCCCGCGAGTAGGCGTACCCGGCGCCCAGCGCTGCCATCGCGGCAACCGCGACGCCGATGGCGATGATCCTGTTGCGCTTCACGATGCGCTCCGTTTCGAAAGGGGTTGTTGGATTTGGTGAAGGAAGGCGTCACGTAGCGCCGGGAGAGCCTCCCGGGCTATTTGATCGACGGGTTGGGTGAGGCTGCCGGGAGCCGCGCCCAGCAGACGCTCCTCCGCGGCCCAGAGGGCGGTGACATCGGCGAGCATCCGATCGATGAAAGCCTCGTCGTCCTCGATGAGCATCGTGGTCTCCCAGAGCCGGGTGGCACCGTGCATCATCAGGGTGGTGAAGAGCCGAGCCGTGCCCTCGACGTCGGTGAGGGCGAACGAACCATCGCGCTGGCCGAGCAGCAGGATCGGTTCGATGAGCGGGCCGAGCCTGTTCATCCACTCCTCGAAGAGCCGGTGTTTGAGCGCGAAGTTCTCGTCCCGGTACAAGAACGGGATGAACGACATGCTGAGGTTCAGACGCTCCAGCTTCCACGACGAAGCAGCCCCGATCAGTTGCCGCAGGCGCTCGATGGCCGTGCCTTGAAAGGAGCCGGATTGCTCACTGAGGTGCGCTAGCAACGATTCGCCGAAGCGCCGGACGAGCTGCGCCTCGAGGTCATCCTTGGAACGGAAGTAGTGATAGAAGGTGCCTTTGGCGACCCCGGCCGTGGCCGTAATCTGCTCCACCGACATCGAATCGAACCCCACGGACATGCACAACTCGAGGGCCACATCGAGGAGTTCCTCGCGGCGGACGTCCGGGGCTTTCGTCACGCGTGCCATGGGTCTCTCCCTCACTGACCGACCGTCGGTCAGTCTACGCCCGATGCAGTGCCCCGGGGGCACTGTTCAGACAATTTCCATGAAGATCTTCTGAAGGCCGCCGCCCGCGGGCGGTTCCTATGCTCACTTGCCCCGACACTGGAGCCATGGAATCTACGGGCACGCGAGTGCTGGTCGTCGACGATGAGCCGGTGCTCGCGGGATTAGTGGCCACCTACCTCGGTCGCGCTGGGTTCGAGACCCGGATGGTCGGCGACGGACGGTCGGCCGTCGACATCGCCCGCGAATGGCAGCCGGACGTCATCACCTTGGATCTGGGCCTGCCGGGCCTCGATGGGGTGGAGGTGTGCCGCCAAGTCCGCACCTTCAGCGATTGTTACGTGCTGATGCTCACCGCCCGCGACGACGAGGTCGACATGCTGATCGGGCTCTCCGTCGGCGCGGATGACTACCTCACCAAGCCGTTCAGCGCCCGCGAATTGGTCGCACGGGTGCAGGTGCTCCTGCGTCGTCCGCGCACGGACGGACCAATCGGCGGATCGGCTGGGTCCCGGCGGTTCGGACCGCTGACGATCGACACCGAGAGCCGCGAGGTGGTGGTCGAGGGCAGCACGGTCGACCTCACCCCCACCGAGTTCGATGTGCTGGCCGCCCTGTCGGCGCGCCCCAGGTTGGCATTCAGCCGCCGGCAGCTCATCGATGAGGTGTGGGGCGTCGGGTGGGTCGGTGACGAGCATCTCGTGGACGTTCACGTGGGACACGTGCGTCGAAAGTTGGGCGACGATCCCGTCCAGCCGCGGTTCATCCTGACCGTCCGCGGGGTCGGCTATCGCATGGGACCCGGACGATGACCCCACCCCGACCACCGATGCCGCTGGCCCGGCGGCTCCTGCTGGCCCAGGTTCTCGTGGTGGCCGCCATGGCGCTCACCGTGATCGGCGCGGCGGCGCTCATCGGACCTGCGGTCTTCGCCCAGCACATGGCCGAGGCGGGGCATTCGTCACCGGTGGTCATCGAGCACGGCGAGGAGGCCTTGATGATCGCGGGATCGACGGCGCTCGGAGTCGGGCTCGCCATCGCGATCATCGGCGCCATCGTGGCGAGCATCGTGATGACCCGTCGGATCGGGGCATCGCTGACCCGTCTGGCCTCGGGCGCCGAGCGGGTCACGGCCGGGGACTACACGACGCCCATCGCCCTTGACGGCGCCGACCGAGAGCTGACGCAGGTCGCGGATAGCTTCAACACCATGGCCGCCCGTCTTGCCGACACCGAGGCCACCCGCCGCCGCATGCTCACCGACCTTTCCCATGAACTGCGGACGCCCCTCGCAGCCATCAGCTTGGTGTTAGAGGGGCTGGACGATGGCGTGGTGAGCGCCGATCGGGCCACCACCGCGACCTTGCGGACGCAGACAACCCGGTTGACGCGCCTGGCCTCAGACATCCGGGACGTGTCGGCGGCCGAGGAGGGACGCATCCGGCTGGATCGTCAGGTCGCGACGCCGTCCGAACTCATTCGGGCCGCTGTCGCCACGGCCCGCCCGGCAGCCGACGCGGCAGGCGTCCGCTTGACGTCGGCCAACGAGCCGCCCAGCGTGGCGGTGAGCGTCGACCGGCTCCGCATCGGACAGGTGCTCGACAACGTCGTCCGCAATGCGATCCAGCACACCCCGGCCGGCGGAACGGTCCGAGTCTGGTCGGAGCAGGGCGTCCACACGGTGCGGATCGGCGTGAGTGACACCGGGGAAGGCATCGCCGCCGCGGATCTGCCGTACCTGTTCGAACGCTTCTATCGCGGCGGGACGCGCCGGCACGACGAAGGGGCCGGCACGGGCGTCGGCCTCGCCATCAGCCGCGCCCTCACCCTCGCCCACGGCGGCACCCTGACCGCGACCAGCGACGGTCCGGGCCACGGTGCGGAGTTCGTCCTCACGTTGCCGCTCGTCGTCTAGGGCGAGCGAATCTTCATCGAACCTTCACCGAACGCGCCGCCCACCCCACGGGCAGGCCGCGCATGCTCGACGCGTGACCACATTCGCGCGACGCACCTTGCTCCTCGGCGGCCTCGGCCTGGCGGCCGGCGGATTTGCCGCTGGCTGCACCCCGACCGCCTCCCACTCCGTGTCCATGGGGTCCATGCCCACGGCGACCCCGCTCGCCCCCACGGCGGGACAGCGGGTCGTCACGGGCACCCTGACGCCCCGGCCGGTCACCCTCGACCTCGGCGGGCCCACGGCCAAGACCTGGGCGTACGGCGAGACGCTCGGCCAAGAGGTGTTCCGCGCCTCGGCCGGTGATCTGCTGCGGATCACCGTGAACAACCACCTTCCGGCCTCGACGAGCGTCCATTGGCATGGAATCCGGCTCCGCAACGCCGCCGACGGCGTCCCGGGCGTGACCCAGCAGCCCATCGAACCCGGGCAGCCGTACACCTACGAGTTCGTCGCCCCCGACCCCGGGACCTACTTCTTCCACCCGCACTCCGGGCTCCAGATCGACCGCGGCCTCTACGCCCCGCTCATCATCGATGATCCCCACGAGCCCGGCGGCTACGACGCCGAATGGATCGTCGTGCTTGATGACTGGACCGACGGCATCGGTACCTCGCCCGACGACATCCTCGCCGCCTTCAAGGCCCAGAAGGGCACCGTCGGCACCGGCATGAACCACGACATGGGCGGCATGGGGCACGGCTCGATGGGATCGCCGCTCGGCGATGCGGGCGACATCGACTACCCGCACTACCTCATCAACGGACGCATCCCCGCCGCGCCGACGACCTTCACCGGAAAGCCCGGGCAGAGGATTCGCATCCGCTTCATCAACGCCGGCTCGGACACCATCTTTCGGGTGGCGCTCGGGGGCCACGTGATGACCATCACGCACGCCGACGGCTACCCCACTGTGCCCACGCAGGCGCGGTCGTTCTACATCGCCATGGGCGAGCGGTACGACGTGACGGTGACCCTGGCCGATGGTGCGTTCCCGCTGGTGGCCCGCCCGGAGGGCAAGAACGGTACCGCGTGGGCATTGGTCCGCACGGGTTCCGGTACGGCGCCCACCCCCGGGGTCCTGGTGTCCGAACTCGACAACCCGCTGGATTCCCGCCAGCTCTCGGCCGCGGCGTCCGCCACCTTGCCCTCGAAGACACCGGACGCGACCATCGACGTCCAACTCAACGGACAAATGACGCCCTACGCCTGGGGGATCAACGGCCGCATCTTCGGCAATGACACCCCGCTCAGCGTGAAGCCGGGTCAGCGGCTCCGCATTCGGATGAGCAACATGACGATGATGTCCCACCCCATGCACATCCACGGCCACACCTGGGGCCTGCCGAGCAACGGCGGGTTGCGCAAAGACACGGTGCTGGTGATGCCCATGCAGTCGGTGACGGCCGACCTGCAGGCCGACAATCCGGGCACCTGGATGTACCACTGCCACAACATCTACCACGCCGAGATGGGCATGATGACGTCGCTGGTGTACGCCTGATCTCGCATAGTGAGGCCTCATTGGTAGCCTCGCGGGGAGTCCCGAACCGAGGAGAACCCGATGCTGCCCGACGCTTTGGCCCGCCGCGCCCGCCGCGGTTCCGCGCCCTTGGTGACGCACTACGACCTGGCCACCGGGGCCCGTATCGAACTGTCGGCGATCACGTTCGCTAACTGGGTCGACAAGACCACCAACCTGCTGGAGAGCCTCGACGTCGACCCGGGCACGACGATCGCGCTGCCCGTGTTGGACGAGCGCCCCGGCCACTGGATGGGGCTGATCTGGCCGATCGCCGCCTGGCAGCGCGGGTGTCACGTGCTGGTGGCGCCTCGGACGGAGGTCGGCGAAGCCGCTCTCGTGGTGATCGGACCCGACTCCCCCGCGCCGATGGCCGGGCTTCCAACGATCGCTTGCTCCCTGCATCCGCTGGGGCTATCGCTGCGCGGGCTGCCGCCCGGGGTGGACGATTTCACCCAGTTGGCACTGGCCGAACCCGACGCCTGCCAGGGCGTCCAACCTGATCCCCGCGCCCTCGCCTGGACGGACGCCGACCGGAGACTCACTCACGCGGAGATCGCCGCTACACCCCCCGAAGCCCGGCGGGTGCTTGTGCGTCCGTCGGACCCGTGGACGACCTTCGCCACCGCCCTCGCCGGTCCGTTACTGGGCGGCGGCTCGACCGTCCTGGTCGAAGGGCCCGCCGACGCGGACGAACTCGCGCGGATCGCCGCCTCAGAACGGGCCGTGCTCCCCGGGGCCGCTGGGTCGCTGCGGTAGTTTCGAGTCGAGCAATGTTCAGGAGGGACATGACGGATCTCACGCGTCGCGGGCTACTACTCGGGGCGGCCACGCTGGGTGCAGGCACCCTGTTGTCCGCGTGCTCGAAGACCAACGTCCCGCTCGCCCCCTCGCCGAGTGGCGACGTTCGGGCCCAGCTCGACGCGGTGATGGCGACCTATTCCAAGGATCGTCCCCAGTTGGGGATGGCCCTGCGGGATCGCCGCTCGAACACGACGTACGACTTCAACGGCAGCTACAGCTCGCAAAGCGCGTCGATGGCCAAGGTCATGATCGTGTTGATGGCGCTGCGCAAGGCTCGCCAGGACGGTGGCACGCTGTCGATCGAGAATCGGGCGCTGGCCACCAAGGCGATCGAGAACAGCAACAACGACGCCGCTGACGCGCTGTGGGCCTACGCCGGCGGCCCGGATGCCTACGCGAAGCTCGCCAAAGATCTCGGCATGGCCAACACCAAGCGGGACCCAAGCAAGGATTTCTGGTCCTGGACGTGGACCACCCCCCTCGACCAGCGGCTGCTGCTCGAGAAGATCATGTCGGGCTCCCCCGCCATCGACAACGACGACCGCGGCTGGCTCTGGGGGCTGATGGACGCCGTCCAGGCTGACCAGCGATGGGGCGTCGGCGTTCCCAGCGCCCCCGACGTCAACGTGGAGATGAAGAACGGGTGGGTCCTGTTCAGCTCCAGCGATAAGCAGTGGGCGGTGAACTCCATTGGGCACGTTCAGGGACGCACCCGCGACTACGTCTTGACGATCATGAGCCGGGTGCCCGACTTCGCGACCGGCCGCGACCTCACCAGCGCCATCGGGCAGTCGGTGTGGGACATCATGGGTTCCGGCCAGCTGGCCTGAACCCGCGAGACTCCGGTCAGGAGACGCCGCAGACCTGATCGAGGTTGTCGGTCTGGCCAGCCTGATAGGCCGAGCTGGTGGCCGTGGCCGTGGCCTTGGTCGTCTTGGTCGAAGCCGACGCACTCGCCTTGGCGGTGCTTGGCTTCGCAGTGCTGGCCTTGCTCGGCGTGGCGGAGGTGGTCGGGGTGGCCGCTGCTGAGCCGGCGTCCGCCTGATCGAGCTTCTGCGACGCGGTGATCGAGTCGGCCACGATCACCTTGATCTTCGCCCAGTCCGGGTTCACGGTGTCGGGCACCAGCGGCGGGCTGATGGCGGTGCTGGCGATCGGCAGATTCTTGGCCTTGCTCGCCAGGTCGATCAGCGTGCCAATCTGGCTGGACGGAACGTCGGTCTCGACGATGTCCTTGCCAGCCTGGACGATCTCCTGGAACTTGCTCAGCACGTTGGTGGGGCTGAGCTGCTTCAGCATGGCGCTCATCACGCACTTCTGGCGGATCATCCGGCTGTAGTCCGTGGATTGCACGCGGGTGCGGACGAACCGCAACGTCAGGTCACCGTCCAGGTGCACGTGCTGGCCTGCGTCCAGGTACGGCATCTTCGAGAGCGGGGTGTTTTCGTCCCCAAGGGGCACGTTGTAGGGAATGTCGAGGTAGATCCCACCCAGGGCGTCGATGAGCTCGCGGAAGCCCTCCATGTCGACCAAGGCGTAGTAGTTGATCTGCAGGCCGGTGATGTTCTGGATGACGGCCCGGGTCGTGGTCAGGCCCGGATTGGGGTCGCCGGGGAACAGTTTCTTGTTGTCGTTGGCCTCGGTGTAGAGGCCATTGAGCATGCAGGCCTGCTCCGCGCACCGGAACCCGTTGGGGTATTTGGCTCGCAGCGGGTTGCCCTCCGGGATCGGTGCACCCTGCAGGTTGCGCTCCAAGCTAACGAGCACGGTACGACCGGTGGTGGCGTCGACGCTGGCCACCGTCATTGAGTCGGGACGCAAGCCGTCGCGTCCGGCGCCCGCGTCACCGCCCAGCAGCAAGATGTTGATCCGTCCGCCGGTCACGGTGGTGTTCCCACCGCCCGCGAAGACGTGCCCAAAGAGGTCGGCTTGGCTACGGAAGATGCCGAAGGCTTGCCAGGACGTGAAGCCCATCACCACGGCCAGGAGAAGCGCCAGCCCGGACACGAACACCCGGTGCCCGGTCGCGAGGGCACGTGGTTGGCCCAGGCGCCACGCGTCGACGAGGAGGGCGATCCAGCCGATTCCCAACATCAAGAAGGCCAGGGCGACGATCCACGGGGTGACCGCGTTGGCGTACAGCCCGATCGCCCAGTTGCGGTTGATCAGGAATACCGCGGCGACGACCAGCACAAGCGCAATGACCCCGAGCCACACCCGCATCGCGAAACGTCCGAGGCCACTGTTGCCCGCGGCGACCTGCGCGGAGCCGGGGACAAGGAGGGTCATCCCAAGCAGAGTCAAGGCACGCCGCAGCGAGATCCTGTCACCGCGCACTTGGGCGATGTCTGCAGGTGGGGGCGTTGGCGCTGCCACGGCGGCGGAGTCCTTACGGTTCGGGGCGGTCCTTCACAGTATGAGCGAGCACATCAAGGCGTCCGGCTCACGGCACGCCGGTGAGGGGCAATGGGAGACCGCGGTTGCAGCCCCATCATGCGATCAACGACCGCGGACAGCCGCACCCTTGGCCAAAACGGTCTCGCGCATCGCGGCCTGGAACTCGATGATGCGCGCCTGCAGGGCCTCATCTCTGGCCGCCAGGATGCGTACGGCGAGCAGCCCCGCGTTGCGGGCATTCCCGATGCCGACCGTCGCCACCGGGATGCCGGCTGGCATTTGGACGATCGACAACAACGAATCCATGCCGTCGAGGTATTTCAGGGGCACGGGCACGCCGATGACCGGCAGCGGGGTCACCGCCGCCAGAACCCCGGGCAGGTGGGCCGCGCCACCGGCGCCGGCGATGATGACGTTGATCCCACGGGTGTGGGCGGCCTTCCCCCAGGCCAAGGTGTCATCGGGCATGCGATGCGCCGACAACACGTCCGCTTCGTAGCCGATGCCGAACTCTTTCAGCGCGATCGCGGCAGCCTCCATGATGGGCCAATCCGAATCGGATCCCATGATGATCCCGACCTGTACCTGCTCGGCCATCGCCGCTCCTGTCGTGCGTGGTGGCAGCCCGGAGGGGGCGCCGATTGTGAGGACACGCTGACCCTACCAATCCGCCACAGGACGCATGGGCAGCCGAGGCCCCCAGGTCGTGCCAAGATGGCGCCATGACCAAGCACATCGTCGCCATGGGTGGCGGCGGCTTCTCGATGTCCGAGTTCAAGGCCCCCACCAATTTGGATCGCTACCTGCTCGAGCTTTCGGGCAAGTCGAGCCCGCAGGTGGCGTTCGCGCCGACGGCCTCGGCGGACGATCCCGCCTACATCAAGTCCTTCCTGACGGCCTACGGCACTCTGGGTGTCCGCGCCTCGGTGCTGACCCTGTGGGAAGGTGACACCACCCGGGCGGTCGCCCGCCTCGCAGACGCCGATGTGATCCTCGTCGGCGCGGGTCACACCGTGAACCTGCTGGCCCTCTGGGACGCCCACAAGGTCGGCAAGGCCATCAAGCGCCGATATGAGGCCGGGGACGTCGTGCTGTGCGGCATCTCCGCCGGTGCGGGCGCTTGGTACCACGGCTGCATCACCGACTCCTTCGGCGACTACCGTCCCTGGCGTGGTGGCCTTGGCTTAGTGCCCGGATCGTTCTGTGCGCACATGGATCGCGAGGGGCGCGCTCCGGCCTACACCGACGCGGTTGCCACGGGCGCCCTGACCGGCGGGTACGGCTGTGATGATGGCGCCGGCGTGCACTACGTCGACGGCGTTCCCCGGAACTTCGTAGCCGAACACCCGGGGCAGTTGGTGTACCGGGTGATGCCGTCCGACCTGCCGACCGCCTCCGGCGTGCTGGTCGAGCCGCAGCAGATGACCGTCCTTTAGGACGGGTCTCTCACGCCGCGTCGGCGAAGATCCACCGGCGCTGGACCACAAAGTTCACCGCGGTCGCGGTGCCCTGCGCGATGACGAAACCAACGATCTGCGCCCCGTTGACGAACGAAGCCAGGGGGGCGCCGAGCCCCGCCTCCACCAGGCGCGGGTAGAGCAGGCTGAACAGACCCACCTGAAGCACGAAGGTGAGCCCGTACAGCAGCAGTACGGAGGCGAACTTCTTGCGCGAACCAGCGGCGGTGAAGGTCCAGCGCCGATTCAACAGGTACGCCGTCGTCGTGCCGGCCACGAACGACAGCGCCTTCGCCTGCATGTACCCCAACCCCAGCCGCATGAGCAGCGCCAAAGAGCGAAATCGACCCCGGCCGAGACGACTCCGACCCCGATGAAGCGCGTGAGTTGCGTGCGCAGCGAACTCACGGGGTGGGTGGAGGTGGGGAGGACGCTGCCCGACCGGGCGGTTGCTGCGGGAACAACAGGCCGTTGATGGTCATGTAGACACCCTCGATTTGCGGGACGTGGCGCACCACCACGGGATCCTCAGCGGCAGTGGTCAACATCAGGACACCGCTGCCGAACATGCGATCGATGATGCTCGAGCGATAAGCCACGTCGCTGATCCGCGCCAGCGGCAGGTCATGACCGGAGCGGGTCAAAATACCCGTCCGCGACATCACTCGATGCTCGGTGATCGTGTAGGTGGTGGTGAGCCAGTTCAAGAACGGGACAACGCTCCACCCGAGGATTGCCACCAGCGAGGCGATCGCGAGGATCCAGCCCGACCACGGTTGCGTGGCCGGTGGCAGTATCCCGGCGACAAGACCGGCCAGAATTCCGACCCCTAGGAGGGCGAGGCCCGGGACGACCAACACGATGCCGTGTTGGCGCAAGTGCAGAAGGACTCGCTCGTCGGGATGCGCGGACGCGGGCGTTGAGATCACGCCCCTATCGTGCCACCTCGGTCACAGGGGCCGCCGGTTCATCGGCGGAACGTCATCCCCGGTGAATCGGCCCGCGCGACCACCAGCAGGCGCCCAACCCTCGGCATTGCTAAAACTCTCGTAACTCGGCTCGGCGAGGTAGTCGTAGTCCTCACCTGTTTTGGCGAGGTAGGCCTCCCTGTCAACCGACAGCAGGGACTCGAATTCCAGATCACCTTTGGGCATCCGGGTCGGATCGGCCAGGACGGCCTCGTAGAACTCGCGTCCATTCGCGACCACGACGCAGCGCAGGTACAGGAAGGCGTCCGCGGAGATGTAGTCGTCGCCGTTGTCGGGATCGGCCTCACCCAAGTAGCCGTAGCGGGCATGCTCACGGGTGTCGAGGGCATACAGGAACCCCGCCAGAAGGTCACTGAACGCCTGGATCTCCTCTTCAGAACGGTCGGCTAAGGCGGCCACAGCGGGAGCAATGACCGCCTCATCGTCGCCCTCCTGCGACCAATCGAACGTGCCGATCACGTGCCAAAACTGCGTGGCATCCATGGCCTTCTCTCTTTCTCTCAAGGTGTTGCCGACTCGGCGAAAATCGCTTCGTACAAGGGTCGCAACTCCGCAGGTGCCTTGCGGGTCACCTCGTGGCCCCCGTCGCGGGTAGCTGGCTCCCCCAGATCGCATAGAGGGTGTAGGAGAAGAGGCCGTCATCACCCAGCTCCAACTTCGCGGCAAGGAGCGCCTCCAAGCTTGCTTGGTTTGCCACCTGCGGCCGGGAGGTAGCCGGTAGGCGAAGATGCTGAATATTGCTCGCACAAGCAACCAGGTAGGCGATCGCCTCGGGCGTGAAGCCATGCTCGGCCACATAGATCTCGACGAACTTCCCGTGGACCGATTGATGCTCGCCGTCCACGAGGCGCAAGTACTCCAGGACCAGCGGTGAGAATGCTGGGTCAGCCAGGCCGAGGGCGAAGACCGCGAAGGTGCCCGGCATGGCGCAGTGCTCGTTTTCAAGATTGCGGTACCACTCGAACTCACCCATGGCGGCCCGAGCGTACTGTTCGAGGGCCGGACGAAGACCCGGGTACGCCGCGGCCGCCGCGAAGAACTGGTGGACGCCCTTCTTGGGGAGGCCCTTGATAGGCAGGTAGGTCTTCGTCGGCCCACGGAACTCGATGGCGTACGTGCGAGGGAACTCGGTGGTGGTCAGGAGCTCGATGAGGTACCCGAGGGCGGTCCCGTAGGCCTCCTTCGACTCCTCCAGCACGCGCAGCCGGATCACGGCCAAGGCGTCATTGGCCGTGGCCGTGACACTGTCGGTGCGGAACCTCGCTAGTTCTGGCGGCAGCGCCCCTGAGCCGTGCCGCTTGAGCCGAGCCGGGAGATCAGACCCCAGGGCCGACACCCATCCGAAGATCTCGTTCGCAGACACAAAGGCGTAGCTGGGGCCATACTTCAGCTCACCAAGAGCGACGTAGCAGGCGAAATCAAAGAACGCTGGCGGGAGGGAACTCGGATCCATCTCCGTGTTGCGCACCCTCCTTCTGCCACCGAGTCCCAGCGTTGTGAAACCACCCCTCACATAGACGGGTCTCCACCCAGCAGCGAAGGGTGTAGCTGATCTGGTTCCAGCCCAGCAGCTGCCGGGCCTGCTCGACGAAGGCTTTGGCCGCCTCCGCGTCGAACTCGTCGGCCGGAACCCGAAGAAGCACGAACTCAAGGACACCCGATGCCAACACCAGCCGGTCTCCACCCACAAGGCAGGTGGCACCGGTCGGCTCGCCTCGTCGCGCCTGGGCAGTCCCACTCCGCACGCTCTCAGCAGCGGCCTCGAAAACAGCTTGGAGCGTCTCGTCGTCCTGCAGGTCGCCCAAGGTGAGGTATCCCCGTGACTGTGGCATGTGTCCCCCTGTGTCAGCCGGTGACGAGTTCGGCGAAATCCTCGGTGCACCCAAGCAGTAGCTGTGTCGACCCCGCGAGCGCCTGACGCACAGTGCCCCAGGGCTCATATGCCTCGGGGACACCGTACAAGGCCGCCACCGGTTCTCCCGGTTGACGCTTGGCGACGACGTCAAGCAAGGCCGGCACCGCAGCCTCCCCTTAGTGAATCAAGCCAGCGGCAAGGCCCGAGGCGAACTAGGGGCGAGCGAAGCCCTCGTCCCGCGTGAGAGGCGGATTGAGGACCGCGATCGTTCCGGCCCTGAAGAGCGACGCCGGACGACCCTGCCCGTTCCGGCGGGTGCGCCCGGTATCGACGAGCAGACCGGGAGTACCGGTGAGCTTGCGGTGGAAGTTGCGAGGGTCCAGCGGGTAGCCCCACACCGCCTCGTAGACCGCGCGCAGGTCGCTGACGGTGAACTCGTCAGCGCAGAAGGCCGTCGCGAGCGAGGTGTATTCCAATCCTGGCCCTTGCCCGCTCGAGCCCGTCCCGGAGAATCTGCCCGTGATCGAACGCGAGGGCCAATGCGAGGGCGTCGGCCACCGGCACCCAGCGCGCCTCCCGGGCGTCGCTGCCAGCGGTGGGGTGCGGGAGTTCGGGAGCCAAGGCGAGGTAAGCCACGGAGAGCACGCGTCCGCGGGGATCGCGGCCCGGTTCGCCGTAGGCCCGCAATTGCTCGACATGTGCGATGCCCGGAGTCAGCCCAGTCTCCTCCTGGAGTTCGCGGATCGCGGCGGCATCGAGGCCCTCCCCTGCCAACACGAACCCTCCTGGGAGCGCGAGCTTGCCGACGAAAGGTTCGATGCCGCGGGTCACCAGCAAGACGTGGAGCTGACCTTCGATGAGGGTGAAGACCACGATGTCGACGGCGACCGCCAGATGGCTGTATCGCGACAGGGCATCGAGTTCCGGTTCGACCATGCACCCAGGCTATCGCGTCGAGTTGACGATAAACACCCTGGAGGATTATCGTCTTGTTGACGACAATCCTCCAGAGGAGAAACATCATGGCAACCATCACCACCTACCCCTTTGTTCGGCACCTGCGGGCTACCCCCACGGCTCACGTGATCCAGCTCCGCCAAGGCCGGACCAAGCGCTCCGGCACCGGGCTGGCGTTCTGGTTCCGCCCGCTGGCCGCGGTCTTGTCCGAGGTTCCGGTCGACGACCGCGAACTCCCGTTGGTGGCCCACGCGCGGACGGCGGACCTGCAGGAGGTCACGGCCCAGGTGACGGTGAGCTTCCGGTTCACCCAGCCGGAACTGGCCGCCGTCCGCCTCGATTTCGGCATCGACCCGCGCACCGGTTCCTGGACCGCCTCCCCCCTTGAGCAGGTGGCCCACCTGCTCGGGGAACTGGCCAGCGGTCACGTGACGGATGCACTTGCCGGCCTGACGCTCCGCGAGGCCGTCGGCACCGCCACTGGTCCCCTGGGGGATCGCGTCGGGGCAGCGCTCCGAGACGACCCACGGGTGTCGGACACCGGGCTGGCCGTGTTAGGCGTGCGCATTCGCTCCGTCCGCGCCGACGCCGACTTGGAGCGCGCCCTGCAGACGCCGGCCCGGGAGGCAGCGCAGAGCGAGGCCGATCGCTCCACGTACGAGCGTCGGGCGCTGGCCGTCGAGCGGGAACGCGCGATCGCCGAAAATGAGCTGGCCAACCGCATTGAGCTCGCCACGCGCGAGAAGCAACTCGTAGCAGAAGAGGGGGCGAACGCGCGGGCCCGGGCCGAGGAGGCCGCGGCCGCGGCCCTCATCGAGGAACGCGCCAAGACCGAGCGTCAGCACCTGGAAACGGAATCTTTGGCCGAAGCAACACGCACCCAGGGTGAGGCGGATGGGGCCGCCGAGCAGGCCCGGCTGGCGGCTTTCGCCACAGTCTCCACCGACGTGCTGCACGCGCTGGCGCTTCGCGAGTTCGCGAGCCAACTCCCCTCCGTCGGCCAGTTGACCATCACGCCCGACCTGCTCACCGACGCCTTGGCGCAGCTGACCCCGGGCACCGGGGGGCCTGACCATGACACTGCTACCCCGGGTCGTCGTGGTCCACCGCAGGAGCGAACTCGACGAACTCATTGACCGCCACGGCACACGGGGGCAGGTCGAGTTCTTCCTGCGGACGCGGGGACGCTCTATGGCCGATCTTCAAGCGCGGCACGACGCACTGGGCGCCGCTCTGCGGTGCGCGTCCGCGGCGATCCCCACGGACTGGAGGCGCGGCTGGGCCGAGCGCGAGGATCTCCCGCGCTTCGACTTCCGAGCTCGGGGATGTGGTGGTCGTGGTCGGTCCCGACGGCCTCGTGGCGAACACGGCCAAGTACCTCGAGGGGCAGCCGGTCATCGGCATCGATCCCGAGCCGGGGCGAGGGCTGGGCGCCTTGGCGCGCCACCCGGCAACGGCCATCGGTGGGTTGCTGGGTGAGGTGCACCGCGGGCGGGTCACCGTGGAGGCCCGCACCATGGTGCGCGCCTCGCTCGACGATGGCACCACCCTCGACGCCCTCAACGACATTTACGTGGGCCAGGCTGGCCACCAGTCCGCGCGCTACGAGTTGCGCCGGAGCGACGGGAAGCGGGAAGCGCAATCGTCGTCCGGGTTGATCGTGAGTACCGGCACCGGCGCGACGGGGTGGGCGGCTTCGATCGTCGGCGAACGCGAGCGCTCACCTCGCCTTCCGTCCGCAACCTCCGACGAGCTTGCTTGGTTCGTCCGCGAGGCGTGGCCTTCGCCGCTGACCGGGACGAGCCTGACCTCCGGCGCCCTCCCGATGGGTGACAGCCTGGACATCCTGACGCAATCGGACACCCTCGTGACCTTCGGGGGACGGCATTGAGGGCGACCGGCTCCTGGCCCGCTGGGGACAGCTCATCCACCTGGAAGCGTCGCCGCGGCGCCTGCACCTGGTACGGGGCCAATGAAACCGCCGGAGTTGGCGGTGTGGGCTACGTGAAGGTCTACTGGTAACCCGCCCGGCTTCTAGCGCAGGTGCCAGACGTCGCCCGCCGCAAACGGCACGACCCGATCGCCCACGCTGACCAAGAGTCGCCCCTCAGGGTCGACCCCAGCGCCAAGCCCTCGACCGCGCTGGTTTCGGATTCGACGACCCGCACCCTGCGCCCGATCGTGGCGCAGCGCCGATCATAAGCCTGCTTGAGGGCGTCGAGGTCACGCTGTTCGGCGAGGTGTGCCGCCACGGCCCCCAACACGCCCGCAGCGACGTCAAGCGCGGCGGCCGTCGATCCCGCCAACGCCAGAGAGGTGGCGGTGGGGACGGGAGTTGGTCCGTGGTCAGGTCAGATTGATACCCATGCCGATGATCACCAGGTCCGGCGCCGCGCGCTCGGCGAGGATCCCGCACACCTTGCGCCCGTCCAACAGCGTCATTCCGGCCACTTGAGTTCGGGTACCGGCCCGGTCGCGGCCTGGATACCATCCGCCACCGCGAGCCCCGTGAGCAGCGAAAGCCACCCCCAGGACGTGACCGGCAAGACGGGGCGCACCAGCACCGACATGGCCAACGAAGATCCGGGAGGAGCCTCCCAGCGACGCGTGAAGCGTCCGCGTCCTGCGCTTTGATGAAACGCGACCTTGACCGAGCCGGGAGCCGCTCCCTCGCGGGCTGCGACCGCGAGATCGGCGTTGGTGGAGCCTGTCGACGCCACCACCTGCACAGGGGCCAAGGCCCGACGGGAGGCGGCTCGCGAGATCGGCGGCGGTGAACAGCATCGGCACGGCGTCACGTTACCCGCAACACGCGTATCGATGAGGCACGAGGATGTCGCCACCGGCGCGCATGGCCGGTACCCTTCCGCCATGGGTTCCCAGCACACCACCGCAGACAAGTTGGCCGACTTCGGACGCCGCAGTGAAGCCGCTCTGAATCCGGTCCCCGCTGCTGCCGTCGAAAAGCATCACGCCAAGGGCAAGATGACCGCGCGCGAGCGCGTTTTGCGGCTGCTGGACGAAGGCACCTTCGCCGAGTTTGACGAGTTCACCCGGCACCGGTCGACCTCGTTCGGCTTAGACCACAAGCGTCCCTACACCGACGGTGTCATCACCGGTGTCGGCGCCATCAACGGTCGTCCTGTGTGCATCTTCAGCCAAGACGTCACCATCTTCGGAGGCGCACTGGGCGAGGTCTATGGCCAAAGATCGTGAAGATCATCGACTTCGCCACCAAGACCGGCTGCCCCTGATCGGCATCAACGAGGGCGGCGGCGCGCGCATCCAAGAGGGCGTGGTGTCCCTGGGCCTTTACTCGGAGATCTTCCGCCGCAACGTGCTGGCTTCGGGTGTGATCCCTCAGATCTCGCTGATCATGGGCGCCGCGGCGGGCGGGCACGTCTACTCCCCGCCCTGACTGACTTCGTAATCATGGTCGACCAGACCTCCCAGATGTTCATCACCGGCCCTGCCGTCATCAAGACCGTCACAGGGGCCGACGTCACGATGGAAGAACTCGGCGGCGCCCGCACGCACAACACCAAGTCCGGCAACTCCTGCTGCCGCCGCCGACGAGGCCGATGCGCTCGAATACGTCCGCGAGTTGCTGACCTACCTGCCGCAGAACAACCTCGAAGATCCGCCAGTGTTCGAGGAAGGCGAGGTCGACCTCACGATCACCGACCACGACCGCAAGCTCGACACGTTGATCCCGGATTCGCCGAATCAGCCGTACGACATGCACGAGGTCATCAAGACCGTCCTCGACGACGACGAGTTCTCGAGGTGAGCAGCCTTTACGCGCAGAACATCCTCACCGGTTTTGGTCGCATCGAGGGCCGTGCGGTGGGCATCGTGGCCAACCAGCCGATGGTGTTCGCTGGCTGCCTCGACATCAAGGCTTCCGAGAAGGCAGCCCGTTTCGTCCGCACCTGCGACGCGTTCAACGTGCCGGTGCTGACATTCGTGGACGTGCCAGGCTTCCGCCGGGCACGGACCAGAAATGGGACGGGATCATCCGGCGCGGCGCCAAACTCATTTACGCCTACGGCGGCCACCGTGCCACTGGTCACTGTCATCACGCGCAAGGCCTACGGCGGCCCCTATTGCGTCATGGGCTCCAAGAGCCTGGGCGCGGACGTCAACCTGGCCTGGCCGACCGCCCAGATCGCCGTGATGGGCGCCGAAGGGGCCGTGAACCTGCTGTACCGCAAGGAGCTGGCCGAATCGGACGAGCCTGCCGAGCGCCGGGCCGAACTCATCGATAAGTACAACGACGAGCTGGCGAACCCCTACCTCGCCGCCGAACGGGGCTACATCGACCAGGTCGATGTACCCGCACGAGACCCGAGCCCGCATCATCCAGGTGTTGCGCCTGCTGCGCACCAAACGTCAGCAGTTTCCACCCAGAAGCACGGGAACATCCCGCTGTGAGCGAGGACCTGACCCCAAGTTCTCTGTCGTCCGTGGGGATCCCACCGACGTCGAGTTGGCCGCGCTGGCCGCCGTCTTGGTGGCAGCCCGGCGGGAACGTGGTAATCCGCATGCCCCAGCCACCAGCACCCTGTCGGGAGGCTGGCGGTCTTATTGGCACACGGTCCGCAATCCCCTTGTGCCCGGTCGGGAGGCCTGGCGCAGCAGTTTCCGATTGTGACTTGGGGAATCGTCCGGGCGGGCTTTCGGCCGGACAGTACCCTTTGTGAGCAGCCACAGCGCAAGAAAGGGCAACGCTATGAGCGCCACCGACGACATCCTCAACGCCATTGATCTGAATCAGATGGCCACCTATCTGGGGGTCGATGCGGCCACCGCCGAGGCCGCCGTGCAACAGGCCGTTCCGGCCCTGCTCCACGGCCTCGAAGGCGAGGCGGCAGATCCGGAAGCCGCGACCGGCCTTACCAATGCTTTGGCCGCGCACAACAACGGCTTAGTGGGCTCGGGGGAGCCGGTGGATCCCCACCAAATCGACACCGAAGACGGCACCAAGATCGTGGCGCACATCTTCGGCAATCAGCCGCAGGCGACCAGCAATGCCAATGCGCTCCTCGGGGGCCTCGGCAGCGGCCTGGTCAAGAAGCTGCTGCCGATCCTCGCGCCCATGGTGATGAGCTGGCTCGCCAACCAGCTGCTCAACCACCCGACCGTCCAAAAGACGCAGAACCAGGCCCAGACCTCCAACGCCTCCAGCGGTGGCCTCGGAGACATCCTGGGCGACGTGCTCGGTTCCGTGCTCGGCGGGGGGCAGCAGACGCAGTCGACCCGCCAGACGCAGCAGGGTTCCGGAGGTGGACTTGGCGACATCCTGGGCTCGGTTCTTAGGCGGCGCCGGAGGCGCGGGCGGACTCGGCAGCATCCTTGGGTCGATCCTCGGGTCCGGCGGCGCGCCCCAGGTCCAGCAGGCCCCGCAGACCCAGCAGTACCAGCAGCCGTCCTTCGGCCAGGCAACACCGCCTCGACCGGCAAGATCCAGATCAGGCTGATGACCCCGGCGCGACGCAACAGCAGAGCTCGGGCTCCTCTGACGTGCTCGGCAGCATCCTGGGTTCAATCCTCGGTCGGTGACGGTGCGGACTGATCCTCGCCTCCGCGTCCCCGGCCCGCCTGCAGACATTGCGGCGGGCCGGGTGCGTCCCCGAGGTCGTCATTTCAGGGGTCGATGAGTCCCTCGTGTCCCGCGAGACCTCAGCTGATCTCGTCTTGGCGCTCGCCGAGTTGAAGGGCAGGCCGTTCTGGACCTCCTCTCCCCCACCGAGGACGTCATCGTGGTCGCCTGCGATTCGATGCTGGAACTGGACGGTCAAAGCTTCGGCAAACCCGACGACGCCGCCGAGGCGGTGGCCCGGTGGCGGACCATGCGCGGTCGCGACGGCACTCTCCACACCGGACACTGGGTGGTCATCCGCCAGCACGGCCGGGATCGGGTCGCGGCACGGGTGGCGTCCACCACGGTTACCTTCGCTGACCTCGACGACGCCGAAATCGATGCCTACGTGGCGACCGGTGAACCTCTGTGGGTAGCAGGAGCCTTCACCTTGGACGGTCTCGGAGGGCCTTACGTCACCCGCATCGACGGCGACCCGCACAACGTGGTCGGGATCAGCCTGCCCCTGTTACGGGTCATGCTGCGCGACCTCGGCATCCGGTGGCACGACCTGGTGGAACGCGCCTGAAACGGCGCGATCAGGGACCGACGTCGGCGTTGTTGAACGGCATGAACGGCGCCAGGGCCGGGAAAACCCAAGTGAACAGTGCCGCCACGACAGCCGCGAACAGCGCCAGGCAGGAGCAGGACCTTCACCAGGTTGGCCCCGGAAGGTGACGCCAGAGAAAACCGTACATATCTCGCCTTACTTCGCCGGTGGGGCGAGAACGGTGGCCGGTAAGCCCTCGGCCCGGGAATAGTCGCCGCCAGCTCCCGTAGGCGACGTACCGCTGCCGCGCGCTGAACTCCGGATGGCAACTGGTCATGGTGAGCGCAGCTTTGGTGGCAACCATGCCGACCTTCTCGGGCACGGGGAGCACAACCTCCGAATGGTCGGGGTCCACAATGTCCGAACCGGTGACGCGGTACACGAAGTACGACGCCTTCGTCTCCACCACGATGACGTCACCCACGGCCAGTTCGGCGATCGGTTGAACGGCTTGCCGTACGTCGTCGGTGCCCGCCATCAAAGTTTCCGATCGCCCCGGTTGAGCCGTGCCCACGTAGTGTCCGACCCCTTCGACAGCACCGGCAGCCCTGTGCCTCGTACACAGGGCGCCATGAAATCGCGCTTAAAGCGAGGGATCCGCACCAAGGCGACAGCCTGGTCCGGCACGGCGACGCTGGTCGTGGCGGTCGTGGTGCCGGGCGTGATGGTCGCCACAGTGGAACTCTCGAACCGTGCGACCTCATCGCGCATCTCGGCACCAGCAACGACATCCGTCCAGAACAACTGCCACACCACAAAAAGCAGCACGAAGATGCCCGCAGAAATCAAGAGCTCGGAAAGAAGGCCTATGAGATGGGTGCCGAGCCCTATCTTGCGATGTGTGGCGACACGTCGAGGTGCAAGTTGTGTGTCCTGGCTCAGCAGTCCCCCTGCGTCGACAGCTTCTGGGGCCCCACGCTACCAGGGAGGCACACGACAGCGGAGCTAACGCGGCCCTCCCGGTAGGGGTGAGGACCGCCATGACTGAGGAGACCGTACGCACTAGCCGCGTTCCTGCCATCGTTCGAGCTCTTCGCCCGAAGCAGTGGCTGAAGAACGCGCTCGTTTTCGCCGCGCCCTGGTGGCGGGCCCGCCGTTCACCTGGCACATCGTACGAGGCACCTTTCGCGCTACCTTGGCCTTCATTTTGGTGAGTTCCTCGATCTACCTCATCAATGACGTCCGCGACGCCGAGGCGGATCGCCTCCACCCGCAGAAGCGCCTGCGTCCGGTCGCGTCAGGCGAACTCAAACCCGGAATCGCGATCAGCCCGGACGCGATCCTCGAGCGGCAGGGCTGGTTGTTGCCGCGATCGGCCACCTTCCATGCTTCTCGTGACCCTCGTGGTCTACTCCGTGCTGCAAGTCGGCTACGTGTTGGGCTGGAAACACGTGCCATTGATCGACATCGCGATCGTGGCCATGGGGTTCTTGCTGCGGGCCGTGGCGGGCGGCGTCGCGTCCGACATCCCGCTCTCCAATGGTTCTTGCTGGTGGGCTTCGGTTCCTTCGTTTATGGTTTCTGGCAAGCGCTACTCGGGGATCGTCGAGCTGGGCGCCGAGGCGGGAACGCGGCGCTTCATTGACGATGTATACGGTCAGCTACCTGGTCGACCTGGACCATCTGCGCGGCGGTGCGTCATTGTCGCCTACGGTCCGGCGGCTTCGACCTGCGGCCGCGAACCGTCCGTTCGGCATCGCCTGGACGGCCATTTCCATCGCCCCTTTCACTCTCGCCATCCTGCGGTACGCGATGCGCACGATGCTGAGAGGCGGGCGCCCCGGAAGAGTCGTCATCCACTACCGCATGCTCCAAGCGCTGGGCTTGCTATGGGTCGTGACGCTGAGCGTGCCCTCTTTCTTCACTGAGGCGGACGCCGCGACTCAGAGCCAGTCGAACTTCCGGAAGAGGAAGAACAAACCGACGGTACCACGGTGATCAACGCGGCGGACTGGTGAGGCCGAACGCGCCTCTGCCGTACCCCGGTGGAACGTTTTGGCAAACCAACCCGTCACCGCGGTCGGGATCGCGATAATCGCACCCCACCCCCGCCAGCTTCTTCATGATCGTGTCGGGGCGTGAATCCTGCAGCGACAGATTGGTTTCGAAAACGCTGGTGACCATGTCGCGCAGCACTCCGTCCATCCGACGCACGGATCCGTGGTCATAAAGATCGGTGTAGTAGCCCTCCAGCGCCCGAGGCATTCCCTCCAACGGCATACGTTGAATACTCGCCACCACCCTCGCATGGGGAGCACGATCCTCCGCAGCTACCAGCGCTTTGCGCATCCCGAACACCTGCTGCTGGACCGCCGCCGATTGAATCTTCTCGTCGAAAAGCAGGTCCTCCAAGCCCCTCCAGAGTCATCCATCGTTTGGATGGTGTCGGGTGGCCGTCCACAATCGTGTCCAACAGGCCGTGGACGAGGCCGCCGACACCCAGCCTTAAAAGCCCGTCGGCCGTCCAGCGATCCAACACCTCGGCCACGGTAGGCCCGGCGTCGCGGACGGTGATGAGCCCCCTGCCGCACCACGAACGCAGAGACCCAGGAGGTTGCCAGTTCCCACAATCCTGCGTCGTCCTGGACCAGGTCGGTGGTGTAACAGGTGAAGAACAAGTAGGAGGCGTGCCGGTGGTTTTTTCTGGACGCTCCCCCAGGCCCGCGCGTCCTGGACCGCATGCGGATCGAACCCGAGTTCTCTGCGAGCTTGGCCAGCAGATCTGGCCCGGCTGACAAAGGTCCAACCACACCAACGCTTCCGGGGTAGCCAACCAGACGTCCAGTTCTTCCAGCGGGAAGTCTTGGGCCACCTGCGCCCCGTCGCGCCAGGCCCGGCTCTGCATCGCCCACGCCAGCATCGCACGGGCGTCCACGAGCGCCTGGGACAACGGAGTTTGAGACTCGCGGGACGTCCACCTCACCCGCGCCCGACGAGTAGTTCTAGACTGCGCGTACGTGCCGATCACCAAGGTCCTCGTGGCCAACCGTGGCGAGATGCGCCGTCCGGGTCCAGGAGAGCCGCCAAAGACGCCGGTTTTAGCCAGCGTCGCGATCTACGCCGACCCCGGTGCCGATTCTCTTTTCGTCAAGCTTGCCGATGAGTCCTTCGCTCTCAATGGGGCAACACCCCGCCCGAACGTATCTGGATGTTGCCAGGTC